>JAOQAE010000007.1 GCA_025963725.1 Bacteroidota bacterium | reverse complement strand
AGGAGCGCCCTGTTTATAACAATATCTATACAGTTTTTCAAGCTCCATAGGAGCGTCCTGTTTGTTGTAACGGAATAAGACCTGGTTTTTCAAGCTCCGTAGGAGCGGCCTGTAGGTGTGAAGCACAGGGGAAGTGCTTCGGAGAAGCGCATTATTAATAATAAAGCAACAGAACACAACAAGAGCTCCGGAGGAGCGAATTATTTTAAACGTATTGAGGGCTCGCTCCTTTTGATCACTTAAATGGAGATCTTCATTCCAATCCTACCACTGCGCCAAAGAATGCATGTCCATTTCTTTTGCGGAATAATATAATTTTCCTTTTTCAGGATCTGCTGGTATTCAGCAGTAAAGTCATACGCATGGAATGAGAGCTGAATCTTTGTGCTTTCAATGAAATGCCCGATCAGCAAGCGCTCAAACTTTATTAGCGAAAGTAAAAAATCAGTTAAGTGCTGCTGTTCAATGAAAGCGAGGAAATGCAATGCATCATCGTGGTGCTTGTGAATGCCTTGCGGTACATAGGTTCCCACATAGCTGCGCCAGTGCTCATCAAGCGCGGCCTTCATTATCCTGCAAACAGCGGGGATCTGCTGCTTCACCAGCTGGTAGCGTTTTGCTTTTAGGCTGTGTGCATAGAATGATAATTGCTTTGAGGAAAGCGCATCGAGGAAGGCAATTGTTTCCGGTGTAAACTGATGCTTCGAATAGAATAGCTGCCTGTCTGCCAGGAACTCCGCAAGATACCGTTCATCGGTGTATAGCCTGTTCAGGAGCTGCTGTGCTAATTCAGGCTGCATTCCGCGATCAGTTTTTTTGCTGTGAGCAGGTCGTCGATGATCTCATCCGTTTTTTCAAAATGCTCATCGCGTTCAAGAAGGATGCCTTTGGGCCGATGCTTCGAAAGTAAGTAGTTCATCAGCGAAAAGATCGCGGGAGAGGTTTTGGAAGCATGCGTGTCGATGACCTGCTCCGGCAGCTCTTCACAGCCTACAAAATGCAATTGCACGATGTTTTTAAGATGGAGCTCATCAATGAATTGCTTTGCATCGAAATGCATATTCCTGCTGTTGATGTAAAGGTTAGTGATGTCGAGCAGGAGCCCGCAGCCTGTTTCTTTGCAGAGTGTATTCAGAAAAGCGGCATCGCTGTACTCCCTTCCCGGAAGCTCCACATGATAGGTGATGTTCTCGAGGATGAGCGGGTAAGGGATCAGCTCTTTCACTGTTTGGATGTTCCGCTTCAAAATGGCAAGAAGGCCATTGTTGTATACGATGGGTGATAAGTGACCGGCATCGATCCCATGCGCTTTGGTGTAGGAAATGTGCTCGCTCCAGTAAGGCGGATCAATAAGCTCCACCAGCTTTTTTAATTTGAGCAGGTAGTCGTGATCCAGTCCTTCGGCGCTTCCCAATGAAAGGTTGATCGCGTGAGGGATCACCGTAAAATGCTTTTTCAGGAATTCCAGCTCCCTCAGCTTTTCGTCGGGCACGTCCATGTAATGCTCCGCGATGATCTCGATAAAGCCGATCTTATCGCGGTTAAGAAAGATCAATGATTTGATCTCCGGCCGGAAGCCGATGCCTGTTCCTAAAAAAGGTATGTTGTTCATGGCGCTCATTTTAACTACATCCCCCGCAACCGCCGCCGCATCCGCCACCACAGCCTCCTCCTCCGCCACAGCCTCCTCCGCATGATCCGGAAGAACCGCCGTTGCTGAAGATGTCGCTGGCGCTGGTGCGGAAATAGCCGGCAAGGTAGCCGTACTTGCTTCCCTCTATGGCCGTGATCCCGTACAAGGCAATTTGCAGCTGCTGGATGTAGAGCAGCTGATCATTCACCTCGCTTTTATCGATGGGCTTGAAAGCCATTTTCATTTCGTCAAATAAAGTTTGTCCTTTGTCCGACAGGCGCTTCCTGAAAACGATACCGCCAAGGATGAAGCTGCCCATGAGGGCAAACATAAATAAGAGCTGAACATTTTTGTGCCCGCTGTTCGTGGCAACCACAAATTTATAGAGGCCTAAAAGAGTGAACGTGGCAACAGCAGCAATTTTCATAAGATTGAAGCGCCGGATCTCTTCCGGGGCAGGAAGCAGGCCTTTGTCGGCCAGCTGCTGTTCCAAGCCCTTGCAGAAAGTGCTGATGGTTTCCTGTGTCTTCGGATCCCTGAGAATTTCCTTGATCCCTTTCTCCTTCATGTCGATTCTGTTGAACAGCTCACTTTCATAAACGTTCAGCGCGTAGGTTGGCGGCGGGTTCTTTTTCTGTCCCACCCATACATCCGATTTATCCTTGTTGGTAAGCACGCTCAGGTAGCCCCTTTTGATGAGTGAAAAAATAGCAAGGATCGCAACTTCCCTGTTGCCGCCGCGCATGAATGCCAGCTCGTATGGGTCAGGCTGCATGGGGATTCCCAGGGAGTCCGGGCCCGATCTTTTCACTGCCAGCCGGGGAGCGAGGAAATGAAGAAATAGTGCAAGCGCAACAAAAATGGCCGCGTACAAGATCAGGAAATGAGGCCCGTACATGTGCCCGATCGGGTCGAGAAGAATGTTAGCCATGCTGAGACATTTTTTGAAGGTCCTTGATCAGGTGCTTGTACTGCAGCATCAGCTTTCCATACAGGTTTTTAATTCCTTCCGCATCCGTTTTTAATTCTCCCTTCCGTAAAAGGATCAGCTCATGAAGCACATCCTGCTCCATGTTTGGCAGCTGCTGAATGCGTGCGATGATCTCATCCCGCGTGCGGTAGTATTTTCCTTCTTCGAGATAAAGATAGATGTTTGCGTTGATGAGCAATGTGGTGAAGCTTTTCAGGATCTTCTCATTCAGCATTTCCGGCATGTTGAAATTACGGATGTAAAAATATTTCATCCTCGAGATCTGGTTCCGCAGCTCCTGTTCTGAAATGAAGGCAAGCGTTTCCTTTTTGAACTGCAGGCCTTTTACGGGGTCTTCGCCATACAGGAGGATGTGATGCTGCTGAATGTCGAACAGCTTTACCGCAAACACATTCTTTGCAGGCTCTATCTCCGAAATGGTAAGCAGGAAAGGAGAGAAGCGGAAGTCGCTGATCGCTTTCTGGAAGATCACAGAAAGGCTGTCGAGCACCGGGAGGTCGATCGATTCAAAAACAAGAAGCAGGTTGGTGTTGGACCTGCCTTCCGTGAAGTCGCCTTTTGCAACGCCGCCATACAAAACAATAGATCTAATATTGCCGGGGCATTTTTCCGTAACGTTCTTAATGAATGTTTCCAGGTGGCCGGCCAGCTCCGGGTTATTGATTCTGCTGGTTTCTGTATTGGATAGCATACATGGTAGTTTAAATTATTTTTCCTGCGGATCGCCTCGGCAGTTCATTCGTTTTAATCAATACAGATCCCGATCACCAGCACATCATCCGTCTGCTCATTTTCTTTTTTCCAGCTTTCAAAATAATCCTCGGCCAGCGCTTTCTGTTCTTCAGCAGGCTTGTTGCAGATCGAAAGGATCAGCTCTTTGAATTTGCGGATCGTCATCTTTTTTCCCTGTGGCCCTCCAAACTGGTCGGCATATCCGTCGGAAAAAAGATACAGCCTGTCGCCCTGTTCCAGCTGCATCTCCTGGTTGCTGAAAGGCGGAAGCTCTTCGCCTTCGTAGGCGCTCACTGCGCAGCGGTCGGCGGCAAGCTTAATGAACTCGCCCTTGCGTGCAATGAAAAGCGGGTTGAAGGCGCCTGCGAACTCCAGCTTCATCGTATCCATGTGAATGGTGCAGACCGATACATCCATGCCATCCTTAATGGATTGCTCACTGTTCTTTTGCCTGAGCACCTTCGAAAGGTTGGTACGCATCTGTGTAAGGATCACCGAAGGCTTGGTAATGCCGTGCTCATTCACGATCTCGTTCAGCAGGTTATGCGCCATGAAGGTCATGAACGCACCCGGAACACCGTGCCCTGTGCAGTCGATAGCGGCTACCACCACCTCATTTCCCCATTGCTCGATCCAGTAGATGTCGCCGCTTACAATGTCCTTCGGCTTAAAGAGGATGAAAGCGCCCGGGAATATTTTCGAAAGATAGTTCTGGTCGGGAAGGATCGCATCCTGGATCCGCTTGGCATACCGGATGCTGTCGGTAAGCTCCGTATTCTTCGTTTGAATGATCACATTCTTGGATTCAAGCTCCAGCGTCCGCAGTTTTACTTTTTCTTCCAGCGTTTTATTTTGTTCGATGATGAGGCGCTCGTTCATCTGCAGCGCGAGTACAGCCTGACTTTGCGCTTCCTGTTTTTCCTTGCGGTACACGTTGATCCTGTCGGCGAGGGCAAGCGATAATAACGTGATCTCGAAGGCGGAGCCGATCTGGATCGCGTTGCTGGTCAGCGGGGTGTAGGCGATCACGTTCAGGTCCTTGAGGATGTACACGACCACACCGAGAAGGAACGCGCTCCAGGCAAGCAGGTAATAGCGTGCAGGTGCAAAGCCAAGCCTGTAGCTTTTAATTCCCGTCACGAACATGAGAATGGAAGTGATGAGTGAAAGCACCTGGATGATCTTCAAAGCGAAAGATGCCAAGCCGGCGAAGTTGATGAACATGCAGGCCACATTGACCACGATCAGCGAAATGAAGATGCGGTAAAAGATCTTAAAATCATTGCGCACATTCAGGAAATGAATGGTGAACAGCATGCCGAAAATGCTGGCCAATGCCGGAAATAAAGAAGGATAATTGTTGAACGAAGTAAAGTTCCTCCAGAGAAATTCGCTGCCTTCGCCCTTGAACTGCGCGATCATTATTCCGATGAAAAAAACATAGAGAATGTAAAAGATATAAATGCGGTCCTTCACGCCAATGTAGATCCCGAGGTTGTACAGGCAGATGAGGATAATGAAGCCGAAATAGATCCCGTCGAGCAGCGAGATGGCATGCAGCTGCCTGATATACGTATCGGCAGTGACCAGCTTTAGCGGAAGCTCCAGCGTTTCCTTGCTTTTAAAGCGCACATAAAATTGCTGCTCCGATCCGGGTGGAAGAAAAAGGCTGAAAAGGCAATCGTTTGTCCGTACCTCTTTTGCGTTTTCGGGCAGCGCCTTGCCGCCGGTTTTGATCAGCTGCGGAACACCGTTAAATACCTGGTACAGCTCTACCGTATCGATGCGTGATTTGTACAGCGCGAGGTACCATTGCCCTGCTTCCATGCTGGTGACATTAAAGCGGATCCAGACAGCTGATGACGTGATCGAATAATTGGGGACATCCTGTGTGCAGGCCTTGAAGGAAGATGAATTAAAAACATCCTGTATGTCTTGGTTGCCCGATCTGTCCTCGTAGATCTCAAGCACCGGCACAAGGTCGAGGCTGCCTTTTTGCTTGTCGAGGTCAACTGCAAGGGCCGCTGCCGGGAACAGGCACACGATAAGCGCCAGCAGCCTGAAGCGATAGAAAAAATGCGTACACGATTTTCCGGGACGGAGCATAACGGACTGTAAATAATTTTAAATATAGATAAAAAATCATATCCGGGAAAAAGAATGGGGAGGGGCTTGTATTATTTTTCTTTCCGGAGCGCTTTCAGCATCTTTTCATCCTTCGCGTAAATGTCGTTGAAGAAATGGATCTCCATGTGTTCGTCCACTTCAACCGTATAGTAATTGATGTAGATCGCGATCGGCCTTCTCAGGTTCACCTGCTTTTGCTGTTCGCGTGAAAGGTCGGCACGGAGGGAGTCGACAGGATATTTCACGCTGTCTTCACGCACAAGGAATTTCGCAAAGTCAAAGAACTTTTCCAGCCGCACGCAGCCGTGGCTCAGCGCACGGTTCTCGCGTGCGAACAGGCGGCGGTTGTCGGTATCGTGCATATACACGCCGTACTTGTTATTGAAATTGAATTTAAGGATGCCCAGTGAATTCTCGTCGCCGATGCGCTGGCGGATCTTAAATGGAAAATAGTTCTTGCTGTATTTTTTCCAGTTGATCATCGTGTCGATCACATAGCCGTTCCTGTCGAGCACCTCGAAATTTTTTCGCCTTAAATAAGAGGTATCGCGCTTCAGCTGCGGAAGGATCTCCTTGGTGATGATGCTGAAAGGGACCGTCCAGTATGGGTAAATGATGAAATAGCGGATCGTGCTTTTCAGCAGCGGCGTGCGTGTTTTCGGCGCGCCAACGATCACGCGCGAACGCATCACCATCGTATCCTCTTCCATCACATGCATTTCAAATTTCGGGATGTTCACCCAAACGTATTGCTCTTCCTTCGGCATGTCGGTCCAGCGCCAGCGCTCCAGGTTCATCTCTATCTGCCGGATCACATCGGCCTTCGTCTGCTGCAGCGCTTTAAATGTAAGCTTCCCGATCTTGCCGTCTTCTACCAGGTTGTGTTTGCATTGAAAGTCTTTCAATGATTTCATCAGGCGCATGGAATCGTTCCCGCTGTACGCATCCGAGTAATCATGGCTGGCGATGAGCCGCTGCTTCAGCCGTTCATTAAAGGTGGTGGAATCCGATTCGCGGCTTGCAAGGCTGTCCCACTCGACGCCCTTAAACTCTTCCTTGTAATTTTTCAGCGCCAGCTTCAGGCGCCGGTACTGCTCGTTCTTCGGCTCCAGCGATTCGATCGCTGCACGGAGCTTATTCTGCTTTAATGCATTTTGAAGGATCACGGTAAGGTTCGTATCCAGCTTTTCAGGATGCCATTCCGTAGTGAGGCTATCGGCATTGAAGCGTCCTGTTGCAGCATGCACCGTGAATTTGAAAAAGGCATCCGTGAGAAAAAGGTCGGCTTCGCAAAGCTTTACGGCGTCGAACTTTTTGCTGCTGCTGTCGCGAGCAGTCTTCACCAATACATTGATCCTGTCGAAGTGGTAATCTTCGCGCAGCAGTCCATAATCATCGGCATGCTCGAGGATGGAGAACAGGGTAGTTCCCTGTTTCGTCAGCTCGCCTTTGTCGGTCCAGGTGACCTTAAATTCATTTTGGGTATAAAAATCAGCAACAAGCCTTGCGGCGATGAGTGTGTCGCCTGAAATTACAATTACTTTTGAGGTATCGTAATCGCCCAGCTTTTCATTGAGCAGCTTGTTCACCTCTTCATCCACCATTTCCGGTTTTACAACCAGCACGGCAGGTTTCTGCTTGTCGGAGCATTTGTTGCAGGCCGTGATGCAGAGTGAAGCGAAAAGGAGAAGATAAAGACGGTAGGCTTTCAAAAGTGGTGGATTGGTATGCAAATTTACAAAAAGGAATCCAATTTCTGCCGAAAGATTTGAGCAGTGAAGGGAAATACAGCCCGGTAATTAACAAGTTATTAACATTTGGCGATAGTTTTTAACCTGCTGTTTTTTATGTAAAATATTTCCAGTTAATTTGAACTTCTTTAAAACTAAAACACCAATTTGAATGAAAATAAAAGGCATTTTCTCCGTAACTGTAGTGGTGGTAGCTGCAATTATGGCTTTTAATACAAAGGCAAGCGCACAGGTAAAGTACTTCCAGGGCTATGTGATCCTGCTCAACGGCGATTCGCTGAAAGGTGAGATCAAGAAGAACCTGAAGCGCGAGTTCGACAATTTTACCAAAGCATCCTTCCGTAAAAAGGAAGGCGCGGAAGTAAAAAGCTTTACGCCTGCCAAGATCAAGGAATACTGCGTGGACGGAACGATCTTCGTTTCCCGCAATGTAGACGGCGAGCAGGTGTTTGTAAAGATCATTTCGAAAGGCGCGGTGAACCTGTACGAGTCACAGATAGAAGTGATGCAGATGAACGACATCAAGGTAAAGTCGGATTATTACATGGAGAAGGCAGGCGGCGAATTCGTGAAAGTAAAATCCAGCAAGTTCAAAAAGCAAATGACCGATGCGATGGCCGATAATGAAGAGATCGTGAAAGCCATCGAGGAAAAAAAATACGATTACGAGAACATTGTTGAAGTGGTGAATGCCTATAATAAAACCGCTTCCAACTAAGAGATAAAACCGGATTAACAAAGAAGCCATTTTCCATGCGGGAAATGGCTTTTTTGTTGATATATAAATCATCAGCACATCCTTTTTTCGGTTAATTTTAAGCTTTGAAAAACAGAAGAAAATTATGAGCGAGAACCCCAAGAAATTATTCCTGCTGGATGCGTATGCGCTGATCTACCGCGCCTATTTTGCATTCAGCAATAATCACCGCGTTAACTCCAAAGGACTGAATACCTCCGCAATATTAGGCTTTACAAATACGCTTGTTGAAGTATTGAAAAAGGAGAAGCCGACGCACATTGCCGTTGTGTTCGACACCGCGGAGCCTACCGTGCGCCATACAGAATTTGAAGCATACAAGGCCAACCGCGAAGAAATGCCGGAAGACCTCGCGCTTGCTATTCCGTACATCATCCGCCTCATCGAGGCATTTCACATTCCGGTGATCGGGAAGCCCGGCTACGAAGCGGATGACGTGATTGGCACGCTGGCGAAAAAAGCCGAGCAGCATGGCTATACCGTTTACATGATGACGCCCGATAAGGATTACGGGCAGCTGGTTTCCGAGAATATATTTATTTACAAGCCTGCACGATTGGGGAACGGCGTGGAGATCATGGGCGTTCCCGAGGTCTGCAAAAAATGGGAGATCCGCAACGTAGCAGAGCTGATCGATATTCTCGGCCTTATGGGCGATAAGGTGGACAACATCCCGGGAATCCCCGGAGTGGGCGAAAAGACTGCCATCCAGCTGGTCAAAGATTTTGGAAGCATCGAAAATTTACTGGCGAATACCGACAAGCTCAAAGGCAAGCTGAAGGAAAAAGTGGAGCAGAATAAAGACAAGGCCATCCAGTCGAAATGGCTGGCAACCATCATCTGCGATGTGCCGATCGAATGGGATGAACGTGCGCTCCTCATGGATGAGCCGAACAAGGAAGCCTTGCGCGAGCTCTTCATGGAGCTTGAATTCAGAAGGCTTGCAGAGCAGGTGCTGGGTGAAACATTAACAGTGAGCGCGCCTCCTGCCGAAAAAACAGCTGCTCCGAAAGCAAAGAAAACGGATGCTTCACAGATGGATATGTTTGGAGGCGGTGAGGAAACAGCAGAAGGAACAGGCACAGCAGATGCTATTGATAAGCCTTCGACGGCGGTTTATAGAACAATAAAGGAAACAGCGCATACGTATCACATGGTTGATACAAAAGAAAAAAGAGCGGAGCTGATCGCTGCATTGAACCAGCAGCCGGCCATCTGCTTTGATACCGAAACCACCGGGCTCGATGCGAACAATGTGGAGCTGGTGGGAATGTCATTTGCCTGGAAAACCGGTGAAGCGTATTATGTGCCGGTGCCTGAAAACTACAGCGAGGCGCAGGAAATTGTGAATGAATTCAAGTCTGTGTTCGAAAATGAGAACACCGTGAAGATCGGGCAGAACATCAAGTACGACCTTTCCGTTTTGAAATGGTACAATGTGGAGATCAAAGGAAAATTATTCGATACGATGATCGCGCACTTCCTCATTCAGCCGGAAATGCGCCACAACATGAATGTGCTGGCGGAAACATACCTCGGCTATTCGCCTGTGTCCATAGAAACGCTGATCGGAAAAAGAGGGAAAGGACAGATCAGCATGCGCGCTGTTCCGCAGGAAGACATCAAGGAATATGCAGGCGAAGATGCCGACATCACCCTGCAGCTGAAAGATAAATTTGCGCCGCTGCTGCAGGAAGCGCATACCACGAAATTATTCGAGGAGATCGAGATCCCGCTCGTGCCGGTGCTTGCAGCCATGGAGGCGGAAGGCATCGCGCTCGATAAAACCGCGCTGAAGGATATTTCGCTTGCGCTTGAAAAGGACATCGCGATCGTGGAGCAGGAGATCCAGCAGCTGGCCGGAACGCCTTTCAATGTGTCGTCGCCAAAGCAGGTAGGCGATGTTTTATTTGAAGTGCTTCAGATCACCGAGAAGCCGAAAAAAACAAAGACCGGCCAATATGCAACGGGTGAAGATGTGCTCGCCAAATTAGCCGGCAAGCATGCCATCGTTGGAAAGATCCTCGATTACCGCGAGCTGGTAAAATTGAAAAATACGTATGTGGATACATTGCCTGAGCTGGTGAACCCGCGCACAGGCCGCATCCACACCACTTACAACCAGGTGGTGGCTGTTACCGGCCGCTTAAGCTCCGATAATCCCAACCTGCAGAACATCCCGATCCGCACCGAGCGCGGACGTGAGATCCGCAAAGCATTCATCCCGCGGAATGAAAATTATACATTGCTCTCTGCCGATTACTCACAGATCGAATTGCGCATCATCGCCGAACTGAGCGGCGATGCAGGCATGATCGAGGCATTCCAGTCGGGGCTCGACATCCACGCCGCCACCGCAGCTAAAGTATACAATGTGCCTCTGTCGGAAGTAACATCCGACATGCGCCGCAACGCGAAGATGGTGAACTTCGGGATCATCTACGGCATCTCTGCTTTCGGGCTTTCCGAACGGCTCAACATCCCGCGCAAGGAAGCTGCGGGGATCATTGAAAGCTACTTTGAAAAGTATCCGCGCATCAAGCAGTACATGGATGAAAGCATTGATTCTGCACGCGAAAAAGGATACGTGGAAACCATCATGGGAAGAAGAAGATACCTGCGCGACATCAACTCGAGCAACCATACCGTGCGCGGCTATGCCGAGCGAAATGCGATCAACGCACCTATCCAGGGAAGCGCGGCCGATATGATCAAGATCGCGATGATCAACATCCATAACGATTTTAAAGCGCAGAATCTTCAATCGAAAATGCTGCTGCAGGTGCACGATGAGCTCGTGTTCGATGTGCTGAAGGAAGAAGTGGATGCGGTGAAGGAGATCGTTACCAACCGCATGCGCCATGCGATGCCTTCATTAAAGGTGCCGATGGAAATTGGAATGGGAACCGGTAATAACTGGCTGGAGGCGCATTGATGTCTCCGGTAACAGGCTGATTAAAAATGATACCCCTTAAAGTTCTTCGTGAACTCTTCCGGCGCAATGGTTGGATTCACCTGCAGGTCGTAATATTCGTAGGTCTCGTATAAGCCTTTATCATCAAACACCTTGTTGTTCACAGGCAGCATGTATTCCTTGTCGATCAGCAGCAGCGTAAGCTTCGCGTATGCATTCGGAACCTTGATCACCTGGCCTTCCTTCACATCATTGTATGATCCCAACTTCGGGTTGTTCTCCAGCACCATGTACTCGCTAACATGCAGCTTCCTTGAAATAGTGATAAGGTTCTCATCCTTCTTCACCGTGTAATTGTTCCATGCAAAATCGGGGAAGGAGATGGAAAGCTTGTAGCAGTCGCGGCCGTTGTATTTCTCTTCGCCCAGCACTTTAAAATATTTATCGATGTTGTCGCCCGCGCGGCGCAGTCCGTCTTTCAGGATATCCGCCAGGTAGGTATAGCCCATTTCATGGATGGTATGGTGCTGGTCCTTGCGCATCAAGGAGCCATACGTGTCGAGGTTGAGGTTCATATACGGGAATGCATTCGGGTTCACCAGCGCTTCGCCGTTGTTGCTGCCTTCCACCCACAGTACTTCAACGCCGCGGATATTCAGGTAAAGCCTGCGGGGCTTGATCTGCAGCTTCACCTTCGATTCGGTATGCTGCATGCGCCCCTTGATCCGCTCGTTGCACTGCAGGCTGTATTTAAGCGTTTTTACATTCGCCACGGCATCAAAGATCCTGTTGATCAGCTCCATGTTGCCGGATTCTGACCTTTTTTTGATGCTGAATGATGCAAAAACGCCTGCTCCCGCAATGATCAGCGTTAAATATAAGATATGTCGGAGATTCAATTTCATGCTATTAAAAATGGGCTGCAAAGGTAAGTTTCATTTTTAAATTAACCCTGATTTAAATTTAATTAAAATTGTTTAAAATCCATAATCTTTATACGATTTTAAAAATTCGTCAGAGGCAAAGGTCTTGTTCACCACCACATTGTAAAATTCGTAGCTCTCAAACAGGCCGTGCTCATCATAGATCTTAATGGCTAAAGGCAGCGCCGATCTTTTATCGATGTAAACAATGGCCTTGTTGGCGTACGGCACCGGGATCAGCAGCTTTTTCCCTTCCTTGATAGCGCCGAAATAGCTCGAAAGATCGTTGATGTAGCGGATCTTAAAATCGCTCGTATTCAGCTTGGCGGAGATGCTGGTCACCGTTTCCCCCTTTTGGGTAATGTATTCAATGTATTTGTATTCGGGGTAATTGATGATCACCTGGTGGCAGTCGTGGCTGTCGAACACAATGCTGCCGGCGTACTGGAAATGCTTGTCGAAATCCTTCGGCGCCTTCACAATGGTATTGGAAATCGTCGTCCCGATGTAGGGAAAGCCAAGGTCGAAGATCGTATGGTGCTGGTCCTTGCGCATCAGGCTTCCGTACGGGTCGAGGTTAAAGTTCATCAGCGGCATGGAGCCCGAGCGTACAATGGCATCCCCGTTGTTCGAGCCCGCTACCCATAATACTTCTATGTTCTTCGTCGGGTTGTGAAAATAGATCTTTCTCGGGTTGAAGCTGATCTTTATTTTGGATTCGGCAAAGAGGAGGTGATCGCCCACGCGCTCAGTGGATTTTACATTGTAGCGCTGCGTGCGCACATTCTTAATGCTGTCAAGCATCTGCTCAATGATCTCCCTGCACGAAACGCTCTTGTAGCCTGTATCAGCTCCTGCAAAGATAAAAAGAAGTAAAAAGCACAGGGCGGCCCTTAATAATTGCATAATTACAAACATACCAAAAAAAGAGTTCGGATAAATGCTTAAATTCGTGCTATAGAACAGTTATATGGAGATGATTGGGATAATTCCGGCGCGTTATGCAAGCACCCGCTTTCCGGGCAAGCCGCTGGTGGATATTGGAGGAAAGTCAATGATCCGCCGCGTGTACGAACAGGCAAAGAAATCGGCCTCGCTGGCGGATGTGGTGGTGGCTACCGATGATGAGCGCATCAAGCGGCATGTGGAGGGTTTTGGCGGAAAGGCCGTAATGACGGACACTTCGCACCAGAGCGGCACCGACCGCTGTTTCGAGGCCATCCGTAAGTTTCGCGCTTCCGCGGATGTGGTCATCAATATCCAGGGAGATGAGCCGTTCATTCATCCGCAGCAGATCGATCTTGTCGCTTCCTGTTTTGCTGAAGAGGGGACAGAGATCGCCACGCTGGTAAAGAAAGTGAGCAGCAGCGAGGAGCTTTTTAATGTGAATACGCCGAAGGTGCTCCTGAACGGGAACTCGGAGGCGATCTATTTCAGCAGGCAGACGATCCCGCACATTCGCGGCAAGGAGCAGTCGGAATGGCTGAAGGCATTCGATTTTTACAAACACATCGGCATTTATGCTTACCGCACTGCGGTTTTGGAGAAGATCACTTCCCTGGAGCAATCACCGCTGGAGCTGGCGGAAGCATTGGAACAGCTGCGCTGGATCGAGAATGGATATAAATTAAAAGTTAAGATTACTGATTTTGAGAGCGTTGCGGTGGATGTGCCTGCCGACCTCGAAAAACTGACCGCTTTTTTGTGAAAATTTAGTAATTTCACAATCCCGATTTTTACATGCAGAAGGTAGATAAACATATCAGTGAATTGCTGAACGGCCACGATTGCGTGATCGTTCCGGAGCTTGGCGGCTTTGTGGCGAACTATGCGCCTGCAAAGATCCATCCCGTGCAGCATACCTTCACGCCTCCTTCCAAAAACATTGTTTTCAATAAGAACTTAAAGAACAATGACGGCCTTCTCGCAAATCATATTGTGATGGCCGAGCAAAGCACTTACCCGGAAGCGTTGAAATACATCCAGCACTTTGTGAGAACCACCACCGAGCAGCTGAAAAAAGGCGCGAAAGTGAAGATCGATGAAGTAGGGACACTGTTCCTCGATGTGGAGCGTAACATACAGTTCGAGCCCGACACAACAACCAACCACCTGCTGGATGCCTTTGGCTTAAGCCAGTTCCAGTCGCCGGCCATTAAGCGCGACACCATCACCAAGCGTATTGAAAAAGAATTCAAGGACCGCGATGCAATTCCTGCAGAGCGTAAAAAGATAAATGTAAAGAAGTATGTGGCGCTTGCCATTGCGTTGCCGCTGGTGTTCGGACTGGTATGGATCCCCTTGAAAACGGACCTGCTGAAGAACATCAATTATTCCAACCTCAATCCCTTCTCCCCGAAGGAAGTTGTAAAGCCGAAAGCAGCGCCATCCGTTGATACAACCAAAACAGTAAAGATCACCATTCCGAAAGATACCGCCTCAGCAGCCATTGCTGAAAGCACGCAGCCGGAGCCGGTTACAGAAGCCCTCGTGGAGCCTGTGAAAGCCGATACCACCAAAGTGACCGTGGAAACTGCAGTTAACCCTGAGAACCGTTTTCACCTTGTAGCGGGATGTTTCCAGGTGGAAGAGAACGCTATTAAGTTTGTTGCCTTGCTTCAGCAGCAGAACATCAGCGCCGCTATCATCGGGCAAAACAACAAAGGCCTGTATGTAGTGAGCTGCGGCGATTACAACACCCGCAAGGAAGCGAACAACGAGCTGGAGAACCTGCGCAAGCTGCAGCCGAATGCCTGGCTGTATAAGAACTAAGCCGGCTTCTTCTCATCCTTTTCCCGCTCTCCGGCCTCCATCCCCGGCTCTCCAACCTTATCCGTCTTCATCCTGCTTTTCTTATACAGGTTGATCGCAAACATTAACGTTGCCGCAAAGATCACCAGGCCCAGCATTCCCCAGATCAGCCCTGTATTGCTTTTCAATACAATCAAAAATACGATGGCGCAAAGGAAAATGGTGGCCAGCTCATTCCAGATGCGGAGCTTGAACGACGTTGATTTCACAATGTCGTTTTGCAGTTGCTTGAAATAGATATGACACTGGAAATGGTAAATGATCAGTCCGCCTACAAAGAACAATTTTAAGATAAAATACGCTTGCGATAAAAATGACGGATTTACGTACAGCATGGAAGTGCCGAAGATCAGCGTGAGGAACATCGACGGCCAGGTGATCCCGTACCACAGCCGTTTTTCCATGATCTTGAATTGTTTCTGCAGGATGTGCCTGTCCGGTTCCTGCTTTGTTTGCGCCTCCGTATGGTAAATGAACAGCCGCACAATGTAAAACAGCCCGGCGAACCAGGTAACGATAAATATAATGTGAAGTGCTTTGAAATAACCGTAGTATGCTTCCATGTTCTTTTTTTTACAAACATACAAAGTATATGCCTATGAAGATGCGCCCCCGCTCTTTCTCGATACATCCTTCCCGAAAAAGGAAGGATACTCGAAATGACGGCGCGCAATATTAGGAAACAAACTCTGCGATCTCCGCGCCCCTGCGAGAAACAACTCTTCCCGCAAAAAATAACTAACTTTGCCAAAAATTATAACAATGAAAGCCAAAACCGCAAAAGAATCGCTCACCATACAAACACAAATGGTATTGCCGAATGATACAAACACCTTAGGAAACTTATTCGGCGGACAGCTTTTGCAGTGGATGGACATTGTTTCTTCGATCGCGGCGCACCGCCATTGCCGCAGGGTAGTGGTAACAGCTTCCGTGAACAACGTTTCCTTCAACATGCCGATCAACCATGCCAGCCTGCTTACTCTGGAAGCGAAAGTATCGCGCGCCTTCACATCCTCCATGGAAGTGTTCATCGATGTATGGGTGGAAGATCCTGTAACCGGCGTAAAGCAAAAATGCAACGAAGCCATCTATACCTTTGTTGCTGTTGACCAGAACGGCTCACCTTTGCCTGTTCCCGAGCTGATCCCGGAAACGGAAGAAGAGAAGCAGCGCTACGCCGGTGCTTTGCGCAGGAAGCAGCTGAGCCTTATCCTTGCCGGTAAAATGAAGCCCGAGGATGCAACAGAGCTGAAGGCGCTGTTCAGCTAAGAACCTTTTTATTTACTGATGATGAGCTTCCGTACTTCGGAACCCTGTTTGTCCGATACTTTCAGCAGGTAGATCCCGTTGTTCAGTGCTGATACATCCATGCGCTGCACTGTAGCAGCGGAGCCGGTCTCTTTTTCAATCACCACCCTTCCTGCAATGTCCAGCAGCTCGATCCTGTAATCGCGGTATTTTGCGGGAACAAGGATGCTGATCTCATCCTGCGCAGGGTTCGGGAACAGGCTTACAGCGCCGACAGCGTCCAATTTATCTATTCCGAGTGTTGCGCCGGCGATCACGTTGGTGGTAGTATTGGTGATCACCGCTGCATTGTAATCAAAATAAATAAAAGCTTTGTTCTTGATGGAAGTACCTACCGGGCGGCCTGTGCGCGGCTGTATGGAATACACTACTTCACCGTGGCTTCCCGACTCGTTGGATGTGCTGTCGGGCAGCATAATGTTTATGAACTCAAATGAGATCCCGTTGCCCGGCTCAAACACCACGTTCACCGGGTGACTGCTGCCCAGGAGGCGGAAGGTGCTGAAGTCAAGGTCGCTGTCGAGCGTATCCTTCACGATCACATTGTGTGCGGCGAGCGTGCCCGTGTTCTGGAACCTTACCTTGTACACCATTTCTTCATTTCCAAAGATGTAATACGGCTGGTTCACATTTTTGTCGTTCGGGTCGAATGCGCCCGTAACAATGCTTTGCAGGGTATCTGCATTGTCGGCCGGAGTAACATCGCCTGCGTTTGGAACTCCCGCAAAGAATGTAAGCGTGGAGCCAAGCGATAAGCTGGCAGGCGTATTCAGGGAAACCCTCACCATCCCGATGCTGTCGTAATATACCGGCCCTACTGAATAAAAAAGCGTATCGCCGCTGATGCTTGCTGGGGCGGGTGTTGAGGAAAGGTACGTCACCGAAGGATCGAGGATCACCTTCAGCATTGTATTGGCTGTAACTGTTCCTGCATTGAAATAATATACATCGAGGTTTGAATTGAATCCCGGTACAAAGCAGCTTTGCGAGATCATCACTTCCATATCGTTGATGCCGGAAACCAGGGTGTCGTAAAAGTTGGCGTTCGTGATGCTGGTGTCGGAAGTGATGCTGAAGCTGTAAGTATTTCCTGCCGGGCATTCTGCAAATTTATTCCACTGCACATCGTGCGTTACCGAGTAGTTGCCGTAAGGCACATGAAAGATATAATTGCCATGTGCGGCATTGCCGTAAAATACGCTGCCGGCCGAATCTGTTAGCTTCACAAGCGAATTGCCTGTAAGCACATCTCCCGCGTCGGTAAGGCAGTTCAGGTTATTATCCACGCTCACGCTTCCCGAGATCTCCGAAGGATAAGTGACATAGGCGCTGTCGAAACTGGCAGCATAATAATGATAGCTGGTATTGTTATAGGAAAGGAAAGCGCCGCCCACATTGTTGGCTACAAGCTTCGGGCCCACGTAGCCGGATGATAAAGGCAAACTGTGCATGCCGTTGTAATTGAGCCCCTGGTCAAACGTAATATAGCCCTGTTCCGTAACGGTAGAGGTTGCATTTATATATTTGAAATAATTGAACACGAGCTTATTGTTCGAAGTAACCGTGCCTTTATCGAGCCGGATCTTATTATACACCGAAACAGAATCCATCATCGCGCCGGTCGAATTATTGATACGCAGCACGTATGATCGCTGGCGGGCGCCGGGATAGGTGGAGATGGAAAAGCAGGTGATGAATGTGGAATCATCGGCCGGGAAGATATACGGCCCTACGTTATAGCTTTCAGTTCCGAGTGCCGACATCATCAGCCGCGGATCAGCATCAAATACGGTATTGCCCGCAACATCCAGCTTTACCAGGTGGATCACGCCCGGGGCGATATAATTTTCTTCGTACGAAAAAACAACGCCGCCATCCGGTGTAGGAACAATATCAAAAATATGCACCGTGCCTGTAGTGCTTGTGTCGGCATACATTTTCCGCCACAGCAGCGTTCCATTGTTCTGGCGCCTTTCTATAAAGTGCCGCGACATCCACTGCGAGCTGCCCACCATGGAATCATTCTGGTATTTGATGTAATAGTCATTAAAGAAGCCCTTCTCGAGAGTGCCGCCTGCTGATCCGTCTGCGTTCAGGGGAATGTAAGTATGGGAAATGGTATTGCCGTTCAGGTCGATCTCGTGTATGTCGTAGTTGCGTGATGACGTATGAAGCGCTCCCCCGATCAGGTAATTTCCGTTGGAAAGCGTGGTTACGGCATCCGGATAATAATGTGAAAGGGAAGAGGTATCATTGAACCTGGTCCACAAGGTATCACCGGCGGCATTGATCCGCACAATGAATGACTGAGGGTTGTACAGCGAAATGTTATGTCCCACGATCAGCCCGCCGTTCAGGGTGTCGAATTCATAATCCATCACCTGCAGGTAATACATCGGCATTACAGGCATGGGGTATTGCTTTTCCCAGGTCTGGCCTTTCGATACATACACAGAGGCAAGCAGGAGCAGGGTGAGGAGTCTTGTTTTCATAGGAGCAGAATTGATGTGATGTGTCTTCGCAGGAACAACCGTTCTTCTGCTTAGATGTTAAGCCCTTTATTTTGGTTGCATGAAGAAAAAGATAAGCAGCCTTAAAACCTGCTTTCGTCGATCTCACGCATGCATTTGAAATGGCCGAGCGGACATTTTTCATAACCGATCTTGGAGCAGGGACGGCAGGGAAGGCCGTTCACTTCCACCATTGTGGAGCCTTCCGCAGGAAGATAAGGCGTGAAGCCGAAGGCAGGAACAGTGTTCCCCCAAACGGATGTAATTTCTTTTTTGAAGGCGGCGGCAACATGCATCAGGCCAGTATCGTGCGTGATCACCCTTGCCGACTGCCGGATCAAGGATGCGGACTGATTCAGGTTGTATTTCCCGCAGGCGTTGAAGATCATTGCGCCCACGGCATCTTCAATAAGCGCAGCGCGTTCAGCATCCTCTTTGCCGCCGAGCAGCACAATGGGCTGGTTGATCTTTTTGCAAATGGAAATGATCTTTTCAACGGGCAGCTGCTTGGTATAATGTTTCGCGCCGATCACAAATGCGATGTAGCCGTTCTGATGAGAGAGTGGAAGAGTGGTTAATGAAACTTCGTCGGCAGCGGGAATAAAATAATCAAGGCCTTTTTCATCGTTCTTTACACCAAGCGCTGAAACCGTTTCAAGGTAACGCTTCACCACATGCGGCAGGATCATGTTCCGCTGCTTGAAATTCACGATGAGCCATTTCCGAAGGTTCATTTTTCTGAAGGTTTCCGCAGGTTTCCGCAGCTTCATCTTCACTTCTGAAGAGCGCAGGTTGTTGTGAAGGTCGATGATGTGATCGAAATTTTCTTTCTTCAGCTCTTCGATAACTTCGCTTACATCCTTATCGATCGTATGGATCCTGCTGATGTACGGGTTGTGTTCTAAGATACCCCTGAACGATCTTTTTGTGAGGTAGTGAATTTCAGCATCCGCCAGCTGCTGCTTGAGGCAGCGCACTACCGGCGTGGTAAGCACGATGTCGCCGATGGAGCTGAAACGGATGACGAGGATTTTTTTCAATTAAATAAAATGTTGTTCTAATTACTTTGCCACAGATTCACGGATTTTAAGCGTGATTAAAATTGCCCGGATTTATTGGGTCGCCTTCAGGCGATATAATCTATGTAATTCTTTTTTTATTAGTCTTTAATCTGTGAATCTGTGGCAACCAGGTTATTGCTCCGAATAAATAACTTCCAGCAATGTTTGTCCCACCGCCTTCAATGTATTCTTATCGATGGCGTCCATGTTGTCCTTGTGAGTGTGATGATAATCGGGGAAGCCGCCGGTTGCCTTGTTATACTGGATGATGTCGATGCAGGGAATGTGCGCCTGCTCGTTCACCGGCACATGATCATCGGCGCCCACGAAGCGCACTGTTTGCGGCTGAAAATAATTTCCGTAGCCAAGGCGTTCTGCAGCGCTCCATACTTTGTCGACGATCTGCGGCGCCATTTCCGCGGAGTATCCTTCCTTCACAAATACGGCACCGGGGCCGCCCACCATATCGAGCAGGATGCCGAAGTTGGCTACGTAATCGCGCTTGTGCAGGTTGGTGGCCCAGTACTTCGATCCGAGGCACCAGCTGTCTTCATTGCCGTTATCCCCGTAATCCTCCACATCAAAATAAATAATGTCGACGCCAACATTCGGATGTAAAAGGCTGATCTGCCTTGCCACTTCCAGCGCAACGCCAACGCCGCTGGCACCGTCATTGGCTCCATCGCCGGGTTTGTCCTTATCCTTTGTGTCCGATTCGGTGACCGGGCGCGTATCCCAGTGGGAGCAAAGCATCACCCTGCTCTGCAGCTCAGGCTTATATGATGCGATAATATTTTTTAACGCGAATTGTTTTCCGTCGGAGGTCTTTACGGTTTGTCCTGCGGGGATCATCACTTCGAAGCCGTATGATCTTAATTTAGCGGAAAGGAATTCTGCACAGGCTGCATGCGCTGTTGATCCCGGCACACGCGGGCCGAGGTCCACCTGCGCCTTTATATACGCATAGGCCGAATCAGGATTGAATGCCGGTGCAGGAATTTTTTTTACTTCGGGAGCTTTCGCAGAAGAAGCGGTGTCCGGCGCTGTGGTGCTTGTTTCATTACCGCAGGACATAAGAAGCAGGGAAGCCGCAAAAATAAATAACCTATTCTTCGATCGACCAGTTAACGCCATCTTTCGTGTCTTTGATTGTAATTTTATTTTTGGCAAGCTCATCGCGCAGCTTATCCGATGTTGCGAAATCTTTTTTGGCTTTTGCCTCTTTCCGAATCTCGAGGATCACTTCCATCACACCCTGCAATGCTTTGTCATGTGCGGCATTCGCGTTCTCCGCTTTCAGCCCGAGCACATCGAACACAAAATCGTGCATGATGGTTTTCAGCAGCTGAAGGTCATCCACGGTGATGGTTTCCTTGCCGTCGTTCACCGAATTGATGATGCGCGCTCCTTCAAATAAATTCGCCACAAGGATGGGCGCATTGAAATCGTCGTTCATTGCTTCGTAGCATTTCTGCTTCAGCTCAGTGATATTGGAAGTGGACGTGGAAGCCGTTTTTAAGCTCTCTAATGTTTTCACTGCATTCATCAAACGCGCATAGCCTTTCTCCGATGCCTGCAGCGCTTCATTCGAAAAATCGAGCGTGCTGCGGTAATGCGTCTGCATCATGAAAAAGCGCACCGACATAGGGCTATAACCTTTTTCAAGCAAAGGATGATCGCCGGTAAACAATTCTCCGGGAAGAAATCCGTTGCCTGCCGATTTCGACATGCGCACGCCGTTCACCGTAAGCATGTTGGTATGCATCCAGTAATTTACGGGCGCTTTGTGGTTGCATGCCTGCGATTGCGCGATCTCGTTCGTATGGTGTGTTGCCTGGAGATCCATTCCGCCTCCGTGTATGTCGAATGTTTCGCCGAGGTACTTGCTGCTCATGGCAGAGCATTCGATGTGCCAGCCGGGAAATCCCCAGCCCCATGGAGACGGCCATTTCATCAGTGTTTCCGGCTTCGCCTGGATCCACAATGCGAAGTCGAGACGCCCGCGCTTCTCATCCTGCCCGCTCAGCTCGCGTGTGCCTTCCAGCAATTCTTCCAGCTTACGGTTGGTAAGCTGTCCGTATGAAAATTCCTTGTTGTATTTCTCAACGTCAAAATAAACGGTGCCATTCACTTCGTACGCATAGCCTTTTTCAATGATCTCCTTGATCATCTCGATCTGCTCGCAGATATGTCCCGTAGCGGTAGGCTCGATGCTTGGCGGCAATGCGTTGAACTCACGCATCACATCGCGGAAGCCCACCGTATATTTCTGCACGATCTCCATCGGCTCCAGCTGCTCCAGCTTTGCCTTCTTTGCAAATTTATCATCGCCTTCGTCGCGGTCGCCCTCAAGGTGCCCTGCATCCGTAACGTTGCGCACATAGCGCACTTTAAAGCCGAGGTGCAGCAGGTAACGGTAAATAAGATCGAAGGAGATGAATGTGCGGCAGTTGCCGAGGTGTACATCGCTGTACACGGTAGGCCCGCATACATACAATCCTACCATGCCTTTGGTGATGGGCTCGAATTTTTCTTTTGAACGTGAAAGCGTGTTGTAGATGAAGAGTTCCTGCTGCATAAATAAAAAAGGACTTATGAAAGTTTCATAAGTCCAAAGATATTAAGTTTTTGAGGATATAAGGGAAGAAATCTTATTCTTCCACCACGGCATCACCCACGTATTTACCGCCTTTGTAAACCGCGATGCGCGTTAAAATTCCGTCATTATCATAGTAGTACACTTTACCGTCGATCAGCCTGTTCTTCACGAAGAAGCCGTCTTTGGAAACCTGCTTGTTGGCGTTGTAAAGCTTCCACTGGCCTTCGCCGTTAAATGATCCCTGAGACTGGTTCGGCTTGTCTACTCCTTTGTTAACAACTACAGGAGGCGCTTCCACCTTTTCTTCCGGCTTCATTACAGGAATAGGCTTTTTAGGCTCGTATGTTTTTGTTTTTGCAATGTCGATGTTTCCGTCGTTGAATGATTTTTCAGATTTGATATCGCCGTTCGGGTAGTATTCTTTTAAAATTCCGGCTTCTTTTCCTTCAGCCCAGCTGCCTTCGATCATTACCTGTCCGTTCTCGTAGTAATACGTTTGCGGGCCTTCGCGCTTCCCGGAAGCATTGAATTTAAATGCCTGCTGAACCTGTCCGTTATCGTAATATAATTTGTAATCTCCTACCCAGCGGTTGTTCTTCCATAATCCTTCTTCTTTGATCTTGCCGTTGTCGTGGTACATTTTGGCATATCCGTTCGGGCGGTTGTTTTCGTAGGTGATAACGCTTTTTACGTTCTTATTGCAGTAGTATTCTTTCCAGGGGCCTGTTTTTTTGCTGTCAACGAATTTGCCTTCTTCAACTACCTGGTCATCCGCGTAGCAGGGCTTGTGGAGGGTGATGTTCTTGATAACCCATTTCCCTTGTTTTTTGCCATTCGCATCAGTAAAGTTAAGTGTATCCTTTCCTGCCAGTTCAAATGACTGTGCAATGGCGATCTTGCACGTGATAAATAACATTATCAAAACAGCTTTTCTCATTGGAGTATGGTAGTTTGTATTAATCTTAGCTAATTTATAATATTTAATTGCAATCTTTTTATCTTTTTAGACCAACCGGATGATTAAACCGATTAAACGACTATTTGCGTTTTACGCGGCTGTATTTCTAAAGTTACAGTCCCGGCATTATTTTTTTAAATTTTTTATCATATCGGCGGTCATGCCTGCCAGGTCGAACTCCGGCTGCCATCCCCAATCCTTTTGAGCTTCCTGTGAGTCAATGCTTTGAGGCCAGCTATCGGCAATCTGCTGGCGGGAATCCGGCGCATAGCTGATCTTAAATCCGGGGATATATTTCCTGATCTCCCCTGCAATGTCTTCCGGTGAAAAGCTGAACCCCGAAAGGTTGTAGCTGGAGCGGATCTTCACCTTTTCCGCATCGGCCTGCATAATGCCGATGGTGGCTTTTATGGCGTCCGGCATGTACATCATGGGAAGCACGGTGTTTCCCGATAAAAAGCATTCGTAACTGCCTGATTTTAAGGCTTCATGGAATATATGAACGGCATAGTCGGTGGTTCCGCCCCCGGGTGCCGATTTCCAGCCGATGAGGCCGGGATAGCGGAGGCTGCGCACATCTACGCCGAATTTCTTAAAATAGTACTCACACCAGCGTTCCCCGGCCTGTTTGCTGATCCCGTAAACGGTGCTCGGCTCCATAACGGTGAACTGGGGTGTATTTACTTTGGGGGTGTTGGGGCCGAAAACGGCGATGGAGCTTGGCCAGTAGACCTGGCGGATGATCTTTTCCTTGGCAAGGTCGAGGACATTGAAAAGCCCCTGCATGTTGAGGTCCCAGGCGAACTTGGGCATTTTTTCGGCTGTGGCCGATAAAAGTGCGGCAAGGAGGTAAACCTGTGTGATCTTATGCCGCTTTACGATGGTAAGCAAGCCCTGCGCGTCCATCACGTCGATCACTTCAAAAGGGCCTTCTTTTGCCTGTTCCGTGACTTTCACATCGGAAGCGATCACTGCGTCGATCCCGTATATATCTCTTAGATTCTGCACCAGCTCCGTCCCGATCTGACCGGAGGAGCCGATCACCAATATTTTTTCAGCCGTTTGCATACCTTGTTATTGAAAGGCTAAATATCAACAATTATATTGAAAATCAAAAAAAATCGGGATTTAAATACCAACACCGATAATGCATACGTCGTCGATCTGCTCGAAGCCATGGCGCCAGCTTTCAAAGAAGGCATCGATGGATTCCTTCTGCTCTTCCATGGGCTTGGCGTGGTTGTCCAGCAGCAGCTTCCTGAAATAATTGTACTTGAGCTTCTTTCCGTTAGGCCCGCCGAACTGGTCGGCATAGCCGTCGGAAAAGAGGTACAGCTTATCGTTCGGCAGCAGGTCGATCTCCTTGTTGGTGAATTCATAATCTTCCTGTCCGAGGAAATTACCGATCGGCTGCTTGTCGCCGCGGATCTCCAATACCTCGTTATTGCGGATGATGAACAAAGGGTTGAACGCTCCTGCGAATTCGAGCTTGTTGGTATCAAGGTCGATGCAGCAGAAAGCCATGTCCATGCCATCGCGGATCACCGAATCCTCCACGCGCTGGCGCAGCGTGTAGCTGATGGTTTTATTGAGATGGGTAAGGATCTCGGAAGGCTTGGTATAGTTGTATTCGTTCACGATCTGGTTAAGGCCGTTGAAGCCGATGATGCTCATGAATGCGCCCGGAACACCGTGCCCGGTGCAATCCACTACGGCGAACAGGATCTTGTTCCCTTTGCGCTCGATCCAGTAGAAATCGCCGCTCACAATATCTTTCGGCTTGTACAGCACGAATGAATTTTTGAGCATGGCCTTCACCATGTCCTCGCCGGGAATGATCGCTTCCTGGATGCGCTTTGCGTATTTGATGCTGTCGGTGATGTGCTTGTTCTTTTCCTCGATCACTTCCTTCTGCTTCACCACTTCGGAGGTGCGCTCCTTTACTTTCACTTCGAGGTTTTCCACCAGGTTGGCGTTCTCCAAAGCAATGGCGGTGTAGGTGCCGAGGGTCTTTAAAATATCGACGTGCAGCGGCACGTATGAGTTCTTCTCGAAGCTCTGCACCGTGATCACGCCTACGATGCGCTCCCCGATGGCCATAGGGCAGAAGAGCAGGGAATGCGGCATATCGCCGGAAGGCACCACTATTTTTTTTGTATAGCGCTGGTATTCGTTCTGGTTATCGTTGATGAAAATTTCTTTCCTGTTCTTCACGCACCATACCGAGAAATTATCTTCGTTGCTCATGGAAACCGTGAGCGGCAGGAGCCGTTCGCCGCGCTCCATCTCGTAGCGGTATTCGATCTCTTCGCGGTTGGGGTCGTAGATCCTTACGCCGAAGCAGTCTGCAGGCATTAACCTGCTTACACTTTCGTGAAGGCTTTTGAAGATGGCGTCGAAGTCGGTGCTGGAAATGATCTGCTGCCCTATGATGCTGAGCAGGTGCGTGTTCTCATGTGAGCGCTGGATCTCTTCCTTCTGCTTCACCACTTCGCGTGTGCGCTCCGCCACCTGCTCCTCCATGCGCTCGTACATGGTTGCATTGCCGATGGCGATGCCGCAGTAAATGGCGAGGTTCTTTACGAGGTTCACATGGTATTCGCTGTATGCATTGCTGTTAAAGCTTTGCACGGTGATCACGCCGATCTTTTTATCGTTCACCCTGAGCGGCAGGTAGATCAGCGAGTTCACCGATTCGCCCACTACGGGCTTCATTTTTTTCTTAATGTATTTTCCTGCTTCCGCTTCAAAATCGTTGATCACGATGTCGATCTCGCGGTTAAAGCAAAGCGAGGCCATGCGGTTCTCATCCGAAAGGTCGTAGCCGGATGACTCGAGCACTTCGCCTTTTTCAATATAGCCCGGAAATACCAATGCCTTGCCGCTTTCATTCACCACGCCGATCCCGAAGCCGGGGGCATCCATCATGCTGTTGATGATCTCGTAAACGGTGCGGTTGATGCTCTCGATGCTGAGCTGCGCTGTGATGGTTTTACCGATGTCGCTCAGGCGGGCAAGGTCGTTCGACAATGCCTCCAGCTCTTTGTTCTTGGAGCTTAGCAGCTCTTTCTCCTCTTCCATGCGGCTGATGCGGAACTGCATTTCAGCGCTCTTCATCTTCTGCTTGTTCTTCTCGCTGAAGAATTCTTCCTTGTACTGGTAATGCTTTTTAAAATGGGCGATGAACTGCGCCGTGTCGTTCTGCGTTTCGTAGTAGCGCGCCAAGGCCTCATGCGCCTTGTAGATCACTTCCTTTGCGTTGATGCTGCCGGAAACTACGAGCGCGCTGTTCAGGTGTGAACAGGCTTTTTCCCATTCCTGCTTTTTGAGGTACAGCTCACCCAGCTGCAGATTGGTTTCGGAGATTCCGGCCTTAAAGTCGATCTCCTCCCGCAAAGCGAGGCTCTGCTTGAAATATTTTTCAGTGCTGTTAAGGTCGTTGATGGAAAGGTAGATCTTTGCCAGGCCGTCGATCGCGTATGATTCCACCTGCTTTAAGCCAATGGCATGGGCCGTTTCAAGGCACCTGTTCTTATAGATGATCGATTGCTCGATGTCCTTCACGTTAAAATATGCGGAGCCGAGTCCATCGAGGATCCTTGCGAGGAGATGCTTATCGTCCAGCTTTTCCACCACCTTGAGCCCGCGCGTCAATATTTCAACAGCCTTCTTGTTCTCACCGGTGGTATAATACACGGTACCGATACCGTTCAGGGCATTTGCCTCCGCATTCGGATCTTTGATCTTCTCCGAATGGGCAAGCATGTCGTAAGCGTATTTAAGTGCATTGTCGTAATCGGCAAGGAAATAAAATGCGCAGAAAATATGATAGAAAACGGAAGCGCCGAATTTGCGGTCGTTCTTTTCCTGCAGCACGGGAAGCGCTTCAAACAGGTCTTTCAGCGCCAGGTCGTATTCGCCGATCCATACGCGGCAGGCGCCTCTGCATGCGTATCCGCGGGCGAGCTGGGCATCCATGCCGGTATTCAGGGCAAGCGAAATAGCTTCCGTTGCAAGTTCAATCCCTTTATGGGGATCATTGCGGCAAATTTCGAGCGATTGCGCTGTCAGCTCATCGATCCGGAGCTGGAGCTTTTCCCCGGAGAGTTCGAGTGTAGTGTTCATGTTCTGTAAATCGAGGATTAAGATAAAAGAAATAAAATTAAAATCAAAAGAAAAAAGTTCGCGTGTAGGGGTGGCTTAAAATGTTTTGCCCCGCCGGGGCAAGTTACAAGCTGTAAAAGAAAGCTTTTTAAAAATGTCTGGCCCCTCCGGGGCCGATAACATATACGGGATCATATTCCGGGAAAGGCGTTTCGCGATCTCATAACTGTTAGCAGGTTCTTATGAACGGATCCCGTGTCGTGGCACGGGATGACGGAATAATTATGATGGTGCTTCAAAGCAGCAAAATCCGTATCTTTGCATAAATTTTAAAATCCCTGACACTATGTTCTTGCATAACAGAGTTAACAAAAAGGAGCTTAAAAAACGGATACAGGAAGAGACGATCAAACGGATCACTGTTTCGTTTTACCGCTATGTGATCATCGACAATCCCACGGAGCTTCGCGACAATTTATTCAAACAATGGAATGCCCTCAATATCCTGGGCCGGATCTATGTTGCCCATGAAGGCATCAATGCGCAGATGAGCGTGCCGGAGGAGCACTGGGAGCGCTTTAAGCTGAACCTCAATGCCGACAAGCGTTTTGAGAATGTGCCTTTGAAGATCGCCGTGGAGGATGATGGAAAATCGTTTTACAAGCTGGCAGTGAAGGTGCGCCCGAAAATTGTGGCGGACGGCCTCGATGATGATGCCTTTGATGTGACCAACGTGGGAAACCATTTGAATGCAAAGGAGTTCAATGCAGCCATGGAAGACCCTGAAACGGTGATCGTGGATATGCGCAACCATTATGAAACGGAAGTGGGCAGGTTTACCGGTGCGCTTTGCCCGGATGCCGATACGTTCCGCGAGGAGCTGCCGATGGTGATAGAGGAGCTGAAGGATAAAAAGGAGAAGAAGATCATCATGTACTGTACCGGCGGTGTTCGCTGTGAAAAGGCAAGCGCCTATTTAAAGCACCATGGCTTTAAGGATGTGAACCAGCTGCACGGCGGCATTATCGATTATGTAAGGCAGATCAGGGCGGAAGGATTGCCTTCCAAATTCATAGGAAAGAATTTCGTGTTTGATGAGCGTGTGGGAGAGCGCATCACGGACGATGTGATCGCTCAATGCCACCAGTGCGGCGAGCCCTGCGACGAGCATGTGAACTGCGCGAACGATGATTGTCATTTGCTGTTCATACAATGTGCAAAATGTGCGGAGAAGATGAATGGCTGCTGCACACCCGAATGTATGCACATTGCATCGTTGCCGGTGGAGGAGCAGAAGGCGCTGCGCAGAGGAAGAATTAAAGAAGATTCGCTTTCTGTATATAAAAGCAGGCTGAGGCCGAATTTGAAAGAGGTATTGAAGGAGCGGAACACTGAGCTGTAACGTATCCGCTAATTACGGATTTTGTACTAATTTACGAATTACCGAATTGTCCTACTGTCATTCGGGGAAGCGTCATTGCGAGGAGGTACGACGAAGCAATCTACGATCAATCCTTTATTTTAACTGACCTCCATCTTTCGGAAAACAGGTAATTGTGAATTGCTTCTGCCTTCAGAGGAGAAGGGTTCTCAAATTGCGTGAATGTGTTATCGGAAAGATCGATGATTAAAAGGTTGTGATGATACACATCATTTATCGCTGTTTCCGAAAGATAGGCAATCGTAATTTTTTTTCCACTGAGCCAGGCTGCATCTTCAATGATGACGGAGGGCCCGTAGAACAAAAGCCTTTTCCTGGTGTGAGTCCTCACATCCAGCAAGGCCACTTCCGTTTCCGGGTCGCCACCCGTTCCAACCAGCTTTCCTTTCTTATCTTTTTCAAGCAGGAGGTTATAGCTGTCGAGATCGAGGAACTGCGTACTGTCGGGCGAATAAATAAAAAGGCTTCCATACAGATCCATGTATTCCTTGTCGATCGCATTCTCAACCGTAAGAAACCCTTTTTCCTGTGAGCAGCTTGCAAATTTAAAATCTTCAAGACGAAAGTCTTTACTGTCCCTGCTGTAAAAATCCAGCCATCTTTTAATGCGCTGTTCCAGGCCTGTTACCGGCAGCGTGGAATCACAGGCAACCTTCGTGATTATATCCGTCGTTATTGCAGATGCTTTGTTGGCAGGGTTTGCGTAGCTGTCGTGCTCCGGTATGTCTATACAGGAACATAAAGCAAGAAGGCCGAAAATTAAAATACCGCTGAGTTTTTTCATGTTGCAGACTATGAATCAAATGTACGGAATCCCAGGCATATTTTATTTTTACCCATAAACCCTTACATTCGCAAAAATTATTTTTGTGCGGAACACACTCCTTTCCTTACTTCTTATCGTGCTTGCATCTGCTGCATACGCCCAGTATTCGATGGAAGGAAAAGTAATTGACGCTGATAAAAAGCAGCCGCTTGCTTTTGTGAACATTGGTATTTCCGGGCAGCAGGGCGGCACTTCCACCGACATCGACGGAAAGTTCAGGATCAGCTCCGCAACGGAATTCTCAACATTAACATTCAGCTATGTGGGCTATGAAGCGCTCGAATTTCCCGTTTGGCGCAATGAAAAGAATGTGGTGATAGCGCTTCATAAAAAGTCGTACGAGCTGAATGAAGTGGAGGTGCTGCCCGGCGAAAATCCTGCTCACCGCATCATTAAGCTCGCCAGCAAAAACCGGAATAAGAACAACCCCGATAAGATCGGCTCATACGTTTGCAATACCTACAGCAAAACATATTGGGACCTCGTTTATAACAACGAAGAGGTGAAGGATAAAAGCGATTCCTCGAAGGTGGATTCCCTGAAATCGCAGCTGCGGATCTTCTCTGAAAGCTCACACCTGCTGATGATGGAATCGGTAACGGAGCGGAAGTTCCTGTATCCCGAAAACCTGAAGGAAACAGTGACCGGCACAAAGGTATCCGGGTTTAAGGACCCCAGCTTTTCCACTTCTGCAACCGACCTGCAGCCCTTCAGCTTTTACGATGACTATTTTAAAATCCTCGGCAAGGAATATTTAAACCCGATCAGCCGCGGCAGCACCAGCAACTATTTTTTTGTATTGGAGGATACCCTGTTCCAGGAAAAAGATTCTGTTTTTGTGATCTCCTACAGGCCTTTCAAAGGAAAAAATTTCGACGGCCTTGAAGGCGTGCTGTACATCAATTCAAATGGATACGCCATCCAGAATGTGATCGCCACGCCTTATGATAAAGGGCTGATCGAAATAAAGATCCAGCAGCAGTATGCATTTATGGAAGGGAAGCAGTGGTTCCCCGAGCAGCTGAACTATGAGCTTCGCTATAAAAAATACCCGACGAAATATGTCGGCATGAAGCTTACCGGCAAAAGCTATATCTCCAATGTGCAGCTGGGTGTGCCCTTGAGGAAAAAAGAGTTCAGCGAAAAAACAATTGTGATGGCGCCGGATGCCGCCGGAAAGGACGAAGCTTACTGGCAGGCGCACCGCCGGGATACGCTGGATGCACGCGAGCAAAAAACTTATGTGGTGCTCGACAGCCTTGGAAAAAAGCAACATTTCGACCAGACCTTAAAGATCATGGAAGCGCTGTTCACATTCCAGATCCCGGTCTCCATCATCAGCATCGACCTGAACAAGATCCTTGGCTTTAACGATTACGAGCTTGTTCGCGGTGGAATTGGTTTGCATACCAACCGGAAGCTTTCACAATGGTTCAGCACGGGCGGCTATGTTGGCTACGGCTACAAGGATTCCATCACCAAGTTCGGCTTTGATGCGCGTGTGAACCTGCAGAAGGACAGCAAAGACTATTTTATAAAGGCATTATATTCACGTGACATCGCGGAACCCGGCAAGACGCAGTATTTTTATACGAAGTACAATTTCAACCGCAGCTCCATGACCTACCGGATGGATTACATCGAGCAGAAAGAGCTCTCGGTTAATTTCCGCGCATTCAATTATCTTACCGCAAGTGTTGCCTGGAATGAGAGCTTCCGCATTCCGCGCTACGATTATATTTTTCTGCCAAACCGGGAAGATCCCACGGAAACCTCCATTGGTTTCAGGTCGGCGGAGATCAGGATCAAAGGGCGCTATGCGTATAAGGAGCAGATGGTGCAGGCATTCGGACAAATGCTTTCGGACGGGACCAGATACCCGGTGCTTTATTTTGCATATTCCAAGGGGCTGAAAGGGATCTCGCCCTTCGCAAATTATGACTACAATAAAGTTTCGCTGGGAATAGAGAAATCATTTCTGATTAAAAATTTAGGAAGAACAAAGATGCTGCTGGAAGGCGGCTACCTTGAGGGCAATGTTCCCTATTCGTATTTATTCAACGGGAATGGCAGCAATAATAACGGGAGCTATTTGTATGTGGAGAATACTTTTCAGACTATGGGCCTGTACGAGTTCGTTTCCGACAGGTATGTGAACCTGTTCTTTTCGCACGATTTCGGCTCGCTGCTTTTCAAGCGGCCTAAATTTCAGCCGCAGCTGATTGTGTTCACCAACATTGGCTTTGGTAGTTTAGCACACCCGGAGCAGCACAGGAACATCGAGCTTAAAACGATGGAAAAGGGATATTATGAAAGCGGCCTGCTGATCAATAATCTCATAAAGGTGAATTATTATAACATTGTTTACCTCGGCCTTGGCGGCGGAGCATTCATGCGTTATGGGCCGTATGCGGATGTGGAGCCGGAAAAGAATGTGGCTTATAAGCTGTCGCTGGTGATCACGTTTTAAAAACCTGGATTATAGTATGCTTACTTCGAACCGCTCAGCGTCAGGATATACCTGTTAATATACTCCTGCTTTTCCTTTAATTTATATTGCTGGATATACCGCGGATGCTCCAGCACCTTTAAGCTTCCAAACAGCTTCGCTTCCTTGTTCAGCTTTTGAATAAAGCCCGCATTTTTCTTTCCCAGCACATACACTTCCGAAGTATCCAATCCAAGGCTGATGTGCTTCTTCAGGGATGCTATCATGAAGTCTTTCACCATTTCGAAAAGAGCAGGGTCGTCGTAATAATTCGCATTCACCCATTTGCCGGCGCCTTTATGGCGAATGATGGCTAAGGGGAATGGAGAGTTGATATAAAATTTCTTATAGAATTTTTTTGCCCCGCCGTATTCAGCGATCATGTCGTACATAAACACAGAAGAGATCTCGTGTGTATATGCCGATCCCATTTTGATGCCGCAAACGCTTTCCAGGCGCTTGGTATCAGTAAAAGGCACGCCTGTTACACCGGCGCCGTGCCGGCTCGGATTGATCCCTACGATGAATTTTCGCCGGGCTGTATCGTTGTAGTATTTATGATAAAACTCCTGCATCACCTTCATTGTTTCAGGATTTTCGGGGTAAGGATTGATCACGTGGAACCCTTCCGGCAGCTCTCCGGGATACTGCAAATGGCGGTTGAAATCGATCACTTTATCTGCAAAGGTTTTAGACATAGTTCAGCCTGATATTTTTCTCATTAAGGTTTCAAGTGGCCCGCGTTTGAATTTTCTGCTCCACAATACGCTGAACAAAACACTCAGGGTATAGAAAATGACTGAATATACAAAAATGTAAGCGGGCGGAGTTGGTGTTTCGTCTTCCAGAAGACCTGTATAATGCTTGTTGGTGATATAAGCGAATATGATCATTCCTGCTGTTAAATGAATCACATAGTGCGATAAAGTCATTTGCCCGGTTTTCTGCAGCGCTGAAATGAAAGCATTGTTTGAACATTTCTCACCGATGTACATACAGACGGGAATTACCATAAACGCAAAGCCCATAGTTAACATCAAGAAAGGTAAATAAGGTGGAAAATATTCGGCCGTAATATAATCGCTCCAAAAAGAATTTAAAAAATGCAGGCTTTCTAAAGCACGAAGAGATTGGAAGATAATGAAAAGTAAAAGCCCGGTAATAAAAGTATTTCGCCTGACAGGCTTGTTTGTCCAATCCCTCCGGCCCAGCCACATCCCTGTAAAAAAGTATGAAAGCCATGGAAACATTGAGTTCCAGCCGTTATAAAAAGTGTTGCGTATAAAGCCGGCCGGAGTCCAGAAGTCCGTGTAATTAAATGTCGTAAAGTCCCAACCTGTATCTATGGGGATTATGAATAGCAGAATGTGAAATATCAGGATCGCAAAAGCGGCTGCCCACAAATAGTATTTCTCCGGCACGAATAAAAGGAATGCTGCAAAGTGCATATATCCGCCATAGAAATGCAGGATGTCGCCCGACCACCAGTTATAAAGCAATAGTCCTAACGCAAATAAGAACCAGGAACGCTTTATGATCTTTGACTTCAGAGCTGCTTTTTCCTCCTTACTGTAATTGTTCCCGTGTGTCATCAGGGAAACGCCCATTCCGGCGCAAATGATAAAAATCGCAGTGGAGTTTCCTGTAAAGATGTTCAGGAAATGGCCTGTAGGGCTGGTTGGCGCCATAACCGAGCCAAAGCTGAAATTAAAATTGACAATGAACATTCCAAAAATGGCATATGCTCTTGCTATGTCGAACCCGGGTATGCGTTGCTTTGCCGTCATCAGCCGTTTTTATATTCTGATTTATATTCTTCAATGAAATGGCCGAAGAGTCCGTGATAATGGTCGATATTTCCAATCCTGATCTGGATGATCTCAGAGTTTTTTAACCCTATCATCTTTGCCGGTAGTCATTGTACTTCCTTTAAATATTTATAGGCGCCATCTGATTTTAATAAAACGTAGTCGTTCCAAAACTTCATGTCGTCAAGTTTGACAAACGTATAGTTCCAGATTGTCAACGTATTGATCTGATCCATAAAGCTGGGTCCGATATGTGAATTCTTGAAGTGAGACGGATCTAAAAAAGACCATTCATAGATTTTATACGTATCGTTCTGCGGTAATAACACGAAATAGCGAATATACATGTCCTTATCTTTCTCTTTAACATTAACAGGGCAGAGGATCGGAGCAAACGCGGAAGGATAGATCAAAAGGAAATCTTTTGACATTTGATTTGTAGACACTATTTCATAACTGTTTTCAACTTTTAATTTGTGGGTAAGCGGCCGGATGTATTTGTTAATAATATCCAGTTCCTTTTTATGAGCTAATTCTTTCTTTTCTCTTTTCATTTGGTTAGCTACAACTGAGTATAACCCTACGTATGGCGCCCAGGATGAGTCATTACTTAATTTTGCAGGTACTTTTTCAAATAACACTGATTCCCAAAAATCAGGGTTCAACCCGGTTGACCTTTTTTTGAAAAAATTCCATGTCTGGAGATTATTAAAAAATTCCTGCTGCCCTTCCTTTAATGTTCGTGTTGCAAAATATGTAATCCTCGTTTTTTCATAATACCATTTGTCATTGTATTTAGCTCCTTTAACTATATATGCATACGTATTTAAATCGTCCAGCGTCCCACCTTTCATAATGTCTTTGGTCGTTAGTATGTTTACGTATTTATCTTTTTTGCTGTTACGGAAGGCTGTGAAATCCTGGGGTGCAAATTGTTCAAGAAAGAATATGACAAATTTCGTTTTATCATCATTGAATATGGTCTGATAGGCAGTATTAAGAGCAATGGTACTGTCTGCCGGTGAAATTATCGTGTTAACAAATGCCTTATCCACGGCATAATTAAGATTTTTATTTATTAATATATCGAATCGCTTTCGCTGCAGCTTTTTACTTTGGCCAAAAGCTGATGTCAGAAATACTAATAATAAAACTGCTATTGTGAGGTGCTTTCTCATCCTGAGTATGTTCGCTTGTTAAGAGCCTTGCAGTTGAGCAGGTTACGTCATTTGCGGCGCCACTGCTTTAACCGATATAAGTGATTAAAAGTACAAAAGAAAATCCGCAAATGCCAGTTGAAGCGCCGGATCGCACCGGCGGATATCGTTAGCGGGCCTGCGAATGGGGAAGTTGTTGCCCAGTCCAATGTGTGAATCATGTAACTTATACAGATAGTTCTGTAATACGCTTCTTCATAGTTAAGGCGACTTTTGCTACCGATAAAACCAATGCTCTTACTATGCTTAAAAAATACTTTTCCTTTGCAGCTATGATCATGCTGTCTGCAATTACACAAGCCGCACAATTACCATGTATCCCTTTTATATTCTCTTTTACAACAGGTGAAAGCTCGAACCCCGTTGCCAGCGATGGCTACGCAAGCGCCTTTATAGGCGGGCTGGGCGGGCCATACACTTATTTATGGTCCCTCAATGCCGGGAGTCAAACTACCGCCACCGCTACGAACCTGAAAGCAGGAACCTATAAAGTGATCGCCATCAGCCAGCTTGGTTGTGTCGACAGTGCCGATGTAACTGTATATTCAAGGGAAACTGCCACGCCTTCCATTTGCATGGTTACCTGCGATACAAGCTCCACCAACAACCTTATTATTTGGGATAAGAGCTCATTCACAGATGTGGATTCGGTGATCGTTTACCGCGAAGTAAGCGCTTTCGTGTACCAGAGAATTGGTTCGGTTTCGAACGATTCAATGAGCTTATTTGAAGATACGGCACGGTCGGTAGGCCCTGCTAACGGAGATCCCAATATCGCATCTTACCGTTATAAGATCCAGATCAGGGATATATTCGGAAGCTATGGCCCCTTAAGCCCTTACCATACAACCATATATATTACAGATGATGGCGCCGGACTTTTTTCATGGGGTATTCCTTATCTTATTGAAAGCGCATCAAGCCCTGTGAATAACTATGTATTGATGTGTGATACGGCAAATGTATTTAACTGGACTTCCGTGCAAATAGTAAGTTCTGTTGCTTCTTCTGCGATAGATCTGGGTTTTCTGTACCACGCGGTGAATGCCAGCTGGCGTGTTGAAACCGATTGGTCGATCAGCTGTGATCCCACAAGGGCAACTATCAATACATCGCGTTCCAATATAAAGCATGGAATGGCCACCACCGGTGTGGCTTCTGAAAGCGTTGTAAATAATGCTATCCTGTATCCCAACCCTGCAACCGATGTGCTGACGCTTTCTATGCCTGATGGAGTTTATGGAAACATCAGCATCGTTAATCTTTTAGGTGAAACTGTGTATACTGCATTTTTAGAAAAAAACAAGCAGGCCGCTTCTGTGCAGATGGATGTGAGCCAGTTTAAAAAAGGATTTTACAATGTTGTGATCCGTTCCAGCGAGCAGCTTCTTACCTTAAAACTTATAGTAGACTAAAAGGGAGCGCGGAAATGCTCAATGAGCATATTTCGCATTCCCTTTTATTATTCTTTACAATCTCCCTTCCAATGCCTGTGGCAAAGCTGAACTTTTTCCTTTTCTTATTTGTAGTGGCTCCGGTGCTTTTATGCGCTCAGCAATATAATTTCAAAAGTTACTCCACAAAAAACGGTTTAGCCAATTCTACAGTCAATAATATCTTCCAGGATTCGAAAGGCTTTATCTGGTTCGCCACACAGGGTGGAGGCATAAGCCGTTTTAACGGTAAGACATTTAAGAACTTTAATAAGTCGGACGGCCTGCCTTCCAATGAAATAACCTGCATCACCGAAGATCATTCCGGTAATATATGGATCGCTTCTTTCGGCGGGATCTCACGCTTTGATGGAATGCATTTCGTTAACTACGGCAAGAAGGAAGGCCTTGACCCCAAAGAAGGAATATACTGGGTGCTTGCGGATCATAATGATGAAATATGGATAGCCATAAGAGGCGGTGGGATTGCGCGGCTCAAAGGAGAAAAATTCACGTTTTATACAACAAAGGAGGGGCTGCTCACCAACTCGGTATTCAGCATTGTGGAGGATAAGAAGAATCATCTTTGGTTCACAATGGATAACGGGATCATGCAATTTGACGGCAACCGGTTCATCACTTATTCAGATACGCCTCAATTCAAAAACAAGATCTTCTTTTCTTCATTTGTGGATAGCAGGGGGAACATATTGTTCGGCTCTGTTGGCAATGGCGTTCTCCGCTATAATGGCGGGAGCTTCCAAGATCTTCCTCTTCCGGAAGAAGTTAAAAATGATTTTATCGGAAGCATCACTGAAGATAAGAGAGGAAATATATGGTTCGCGACCGAGCACGGTGCGCTAAAGCTTGAAGCAGGTAAGTTTCACTTGTTTACTGAGAAGCAGGGGCTTTCGGCGAATGGCATTCTTTCAGTGGCCGGCGACTATGAAGGCAATATATGGATCGGGACCCAGGATGGCGGCGTGAACCTGTTTACGAATGAATCGTTTGTAAACTTCCGCGAAAAAGACGGCTTGATGAGCAAAAGCCTTGGTTCGCTTTATCGCGACAGGGAGAAGCTGATCCTTGGCACCTCCGGTACGGGGCTCAGCTTTTATAATAGTGCTGCAAACACATTTACGGAATCATCGGGAATTAAGGAAATAGATAAGCTGAGTGTTTTTTCAGTTATTTCAGACAACGACAAAAATTTATGGGTCGGAGCTAAAGAAGGTGTTTTTGTGTTAAAGCCTGAAAATGGAAAATATAAGCTTCTCCATCACGGTGAAACGTTCAGGGGCCAAAATATCACAGCCGCTGTAAGCCTTATAAAGGATCATAACGGAGATATATGGATAGCTACTTTTGGATCGGGGATTTATAAGATAAGAGGCAATGAGGCCACGAAATTTGATAAGTCAAACGGCCTTGTGACCGATAACATAATTACAATTTTCGAAGATTCCCGTCAGGTGATCTGGATCGGAACAAAAGATGCCGGGCTTATGCGCTTTGACGGAAAAAGCTTCAGTGCCTTCGGTGAAGCTGAAGGCCTGGCAGACAAAGCGATCTGGTCTTTAACGGAAGATAACAACGGCATTTTATACATCGGCACAGGTGAATCGGGGATCTATTGCTTCGATGGAAAAAAGTTCTATTCGTTCTCAACGAAGGATGGCTTGTGCAGCAATTATGTGCCCGCAGTGCTTTTTGATACCACCAGCAATTGCCTTTGGCTGGGCACCGATAAGGGCATTAATAAAATATCCTTCCGCGAGAATTTCGGAATAGCTTCCCTTCGCTATTATGGCGAGCAGGAAGGCTACAAAGGCCTTGATGTGAACCAGAATGCGATTGTGCTTGGTACGCAGGGAGATGTATTCTTTGGAACAGTGAACGGCTTAAGCAGGTACAGCAAAAGATACGACTCGCCGAATACCACGCCTCCAAAGCTGGAGCTTTTAGGGATCAAAATGGCTTACCAGGTTGTTGACTGGAAAAAATTTGCAGACTCTGTAGATGTTGCTACCGGCCTTCCTTATAATTTAACGTTGTCGCATCTCAACAATAATTTAACGTTCGATTTCCAGGCGCTCACAACAAACAATGTAGTTTACACCTTTAAGCTGGAGGGGCAGGATACGTGCTGGACCCCTCTTTCCCCGAACACGGAAGCCGTGTTTACCAACATCGAACCCGGCCATACCTATACGTTCAAAGTAAGGGCCCTGAACAGCAATGGGGTTTGGAGCCGCGATATGATCGCTTATACTTTTTCAATTCATCTGCCCTGGTGGAAAACCGGATGGTTTATTGCTCTTGCTGTTTTATTGGTGGCAGGTGCGGTATTTACATTTGTTATTTACCGTGTTGCCCAGCTTGCAAAAGAAAAGAAGATCCTGGAAGAAAAAGTGACAGAGCGTACGAAGGCGCTTTCCTTAGCCTTCCAGGAGATCAAGGACAGTATCTTGTATGCAAAGAAGATCCAGGATGCCATACTTCCGCTTAAGGAGGAGATCAAAGAAGGGTTCCCTGATTCATTTGTATTGTTTAAGCCAAAGCATGTAGTGAGCGGTGATTTCTACTGGATGAATGCCAAGGATGATAAAATTTACATGGCTGCCGTAGATTGTACCGGCCACGGTGTTCCCGGCGCATTCATGAGCATGATCGGAAGCTCGCTTTTAAACGAGATCATCCTGAAAAAAGGCGATCACAACCCGGCTACTGTTCTTACGTTATTGCACAAGGCTGTCAGGAAATCGCTCAAGCAGCACCGCAGTACCTACGAATCAAAGGATGGGATGGACCTGGCATTGATCGTGATCGATAAAAAAGCGGGAACGCTGCAATATGCAGGAGCAAAAAGGCCCCTGTATTATTTCAGCAAGGGAATGTTCATTGAAATAAAAGCCGATAAGCAATCGATCGGCGGATTAGAGATGGAGAAAGATTATCAGTTCACAAATCATGATATTAAATTGAATGCCGGCGATACCTTTTATCTCTTTACAGATGGGTATGTCGATCAGTTCGGGGGCGATAAGGAGAAAAAATATTCTTCAAAACGATTCCGGGCTGCTTTACAGGATATGCAGCATCTTCCCTTAGAGGACCAGGGGCGTTTACTGCAGAGGTCATTAGCAGCCTGGAAAAAAAAGGGGGAGCAGATAGATGATATCCTTGTGATGGGAATGCGTTTTTAAAGATTAAGCTCACCCGCGATTTTCATAATTACCCGGTCCCAATGAGTTTTCATTTCTTCCCTTTGCCGGCTGTCAAGTAATTTGTCCTGGTGGAAACTAATGGTTGCTTTGTCCTTTGCCTCGATCACCCTGATTTGTAAGGCAGAGATGTTTGTCCAGCTTTTCGGTTTCCAGCTCAGGCGGATATGCGAGTATGGTTTAAATACATTTACTTTTCCTTCAATTCCTTCCTTTGTTTTGTAGGGCTTATTTAATTCGAAGCCTTCCGGATCTATATTTCCCAACCAGGTAGAAAGCCCTTTGCCGGAGAAAAGAAAATCCCAGGCCGATCCTGCGGAAACATTAAAGGTTTTTCTAACCCCGATCTGGAAGCCTGCGCTTTTTGTCTGGCCTGTTATTTTCTTTTTTTCCATAAGCCAATTCATTTGGATGGAAGCAAATTAAGAATTTTTCTTCTCTTTTTTGCGGTACTCTTCATACGATTGAACGTATCTTTTATTTCCTGGCACAACAAGATGCCTTTTAGCGTATGCTCTTCCCCCGGCATGAATAAAGCCGGTAACAATTCTCTTCCCGTTGATATGTGAGTTTGCTATTTTTTTGGTGTTCCCTTTTATTCTTTCGGGCTGCACTTTCGCTTTTTGATAGGCGGTTTCCAGTTCGGCCTTCACCGCATCATCGCCAAACCTGTAGAGGTTAGCGATTGCCCAGGACGAATGCCAGATATTGAAGCCGCTCGTCATGCTGTCGATATGGCTGAGGTAAAGGCCGGCGATCGTTTTTGCCTGGGCCGGTGTTACCACCTGGTCGCGCAGCACCCAGAGCCCTAATCCCTGGCTGCCGCTTTTCTTTTGCATCTCGTCCCTGGCGATCTTCAGCGTTTCATCTATATTAACATTTTTCACCAGCGCAGGCTCTCTCCTGGTGTGCATGGAGAGAAAGCAGGAGCTGAGCAGCAGGCAAAGCGATGAGAGAATGAATGTAGTTCTTAGCATACCGGTTTACAGAAAAATTCCATGCCAATAGTTTGAATTTTGTGAAGAAGCTCGGGGATCAATTAATAATTTCTCCTTTGGAATTCGACCTGTTATGCGCAATCCTTTCGCGCCAGATCCGGATCTCCTCGGGTGTTTGCCTTACCCAGTCAGTTAGCTCGCCTACGACCCTCAATGGCTCTCTGCTGCGATAGGAGCGTGTGGGATTGCCGGGAAATTTTTTGTCGGTAACGTTGGGGTCATTTTCAAAGCTCCCGGTAGGCTCAACGATGTACACACGTTCGCGTCCATCGCCCTGTGCCAGTGCTGCAGCAAGTCCGGCGCCATTGGGCAGGGCCGTGAAGTAAATATGGTTCATTACAATTTCAGGATGGTAATTGGAATTGAACCCTGCTCTCAGCAGATCGCCTACTTTGAGATCCGCCTTTGTTCCATGATAAAAGGGGCCGCTGTCTAAAACCTCAGGCCCATCAGCTGCATTAGTTTTGTTTGTCATTCTTTAATCCGTGTGCTGTTTGTTAACGTTCTTCTTAAGCGCCGGCGGTACCCGTTTTAACGTTGCCTGCCCGTTTGTACGAGGCAATGATCACTCCGCCCGGCGTCACAATGCTCCCGGTTAATGTAAATGCTGCGGTAATTGCTTCATTGCCGAACAATTTTTTGCCCTTGCCTAAAGTAAGGGGATGAATTTTGAGACGGAGCTCGTCTACAAGGTCGTGTTTGAGCAAAAGCTGAACAAGCTCGCTGCTGCCCCAAACCTGGATGTCGGGGCCTTTTGAGCTTTTGAGCTTTTTGAGATCGGCGACGCTTTTTATTACTGCCGAGTTTTTCCAGCCTGTAACCAGCGGATCAGATTTTTTCAGGCGTTTGGAAAACACGTATTTCGTTCCCTTGTTAATGCCCGGCCAGAAGTCGCCATGCTCAGGCCAGTAGACAGCCCACATCTCGAATGTTTTTCTGCCCAAAAGATAATCTGCGGGTTTCAGCTCTTTTTCGATCACCTTGTTATACACTTTGTCGGAATAAGGCGCCACCCAGCCGCCATACTTGAAGCCGCCTGATGGATCTTCCTTAGGCCCGCCGGGCGCCTGCATTACACCGTCCAATGTGATCATTGATAAAACCGTTATTTTTCTCATGTGATTTTAAAATTTTTATTTGTACGATGCAAATTTCTTAAATAAAGATTTTAAGATAGCCGTATAATGCGACAATCTTAGTGGCTGAATGCGACAGCAGGATTTTATTTCGCCTCTGCCGTTGAATTTCTTTTTCGTGCCAATAGATAACCTGCGAATATCATAACTACTGAAATGATTAAAAAGCCATAGTTCCATAGATCCGGATCAGCGGTTGTTTCTTTTACGTTATGCAGTTTTAACAGGTGATGGTCGATTACACCTTCAACAATATTAAAAAGTCCCCAACCCAAAAAGAGCCCGCCGGCAAACAGGTTCCCCGATCTGTCAATATCCCTGCGGTGTAAAAGCTTCCATAATAAAAGGGTTCCTATTGTAACTACAGTTAAGGTAAAGAAATGAAATATTCCATCCCAGAACATGTTAACGCTTTTTGCCTCTACAGTTGTCGGGGGCATTTTGTTTGAAAGCATCTCGTGCCATTGAAGGATCTGGTGAAGGACGATCCCGTCAAGAAACCCGCCGATGCCAATGCCTAAAACCATTGAAGCTGTGACCAGGGGAACGGGATTCAAGATGTCCGGCGAGGCCGTTTTTCTATTGGATAAATAGCTTAGTAATGCTACGATAATTGTCAATACTATAAATGCAGAGAGCATTACAGGTAAATTAGGAAAAGAAGTGCTGTCGTAAATTTTCTGCTGTAATTGAGCGTTGCAGGTAGTGCAGCAAATTGCCTGGGAGCTTGAGCACATAAGCATAAGCCCGATAATAATTATTTTTTTCATGATCGTTTCAAATAGTTTTGTTGATCGCATAGACAGGCTGGAAGGCCGTTTTTCTGCGCAAATAGGTTGCTTTTAGCATTACTGAAATCGTTCGGGCTTCCCGCTTTCTATTTGTCTGTGGTTGCAACACAGCGCACAAATAAAGCTGTGTCAGCTGCGAGCGGATATGTATACGCGCTGCTGGTCTGTCCCGAAACGGTGTAGCATTCGGCCTTAATTTCCTTTCCGTATTCGTTGAATCCCGTAGTGGGAATTTGCATTAGCACTTCTGTGTTCTTAGCGGTAAATAACCATACATTATAACTTAAGCTTTCAGTCAGTCCCGAAATGGTGATCTTATGATTGATTATTTGGGCTGAAGCCGGCTGCGTTCCTGTTTGTGCCTGCTGTGCCGTAATACAGGGTACCTGGTAGTAGCAATCCGTGTCAATACGCACCTGAACGCCGGCAGGTAGTGTATCGCTTAAACCTGTGATGGCAAATCCTGCGTTTCCGTCCGATCCCTTAGTTAAGGTAGTAGGAGATTGGGCAAGCTGATAAGTGTTGCAGGTTAAATTCCCATTGCTGCATGGTTCGCCTTCTACATTCAGTTGACGGTATGGGCCCAGGTCCATGATAAAGTTCCATGCTGGATTAGCAGGGTCTGGACAGCCTCCGTCAGGCAGCCATCCCCCGGTTTCTGTAATGTTTTCAGGGGTTTCCATTACATAACGAAAATAATATGGAATCGATCCGCCATACGGTTGCTGACCGGAAATAACGAGGCCATGATCAATGAAAACAATTTCATCGTCCGGGAAATAGCTGGTATTGCTGAAGTCGTTGTTAGAGCCCCAGCCAATAACAATTACAATGTGGTCGAAATCGTTGTCATTTGAGCCTGCTAAAAAATCCTGCACCCCGATAATTACAGGATGGCCGTTCAGAACATGACCTTTCATCCAGGGTATGAAATTATTCTTTGTGTCCTGCACCTTAGGGGAAAAGTGTTCGTAGGAAAGATGCAGGTTTCCCAATACGGTATTGATGGGGTCGAAGGATGGATTGACGCTGTTATCCCCTATTTGTGGCAATACCTGGCAATAATATTGTCCGCGTTTCCCGAACCATGCCTGAAAATTCCCTTCGCTTTTCTTATAATCTTTTCCCGGGGAGCCCGCCTCACTCCAGTCTAAACCCGAGTATCCGAGCCACATGTTTGTCAGGGTTGATGAAGGCTGTGCATCCGTTCCCCACAACCCGTTAAAATAATCGGACAGGAGCTGCCTGATGAGATACATCGGCACATATTGGCCGTATAAAAGTCCTGCCGATAGAATGGATGTTTCGCCGCAATATCCTGATGACGGGCTATCCCAATTCTCGTCAATGTTCCACATCAAACGTGGCGGAATATCATTGATACGGACGTTCTTTTGTGACAGGAGGATGTAGGCGTTCATTTTATGTGGGGATTAAGTATTCTGTTAGTTAGCTGTTCGTATAATTTCAAAATAATTTGATGTTGCCATTCTCAATCCCAACGTTCTTTATTTCTGTGGAGCACATTTATTTTTTCTTTTCTATTTCTTCAAATGGTGGAATAAAATAATGCCCCGGATTTCCCGCCTTTTTTTCAGCCATCATGATAATGTCTCGCGGATCTCCTAAGAGCTTTTCCCCGATTATATTTTGTATCTCTTTGAGTTGCCCGCCCGATAGTGTCAGAATGCTCCTGGAAAGTTGTGCCGCCCCAACATTCAAAGATGCAGTAAATAAGCCGGAAAGCAATTTCTTTACTTCCTGCTGGTCTGCAGGATTCGTAAATAGGTGAGCAATTTTTATGTCGATGTCTTTTGGCAGCATAATTTTAAGTCGGCTCTATCAGTTACCTGCATTCCTTTATATTCTCCTGTCCAATTCTTTCTTTTTCCACATAGCCTGAACGATGGCTATAATGTCCGGCGGCAGCTCGCTTAATTTTGTAATCTGCCATTTTCTTTCTTTATCAACATCACCATCGGCAAGCTTTACAGCTTTAAGTGCAAAAAATGCTGCCCCGAGAGAATGGTCTGCCATGTGAGCCGTAGCAACCGCTTGTCCGATGGCACGGGCTATTGTTTTAGAAATAGGGCTTTCCGATTCCCGTGCCGCTTCATGCGCGCTTAATGAAGCCTTGATGGCCAGCCCTGTCCGCACATGATCGTGTTCCCATTCCTTAGCCACCTCGAGGGCATATATAAGCCTTTGGTCAGCTTCCTTATCAATTAATGGAAGCACGTGTTCTGCGCATTCCCGTGCCCACTTCATTAATTTTTGATGATTTTCTTTTGTAAGAGGCCCTCCGCGATGTTGTGCTATAAATGGGTAGCGTGTTGATTCCAACCTGTTTGTATTTGTGTGGTTTGTTGCACATTATCTCCTTGTAAAAATAAGGCATTAATCTCATAATCGGCAAACGCTGCGCTTATTTAAGCATCATTTTTTACCTTGCTTTTTTATTCAGGCAATTAATTATTTATGCTTAATTTCGGGAAGTAGATCAGGTTTTAAACCAGATCCTCATTTTATTGACCAGTTAATCATTGACCGAATATGTGGGCAGCAATTGCACGATTTATTCTAAGGAACCGTTTGGCCATCATCATTGTGCTTGGTGCGGTTACAGTGCTGCTTGGTTATTATGGCAGCAGCGCCGAGATCTCCTACGAGGCCCCGAAGCTATTGCCCGATCACGATACCACCGCCATTGAATACAAGGAATTCAAGAAGCGATTCGGGCAGGATGGAAGCGTAATGGTGCTGGGAATTTCCGACAGCAGCCTGCATGAGCTCAGCGTTTTCAACCACTGGTACGACCTTGGAAATGCGCTGAAGGATGTATGGGGCGTAAAAGCGGTAGTGTCGGTTGCAAGGCTGCAAACACTCAAGCGGAACGACAGCCTCAATAAATTTGACAATCTCCCGATCCTTTCCCGAAAGCCGGAATCACAGGCCGAGCTCGACAGCGTGCAGAAAGTGATCCGCGACCTCCCGTTTTACAAGGGAATTATTTATAACGATACGCTGCACTCAACGGTGATGGCGATCACCTTCGACAACAAGCTCCTCAATACAAAGAACCGGCTGCAGATCGTGGATTCGATCAAGGCGCAGGTGGATAAGTTTGAAATGCAGACGAAGCTGAAGGTGCATTATTCGGGAATGCCGTATATCCGTACCGCCGTAGCAAGGAAGATCCAGAACGAAATGACCCTGTTCATGATCCTTGCGCTCATCGTTACCGCGATCATCCTGATGATCTTCTTCCGTTCCTTCCTGCCTGTTATTTTCTCGCTTGCGGTTGTGTTTGTGGGCGTCATCTGGTCGGTGGGGCTGCTGGTGCTCTTTGGCTATCACATCTCCGTGCTTACGGGGCTCATCCCTCCGCTGCTGATCGTGATCGGCGTGCCCAACTGCATCATGCTGCTGAACAAGTACCATACGGAATTCAGGATCCACGGAAATAAGATGCGTGCATTAACGCGCGCCATCGAACGCGTTGCCATTTCGCTCTTTATGGCAAACATCACCACTTCCATCGGCTTTGCGGTGTTCTGCTCCACCGATAGCCAGGTGCTGTTCGAATTCGGGCTTGTCGCTTCACTCAGCGTAATGATCACCTATGCCATTTCGCTGATGCTGATCCCGATCGTGTTCAGCTTCCTGCCGGCTCCTTCAGTAAAACATACCAAACATTTACAGAGTAAGGTCATTACGAAGATCCTTGAGAAGATAGATTTCTGGGTGCATCATTACAGGAGAACCATTTACATCTCCGTGGTGGTGATCGTGCTTGTTTCCGCATTCGGAATGACAAAGATCCTTCCGCTCGGTTACGTGGTGGACGACCTTCCGAAGAAAGACCCGATCCTGCTCGACCTTAAATATTTCGAGGCGAATTACAATGGCGTGCTTCCCTTCGAGATCAGCATCGATACCAAAAAGCCCAACGGTGTTTTTGCAGACGGTGGCGCTGCATTGTATAAGATCAACAAGCTGCAGAAGCTGTTCGCGCAGTACCCGCAGTTCTCGAGGGCCGTTTCTGTTGTGGAAGGCATCAAGTTCGCCAACCAGGCCTTTAACGATGGCGAAAAGAAAAGCTTCCGCTTGCCGGGAGCGATGGAATTGCAGAAGCTTTCCGACTATACCAAGGAAGATGCGAAGAGCAGGCAGAACATGTTTGTGGCCTTTATCGACAGCACCAAGCAGTATACGCGTGTGAGCATTCAGATGAAAGACATCGGCTCCATTGAAATGGCGAAGCTGGTGAATGAGCTCAAGCCGCGTGTCGACAGCGTATTCAACTTTGATTATGAAACCAATCAGCGCCTGTCGGAAGACAAAGCCTATAAAGTGGTGATCACCGGCAACAGCCTCATGTTCCTGCAGGGAAACAGGTTCCTAGTTCAGAACCTGCTGGAAAGCGTGCTGCTGGCTGTGATCCTCATCGCTATCGTATTGTACACGCTCTTTATGTCGCCGCGCATGATCCTCATCTCGGTAATTCCAAGCCTTGTTCCGCTGATGATCACAGCAGGCATCATGGGCTTCTTTCACATTTATATCAAGCCAAGCACTATCCTGGTGTTCAGCATTGCATTCGGGATCGCATCCGACGGTACGCTGTATTTTCTCACCAAGTACAGGCAGGAATTAAAGCATACGCATGGAAGCATTTCCAGGGCGGTATCGCTCACTATCAAGGAAACGGGAGTGAGCATGATCTACACAGCCATCATCTTATTCTGCGGCTTTGGTATTTTTGCGGCATCCAGCTTCGGCGGAACGGCGGCGCTCGGGATCCTGATCTCGGTAACGTTGCTGATCGCTTATTGCTCGAATCTGATCCTGCTGCCCTGCTTCTTATTGTCGCTGGAAAAAAGGCTCACGAACAAAGTATTTTTACAGGAACCCCTGATCGATGTATATGATGAAGAAGAGGACATCGACCTGGACGAGCTCAAAATCGAGGACAAGAAATAAATAACGTATGAAAGGAATTATTTTAGCAGGAGGCTCAGGCACGCGCCTGCACCCACTCACGCTTGCAGTAAGCAAGCAGCTGATGCCGGTTTATGATAAGCCGATGATCTATTATCCCTTGTCGGTGCTCATGATGGCAGGCATTTCGGAGATCCTTATTATTTCCACGCCGCATGACCTTCCGCATTTTGAGCGCCTGCTGGGCGACGGAAAAAATCTCGGCTGTAAATTCAGCTATGCGGTGCAGGAGCTTCCGAACGGGCTTGCGCAGGCATTCGTGATCGGCGAAAAATTCATCGGTAACGATTCCGTTGCGCTGGTGCTCGGCGATAATATATTTTACGGCGCCGGATTGGGAAGGCTGCTGCAGCAGCATCAGCAGCCCGAAGGCGGCGTGGTGTTCGCCTATCACGTTTCAGACCCCGAGCGCTACGGCGTGGTGGAGTTTGATGATGCCGGCCATGTGCTGTCAATAGAGGAAAAGCCCGCGGTGCCTAAATCGAACTATGCAGTTCCCGGCCTGTATTTTTACGATAATTCCGTGATCGGAATTGCGAAGGAGCTGAAACCAAGTCCGCGCGGCGAATACGAGATCACCGATGTGAACAGGGAATATTTAAAGCGTGGGAAATTAAAGGTTGGCGTTCTCGACAGGGGAACGGCATGGCTGGATACCGGCACGTTTGCATCGCTTATGCAGGCGGGGCAGTTTGTGCAGGTGATCGAGGAGCGCCAGGGCCTGCGCATCGGCTGCATCGAAGAAGTGGCGTACCGCATGGGATACATTAACAAGGAGCAGCTGAGGAAGTTGGCGGAGCCGCTGGTGAAAAGCGGCTACGGAACATATCTTATCAAACAGATCGAATAGAATTGTTGTGGAACAGAAAGAAACCGGATTGAACAGAATTACAGAATACCAGCAGCTGGTTGACGATACCCTGAAAGGCAGGAGCTACGGCGCACACCCAAGGGAACTGTATGAGCCGATAGAATATATTATGTCGCTCGGCGGCAAGCGAATGCGGCCCGTGCTTGTTTTAATGGCCTGTGAATTTTTCGGCGGCGATGTAAAAAATGCGTTGCATGCCTCCATCGCCGTGGAGCTCTTCCATAATTTTACACTGGTGCACGACGACATCATGGACAAAGCGCCTTTGCGCCGGGGGAAGCAAACCGTTCATGTAAAATGGAACGATAACATTGCGATCCTCAGCGGCGATGCCATGATGGTGCGCGCATACCAGGAGCTCTGCAAAACGGATGTAGCGCAGCTCCCGGCATTGCTCGAGATTTTCAGCGATACGGCAGCCAAGGTTTGTGAAGGGCAGCAGCTGGATATGAACTACGAGCGCGTTTCCAAAGTGCCGATCCCCAATTACATTAAAATGATAGAGCTGAAAACGGCAGTGCTGCTTGGCGGCGCGTTGAAAATGGGCGCGCTTACAGGCGGAGCAAGGGAAGAGGATGCACAGCAGCTGTATAACTTCGGCAAGCATATCGGCATCGCATTCCAGCTGCAGGACGATATACTTGATGTTTACGCCGATGCGGAAAAGTTCGGGAAACAAAAAGGCGGCGACATAATCGCCAACAAAAAAACATATCTCCTGCTGAAAGCTATGGAAATGGCGGAAACCAACCGTTACCTGAAAGAGGAGCTGCAGCTCTGGATCGCGGCGCCGCATTTTGACGCGAAGGAAAAAGTGGAAGCTGTTACCAATATTTATAATTTCCTGAATGTAAAAGAGCTGGCCCGCGCTGAAATGAAAAAGCAGTATGCGGCTGCAATGGCCTGCTTAAAAGGAATTCCTGTTGCCGAGGAAAAGAAGAATGCCCTGATCGCGTTTGCGGATAGTTTGATGGTGCGGGAAGTGTAGGTGCGGATCGCTGATCGGTACGGATTTACGAATTTGTGTTTGCTGTTAGGCCTAACATGTGGGACGTCAGTTCGAGTGTTTTTCTTTTTCAGAAAAACGTATCGAGAACGTGTGGTGGCAATTGCCGTGTTCTTTCTGCTTAATTCTTCGCATCAATCAGCAAATTCTCCAGCGCATCCTCTACTTTTCTGTATTTAAAAGCATACCCTGCATTCTCGATCTTTTCCGACGATACCCGGCTGCCTTCCAGGAACATTTCCGACATTTTCCCGAAGAGCATCTTCAATGCAAAGGAAGGTACATTCGGGAAGAAGAAAGGCTTTCTCAGCGTTCTGGCAATGCTTTTTGTAAGTTCTTTGTTGGTGACCGGTTCCGGTGCAACACCATTATAAATGCCTTTAAGCGCTTCATCTTCCAGCGCTTTGATAAAGATCCCGCAAATGTCGTCGATATGGATCCAGGGCATGTATTGCTTTCCGCTGCCGAGCGCCGAACCAACTCCGAATTTAACAGGCGCCGCCATTTTTGCGAGCGCGCCCTCCTTCGCGGTAAGCACAATTCCCACGCGGATCTTAACCGTCCGTATTCCCATTGCAGTGATGGCTTTTGAGGATGCTTCCCAAAGCCTGCAGCAGGTTCCCATAAAGTCCTTTGCAGCGGGATCGTTTTCCGTAAAATTTTTATCGCTTGTAACAGCGCCGTAAAACCCGATCGCGGAAGCGGAAATAAATGCGGCTAATTTTTTATCGTTGCGCTTCAGGGCTTCGGCCAGCAGGTGTGTGCTGTCGGTACGGCTGCTGATCACCTCTTTTTTCCGCTCCCCGGTCCATTTGCTGTCGGCAATGCCCGCGCCGGCAAGATGAATAATGTAATTCGCCTGCTCCACAGCCCTGTCATCGATCATTCCTTTCCCCACATCCCATGTAAATGTTTCCACTCCGCCCTTTGAAGAAGCGCTCCTGCTCAGATGAATAACGCGGTACCCCCGGCTCTGAAGCTGTGGGGTAAGGTGTTTGCCGATAAGGCCGGAAGCTCCGGTGATCAATACTGTTTTCATTTGCGAATTGCGAATTACGAATTTGTGCGAATCTACGAAATACAAATTTGTACCAATGTTATGCAATTGAATAAATAAGCAAGTTTGGCCTGTGTGCCAGTCATTTCGTTTCACTTACGGCAAGCCTTCGGCGACCGAAGGAGTTCGACCAGCGGGAGAGTATCGAGAAAGTGGGGAGGCTTGTTCTCGATATGCTCGTACCTCGCTACTCAAACTGACGCCGATAAATTCAATGCTCCGAAAGCCCGCTGTTCATTAAGATTCGTAAATTCGTAGCAAATTAAACCTGAAAATGATTTACGACAAGCATATTTTTATCTGCACCAACCAGCGTGCGGAAGGCGCGCACCGCAAAAGCTGCGGCGAAGCGCACGGGATGGAAATAGTGGATGCCTTCAAAAAGCGGCTGAAAGAGCTGAACCTTCCGCTGAAGCTGCGTGCGCAGAAAGCAGGCTGCCTCGATATTTGTGATTTCGGCCAGACCATTGCGGTGTATCCCGATGGCGTTTTTTATGTAGGCGTGGAGCTGGCGGATGTGGAGGAGATCATCCAGGAGCATATTGTGAACAACAGGGTAGTGGAGCGGCTGAGGCTTCAAAGAAAGTAATGGACCTCAATAACCTCTCCCAATACTTCAACCGCCTCGACCTTGTGAAAGCCACGGCCGACCAGATCATCAAGGATTTCGAGATGTTCGGGATGGAGATCAGGTTTTCGGGGAACGCTTACAATGCCTACGAGGAGTTGTTTGAGCAGATCGAGCCGCAGATCAAAAAGCTCATCGAGTCCAGCCACTCGAAATTCATGGGCATCCTGTACCGGATCGACCTCAATGACGAGCAGCTGAAAAAAGCCATACAGGAAAATTCCAGCGAGCCGTTTTCACACATTGTTACCGACCTCATCATAAAACGCGAGCTGCAAAAGGTGGTTATCCGGAATCATTATAAAAGCCAATAGCGGCGGGCATTTCATGCCAATTCAGAATTAGCCCCAAATGTTTCCCGTTTTCAGCTAAAAACCTTAAATTTGTTTCCTTAATCAGAGAAAGACAAAGGATATGGATAAGTTTTCGTTTTTAGGCAACGGAGATGTTGTTGCAATGGAGGAATTATTTCAGCAATATTTGAAGGATAATAATTCGGTGGAGGCCGACTGGCGCCATTTTTTTGCCGGCTTTGAGTTTGCGCGGAAGAACTATGAGGATTCCGGGGAGATCCCGCAGAATGTGAAGAAGGAATTCGATGTGCTGAACCTCGTGAATGCTTACCGCTCGAGAGGACACTTATTCACACAAACCAACCCTGTGCGCGAGCGCAGGAAATATACCCCAACACTTGATATTGAAAATTTTGGCCTGAGCCAGTCGGACCTTGAAACGGTTTTCCAGGCTGGTACCCAGATCGGGATCGGCGCGGCAAAGCTGAAGGATATCATCGCTCACCTCGATCAAACCTACTGCCAGTCGATCGGCGCAGAATACATGTACATCCGTACTCCCGAGGTCATTAAATGGCTGCAGGAAAAAATGGAGAGCAGCAGGAACACGCCAAAATTCTCCATCGATGAGAAAAAGGTGATCCTCAACAAGCTGAACCAGGCTGTTGTTTTTGAGAATTTCCTCCACACTAAGTTTGTCGGGCAGAAGCGCTTTTCCCTTGAAGGGGCGGAAACAGCTATTCCTGCGCTGGATGCGGTTTGCGAAAAAGGGGCCGACCTCGGCATCCGCGATTTCGTGATCGGCATGGCGCACCGCGGAAGGCTGAACGTGCTTGCAAACATCCTGAATAAAACCTACAAAGATATTTTTACCGAGTTTGAAGGGCGCCCCTCCGAAGATTCGGTGTTCGACGGCGATGTGAAATACCACATGGGCTATTCCAGCGATCAGAAATCGAACAACGGAAAGCAGGTGCACCTGAGCCTAACCCCGAACCCATCCCACCTCGAGGCTGTTGATCCTGTGGTGGAAGGCATCGCAAGGGCAAAGATCGATACATTGCATGGCGGCGATTTCAACAAGGTTTGCCCGATCCTCATTCACGGGGATGCTGCGCTTGCCGGACAAGGCATCGTATACGAAGTATTGCAGATGAGCCAGCTCGATGGCTTCAAGACCGGCGGAACCATTCACCTGGTGATCAATAACCAGGTTGGATTTACAACAAATTATTTAGATGCACGCTCGAGCACCTATTGCACCGACGTTGCAAAAACAGTGCTTTCCCCCGTATTCCATGTGAATGGCGATGATGTGGAAGCGCTTGTATATGTAGCGCGCCTGGCGATGGAATTCCGCCAGACCTTCAACCGCGATGTGTTCATCGATGTGCTGTGCTACCGCAAATACGGGCATAACGAAGGCGATGAGCCGCGCTTCACGCAGCCGTTGCTGTACAAGGCGATCGCTTCGCACCCGAACCCGCGCGAGATCTATATCAAGCAATTACAGGCGGAAGGCTCCATTGCGGCCGACCTCGCCAAAGAGATGGAAACAAGCTTTAAGAACCTCCTGCAGGAAAAGCTGGATGAGGCGAAGCAAACGGAGAAGGCAAAGATCACTTCCTTCCTCGAAGGGCAATGGAAAGGCCTGAAAATGGCTGATGCAGATGCCTTTGATAAATCGCCGGAGACGGCGGTTGATAAAAAAGCATTCCTCGAGATCGCTAAAAAAACAGTGGAGCTGCCGAAGGATAAAAAGTTCTTTAACAAGATCCAGAAGCTGTTCGACGACCGCGCCGCAATGATCGCCAACGACAATTACGATTGGGCGATGGGCGAGCTCATGGCGTATGCCACCCTGATGAACGAAGGGCACAATGTGCGCTTCAGCGGACAGGATGTGGAGCGCGGAACATTCTCGCACCGCCATGCGATCGTGAAGGTGGAAGATTCGGAAGATGAATACACGCCATTGAACAACTTCGGCGCAAAAGGAACATTAAGCATTTACAATTCATTGCTCTCGGAATACGGTGTGCTCGGATTTGAGTTTGGCTATGCCATGTCAACGCCATCTGCGCTTACCATCTGGGAAGCCCAGTTCGGGGATTTCTTCAATGGTGCGCAGATCATCATCGATCAGTTCATCACTTCCGCGGAAGCGAAATGGAGAAGGATGAACGGGCTTGTGATGCTGCTTCCCCACGGCTATGAAGGCATGGGCCCTGAGCACTCGAGCGCCCGCATGGAGCGCTTCCTGCAACAGTGTGCCGGCAACAACATGCAGGTGGTGAACTGTACCACGCCTGCTAACCAGTTCCACGCGCTGCGCAGGCAGATCAAGCGTGATTTCCGCAAGCCGTTGATCTGCTTCACGCCGAAAAAGTTATTGCGTTACCCGGCATGCGTGTCATCCCTCAAGGATTTCACAACCGGCGGATTCATGGAAGTGATCGACGATACAGTGGCAGCAAAATCGGTTAAGAAAGTAGTGTTTTGCTCCGGTAAAGTGTATTACGACCTTTCGGAAGCAAGGGAAAAAGCAGGCTCAGATGAGGTGGCGATCGTTCGCCTCGAGCAGCTGTATCCTTTCCCAGTAAAGCAGCTGAAAGCGACCCTCGATAAATACAAAGGTGCAACGGAATACATCTGGGCACAGGAAGAGCCGGAGAACATGGGCGCATGGGCATACGTAATGCGCATGTTCAGCAAATACAGCGAAACGGAAAATATTAAATTGAAATACATCGGCCGCGCCGAGAATGCCAGTCCTGCAACAGGATTCTCCAAATCGCATGCTGAGCAGCAGCAGGGCATCCTGGATAAAATTTTTGTAAAGCAATTAGTGAAAAACTGATTTAGGAATTAAGGATTAAGGATTTTCGGATCTTTAATCCTCATTCCCAAAATCCCAAATCCTGAATAAAATTATGGCAATCATTGAAATGAAAGTACCAAGCCCGGGTGAATCCATTACCGAAGTGGTGATCGCACGCTGGCTGAAAAAAGACGGCGAGTATGTGGAGAAGGATGAAGAAGTTGCGGAAGTGGATTCCGATAAGGCAACGCTTACCATCAATGCGGAAGAGGCCGGTGCTATCAAGATCCTGGCTGCAGAAGGCGATACGGTGAAAGTAGGACAGGTTGTTTGCTCGGTTGACACATCCGTAAAAGGCGAAAGCAAAAAGGCGGAGCCTGCTCAGAAAGCTGAAAGCGCAAAAGCGGAAGTTAAAAAGGAAAGCGCGAAGGCTGAGGTGAAGGTGCAGGAAAAAGTGAAATCCGAAAGCTATGCAAACGGAACTCCTTCGCCTGCAGCTAAAAAGCTGATGGACGAAAATAAAGTACCCGCTGCAAAGCTGAACGGCAGCGGTAAGGACGGGCGCATTACAAAAGGCGATGTGCTTTCTGCATTGGCAAACGGGTTCGACAGCTCATCGGCTGCGGCATGGGGCGGAAGCCGCGATACAGAACGCTCGAAAATGACGCCGCTTCGCAAGAAGCTTGCACAGCGCTTAGTGTCGGTAAAGAATGAAACCGCCATGCTCACTACTTTCAATGAAGTGGACATGAGCGCTATTTACGCAATGCGCGCCAAATACAAGGATAAGTTCAAGGAAGTGCATGGAACCAATTTAGGCTTCATGAGCTTTTTTACCAAAGCAGTAACAGAAGCATTGAAACAGTTCCCTGCGGTGAACGCAATGATCGACGGGGAAGAGATCGTGTATCACAAATATGCAGACATCGGCATCGCGGTAAGCGCCCCGAAAGGACTGGTTGTGCCGGTTGTGCGCAATGCGGAGCAAATGAGCCTTGCCCAGATAGAAACGGCAATTAAAAACCTTGCGCTGAAAGCACGTGATAATAAGATCACGCTGGAAGACATGAGCGGGGGAACATTTACCATCACCAACGGAGGTGTATTCGGATCTATGATGAGCACACCGATCATTAACCCGCCGCAAAGCGCGATCCTCGGAATGCATAACGTGGTCGAGCGCCCGGTTGCAGTGAACGGACAGGTAGTGATCCGCCCGATGATGTACGTGGCATTGTCGTACGATCACAGGATCATCGACGGACGTGAGTCTGTTGGCTTCCTCGTGAAAGTGAAAGAGATGCTGGAAAGCCCTGTAAAGATGCTGTTTGGCGGAAAAGATCCGAACGAGATCGTATTGGGATTGTAAAGAGAAACCGAAATATAGAAGTAAGCGCCCTGCACAACAGGGCGCTTTTTTTTACTCAACAAGGGTAAAAAGTGCTTTTATGTGAAATTTTTTAGCTGATTCACCGAAAGATGTTGCAGTCAACGCATTGGTTGAGTCCGCTTTTGCACTCATTTTTTCTTTTTTACTCCTCGTTTCGCTTTAGTTAGTGGCTTTTTTTTAGTGACTGTCTTCTTTTTGGTCATTAACTTCTTTTTAACGGTTGCTTTCTTTTTAGCTTCCGTGTTTTTTTTATGCATGTTCTTAATTTTCTTAATTCCTGAAGACAATTTTTTAATTTGCTTTTTATCGCTCAATATTTCATTAAAGGGAATACCACTCAACATATTTTGATGCATTTCTTCAATAAGAGTAAGCATACTCTCGTATGAATTAAAGCCGGGAGAATTTAGCTTGGCAAAGAACTTTTCTGCTTGCTCAATTGCTGTTTTCTCAATTAGGCCTTTTTGTATTGGGGGCAAATGAACAAGTCTGAAATTTTCATCTGTAATTGTTCCTTCAATAAATGAGTGTACAATCATATTTACACCAACTATCTTTGTGTGCAGCAACAAATACTCTTCCTTACTTATAGTTATTAAGCCATCGTTGTATTCACTGTAAAAACCTTGTTGCCTTGCTTTATCCACCTTTGAAAAAAATTCAATTTCAGCTTTTACCTCTAATAACCTTGCGATGAAGTAGTTCTTGGCTAAATCAGCAAAGCCTGGACTTTTTGGGTCTATTTTACTTAAAAAGTCTTCATCTACTTTCATAAACAGGGCCATTCCACGAGCGAACTCCTTTCCTAGTAAGGACAAAACAGAAAGAACCAAGGCAATAAGGTATCGCAATTTATGGTTATTAAAAAGAGTCTTGAAACCTTTAATCTTTCTTAAGTGGAAACCATTTCCTTCCATAAAGAGAATCAATGCTTTTAATAATTCTTCATTGCTTATTATTAATAAAGAACTTGCCGTATCATACCCACCTCTTGCCGCTAAAACTTCAGCTTCCTCGAACTGTCTTTGCGATTTTGCAATAACCTGTTTATACACCACCAGACATTTTTCTGGAGATATTGTCATAAATGTTTTGTCGTTCATTTTGTTCTTTATTTTTATTCCGAATTTCTTCGTGAATTCACGTCACATCTTCTAGCTAACTAATACTGCTACTATTCTTTTGTTTCCTCATTGGGAAACCTTTGCCCTAATTTTTCAAGTAAATTTAATCTTTCATTATGACAAATATAAGCCTTTTCAATACCTCTGAAATTTTAAGATTTCAGTGGCGGTGGAATACCACCCATTGTTGAGTCAGAGAGTAACCCTGCACAACAGGGGCTTTTTTTTGCATGAAGAACCGGGTTTATTTCCGATGGATAAATAAACCGACCATTCAATAAGATCCGGAAATGCGATGCGGAATTCCGGACTAACTTTGAATGAAATAAAACAACCACTATGAAAAAAATAATTACTCTCTTCTTAGCAGCCGTATTAACACAGGCTGGAGGCGCGCAAACCTGGAACCCGCTCGTTAGCGGAACAACTAATACCCTTGGTGCTTTATACTTTATAAATGACAACACCGGGCTGGCTGGCGGAACCGGCGGCACAATGGTGAGAACAACCGATGGAGGAGCTACCTGGACTGCAGTGGCTTCCGGCGTTTCCACCGACATCTCTGATATTGCCTTTTCAAGCGCCACTGTGGGCTATGCTTCAGGAAGAAGCGGTGTGATCTTAAAGACCATTAACGGCGGGGCCACCTGGACTCCTTTGTCCTCAGGCGTAAGCACCGACCTTACACGCATGAGCATCAACGGGCCGGATATTTATATCGCAGGCTATGGCGGCCTGATCCTTAAGTCGTCGAATGCCGGCCTAACATGGGCCAGCCTGCCAAGCGGCTCAAGCGATTATTTGTATGGCAGCAGCTTTACAAGCGCAACTACAGGCTATGTAGTGGGCAACTCCGGAGTCATTTTAAAAACCACGAATGGCGGAACCAGCTGGACAGCCTTATCAAGCGGCACCACCATGCAGCTGCTCAGCGTACAGTTCACCGATGCGAACAACGGCTATGTTGTAGGCGGGGATATTCCGACGAACACCGGGATCATTTTAAAAACCACGGATGCCGGCCTTACATGGACCTCGCAAACAGTTCCGGATAACTATTTCGGTACCGTAAAATTCATCGGCTCCAGCACTGGGTTTATTTCCGGCGGAAGCATCACCGGCAATACAAGCACGATCCTTAAAACAACCGATGCGGGAGCAAACTGGCTGGTGCAACCTTCCAGTTCGAGCAGGCAGTTCGGCGCATCTTTCCCAAGCGTAAATGCCGGTTACACATGCGGACTGAACGGTACCATATTAAAAACAGCAGCGATCAATACCGGCATTGCCGAAGCAACGCAGATGGATCTCGGAATGAACATTTCCCCGAATCCTGTGGGAGATGCATTTTCTGTTGAGTTCACATTGCCTTCGGATGCAGCGGTAGAGGTTCGCTTGTTTGATGTTGCAGGAAGGGACTTGGGAATGCTGGCTGCAAAAGAGCTCTCGCAGGGAAAGCATGTGGTTGATGTTAACGCCCTAGCAATTGCTCCCGGGGTTTATTTCATACGGGTATCTACGGCGAAAGGAATGCAGGTAAAAAGGATCGTTAGATCCTGAGAGGCCTTAAAATTTTTTATCATTGGGGGAGCCGCGCGAAAGCCGGCTCCTTTTTTTGTCTCCTTTTGTGGATGTATTTCCACATTGGATAAAGGGATAAATATAATGCATGCGCCCTTTCTTCCATCTAAATATACGTTAATGAGGCATTTTGAATAGCCAGTCGCCGGTTTTCTCCCGGTGGCATGTATTTTTCTTTTTGCTCGCTTTAAGTTTTACAAACGGGAGCGACTGCTTAGAAATGATTGTTTTTTTATTTGTTATATTCGGGTAGACGCTCTATTTTCACCCACAAATTTAAATGCTACACATTATGAAAAGAAAAAAATTACTGTTTTCAGCAGTACTCTTGCTTTTGCAGGCGGTCATATTCGCGCAGGGCAGGGTGATCACCGGAACCGTTAAGGATTCCAAAACCAATGAAACACTTCCCGGGGTCACCATTGTGGTGGAAGGCACCACTACCGCCACGGTGACCAATGAAAAAGGAAATTTTACCATTAATGTTGAAGGGGAAGACAAAAAGCTCATCTTCTCTTCGGTAGGTTATATCACTAAGGTGGTTCCTGCCAACCAGGATGTGATCGATGTGGCTTTTGAGCCTAATACCACTTTATTAAAAGAAACAGTAGTAACGGCGCTTGGTGTTTCAAAGGAAACAAAGTCGCTGGGCTACTCGGTTTCTTCCGTGAGCGGGGATGAGGTCCGCAGGTCGGGTGAGACCAACGTGATCGAAGGGCTCGCTGCGAAGGCACCCGGAGTGAATGTTACAGGCTCCGGTGGTACGCCGGGCGCTTCCTCGAAAATAACGTTAAGGGGTAACAGCCACTTTTCGGGAGACAACCAGCCGCTCATTGTTGTGGATGGTGTTCCTATTGATAATTCAACCAATTCAGTAACCCCGGGCGATGCGCCATTCAATGTAAACCTGCAGGGTGTGAATGAATCCAACCGTGCGATCGACATCAACCCTGAAGATATCGAGTCGGTGACGATCCTGAAAGGGCCTTCCGCAGCTGCATTGTACGGATCACGTGCCGGGAACGGTGCCATTATCTACACCACCAAAAGAGGTAAGGCAGGCAAAGGAATCGGCGCAACCTACAGCACTTCCTTAGAGATCGCAAAAGTAAGCCGCCTGCCTGAACTGCAGATGACGTATGCGCAGGGCAGCGGAGGGAATTATTCCCAGGCGACCCCGAGCAGCTGGGGGCCGACAGTTTCCAGCCTTGGCCTTGAAGCGCGCAATCCTTATGATGATTTTTTCAAAACAGGATATACTTATAATAATGATGTTGCCGTGTATGGCGGAAATGAAACCACATCGCTGCGCCTTGGCGTGGGAAATACGAACCAGACAGGTATTGTGCCGAACACTGGCCTCAAAAGAACAAGTGTGCGCCTTACTACCGACAGCAAGCTCGCACCGCGGATCACGGCCGGCGGTACGATAGATTATACCAACACGCAGGTGAAGCGTGCGCAGAACGGCTCTAACCTTGCCGGTGTAATGCTTGCGCTTACACGTACGCCTGTGAGCTTCGATATGCGTGATTATATCAATGGCGACGGAACGCAGAACCAGTATTATGCAGCGTATGATAATCCGTTGTTCTCTGCGTATAAAAATCCGTACACCGATCAGACCAACCGCGTACAGGGCAATGTATACCTTGATTACAAGCCTTTGGATTTCCTGACATTTACATGGAAGGTGGGAACCGATGTGTACAATACCAACACACGCCAGATCTACGCGATCAACTCGCTCGGGAATGATAATGCAGATGGCAGCGGACAGATCAACATGAGCTCTACTTCCGTGCGCAACCTGTATACCGATATCATTGCGAAAGTAACAAGGGAGATCAACAAGGATTTCGGCTTTGATGCCTTGATCGGGTACAACTTTGTGTACGATGAAAGCGAATTTTTATTTGCAAGGGGCCGCCAGCTGCAGGTACCCGATTATTATAACCTGAACAATGCTTCCGAGCTGTACAGCAGCAACTCTGCATACTACCAGAAGAACAGCTCGGTATTCGCCGATTTAACCTTCAGCTTCAGGCGCATGCTTTATTTAACGCTTACAGGAAGGAATGAATGGAACACGGCCTTCGGCAAAAACGGCAAGAGCTTCTTTTACCCGAAAGCGGATATCTCCTGGGTGTTTACGGAAGCATTCAAAGCGCCGGCATGGTTAAGCTTCGGTAAGGCACGGGTGGCTTATTCGAATGTAGGTATTGCACCTGCGCTTTATTCCGACAGGACCTATTACTCTGTTCCGTTTTACACGGATGGATTCACAAACGGAAATTCACTTCCATATCTCGGCCAGTCGGGCCTCGCGATCTCCAATACATTGGGTAACGGCGACCTGAAGCCTGAGCGCGTTGTTGGTATCGAAGGAGGATTGGACCTGCGTTTCTTTACAGGACGCTTAACACTCGACCTCACCGTTTATAACCAAACCTCGAAAGACCTCCTGATCACGCAGCCGGTGGCGGCATCTTCAGGATACATGTACCGTTCGGTGAATGCCGGAGAGATGGTGAACAAAGGAGTTGAGATCGCCGTAGGCGCGGATGTGGTGCGGAAAAATAACTTTAACTGGAACATTACAGTGGGCTGGTCGAAGAATGTTTCCAAAGTAACCAAGCTTACCAATGGCGTTGAGCAGTTCAACCTCGAAACAGGCTTCAGCGACATCGGATCCTATGCGATCGTAGGCGAGCCGTTCGGCGTGTTCTACGGAACAGTGTGGAAGCGTAATGGAAACGGCGACCTGCTGCTGGATGCAGACGGGCTTCCGCAGATCGAGACCATTGCGCAAAAGATCGGGAACCCGAATCCGGACTGGCTGATGAACATTAACAATGCATTTACTTACAAAGCATGGAGCTTTAACTTCTTATGGGACATCCGCAAGGGTGGCGACATCTGGAACGGTACACGCTCCAGCCTGAACTACAGGGGAAAAACAGCAGAGTCGGAAGACCGTGAAGGCACTTTCACCATCGAAGGTGTTTATGATGAAGGCACTCCGAACGCAGGACAGGCATCCACCGCTTCCATTGATGCATTCACATATTACGCATATTACAAAGGCCAGCTGGGAGCTGCAGAGAACTCTATCGAGGATGGGTCCTGGATCAGGCTGCGTTCGGTAGGGCTTAGCTATCGCTTCGACTTAACAAAAAAGGAAAAGAAAAACACATTCAAATATGTGGAGCTTGGAGTAAGCGCAAGAAACCTGCTGCTGTTCACCAAGTATCACGGTGTTGATCCTGAAACCAGCTTAACGGGTGCAGGTTCCAACATCATCGGTTACGATTATTTCAATAACCCGGGAACCAAATCATTTTTCTTTAACCTGAGAGTTGGGATCTAATCTTCGGATAGAATCCCGGTCACTAAATAAAAACATTCAACATGAAAAATAAAAAGTCATATATCATAACAGCCTTTGCGTTCTTAGTTACAGGGTTTTCTTCCTGCCGGAAAGGCGATGACCTGTACGTGTCGCCCAACTCGCCTTCCACCGCCACACCGCAAACACTGCTGTCGGCGATAGAAGTGGGCACCTTCAATAACCTCGAGGGCGGCGGTGTGCGGATCGCATCGGTGTTCATGCAGTATAATTCGGGTGTCGACGGACAGGCGATCTCTTATGAGCAATACAACCCTACGGAAAGCGACATGGATAATTACTGGAACGGGTTATATACAAACATGTTCAACTGCAAGCTCCTGAAGGATAAGTACGGCGCTGAAAGCCCTTACTATAAAGGGATGGCAGAGGTGCTCATGGCGATGAACCTTGGCCTTGCCACCGATATGTGGGGCGATGTGCCTTATTCGGAAGCTTTCCAGGGAGCGGAAAAAGACGGAAATTTCACTCCGCATTTTGATCCGCAGCAGTCGGTGCTGAATTCGATCCAGTCGATGCTGAGCGATGCCATCGCAGCATTTGCATTGTCGGATGGAGAGAACCATGCCTTGCCGGGAACCGATGATTTTATCTACGGAGGCGATGTGTCGAAATGGACAAAAGCCGCGTATACGTTAAAAGCGCGTTATTATTCAAGGCTGAGCAAGAAGCCCGGATTCGATCCTGCAACCATGCTCACGTATCTTACAAACGGGATCTCCGACAATTCGGAAAACATGTACAGCATTCACGGATCAGGCGGTACAGAGTTCAACCAGTGGTATGCCTTCCTGAACGACAGGGCTTACATGGTAGCTTCACAGGTCCTGATCGATTCGATGGGAAACATGTCGGATCCCCGCACGCCTTATTATTTTGATACTACCGGCGTAGGCTCTGCCGTTGGAAATCCTCTTGGCAGCTTCGATCCGAACGTTTCCTACTGGGGGCCTTATTTAGCTTCCGGGCCGGATAAGCATATCCCGCTTGTATCCTATGCGGAAGCAAAATTCCTCGAAGCAGAGGCGAAGGTAAGAATGGGTGATGTTACCGCATTCACTGCATTGAACGAGGCGATCCAGGCTTCTGTTTCGGAAGTGACCGAAGGAGCTGACAACGGAAGCACCATCGCAACATACACAGTGGCAAATACAAACGTTCATACAGTAATGCTCGAGAAATGGAAAGCGATGTTCGCACAGCCTGTTGAATCGTATGCAGGCTACAGGATCACAGGATTCCCGGCGCTTACGCCTAATCCTTCGGCATTGAGGCCAAGCATCCCGATGCGACTGCCAACAGCGCAAACGGAACGTACCTCCAACCCTAACGCACCTACACCGGACACAAGCACACCGGTATGGTATGCGCAATAGTTGCATATTATTGAATTAAAAAAAAATGCCTTCTCGTTCGGGAAGGCATTTTTTTTGGTTCGTGCTGTGGCCTTCTTTAAAGCCGGATTACGAGATCTTCTTCCTGTATATTTTCGCCTGAATGAATATAAGAGCAATGCACGTTTACCTCAGTGGAGAAAACATCATTGCTGAGCAGGTAGCACCTGATCAACACCGTAGTGATATTATCGGGATTGCCGATGTCCCCGTTGTTGAACAATATTGTTTTATACCCTGAGGCGGAAAGCTGTTGCTTTATTTTCTCTTTCCAGCTGTCTTGATAGTAGTATACATTCGGATCATTTCCGCACTCCTGGCTTGTCAGGAATGTAACGAGAATAGTGTCATTATAGCGGCTGTTTAACGCAGCTGTATCAATGGTTATTTTGTTTCCTATATCATTGATCAATGAAGGGTCAAGTTCCCTGTCGTAGCAAAGGAAAGCAATAAATGCAATACCGGAAAAACCGAAGAGAAAAATTTTAAAAGCCCTTTTCATTGTGTTCAGCGGATGGATCAGCCTTTCACAAAGATCACCAATTAAAAACAATTCATGTTATTTTGTCCTAATTTTGCTCCATAAACTCATCTTATGAAAATAACGATCATCGGCTGCGGCAACATGGGCCTCATTTATGCCCGCGCATTTTTAAAATATAACATTGTTTCAAAGGAGAACCTGCTGCTCGCGGAAAAGAATGAGGCGAGAAAACAGGAGCTGCTGAAGCTCAATATCGGGCAGGTTTGTGTGGTGAATGATGCGCGCATCTCCCAAAGCGATATTATTATTTTAGCCGTGAAGCCGCAGGATTTCAATGAGCTTGGCAGAGAGCTGAGGCAGGTGCTGAGCCCTGGCAATGTCATTATCTCCATTATGGCGGGAATGAAGATCGCGCGGATAGAGGATGTATTACAGCAAAAGAATATTATCCGTGCCATGCCGAATTCACCGGCCGAGCTGGGAATGGGAATGACCGCTTTTACGGCGGGGAGATCGCTCAGCATGGAGCAATTGAGGAAGGCAGAGAACTTACTCGGAACAACCGGCCGTACGGTTTTCTTTGAGAATGAAGACCTGCTGGATGCTGTGACTGCCCTGAGCGGCAGCGGCCCTGCCTATTTCTTTTACATCGTAAAGCAGATGGTGGAAGCCGGGAAGCAAATGGGCTTTGATGAAGCAACTTCTTCTATGCTCGTGAAGCAAACCATGCTCGGCTCCTTTCACCTGCTGAACACCGCCGACAAATCCCTTGATGAATTGATCAAAGCGGTCGCATCAAAAGGCGGTACTACCGAAGCGGCGCTTTCAACATTTGAAAGTGATGGCGTTGGCGAAGGCTTGCAGAAAGGAATTGTAAAGGCGAGGGACCGGGCGAGGGAGCTGTCATCCTTTGTTTAAAGCTGCCCCACCAAGCCAAGCGTGGGCTGCATGTCTTTAAGCTCGTCCAGCTTGGTCGGGTCGATGCTCCAGTCTGCAGCGATTTTCATGACCAGCTCTTCATCAGGCCATGTAAGGTCATCGCGGTCAAAATAATTATCCTGGTCTGATTCCTCAGAAAATGTATTAACAAGCTGGTATTGATTTTCAATACGTGTCGGTCTTCCTTCAATAGCAATGTTCTCTCCCGCTTCACCCGAAAAGGCATATATGCGTGTTACTGCACCTGCGGCCGCTTTTATCCAGCAATGATATTCCACCACCCTGTGTGTGCTGAACAGCTGTGCTTCACCGAATACCAAGCTGAGTGCAGCCAGCATTTTTTTAACTTCATGGATGTCGTTCGTGCTTTCGGGAGCCGGAAGATTTACGCCCGCTGCAATGATCCACCCGCCAAGAGGAGGTGAAATAAAAACCGAATCATCGTACGCTTTGCTGATCCCGGCTGCCCAGTTGCACGCCGAAATATTCCTGAGCTTTAAGCATTCCGCAACCTTCTGCGGGTCGTTTGCTTTGACCGCTATCCAGGTGCATTTATAGCCGAAGCCCTGTGGCAGATCCGGAGTGGTTTGTTCAGCTGCTGAAAAAACTTTCTGACGCGGAGAAGAGCTTTTGGCTTTGCGTAGCCTGTAAATAAGCATTATAACTCTTATTGCAACAACAAGAAGGAGGAGTATACCGAATACGAGCATCGTATAAACTTATTTTAAGGGATTGTAAAATCGATCATCGTATTCACCGTCTGCGTGCCATGATCGGCCAGCGTAAATGTGTTCGTCAGGTTCGACGCGATCCAGTCGCCGGAAGAGAACGTTCCGTCGCCATTGGTATCGTACAGCGAATAGATATAATACGTTCCCGGATGCATGTAGTCGAACGTGAACTGCGTATCATCCGCCGAAAGAAACACATAGCGCGAGCGGTATTTCAGGTTGGCGGGAATGTACGTGAAGCCGCTGAACAATGGCTGCGTGGTGATCATCAGGAATGCTTTTTTGGAAGGGTCGGGAGTATGCGTTGCGTTATAGCTGATGTTCACAATGGTTTTTCCAAGGTACGGCTGTGCAGCGGCATTGTAAGGATCATTGGCAAGGTCGGAGTCATAATAGATCGCTTCCGGCTTTGAATCAAAGGTCGTTGAAAAATCTTTCACCATCTGCTTCTGCGGAAAGGAGAAATGCGCAATGGCATTCGATGCGGAAGTAGCATCCTGGCGTTTTGCCCTCCAGAGCATGTGGCTGGTAGTTGTCGCCTGCGTGTTGTACACATTGGTGTACACGTGAACGATGAGGCTGTCGTCCTTGAAGAGCACATTGGTATACACCCGGTTCTTGCCTGCGCGGAAATCGGAGAAGCGGTAGAAATAATTATTGCTGGTTTCCGAAACACTGTCGATCACCGCATACGCGATCCGGTTGGAGCCTGCAAAGCCGCCGCCGTTGCGGAATGCCATCTTGTATGCATTGTTATGCTTCACGATGAAAAAGCTCATCAGGATATTGTTCAGCGAGTCCAGCTCATTCTTTGCACATACCTGCGCCGCTGAAACAGGACGGAGATCCACGATCCATTCGGGATAGCTTCCCAGCATGGTGGAAGAGGCAACAGGGCCGTTCCAGATAGCCGGCAGGCGGTTAAGGATGCCGTATCCCATTACGTTGGTGGAAGAGTTGATCGTTCCCGGGTCGGTTGCCGTCGGCGCATTTTCTTCCGGCTTGTCCTTTTTGCATTTGCAGGAAGGCGAAGTGATCATTACCGCAAGGAACACAGCGAATAAAAGCCCTGAATAGTTTTTCATGATGTTGGAGTAAAGGATGCGTTTGAAAGCCTGTTCTGTTTAATTTAATAAATGTAGTGAAAATTTCGATAAATTTGAATGCAATTCAACATCACAGCCATGGCAAGAATCACCTCCTTTGAGCAATACGAGCGGGAATACAAGAGAAGCGTAGAAAACCCCGAAGCATTCTGGGCTGAGCAGGCAGAGCAGTTCAGCTGGAAGAAAAAATGGGACAGCGTGCTGCAATGGAATTTTGAAAAGCCGGAGATCAGATGGTTCGAAGGCGGACAGCTCAATATAACAGAGAATTGTCTCGACAGGCATCTCGCGGAGCGCGGCGACCAGGTTGCATATCACTGGGAACCGAATGATCCGGCTGAAAAAGGCGTACAGCTCACCTACCAGCAATTGCATGAAGAGGTTTGCAAATTCGCGAATGTATTAAAAAGCAACGGCGCAAAAAAAGGCGACCGCATCTGCATCTATATGCCAATGGTGCCTGAGCTGGCAATTGCGGTGCTTGCCTGCGCGCGCATCGGCGCGGTGCATTCGGTGGTGTTCGGCGGCTTTTCCGCCACGGCGTTATCAGGCCGCATCCAGGATTGCGGCTGCAATATAGTGATCACCAGCGATGGCGCATACCGCGCTGCCAAGGTGATCCCGATGAAGGCAGTAGTGGATGAAGCGCTGGAGGTTTGTCCTTCGGTGAAAAAGGTGATAGTGCTAACACGAACAAACACAGCCGTTCAGATGGCCGATGGAAGAGATGTGCTATGGAAGGAAGAGATGGAAAAAGCATCGGCGGATTGCCCGGCAGAAATAATGGATGCGGAGGACATGCTGTTCATCCTTTACACTTCCGGCTCCACCGGCAAGCCCAAAGGCGTGGTGCATACCTGCGGCGGGTACATGGTGTTTATGCATTACAGCTTCGAGAATGTCTTCCAGTACCCCTCCCTGACCCTCCCCAGAGGGGAGGGAGCTGCTCCCCAATATCATACTGCAAAAAATGCAATGATATTTAAGGTATTGAAAGAAAAGGCTAAACGCATGCGACAAAATCCTACGCGTGCAGAAGATGCATTGTGGCAATCGGTTCGGAGACATAATGCGGGATATCACATTAGAAGGCAACATATTATAGGTCAATTTATCGTGGATTTCGTTTGCCTTGATAAGATGCTGGTAATCGAGGTTGACGGAGATATACACGATCATCAAATTGAGGAAGATGACTTAAGAACAACATTTCTTGAGGAGCAGGGTTTCGAAGTTATCAGATTTAGGAATGAAGAAGTAATTGGTGATATAGACGCGGTTATAAAAAAAATCACAACCAAATTAGATGGAAAGCCAAAGATAATTGATCGCAACACCTCCCTCCCCTCTGGGGAGGGTCGGGGAGGGGTCTATTGGTGCACGGCGGATATCGGCTGGATCACCGGCCATTCCTACATTGTATATGCGCCGCTTCTTGCGGGCGCCACATCGGTATTGTTCGAAGGTGTGCCTACATTCCCCGATGCAGGCCGTTTCTGGCAGGTGATCGATAAATATAAAGTGAATACCTTTTACACGGCGCCTACCGCGATCCGTGCGCTTGAAGCCGCAGGGCTGGATTTCGTAAAGCCATACAAGCTGGATTCGCTGAAGGTGCTCGGAAGCGTGGGCGAGCCTATCAACGAAGAAGCATGGAACTGGTACAACGAAAATATCGGTAAAGGAAAATGCCCGATCGTGGATACCTGGTGGCAGACCGAAACAGGCGGGATCTTAATTTCACCACTTGCGGGGATCACCAAAACAAAACCAAGCTTCGCAACACTTCCGCTGCCCGGGATTCAGCCCTTACTGGTGGATGACAAAGGAAAGGAGATCACGGGAAACGGAGTGGAAGGAAACCTCTGCATTAAATTTCCATGGCCTTCGATCATCCGTACCACGTATGGCGATCACGAGCGCTGCAAGCAAAATTATTTTGCCACTTATCCCGGGTTGTATTTTACAGGGGACGGATGCAAGCGCGATGAGGACGGCTATTACCGCATCACCGGCCGTGTCGATGATGTGATGAACGTAAGCGGGCATCGCATCGGGACAGCGGAAGTGGAAAGCGCGATCAACATGCATATTGACATTGTGGAGTCGGCAGTGGTCGGATATCCGCATGATATAAAAGGACAAGGCATTTATGCGTATGTGATCTCCACCAATAAGAACAAGGATGTGGAGATGCTGCGAAAAGAGATCCTTGCAGAGGTGGTAAAGCTGATCGGGCCAATTGCGAAGCCCGATAAGATCCAGGTGGTAAGCGGCCTGCCGAAAACACGCAGCGGAAAGATCATGCGGAGGATCCTGCGGAAAGTTGCCGAAGGCGATATGAATAATTTGGGCGATACCTCTACATTGCTTGATCCGGGAGTGGTAGAGGATATTAAGAACGGTGCCTTATAATTGTGAAATGCTTTTACCTGTTGTTTGTATCATATTGAGTATTGGGCTTTGTCTTTGCGGACTGCTGGCCTATCGTTTCTATGCAAATGAAAAAGAGATCCGGGAAAACAACCTGCTGCTTGAAAAGCAGAACAAGGAATTCCTGAACAGAATCCATTCGCTGGAGCTGGAGAACTCGCGCTTCAACTTAAACCCGCACCTGTTCAAGAACACGCTGAACTCCATACAGGGCTATGCTTTCAGGACACACCAGGCGCTTGAGAAGCTGGGCGGTGTGCTCGATTATATTTTATACGACAGCAATGTTTCTTACATCACCATCAGGGAAGAATTACAGTTCGCCGGCAATTTCATCGAGCTGAACAAGATCAAGCTGAGCCCGCTGTTCGACCTGCGGTTCCGGCTGCGGGTGAATGAAGCCAACCCCTTTTACAATGAGCCGATCCTTGCGCCGTTGATCTCGGCTTATTTCATTGAGAATGCATTTAAGCATGCCGACCTGCAAAGCCCCGATGCATTTATTTCCATTGTGTTTGAGCTGAGCGATGATGAGTTTGAGCTGAGCGTGTCGAACAAGGTAAACAAAACGCCCGTGTTTGGCTCGAGAGGCGGCATCGGGAAGGATAACATTGCGAAGCGGCTGGAATTGCTGTATGGCCCCGCCTGCAGGATCAATTATACAACGGAGGATGATGTATATACTGCACACTTAAAAATAAAACTGCGCGATGTCAAAAATAAGGTGCCTTCTGCTGGATGATGAATTGCCCGGGCTTACGTACCTGCGCATGCTGTGTGAGCAGTTCCCTTTCGTGGAAGTGCAGAAATGTTTTGTTTCACCGCAGCAGCTGATCGCTGAAGCGGACAACATCGATTTCAATGTATGCCTGCTCGATATTAACATGCCGGGAATGTCGGGGCTCGAAGTGGCTGCTGCGCTCAAAAATAAATACGTGATCTTCGTTTCCGCACACCCCGAATTCGCTGTGGATGCTTACGAGCTCGAGGCGATCGATTTTATTAAGAAGCCTGTTACAAAAGACCGCCTTGAAAAAGCATTGCTGAAAGCACAGAAGCTGGTGGGCAATGAGGCGGGAAGCGAGCACTTCAGCTGGAACACCAGCCTGGGCAGGACCATTATCGTTTTTGATGAGATCAGCTGCATCGGCACTTCCGGCGTTGACAAGCGCGACAAGGTGGCTTACCTGAACGACGGCAGGCCGCTGCTCCTCAAAAACATCACCATCGATAAGCTCTTATCACTATTGCCTGCACAGCAGTTCATGCAGGTGAACAAAGCTGAGATCGTTTCCCGGAAGTCCATCCAGGCGCATACCGCAGCTGAGCTCACGCTGAGGCATGCACCAAAGCAAAATATCCTTCTTGGGGAAGCTTACCGGAAACAATTCCTCGACTGGATCGGCTAAGGGGCATATTTTTTCCCTTTCATTACATTCCTTTTTTTTAGTGTTGGTTTAATTCAATTGCGATGATACTTTCGTGCGCAGAATTCCATCTCCAACAGAACTATCAAAAGCAATGAAAAAATATAAGAATATTTTCTTTTACGTGATCGTGATCGGCGGCTTCCTTGCGCTGATGTACTGGGTAGTGCAATCGGGAAAACCTTTGGAGGCAGGCAAGGTAACAGCGCTTCCGAGTACGGGCAGCACAAGCATTCTCCAGATCTTCCGCGATACCATCAACCACAATGTGACACACCCGCTGGCGATCCTGCTGCTGCAGATTATCACCATTATTATCACGGCAAGGACCTTTGGGTTTTTATTTAACAAGATCGGGCAGCCTACAGTAATAGGTGAAGTGGTGGCGGGGATCTTTCTCGGGCCTTCCAGCCTTGGTTTCTGGTTCCCGGAATACACCGCCTTCCTTTTTCCGAAAACATCGCTTTCCAACCTGCAGTTCCTCAGCCAGGTAGGCCTCATCCTGTTCATGTTCGTGATCGGCATGGAGCTCGATCTCAAAGTGCTGAAAACAAAAGCGAAGGATGCCATCGTGATCAGCCATGCAAGCATCATTGTGCCGTATGCGCTGGGGATGGGCCTCGCGTACTTCCTGTATACCGAATACGCGCCGGCGAATATTAATTTTTTATCTTTCAGCCTGTTTATGGGAATTGCAGTAAGCATCACCGCATTCCCGGTGCTGGCAAGGATCATGCAGGAGCGCGGGATGACCAAAACAAAGCTTGGCGCTATCGCGATCACCTGCGCTGCCGCCGATGATATTACCGCCTGGTGTATCCTGGCTGCCGTTATTGCGATCGTAAAGGCAGGTTCCTCCCTGAGCGCATTGTTCACCATCGCGCTCGCCATTATTTATTTGCTGGTGATGCTCAAGCTGATCAAGCCTTTCCTTAACAAATTAGGCGAAGTGTATTCAAGCAGGGAAACGTTAAGCCTCAACATCGTGGCAATTATTTTCGGCGTGCTGCTCATCTCTTCCTATGTTACGGAAGTGATTGGCATCCATGCATTGTTCGGCGCTTTCATGGCAGGCGTGATCATGCCGCCGAAGTTCAGCTTCCGCAGGATCCTGATCGAAAAGGTGGAATATGTGGCGCTGGGTTTATTGCTGCCTTTGTTCTTCGCCTTCTCGGGGTTAAGAACACAGGTGGGCTTGCTGAACGATTCACATTCATGGCTGATCTGCGGGCTGGTAGTGCTGGTTGCCGTAGTAGGCAAGTTCGGCGGAAGCATGTTTGCCGCGCGTTTTGTAGGGCAGAGCTGGAAGGATAGCATTGCCATCGGTGCGCTGATGAATACAAGAGGCTTAATGGAGCTGATCGTGCTGAACATCGGTTACGACCTCGGCGTGCTCACGCCGCAGGTATTTGCGATGATGGTGCTCATGGCGCTCATCACCACGTTCATGACCGGCCCTGCGCTCGACCTTATCAACAGGTTCTCAAAGGAAACGCCTTATGGAAAGCCGAAATCCATGAGGCAGAAATTCAAGATCCTCATCTCCTTTGCAAATCCGCAGACAGGAAAAAAGATGGTGAAGCTCTCCGGCTTGCTGTCGGGAAATTCAAATGCGGAGATCACTGCATTGCACGTTACGCCAAGCGCCGACATCAATAAATTTGATGCTGCCGAATATGAAAAGGAAAGCTTCAGGCCTGTGAAGTCGGAAGCGAACAAGCTCGGGCTGGAGATCCAGACCTTGTACAAAGCATCGAATGATGTAAGCGAGGAGATCCTGTCCTCCGCCAACAGCGGCGAGTTTAGCCTGCTCATCGTGGGAGCGGGGCAATCGCTTTTCCAGGGATCTTTTCTCGGCAAGCTCATCGGCATCACTGCAAATGCCCTGAACCCCGAAAGGCTGATCAACACCATTGCCGGTAAGGACAGCCTCCTCGAGCCGCAAAGCGTGATCGATGAGCGGGTGAAGAATTTTATCACGCAGAGCCATATTCCTGTTGCGATCTTTATCGACAATGATTTCAGCGATGTAAACACCATCCTGATGCCCGTGTTCTCGATCAGCGATATTTTCCTGCTGTTCTACGCAAAGAAGATCCTGAAGAACAGCGATTGCCATATCGTGATCATTGATTACACCAATGTGATCAACTCCAATTCGGAGCTGAAGGAAGAGATCACAGCGATCGGCAACTTCTCGCCGAATATGATCTCGCTGAAAAGCAAGAAGGATGCGAACCTTGACACGATCACCGAACCCTGCCTGATGATCCTCAGCTTTGAAGGATGGAAGGAGCTGGAAAGGGAAGAAGGCCTGAAGGCAAGGGAAAATATTTCAGTGCTGATGATCCGTCCATAGCTATTTCACTATTACAACAGTCACTTTTGCCGTGCCTGCGCGGATAAAATCCAGCTCTTTCGCAGCGGCCTGGCTGAGGTCGATGATGCGCGAGGATTTTTTCGGAAGCCGGTCATTGATGGTAACTACTACAGTTTTATTATTCTTTACGTTAGTGACCCTCACCTTCGTGCCGAAAGGCAATGTTTTGTGGGCCGCGGTCAGCTTCTTGTTGCTGAACTTTTGCCCGCTGGCAGTTTTTCTTCCTTCGAATTTCTTCGCATAAAAGCTGGCCTTGCCGGTCTGGGTGGAATCGCGGAGCACCACCATCTCCGGGAATGAGGATGATTTTGTCATTCTGAACGGAGCAGAGCGAAGTGAAGAATCTCCCGTGGAAAGAAAGATCAGGAAGAGAAAGATCAGCTGTTTCATAGTTCGGAAGTTGCGTGTTTAGCCGTATAACTCCCATTTGCCCTGAAATGTTGCCAAAAAACCCTAAAACTTTGGTAATTATACCTCAGAAAGTTATCTTCGTAGGGTAAATCACAGGCAGTGTCCGATAGCTTAGTCATCATACCTACTTACAACGAAAAAGAAAATGTGGAGCGAATGATCCGCAAAGTGTTTTCGTTGCCTTTCCAGTTTCACCTGCTCATCATCGATGATGGTTCCCCCGACGGAACTGCCGCGATCGTAAAGCAGCTGATCACCGAATATCCCGGAAAATTATTTTTAGAGCAGCGCACAGGCAAGCTCGGCCTGGGAACGGCGTATATCCACGGTTTCAAGTGGGCGCTGGCAAGGGATTACGAATACATTTTCGAGATGGACTGCGATTTTTCGCATAACCCCGACGACCTCATTCGCCTGCGCGATGCCTGTGTGAACGGCGGCGATGTTGCTATCGGCTCACGCTATACCGGCGGCGGGAAGATCGAGAACTGGCCGGTGGGCCGCGTAATGATGTCGTACTTCGCCTCGGTGTATGTGCGTATGATCCTCTGGGTGCCGTTCAAGGATACAACAGCCGGCTTTAAATGCTACCGGAAAAAAGTATTGGAGCGCATACATTTTGATGAGATCAAGTTCATCGGCTATGCCTTCCAGATCGAAATGAAGTACATTGCCTACAAGCTTGGCTTTAAGGTGGTGGAAGTGCCGATCACCTTTACCGACAGGGTAGAGGGCGCTTCAAAGATGAGCAAGGGTATTTTCAAGGAAGCCATTCTCGGCGTGCTGAAAATGCGGTTCATGAATATAAAATGACAGCAGTAGAGAATATAAATAATCTGCCTTCTTTAAAGTATTACAGGAAAAAACTTCGTAATAATGCTACGCGTACAGAAGTTCATTTGTGGAAGTTCCTGCAGAAGAGCCAGCTTGATGGAGTTAAATTCAGAAGACAGCAAAGTATCGGCCCATACATTGTAGACTTTTATACTTATCAATATAATTTAGCGGTAGAGGTGGATGGAGAGATACATGAAGAGGAGGAAATGCTGAAGCACGATGCGAGGCGTGAGAGGTATTTGGAAAGCAAAGGCGTGAAGGTTTTAAGATTCAAAAATGCAGAAGTGTTTGAGGATATTGAAAGAGTTTTGAATCTGATCAGGAAAGAGTTTAATAAATAAGATAATCATGATTTTTGCAGTAGGTACAGCGCCACCACCCCTAACCCCTCCTGGGAGGAGGGGAACGCATTGTGCAAGCGAGACATATTGGTAAAGAATAATGATTTAGTATAGCAGGATGTGCTTCCTCCTTTTAGGAGGGGAATAGATCGTGCAAGCGAGAACATATTGGTAAAGAATAATGATTTAGTATAGCAGGATGTGCTCCCTCCTTTTAGGAGGGTCGGGGTGGTACAGAGCAGCTACCACCCCTGCCCCCTCCTGGAAGGAGGGGGAGCGCTCCGAAAAAAGCTAAGCAATAGAATTTAACAGAACAGATGATCACACTAATAAAAAACGCCCGCATCGTCAACGAAGGAAAGATCATCACCGGCAATGTGCTGATCAGCGGACAATTCATCACAAAAATTTCAGGACAGGAGATCAGCGATAAAGCCGATAAGGTGATCGATGCTGCGGGAAAATATTTATTCCCGGGCTGCATCGACGACCAGGTGCATTTCCGGGAGCCCGGGCTCACGCACAAAGGCGAGATCTACACCGAAGCCAAAGCTGCCGTTGCAGGCGGCGTTACTTCCTTCATGGAAATGCCGAACACGGTACCCAATACATTCACGCAGGAATTGCTGGAAGAAAAATACAAGCGCGCATCGGAAGTGTCGCTCGCGAATTATTCATTCTTCATGGGCGCATCCAATGATAACATCGAGGAGGTGCTGAAAACCGATCCGAAGAAGGTTTGCGGAGTAAAAGTATTCATGGGCTCTTCCACCGGCAATATGCTGGTGGATAAAAAAGAAACCCTCGAAGCGCTGTTCTCAAAATGCAAGATGCTGATCGCAACACATTGCGAGGATGAAGCTACTGTGAAGCATAACATGGAAGCGTACCGCGAAAAATACGGCGAGGATGTTCCGATGGAATGCCACCCGCTGATCCGCAGCGAAGAAGCCTGCTACAAGTCATCCTCGCTTGCGGTGGAGCTTGCAAAGAAATACAATACGCGTTTACACATCCTGCATATTTCAACGGCAAGGGAGCTCAGCCTCTTCGATAATACGCTGCCGCTGAAGGAAAAGCGGATCACTGCCGAAGCATGCGTTCACCACCTTTGGTTCTCCGATGCAGATTATAAAACAAAAGGCTCGCTCATTAAATGGAACCCTGCTGTGAAAACAGCGCGGGACCGTGATGCGATCCTGCAGGCGGTGCTCGATAACAGGATCGATGTGATCGCGACCGACCATGCGCCGCATACGAAGGAAGAAAAGGCGCAGCCGTATTTTAAGGCGCCTTCCGGCGGGCCGCTGGTGCAGCATTCGCTCAATGCAATGCTTGAATTTTATAAGAGCGGAAAGATCTCCCTTGAAAAGATCGCGGAGAAAATGTCGCATGCCGTGGCCGATTGCTTCCGCATGGAGAAGCGCGGATACATCCGTGAAGGCTATTTCGCCGACCTTGTGCTGGTTGACCTCGATGATGCATATACGGTAGACGCATCGAACATCCTGTACAAATGCGGCTGGAGCCCGTTTGAGGGAGTTACATTTCATTCGAAGGTAAGCCATACATTTGTGAGCGGACACCTTTGTTACGATAACGGAACATTTGACGAGACAAAAAAAGGCGAGCGTTTGCTGTTTGAAGGCTATTAATTCATCATCATAAAATTATAATTTACACGTGCTTTACTGGATCATAAGACCATTCGTTACAGTATTCTTCCGGGTTTTCTATCAGTACGACTACCAGGGGAGGAATAACATACCCCTGGATCATCCCGTGGTGTTTGCGCCGAACCATGTGAATGCGTTCATCGACCCGGTTGCCCTGGGAATGCTGTGCGACCGGAAGATCCGCTTTTTTGCCCGCGGCGATGTATTCAAAGGCTGGCTTGCAAGGAAAACGCTGAACAGCATGGGTGTAAGCCCTATGTACAGGATCCAGGAAGGCTATACCGAGCTGAAGAAGAACGATAAAACATTTGAAGAGTGCAGGAGCCTGCTCAGCGCGGGGAAGATCATCCTGTTGTTCCCCGAAGGCATCTGCGTGCAGGAACGGAGGTTGAGGCCCCTGAAAAAAGGCCTTGCACGCATCGTGTTTCAAACGGAAGAGCTGATGGATTTTAAGAAGGACATCATGGTGATCCCCGTAGGGCTCAACTATACTGCCGCATATAAATTCAGGAGCAAGCTGTTCATCGACATCGGGAAGCCGGTATCCGTAAAGGAATACGAAGCGCGCTTTAAGCAGGACAAGGTGCGCGCCATTAACGAGTTCACAAAAATGCTCGAGCAGAAAATGGCAGAGCACATGGTGGTGTTGAAAAATACAGACAATGACCAGCTGTTCCTGAACCTGGAAGAGATCTACATGTACCAGTGGCTGAAGAACAAAGGGCAGAATACCAACGACCTTAATCACAGCTACCATGGCAGCCGTGAACTGGCCCTGTTCATCAATTACCTCGACGAGCACAAGCCGGAGCTTACTGTTTCACTGCGCGATAAGTCAACGGCATACATCCGCAAAATAAGAGGGAACGGATTGCGCGATCACCTGCTCCGTCCCGAGAATATTGAGAATATTTCCATCGGTACCTTCATCCGCGATTACCTTATCATCTGGCTCGGAATGCCTCTTTATTTGATCGGGCTTGTGCTGCATTATCCTCCTTACTTCCTGTCGAAAAAGATCTGCGACAAAAAAATAAAGAACATCGAGTTCTTCGCATCAGTATATGCAAATCTTGCAATGGTCCTCTGGGGCATTTATGCATCCATACAGATAGTGGCTGTGGGGCTTGCCCTGCGCGACTGGATGCTGCTGAGCCTCTATACTGTAATGGTGCTTCCTTTAACAGGCTTCTTTACGCTCTGGTATTATCCCGTGAAGGAAAAGATCTTTGGCCGCTGGCGCCTCCTGCGCATGGTGCGTAAAGAGAGAAGCGTGGTGGAAGAGCTGGTGAGGGAGCGCTTTACGATCATCTCTGAAATAGAGAACTGCAAGCGTGAGTTCGACAATTACTTAAAAACAAAACCCCAACTATGAAATTCGGAAGTGTAGAATCTGTTGAAGGGCTGGACCTTTCGCTGCCGGCCGATCATCCCGATACTAAAAAAGTGCTGGGCGGAAAAGAAGCGAAAAAGCTGAACATCTCGGTAGGCTGCGCCAAGTGGAACCGCACCGACCTCAAGAATTTTTATCCGAAAGGAACAAAGGATGAGCTGGCGTATTATTCAACGCAGTTCAACAGCATCGAGCTGAATGCTACATTCTATCAGCCGTATGGCAAGGACCAGTTCCAGAAGTGGAAGGAGAAAACTCCGGAAGGCTTTAAGTTCTTCCCGAAGATCCCGCAAACGATCAGCCATTTAAAGCGCCTCAATGCGGTAAAGTCGTTAACAGATGAATTTTGCAATTCGGTAAGCGGCCTCGAAGAAAAGCTCGGAATGATCTTTTTGCAGATGCATGATAATTTCAAGCCGAAGGATTTTGAGCGGCTCGAAAAGTTTGTCACTGAATTCCCGAAAGGCGTTCCGCTTGCTATCGAGCTAAGGAATGCAGAATGGTTTAATGTAAAGGCCGATTTTGAAAGGGTATGCGAGCTGTTTAAAAAGCATAAAGTTACGAATGTGCTGGTGGATACTGCCGGCCGGCGCGACATCATGCACATGCGCCTCACTTCGCCGGTAGCGTTCATCCGCTATGTGGGCGCCAATGATCCGAGCGATTACGACAGGCTTGATCCGTGGATCACGCGCATTGCCAAATGGAAAAAAGAAGGATTGAAAGAGCTTTACTTTTTTGTGCACCAGAACCTTGAAAAGGAATCGCCGCTGCTCTCCGCATATTTTATTGAGAAGCTGAACAAGAAGTTAGGTGTGAAGCTGCATGTCCCCGAAAAGCCGGAGCCGCCGAAGCCAAAGGCCGCTGCGAAGAAGAAGCAAACCAAATTATTCGAATAGCCCTCAAATGTCAATCGAGTTCGACCGAAGGGAGAGTATCGAGAAGTGTTGCTTGCAGAATGATCCCGCTCGCTTGTTCTCGATACGCTCGTGCCTCGCTACTCGAACTGACGCCAGTAAAAAGGTGTTGATTAAAGTGTATTCTCTATTCCTTAATGATCTTCGAAACCGATACACCTTCCGGTGAATTCACCTTTAGAAAATAAATTCCTGTTTTAAGATTTTCTGTTTCCAGTTCCAGCAATTGCTTTCCTTCAGATGAGCGCGTAAAGATCAGCTTGCCATGGGCATCCAGCAGCTCCACGATGGCAGCCTCATACGATTTCCCAAGGTCGATGCTCAGCTTCTCCGTTGAGGGGTTCGGGAAGGCTTTGATCTTGCTTAATGTAAAGGCGCTGCTGTTTACGGGGCAGGTGCAAAGGATGATGATGTTCACACAGTCCGACGTATCAATACAGCCATTTTCGGTTACGATCACACTGTAGTTTCCATCCGCCATCGCCATAAACAGGGAATCTGTTTCTCCTGCTATTGGAGCATTAAGGCCGCAATCGAACCACTGGAATGTGCCGGCGGAAGAGTTGGCCGTGATCCCGTTGCCGCTTACAGTTACGGATGTGTCGACCGTGGCTACGCTGAATGTAAGCGTTACGGTGGAGTCGCAGCCGGTAACGGAGGTAAATGTTTCTGTGTAGATCCCCGCGCTGCTGAGCGTTTGTGTCCCGAACGAATAGCTGAGCCCGCTGCAGATGCTTTGCGTATCGGTGGTGCTGTACACATTATTGATCGTGATCACATGGCTGGCGCTAACGGGGCAGCTTCCGCCCGGATCATAGGTTACGCTGTATGTTCCCGGGGTGCTTGCTGCAAGGTCGATGCTTCCTGTTGAAGGGTTGATGATAATTCCGGCCGGTGCGGCAGAGAATGTTCCCCCGCTTGTACCTGTTATGGTCGCAGCAGGATCGGTATCATTTGCGCAAAAGGAAGAAGAGGAGTAGGAGAAGGCCGGATCGTTTGCAGGGATCACGGTCACCAGCGCACTGTCGCAGGTGGATGCCGTAACGCATCCGCCTTCAGCGCGCACAAAATAATTGGTGGTGGCTGCAGGCGATACGCTGAACACCCCGCTGGTATTTGATGTAACGGCTGTCCCTCCGCAGCTGCCGGAATATAAATGCCATGCGGTGGCATCGTTGAGGCTGCCGTTTACTGTGATCGTAGAGCTGCCGCCGCTGCAAACCGAAGCCGGTGAAGCTGTAACCGCCGTGAGCACAGGATCATTGCAGGGTACTGTATAAGTCACCGCAAGCATAGGCTGCTCCGTAGCGGAAGAGAACTCCCTGCTTGCAAAGCGCTTGGCAGTGCTGGAAACGGACTCATCGCCGATGAGCTCCCATCCGAAGTTGGTTGCTCCCGCATCCAGCCAGGCTTGTACATCGCTTGCCATTTGTGAGGAATTCCAGGTGTATGCTCCGACACCATTCACTGCTGTAGTGGCTGAAGCGGAAGCGTTATAGTCTCCACCCGGGTTTGTCCACATCGAGCCGGGATAAAATGTATGGATCCAGGTGGCATCGTTGGTTGCGGACGCTGCTCCGCCCCCGCCTCCGCCGCCTGCAAAAGAGCTTCCTTCGCCCCAGTTGGTGCTTAAAGTATACAAGCCAATGCTGTTAGGCCCGGAGATCGTCTGGTCCATGCTGAGTGTAAGCGTTACGCTTGTGATAGTTGCGCCTGCAGGGATGCTGCCTGCCACATCAAATTTAATGACCGACCTGCGGATGCGGTTCGATCCGGTAGTGCCCACAAAAAAATGATCGCCGGCGCCGTTGGAAAGGCTGCCTGACGCATTTTCATAAAGGGTGTTGTCTTTTTCAGGAACGAGGTTTACGGTAGTCTGCGCCTGTGTGTACATGCAAGTGCCTGCCAGGAGCGCAAGGGAGAGTATCAGTTTCTTCATGGTTTTATAATTGTACTGTTCGTGCAAATATAAACCAATTTAAAGAATCACGAAATCGGAGCTTAGCTTCCGAAAGGGGCAAGCAAAAAATCGATGTGTGTATCGAGGTCGTACAGCGCCTGGAAACTTCGCATGTTCTTCAGGGAGTATGGTTCGATCAGGCGCACCATGTTCCTGTAGCCTTCCAGGGTAAGGTCACAAAAGAAGAGCTTATTGTCCATGGTAAGGATGCCTTCATCTTCTTCCGCAAGGTGCAGGATCAGCCGGCAGTTCACAGGCTCGATAAAATCAAGCGTGCTGAGGTCGAGCGAGATCCGCTTCTCAACAAGATGTTCCTGTATGGCCTTTCTCAGCCGCTCCGCTTCCCCTTTATCAAAATCGTACAGGCGGATCACCTGGTCGCTGTACTCGTTTACTTCATCAACAAAATCTAATTTCATTTTTTATTTTTCTCCTTCTCCAGCATCTCGATGAAACTCTCTAATTGCTCATTGTCGAGATGCTTCGCTTTAATGATCTTGTTCTCATCCAGCAGGTACACGATCGGGGTTTTATAGATGTCCCATAACTTTTTGGTGACAGCCCTTTTGTAATCATCCTGCTCGATCACATTCACCCAGTTAAGGTTATGCTCCTTAATGAATTTTTTCCATTCCTTAACGCCGTCGTCGGTCTCAACCGCAAACACTTCCACACCCATTTTTTTCAGCTTGCTCTTGTACAGTTCGGAAAGTGCGGGGACATCCTTTTTGCAATGCCCGCAGGCATAATCCCAAAAGATCACGATAGTGTATTTCGCTTTTACATCCCAGAGTGAGACCGTTTTTCCGGTGGTATCCTGCATGGAAATGTTCTGCGCTTTTTTGCCGAGCAGCAAGGGCTTGAGAATGAATGCCCGCTCCTTCACCTTGTACATGCGTGTGGAATCGAGCCAGTTCACCTGGTTGGTCATGTAGTATTTATCAACGATGTGCACGAACACGGCATCAAAGCCCATGCGCTTCGAGCTTTCATAATCGTACACCAGCAGGTTCACAAGGTATTTGAACACTTCCGGATTCGCTTTGCCCCTTTCGATGAGGTAATCCACGCCAATGTTGATGGAGTCGGGGATCTGCGGCGTAAGCTTGTCGAGGTACTGCTTGATCTTGGGATGGAAGATAGGAGTGCGGAGCATGCGCTCGTCGCTGAAATCGAAATTATCCCAGAAATGCGTTTTGTAATAATGATAGGCGAATAATGTATCTTTCTTTCCGTCGGCCTGTACGGGCGCTTCCGGGATCTCCGGCTCGTCCGTAGCCTTCAGGAGCTTTGCAATGAATAACTGGCTGTTGGTTTTCAGGAGCTCAGCCTTATAGGCCCTTACTTCCTTGTCGATCGCCGACATTTTATCCTGCAGCAGCTTTGAAGAGTCCTTGTTGTTCTGTATTTTCTTGAATTGCTCGCGCAGCGGCTCGATCAGCTTTTGCTGCTTTGAAATGAAATGCTGGTAATCGAAAAAGAGGCGGTTCTGTTCCGAGCCTTTCACCTTCATGTCTTTGATGTAGTCCGTGGTATCCGTTTCCATCGAAAAGTTCTGTACATCATCCATCACAAAATCGAAATACTTTTTGTTAGGGGATGCATCCGGGAAAATAATGAGGTACATTCCTTCCGGGTATTTTTCCTCTCCTTTGAATTCGAATTCGCCTTTCGCGTTCGACTTAACGGAATCCTTCTTCAGCTGGAAATTATAATGGTAATGCGCAAGGATGCAGTTGCTTCCTTCCTTTAATCCTTTCACGGTGAATTTCAGGTCGTATCCTTTTGCATCTCCCGCGAAGGCGGAAGAGGAACATACGATCAGTGCAAGTGCGAATAATCTGCAGTAAAGCGTTCTCATGTAAATTCAGTTAGCGTTGGTTAAAGTTAGTCAATCGGATGTTTCCGGGGAAGGCCGGAAAGTGTTAAAATAAGTTAAAGGCTTATTTCTTTTGGCAGTATTGATCGGATTCTTCCACCGGGTATTTTTTATCGAGGTCGATGTTGTTGAAGCCTTTCTTATTTCCCCAGGAGAACAGCCATTCGAAGAAAGGCAGCATTTTATTTGTTTTGATCTGCTCCAGGAAATACACCTCGTGTTCTTTTTCCTTGATCCCCATTTCGTAGAGGAGCTTATCATGCTCCGTAATGCCCAGCGAATTGAAGTATTGCTTCATGCGGAAGTATTCGCATACGTTGCCGCTTTCAAGCCGTCCGGCAAAATAAAAAGGCATGAACCAGCCGATCACATAGCAGCTGCCGGAAATGATCTTGCCGATCACATGAAAGCGGAATTCATAATACTTCGAAACCGGAACATTGTATTGCTGCATCAGCTGAAGCACTTCCCGGCGGTGGTTCCATTCATCCTCCTCGATCTGCCGGATCGCTTTTTTCTCTTCCGGCTTTTTCACCGCGCCCGCATGTCCCTGGTAAGCGAAGGCTGCGGCCTTTTCGGCAGAGTAAGCCATTTTCAGGAGATCGGCGAGCTTCGGGTGATCAAGTTGCATTGTGCAAAGTTACTGTAATAATCTTCACCGCTTTTCCTGCCGTTTAATAAATATTCCTGCCATTCACCCATTGTCAGCAGAGGGCTTATTATATATTAATTATATTTGCCAATATCCCTGATCTAATTCTCTTCTATATGAAAAAGAAAGTTCTCTTCATCCTGGTTTTAATGGCCTTTACAACAGCCATGCGCTCACAGTCGTCACCTGTCCGTGGCTTGCGCGAACAGTGGCTAACGGGTTTAACATACGGTGTTTCAAGTTATGCTTACTGTGCGGATTCCATGAGCATTTGTGAGGTGGTGGTAGACACCGGGCTTAATTGTACCATGAGCAGTTTGGGGCCTGCAGCAGGCATTTACAGCAGCAATGCTTTCTATTTCATTTATACGCTGCCCTATGCAGGGGATTATGCCGTGTTTCAGCATATCAATACAGCCGGAAGTGTTCCCGGCCTTTATGGGTATTGCCACGGTATTTATGGTGACAGCATTCCGTCAACGCCAACAGATTGTCATGCTTCTTTTTTCCTTGTTCCGGATCCTGCGGTTCCTAACGGGTGGGTGCTCAATGATTTTTCCACGGGAAGCAGTACGCTGAGCTATTACTGGGATTTTGGGGACGGTGATACTTCCACGCTTGCAAATCCAACACATCTGTACAGTTCCATAGGAAATCGTATGGTCTGTCTTACGGTTTCAGGCGGGACCTGTACCGACACTTATTGTGATACTGCATTCCTGGACATGAGCCAGGCGGGAAACGGAGTACTAAGCCTGAGAACTGTACATGCACCCGTAGGAATAACCGAGCATACGAAAATTTCCGGCCTGGTGCTTTATCCCAACCCCGCAGAGAATGAGCTGATGCTCGATAGTAAATACCCGATGTCTGATGTGCAGCTAACAGTGATAGATATGCTTGGACGGGAGATGATCTCGATCACACGATGGTCGGCACCGGGTAAGATCGATGTCTCTGCTCTTGAAAGTGGTATGTACCTGCTGAAGATCAGCAACAGCCAGGGCCAGACGGTTCGTTCCTTTGTAAAGAACTAAAACTCTTACTCTTCTTTTTTACCGGCAGCCCATGTAATGAAAAGCAGGATATACAGGGGGATATAGTCGATCAGGAGAAAATGCGGGAGCAGGTCGAGGCTGACAGCGATAAAATGATAGCTGAAAGTAAGCATCCTCCATGAACAATCCAGGCTGAACATCAAGGCAAACACTACGATGAGGGCGATCCTCAGCGGAGTCTTTGTTTTCTTCGTAAGCGCAAAGGCCAAATAATAAATGATCAGTTCTGCCGCAACAAAAAAGATATGCGAGATCTTTCCGGTGGGGCGTGCAACATTATGTGGGCTGCTGGCAATAACGAAAGCCGCGAGAGAAACGAAGAAGTACACCAGCACGGCAATAATTGTCACGGCGATTCTCACACCCCGGAACTCTCCTTCCGTTTTCATTAGTCTTTTACCCTGTTGAATTTTAATGCTTTCAGCATCCAGTCCGGCAAAGGTTTGAGGGCATCGCGCTTCCTGAGGTCGAGGTACCAGCCCAGTTTTTTCATGATCGGAATTTTTTTCGTTTCCACGAATTCGATCAGCGCTCCGTCAGGGTCCTCGATGTATGAGAAATGTCCTGCCGCTTCTCCCATATCGAACTTCTCGCCGCTGTCGACGGTAAACGGAAATCCTTTTGCAGCGCAGAGTTCCTTCATCGCTTTTTGATTGGTAATATCGAAGCAGAGGTGAATGAATCCCTGGTCGCCCCAGAACCGGTTCTCGAATATTTTACGTGGTGTGCGGTCGTATACTTTTATTAATTCGATCTCGCTTTCGCCCAGCAATTTGGAAAATGCACCAACGCGTGGCTTGCTGTGCCTTAGCAGCACCCTGCGCACGCGGTGTGTTCCCGAAGGAAGATTCTTCAGGTCATCAAAAGTTCCTTCGGTATCGTACACCACAAGGTCGTAGCCTAAAATATCCGAATAGAACTTTTTAGAGCGCTCTATGTCGCTCACCCCGATCATCATTCCGGAAGGGCCGCCGGTAAGCTGCATCCCGCTGCCGAACCAGGAATCGCTGTACACTACCTGGAACAGGTTGTTCCATGGGTCGCGGAGATAGAACGTTTCATTTCCTGAAGGATCTTTCACGATGCCGCTTACGAGGTTTACATTTTTTGCATTCAGGAAATCATAGGAGCCTTTTACATTGCTTGTCTTGATGCGTGCGCAATAAAATCCAAGGTCGCCCAGCTGGATCTCAAATGCAACAGGCTCGGGCTTGCGGCTGGTGTATTGCCAGATCTCGAAGCCGCCTCCGCCTTTCATGTTGATGGCAAGGATGGCATGGCGCATGTGCGGCTGTCCGCCGGTGTAGGGCAGCATTAAGTTTGCTTCTGCCGCTTCTTCAAAGATTGGGATGTCCATCCCGAAATGCCTGCGGTACCAGTTAAATGCTTCATGCACATTCGGGATGCCGATGCCTACCTGCTGGATGCCCGCGATTGTTGGTTTGCTCATTGATAACGAATTTTATACGAATTTACGAATCTGTGTTTTCTGCGAATTACGAATTTTTACGAATAGTACGAAGTACGAATTTGTCATCCCGAGCGCAGCCGAGAGATCTTATTCCAATAATACTATCAATACTATTTTGAACACACCCCTAACCCCTCTCAAGAGGGGAATTGTTCCTGCGCAAATTAGTGATTTCAGTTTTTAATTTAGGACCTCCGTCATAAGCTTAACCGTCTACGAACTAAGCTCTAAGTTCTCCAACCTCCAACCTCCAACCTCCAACCTCCAGCCTCCAGCCTCCAGCCTCCAGCCTCCAACCTCCAACCTACTCCGGTTTCTGCTTCCTTATCATTTTCGAGAACAGCTTCGGAAAAAACCGCTTTACCCATACCGCTTTCAGCTCTTTCCCGCCGATCAGCACTTCTTCCTTATTGGTGATGATCGCATCCCGGATCTGCTTTGCGCATTCTTCCGCGCTTAATCCTTTCTCCGTGCTCTCATCCATTTTGTTGAACCTGCCCCCGCTGCCGGTAACAGCATTCAGCGAGATGCTTGTTTTTATTTTGCCCGGGCAAACGATCAGCACCTTCACATTGTCCCTGTATATTTCCATCCGCAGCGATTCAAAAAAACCGTGCAGCGCGTGCTTGGATGCGGAATAGGCGGAGCGGAAATAAAATCCGAATTTGCCGGCAATGCTGCTCATGGCAATGATATGCCCGCTTTGCTGCTTCAGCATGTGAGGAAGCACGCTTTTCGTGAGCGCAACAGTGCCGAAAAAATTCACTTCCATGATCTGCCTGTCGGTTTCAATGGAAGTGTCCTTTGTAAGCGCCCGCTGACTGATGCCGCCATTGTTCACAAGGATATCGATGCGGCCGAACGTTGAGATCACCTGGCTGGTAAGCTTATCGGCAGCAGAGGTGTTGGCAAGGTCTAAGGGAAGGATAAGCGAATTTGAATCATTCAGTCCGGCCGACTTCCTCACCCGCTCCAGCTCCTCAGCCCTGCGTGCGGAAAGCACCACTTTAGCGCCTTCGGCGGCAAATGCCTTTACGAGCGCTTCGCCAATGCCGGAAGAGGCTCCGGTGATCCACACCACTTTATTGTTAAAAGTACCCATTGCTGCAAAAATAGCTTAATTTTTTATACTAACTTTGTGAAAGTTCAGGCGCTGATCTTCGTGAGAGCGCCATTTAAAGCACTAAAACCGGCACCGGGATGTACAAGAAATTTCTGCTCGCTTTTTTTTCCGTTTTCCTTTTTGCCTGTACCGATATTAACGATATCCCTATTCCGGACAACGTGCTGCCGGAAGAAAAGATGGCCGACATCATGGTGGATGTGCATTTGCTGGAAGCTACGATGAACATTCATGCAGGCTCTGTAGGCAAGATGGGGCCTGGCGGCACGCCCATCGCGATGAATATCTATAAGAAGCACCAGGTAAGCAAAGAGCAGTTTGATGAAAGCTATAAGTTCTACACCGAAAATCCCGAGCGGCTTGCCGAGATCTACCAGCTTGTGCTGAACAACCTGAGCAGGATGCAGGCTGAGGTGAATGCAAAATAACGTATCTTTTTTTTCTTTCAGGGTTATATCCTCGATGCTGCGACCTTCCAACAAACATTCACCCGGACTGATCTTATTATTCTTCCTGCTTTTTATTGGCGGCGCATACAGCCAGGCTACCTTCACTTTTTATGAGAACGGAAAATTCGGTTTGAAGAACCTGGAAGGAAAGATCCTGCTGAAGGCGGAGTACCAGTACATCGCTCATTCGAATGCGAAAAACAGGCTCGTGCTGTGCAAAGACCATAAGGCTGCACTGGCGGATGGAAATGGAACGCTGATCACAGCGTTCAGTTACGACGCGCTTTCGGACGAATGCAACAACGGCCTTTTTGGGTCGCAAAAGGGCCGTCGCAACGGATTTATCAATGCCGCAGGAAAAGAAGTGATCCCATTCATTTATGATGCAGCATGGAGCTTTAGCGATGGCCTCTGCCAAGTTTCGCAGGCAGGCCACTGGGGATATATTGATACTACGGGTAAGGTGGTGATCCCGCTGGAATATGAGTATTTTGCAACGTTTGGATTTTCCGATGGGCTTATCGGCGCGAAGAAAAACGGCAAATGGGGCTTTATTGACAGAAGCGGCAAGCTGATGATCCCCTTCATGTATACAGACGTGGAAAGCTTTTCGGAAGGTTTGTGCATGGTTGCCCTGAATTATGGCCGCTGGGGCTACATCGATAAGCAGAACCATCTCGTGATCCCCTACGGGTATGAGAATTCCTCTTGTTGCAGTTACCTGTATCCCGACGGCATTTTTCAAAACGGGATCGCCAAAGTAAGGGTGCAGGCATCGCCCAGCCTCGAAGGCTATATCAATAAGAAGAACGAAAAGGTGATCCCGCTGCAGTACAATTGCCTCGGCCCCTTTATGAACGGATACGCCACTGCGATCCGCGGAAAAAAGTTCGGATACATTGACACAGCCGGAACGGAATACTTTATGGAAGACTATGACAAGGACCATGCGCCCTGGGGCATTATCGCGAAAGCGCCGGCCGTGTTGCCTGATCACACTTCCCTGCTAAGTTATCATGATGATAAAAGATCGATCAGCTGGACAATGGAAAGCCTGCTGGAAAATGCGCTTCAGACATTCCGTGAACAACCCCGGCAGTTTGGCGAAGTAGGCAACCTGAAGCAGGTGTGCATTTCATTGGGGTTGCTGATCGGCGGTGCGGGCTTCACAAGTTTTCAATATACCTATGAAGGATGGCTGCAGTTCAGGAAAGAAAGCCTGTTTAAAATAATTGCCTCTGAAAAGCTCCGGAAGACGGCGATTGAATGGATGCTGCCGTATTATAAAAAATGTTTTCAAAGCATCCATCCCTTCCACCAAAAAGCGTACAAGGAGATCGCGGTGTACCTGAAAGAGTACATGAACAATTACGATAAAAAGCGCACGATCGATTTTCTTGAACGCGACGAGCTGAATTTCGCAAGGACAAATTATAAGGGCGAACCCGATCCCTGCCGCAAGGTCAGCGCGTTTGTCGACAGGCTCATACTTGTTCACAAGGTTATTTCCGTGAATGATGCAAAAAAATGGGTGAACGTGATCGCCGATGAAGTGGCCCGCTGGTAAGCTATTGGAGGTCTTTTAAAAACAATTTGCAGGTATCGCTCACCGATTGCTCTAACGAAATAAATTCATAACCGGGAAAAGCATCAAGGATCTTTTGATTGGAGAAACGGCTGATGCGGTGTGCCGAACGTGCTGTTTCCCTCGTGATCAGAGGTGCAGAGCCGGTGAGCAGGCTCCTGAATTTATCGGCGCGCCATGCAAGCGAGCTCAGGAATTTACCTGCTTTGATCGTTGATGGCGTCTTGCTGAAGCCTTTGTGGATCAGGTCGAAGAAATGCCGGAAGCTCGCATTCTCCGCATTAAGCAGGAAGCGCTGGTTGCTGAGCGGACTTTCCATAAGCCGGATCATCAGCCTTGCCACATCCCTCACATCCACAAAGCCATTGATGCCGGAGCTGTAAAATTTAATTCCTTTGTAGCCTTTGCTGAACATGTTCGGACTGCTTTGTTCCCAGTTTCCGGGGCCAACGATGAGCGAAGGATTAACGATCACCACGTTCAGGCCTTCTTCGGAAGCGCGCCATACTTCACGCTCCGCGCCGTATTTGCTGATGGAATAATTTGAATTGTCGGGCGAGGATTTCCAGAATGTGTCTTCATTTGTAAGTTCGCCGTTCTCAGCCCTTCCCAAAGCGGAGATGGAAGATACGTGGCAGAATTTGCGGATGCCCTTTTCCAATGCGGCATTCACAAGGTTGGCAGTCCCTTCAATGTTGGTGCGCATCATTTCATCCTGGTGCGCCGCTTCAAAGGAAACCATTGCAGCGCAGTGGTAGATCTCGGTGATGCCTTCCATCGCATCCAGCAGCGAATACACATCCAGCAGCGAGGCATCGCGCCATTCGATGTTCTTTAAAAGCGTATCGGGATCGGAAGTGTAATAGGAAAATACTTTCCGCACATTGGCGATATTGCTGTTGCTGCGCTTCAGCACACTCACCAGCCTGCCGGAGCTGCAGAGCTCATAAAGCAAGTGGCTTCCCACCAATCCTGTACCGCCTGTAACTAATATCAATGTGAAAGTTTTAGAATGCAAATTTACGATTAATTGAAGTACGGATTGCGAATCTTACCGAATGTTACGGCCGAAAATCTTTATCTTTGCCGCAAAGGAACAAAAAATGAAAACCAGCTTCGTAGAAGAATTAAAATGGAGAGGCATGCTGCACGACATCATGCCCGGAACGGAAGAATTGCTGAACAGGGAAATGGTGACAGGATACATCGGCTTTGATCCGACTTCCGATTCGCTTGGCGTGGGGAACATGGTGCAGATCATGACGCTGCTGCATTTCCAACAGGCGGGCCATAAGCCTGTTGCGCTTGTTGGCGGTGCCACCGGCATGGTGGGCGACCCTTCCGGCAAATCATCGGAACGGAACCTGCTCGATGAAGCTACGCTGAACCATAACCTCAGCAGTCAGCGCAGGCAGCTTGAAAAATTCTTAGATTTTAACTGCGGCGCCAACTCTGCCGAGATCGTTAATAATTACGATTGGTTCAAGAGCTTTTCATTTCTTGAATTCATCCGTGATGTAGGGAAGCACATCAGCGTGAACTACATGCTGGCGAAGGATTCTGTGAAGAACAGGCTGGAGAACGGGATGAGCTTTACGGAGTTCAGCTACCAGCTGGTGCAAGGATACGATTTTTATTATTTATGGAAGAACCGCGGCATCAGGCTGCAGATGGGCGGTTCCGACCAGTGGGGGAACATTGTTACCGGCACCGAGCTCATCAGGAGAAAAGGGCAGGGCGAAGCATTTGCGATCACCACGCCGCTGATCAAAAAAGCGGATGGAACAAAGTTCGGAAAGTCGGAAAGCGGAAATGTATGGCTGGATAAAAGCAAAACATCGGCGTATAAATTTTACCAGTTCTGGTTCAATGCAAGCGATGTGGATGTGAAGAATTACATCCGCATCTTTACGCTGTTCACAAAGGAAGAAATAGAAGCGCTGGAGGCGGAGCATGCCAAAGATCCCGGCCTGCGCGTGCTTCAGAAAGCCCTTGCGAAGGATATAACTACGCGTGTTCACTCGGCGGAAGATTACGAGGCCGCAGTAAAAGCTTCAGGTATTCTGTTTAAAGGCACAATAGAGGATCTTGGAAACCTTGATGCAGGATTGTTCAATGATATTTTTGAAGGTGTGCCGCAGCGTGAGATCTCGCTTGCCGATATCGGCACCGGCATTAATGTGATCGACCTGCTGGTGGATAAAACGCAGATCTTCCCTTCAAGGGGAGAAGCGCGCAAAATGATCCAGGGCGGCGGCGTATCCATCAATAAAGCGAAAGTGAGCGATCCCGAGCTGGTGCTGAATGCATCTTCACTGATCAACAATAAATATATTCTCGCGCAAAAAGGCAGGAACAATTATTTTTTGCTCAGGGTTGTTTAGTCGCGGTATGATAGATCACCGACAGAAAGGGCGAAGTGGACATTGCAGGCTTCACCATTCGCAGCAGTCCGCTGATCAGGGGCGTTCGCGTGTTCTCATACGTTGAGTCGTTTGCCGGATCATTCACATTTCTTCCGAGGGTACCTTTAAAGCGTTTGCCCTGGTTCTCCCTTTTTACCAGCGATACAAAATTTTCAACAAAGGCGGGTGTTTCATCGATCTCCGGCCAGTATGCCGTAAAGAGATTGATCTTTTCATAATCGATCGGAAGGATCTCTACCTCAGGGAAATTTTTACGGATGTATAAGTTCAGGATCACAGCCTGGTACTGGTCCGTTGCCACCGCAATTTTTTTAAACCCTAATCTTCTTGCCATCAGCACCGAATAATAAATGTTCTCGGTGCTGTGCTCCGCCTGTGTTTCAGAGAAGGTATGCTTTGAGGGGATCCTCAGCGAATCGGCGTAGATGCGCATGATGTGGCCTTCCACATAAGGCGTGTATACCGATGATCCCGAGAAAATTATATTCCTTGCAGTCTTTGTCTCATACAGGTATTTCGCCCACAGGATGCGGGATTTCAGGATGAGCTTCATGGCGGGATCTTCATACGGCACGCCGGGAACAATGATCACATCATAAGTGTCGTTTTCTTTTTCCTTTTTTTCTTTTTGTTTGTCATGCGGATGAACATAGCTGCACAGGAACGTGATGGCGCAGCTCAGGAATGCGGGAGTGGAGAATCTTCTGTAGTTCATGGGGATGTGATTTTGAAGATTTGCAAAGAATGTTTAAAACAACGGCCTTGCCGGAAGTTTATTGCCCGGCGTTTTTTTTCAGGGGAGAGAAAGGCTTATTGAACAAGAAGGTTGCAACCGCGGATGTCGCTGTTATCAAACCGTCCGAGCACTTCAAAAGAATTGTCGGAATATTTTTTGCCGAGGTCCTGTGTGGCAATGAAGGAGCAGGAATTAAGATTCGCAAGGTCGATCACGTTGATGCCGCCGGTACGGCCGTTCGGAAGAAAGCTGAAAGGATCGTTGGTATCGCGGATGAGTACCTGCATCCAGGGCGGACAATCAAAAATGCCATTGCCTTTGGAATAGCCTTGCGATAATAGTTCCGTCATCCCGTATTCGCTGTGAATGGCATCCACGCCAAATCCTTTGCAGAGAGCTTCATGCAGCTCCTCTCTTACCATCTCCCGGCGCTTGCCTTTCATGCCGCCGGTTTCCATGATGATCGTGTTTTCAAGCTGCAACGTTTCGATTTCGATGAGGTCGAGAAGCGCATAGGTAACACCCAGCAGCAGGTTTTTTTTGCCGCTGTTTTCCGGGCGTTTTAAAATGGATTCGCGCAGGCGCAGGGCGCTTAGCAGCTCCTTATGCTCATGCAGGTAGAACCTGCTGTATTCATTGTTGGATCGCTTCAGGAGGTCGTTCACCATATAGATGAGCGAAGAGCCTTCCCGCTCGAGGTAGGAAGGCAATAGTGCAAAAATGGCATAATCCTCAATATTGCCGTAAAACAGCTCGAAGCCTTTGCGGAAGCTGTCTTCATACAGTGAAATATCAGTTACGATATGCCTGCTGGTTGTCATCCCCGTGGTGCCGCTGCTTGTAAATATAGTAGCATCCGGTTTCCTGGCCCCGCTTACGATCTCGAAATTCTTAAAGAACTCCACGGGCATGAAAGGGATGCCTTCAGGGCTTTCCACCGCTGCCGGCTCAATGCCGAGGCTGGCGATGTACTTTTTATAAACGGGGTTTGCATCTGCCTGCCAGCGGAAAACGGCAAGCGCCAGCTCCTGGAAGCGGGTAGGGGAGTTGATGCTGAAAATGTCGCTGCTGGTTGGTTTCAATGGCTGAGGCAATAATCGGGGATTTAAATGCGTTTAGTATTGCTTTGCCCAAAATTAATTATTAATTTTATGTTTACATTGATCCGGTCATGAAGCTTTATAAATATATTCTCATTTTAGCCTTCGCAGGCAGCCTGATGCTTACCGCCTGCGTGAAAGAAAAAAACTTTCCGCCTGAGCCGCAGATAGAATTCCTGCGCTACCAGAAATACGGTTCGGATTCGGCCGACTGCGTGATCGCGTTCAGGGATGGCGATGGCGACATCGGCCTTGTGGAGGGCGATACCGTTTCAGCCAACGATTTCCAGATGAAATACCTGTACAAGGATACTGATGGAACCTACAAGCCTTTTGATGCGATCGATTCCACGGCGGCTATGGATACTTTGTTTTACAGCTACCGCGTTCCCGACATTACACCGGAAGGACAATACAAGGCGCTTGAAGGCGAGATCAAGGCAAAGCTTCGCTCGCACCCGCTTTATTTTCCAAGCCACACTTCCGTGAAGTTTGAGATCAGGCTGCGCGACAGGGCCGGGCATTGGAGCAACATCGCCACTTCCAGCGAGATCATACCTTAATTAAAAACCTTTTTTTCATGAAAGAGAACAGGATCGAACTAACGTTTACCTGCCCCGTAAAATGGGACAGCATGAGCCCGGATAAGGCCGGCCGTTATTGTTCTTCCTGCAGTAAGCCTGTGAAGGATTTTACAAAGCAATCGGTGGAGCAGATCTGCTCGGACCCCGAAACCCCGAAATACGAATGCGGAAGTTTTTATGCAAGCCAGCTTCACAAGCCGTTCGGCGACTGGCGCGATAAGCTCATTGAATACTACCAGAACCTTGTCAGGAACAGATCCTCAAAAAGAATGGCATTGCTGTTTGTTACACTCTTCTTGTTTCTTGCGGGATGTCGTTCACGCCGGCTTGGCGGGGCGTATGCTTATGGCGCCTGGGATTATAAAGGCAATCATAACAAAGCAGCTACACAGGTTGATTCTGCTGTTGTGAAAGCTCCGGAGCTGAAGTAAATTTCTTTTTCTTTCCCGAATGTTTCGTCATGCCGTGCTGCGACACGGCATCTCTACGCAATGTTGCGGTGTGCAGGATTCTCTTCACCTTATGATTATAGTGAGATCCCGTGTCGGGGCACGGGATGACAGGGTCACTTATCTACTCATCAAGCCCCAAACAACGAACAGATCCAGTACACAGTGGCACCCAGTATCGCGCTGATAGGAATGGTAAGGATCCATGCCCAGAGCAGGCTCACCGTAACTCCCCAACGCACGGCGCTCAGTCGTTTGGTTGCACCCACGCCGATGATGGCACCGGTAATGGTATGTGTGGTGGAAACCGGGATCCCCATCTGCTCCGTTAAGAACAATGTTGTGGCACCTGCTGTTTCAGCGCAAACACCTTCCAGTGGAGTTACTTTTGTGATCTTGGTTCCCATTGTTTTCACGATCTTCCATCCGCCGCTCAGCGTACCGATACCGATTGCAAGGTAACAGGAGAGAGGCACCCAGTCGGGCATCGATTTAATGTCGACAATGGAGCCGTTCGCAACAAGCGCTGCGGCAATGATCCCCATTACTTTCTGAGCATCGTTACCGCCGTGGCCGATGCTGAATGCTGCCGACGAAAGCAGCTGCGCCCGCTTGAACATGTGGGCCGAGCGTTTGGCTGTAGGCTCCTTGATCTTTTCGTTGTAAATGAACATAAGGCAGAAGATCAGCAAGGCACCTACGAGGCACCAGCGGAGGATCCTGTTATCGGCTTTCTCGATCTCTTTCTTCAATTCCGCCTTGATGTCGATCGACATTGATGTTGTAAAGTCTCCGATCTTATCGGGGCTCAGCGGGTATTTGGCATTCATCGCGCTGACCATGCCTTCGGGGCCCAGCTCAAAATATTTTTTAGTGATAGGCTTCAGGCTGTCCACGATCCGCTGTGTTGCTATATATTCATCCTTCACGGTAGGATCGAGCTTTGATTTGTTCCTGAGCTGGTCGATCTTGTAAAAAGTATTGAGCTTATCTCCCAGCCGTGTGATAGTGATCTCCCTCAGGTCGACATTTTTCACGATGTTCTCCGCAACCCCGTCGGCCCCATGCAGTTCATACGCGGAAAGATAGGGCTCGCATGCCTCGGCATTTTTCCGCGCCCTTTCAAGCTTCTGGAATTTTGTGGTGTCGTGCTTCACATTCACTTCAATGGAATATTTATCCACTTTGAAGAACTTTTCCATGTTCTCCTTCATTTTATTTTCCTGGAAGCCGATGAACAGGAAATACAGCCCTACGGCAGAACCCGCGAGGATGCCCACTTTTATCCAGGTGCGGCGCTGTATGAAGATGAGCGTATAAATGATGGAGATGACCATACCGATCACCGGTGCGAGCAGGATGAACAATAATGTTTTCCCGATCTTGTCGCCATCGATGATCTCGTTGATCGGCATCATGCCTTTGCTGAGAAATGCGTAAGCTACTGCCGAGCCTGCAAATCCGCCGATAAGCGTATGCGAGGAGGAGGAAGGGATGCCGTACCACCAGGTAAGCAGGTTCCAGATGATGGCGGCGATGAGCCCGCTGAAGATCACGGGAATGGTAATGAAATCGGAGTACACCGTTTTTCCGATGGTGTTTGCAACGGCGTGATCCTTGAAGATCATGAAAGCCACACAGTTGAAGAATGCCGCCCAGAGCACAGCCTGGAAAGGCGTAAGCACCTTTGTGGAAACAATGGTGGCAATGGAGTTGGCCGCATCATGAAATCCGTTGATGAAATCGAAGATGAGGGCAAGTATGATAACGATAATAAGTAAGCTGCTCATTGTGATTTGGTTTTAAAGAATGTCGATCAAAAAATAGTTATGCATTTTTGATCAGGATGGTGTTGATCACATTCGCTGCATCTTCACATTTATCGGTAGCTGTTTCAAGCATGGAAAGAACATCTTTCATCTTGATTACTTCCACCGCATTCTTTTCTTCTTCAAAGAGCTTGGCAATGGCAATATCAAAAATATCATCAGCATGGTTCTCGATGCTGTTGATCCTTACGGTTGCTTCCTTGATCTTGGTGATGTTCTTGAGGTTCCTCAATTCCGACACGGCAACTTCCAGCTCCTGTGCGCCGTTCTGGATGAGCTCCGAAATTTTAATAATGGCGGGCGTCATTTGCTCTACCTTGTACAGCTCCATCCGCTTGGAGGCGCCATGGATGTAATCCACGATGTCGTCGATAGCGGAAACAAGGCTGTGAATATCTTCGCGGTCGAAGGGAGTGATGAAGTTCGCGCTCAGCTCATTGAAGGTTTCGTGGGTAATATTATCCCCAACATGCTCCAGGCGCTCGATCTCGCGGAACAGCTCCCTGCGCTTGTCGGGACTGGTGGTATTCACAAGTTCCACGAGTACCCTGGACGTCGCTGTTACGTTGGCAGCAGCCTTTTCGAAGAGGGGGAAGAACTTTTTATCTTTTGGTGTGAAATATTGGAAAATGTTAAGGCTCATCGTATATAAGTTTTTTTGATTACAATCAGTAAAATTATCTGCCTGCAAAGGTAAACTCCAAATGATGAGCGCGGTATTAATTTTCCATTACCCCAATGTTAAGGGAATGTTAAGAAGATAGAGTAACTAATTGAAGTACAACTAATTGTTTTTCTGCTTCTCTACCTTCGACCTATGCTTCAGCACTTTCGCCTCGATGTAAAAAATGATCTCTTCCGCCATGTTCTTTGCCTGGTCGCCCACACGTTCCAGCTTGCGGATGATGGATAAAAGGTACAATGCCGATTCAATGTTCTCGGGATTACTGCGGATGTATCCTGCGATAGCGGCATTTGCCTTTAAGTTGATATCGTCGAGAAGCTCATCCTGAAGGAACACTTTTCTTGCAATGGCGGTGTTCTCCTTATCGAATGCGTCCAGCACATCGTCCATCATGTTGATGGCCGCTTCGTACATTTCCACCGCACGCGTGATCTCCAGCACCTGCTTATCGAAATTGTGGTCGACGTTGGTCACAAATTTAGCGATGCCTTCCACAATGTCGCCGGTGCGCTCGAGGTTGTTGTTGATCTTGAGCACGGCCAGCACGCAGCGCAGGTCCACCGCCACCGGGTTGAAAAGCGCAAAGATATTTTCGCAGTCGCGGTCGAGCTTCAGCTCGTACGCATTCACGCGCCTTTCGCTGAGGATCACTTCACGTGCGAGGTCCTTATCGAGATTGATAAGCGCCTCTTTTCCCTTGCGCAGCTGGTTGTTCACGAGCGTCCACATTTTAATGGTTTCGGCTTTCAGCTGCTGTAATTCACTGTCTAAGTGTGACATGTTTTTAATTGTAGAATTGTTGATTTGTAGAATTGTTGATTTTGAGGTAGCAAGATTTAACCAAACCGTCCGGTGATATAGTTCTGCGTGCGCTCGATCTTCGGGTTGGTGAAGATCGTTTTGGTATTTCCGTGCTCGATCAGCTCGCCCATGTAAAAGAAGGCGGTGGTATCGCTCACGCGGCCGGCCTGCTGCATGTTATGTGTAACGATCACGATCGTGTATTTCGATTTCAGCTCATAGATCAGCGCTTCAATTTTCGCGGTTGAAATAGGGTCGAGCGCCGATGTGGGCTCATCCATTAAAATGATCGAAGGCTGGATCGCCAGTGCGCGTGCAATGCAGAGGCGCTGCTGCTGTCCGCCCGAAAGCTCGAATGCAGGCTTCTTCAGCTTGTCCTTCACTTCCTCCCAGAGGGCCACCTGTTTGATGGATGTTTCAACGCGCTCTTCAATGAACTTTTTATCGGAGATGCCGTTCACTCGCAATCCGTATGCAACATTCTCGAAAATTGTTTTAGGAAATGGATTCGGCTTCTGGAACACCATTCCCACCTTCTTTCGCAGGCTGTCGACATTGATCCCTTTTGCGTAGATGTCTTCGTTATCGATCAGCACCTGCCCGGAGATCCTTGTGTTGTCTATCAGGTCGTTCATGCGGTTGAAAAGGCGCAGGTAGGTGGATTTTCCGCATCCCGAGGGGCCGATCAATGCTGTTACGGTGTTCGGCTTGATCGCAATGTTGATGTTCTTCAGCGCCTGTGAAGGCCCGTAAAAAAAGTCAACGTTCTTTGATTCTATTTTATACATGATTCTAATTCATTTTCACTTTCCTGCCGAAATATTTCCGTAAGCCGTTCGCGAGCAGGTTCGCGATCAGCACGATGATGATGAGCACTAAGGCTGTTCCGTAAGCAACCGGCCGCGATTCCTCTATGTTTGTCCCGCTGGTGGAGAGCACATACAAATGATAGGGAAGCGCCATTGCCTGGTCGAAGACGCTGGTTGGCAGCTTCGGTAAAAAGTAGGCGGCAACGGTAAACAGGATCGGCGCTGTTTCCCCGGATACACGCCCAATGGAAAGGATCAGCCCGGTGATGATGTTCGGGAATGCGATCGGCAATACCACCTTGCTGGTGGTCTCCCATTTGCTGGCGCCGAGGCCAAGGCTTGCATGACGGAATGTATTATCCACTGCTTTCAATACCTCCTCCGTAGTGCGGATCACAACTGGCAGTGCGAGCAAGCCGAGCGTGAGCGATCCTGCAAGGATGGAATCGCCGAAGCCAAGCTTGTTCACGAAGAGCGACATCCCGAACAGGCCGAATACAATGGAAGGGATGCCTGCAAGGTTATTGGTCATCTGCTTGATGATCTTTTTAATGATGCCATCCTTCACATATTCATTCATGTAAATGGCTGCCAGCACGCCAACCGGGAAAGCAAAGATCATGCTTCCGGCCACGAGGCAAAGCGTACCGATGATCGCGGGGTAGATGCCGCCTTTGGTCATTCCTTCTTCCGGCATTTTGGTGATGAAGCCCCAGCTGATCGAGGAAGCGCCTTTGTAAATAATGAAAGAGAGAATGCTGAAGAGGATGGCGATGATGGCATAGCTGAGGATCCTGAAGATCCAGAAGGCAATTGCCTGTCCGCGCATTTTCCGTTTCGCCAGCTTATGTTCGTCAGGTAATTTCATTTAATGCTTATTGTATTTCTTTCTGCCGGTGATGAATTCTACCGAAAGGTTGATGAAGAGTGTGATAAGGAAGAGGATGCATCCCAGTGCGAACAACGCTTTGTAATGCAGGCCGCCCGAAGGCGCTTCGCCAAGCTCCGCTGCAATTGTTGCTGGAATGGTTCTTACAGGCTCGAGAATGGAATGCGGGATCACGGCAGCATTGCCCGTTACCATGAGCACGGCCATAGTTTCGCCGATCGCCCTGCCGATGCCGAGGATAGCTCCTGCGGTGATCCCTGAAATGGAATATGGAACCACCACTTTGTAGATCGTTTGCCACTTGCTCGCGCCGAGTGCAAGGCTGGCTTCTTTCATGGCACGCGGTGTATTCCGCATAGCATCTTCGGAGATGGTGATGATGGTTGGCAGCGCCATAATGCCTAATACGATGCTTCCTGCAAGGCCTGTTTCACCAACCGGGAGGTTGAATGTTTCCTGGATCAGCGGAACGATGATCACCAGCCCAAAGAAGCCGTATACCACCGACGGAATGCCGGCAAGCAGCTCGATGAGCGGCTTCATGATGCGCCGTACACGCTCGTTCGCGATCTCGCTCATGTACACGGAAGCGGCCAGCCCGAGCGGCAGTGCGAGAAGAATAGCGCCGAGGCTTACCCACAATGTGCCGAGCACGAGCGGCATTACGCCGAGCTGTGCAGATGGCTGCGCAGTCGGGAACCATTCTTTGCCCATGAAGAATCCGGAGAGGGATACTTTATCAACGTCGAGCACCTTTCCTTTAAAATCCTTATCAAGATATTTTTCAGGGAAGAAAGCGATGATACCCGGGAGGCTGTCGGTGAGCCTGCTGATGCAGCCTGCGAGCCCTTCAAAATTCTCACCGATCGCTTCGTCGCTGTAATAATTGGAAATGTCTTCGAGCCGGAAAAGTATAATGGAATCAGGCTTTCCGCCCACTTCATTCCAGTGCGTTATTTTCTGGTCGTAAATATTTTTGATGTCTTCGGGAGCTACTTTGCTCAAGGGGTTGGTTTTGCTGACGGCGATCACATAGCCGTTCTCTGTGGGCTTTTGATCGAATACCCCGATGCCTTCCTTAAACAGGAAGAACACGATGAGCACAACTGTTAAGCTGGTAACGGTTCCGCTGATCATCAGCAGGCCTTCAATAAATTTTTCTGAGAATTTTTTATAAAATGGTTTCAATCTCTTTTGTTTTCTAAGCTGCTGCAAAGTTATGATGACGGGCTTCCCGGGCGGTTTACTAATAGTTATGCTTGCGTTAATTTAATGTTACGCGCAGCTTGTTCTCGATACGCTCGTACCTCGCACTCGAACTGACGCTAATGTAACTTGAGTTTGACCGAAAGGAGAGTATCGGGATTGGAGCCCGATGAAAAAAAATGCCTGCGCGTTTCCGGCAGGCATTCTTTCACAAACTAAATAATTTATTTCGACAAGGGCACGTAGCCTACTTCCTCCACGATCTTTTGTCCTTCTGCTGAAAGCATGTAGTCGATAAAAGGCTTCACTGTTTTTTCAACGGTGGCCAGGTAATAATAGTATAAAGGCCTTATAACGGGATATGTTTTATCCTTCGCAGTTGCCATTGATGGAGCTGTGTATGTTTTCCCTTTGTCATAAGATACCTTAATTGCTTTAACGTCTTTCTCTATATATGCCAGTCCGACGTAACCGATGGCGCCTTTGGTCTGGCTTACCGACTGCACGATAGCGCCTGTTGCAGGCATGCTCAGTACGGTGGATGCATAGTTTTTATTGTTCAGCACATGCTCTTTAAAGAACTCGTAGGTGCCTGAGCTTGTTTCGCGTGAATACACGGTGATCTGCAGGTCTTCGCCTCCCACTTCCTTCCAGTTCCTGATCTTCCCGGTGAAGATGCCTTCCAGCTGCTCGCGTGTAAGCTGCGATACTTTGTTGCTTGGGTTAACTATCACGGCAAGCGCATCGTAAGCGATCACGGCTTCCTTCACCGCTTTGCCTGCATCCTGCAGCTTCATCTTCTCCGCCATTTTGATCTTCCTTGAAGCCATGGCAATATCGGTTGTTCCGTCAACCAGGGCAGCCAGCCCAACACCGCTTCCGCCTCCTGTTACCGTGATCTTTGCAGATTTATTCTGCTTCATGTAGCTCTCCGCTTCTTTCTGTGCCAGCGGCAATACGGTATCGCTTCCTTTCAGCTTCTGGGCAAATCCTGCAGTTGTATATAATGCGACTGCAAGCACTATCAGTTTCTTTTTCATTGTATTTTTTTTAAAATTTAGTATTCTTTTTTTATACAATGCAAATTTACCTGGAGCCTATTAAGTGAATGTTAAGCGATGGTTGTGATGATGTTAATCTTAATTATCAGAACCTGCATTGCATGCGGATGGTCAGCACATTGTCCTTGATATCGGTTCCGTATTGTGCAAGCGCAGTTTTTTCGTTCTGCACAAGGTCATAATAAGCCATGACCTTGAGGTTGGTGCTGAGCCTGCAGGTAAGCCCGAAGCCATAGGTGTCGAACCGCACATCACCCGCATTGGTGTTTGTTCCGGCCTTTCCAACCTGGCGGCCGGCGATCTTCACGTTCGGATCGTACCAGTCGTATTTCGCAACTGCCTGGAATCTCGTTTGCCCGATGTTCTGAACAAGATAAAAATAGGCAGCATCAAAATTACGGTGATATACTTTGTCGCTCCATTTCAAAGGCGCGCTTGCACTTGCAGAAGTGGAGCCCACACCCGGTTGTGAGCCCATCATGTATTCAGCCCTCACTGTAGTGATGCCCGGCTTCCAGTCGAAGGAAAGCTGGATGTCGCCGCCCATGTATTCGCGAATCGCTTTTTTCTTAAAGTTGGTGGTGTCGGTTTTTGCTTCAAAGCCTATATCGCCATTCGCGAGGGTGGCCATGTTGTATTCTGTTTTCACGCCCTGCTGGTATCCGCCGTTATAGTAGGATGCGCCAACAGAGTAGCTGATCTTTTCATTCTTCGTTGTTTTTCCGAACGACAGTCGTGCCGTTACATCCTTGTAGCTGTCGAACTCTTTTGTAACTCTCGGGCTTCCGTTCATCACGGCGAGGTCGATCTTCAGGCCCGCCACCTTCGATGTTTTCGGCGCCTGGTAGGAAGCGAATGCTCCCATGTCCCTTTCGGTAGGGAACAGCGTTTGGTTCACGCGGGCGCGCTCCGGCGTTTCACGCACGCTCGATGATTGATTGAGCTCAAAGCCAAACTGTACCTGAAGCATACCGGCTGTAAGGCTGAAGCTTTTTGTCCATGGATCGGTAACCTTTGCAAACGCTTCACGCATGAACACGCCGTTCTCCGTTGCATCGATGTTCAGGAGGTAGGTGGCAATGCCATGCTCGTATACGAATTTGATGCGTCCCCTGCGCATCATGAAGCGGCTTTGCACTTTGTTGCTTCCGTTCAGGAAATCGCCGCCGGCAACCGATGGCGCACCGGCCGAATCAACATATTGCCATTGAGGCTGGATGTAGCCGGAGATCTTTATCCTTTTCAGGATGGCGAGCTCGTCCCTGATCTGGTTCACAGCACGTGTGAGCGTATCCGTTGGGGTTTCCTGCGGCTCCTGGGCGGCAGCGCGGGTTATGTTAATCAGCCATGATGTGGCGGTGAGCATCAGCGTTAAAATAATGTTTTTGGTAAGTTTCATTTTGCTTATTTCTGTTTAATAAATTTGGTTTTAACTGCTGCAAATGTATCCCGCTGCCCTTTGAAATATGTTAAGGATATGTTAATTGTACATGAAGTAATTGAAAGGCCGGCACAAAAAAATCAGCACTGGACCGGCTAAATCTTTATGCCAGTAGGGGAAGGGAAAGAAAAAAGCCCTCCGGGAAGAAGGGCTTTTGTTTTTAGAGGTCGTACCTGAAGATCGGCTCGAGATCGCTGATCTCATCCACCATTACATTGAGGTCCTTGATGAGGCCGTTGCTGAGGCCGTATACCCAGCCGTGCACCTGCAGTTCCCTGCGTTTCCAAGCCTGCTGAACGATCCTTGTCTTGGCGAGGTTATGTACCTGCTCTACTACGTTCAGCTCCACGAGGCGGTTCTCGCGCTCCTTCGGGTCGGCAATGGCATCGAGCTCCTTGCTGTGCTTGAGATACACTTCCTTGATATTCCGCAGCCAGTTGTTCACAAAGCCGTTGTCCTTATTGCTCATTGCCGCGATCACGCCGCCGCAGCCGTAATGCCCGCATACGATCACATGCTTCACGTGCAGCACTTCCACTGCGTAATAGAGCACGCTCAGCAGGTTCATATCGGTATGCACCACCACGTTGGCGATGTTGCGGTGAACGAAGATCTCCCCGGATTTTGTCCCGGTGATCTCGTTGGCCGGCACCCGGCTGTCGGAGCATCCGATCCAAAGGTATTCGGGGCTCTGTCCCAGCGACAGGTCTTTAAAATAATTAGGATCCTGCTGCAGCTTTTCCGCAGCCCATTTCTGATTGCCTGCAAACAGGCGGTCATAACTTGCTTTCATGTTGTTCTTAATTAATGATGTGAAGATAAATAAATAAATGTTTTTGTCTAAATTTTACTGTTAATGTCCGGTTGTGCCTTTGAACTCAGGAATGTTCACCAGCTCGAGCACGATCTTTTTCATTTTAGCCCCATGCTCCTTAAAATCCTGTATGATCTCGAGCACATCATGATCGATGTTCACAGAGCGGGATCCGTCGATCAGCACTTTATGGTTTGCAGGGAGCTCTTCCAGCATCAGCTGAATGCTGGCCTTGTTGAGGAATGTAACCTCTTCCGAGAGCTCGATCTTTATCTGCTTCCCATCCCTTACATCTTCCTTATGAAAGAAGTAGGAGGTCCTGTAATTTCTGCGGAGGATGTAAAATACCGCTACAAGCATCCCGATGCTGATCCCTTTCAAAAGGTCGGTGGTAAGGATCGCGATCACCGTAACGATAAAGGGAATGAACTGTTCCCAGCCCAGCTTGTACATCTCTTTGAAGAGCGCAATTTTTGCAAGCTTGTAGCCCACCATGAGCAGCACGGCGGCAAGGCATGCCAGAGGGATGAGGTTAAGCATCCGCGGAATGAGCATGGCGCAGCCAATGAACAGCAGCCCGTGAAACACAGTGGATACTTTTGTTTTGCCGCCTGAGTTGATGTTAGCGGAGCTCCGCACGATCACCTGCGTAAGCGGCAGCCCGCCGAGCAGCCCGGAAATGATATTTCCCGTGCCTTGTGCAAGCAGCTCCCTGTTGGTGGGCGTGCTTCTTTTTTCAGGATCGAGCTTGTCGGTTGCTTCCACGCAGAGCAGTGTTTCAAGGCTGGCCACTATGGCAATGGTTGCGGCGGTAATGTACACTTTCGGGTTTGTGGCCGCGCTCCAGTCGGGCATGGTGAAAAAGCCAAGAAACCCGCGGGCGCTGTCGGCCACCGGCAATAGCACAAGGTGCTCATCCTTCAGCGCCCATGCAGGGTTAAGGAAGGAGAAAGCGTAATTGAGCAGCACCCCGGCCACTACTGCGATCAGCGCCCCGGGAACAAAGTTGAACAGTTTGATCTTCTTCATGAAGGGGCGGTCGAACAGCAGCAGGATGCCTATGGAGACAATGCTGATGATCACGGCGCCAATGCTGTTATACCTGAGCGCATACCATATTTCGGTGAAGGAATTTTTCTTCGCCCTCATGAGCGTATCGTCTTCCAGGAGGTCCTTGTCGAAGCCAAGCGCATGCGGGATCTGCTTCAGAATAAGGATGAGTCCGATGGCCGCGAGCATTCCCTTGATCACCGAGGAAGGGAAATAATAGCCGATGATGCCGGCTTTTGCGATCCCGAGAATGATCTGGATGATGCCGGCGACCATTACCGCGAGCAGGAACACTTCATAGCTGCCGAGGCTGCTGATCGCGGTAAGCACGATCACGGTGAGCCCGGCGGCAGGGCCGCTCACGCCAAGCGGGGAGCCGCTGAGAGAGCCAACTACAATGCCGCCTACAATACCGGCAATGATGCCAGAGAACAAAGGAGCCCCGGAGGCCAGCGCGATCCCGAGGCAAAGCGGGAGCGCAACTAAGAATACAACAAGCCCGGCGGGCAGGTCATAGTTAAGGTACTTAAAATCAAGTGATCTTTTAATTGGTGTTTTCATATAAGCATAAGGAATTACATGTCATGCCCACGCAGTAGCGCATAACAAGGGTTAAACAAACAGTGAAGCGGTTCCTGGAAAAGGAACGCCGCGAATGAATAATTGATCCTTATGCTTTTGGAGGTGAATAGAGCTTGAGCAGGGATGCGTCAAGCAGTGATGGGTCGGGCGACCCGTACCTGAGATGCTTTATCGTTACAAAATAATAATCGAAATGAAATTCGTGGCAGATGTCATCATCAAATGGCATCGTGTTCGGGGAGAAGCTGAGCTTTTTTGTGTTTTCCTTTTTTTCTGATTCCTTTTCGCAGTCATCTTCCAGCTCCATGCAAAGTGCGCTGTCATCGCTGTTTTTCAGCGCAACCGATACCACGGCGTTGGCAACGAGGACACCGAAGAAGAAAAAAAGTATGTATTTGGCAATCGTAAGCTGCATAAGGGCTGCAAAGTTAAGTATTAATTTAACCGTAAATGTTAAAAAAAATTAAAATGCATTGTTATTCATTTTCTTCAAGCAGGTTATTCACCATTTTCAGCAGGTATTCAAAACGGATAGGCTTGGAGGCGAACTGGTCGGCACCCGAGGTCATTGCATACAGTACTTTGTAATCGTCGTTCACTGCCGTAAGAAATATGAATGGAATTGCCGCCATGCCGGTATCCTTCCGGAGCTCCCTGCACATTTCAATTCCGTCCATCTCAGGCATCAGGATGTCTGAAATGATCACTTCCGGTTTTTCGGCCCTGATCTTTGCCAGGCCTTCGCTGCCATTATTGGCGATGCTTACGTTGAATTTATTTTTCCTGAAATTATATGATAAGAATTCGAGGATGTCCGGTTCATCATCAATGATGAGTATTTTCTTTAAAGCTTTCATAGTGTTTTTATTGTAAAGTTACTTTGGCAATGCTATGTAAATATGTAGCGGATGTTAAGCAACTGTTAAGATGCTCCCCGGACGATGCTTCGGGGCATGTTTTGGAAATTGCTACCTTTGTTAAAGCAGGGATAATAGTTGATATTCCGGGTTGTTAATCTTATGTTAATATTGAATTAACATTGCGTTTACGACGGAAGGCCATCTTTACAATGGAAAAAAAAGAATCTATGAACAGCGATTATAAAATTTTATTGGTGGATGATGAGCCCGACATTCTTGAGTTCCTGAGCTATAACCTGAAGAAGGAAGGATATGCGGTATGTACGGCTAATAACGGGAAAGAGGCGATAGTGGTGGCAAAGCGGGAAAACCCGCACCTGATCATACTGGATGTGATGATGCCCGATATGGATGGAATAGAGACCTGCCGCGAGCTCCGGGCGCTGCCGGGGCTGAAGGATGTGATGATCGCATTCCTGACAGCACGCAGCGAAGATTACTCGCAGATAGCGGGATTTGAAGTGGGGGCAGATGATTATATCAACAAGCCGATCAAGCCGCGTGTGCTCATCAGCCGCATTACCGCACTGCTGCGAAGAGGAAAAAGCACCGCTGAAGTGAATCAGAAGATGGACCTTGGCGGCATCCGGATCGACCGTGAACGTTATGTGGTGGTGCAGGATGGGAAAGAGATCAACCTTCCGAAAAAAGAATTCGAGCTGCTTGCACTGCTTGCTTCAAAGCCCGGAAAGGTATTTACGCGTGAAGCTATCCTCGATCAGGTATGGGGTGGAGAAGTGGTGGTGGGCGACCGCACCATCGACGTGCACGTGCGCAAGCTGCGCGAAAAGCTGGGCGAAGATTTCATCCGTACGGTGAAGGGCATCGGCTATAAATTCGAATTTTAAAAATGAAGAAGTATTCCCTGAAAGCTGTTCTGCTGGCCATTGCCGCAATCATCGCTGCGGCGGTATCGGCAGTTGTCCTGGCTTTCAGCAATGTGACTTATGGGAATATGAAGTGGAGGATCGCTGCTACCTTCTTTTGCATCTCTTTCATTTCTTCCATTGTGCTTTTATATGTCATACAGCTGCTGGTTTTCAAAAAGATCCAGGGCTTGCTGGATACGGTGAAAGGCTTCCGCTCACAAAGCGATAAGCCGCTGAGCCACGCGGGATTCGACGGCAACGAGATCGACCGGCTGAACAACGAGATCTCCGCATGGGCCGATGACCGCAAGAATGAGATCGAGCGGCTTAAGAAGCTGGAAGTGTACCGCAAGGAATTTCTCGGCAATGTTTCGCATGAATTAAAAACGCCGATCTTCAATATCCAGGGTTATGTGCTTACGTTGCTGGATGGCGGACTGGAGGATGAAACCATCAACAGGGATTACCTGATGCGTGCCGAGCGCAGCATCGACCGGATGATCACGATCATCGACGACCTCGAGGCGATCTCCCAACTGGAAACGGGAGAGCTGCAGATAGAGCCTGAAAGGTTTGATGTGGTTGCCCTTGCAAGGGATGTGTGCGAATCGCAGGAGATGAAGGCGACAGGCAAAGGCATCATACTTACGTTGCCCGGCGATTCAAAGCCGCACTACGTGTATGCCGACAGGTTCCGCGTGCGCCAGGTGCTTACCAATCTTGTGGTGAACTCCATTAAGTACGGCAAAGAATACGGCGAAACAAAGATCCGCTTTTACGATGCGGGCGATAATATTTCCATTGAAGTGGCGGATAACGGGCTGGGAATAGGGAAGGAGCACCTGCCGCGATTGTTCGAGCGCTTTTACCGTGTTGATAAAAGCCGTTCGCGGGAAATGGGCGGCACCGGCCTTGGGCTGGCCATCGTTAAGCATATCCTCGAAGGACATAATCAGTCGATCAACGTAATGAGCACGGAAGGTGTTGGGACGGTTTTCTCATTTACCCTGAAGAAGGGATAGCATTACGATTTCCGTGGGCGGTCATTTCGAGTGCGACCGAAGGGAGCGTATCGAGAAAGCGCGGAGGATGAAAAAGCTTACACACGTTCTCGATACAATTTCGCTGAAAAGCGAAATCACTCGAACTGACGGCCCGCACACACGTTCTCCATCACCGCGACTGACGTCCCGCAATGATCCTTTTTCGCAACAGATCACCCGCTTCAACATTCTTAAATCCCGAGAACTTTTCCGCTTCTTTCAATGCCTTATCCAGGTTGAATTCCCGCTGCTCCTGGAAATATGCAACCTTCTTTTCTGAAAAATAACCTGCAAGATATTCCTGTTCTGTTTGTCCGGGTGTGGGAATAAAGACCGCCTTTTTAGAAAGCGCTGCAAGGTCCATGATGGTGGAATAGCCGCTTCTTGAAATAATGAGAGAAGAAGAAAGAATGGCCTTCTCCATCTCTCCAGCGCTTAAGTGCGAAGCCATTTCCAGCCTGCCTTTTTTCTCGCGCCCCGCTTTTCCTTCCGGGATGCCAAATACGATCAGCGCCTTTAAATTGCTTTGAAAAAGCTGCTCCGAAACCGTTTTTTCGAAAATGCTCCTTTGTGGCTCAGGTCCGGAGATGATCGCCATCACATCATACTGTGCAGGTTGTTCAATTTTGGCAGCCGCGCCGAATCTTGAGAGCGGGCCGATAAAAAAAGCATTTCCGGGCAGCGGATATTTATGGGAGAGGTCGCCGGATAGATTATTTTCTGAAGCATGATCGGGAATCCAGCATTCATCATATTTTTTTATATACGAGAGAATGATGCGGTGCAGCAGGGCTTCGCCGAAAGGGGATTTTACCATGAGCTGATGCGTGATGAAAATGCTTCTCACATTTTTATTCCAGCAGCCGTAACGGTTATCGGAGATCACGGTATCGATCTTATGCTCCTGGATTATTTTTTCAAGCTCGCGCTGTTCCCGCTTTATTCCCGCAAGGATCTTCGGAATGGAAAGCAGCATGCTGATGGCCATGCTGCCCGACGAAGGATAACGAATATCATAACCTTTGAAGCGGACGAATTGCAGTGCAGGGAATTCCTGCTTCAGCAGCTCATAAGGACGGCCATCTGCAGCTATCAGCACTTCCGCCTGTTGCTCCAGGAAAGCCCGGATCACGGGGATGCAGCGCGTGGCATGCCCGAGGCCCCAGTCGAGCGGACAAATTAATATGCGTTGCGGTTGCTGCATTAATGCTTATTTTTGTAAAAGTACTTTAAATTTAAATGTATTTATTCTTCTCTGCGATCTTTGCGTCTCCTTTGCGCTCTTTGCGGTTAAGTAACAGAATGTATGGCAAAAAGAAAATTAATGAAGTTTGCACAGGTCTCCGCTTTTGAGAACTGTTTTTTTTTATCCTTCGAGCAATCGCGTGAAGGCGGCCTGCCGGTTAAAGGCAAATGGCGCAGCGAATATTTTAAGAACAACAACCCGATAGTGCTGGAGCTTGGATGCGGAAAAGGCGAATACACGGTTGGGCTTGCAAAGCGCTTCCCGGAGAAGAACTTTATCGGCGTGGATGTAAAAGGCAACCGGATCTGGACCGGCGCAAAAGCAGCGCTGGAGGAGAAGATGGGCAATGTAGCTTTCATCCGCACCCGCATCGATTTTATAGAGGCCTGCTTTGAGCAGCATGAAGTGAACGAGATCTGGATCACCTTCCCCGATCCGCAGCCCCTGAAAACAACCATCAGGCAGCGGCTTACCAACATGATCTTCCTGAACAGGTATAAGCACATTCTTGTGGAGGATGGAGTTGTACACCTCAAAACCGACAGCGAATTCTTCTACGATTATACCCGCGAAGTAATTAAGGAAAATAATTTACAGGAGCTGGATGCCACGAACGACCTGTATGCAGCGCCTGAAAAAAGGGATGCAGTGCTAACGGAGATCAAGACGTATTATGAGAAGAAGTTTTCGGATAAGGGGTTTAAGATCTGTTATGTGAAGTTTAGGCTGTAGAATAATAACTGCGGACCACCCCTGACCCCTCCTGGGAGGAGGGGAATGCATGGTGCAAGCGAGAATATACTGGCAAAGAATAACGATATAGTTAGCAGTATGCGCTCCCTCCTCTTAGGAGGGCTGGGGTGGTACAAAAAATCATAACAGAATGGAAAAGCACAACGACTTTTTTCAGCTTGTATTCCAGGTGGTACGGCTTATTCCGAAAGGAAGGGTAACGAATTACGGCGCCATTGCAAAATACCTCGGGGCTGCACGGTCGTCGCGGATGGTCGGCTGGGCGATGAATGCGGCACATGCCCAAAAGAAAAAAGTTCCTGCCCACCGCGTGGTGAACAGGAATGGTGAGCTTACTGGCAAGCATCATTTTGAAACGCCATTTCTCATGCAGGAGCTGCTGGAGAAAGAAGGCGTAAAGGTTGTGAAGGATAAGATCAAAAATTTCGACAAGCATTTCTGGGATCCCCTGAAGGAGCTCGAAATGTAAAGCATGCTAATTTTCGAGTGCCGGGTTGGCCGGCTGCTTCTGCTTCAGAGGCAGGATCACGTAGAAGGTAGAGCCTTTCCCCGGTTCGCTCCTTGCGGAAATAAACCCGTTGTGGTTTTCAGTGATCTTCCTGCAAATGGCAAGGCCGATGCCTGTTCCCGGAACCTTATCCGCAGTGGTAAGCCGCTGGAACAGCCCGAAGATCTTTTCCCTGTATTCCTCTTCAAAGCCGATCCCGTTGTCTTCCACAGAGATGCATACATACTCTTCCGGTTTCCCGATCTTATGCTCCTCTGCAAATTCGCTTTTTAAAGGCACCGCGCTGATCACGATCTTTGGCTTTTTTCCTTTTGAGAATTTGAGCGAATTGCTGATCAGGTTCTGGAACAACTGGTTCATTTGTCCGGTAAGGGCTTCCACCTTCGGAAGCGTGCCAATGCTGATGTCGGCATCCTGCTCCCTGATCTGGATCTCGAGGTCGTCGATGATGGCTTTTACAACCTCATCGAGCTGTACCTGGTTGTATTTAACATTCTTGTTCGAAAGCTTTGAAAAGGAAAGCAGGTCGTCGATGAGGTTTTTCATGCGCTCCGACGACTTGAGCATTTTGTCAAGATAGGCTTTCTCCTTTTCGCTGCGCTTCCCGGGATCGATGCTCTGCAGCAGGTTCCCGAAGGTCATGATCTTCCGGAGCGGCTCTTTCAGATCGTGCGAAACAACGGATGCAAACTGCAGCAGGTCGTAATTGCTCTGCTCCAGCGCTACATTGGTGTAGGTTAATTTTTTTGTGGTGCGCTTCAGCTCGGAGTAATGCTTTGCCAGCTCTTCCGCCGCTTTTTTCTTTTCGGTGATCTCGGTGAAGGTGGTCACTAATCCATCCATCATTTTCAATGCAATGATATCGTACCAACGGCCCTGTTTAGCGTCGAAGAACTCGAAATGCTCCGTGGTGCAATCCTCAACTACTTTCTTGTATCTTTCAAAATACGACTTATCGCTCTCGCCGTTTGCTTCAAATACTTTTTTTCCGATCAGCTCTTCCTTGGTGGTGCCGAACATGCGCGCCGCTGCATCATTTGCTGCGATGTATTCAAAATCAATGATCTCGTTGTTCCTGTTCCGGATGGCCTTTTTGGCGGTGATGCCGCTTATGGAGCTGTTGAATACGCTGTCGATGATGCTGCTCAGCTGCTTGGTTTCCGATATGTCGATAAAGGTAACCACCACGCCATCTATCGCGTTGTTCAATTTTATATAGGGGCTGATGCGCATCAGGTAAGTGCGCTTGTTTTTCAGCACCGCTTCCTTTTCAATGACATTGCCGCCTTTCATTACATGCTTCAGGTCATTGATAAAATCGAGGCTCTGGAAGTTGTTGGAAATATCGAGAATGCTTCTTCCGATATCCGTTTCAATCAGGTTGATCTGGCTCTTAATGGCTGGTGAAAAGCGGCGGATGATCAGCTTCTTGTCAATGAGCAGCTGCCCGATCTCCGTGCCGCTGAAATAATTGTTGAGGTCTTCGTTCAGCTCCACCAGCTCCTTGATCTTCATCTGGTGCTCGGCGTTTACTGTGTGCAGCTCCTCGTTGAGCGACTGCAGCTCCTCGTTGGTGCTTTGCAGCTCCTCATTGGCGGAGATCATTTCCTCGTTGCTCGACTGCAGCTCTTCGTTCGCCGTTTCCAGCTCTTCGATCACCGCCTGCAGGTTCTCCTTTGTCTCCTTCAGCTCCTGCTCCAATTCGAGCAGCAGTTCAGTCTTATCATGTGAAATGGCCCTGGCCTTTTCCCTGATGCCCTTATGCTCTTCCTCGTGGATCGCAATAAAGATAAAAGGCTGAATGTATTCCCCCTGGTCGAGGTAAGGCTTGATGATCAGGTTCACCAGCTTCTTCTCATTGTTGCTCTCCAGCTTTATTTTTTTGAGCACCACCTTCGCCGATTCCTTGATCGCCTTGCGCACTCCGCTGTTGATGGCAATGGAAAGGTCCTGCGGCACCAGCTTCAGGATGTTAAGGTTAAAGTTGCCATCCGGGAATGTAAGGTAACCCTTGAAATTCCCGATCGCCTGCTTCACTTCAAATTCACGGTCAATGAGGATGCCTGCATATTTGTATTCGTCCATCACCGTATCCTTAAAGATGTCGGGAAGGTGATTGAGGGCATTCCTCGATTTAATGGTGCTGGAGTAGGGGTTGTTAAACTTGCTTTCCACCAGCGGAACATATTGCTCGTGTGAGACCATTACCGGCCTCGCAATGTTCTTGTACAGCTTCCATTTTCTGCTAAGCTCCTTCATGCTGTCCTTGAGCGCTCCGATATTCTCGCTCGGCCCCATGAACAGGTACGCTCCCGGCTTGAGCGCAAAATGGATGGTGCGTAAAATGTTCTTCTGCAGCTCGGTGCTCATGTAAATGAGCATGTTCCTGCAGCTGAGCAGGTCCACCTTGCTGAACGGCGGGTCCTTCAGCACATTATGATTGGCAAACACCACCATCTTGCGGATGATGGGAGTGATGCGGTAGGTATTGCCTTCCTTGATAAAATATTTTTCGAGTCGTGCCTTCGGAATATCATTCGCGATGGTATTCGGATACACGCCTTTGGATGCGATCTCCAGGGCCGCATCGTCAATGTCGGTCGCAAAGATCTTAACCGGGATCTCTTCGGGCTGCTTCAGTTGGGACATGTATTCATGGATCAGCATGGCGATGGAATAGGGCTCCTCCCCGGTGCTGCAGGCAATGATCCAGAGCTTCAGCGAATCACCGCTTTTTTTCTCGGCGAGAAGCGGCGGCAATACCAGTGTGCGCAGCTCATCAAAGGCTTCCGTATCGCGGAAAAATTTGGTGACGTTGATCAGGAACTCTTTCGACAGGTCCTTTGCCTCATCCTTATGGCTGAGCATATAGTCGAGGTAATCCTTCAGGCTCTTGATGTTTTTCAGCGCCATGCGCTTTGCAAGCCGCCTGTGAATGGTTGGCCGCTTGTAATGGCTGAAGTCGTGGGAAGTGGCTTTGTATACGTTTTCAAGGATCTCGCGCAGCAGGTATTCATCCTTCTGCGTCATGTCATGAAATGTTCGTTGCAGCGGCGTCTGGTGTTCGCTCAGGTATTCGAGCAGCTCTCCGGCGATCATATCGGGCGAGAGGATGAGGTCGGCAAAGCCGGTGTTGATGGCGCTGTTCGGCATGCCGTCGAATTTTGCAGAGATAGGGTCCTGCACGATCACAATGCCGCCGTTCGCTTTAATGGCTTCAATGCCGTTGGTGCCATCGCTTCCTGTTCCCGAAAGGATCACGGCGATAGCATCCTTTCCTTTTTCCTGGGCGAGTGAAGTGAGGAATGAATCAATGGCAGTATTGGGAGCGCCCTTGCGGTCCTTATGGGTGAGCTGGATCTTTTCCCCGTTCAGGGTCATGATGTATTTGCTCGGGATCACGTAAATGCAGTTCTTCTGAAGCTTCATATCGTCCTCCGCCTCATAGATCTGCATCTGTGAGTGCTTGGCCAGGAGCTCGGGCATGAGGCTTTTATAATCGGGGGAGAGATGCTGTACGATAACAAAGCAGTAGCCTGTATCATCAGGCATGTTATCAAATAATTCGTGGATCGCTTCCAATCCACCTGCAGAAGCCCCTATTCCCACAACAAACATTTTTTCTTTTGTTGCTTTACCGGGCGCGGTTCTTTTTACTATCATATAAATTTAAATATTGCAATGGCCATGGCTGCGGTTTACGTGGTGGCCTTATCCTCCTTTATGGTTTTAGACGAAAAGGGGGAATTTACTTCCACAGGTAAGCTGATCGTAAATGTTGTGCCAACTCCGATCTCGCTTTTGGCACTTATAAATCCTTCGTGCTCTTCCACGATCCTTTTGCAGATGGCCAGCCCGATCCCGGTGCCTTCGTACTCGGTGTTTGCATGCAGGCGCTTGAACATGGCGAAGATCTGCTCAGCATATTGCTGGTCGAAGCCGATCCCGTTATCCTGCAGGTAGATCCTGCAAAACCGTGTTGAAAGTGTTTTATTCCCCAGCTGAATGCTTTCCATTTTAGCGGAAATTTTTACCACAGGCGGAACATTTTTCTGCGCATATTTAATTGAATTGGAGATGAGGTTCTGGAACAGGCGCTTCACCAGGCTTTTGTTCACCTGCAGCTCGGGAAGCTTGTCGATGATGATCTTCGCATTGCTTTCATGGATCTGGAAATCCATTTCGCCGATCACTTCCTCCAGCAGCTCGTTCATGTTGGTAGGCGTCATGGCTTCCTTCGTGGTGGAGATCTTGCTCAGCGTAAAAATATCGTTGATCAGGCTCTGCATGCGCGCGCATGCCGACTGGATCTTGTCGATATACACCTTGCTTTCGCCATCCAGCTCATGCCCGTACTTGGAGCTCACGCGGTCGCTGAAGATCCTTATCTTCCTCAGCGGCTCCTGCAGGTCATGTGAAGCCATATACGCAAATGTATCCAGCTCCTTGTTCTTCGCTTCCAGCTGGTCGATGTTCTCGAGCAGCTGCTTGTTCAGCTTCAGCACTTTCTCTTCGGAGATGATGCGTTCGTTGATCTCCAGCTCGAGGTTGCGGTTGATGTCGAGCAGCTTCTTCTCCTGCTGGAGCAGCAGGTAATTTTTCCTGTACAGCTCAACAAACACCTGCACCTTGGCGCGGAGCAGCTCGGGGCGGATGGGCTTGTAGATGTAATCCACGGCGCCTGCCCTGTAGCCTTTGAAGATGTTCTCATCGCCATGCCCGTGGGCGGTGATGAAAATGATCGGGATGTGCTTCAGCTTCTCCCGCTCATAGATCATCGTAGCCGTTTCAAAGCCATTGAGATTGGGCATCTCCACATCCATCAGGATGATCGCGAAGTCAAATTCCTTCAGCAGGATCTTAAGGGCCTGCTTTCCGGAATTTGCCGTCTCGATCGTGTAATTGTCTTCCGAAAAAATACTCTTCATCGACATGAGGTTGTTCTCATTATCGTCGACCAAAAGTATTTTAACCTTGAAGGGCTTTTTCATAAGTGTTTATTTATAGAACCAGATCCTCATCATTGATAAGAGCTGATCCATTTTCAGCGGCTTGGTGATGTAATCGGAAGCTCCCGCTTCGATACATTTCTGCCTGTCGCCTTTCATCGCTTTAGCAGTAACGGCAATGATAGGGAGATTGTTGTTCTTATGCTCCCTGCGGATCTTCTGCATGGTCTCATAGCCATCCATCTCCGGCATCATAATGTCCATCAGGATCATCTCGATGTCCTCCTGCTCGTTCATCAGGTGGATCGCTTCCTTGCCCGATTCTGCCGTGATACAGTTGATGTTGTAGCGTTCGAACACGGTTGTGATCGCAAACAGGTTCCGCACGTCATCATCCACTACAAGCACTTTCTTATTGGAAAGTATATCGTTCTTCATCCTGATGTTCTCCATCATCCTGCGCTTGTCCTGCGGCAGGGTGGTGTAATTCACGTGCAGGTTCATCATTGTCTCCTCCAGCAGGCGGTCGAGCGAGTTTGCTTCTTTTAATACAATGCTGGTCGACATTTTGTTCAGCTCGGCGAGCTCTTTTTTGGAGAAATCCTTCGCCGAATAAATAATGATCGGCGTGAGGGTTTGCGTATCGCGGTTGATCTGCATGAGCAGGTCCATTCCGGAAATATCCGGAAGCGTATAATCGAGGATGATGGTATCGAATTGCTTTTCCGTCAGCAGCTCCATTGCTTTCTTGCCTGTTTCCGCAATGGTGATCTCGATCTTCTCTTCGTTCATCAGCTTCACGATCTGCGACGATTCCAGCTCATTGTCCTCCACGATCAGCAGCTGCTTCACCTCTTTCTGGTTGAAGGCAAGGATGTCCTGGAAAAGGATGTCCAGCTGGTCGTTGTTCAGCGGCTTGAGCAGGAAGCTGCGTGCTCCCCTGCGCAATGCAAGCACTTTGTTCTCTTCGCCGGAGATCAGGTGGATCGGGATGTGGCGGTAGTTCAGGTCATTCTTCAGCAGGTCGAGCACTTTCCATCCGCTTGTGTCCGGTAGCCTTACATCGAGCGTAATGGCAATAGGAGAGTAGCGGCCTACGAAATTGAAGATCTCCACGTATGTTGTGGCGATCACCACTTTCAGGTTGCTTTCATGCGCCTTCTCGATCATGATCTTGCCGAAGCGGAGGTCATCCTCCACAACGAGCACTACTTTATCATTCGGTATAATGTTATTCCGGTCATCGCCGGTCTCATTGAGCATCTCGTCAACGGCGTCGAATTTTTTCGTTTCAATGCCTTCTTCCGTCATTTTCAATGAGTTCAGCAATACATCCAGTTCAGGGTTTGCAGAGGCTTCAGGAAGCTTCAGCTTGTTGTATGGCTCGAGGCTGGTTCCGTCGCTCAGCTCTAATGGAATGAACAGGGTGAACGAGCTTCCTTTTCCAACTTCACTGTCGAGCTCGATGGTACCGCCGAGTAATTCTGCAAGCCCGCGGCTGATCGATAATCCAAGCCCTGTTCCGCCGTACTTACGGCTGGTTGAACCTTCTGCCTGCTGGAACGCTTCGAAGATGATCGCCTGCTTGTCCTGCGGGATCCCGATACCGGTATCGCTGATGCGGAAGGCTACCACACGTTTTGCAGCATCCAGCGTTGCGCTGTTGCCCTGTTTCCAGTTGCGCTTCGCATCGTAGATCTCCAGCTTCACCTCGCCTTTTTCAGTGAACTTGAACGAGTTCGAGAGCAGGTTCTTTAGGATCTGGTTCAGGCGCTGTGAATCGGTTTGCATCGAGTCAGGCAGGCTGAAATCAGTTTCGATCTTGAATTTAAGGTTCCTTGCTTCAGCGATCGGCTTGAATGTAGTTTCAGCAAATGCAGAGATCTCGGAGAAATGAACTTTCGAGATGTTCGCGGAAATAAATCCGGACTCGATCTTCGAAAGATCCAGGATGTCGTTGATCAGCTGGAGTAAGTCATCACCACAGGAGTGAATGGTTTTCGCGTAGCGCGTTTGCTTGTCATTTAAGTTTCCTTCAGCATTTTCATACAGCTGCTGTGCAAGGATCAGTAAGGAGTTGAGCGGCGTGCGCAGCTCGTGCGACATGTTCGCGAGGAACTCCGATTTGTATTTTGATGTAAGCGTGAGCTGCTCTGCTTTTTCCTCGAGCGACTTCCTTGCTTCCTCCACCTCTTTGTTCTTCGCCTCCACTTCGTTCTTCTGCTTCACAAGGAGCAGCGCTTTGTCCTGGAGCTCGTCGTTCGTCCTTCTTAACTCTTCCTGCTGGATCTTCAGCTCGCCTGCAAGCGACTGCGACTGCGCCAGCAGTTCCTCTGTTCTTGAAGTCGTCTCGATCGTATTCAATACGATACCGATACTTTCAGTCAGCTGGGAAAGGAAGTCTAAGTGTGTTTGCGTGAATGTATCAAGCGATGCAAGCTCGATCACGGCTTTTACGTTGTTCTCGAACAATACAGGAAGCACCACCAGGTTGCTTGGCTTCGCTTTTCCTAAGCTCGATGAAATTTTGATATAATCTTTCGGAACATTTGAAATGATGATCTTTTCTTTTTCAAATGCGCACTGTCCAACAAGCCCTTCACCGATAGCGAACTCCTGCGGAATGTGCTTGTCGGATTTATAAGCGTATGCCGCCGACAATCTTAATTTCGGGATCTCCTCATCAGGGGAGAAGATGTAGAATGCGCCATAGTGGGCTGTTACAACGGTTGCAAGCTCGGAAAGGATCCGCTTTGTAACCGTTTTCAGGTCTTTCTGTCCCTGTAACATCTGCGTGAACTTCGCAAGGTTGGATTTGAGCCAATCCTGCTCCTGGTTCAGCAATGTTGTTTCGCGCAGGTTGGTGATCATCTGGTTGATGGTATCTTTCAGCTCTTCCACCTCGCCTTTTGCATCAACGCGGATGTTCCGTGTTAAATCTCCTTTTGTTACCGCGGAAGCAACCTCGGAGATGGAGCGCACCTGCGTGGTTAAGTTCTCAGCCAGCTGGTTCACGTTCTCCGTTAAGTTTTTCCAGATCCCCGAAGCGCCCGGTACGCTTGCCTGTCCGCCCAAGCGTCCTTCAACACCTACCTCGCGTGCAACGTTCGTTACCTGGTCGGCGAATACCGCGAGCGTTTCGATCATCTCGTTAAAGGTATCCGTTAACTGTGCCACCTCGCCTTTTGCATTGATGGATAATTTCTGGCGCAGGTTCCCGGTAGCAACCGATGTTACAACTTTTGCGATCCCGCGTACCTGTGATGTTAAGTTGGAAGCCATCATGTTCACGGAATCAGTTAAATCTTTCCATGTACCTGCAACGCCCGCCACGTAAGCCTGTCCGCCGAGCTTACCATCCGTTCCCACCTCACGCGCAACACGCGTTACCTCGGAAGCGAATGCCCTCAGCTGATCCACCATTTTATTAATTGTATTCTTTAAGTCGAAAATTTCCCCTTTCACATCCACGGTGATCGTTTTCGAAAGATCGCCGCTTGCCACCGCTTTTGTTACCTCTGCGATGTTACGTACCTGTGATGTTAAGTTACCGGTCATCTGGTTCACGGAGTCAGTCAAATCTTTCCATGTTCCTGCAACACCCGGTACAAATGCTTGTCCGCCCAGCTTACCGTCGGTACCCACCTCGCGTGCAACGCGTGTTACCTCCGATGCAAATCCGCGGAGCTGATCCACCATTGTGTTGAGTGTTTCTTTTAACTGTAAGATCTCACCGCGCACATCCACTGTGATCTTTTTGGATAAATCCCCGTTGGCCACGGCGATCGCCACATCGGCAATGTTACGCACCTGTGCCGTTAAGTTACCGGCCATCTGGTTCACCGAATCCGTTAAATCTTTCCATGTTCCTGCAACGCCCGGTACGTGTGCCTGTCCGCCCAGCTTACCTTCTGTACCTACCTCGCGTGCAACACGTGTTACCTCCGATGCAAATCCGCGGAGCTGATCCACCATTGTATTGATCGTGTTCTTTAACTCGAGGATCTCGCCTTTTACATCCACACCGATCTTACGGCTCAAATCGCCGTTCGCCACCGCAGTTGTTACCTCTGCAATATTACGCACCTGCGATGTTAAGTTGGATGCCATTTTATTTACGGAATCCGTTAAATCTTTCCATGTTCCGCCAACGCCCGGTACATAAGCCTGTCCGCCCAGCTGTCCTTCGGAACCAACCTCGCGTGCAACACGTGTAACCTCTGAACCGAATGAGTTCAGCTGATCCACCATCGTGTTGATCGTATTCTTTAATTCAAGGATCTCTCCTTTTACATCCACTGTAATTTTGCGGCTCAGATCGCCTTTTGCCACCGCAGTTGTTACCTCTGCAATGTTACGTACCTGCGCCGTTAAGTTCGATCCCATCTGGTTCACAGAATCTGTAAGGTCTTTCCAAACGCCATCCACACCTTCCACAGTCGCCTGTCCGCCGAGCTTCCCTTCGCTACCCACCTCGCGTGCAACACGTGTTACCTCCGAACCGAATGAGTTCAGCTGATCCACCATCGTGTTGATCGTATTTTTTAACTCGAGGATCTCTCCTTTTACATCCACTGTGATCTTGCGGCTCAAATCGCCTTTCGCCACCGCGGTTGTTACCTCCGCAATGTTACGCACCTGGTCGGTAAGGTTACCTGCCATCTGGTTCACAGAGTCGGTTAAGTTTTTCCATGTTCCGCCCACACCGCTCACCGTCGCTTGTCCGCCGAGCTTACCTTCCGTACCTACCTCAAGCGCCACGCGGGTTACCTCGGAAGCGAAAGAGTTCAGCTGATCCACCATGGTGTTGATCGTATTTTTTAATTCAAGGATCTCTCCTTTTACATCCACTGTAATTTTACGGCTCAAATCCCCGTTCGCCACCGCGGTTGTTACTTCCGCAATGTTACGCACCTGCGCCGTTAAGTTGGATCCCATCTGGTTCACGGAATCCGTAAGGTCTTTCCAGATCCCATCCACACCTTCCACAGTCGCTTGTCCGCCGAGCTTACCTTCGCTACCTACCTCGCGTGCAACACGTGTAACCTCCGAACCGAATGAGTTCAGCTGATCCACCATGGTGTTGATCGTTTTCTTTAATTCGAGGATCTCTCCTTTAACGTCCACTGTAATTTTGCGGCTCAAATCTCCTTTTGCCACGGCAGTTGTTACCTCTGCAATGTTACGCACCTGCGCCGTTAAGTTGGATCCCATCTGGTTTACGGAATCCGTAAGATCTTTCCATACACCGGCAACACCTTTCACTTTCGCCTGTCCGCCGAGCTTACCTTCGCTACCAACCTCGCGCGCAACACGCGTTACCTCGGCAGAGAAGGAGTTCAGCTGATCCACCATGGTGTTGATCGTATTCTTTAATTCGAGGATCTCTCCTTTTACATCCACTGTAATTTTGCGGCTCAAATCCCCGTTCGCCACGGCGGTTGTTACCTCCGCAATGTTACGCACCTGGCCTGTAAGGTTGGATGCCATCTGGTTCACCGAATCCGTTAAATCTTTCCATGTACCGGCAACACCTTTTACCTGTGCCTGTCCGCCGAGCTTACCTTCCGTACCTACCTCGAGCGCCACGCGGGTTACCTCGGAGGAGAAGGAGTTCAGCTGATCCACCATGGTGTTGATCGTATTCTTCAGCTCAAGGATCTCTCCTTTTACTTCCACTGTAATTTTTTTCGACAAATCGCCTTTCGCCACCGCGGTTGTTACATCCGCGATGTTACGTACCTGTGCGGTAAGGTTACCGGCCATCTGGTTCACCGAGTCGGTAAGGTCTTTCCATACACCGCCTACGCCTTTTACTTTCGCCTGTCCGCCCAGCTTACCTTCGGAACCTACCTCGCGGGCAACGCGGGTTACCTCCATGGTAAAGAGGTTCAGCTGCTTCACCATGTCGTTCACCTCTTTGGCGATCCGGGCAAATTCACCCTGTAACAGGTGGCTGCTTTGTTCAATAGGGATATGCTGGGAAAGATTTCCTTTTGCAACGGCCGAGATCACGCGATCGATCTCGCGGATCGGGTAGGCGAGGTCGGAGATGAGGTTGTTTAAGGCCTCCACGCCGGTTTTCCACTCTCCCTGCGCATCGTTGAGCACGATCCGCTGGTTCAGCTTACCTTCCTTACCGATGGTAACCTGTGCCTTGGTGAATTCCTTGATGAGGCGCTTGTTGTTGGAGATGATTTCGTTGAGGGTATCACACACTTTTCCGCTGATGCCGATCTTGTTGATCGGCATTTTTACTTCAAAGTTTCCTCGTTTTATTTCGGTGAGAATGAACAGCAGCTCAGCAGCGTCGAGTGTATCAGCGCTTTCGCTGATGACGATCCGGGTAGCCGCCTTTGCATCCGCTTTTCCATTCTTTATTGGCTTTGTGATCTTGCTGACCTTAACGGCCTTGGCCTTCTTCTTCCCGTTGGCGGATGGCTTTTCAAGCACATCGGGCACAGAGGATTCATCAGAAAATTTCGACTTTTTAGCGATCGTCTTCATTTGCGTTTATTTTTTTACAAATGTAAAGCTACTAAGGGAATTCTGAAAGTGCTGCTGTTGTTGATAAATATCGGATTTTGGGGTGCAAATTCCCCAAATTTTATAAGGCAAATAAAATGCCAAAAAAAGGTTTGCGGGATCTTTTTTGGCTGTATGAACAGCTGATGGAAATGACGACCCCGGGCTGAAGAAATTCTGCGCAAATAAAAATATTTTTTACAAAATTTTCAAATAAAGAAATTCACAATTGTTCGAAAAGCTGGTATCAAATTTTAGTGAATAGATATGCAGCGCTGCATTTTATGAGGATGCAGCAGCAGCGTCAAATGTAAATTTTATATAAAATTTTCAATCCCTGATCCCAGGTACACGGGAGGAAGGGGAACGAAGAAAAGAAGGGCCTCTTTCGGGAGGCCCTTTTTATGGGAAATGATCGTTTTGTGCTCTGTTTGAAAAAATATGAATTTTAATTAATTGATTATTAGTATGTTATAAATAAGGGAAATTTGTTCTACAACAAAATTGTTGACTAATATCAATTTTTGCATTTGATAATTCACCCCTGATTATGGTTAATGAGATCATTGAAACAGACAAATACACCATGAAGATCCATGATCAGGAATGTCTGTTGGAATACATTGTAAAGGAAGGCGTAAAGCTGGATGTGGACGAGCTCCTCGAAGGTAAAAAAGCGCTGACAAAGCTAAGGCCCGGTGTTAGGTTCTTTGTGCTGGCGGAAGGCATAGAATTCTTTACGATCAGCAAGGAAGCGCGTGACCTCTGCGCAACTGCAGAATACTCCGATAATACAATTGCCATTGCTTTTTATACGCCAAACATTTCGCTCCTGCTGATGGGTGAAATGTACAATAAGATCAACAAGCCGGCGGTGCCCACAAAGATCTTCAGCCAGCGCGACACCGCCGAAGAATGGCTGCGGGAGCAGATGAAGAAGCTGAAATAAAATTTGCAGAAACAAAAATCCCACCCTCCGGATCCGGAAGGTGGGATTTTTTGCTTTTAGTGGCTTCGGCGGGAATCGAACCCACATCAAAAGTTTAGGAAACTTCTATTCTATCCATTGAACTACGATGCCATTTGCTGCAAAGATAACAAAGTTTAGAATTGAAAAGAGCAATTAATGTGTCTGGTGTATTTTTTTAATTAATTTGGGAGCTGATTACCGCAATACTTCCGGAAGATCGGAGTTTATATATAGTCAGCATACATAAAAAAGAAATGAGGCATTAATGAAAAATGGAATAGCAGGCGCGCAGGAATGGAAGAAAAGTGAGACACAGGTTTTTTGGGGCGAAATAGCGCCGACAGATCATTTAGTTCAAATATATGAAAGTGACGATATAGTGCTCGATTCGCTGGAAGGCTTTGTAAGCAGCGGGTTTAAGGCCGGCGACAGCGTGCTGATCATTGCTACTGCCGAACATCTCGAAGCATTGAATGACCGCTTAACAGCAAGTGGTGTTGATATAGATAAGCTGAAGGCTGATCATTTATACATACCTCTGAATGCACACGATACCCTCGCAAAATTTATGGTAGTTGGGTGGCCCGACGAGCAGCGGTTCATGAAAACCGTGACAGATGTTATCAAGCTGGCACGCGGTAACACGCAGCGCAAAGTGAGGGCTTATGGGGAAATGGTTGCTATATTATGGGAACAGGGCTTCAGCGGAGCTACGGTACAGCTGGAGCATTTATGGAACAAGTTCTGTGAAACCGAAGCATTCTGCTTGTTTTGCGCATATCCCAAAAGCGGCTTTACGCAGGATATTCACACTTCCATCGGGCATATCTGCTCAACGCATACGAAAGTGATCGCAGGCCATGAGCAATCAAAAACAGAAGTGTTCTACAAGGCTGCTGAGGCGGTGAGAGCACACTAAGGTATTTATACATAATCGTACTAAAAGGCCGCACGAGATTCTCATGCGGCCTTTTTCTTAATACTTATCCTTCGTTGTAATCACTCGGTGCGATGCACTCCTTCCAGTACTCCACTATTTTTCTCATCGTATTTTCCAGCTGTTCCATGCCTTCCGGCTTCCGGAAAAATCCCTGCACCGACATCGAATACGCATCCGATACCGATTGCCTGTCGGCACCGGTGCTGAAGAACAGGAAGGGCACACATTTTAAGCTCAGCTCCATGTTCTCCTGGATCTTGCTGCGCAGCTCAAACCCATTTATCTTCGGCATGTTGATGTCGGAGATGATGAGGAAGGGGATCTTATCCGTGGTGTTCAGAAATTCAAGGGCCTCAAGCCCGTCTACGAAAAAGAGAAGCTCATTCTCATAATCAAGGTTCTTAAAGATCTCATACATGATCCGCTGATCCGCCGCATTGTCTTCGATCACTATTATTGGCCCGTGTTTATTCATATTTAAATCATTGATAAGTTTATGCCACCCGCTGGCCTTGCCGTTCCGGCTATCTTTTTTCCCCTTTCACCGAATAGCAGGGCGCGCAATTAGTGCATCTGCTAATTTTATAAGCCCAAATACGCGTGTCATGATAGAACCCGGAAAAATAAAAGAGTTGCGAGAAAAATGGGGCGAGAAGCCCTGCCACCATCCTGCATTGAAGAAAAACCTTGAAACGCTCGATAAGGTATGCACCAGTTGTGGAAGGGTAGTGTATTCCGCGAATAAGAAAAAAACTGGCAGCCCCGGGCTCTGGCCCTGGCTTCAGCCTTAGGAGCGCTGTTTTTTATCCTTGTAATAACAGGTAAGCAGCGATTTCATTTCCTTCTTTTTGCCGATCACATCCTCTATTGTTTTCCACGTGCCTTTATCAAGCATGTGCCCGAGCGGCTGTTCCACCTTATTTATCTTTTTAAAATTCTCCAGCACTTTTTTGTCCCATGCCTTGCCGAACGTCAGCAGGTCATCCGGGTACACCGTTTTGCGCCTTGTACCTTCATCATCTGCTTTGAAAGGCTCTGATACATTCAGGTAGCCGTAATCATCCGTAAGCTGCTCGCCCGGATGAATATCCCTTATCGCGATCTCAAACTCGTACGCGGTGGTAAAGCAGCTCGGCTTAAAGCTGTGGTTCACAAAGCGTGCATTATCCCAGCACAATATAAAATTGCCTTTGTTGTTCCGATAGGAGTAGGTGTCAAGAATATCGCGGTAGGTTTTGTCCATGGCGGCGATCTCCGCCGGGCTGAATTCCCTGTCGAGCTTATCGAGCACCCAGGTGATGGTGCCTTTGGGAATGAATGCCGTGGCTACAACGCCGTAGCCGATCGTTTTGCTGATGTACCGCAGTTCGGTATGTGGATGGATCAAGGTGCTTTGTTTTTTGTTAAGTAAATATATTAAAAAATGAGCCAGCATTTAAACTTAATAGTGTCCGGCTTCCGCGAACTCATTATTGGCTATTGAAATCATCCGTTTACCGAATATGATGAAGGATAGCAACTATTGAAACTAACTTTGAAGCATTAACCAAAGACTATGAATATATGAGTTACGCTATAAAATCAATCCTGCTGGTAGATGATGACCAGGACGACAAATTCTTTTTTGCAAAGGCCCTGGGCCAGCTGGATGCCGATACACAGCTTTCTACCGCCTGCGACGGCGCCGATGCGCTGGAAAAATTAAAATTCCTGAACCCGGATGTGATCCTGCTCGATCTTAATATGCCTGTAATGAACGGCATCGCATTTCTCAGGAAAGTGAAAAGTGAAAAAATGTTACGGGATATTCCTGTGATCATTTATACAGACGGACTGAGCGTGTTTGATGAGAGTGAAGCGCTGAAGCTCGGAGCCTATACCGTAATGGTAAAGCCCGTTGATTTTAAAGGTGCCGTTGAGGTGATCTCGGGTATTTTGAAAATGAGCTTTATCAGGATGAGTGCCTAAAAAAAAAGCATATCGGACGATATGCTTTTTTTTTACCTTTTTTTAGTGTGTGGTGGATCCGTGAGTGCTTGTAGAGTCACTCGTTCCGTTTACGCCGTCCATGGCTTTACCTGTAGAGCCTGTGGAGTTGGTTGGGTTTTCGCCCATGTTGCTTGTAGTTCCATCAGTTGTTGCGCCGCTTGTGGAAGCGTTTGTTCCTGATGTAGTCTCTTGCTGGTTTGCAGCATCGTCATGCGTGCTGTTGGTGTTGTTGTCATTGTCGCAGGCAGCGAAAGCCAGCATAAAGGTTCCTGCAATCATTAAGGTACCGATTGTTCTTCTTTTCATTTCTTTTTTGTTTGAGTTAGTTAATAGTTTACCGGCAAAAATGCCATTAAGGGTTTCTGTACTAAAAAATCCTGCCAACCTGAGAGTGTGGCATATTCCTTTTAAAATCCCGGTATGAGACCTGTTATTATTATCCTTGCCCTTGCGGGTTTTACATATTCATTATTCAGCCCCGATCCTGCGCCGCCAACAGCGGAAGAGCTGCATCGCGGGTTCATGGACCACCTTCACCAGGGAAATTACGATAGCATCCCCTCCATACTTAACAGCCTGTATGAGGGGCTGAACAGGAATCCTCAGGATGCGCAGCTGAATGCCGACCTCGGCTTTGTGTACCTCTGGCAGTTCAGCGAGCGTGGCAGAAAAGCGCCTGTTGCGGGCATCGAGAAAAGCATTTACCTCAGCAATTATTATTTCCGCGAAGCTATAAAGTATAATCCCGCTGACCCGCGCCTCAAAGGATTTCAGTCGGCCACGGAGATCTGCCAGGGCGCTTTGTCGAAAGACCTCGACCAGATCTACAGGGGCTATTCCGATGCGTATGCCGCAATAAAGGAATGGCCGCAGTTCAACAAGTTTGCGCTGAGCCTCGTGAGCAGCCAGCTCAATAAAAATTCGTTCTTCTTCCGCCAGGCCATTAATTACCAGTGGGAGCTCATCGATGATTGCTCCTGTAAATCGCTGGAGAAAGCGGAGGTGCTCCGCTCTGCAGACAAAGTGTTCCCGGAGCTGATCAGGGAGCTGGAAAAAACGCAGGACCCGCTTATTAAGCGCGCCTGCTGGAACACGACCATTGCTCCTCATAATTTCGAAGGCTTCCTGCTCAACTTTGGCGACATGCTGGTTAAGCAGGGAAATTTCGATGAGGCGCACACGATCTATTCGGCTGCACGCCTGTCGCCCACCTTTGCCGAATGGGCGTACCGCGATGTGCTTGAAAAAAGGATCAGTGAAATGAAGGAGAACCGCAAGGCATTTGTGAAACGGCCCGAGCTGCTGGTGATGACCGATGACCGGCAGATCTTCATTAACTCGGTGTTGTCCTGCACAGGCTGCCACCAGATGAGTAAAAAGGAATTCAGCAAAAGCAAAGGCGAAGAGCTGGTTACATATTAAGCTGGTACGCATTTTTAGTCATTATGATATAATCAATACCTAAAATATCATGGCGAAATATGGAAAAAAAGCCCAGGAAAAAGTAGAGGAGACCATGCATGAAAGAAAGCAGGGTACCCTCAGGTCGGGCTCAGGAAAAAAAGTGACCAGCAAAAAGCAGGCGATAGCCATCGGCCTTTCCGAAGCAAGAAAGGAAGGCGGTAAGGTGCCGAAGAAAAAGGCTTCGAAGAAAGCCGCTAAAAAAACAGGCGCAAAGAAAGCGGCGAAGAAAAAAACAGGAGCTAAGAAAACAGCTAAAAAGGCTTCGAAGAAAACATCAAAAAAACCGGGGCCTAAAAAAGGCAGTAAAAAAAGTGCAAAAAAGAAAGCTTCCTGAACGGAAGCTTTTTTTATGAAGGGTCTTTTTCTTTTGCAGGCGGCAGCGCCTTCGGTTGCGCTTTATATCCCAGGGCGCTGAAATAGCCGAATACCAAGTGGGCGATGATAAGCTGCCTGTAAAATTTTTTGTAATTGATGAGGGGCGGTACAGCCTGCAGCCTGAATGTAGCTTTCCATACGGCCACGCCGATGAGCCCGCAGATGCCGCCCATTACAATTCCGGATGGCACGATCCGTATGTTCTTCTTTCTCCATATCGCATCATACGCAAGCGTAAATAAAAAACCCACGGCATAATGCACCAGCCATCCGCTTATTTTGGCTGCCGGTTTTTTAAGTCCGTTGCGGTGCAGGATCTTTCCCAGCAGCGCAGGTTCCCTGAAGTCGCTTTTTTTACGCACCGACAGCGCATAGCTGAATGCCGTCATCGCGGTGGTGCCGTAAATTCCCGCTGATATTGCTTTCTTTAGTTGCATACAATTAACAGTTTAAAAAAAATGCCACGATAGTATAAAAAGAAAAACACACCATTGAAGGTGTGTTTTTGTACGTTGGTCAGGGTTTCAGCACCACCTTCACGCAGTCGTCTTCTTTTTTGTTGAAGATGTCGTACGCTTTAACTGCATCCGAGAGCGGCATGCGGTGCGTGATAATATCTTCCAGCACCACTTTTCCATCCACCACCAGCTGCATCAGGTCGTCAATGTATTTGTGAACGGGAACCTGTCCGCCGCGCCACCTGATCCCTTTCTCAAACATTTGTCCGAAAGGAAAATTATCATAGGTGGTAGCATATACGCCCACTGTGGTAACGGTGCCTCCGCGCCTTACAGCGCTCAGCGCAAGCCTGAAGGCGTCGATGTTTCCCGATTCCATGTTCAGCATCATCTTCGCTTTGTCGAGAATATTCATATCGGCTTCAAGCCCAACCGCGTCTACGCATACATCTGCGCCGCGGCCTTGCGTGAGGGCGCGTACCTGTGCCACTGCTTCCTTATGGTTCTTCACAAGGATCGTTTCACTGTTGGCAGCTACCATCGCCTTATCGAGGCGGTATTGCCGGGTATCCATGCCTATCACGCGTTTCGCGCCTTTCAGCCACGCTGCTTTCTGCGCCATGATTCCCACAGGCCCGCATCCGATCACGAGCACCGTTTCGCCGCCTTTCAGCTCGGCCCAATCGATCGCAGCAAATCCGGTCGGGAAAATATCCGTAAGGAAAAGGCATTGTTCATCTTCAAGCCCTGCGGACACCACCCGCGGCCCTATATCCGCGTAAGGCACGCGCACATATTCTGCTTGTCCGCCGTTATAGCCGCCGTATAGATCCGTGTATCCAAACAAGCCTGCGCCCTTTTCTTTCAGCACGCCGCCTTCGGGCCCGTAATTATCGGGATTGGAATTCTCACAATGCGTATGCAGCTGGTGCAGGCAGAAATAGCAGCCTCCGCAGGCGATTGGGAAGGGCACGATCACGCGGTCGCCTCTCTTTAATTTTTTTACTTCAGGTCCCACTTCCACCACTTCACCCATGAACTCATGGCCGAGCACCTGGTTACCCGCCTGCGGAAAAAATCCGTTGAAGATGTGAAGGTCAGAGCCGCAGATCGCGGTGGATGTAACCTTCAGGATCACATCACCCGGCTTTTCAATTACAGGGTCATCTACGGTGTCTACTTTTACATCTTTGGGCTTATGGAATACGAGTGCCTTCATCCGGTGGCTTTTTTATTTACAGGTTTGCAGGGCTATTTCTTTTTGAAGTAATCTTTCACGGCCTGCGCCGAGTTGCCTACCGCTTTTACGGCTGCCTTTAATTCATCTTCGCTGCAATTAAGGGTATCACACCAGTAAGTGATCTCCCATTTTTCACTTGTGCTGATCCTGCTTGCATCCTGTGGCGCTTTTTTGTTTAAGTTGTCTGACATGTTGAATAAGGTTTAGAGGTTAATATTTTTATTTGATTGCTTAGGTTGTTGAACCGCTTGTTGTACCAACTGCGGTGGAGCTTGTGGAGCTGCCAGAAGTGGTAGAGCTTGTTGAACTTGTAGAGCTGCCTGATGAGCCGGAGCTTCCGGATACTCCGCTGCTGCCTGATCCTCCGCTGCTGCCCGATGATCCGCTGGTGGTGCTGCCCGATGATCCACCTGAATTGTGATGTCCTGAATCATCGTATCCGCTGTCGTGGTGCTCTTTTTCGCAGCCGGTTGAAACGAGGCAGAGCATGCCGGCGATAAGTAATGGGGTTAAAAAGATCTTTTTCATGTTATTAATTTTTTGAGTTAAAATTATTTCGAATAGGGAGGAATCATTCCTCCGCATTTCCCTTGCTAATATTACATGCCAGTTCAAGAATGTGTAATAAGTTCTCAGAAGAGCACCTTATAGCTGAGCACGGGGATCAGCCCCAGCTGGTAGCGCGTTTCCGTTCTGAGCGTGTAAGGGTCGTAATAGTGGCTGGCTGTATTCCTGTGATTGAGCGCGTTCTGAAGATCGAGCGCCCAGATAACGGAGCTCTTCCTTTTATTCTTTCTGTAGCTGAACCGCAGGTCGAGCCGGTAATACTGCGCCAGCCGCTGTGTGTAAAAATACTCATCCTGCTGGGCGGGCTCGAGAAAACCATCGCGGATAAAGAACCTCAGGTCGGTGCTGAAGATCTTATTTTTATTTCCGAAGGTGTATTCCTTTCCTGTAGTGAGCGCGAAATTATAATTGGCGCCGAACCTTCCGTCTGATCCCACCGTGCCATCCGTGTATGTGCTTTTAAAAATACTGGCTGACGTAATGATGTACAGTGTGCGGAAATTTTTTTCAATAGAAAGGTCGTAACCGTATGTCCGCGCCCTGCCGCTTGATTCCAGAGGGAAGCTGATCTGTTCGTTAAAATAATTATACGCTGAGAAATGCATCGCTGTGTTTACAGGCACCTGCGTGAACTCCTGCATGAAGAGCACATTTTTAAATTCTATCCCGCGGTATGCAAGGTAATGCGTAAGCGAAACCGATGAGGAGGAAGTGGGCAGGAGGTCGCGGTTTTCTGTATTGCCGAGGTAAAGATAAAAAGGCTGCAGCTGCGAGGAGCTGCCATAGCTGAGCTTGAGGTACTGCTCTTTGCTGATGTTCCAGCTGATGCTTGCCTGCGGGTGCAATTTATTTACGTTGATCCTTGTTTGGCAAAACATATTCATCCCCAGCTTGTAATCGAGCTTGCGGAAAAAAGTTCCTTCCAGCGCTGCAAAAGGCTGCACAAGCAATTCATTTATTTCCCCGCTTACGAAATAGTGCTCGTTAATTCCCGAATGCGCCCCGCCTGTAAAATAATTAATGGTGACGCCGGCCTTCAGGCGAAGGGAATTGCCAAGGCGCTTTGAAATGTAATTGGTGGTGCTGAGCTTCTGCTGTTGATACTGGTCCTTTTCTTCCGGGATGTTCAGGGGGAGATAACCCGCAGATCTCGAATAGCGGCCTGTGCTTTTCACGGAATACGCCACAACTGTCCGCCAGAGCAAGGTATTGCTGATGCTGGAAAGGAAGTTGGCCCCGTTGATGTTTGTGAACGAATGATAATCGATGTTCTGAAGGTCTTTTACTTGTTGATATTCCAGCGTATCGCTGCTTGCCCTGAATACGGTGGAGCTGCTGCCGGCAATGCTGAACAGCTTCAGCTGCCCGTTCTTCAGGGGAACGGTAAGCAGCGCCGAAAGATCCTGGTAATTGATCCTGTCGCCGCCGAAATTCACACCCAGCAGGCTCAGCAGCCCTACTGTAGAATAGCGGTAATTCACAAGGAAGGATGCTTTTCCTTTTGCAGAAAGCGGGCCTTCCATGCTGAGATCTGTTCCAAGGAAGCTTGCCTGTATGATGCGTTCGTATTTTTCATTGTTGCCGTTCCGCAGCTTTATATCGAAAATTCCCGTGAGCGCATTCCCCGAGGAAAGCTCAAAAGGGGAAAGCCTGAAGGTCGAATTCTGCAGCACCTGTGCGCTCAGCATGCTTACGCCGCCGCCGTTAAAGGAAGGTTTGTCGTTGATGGTCCCGGCATTTTCGAGGTGGTTGGGGCTTACGATCTCAACGCCTTCGAGCTGCCATTGCACATAGTTCGGAGAGGTGCCGTGAATGGAAACATTGTTGGCCTGGTCATCGGTATTGATAACGGCAGCGTAAGAAGTGCTCATGCGCGCAGGATCGTAGAAAACGGCTGCGGAGCGCTGAAGCCCCCACATGTCGAGGCTGATCCCGTTTTCGGCGGCGGCAGTGGCAACCACCTGCACCGAATCAAGCTCCACTTTCAGCTCCGGGAGCTCAAAATCCTGCACGAGCTGTTTTCCGGAAAGCACAACAACTGACGGATATGTTTGTGCGGCCGATCCGCTGTGCAGCACCTTTACACGATAATTTCCCGCTGCAACCTTCCCCGAATAATATCCTGCGGAATCGCTGTAAAAATGATAATTGGAAATGCCTTCAAATGAAACACAGGCGGCCTGTAGTGCTTTTCCGCTGGTGGCGCTGCTCACACGGCCCCGCACAGTTTGTAGTGTATCCTGTGAATAGCCGCAGAGAGAAAATAGAATAATGATCAGCGCAGTAAATAATGTTTTCATCCGTCTTCCTGCCCATTAATATTATTCCAAAAACTGATTATGGAATAAATTACCCAATTACAGTTTGCGCGTTAAAAGCAAAGAATGCGATCCACCGCGTTTTTTACAAGTTCAATTAAATCTGGCACTTGTTTTTTATAAGCGACTAAAAAAAAGAATATGAAAAAAGCACATACTTTTATCCTTGTTCTTGGCTGTTCCGTCCCTGCATTATTTCTGTCGGGCTGCTATAAGCTGCGCGGGCACTATGGCACCAAGAGCTATGAAACCGTGAACCGTCCGGTTCGCACGCCCGACATCCAGCTTCCGGAAGGCTACGCCATTGAAATGGTTTCCTCCGGGCTCAACTTCCCTACAAGCATCACCTTCGATGATAAAGGACAGGCTTATGTAATTGAAGCAGGTTACTCTTACGGTGAGATCTACACAGTTCCAAAATTATTAAAGCTCGATGCAAACGGGAAAGTGACAGAGATCGCGCATGGCGGTAAGAACGGGCCATGGACTGCAGTGGATTATTACAACGGTAATTTTTATGTTTCGGAAGGAGGAACGCTGGAAGGCGGGCGAATCCTGAAGATCACGCCTGACGGGCAGATCACGAAGATCGTTGAAGGCCTCCCTGGCTATGGCGATCACCATACCGATGGCGTAACGGTTGGGAACGACGGCTATATTTATTTCGGCCAGGGCACCGCGACAAATTCCGCGGTAGTGGGAAAAGATAATTTCAACTTCGGCTGGCTGGCGCGGAAAAAAGATTTCCATGATATTCCCTGCGAGGATGTAGTGCTTGCCGGTGAAAATTATGAAACGGAAAATGTATTGTCGGAAGACAAGGAAAAAGTGAAAACAGGAGCTTACGTTCCGTACGGCACTCAAACTGTAAAAGGACAGGTGATCAAAGGAGCCCTTCCCTGCTCGGGATCGGTGATGCGTGTTCCGATCAACGGCGGGCCGCTGGAGCTGGTGGCATGGGGCTTCCGCAATCCGTACGGACTTTCATTTTCGCCTGATGGTAAATTATTTGTGAGCGAGAACGGCTTTGATACGCGCGGCAGCCGCCCTGTATTCGGCGCCGGCGATTATCTCTGGGAAGTGAAAGATAAAGCCTGGTATGGCTGGCCCGATTATGCCGGCGGCGATTCCCTCGCGGGAGAAAACTTCAAGGCGAGAAGCATCCGCCCGAAATCAGTTTTGTTGAAGCACCCGATGGAGCCGCCGAAACCTGCGGCAGTGTTTGCGGTGCACTCCTCTGCAAACGGGTTTGATTTCTCCTTCAATTCTTCCTTCGGATATACTGGCGATGCCTTTGTTGCGCAGTTCGGCGATATGGCGCCCGATGTAGGGACCATTTATGGCCCCGTAGGCTTCAAGGTAGTGCGCGTGAATGTGAAGACAGGTGATGTGACTGATTTCGCAGTCAATAAAGGCTTTGTGAACGGCCCTGCTTCCTCGCTGAAGAGCGGAGGGCTGGAAAGGCCTGTCGCGGCCAAATTCAACAAGGAGGGAGATGCCCTGTACATTGTTGATTTTGGCGTGATGGAAGTCACGGAAAAAGGCCCTGCGCCGAAGCAGAACACAGGCATCATTTGGAAAATAATTAAACTATAACGTTATGAAAACAAAACTATATATCATCGCAGGCATCTTTGTGCTTGGAAGCATGTTCCTTCCGGGATGCTCTTCGCGGAGGATTGAAAAAGACATGGCCACCAGCGAAAGCGAAGATCCTGTGATCAAACAGGGAAGGCTTGTGTTCAAAGCCAAATGTCAGCCCTGCCATCCGAACGGCGAAGCGGGCGTTGGCCCTGAGATCAACACGATCAAGGTTCCGAAAGCCTTTTTAAAAGCACGCGTAAGAAGCAGGGCGTTTTTACTGTGGACGGGCAGAATGCCGCAATTCGATAAGCACGAGATCTCGCCGAAGGAATTGAAGTCGCTCGTTACATTTATCAAAGTGATGCAAAGGAATGAGCGGAGTAAAGAAAAAACAAAGAAGCAGTCATAAAAAGAAAAGCGCCGGTGAGGCGCTTTTTTATTTTTAGAATTTCGGGCAGGGAACAAGCAGGCGCTTTTTCTTTTTCTTGTTCAGCTTGCACATCTGGTAGGATACAGAGATCTCGTGTGCACCTTGCGTTTTGTTGGTTAGCTTGGATATGGTAACATCATAGCTGTAGCCTACATTCATGCGGTCGGTCCTTACGCCTACTACCATAGATATTGCGTCGTTATTGCTGTAGCCGGGCTTGTAGGCTTTCAATCCCGGGATTCCCCTGTACCAGAGCCCCAGGTTAAAAACATATTGTGTGTAATAAAAGCCGACATCGAGCTGATCAAATTCCATTTGTCCGCGATAGTTCATCGCGAAGGAAACAGAGCGCTGCGCGGTCACTTCTTTTTCATCCGGGTTAAGCGTATACTTATATCCGCTGTGAAGTGAATATTTGATGGGAAGCGTGCTTTCCGCATTCTCTCCAAGGAGTGATTCATTCGGCTTGTTCAGGTGATAGAAGGAAAGCCCGCCCCAAAACTTCCTGGTATAGGCGAGAACGCCGGCACCTATATCGAAATACGCTTTCGTTTGTGTTGGTGTTTCCATTGTTGCCACGCTGCTTCCGCCCCTTGCAAGCTGATCGCCAAACACAAGGTTGTTGAAATTGATGCTTCGTACGCCAAGCCCCGGTTGCACACCCAGCCGCATGGTGAGCTTTTTCGTCAGCACTGCTTCATACGCTACAAGAGGATTGATCACCGTAGTTCTCAGCTCACCTGTGCCTGCCACATCGTTCCCTACCAGCAAGCCGATGCCAAGATTGTATGTGGTTAGATAATGGTCGAAGGAAGCGAGGTATGACTTGTATGCTTTTGAAACGCCCGGCCATTGATTGCGATACGTAGCGGAGAAGCGGGAGCATACGTCGGCGCCGGTAAAGGCCGGATTCAGGTAAAGTGAAGAGGAGTAAAATTGTGTAAAATGCATATCCTGGCCCGACAGCAGCTTGCTGTTCAGGATAAGGATAAAAACGAGGAGCTTGTATATTGTTTTCATTGAATCCGGTTTTTTAGTCTGTATGAAAGATCATTGTCAGAGCTTAAAATAACATTTGTAACGAATGGCTCATAGCCAACGGCCTTAATGATGACCTGGTATTCCTTGTTGGGTTCCGAAATGATAATGATCTTTCCCTTGTCGTTTGATTTGTAAATGCCATATACTGTTTTTGCCGACAGGTCCACCATGGTAAGCTCAGCCTGGCGGATCACGTTGTTGTTCTCATCCAGCACGCGTGCATTGTATACGTTCAGAGGCAGGGGATCAGGCGAGAACACAACCTTATAAAGATCCTGCGATCCGTATCCGCCTTCACGCTCGGAAGAAAAATAACCGGTGGTAGCATCGGCATTCAACACAAAGAACACATCGTCATCGCGTGTATTGATCGGGTATCCCAGGTTGGTAGGAGTGGTAAAATTCCCCGACTCATCAAAATTGGCTTTAAAAATATCATAGCCTCCCATATTCTTATGCCCCTGGGAGCTGAAGAACAATACCGAGCCGGAAGGATGAACAAAGGGCGCATCTTCATTGTATTCCGTATTGATGCCCGGCCCGAGGTTAAATGGAGTTCCCCATTTGCCGTTCGGGAGCTGTTTCATCATGTAAAGGTCTTTTCCTCCGTAGCCTCCCGGGCGGTTGCTTGAAAAAAAGATCGTCTTATTATCCGGTGAGTAGCATGCGCTCGTTTCAATGTAATCTTCCGAGTTCACCCTGGTTTGCAGCAGCACAGGCGTGCTGAACTTTCCCATCTCAAGGGTGCTTTCGTAGATGTCGCCGCTTGTCAGGTCTTTGCTGGTGCGGTAAATGAGCAGCTTCTCGCCGTCGGTCGACAGGCCGGTGCAGGCATCGTGCAGGGGTGTGTTGATCGATGTGTCCAGCATCACCGGGTATTGCCAGGTATCTCCGAACCTGGTGGAAACATAGATGTCTTCAAAATACTGATCGGTCGGATCCTTTTGCTGATGCACCTCATTTTTTCTTCGTGAAGTAAAAATGATGAAATCCTCCTGCACCGGGATCAGCGGTGCATATTCCGCGAACTCGGTATTGATCGTATTGCCAAGGTTCTCGATCTGTATGTTTGTATTCATCTGCGCCTCAAACAGCATAGCCGTATGGCATTTCTCGATGAGCTGATCCACTTCACGCGTGCTGTGTTCCTTATCCGCCGCTTTGCTGTTCTTGTATGCTGTATAGTTCTCGATCGAGAGCTGGTTATTTCTCAGCAGGTGATGCAGGCGGCCCAGGTAATACCATGTTTCAGGGAAATCAGAAGGAGTCACCTTGTCAAAATATCTTTTCGAGTTCATCCTGTATTTCCTGATCTGGAAATTACACACGCCCATTTTATAATTAAGCTCCTGGTTGGAGCTGTCGAGCGCATACAGCTTTTCATACATCTGGAGCGCGCCGGGATAATCGCCATATTCCAGCGTTTGATCGGCCTTTAGCCATAACTGCTTATCGCGCATGGAAGTGATCTGTGCAAACGATTGCTGCACAAAGAATCCTATCAGAAGCAGAACTATATTCTTTTTATCTAAGCAGCGTAACATCTCCTGTTTTATTAAATTCTTTTCCGTTATTTAATTTTGCATAAGCCTTCCAGATGTAAACATCCTGCTGGCAGATCTTGCCCCTGTAATAGCCATCCCATCCCTGTTTGATATCAAATGTTTCAAAGATCAGCTCACCCCAGCGGTTAAAGATCTGGAGCTTGAATTCAACCACGCCTGCTGTATAAGGAAAGAATACATCATTCGTGAGGCTGTTGATATCATAATATCCGCCGGATGGGTTATCAGGATCCGGGGTAAACACATTCGGGAATACGATATCCGCGCTTGTGATCACTTCTGAAACTGCAGTATCCGAGCAATTGTATGCATTGGTCGCGATCAGCTGAATTGGATAAGTTCCAACCGCATTGTACAGGTATTGCGGGTTGGTGAGCGTGGATGTTCCGCCATCGCCAAAATCCCATTGGTAAGTGCTTGCGCCAACCGATTGGTTATTTGTGATCAGCAGGTCATACGGCAGGTTCAGCACCGTAGAATTCACAGAGAATGCAGCGGTAGGGAACGGATGCGCGTGGATGATCACCGGTGCGCTCGCATTATTGTTAGTACATCCGCCGGAAGTTGTAACGGTAAGTGTCACGGAATAATTTCCCGGTGAAGGATACGTGTGTGACGGATCCTCGAGTGTGGATGTGCCGCCGTCACCAAAATTCCAGATCCATGAAACAATAGGATCGGAAGGATTTCCGGTTACTGCATTGGCATTGAAAAGAACGCTTCCCGGTGCACAGATGGAATTGGTATCGGAAGACAATGCGAGCGTCGGAGGAGGATTGAAGGTAATGTCAACTGTATCCATCACAGAAGCGCCGCAGGAGTTGCTCACTGTAACCACGTACGTGATCGGGCTGGTCGGGATCACAACATAAGCGCCCGGCCCATTACCCAGGCCATTGCTCCATGAATAGCTAAGCGGCCCGGTATCGCCAGTGGTTTGAACATAAATGGTGGAGCTTTGTCCGGGACAGATCGGGGTATTGCCGATGGCCTCAATGTTCGCGCCGCTAAGGGTATACACAATGGCATCCACTTCATCCGGTGTTCCCGCGCAGCCGTCTTCATCGTAGGCAACTACGGTATATGTTGTGTTGGCGACAGGGATAACATTATAGGTTCCCGAATTGATCGCAGGCCCCGGCTGCCATACATAATAATAATTTCCTGCTCCACCCGAAGCCGTAGCTGTAACCGCCCCGGATGATCCTAAACAGATCGTGTCGTTAGCGCCGGCAGACGTGATCACCTGTGTCGGTTGTGTGATCACCGTTGTTGCTGTGGATGAGCAGCCGTTCACATCCGTAACCGTAACCGTATAGGAGGAGGCAGCCAGGTTGGTTGCGATGCTTCCGGTTTGTCCGTCAGACCACAGGTATGAATAAGGAAGTGTTCCTCCGCTCACAGTGGTAGCTGCTGTTCCGTTCGTTCCGCTGTAGCACGTTACATTGGTGCTGCTGCCGATGGAAGAGCTTAACGTGGCCGGCTGTGTCATTGAAATTGAAATGGAAGTAGAGCAGCTGTTCTGATCGGTTACATTCACAGTGTAGCTTCCTGCGGCAAGTCCTGTTACTGTCGGCAGTGTTGAAGAAACAGGCGACCAGGCATACGAGTAGGAAGGGGTTCCGCCGGTTCCTGTAACTGTGATGCTGCCGTCGCTCAGGCCGTTGCAGGATACCGTTGACAATGAAGAAACGGAAATCCCTAAGGCCGGAGGCTCAGTGATGGTTGCTGTGGCCGTATTGATACAGCCCAGTGAATCGGTCACTGTTACCGTATAAGTTCCGGCAGTAAGCGCGGTTCCTGTAACTCCGTTTCCTCCCGAAGGGCTCCAGCTGTATAGGTAAGGTGATGTACCTGACGAAACACCCGCTGTGGCGCTGCCGTTATTTCCTCCGAAGCAGGAAACGTTGCTTTGGGAAGCAATGAAAACGTTCGGCCCGGCAATGTTCGTAAGCGTTGCAGTGGCGGAAACAGAACAGCTGTTCGCATCGGAAACTGTAACGGTGTAGCTGCCCGGGCTCAGGCTGCCGATGCCCGGCGTTACTGCTCCTCCCGGCGACCATGAATAGGTGTATGCGCCTGTGCCGCCTGATACCATCGATGATATGGAACCATTCGCGAAACCACAGGAAGGATTAACAGCGCTGAGCGTAGCTACGATCTGCGGTGGCTGTGTAACTGTGATCGAAGTGTTTGCCTGGCATCCGTTGGCATCTGTAATAAGAATTGTATAGGTTCCCGGATTCAGCCCGCTGGCACTTGCGCCTGTTCCGCCTGCAGGGCTCCATAAATAAGTGTAGCCTGAGGTTCCGCCGGAAGGCAGAACGGTACCCGTTCCGTCGGCACCTGCAAAACAGCTGGTCACAGATCCCGTTCCGGTAGCGGAAAGCGCCTGCGCCGGCTGCGTGATCGTTACCGTGATGGAAGTGCTGCAACCTTTCGAGTCTGTAATGTTCACTGTAAACGTTCCTGCAGAAAGTCCGGTTGCGCTTGCTGAGGTTCCTCCGTAAGGCAGCCAGTTATAGCTGTAGAATGGCGTGCCGCCTGTAATGCTCACCGTAGCTGCTCCATTCGTTCCGCCGAAACAGCTCACATTGGAAGAAGATGAAACAGAAGCCGTAAGCACTCCCGGTTGCGTAATAGAGAAGGTAGAAGTAGCGCTGCAGGAGTTGGCATCCGTTGCCTGTACTGTATATGTTCCTGCTGCGAGCGTATTGATGGTGCTGTCTGTGCTTCCCGATGGCAGCCATGTAAATGTATATCCCGGTGTTCCGCCGAAGCCTGTTGCAGTGGCTGTGCCGTTTGTGCCGCCGGAGCAGCTCACATCGGTGGTGACCGCATTAACGGCCACGGGAGTAGGCTGTGTAACGATAGTGGTATCCGCGGAAGGACATCCGTTTGCATCGGTAACATTTATAATGTGTGTTCCTGCTGAAAGCCCCGTAGCATTTGCCGTAGTGCTTCCCGAAGGCGACCAGCTGAACGTATAAGGCAGTATGCCGCCTGCTACCGTTGCAGTGGAGCTGCCATTCGATCCTCCGTTACAGCTTACGTTTGTAGTAGATGTGATCGTTACCACAGGCCCCGGAGTATTATTCACAGATACGCTGATAGTAGCGGCACAGCTGTTATTATCGGTAACGGTAACGCTGTATACTCCCGGTACCAGGCCGAATGCGGTATCATTCACCGATCCGCCCGGCGACCATAAATAGGCATAAGGTGAAGTTCCGCCTGTGGATCCTACGTATGCCAAACCGCTTGCTGTTCCGCAGGCCGCATTGTTGCTGCCGGTAGTGAGCGCTATGGCTGTAGGTTGGGTAATGGTGGTTGTGCCGGTGGTGCTGCAGCCTTTTGCATCGCTTACGGAAACTGTGTAGGTCCCTGCGGTCAGTGCAGATGCCGATGGCCCTGTAATGCTTCCCGGCATCCAGGAATAATTGTAAGGTGCTGTTCCGCCGGAGGCAACTGCCGTGGCTGTTCCATTTGAGCCGCTGGAGCAGGAAACAGGCGTGTTGGAAGTGCTCACAGCCAGGGCAGCCGATGGCTGGGTGATCGTAAAGGTAGCAGTTGTAACACAGCCTTTTGTATCGGTGGCCTGCACGGTATAGGTGCCTGAAGCCAACGCGCTTATGGAAGAACCTGTGCTGCCTGAAGGCAGCCATGTGTAGGTATATCCGGGAGTTCCGCCCGATGCCGTTGCGCTGGCGGTTCCGTTGCTTCCTCCGAAACAGCTTACATTAGCTGTTGTTACGCTTACGGAAAGAGGTGTTGGTTGCGTAATAACAGCAGTATCTGCTGAAGAGCATCCGTTTGCATCTGCCACATTAACAATATACGTTCCGGCGTTAAGCCCCGAGGCCGTGGCGCCGCTGCCGCCCGCAGGCGACCAGCTGTATGTATATGGAGTAACGCCGAAAACCACGGCTACTGTCGCGCTGCCATTTGATCCGCCATTACAGCTCACGTTTACGGTAGAGGTGATCGTAGCTACAGGCCCCGGTGTATTATTTACCGTTACGCTTGCAGAAGCCGCGCAGCTGTTATTATCGGTAACGGTTACACTGTAGGTTCCAGGTACCAGCGCAAAAGCTGTATCGTTTATGGTTCCGCCGGGCATCCAGGAATACGCGTATGGCGATGTGCCCCCTGTGGAGGTAACATACGCCAGTCCGCTTGGAGTGCCGCAGGCAGCATTGGCACTTCCGGTCGTGAGGGAAAGGGCGGTAGGCTGAGTGATAGTAGTGCTTGCTGTAGCCGTACATCCTTTTGTATCGGTCACCGAAACGGTGTAAGTGCCCGCAGGCATCCCGGAGATGGAAGGCCCTGTAACCGCTCCCGGCATCCAGGAGTAATTGTAAGGACCTGTGCCGCCTGCTGCAATGGACGTTGCGCTTCCATTTGAGCCGCTAAAGCAGGAAACAGGTGTGTTTGAAATGCCAACAGTTAATGCAGCTGCGGGCTGGGTAATTGTATAAGTCGCGGTTTGAACACAATTATTATTATCGGTTACCTGCACGGTGAATGTTCCTGCGGTCAGGCCGGAGACAGTAGGGCCGGTAGCTCCGGAAGGGAGCCACAGGTAGCTGTATCCCGGGGTGCCCCCGCTTGCTGAAGCTGTTGCGGTTCCGTTGCTGCCGCCAAAGCAGCTTACGGCTCCTGTGGTAATGCTGATCGCGATCGGTGTCGGCTCGAGGATATCGGGGCTGGTAGTGGCATTCGACTGGCAGCCGTTTGCATCCAGCACAGTTACTGTATAAGATCCGGCTGATAAGCCCGTAGCCGTTGGTGAAGTTCCGCCGAAAGGCATCCAGTTATAAGTGAAAGGGCCTGTTCCTCCGGCAACTCCAACGCTCGCAGCTCCGTCGGATCCGCCGTTGCAGCTTACATTGATGATGGAGAAGATCGTGGCGGTAGGGCCTGAGTTATCATTCACATTTACCCATTGTGTCTGGATACAGCCATTCGCATCAGTCACCTGGATCGTATATGCTCCCGCGATCAATCCTGTTGCTGTGCTGGCTGTGCCTCCTGAAGGCGACCATAAATAAGTATACGGCGCGATCCCGCCTGAAACAGATACTGAGGCCTGCCCGCTTGGGGTACCGCAGTTTGAATTCGTGGCATTCATGGTAAGCACCATCGCCGATGGCTCTGAAACTGTAACGGTATTCGTAGCTGTACAGCCATTCGCGTCCATCGGCATAACGGTATATGTTCCCGCAGTAAGGCCGGTAACATTCTGTCCGCTCAGGCTTCCCGGCATCCATGAATAGGTGTATGGCCCTGTTCCCCCGGCTCCGGTCGCGGTGGCTGTTCCGTTGCTTCCGCCGTTACAGGTGGCAGGAGTGGATGTTGCTGTTACAGAAAGCGCGGTGGCAGGCTGTGTGATGGTGACGGTGTTTTGTACCTGGCAGCTATTGTTGTCGGTAATGGTTAGTGTATATGTTCCGGCCGAAAGCCCGGAAATTGAATTGGTGCTTGCTCCTCCCGGGGCCCATGCATAGCTGTAATTAGGAGTTCCGCCGGATGGGGTGGCATTCACGGAGCCATTGTTGCCTCCGAAGCAGCTTACATTCGTTTGTGCGTTGAATGAAATTGCAAGTGCCGCAGGCTGAGTAATATTCGCGGTTGCAAGCACAACGCATCCCTTGAGATCGGTTACGGTTACAGTGTAGGTGCCGCTGGAAAGATTGCTTATAGTAGCGCTGGTGAAGCTTCCAGGCATCCACAGGTAAGTGTAGCCCGGGGTTCCGCCGGCAGGCAGTGCCGTGGCAGTGCCGTTGTTCAGGTAATCACAGGTTTCATTGGTAACAGTTGTTGTCGCAGTAAGCGCGGTCGGTTGTGTGATCGTTACCGTATTTGAGGTAATACAGCCCTTCGAATCCGTAACGGTTGCGGTGTACGTGCCGGCTGCCAGTCCGGTGGCAGTTGAGCCTGTTCCTCCGGCCGGTGTCCAGCTGTAGGCATAAGGAGCTGTACCGCCGGTTACATTTGCGGTTGCCGTTCCGTTGCTTCCGCTGAAGCAGCTTACATTGGTTTGTGTGAAGCTGATGGCGAGGGGAGCAGGTTGGTTTACAACAACTGTGTTCGTTGCGGTACATCCGTTAGCGTCCGTTGCGGTTACTGTATATGTTCCTGCAACGAGGCCTGTAATATTTTGCCCGCTCACGCTTCCCGGCATCCATGTAAATGCATAAGGGCTTGTGCCGCCTGTGCCATTGGCTGTTGCTGTCCCATTGTTCCCGCCAAAGCAGGATACAATTGTGGATGTCCCCGAAACGCTGAGTGCAAGCGCCGGCTGTGTTATGCTTACTGTGCTCTGCACCTGGCAGCTGTTGTTATCAGTGATTGTGAGGATATATGTTCCTGCAGCCAGGCCTGAAATAGAATTCGTTGTAGCTCCGCCCGGCAGCCAGGAATAAGAGTAATTCGGTGTTCCGCCCGCAGGAGTAGCGCTTACAGATCCGTTATTGCCGCCAAAACAGCTTACATTCGTTTGTGCGCTGAAGGTTATTGAAAGCGGCGCCGGCTGCGTGATCACAGCAGTAGCAAGCGCTACGCATCCTTTCGAATCGGTCACGGTAACAGTATAGGTTCCGCTGGAAAGGTTGCTGATCGTGCCGGTGGTAAAGCTTCCCGGCATCCATAAATAGCTGTATCCCGGTGTTCCGCCCGAAGGGCTTGCTGTAGCGGTACCATTGTTCAGGTAATCGCAGGTCTCATTGGTTACAGAGGTGGTTGCGCTAAGCGCAGTTGGCTGTGTGATCGTTACCGTATTGGTAACGGTACATCCTTTAGTATCTGTTACAGTTAAGGTATAGGTGCCGGCCTGCAAGCCGGAGGCTGTAGCGGCTGTCCCGCCCGATGGCGCCCAGCTGTACGTGTACGCCGGAGTCCCTCCGCTCACAGCAGCAGTTGCTGTTCCGTTGTTGCCTCCGGAGCAGCTTACATTTGTTTGCGTAAATGTAATGGCAAGAGGTGCCGGTTGCGTGATGGTATAATTCGCGGTGAAAACACAACCCTTTGAATCTGTTACAGTAACCGTGTAGGTTCCTGCGACCTGCCCGGTAATGGAAGAGCTTGTTTGTCCGCCCGGCGCCCAAAGGTAAGTGTAGCCCGGAGTTCCGCCTGAAGGGGTCACTGCGATGCTTCCGTTGCTTCCTCCCGAACAGCTTACATTGCTGATAACATTCGTCGCCGTTAAAGGCTGCAGAGGTTGTGTAATTGCAGTTGAACTTTGTACCTGGCAGCCATGATTATCGGTAACAGTAACTGTATATGTACCTGCTGCGAGGCCCGAAGCTGTGGCTGTTGTTGCGCCGCCGGGCGACCATGCATAGCCGTACGGAGCTGTTCCGCCTGCAGGGCTGGCCGTTACAGATCCGTTGTTGCCCCCGAAGCAGCTCACATTGGTTTGGCTGATCAGGCTCACAGTTAAAGGTGCAGGTTGTGTAATGGTAGCAAAAGCAGTGGCTGTACATCCTTTCGAATCGGTAACTGTTACGGTATAAGTGCCTGCTGAAAGATTGCTGGCGGTAGCTGTTGTAAAGCTTCCGGGCATCCACAAATAAGTGTAGCCGGGTGTTCCGCCTGCCGGACTTGCAGTTGCAGAACCATTGTTCAGGTAATCACATGTTTCAGGCGCTGCTGATGTAGTTGCAGTAAGCGCAGTCGGCTGTGTGATCGTTATCGTATTTGTAAGAACGCAACCTTTAACATCCGTAACAGTAAGAGTATAAGTTCCTGCCTGTAATCCCGAAGCGGTAGCGGCTGTTCCTCCTGAAGGTGCCCAGCTGTAAGTATAGGCCGGTGTTCCGCCGATAACAGTGGCGGATGCCGTGCCATTGCTTCCGTTAAAGCAGCTCACGTTAGTTGATGTAAAGGAAATGGCAAGCGGCGCCGGCTGTGTGATGGTATATGTGGAGGTGACCACACAGCCTTTCGAATCGGTAACGGTAGCAGTATAAGTTCCTGCGGCCTGTCCGCTGATGGAAGAGGTGCTCTGGCCGCCCGGCAGCCATGCATAAGAGTAACCGGGAGTTCCGCCTGCCGGTGTAACTGCAATGCTTCCATTGTTTCCTCCTGCGCAGCTCACATTGGTGATAGTGTTGCTTACTGTTAAAGGCGTCGGCTGCGTAATGGTTGTGGTGGTCTGGGTTGTACAGCCGATCCCGTTGGTGATCGTAACTGTATAGGTTCCGGCAACCAGATTGCTTGCAGTAGCTGTTGTTTGTGCGGGTACTGTATTCCAGGAATAGGTGAATGGCGGAATGCCCCCGGTAACCGAGGCTGTGGCAGAGCCATTGTTTCCTCCGAAGCAGCTGACATTTACCGGCGCAACGGCTACAGTTCCCGTAAAGCCCATAAACCAGATCTTCACAACATCTGAGGCGGCGGGACAAGTTCCGTTACCGGTTGTTGTAAGCGTGAGGTTCACAAACCCGGCTGCTATTTCGGCCGCGGTAGGAGTATACACAGCTCCGAGTGTGGCATTGTTCGGACTGAAGGTTCCCGCGCCGCCTGACCACACGCCTCCGCTGGCGCCTGTAACGGCTCCATGCAAAATTGTTGCAGGGCTTTGGGAACAAGTGGTATCATCGGGGCCGGCATTGGCTGTAATGGCAACAGAGAAGGACGTGACAGTTACGGCAGCCGAAACAGGCGGACAGCCGGAAGCATCCGACATTACCACTGTGTAATTGCCGGCTCCCACATTAATGCTTGGCGAAGGGTTTACGCTGTTCCACAAATAGCTATAGGGCGGAGTGCCTCCTGCTCCCGTTGCTGTAATGGTGGTTGAGGTTTGCCCGAAGCAAATCGTTGGATTGAGTGGTGCAATGCTTACGCTGAGTGTAGGATTAAACGTTACCCTTACTGTGTCACATACAGTTGTGAAATTACACATGGAAGCGGGCTGTCCGCAGATCACGTAATCAACATAAGGCGGTGGACTGCCGGTGCCTGTAACGGTAGGATTGAGACAATTGGAAGTGCAGGACAAATAACTGTTGTATGCTCCCGGTGCGCCGGGATAGATCGAATTCCAGGTTACGGTGGAGGTGTTGAAGCCGGTAGCAACAATATGCCCGACACAACCATCATTCACCGTTACATCTGTGCCTCCCACAGCTGCAGGTATAGATGTGATCTGGTAAACATTCTGATTATTTCCTGGCTTGCAAAAAGTTAAGAGGTGAGGGCCGGGTCCGCTCAGGCAGATCGGTGAGCCAAGCGCTGTAGGAGGCCCGCAGCCGATCTGGTAAAAAAGGGCTCCTCCCGGAACCGCGCCTGAAATAATATTGAAGCTGATCCCCGCTGCACCCGGATCAAGGGTAATGATAAAATCCACACATTTATCGGGTGCTGTAGTACCGCAACAGTTACCGGCCCGTTGAACAAGCGGACTGGTCCAGGTACCGGAAGGCGATCCCGTAAGATTCACATTGAATGTGGGAACAGTTGGACCGCACTGCGCCTGTGAACCGAGAACAAATAATAAAGAAAGAAAGGTGAAAAGTAGCTTTATTCGCATGCCCTGTTGTATTTGTAATGCTTTACGGCTAAAGGTAGCTTTTAGTTGCTATTGTTTATTTCTTTTTAGACAAAGTTGGCGGTAGAAACGATAGAAGAGTCCTGCGCCCGCAAAGGATAGCAGGATATGGGGAAATAATTACACAAAATGTATTATCAAGCTCGCATTGGTCATTGAATATAGTGGCAGAAATATTATTCCACAAGCTGAAGGATCCAGGCATCTTTGATGCCTCCGGCACGCACTTTTTCCGCAGCCTTCATCGCTTCATCCTTGGAAAGGGAACTGGAAACAAAAACATAATTGAATTGTTTTTGCTCTGAAAAGATCCGGTTGGTGGAAGGAAACCCTTGTGCTTTCAGGCGTTTTACTTCCGCTTCAGCGAAATCGAGGTAAACGAATGTGCCCGCTACCACATAATATCCTTTTTTAGGAGTGCCTCCCCTGTCGGTTTTGAAATCTTTTGAATTGTTCGTTACAAGCCAGATCCCGTTATCATTAACTTTATTTTTATCTGTTTCAACTGCCGCTGCATTCTGGTTCTGGTTATTTGCTGCAGGAGTGTTTGTGTTTTGATTCTGTGCTCCTGTGCTCTGCGGTTGTTGCTGTGAAGGCTGTCCCTGGCCCTGCACTGGTGATGCCTGCGATGAAGATGCAGCTTGTTGCTGTGCCTGTATAGCCTTCGACTGCTGCTCGAGCTTATCGGTAAGCACTTTTATCTTTTCCGCGTTGGCCCTGATCTGCGACTGGCTTTCTTCAAGAATTGCCTGGAGGCTGTCGAGGCGCTTTTCTGAAGCAGTCTGCTCTCCTGTATTGACGGCTTTTTCCGCTGAAGCTTCTTCTTTTTTATTCTTTCCGAACTTAAAGCTTACCATTACTTCATGGCTTATGCCTGAATAACGGGAAAGATCACCAAGGATGATGTCGTACGCGTAACCTACGTAAAGCTGCTTGTGGATGCAGAAACCCAAATGAGCGGTAATAGCATAATCACTTTTATAGGTAGCTCCGATCCATGCCTTATCCCTCCATTCAAGGTTCAGCGTTCCGTCATACTGGAATGGTGCGCCGGGCAGATAGCGTACAAGTGCCTGCGGAGCGATATAAAGGCCTTTATCTTTTGAAAGTGGCAGGCTGTATTTTAATGTGCCAAGGAAGTGCCTCACCTGGGTATACGTTGCACGTACATCCGTGTTGTCAACGTATGCGATCTTATTTCCGATCAGTTGCGGCACTGCCACTCCTGCCTCGAGGCCCTTCCAGAAAAATGCAAGCCCTGCATTTGCATCGAAAACTGTTTTCCGTTGCTGGTCTCCAAAGGTGAACGGATCAGAGGGATCCTCAACAAGCGCTTTCGAAAAGTCGATGCTCTGGTCAATGATGCCTGCTGCAATTCCAAATCTGAGGTACGCGGCATCTGTAATGTTCAAACGGTATGAATAATTGATGTTTCCGCCGGTTCTGTTCGTGATCCCTTTCCTGTCGCTGATGAGGCAGAGCCCAAGCCCCGTTTTATTATTTGGCAGGCTTCCATCAAGCGTAAAAAGGTTCAGCTGGGGCCCCCCGTTGAAGCCGGTCCATTGTGCCCGGCTGATGATCATTGCATTGATGCCTTCTGCATTGCCGGTGAATGCAGGGTTATATACCATTGGCTTAAAAAATGCATGGCTGTAAAACCCGATCTGCTGGGCTTCAGCAAACAGAAAAGAAAGAGCAAGCAGTAAGGTAATGTATGTTTTCTTTATCATTATTTATTGCTTAAAATATCCAATGAGCCCTTGATAGGCTTTCCCGTATCGCCGAACTTTAAAATATAATAATAAGTGCCGTCGGGAAGCGCAGCTCCGTTGTAAGTTCCCTTCCAGTCATTCCTGTAATTCTTTTTTTCGAATACTTTATTTCCATAAATGTTATAAACATACACTTCGCTGTCCTGGAAGTTTTCGATGTTCTCGATATACCAGCTGTCGTTGATGCCATCTCCGTTTGGGGTAAAAAGGTTGGAGACCATCCCGTTGAATTCCGGGAGGATCACAGTAACGGTCACGTTATCCGAAGCCGTGCATCCGTTGGCGTCAATTACGGTGAGTAAATAGGTTGTAGTAGCTGCAGGTGTCGCCAGCGGCGTGAAAGACGAAACGCTGTCGAGCCCCGAAGAAGGTGTCCATAATGGCGTTCCTGTTCCTGAACCGCTCAGCGCAACCGATCCGCCGGCAGCTATGGTGGTGTCGGCGCTTGCAGAAACAAGCGGAAGGCTGTTCACTTCAATTGAAGCGGGCGCGCTGATATCGGCCGGACAACTATTGTTCTGAACGATCGCGCTGTACAATGTTGATTGTGTAAGATTCAGGTAAGCCTGGGAAGTGGTGCTATTGAGAATAGGCGTCCAGGTGGTGCCGTTGTCAGTGGAATACGCCCATCCTATTACTGAGCCGGTCATGCCGGAAAGGCTGAGCGTGCCTGAATTAAAGCCTGCGCATACCGTATCGCTGCCCGAAATTGTGCCAGCAACAGACATCGCATCAATGATAAACGCTGCCTGCGATGAAGTATCCGACGGACACATCGGCCCGTTCTGAACCACTGCTTCGTAAATGGTATTTACGGTGATCGAGCTATAGGATAGACTTGTGGTTGTATTGCTGACACTTGTCCAGGTAGCGCCGTTATCCGTTGAAAATTGCCAGAATAAAGGGTTTCCGGTGTTCCCGCTAAGCGTTAGTGTTCCGCTGCCGGAGCCTGCGCAAAATGTACCACCTCCCGAAATGCTTCCGCCGTTGCTCGGCAGGTAAACCGTGATGCAGGCCGTTGTGGAGGTGTCGGGTGGAAAGGCGCCGTTCTGAACGATGGCGCGGTAGCAGGTGGATTGTGAAAGGTTGAAATAGCTTTGGGCCGGGGTGGTGTTTGAAACAGTGCTCCAGGTTGCTCCGCCATCGGTGGATGATTCCCAGTTAAGAATAGAGCCGGAGAATCCGCTTACCGAAATAAACCCGGAATTGGTAGAAGAGCAATAAGTAGCTGCTCCGGAGGTAGTGCCACCTACCGACTGGGCATTCGCGGTGCCTGCTGTGACGCATAGAAGAAACAGGTAGAAAATTCTTTTGAAAGCCCTCATAATGCACGAAAGTATAAAAATTTATTGGATGGAATAGTAATAAATCCGTGGCAGGATCCAATAGGCTGCTTTACGGGAAATTACACCTTTAGTTGCCTTTGTTAATTACTTTATTCGCTCGGTTCGGGAATGTGATGGTATGCTTTTTTTATTTTAAATTATCAAGATGTAATGCTATGAAACCTTCGGGAATTTTTTTAGTGGTGGACGATGATCCGGATGAGCATGAGCTATTCACTATTGCCATGGCACAGCTTGGGCTTGCGAATAAGATCGTGATCAGGAATAACGGGAAGGAAGCGCTGGATTACCTGAAGTCTACGGATACTGAAACATTTGTGATCCTTTCAGATATGGACATGCCCGTAATGGGCGGGCTTGAATTCAAGGAGTCGATTGAAAATGATCCCGAGCTGAAGGGCAAGGCCATTCCTTTCATTTTTCACAGCAATGCCGGCCAGCGGGAAGATATCATCAAAGCATATACGTTAAACATCCAGGGCTATTTCGCGAAGGCGATGACGCTTGACGGAACTATCGCGAGCCTTGAAAAGATCATTGCATTCTGGACCGATTGTATTCATCCGAAGAACCTGAAGTGATCTTTCCTTCCGCCATTTCATTGCTCTTCTCACCGCTCTTATTAATAGCTATATAGTAGTGTGCATTCTCATCGCGGTCAGTCAGCATCGATTTCACTTCCCTGAACTTTATCGAAGGCAGCTTTGCCACGGAAGCATCGCGCTGCTCTTTATTTAAGATAAGCACACAAGGCTCATCGCTCTGGAATTTTGTGAGCAGCAGCTCAAGATCGGTTTCCTCTTTTACTTTTGAGAAATGAAGGCTTAAATAAAATGGCAGGCTTGGAGGATGCCCCTGCTGGTTCGCGATCAGCACTACGCTGTTGCTTGCCGCATGTTTTTCAACGTAGCCGGCGATCTCCTTTGATCCGTCCTTGAGCCCGTCAACCTGTGGCAGCAGAACCACCCATGCAAGGAATTGGAAAAGCAGGTTGGTGCCGATCATCAATTGTATGAACAAATGCGAGCGGAGATATCTCATTGTGGCAACAGCCGATGCAAGGAGCAGCAGCGCAGCCACGGTAAAGGTGATCTTGATCAGTGATGGCAGATGCAATATCTGTGGCGCAACGAGCAGGGCGGCAAATACCAGCGAGATCAGGATAAAGTGTGTGACGACCAGCTCTTTGGCAGGCAGGGCGCCGGTTTCGAGCCAGGCCACGATCTCTTTCCCGATCAGGATCGCAAGCGGTACATGCGCCGCGATCACATAGGCAGGGAGCTTGCTCGGCGACCATTCATACAGGAACCAGCCGGAGATGAACCATGCGCTCAAAAGAAAATTAAGTCCTTTATCTTTCCGGAAAAGATCGCTGATGGCATGCCAGAGCGCTTTCGGAAAGAACATGAAATACGGGATGAAGAATACGAAGAGGCTCAGCAGGTGTGTGCCCGGAGGCCCTGTCTGCCCCAGCACGCTGCTGTTCACCCGCTTGAGGATATACCAGTCGATCATCCAGCGGATGAACTCGCTGCCCCCCGTTTTTGAAACAAAATATCCCCAAAGGAAAAGTGGAACACAGGCCAAAGGAAGGAAGAACCATGGATGTGTGCTGAACAGGTTTTTCCGGTTGGGATGAAAGATAAAAAGCAATCCGGCAAACACTGCGGTGAATAAAATGATCGGTGGGCCCTTGGTGAGCAGCGCCAGCGAAAAAGCTGTCCAGAAGGCGGCTGTCCATTTCACCGAGCGCTGCTGTATAATATATAGCAGGGCAAATGCGCATACGGTTGAAAAGAACAGGAGGGTTGCATCCGTTACAGAAACCTTAGCGAGGCTCGGTACAAAAAGCGAAGTGCTGAGCACAACCGTTCCTAAAAAAGCTGCCCTTTTTCCGAATAAAGGCTTGCCTGCAAAATAGATCAGCAGGTAGGTGGATAATAAAAATACGGCAGAAGGAAAACGGACGCTGAATTCATTGATGCCAAATAATTTATAGCTGAGTCCAATGTCCCAGAAATGGAGCGGGGGCTTGCGGTGAATTTCCGACCACATAAAATCGGGGATCAGCCAGTTGCCTGTTTCGGTCATGTGTTTGGCAAAGCCTGCATAGGCCGCCTCATCCTGGTCCCAGAGGCTTACCCTTCCGTTGTTGATGAAAATAATAAAGGCAAGGAATAAAAAATAAAAGAGGGGAATGTGTTGTTTGTAACGGTTTAACATAGCTTATAATTGGGCCTGTTAAAACCGGAAATATTGTGCCATTTTTTTTTAAGACAGGGCTGAGAAAAAATGTACACACTCCCCCGGAAGAGCAATGACACAGGTGTGTGTGGAGGTGTCCTTCTAATCGGAACAGTATAAATACGGAGGTGGTTTATACTGAAAAAAAAGCCGGAAATCTTTTCCGGCCTTTTTCTATAAATTCTGTAGAAAATAATCTGTTACTTTCTGGTAGAGATGCTCCCTGTCCTTTCCAAGCACATTGTGTTCATGTCCCGGGTAAACAAAATAATCCACTTGTTTTTTCTTGTCGACACAGGCTTTGAGGAACATCAGGCTGTGCTGCCATACCACTACAGGATCCTGTGTTCCGTGAATGATCATCAGCTTGCCTTTCAGGTTGTCGATGTAATTAATGGTGCGTGATTCCTTGTATCCCTCGGGATTTTCCTGCGGCGTATCCATGTAACGCTCCGTGTACATCACTTCATAGTATGTCCAGTCGATCACCGGGCCGCCGGCAACAGCCGCTTTAAAAATATCAGGATAACGGGTCATGATGCTCGTGGTCATAAAGCCGCCGTAGCTCCATCCGAACAATCCCATGCGGTTGGCATCCACATATTTTTGTGACTTTAAATAGTTGATCCCTACCAGCTGGTCTTTCATTTCATTGGCGCCTACATGGCGGAAGATCGACTGCTCAAAGGCTAATCCGCGGTTGGCGCTTCCTCTTCCATCAAGCGTGAATACAACAAAGCCATGCTCTGCCATGTACTGGAACCAGAGGTCGCCGGCACCGTTCCAGGTGTTGTTGATGAGCTGCACGCCCGGGCCGTTGTAGAGGTAAACAATGGTTGGGTATTTTTTCGTGGAATCAAAATCAACCGGCTTGAACAGGCGGCAATACAGGTCGTCGCCGCTTTCGCTTTTTAACGTGAAGATGCTGAGGCTACCGAGCTTGTAATCTTTTAAAGGATTGGGTGCATCAAAAATTGTTTTGGATGATTTTCCGTTTGTGCTTTTCAGGTAGATCGTCCTCGGTGTTTGCGTGCTTTGGTAGGTATCGAGAAAATAGGAGCCATCGCTGTTCAGCAGGATGGTATGGGTTCCTTCGTTGCTGCTCAGCTTGCTGATCGTTCCTTTTTTCAGGTCTACACTGTAGAAGTTGCGTGTTACCGGGCTTTCAGCTGTAGAAGAATAAAATGCCTTTGTCCCTTTCGCATCAAATCCCGAAAGCTCGGTCACGATCCAGCTTCCTTTAGTCAGCTGTTTGATCAGCTTCCCGCTTACATCATACAGGTAAAGGTGGTTATATCCGTCGCGCTCGCTCTGCCAGATGAACTGGTTCGGATTGTTGGGAACGAACATCAGGGTGTGCATCGGGTGTACATATTTGTCGTTTGTTTCCTCGAACAATGTTTTTTCAAACAGTCCGGTAACTGTGCTGTAGGAGTTCAGCCAGAGGTGGTTCTGCTCCCTGTTCAGCACGGCGATGTAAAGGTGCTGCTCATCGGGGCTCCAGGCGATGTTGGTAAGGTATTGCTCTTTCGGCTCGCCGGTTTTAATGAACACCGTGTTGCCCGATGCCACATTGTAAATTCCCACAGTTACCTCGTGGCTTTTGTCGCCTGCCATCGGGTATTTGATGTTGTTGTTCGTTGCCGGGCGTGTTGTCCAGTCGATCACCGGGTAATCGGTTACCATTGTCTGATCCATGCGGTAATAAGCGAGGAGCCCGCCGTTTGGCGACCAGAATGTTCCTTTGCTGATCCCGAACTCTTCGCGGTGGACCGATTTCCCGTTCACAATATTTTCGTTCAGGTCGTTCGTTACGATGAGCTGGTTATTTCCTGCATACACCATTAAGTTGTTCTTAACCGTATAGGCAATGTTGCCGGTCTTTTCGGCGGTATCCATGTTTTCGGCATCATCCGGGAAATCACGTTTTGTATCTACCGTTATTTTTTTTGTTTTAAGGTCATACATCAGCAATTTCTTTTCCGATTCAAACGTGAACTGGTTCTCATTCCTCCATTTGATCACAGGAAAGGCCATCACCAGCTTTTCAGAAGCGGCTGAAACAGCGGAGTTCAGCTGCGAAAGCGTAAGCAGGTTTTTTGCTGTGCTTTGCGAGGCGTTGCCTGAAACAAGAACGTCTTCCGAATTGATGCTCTGGATATAGTAATACGAGGCGGAATTTTTTATCCACCCGAGCTGCTTCAAGCGCTCAGGAGCAAGTGTGGTCTTTTGCTTCACAACGGCTTCTTCCATGGTGAGCATTCTGGTTTGCGCTGAAGAAGGATGCGCACAGATAAAAAAGGCGGATGCAATTAAGAAGAGGTGCTTCATAAGGCTAAATAAAAAAAGGTGCATCCATTGTTGAATGCACCTTTAAAAATACGATTTTTTTTACAAGCCGATGTATTTTTTAAGCTCAGCCACAGTGGTGAAGCTGGTGCTCACCTCTTTTACCCTGAAGTCGAAGCGCCTTTTATTCCTGAAGGCCTGGCTTTTGAATTCATCGGCAGTGTAAATAGCCATGGAGCCGTCCGCCTTGATCGCCAGCATCACATTTTCCGCATTCCTGCTGTTGCTGAAGGCGATCTTGTCGGCGCTGAATCCCCTGTATCCGTCGTACTGCAGCACCGCATTGATCTTCTTATCGATGATGTAAGTCGCCACAGGCTCTATGGCTGCCGAATCCCGGCTGTGATAATCTGCAAAGATCTGCACAGGGTCATTCAGCCGCTGGATCTGGTCGCAGTTGTAAATGCCCATTCCATCGAGGCTGAGGCTGTTCACCAGGTTGTTGGAAGTGGCAGCGGAACTATTCAATGCCTGCTTTTCCTTTTCCAGGAGCTGCTTGTAATAGGTCATCCATTCGGCCTGCGTCATCGCTTTCTCATTCCGGGTCATGTAGCTTTGGGCGCCGTTAAATGCGTACAGATCGAAGTCGTTCGTATTGCTGATCTCAAATTCCTTATCCTGGTAATTCTTTCCTTTCTTCACCATGTCGTTAAATTCGGCTTCGCGCTTTTTCAGCTTCCGGTTATATTTCCGGAAGAGCATGGCGGTGGATCTCAGCTGATGGATCTTTCCTTTGCCATCCAGTGTCGCCACATCTGCCGAGATGGTTTTGAAAGGCTGGGCGCCTTTGCCTTTCAGGCGAAGCTCCACCTGTTGGCCTTTCTGGTAGATCCTCGCATCGTTGTAATATTTACGGCGCACATACCTGGCTTTGAATTCCTGGAGGCTGAGGTTTTCGTTCGAAACAAAATAAACGCTGTTGAATTCGCTTAGCTCGGGATGAGCATCGGGGTACGACCTTATTTTGAAAATGATCTCGCCGCTTTTTAGCTTTTTAGCGCCGTACAGGCGGATGAGTGATTTTGTGTTATGCTCAAAGGATCGCAGGAAGCGCTTTTCCATGATCCGGTTTTTTCTGTCGTTCACCGGATCGAAGCGCACCGTGTATAAAAACTCAGGGCTTTCGAAGCGTGCCTTGAACTTTGTAGTGTCGCGGTATTTTTGCCTGCGGTTCATCAGGTTCCTGTAAGTTGCTACGGCAGGCGATTTAGGTACTTCAATGGTTGTAGCCTTAGTAACGGTGGCCGGCTTTGTTTTGTAATCCCAGTTGCCTGTTGAATCGTTGAATGCATAAAAGTTATAGCTGGAGTCTTTCGAGGTCGTCACAAAGTTCATCTCTATTTTTTTGCCCGGAACAAGTTCCAGCGGCGCTTTATCCTTGCTGGCATTGATCTCGAACATCCCCGCCGATTCGAAATGGCTTACTTCTCCCGCAGTGTCGTACTTCATCGGGATGCCGCTTACAAGAATGTCGACCGGATCACGAAACTCGCGGTAGCTCAGGCGCACACTGCCGGTTACAGGCTTTCCGGATCTATCCCTGAAGCAATTCGCAGGGATCAGGATGCGCGTGCCGGATGGATAGATCAGCACATTGTCGATCCCCGCATTGATCGTGTAGACAGTCCTTTCCACGTCAATGCCTTTTACCGGGGGCTTTACAAATTTGTAGGAAGGGCTGAAATCTGCCGTTTCTGTGTTGTATTGCTTCAATGCAAATGCATAGCTGTAATGCGATTTGAAGCGCTTTGTCAGCTCCTGGTATTCGTCGCTGTCGATCATCCCTGCGCTGCTTTTATATTGAACCAGCGTTTGCTTTTCATTGTCGGCAAAAAAGTCGAATGTGTGTTGTGTGCCTGTGCCGGCAATGGTTGCGGCATCTTCCGAGATCACGTCATCTTTGTTGATGATGATCAGCCTTTCCAGCTGCCTTGGCAGATCAGGCTTTTGCGGCAGGTCAAAAATAGTGTACACATCTACCTGCAGCTCTTTTAAAATTGGCAGGCTGCAAACCTGGTCGAGGATGCGCGAATAGTCGATGAGCTCATTGTTTTGAATGATCATTTTCTCCAGCGTTTCGGGCAGCTTTACGCCCTGTGGAAATTCGCTGAAGTCGTTATTGTTGAAGCATACCGCCTTTAAGCCGGGGGTGTTATTTAATGCGCTGAATAAATTTGTCCATTCCGTTTCATCCGCTTCGCCATCCAGCTCCACATAGGAAAGAGCAGTAAGTGAAGGAAGCTGCTTGCTGAGCTTTTTAATGTCTTTCGTGCCGCAGCTGATCTTCAGCGAATCAATAAAAGGCAGCAGCGAATCATTTTTAATATCGCCTAATCGGCAGATGGCGTTGTGCTGGGAGTAGCCGGAAATGCTTGCGATGCAGAAGGCTAAGGCAAGCATTTTGTTTTTTGTAATGTTCATCATAGAAGGAGTATTTGTTCCTATAACGAATGAGTGTTCCTGATGATACAGCGTACTATTAAAATAAAATAAAAAAAGATCTGAAAAAGGCAGGCAACCCTTTTCAGATCTTTCGACGTGTTCTTTTTAAATAGAATTATTTCACTGCGCCGCCGTTATTCATATCGGGGCGTGTAGGCGCAACAAAGCTCAGCTCGCCTTTGTTGTTCTCTGCCATCAGGATCATCCCCCGGCTTTCAATGCCTTTGATTTTTCGCGGTGCAAGGTTTACAAGGATGCACACCTGCTGCCCGATGATCTCTTCCGGCTTGTACGAGCCGGCGATCCCCGAAACAACCGTGCGCTTGTCGATGCCGGTATCGATCAGCAGCTTTAAAAGCTTGTCGGTTTTCAGCACGCGCTCCGCTTCAAGAATAGTACCTGTGCGGATGTCCATTTTCGAGAAATCATCGAATGAAGTTTCCGCTTTGGCAGGTTCAACCGCCGCTACATTATCGAGTGCATTTTGTTTTTTCGAGTCTTCCAGCTTTTGTACCTGTGCCGCTATCGTTTCATCCTCCACCTTTTCAAACAGCAGGCTTGCCGTTCCGATCTGGTGTCCGCTGAGTAATAAATTAGTGCGGGTTGCATCATTCCATTTTAATCCTTCGTTAAGGTTCAGCATGGTGCTCAGCTTCTTTGCAGTGAAAGGGAGGAATGGCTCCATCAGCACGGAAAGGTTCGCGGAGATCTGCAGGGAAATGTTCATGATCGTTTGAACGCGCTTTGCATCGGTCTTCACAAGGTTCCATGGTTCATTGTCGGCAAGGTATTTATTGCCGAGCCGCGCTAAGTTCATCAGCTCTCCAAGCGCTTCTCGGAAGCGGTACTGCTCGATGCTCGCCGCGATCTTCGCAGGATACTTGCTGATCTCATCCAGCAGCAGCACATCCGCTTTGGTGTACTCCGCTGCATCGGGCACTTTGCCTTCATAATATTTATGGGTGAGCACCAGCGTGCGGTTCACAAAATTACCGAGGATCGCCACCAGCTCGTTGTTGTTCTTGGCCTGGAAATCCTTCCAGGTAAAATCATTGTCCTTTGTTTCAGGGGCATTCGCGCAAAGCGTGTATCGAAGCACATCCTGCTTATCCTTGAACTCAAGCAGGTATTCATGCAGCCACACTGCCCAGTTGCGGGAAGTGGAAATTTTATCACCCTCCAGGTTCAGGAATTCATTGGCAGGAACATTTTCCGGCAGTATGAACGATCCCTCAGCCATAAGCATGGCCGGAAAAATGATGCAGTGGAAAACAATGTTGTCTTTCCCGATAAAATGCACCAGCTTCGTTTCTTTGTCCTTCCAGTATTTTTCCCAGTCGGGTGTAAGGTCCTTCGTTGCCGAGATGTAGCCGATCGGCGCATCGAACCATACGTAGAGTACTTTGCCTTCCGCATCCGGGATCGGAACTTTAACGCCCCAATCGAGATCGCGTGTCATGGCACGGGGTTGTAATCCCGCGTTGAGCCAGCTTTTGCATTGCCCGTAAACATTAGGTTTCCAGTCTTTGTGCGAATCGATGTACTTCTCAATATCCGGCTGCATCGTATCCAGCGGCAGGAACCAGTTCTTTGTTTTTTTCAGGACAGGCTTCTCGCCGGAAAGCGTGGAGCGCGGGTTAATGAGCTCGGTCGGACTTAACGATGTTCCGCATTTTTCGCACTGATCGCCATAAGCATTCTCATTGCCGCATTTCGGGCAGGTGCCGATGATGTAGCGGTCGGCGAGGAATTGATTTGCCTTTTCATCAAAATACTGCTCGGTGATCTCTTCCTTAAAAACACCTTTATCATACAGCGTTTTGAAAAATTCGGAAGCGGTATTGTGATGTGTAGGAGAAGAGGTGCGCGAATAAATATCGAAGGAGATCCCGAATTCCTTAAAGGAATCGCCCATGATCTTATTGTATTTATCCACCACCTGCTGCGGCGTAATGCCTTCCTTCTTTGCTTTGATGGTAATGGGCACGCCATGCTCATCCGATCCGCAGATGTATTTCACATCCGCGCCTTTCGAGCGCAGGTAGCGTGTGTAAATGTCGGCAGGCAGGTAGCAACCGGCCAGGTGCCCGATGTGCACAGGGCCATTGGCGTAAGGTAAAGCGGCGGTGATAGTATATCTTTTATAAGTCAAAAGTCAAAAGGTTTTAAATTCAAAAGCTCAATACCGGTAAAAGCTGAATAGTTTTGTAGAAACTTTTGACTTTCAAACTTTTAACTTTGAACTTATTCTTAAATTGCGTGCTAAGATAAGAATTTGTAACGATTCCCGGATAAAATGACAACACCACCCTACTTAAAGAAAGGCGACAGGATCGGCATTGTGGCCTGTGCGCGAAAGATCTCGAAAGAGGAGTTGCAGCCTGCTGTTGACATGCTCCAAGCCTGGGGACTGGAGGTGGTTTTCGGACAGAACCTGTTTAAGCAACAACATCAGTTTTCGGGAACGGATGAGGAGCGTGCGGCAGACCTGCAGGCGATGCTCGATGATCCTGCTATCAAAGCGGTGATCAGCGCGAGGGGCGGATACGGCACCGTGCGGATCATCGATAGGATAGATTTTACAAAGTTCAGGCAGCAGCCGAAATGGGTGATCGGCTACAGCGATATCACCGTGCTGCATTCGCACATTTATAATTTTGGCATTGAAACGCTGCACGCGACGATGCCCATAAATTTTACGAAGAATGCGGAAGCGACTGAAACATTGAGGAAGGCATTGTTCGGAGAAAAATTAAGCTACGAAGTGGGATCACACCCCCTGAACAGGAAAGGAAATGCTGAAGCGGAGCTGGTTGGAGGGAACCTTTCATTGCTGTATGCATTAACAGGCAGCGCATCGGATCTTGATACAAAAGGAAAAATATTGTTCATCGAAGACCTTGATGAATATCTGTACCATATCGACCGGATGATGATCAGCCTGAAGCGCTCAGGAAAATTAAGCAGCCTGGCAGGCCTTATTGTTGGTGGCATGAGCGATATGAAAGACAATGCGGTGCCTTTCGGAAAAACGGCAGAGGAAATAATTATAGATGCGGTGAAGGAATATGATTACCCGGTTTGCTTTGATTTTCCCGCGGGGCATATCGACAGGAATTTCGCATTGATGATCGGGAGGAAAGTGAAGCTGTCGGTAGGGAATGAAGGGGCGGAAGTATCTTTTGAAAAATAAACAGCTTGCTCAGGCTTTGTCATCCCGAGCTTGCCCGAGGGATCTTATTCCAAACGGCCCGCTTCACACACATCTCACCCGCGTTCTCGACTTCGCTCGAACTGACAGCCCCACAGTACGTCAATCATAATTGCTCATAAGCGTCGAAGACGATCTTAACTGTTGAGCATAAAAATCTGCGAAGATCTGCGTACCATTACACACCGCTTGTCCGCTCACCCACGTTCCCGACTTCGCTCGAAATGACGGCGCGCACATAATTAAACACACAGCTTACGTCCCGCTTTTCGGATCACGTTTACACAGATTCGTAATATTCGATAGATTCGCTATCCGTAAAAAAACTACTTCTTCCCGAAATACTCCTCTTCTAATTTATAATTAGAAACCACGATCGTAGGAACGTCCTTCACCTTAAAAACATAATAATACACCTTGTCCCTTACAAAGTAATTCACATCGTTATACAGCGGACTTTTAAAAGTGCGTTCATCCTTGAAGAAATTCACCATCTGCTTGTACACATCATCAAAATTATCGGAATAGCTGTTCTTTGTCCCGCTGATAAATGAGATCTCTGTGATCTGCTTTGAGCCGTTGATCTGCGACAGCACCATGATCTCGCCGATGCCCGGCGTTCTGTCGGTTTGGTTCGAATAATACGTGGCACCCTGCAGCAGCGGGTTGTTTGCCTTCTGGTAATTCCGGTCGATCAGCGTGAAGTGCTTTTTATTCAGCTCGTCGGTAGCGGTAGTGCGTGCATAGCTCATGCAGTTCTTTACAAATCCGAATGGCATTAATTGAGCGAAGGAGGAAAGGCTGAGGCAAATAGCGACAGCAAAAAGAAATGTTTTTGTTTTCATGGAAGTGGAAATGATAGTGGAACAAAAACGCCCCGCCGAAGGCGAGGCGTCAATTAAAATTTTGTGAAAAGCTATTTCTCGAATTTGTTATATCCTTTTGGGATTTCAAACATGGCAGGGTCAAGTTCTTTCTTCGTGATCTTGGTTACTTCCAGCTTGGTTATTTCTTTCCCGGTAAGGTCTGTCTGTACGGAAAGCATCGGGAACATGTTCTTAATATCCTGGATCTGCAGGAAATACACCGATGATTTTTCCTTGCGGTTCAGTTGGCGGAGCATCTTTTCAAAGAAAGAGAATTTTCCGTCTGCCAGCCAATACGTGATGATCACGCCTTCCTGCTGGTTGGTCACTGTGTACTCAACACATTTATATCCCTGGAGGTTCTTTACATTCTGGCCTTTCTTCACAACGCAGGTTCCGTTGATGGTTGGCGCCGAAGGTGTAGGGTTGTCCATGTACAGCTTGCGCTCATGGTTAAAATACTGCATTGTTTTAGTGTCGAGGTTGATCAGCGATGTGCCTTCCACCTTGTGTGATTTGGAGCCGATCTCATCGATCTTCACCTGGTTGCCTTTTACATAATAAACATAATTGGTGGTATCTGTAGCGGTTTGCTTTTTGAATTCGATCACGCCTTCAAATGTCTGGGCTGTGCCTGAAAAAGCGGTAGCTACCATTATAGTAAGAACAGAAGCAATTTTTAAGAGAGATTTTTTCATTTGTAGATATAGTTTGTTTGTTTTAGGAATCGTGTCGTGCTAAAATACTAAAATTTTAACAGAACGCGCCAACCTTTTCAAAACTCGTACCAAAAACCTGATCAGGTGATTTATTTACCGGAAAAATACCATATTTGCAGCCGCAGATACTCCCTGGAACTTTTTTTATTGAATGCGGGCTGAAGGTTTTTCCTTTCAGCTCTTTACTTTATGAACTGAACTTAAGTATGGCAGAACACAACGACACAGGAAACAAGGGAGAGGTCCTTGCAGCAAATTATCTCAAAGATAAAGGATACAGGATCCTTGAAACAAACTGGCGCTTCCGGAACTTTGAGGCCGACATCATCGCATCCGGCGGCGGCATGCTGGTGGTTGCCGAAGTGAAGACCCGCAGCAGCAATTTTTTCGGTGAGCCGGAAACCTTCGTCAACCGGCAGAAGCAGCGCAACCTTATAAAAGCGGCAAATGCCTATATTCAGCAAAAAGGGCTCGACCTGGAAGTGCGCTTCGATATTATCTCAGTGCTTATGAATGGCAGCGTAGATAATGTGAAGCACATTGAAGCGGCGTTTTATCCGCTGGTGTAGTAAGATCTATCTGTGCAGGATGTCATGTTGAGCTTCCGCGAAACATCTTCACAAAGGTTACAAGGGTTTAATAGTGGTAACCGAAATAAGATCCATTCACTGCACTACGTTCCGTTCAGGATGACACGCTGCACACGAAAATGCCTTCAACATTCGTTTTTCGCTGATTTTAAGCCTATCTTTGCAAAAAATATAACAAGCATGGCAAAGGAATTTAAACGCAGCAGCAAGGACTCTTCAGAAAAAAGGTCCGAACCTAAAAAAGGAAAAGACTCTAAAAAAGGCAAAAAGCCTGTTTTTGAGCGTTTCCGCGACGATTCCCGGCCTTCCGATTTCGGAAGCTCCAGCCAGCGCCGCACTTCTTCTTTTGAAGAGAAACGCAAGCCTTTCGGCGATAAGCCAACTTTCCGCAAAAAACGCGGCGATGATGATTCCGCCGATGAAAAGCCGCGTTACAATGATGAAAAGCCGGCTTCCCGCAAGCGTGCTTCTTCCGACGACCGTGAAGAAAGGCCGGCTTTCAAAAAGGAAAGTCCTTCATTTAGCAAAGAAAAATCCTCTTACAATAAAGAAAAACCATCCTTTAAAGAGAAATCCTCTTTCAGCAAGGAAAAGCCATCCCGCTCCGGCGATGCGAAGCGTAAGCCTTTCGGCGACAAGCCTGCATTCGGTAAAAAGCGCAGCGATGATCGCAAAGGTGATACCGAGCGCCCTTCATACAAGAAAAATCACGATGACGACTTTTATGAATCAAAGCCTGCCTTTGTAAGGGAAAGCGATAAGAAGGGATTGGATTATGAAGAGGAATACCAGGCGAAAAAACGAGGCGTGCCTGTGAAAAGGGAAGAGCCTGCGGATGAAAAGCCTTATAAGAAAAGGGAAGAAAGCTCCGAAGGGAAGCGCTCTTTCGGTGGGGATGATAATTATTCCCGCCCGTATAAAAAGCGCTCTTTCGATAAAAAGCCTTTTCCAAAGAAGCCTGCCGCTGAAAAGATGGGAGCTAACGACGGAACTGTGCGCCTCAATAAATACATTGCCAATGCCGGGATCTGTTCCCGCAGGGAGGCCGATGAGCTGATCGAATCGGGCGTGGTGCAGGTGAACGGAAAGATCATTACCGAGATGGGCTTTAAAGTGAAGCCTACGGATGTGATCAAATACGGCGGACAAACGCTGAAGAAAGAAAAGCATGTATACCTTATCCTGAACAAGCCAAAAGATTATATAACTACCGTGGATGATCCGCAGCAACGCAAAACCGTATTGGAGCTCATCCAGGGCGCCTGCCGCGAGCGCCTGTATCCTGTAGGCCGCCTCGACAGGGCAACTACCGGGCTGCTCATGTTCACCAACGATGGCGAGCTTACCAAGAAGCTTACCCATCCGCGCTACGGCGTGCGTAAGGTGTACCATGTGGAGCTCGACAAGCCGCTGAAGCGTGCTGACCTTGACAAGATCTCCGAAGGATTGGAGCTCGAAGACGGCCCGGTAAAAGTGGATGAAGTGTCTTATGTTGGCGATGGCAAAGACAAAGCGAACGTAGGAGTGGAGATCCATTCAGGCAAGAACCGCATTGTGCGCAGGATCTTTGAACACCTCGGATACAATGTCCGCAAGCTCGACAGGGTAGTGTTCGGCCCGCTCACTAAAAAGGATATGCCGCGCGGACGCTGGAGGTTCCTCACCGAAGCGGAAGTTGGTATGATGAAAATGATCAGTAGCGCGGAGTAAGCGGCCTGGAGTATTTTGCCAGCGCATTCAGCTTCACGGCCACTTTTCTTGCAACAAGAAAGTCGGCAAACTGCAGGATCTCATCCCGTGAAAAATCATCGATAAAGGTTCTTTTTCGGATCTTCCCGTTGTCCAGGTAAACGATAATGATCTGGTCATTCGTTTCATCGAAGGAGTGTTGTTCGAATTCCACGCAGATCACTTCCTCATAGCTGAATTTGGTGTAGCGCTTGAATAGTGATGGCACAAGGGATTTCACATGAATCCCATTTGCGTAAAAGCTGATCCGGCTGAACGCATTCTCTGTAATATAATATCCTGCAACTAAAAGAATGATCCCGAAAAAAACCTGGTCGCCGGAGATCCCGTTATTTATATTGCTTACCAGCATGAAGATCCAGACGCCTGCTGCAAAAAGAAGCGACAGGATATTCTTCGAGCCAAACCTCGTTTTATAGATCATTTTCCCCTCCGGCTCAAAGTCCGGATTGTGCACCTTCCGGTAATTGTTCCTGCTTGCGCTGAAATTGTTAAAGTCTTCCAGCGGGTCCTGGTTGAGCAGGATGCGCATGTGTGCGTAGATCCCGGGATGCAGCCTTTTGAACTCAGCCGGGGCTTCAAAGTATGATTCCACGCAAACGGCAAAAAATTCATTCACATTTGTTCCGCCGTATTCCCTGAAAAATGTATCGCCCTCCCGTGTTTTTTGAAATTCCCCTTTTGCAACAACCTGCCATTTGTCGTAATACCTGTTGAAAAAGCGGTCGTACTCATCGCTCTTGAATTTATCGAACCGTAAGGCATGCGCCATTTCATGCAGTCCGAGGTTGATCTTGTCGTTGGGCTTGCTGTAGCCCTCCAGGAAATGGCTCCAGGAAAGCACGATGGCTCCCGCAAGGTTGGTCTCGCCCTTGTGATACTGCTTGCTTACCTTTGAATAAAAGGCTTTCGGGTACACGAAGATTTTGGAGAAATGGTTCAGCTTGTATTCCTTCAGTCCGAATGTAAGCTGGATGGCGCAAGCAGAGATCAGCACGATCATTTCATCCGTTAAGATGATCCCGCCCGAGCCGATAAAATCCTTATTCTCAATGAAGCGGTGCAGCCTTCGCATGAAGCGCGCCTTGCCCCATGAATCGAGCTTCTGGTAATACGCGAACTTGGAGGACAGGATGATCTCGGCATATTTCAGGTCCACCTTGCGCCCGTAAACGGAGCGGTCGAACAGCCCTACAAGGTTTTTAATGATGTAATAAAGTCCGAAAAGCGGTGCAAAGGCGGTGGCAACAACGAGAAGTAAAATTCCTAAGCCTTTGATGAATTCCATGTGTTCCTGGTATCTGTCCCAAATTTAACAATTTTAGATCAGCCCTTAATTCTTCTTCTTCGAAATAAACTTATTCACCATCCGTTATTGATAACATCTGCGCGGGAGGCAAAGGCATCCCTTGTTTTTTTATAAACTTTGTAAGATAAGCCTTCGCTCCATGAACCAGGAAAATAAACAGGACCCAATACCGGGCAGGCAGGAAGTTCCCGGCAAAGCTCCCTGGCTCCTGCGTTTATTTCTCCGCCTCGTAGTTCTTACACTCATCCTGTTCACGCTGCTGATCGCGACGGCATTTATCATAGGCAAATACTACCAGGATGAAGTGAAGGAATACATCGTTGGCGAGCTAAACAAGCAGTTAAACACGCAGGTGATCGTGGATGGGAAGGACATCGACTTCACCGTGATCAGCAGCTTTCCGTATGGCTCCGTCAACTTCCGGAATGTGAAAGCGCTTGAAGCGGGTGTAATGACAAAGAAAGATACGCTCTTCAAAGCCGGCGAGATCTCGCTTCGTTTCAACCTTTTCGACATTTTCAAAAAGAACTACCGCGTTAAAAAGCTCATCATCTCGGATGTAACGCTGCGTGTAAGGATCGACAAGCAGGGCAACGATAATTATCATTTCTGGAAAGAGAGCAGCGATACGGCTGCCACCTCCTTTTCGTTTGCCCTTGAAGACATTCAACTAAAGAATGTAAGCCTCAATTACAAGGATGCAAAGGGCGGCCAGGGCATCGACGGAGTGGTGAAGGACGGGAAATTTTCCGGTGAGTTTTCCGATAAGACCTACACGCTGCATACTGTTGCCGACCTGTATGTGAATTATATCAAGACCGACAGCACCAATTACCTCCGCAAAAAAAACATCCATACCGAGTTCGCGCTCAATGTGGACAATACCATAAACTCCTACAAGATCGAATCCGGGAAATTAAAGATCGAAGACCTGCTTTTTGAAGTGTTCGGCAATGTGGTCAATTCCACGGAACCTTTGGTGAATATTGGCATCAGGGGCAAGGACATGGATATCCAGTCTGTGCTTTCCATGATCCCCGCCAAGTATAAAGGCAGGATAAATGATTACGAAAGCACCGGTGAATTCTATTTCGATGCGCTCATCCAGGGCAGCCTGGCGGAGGGGAATGTACCGCAGGTCACCGCCGATTTCGGGATCAGGTCGGCAACCATTACGCAGGTGAAAGATAAGATCTCGCTGAAGAATGTAAGCCTCAAAGGGCATTATACCAATGGCAACCCGCAGAAAAAGGAAAGCTCCCGGCTCGAGCTGCTCGACTTCTCCGCCGCGATCAACGAGGGAAGCATAAAAGGGGAATTAAAGATCAGCGACTTCGATCATCCTTCCTTCTCAGGAAAAATTTCTGCTGTCACCACGCTGCAGGAAGTGCAGGGATTTGTGAAGATCGATACGGTGGAGAGCATTACCGGCCAGGTGAGGATAGACGCTTCCTTCAGCTGCGACGGAAAAAAAGGAACCGGAAATTTCGAGAACATCCATACTTCCGGTGAGCTGCAGATCAGCAATGCAAACATAAAGCTAAAGAACAATTCGCTTGATTTCAAAGAGATCGGCGGGGATTTCAGGTTCGATAACAATGACCTTGCGGTGAATGAGTTCAAGGGTAAAGTATCGGGCAGTGATTTCATGATCAAAGGCTTTTTCAGGAATATCGCCGGCTTTATCCTGAAGGAGAACCAGGACATCACCATTGAAGCTACGCTGAACTCAACAAACATCAACCTGGATGAATTGCTTGCCAATAAAGAAGAAGGCGCGCAGAAGGAAAGCAAATACAAATTGAAATTTTCGGAGCACATCAATGTGAACCTGAATACGGAGATCGCACATTTGCAGTTCAGAAAATTTGAGGCATTCAACATTAAAGGCGTGGTGAAGCTGAAGGATAAAAAAATGGTGCTCGACCCCATCGTGCTTTCCACCATGAACGGAACCATCAGCACCAGTGGCCTTGTGGATGGCAGCGATTCCACAAAGCTGCTTGTGACCTGCTTTTCGGATATTAGCAGGATCAACATCACCAAAATGTTTGCGGAGTTTGAGAATTTCGGGCAAACGAACATTACCGATAAAAACATAAAAGGCATCGCTTCCGCAAAGGTCCAGTTCGCTGCTGTATTGTCGCCCGAGCTGCAAATGGATCTGGACAAGCTCTATGCGGGTGTCGACATGAGCATCGATAACGGTGAGCTGAACAATGTGGAATCGATGAAAAGCCTGTCGCGCTTCATTTCGCTGAAGGAACTCGAGAACATCCGCTTTGCAACGCTGAAGAACCAGATCGAGATCAGGAAGCAAACCATCAGCATCCCGAAGATGGAGATCAGGTCAAACGCATTGAACGTAACGGCTTCGGGAACGCATACATTCAATAACGACATTAACTACAGGATCAAATTATCGCTGAACGAGCTGCTTTCCAAAAAGGCGAAGGCTGCAAAGAAAGAGAATGATGAGTTTGGGGAAGTTGCGGATGACGGGCTTGGACGGACCAATATTTTTATATTGATGACCGGCAACCTCGACAATCCCATTATTAAATACGATACGAAAGGCGCGGTGCAGAATGTGAAGCAGGACCTGAAAGTGGAGAAGCAGAACCTGAAAAGCATCCTGAAGGAAGAATTCGGGATGTTTAAAAAAGACAGCACGCTTAAAGACAAGGCTAAAAAGGAGGAGCAAACAACGTTTAAGATCAATTGGGAGGAAGCGGATAAGAAGGAAGTGAAGAAAGAGCTGAAGCCGCCGAAGAAAAAGGAAGAGGATGATTTTTAGTATGTATCCTGATCTATGCAGGATGTCATCCTGAGCGGAACGAAGTGCAGTCGAAGGATCTTCTTAATCACGGCCTCTGCGGCCTCTGCGTCTCTGCGAGAACAACCGCGTTTCTTCGAAAAAAATACCTAAATTCGTGTTCATTAAATCAAAGGCACGGATCACTTGAGCATTTATTCAAAAAAGCAGCGATGGAAGTTGTGGTTGTTTATGGCAGCCGTGGTGATCGTAGGCGTATCGCTCTGGTACACCAACATGCTGGTGAATAAGATCGCCACCGAGGAGCGCAGGAAGGTCAAGCTTTGGGCGGAAGCCATTGAGAAGAAGGTCAACCTCGTAAAATACACCAACGAGCTTTTTAAGAAGATCTCCGCCGATGAGCGCAAAAAAGTGGAGCTCTGGGCCGAAGCAACCAAGCAGCTTTCGCAGGACCTGGCCGATTACGGCTTTGTGCTGAAGGTGGTTGCCGACAACACTACAGTGCCCGTGATCCTCGCCGACGAGCACGGAACACCCATCACTTCACGAAACCTCGATTCCACGAAGGAAAGTGATAAAACCTACCTGAAATTGCAGATGCAGGCCATGCGCGCCGTGCAGGAGCCGATCGAGATCAACATTTACAAAGGACAAAAGAATTACCTCTATTACAAGGATTCAAAGCTGTTCACCGAATTGAAGATCGTGCTCGACGACCTGATCAAATCCTTTATTTCGGAAGTGGCTGTGAATTCCGCTTCGGTGCCTGTGATCTATACCGATTCAACAAAGCAGCATGTGATCGAATCGGGAAATATTGATTCCGCGAAGATCGGCAATCCGGAACTGCTGCAGCAACAGCTGTCAGAAATGGCCGCAGAGAACCAGCCGATAGAGGTGGAGTTCGGCGATGGCACAAAGAGCTTCATCTTCTACCAGGAATCTACGCTGCTCACACAGCTGAAATATTATCCCTACATCATGTTCACCATCATCGGTGTGTTCCTGCTCATTGCGTACCTGTTGTTCAGCACGGCGCGCAGGGTTGAGCAGAACCAGGTATGGGTGGGAATGGCAAAGGAAACCGCGCACCAGCTGGGAACACCGCTTTCATCGCTTATTGCGTGGCTGGAGTACCTTCGCTCGAAAGGGCTCGACCCTGAAACCGCAAGCGAGATCGAAAAGGATGTGAAGCGACTTGAAACCATTACAGAGCGTTTTTCCAAGATCGGTTCGGTGCCGAAGCTGGATGAAGTTGACGTAGTAAGAGTGCTGCGCGATGCGGTAAATTACATGAAGCTCCGCACATCCAAGAATGTTGCCTTTACGCTTGAATCACCCGATTCCGCTGGCTTCAGCGCGAAGCTCAATGTGCCTTTGTTTGAGTGGGTGATCGAGAACCTCATCAGGAATGCCGTGGATGCCATGAATGGAAATGGCGCAATAAAAATTTCCGTTTCTGACCAAACGCAATTCGTGTACATCGATATTTCCGACACAGGCAAAGGCATCCCGAAATCGAAATACAAAACCGTTTTTGAGCCGGGATACACAACCAAGCAGCGCGGCTGGGGGCTTGGGCTGTCGCTCACCAAGCGCATCATCGAGAATTATCATTCAGGAAAGATCTTTGTGAAGAGCTCCGAAACTGATAAAGGAACCACCTTCCGGATCGTGCTGAATAAATAATCATGGCCGGCATCTACATTCATATTCCTTTTTGCAAGCAGGCCTGCAACTACTGCGATTTCCATTTTTCCACTTCACTGAAAAACAAGGATGCATTTCTCGATGCGCTCAAAAAAGAGATCGCTATTCAGAAAGATTATTTTGGCGGCGAGGAAGTCTCCACGATTTATTTCGGCGGCGGAACACCTTCCATGCTTGACCCGCAGGAGCTCATGGGAATTTTTGAAACGCTGCATACCCATTTTAACATCGCGGGAGATGCGGAGATTACGCTCGAGGCAAATCCCGATGACCTTACGGAGAAAAGGATCATACAATTGAAGCATACTCCTGTGAACCGCTTCAGCATCGGCATCCAGAGCTTTTACGGTGAAGACCTGAAGCTGATGAACCGTGCCCACAATTCAACGGAAGCGCTTGATGCCGTGAGATACGCGCAGGATCATGGCTTTGAGAACATTACCATCGACCTCATCTATGGCATTCCCACGCTCACGGAGCACAAATGGAGAAATAACCTGCAGATCGCATTGTCGCTCGACATACGGCACATCTCCGCCTACTGCTTAACGGTAGAGCCGAAAACATCGCTGGCGCATGCGGTAAAGGCCGGCACGATAAAGAATGTGGATGAGGAGCAGAGCGCCCGGCATTTCGAGATCATGCTGGAGGGCATGAAGAAGAATGGCTTTGTTCAATACGAGATCTCCAATTTTTGTAAGGATGGATTTTACTCCCGCCACAACAGCAATTACTGGCTGAAAGAAAAGTACCTCGGGCTCGGGCCTTCGGCGCATTCATACAACGGAACTACCCGGCAGTGGAATGTTTCAAACAATGCCTTGTATATCCGCTCGCTCGAAAAAGGAGAATTGCATTTTGAACAGGAAGAGCTTACGCCGGCGCAGCGCTATAATGAATATGTGCTTACCTCGCTTCGCACCATGTGGGGAACCAGCCTCGATCACATCAGCCGCAGCTTTGGCGACGAGCTCCTGCAGAATTGCCTCGCGGAAGCGGAAAAATATATCCGCTCGGGCGATCTTCTTACAAAAGAAAATAAATTATTTTTAACGGACAAAGGAAAGCTGATCGCCGACAGGATCGCGAGCGACCTTTTTAAATAAGATCTTAAAATTTTTCTCATGGTCTCAAAAATAACGTTCAAGGGCAAAAGCTATAACACCGATCTTTCAAAGCCGATCGATATTTCAATCCCGCTCCGGGCAGGCGAAGAAAATGTGAATGCATGGTACACCTCGCCTGTTAAGATAGAGCCGGTGCGCATGGGCGACTGGGTGGGCGATGTGAAGCAAGGCGGCTCCGTGAATTTCAGGAACATTACGTTCAACCCTCACGGAAACGGAACACATACCGAATGTGTGGGACACATCAGCAAAGAAGATTATTCGGTGAACCAAAGCCTCAAAAAATTCTTTTTTATTGCCGAGCTGATCACCATATTGCCGGAGGAAAATGCGGAAGGCGACAGGATCATCACGAAAGAGCACATCCAGAACTGCCTTGGCGACAAGCGGCCGGAAGCCCTTGTGCTCCGCACGCTTGACAATCACATCTCGAAGATCAACAAGCAGTATTCCAATACAAATCCGCCTTATCTTCATCCTGATGCTGCCGCATACATCGATGAGCTCGGCATCGACCACCTGCTGATCGACCTTCCTTCGGTTGACAAGGAAGTGGACGGCGGAAAGCTCCTCGCGCATCATGCTTTCTGGCAATATCCGCACAACACACAGGTGCAGCGCACCATCACGGAAATGATCTACGTCCCGAACACCATCTTTGACGGCACTTACCTGCTCAACCTGCAGATCGCAAGCTTTGAGAACGATGCATCGCCGAGCAAGCCGGTGCTGTACCAATTGAATGTTGCGTTGTAAGGATTACAAGTGGCCACCACCCCTAACCCCTCCTGGGAGGAGGGGAACGCATTGTGCATGCGAGAACACATGCGTAGGCGAAAATACATTTGGTAAAGAATAATGATAGTTAATAGCAGAATCTGCTCCCTCCTTTCAGGAGGGCCGGGGTGGTACAGTCTCCCGTATTTAGCGAACACAAAAAATCCCCCGGAACATTACGCCCGGGGGACTCAACTAACTAAACTAAACTTTCTTTTACATGGTCCAGCAGATCCCAACACCTACCGGGTATATTTGCGGCCCCTGGTCTTTTTTGAAGATCCTGTTCAGGCCGTATGTTGCATACACTGTTACATTGTTATAGCCTATGCGGGCCAGCAGGTTTATGTTGAATGGCTCGAGGTTGAAATCATCGCGCTGCTTGATGCGGTGGTGCCTGTCGTTCAGGTCGAAGCGCTGCTTGGTAACTGCGTGGATCCTGTAAGCAAATTCCACTCCGCCTGCAATGTGAAAGTTCTTCTTCGGGTTTTTGCTGGTGTTGATCTCCAGCATCAATGGCGCCCTCACATAGCTCACATTCAATTTGTTTTTCCGGTACCGGATGCTGTCGTTGCTTGCCCACACATAATTTGTATCGGGGTTCAGCGTAACGCTGTTGGCGAATGCGTAGTGGTTGAAGTTAAACCCTAAGCCGGTCACAATGTTGACGTAATTTTTGTAGACGTGGAAATCTTTTTCAAAGAGGTTCAGTCCGAACTGGTACGACTTTGCATAATCGAGCTCCAGGAAGCTGGCGCCTGCAGAAGCCTCTAAGCTATTTTTGTAATCCATGAACCCGTTTGCGCCGAGCTCGATGCCGTTCCAGTGCTTGAAATCGGAATTATAGTCGTGGATGGAATCTTTTGCGTTGTGAACCTCTTCGCTGCGGTCTTTGTCATCATCGCCGATGATCATGTAGTTCTTGCCTCCGAGGCGGATCTTGGTAGTATCGCTTGCCGTTTCCTCGCCGTTTCCGCTTTTGCTTTCGCGAACAGATCCTGCGCCGCTGATGTTCACATTGCGTTCAACCGGGTTGCCTTTGTAGATGATGTCGCCTGCGCCCGAAACTTCGGCATCGATGCTTTGTTTGGCATATACCTTGGCATCGCCTGCGCCGGATACTTTGATCTTGGCCTTGTCGGCTTCAAGGTTGGTCGCTTTCAGTTCGCCTGCGCCTGAAACGCTGGCTTCGAGGCTTTGAGCTGTCCCTTTCAGGGTTACATCGCCTGCGCCGCTTATGTTCGCCTTCAGCTCATTCGCTTTTACGTCGAGGTGAACCTCGCCGGCACCGCTTGATTCCAGCGCTAATTTATCACAGTTCAGCTGGTTGTAGGAGCTTACCTCCGCTGCGCCTGAAACATCAAGGCTGTTCAGTGTTTTAACACTTATGGAAATGGTGATGTCCTTGTCGGTTTTAATGTTTCCTTCGCTGGAAATAACCAGGATCCCGTCCTTTACTTCTGTTTTGATCTGCGCCATTACATTTTCAGGGGCATCCACCTTTACAGTGTTTGCATCGCCTTGTGTAAGCACGATCTTAAATGAGTCGCCGGCCTTTATCCCGGTAAAATCGCCAACGCTCCTGTTTTGTTGTGCTCCGGCAGAGAATACGGAAATACCTGTAAGAAGCAAGAGTCCGTAAAGTTTGGATTTGATGGATTTAGTATTCATGGTTTTTTAGAGTTTTCGTGTTTTTTTGAATGTGACGTCCGGGTTTTTAAAATAGTTACAGCCTGCGGATCTTTTAATTAAACATGCTGCTTTTTCTCTTTATCCGTTTTTTAGGATGTGACGCGGCGTTACCGGAAAAGTTACAAAAAGATGCCACTTTATTTCAGGGCTCTTTGGGCAGTAAAAGCAACCTTCAGAGCCGGGAGCGCATCTTTTCATTGAACTAACATGATCCTGTTAAAAACCTTTCTCTTCAATTTTTATATTTCGGGTATTTATAGCATATTTGTAAGTAATTGAATATATGGGCCAAATCACTCCTAAACACACGATAGTTTTGAAAAAAAATTTACTTGTCACATTAAGCCTGCTGCTTTTATTTAACCTTGGCCTGAACGCTGCCAACCGTTACTGGGTGGGTGGCACAGGCTCCTGGAATGAGGCGGCGCATTGGTCGGCGGCCAGCGGCGGTACTGGCGGTGCTTCGGTTCCAACGGTAAACGACGATGTTTTCTTTGACCAGCATTCATTTTCAGCTGAAGAGCAGCGGGTAATGCTTACTGCGAACGGCTTTTGCAAAAGCATAAGCTGGGCGGGGATCGACGAGAAGGCCATCTTTGCAGGTGTGACCAGCAAAAAGCTCAGCGTTACAGGCTCATATACGCTGTCTCCCTTGCTTACCAATGGCTTTAAAGGCCTGACCGAATTTACTTCTTCTTCTGCAGTCAATATCATTTCAACCGCAGGAGTTACCATATACGGCAACTGGACATTTAACGGGACCGGCGCCTGGACGCTCGGCGATGAGCTTTCAACGGCCCCTGATGTAAGCATAACACTGCTCAAAGGCTCATTGAACACCAATAACAAGCTCGTTGTCTGCGGCTCCTTCATCGGGAACTCTTCACAGCCGCGCTCGCTCGACCTCGGCACTTCACAGGTAACTGTAAGGAAAGCATGGGATTTCGGGAGCTCTTCCAACTTAACACTGAATGCAGATAATTCCATGCTGATGATCCCTGATTCTTCATCCACCAGCTTCAGGTCGGGCGGAATGAGATATGGAGGCGTTGGCGTAACCACTCAGGCCCAGAACTCCGTTACCTGCGTATTTCCTCAATTTACCATTACGCTTACAGCGGATAGCGTAACCTGTAACTCGTTTTCCGACGGGGCTGCGCATGTTGTTGTTACAGGCGGCTCGGGCGCACCCGTATTCGACTGGAATTTCGCAGCTACTCCTACGGGAGATGGTACAGCTAACATTACGGGCCTCAGCGCCAGTACAAATACTGTAAAAGTTACCGAGATCATAGGCGGGGTAACCGTTGTGCATTTCTGCTCTATTTCTGTAGGTGAGCCGCCACCGCTGAATGATTTTGAAGCGCTTTCAACAAAACCAACCTGCTTTGGTGTTTGCAACGGCTTTATCGATGTGGATGAAACGGGAGGAACGCCTCCGTATTCCTATACTTGGTCGGGCGGGCTCGGCAATAACGATACGGCGGTCAACGTTTGTGCGGGAAGCTATACGGCAACCGTAACGGATTCGAGAGGATGCCGCGACAGCTCTGCGATTGTAGTGATCACGCAGCCAAGCCTGCTGGTGGCCCCGGGAAATGCCAATATGGTTAGCTGTAACGGCTTCTGCAACGGCTCTGCGACAGTGAGCCCTTCCGGCGGAACCCCGGGCTATACCTACGTTTGGGCGAGCGTGAATGTATTCACCGGGCAGGGCACGCCAACCATCACCAACCTGTGCCCCGGCAATTACACAGTTACCGTAACCGATACAAACGGCTGTACCGCAACATTCGACACCACCATTACACAGCCTCCGGTTCTTACGCTTACGCTTTCCCATACCAATGCAACCTGCGGAGGTGTTTGTAACGGGACCGCTACGGCAACCGTATCGGGCGGAACGCCGCCGTACATCTATGCCTGGTCCAACGGATCTGTTACCAATACCAATTCCACCACCAATACGGTAAGCTCGCTTTGCGCAGGAATGATCACGGTTACGATCACCGATGCAAACGGCTGTACAAAACTCGACTCCGTGCTGATCACCGAGCCGGCAGTTCTCGTAGCTTCGGCCACCGGCGTCAGCACTTCCTGCTTCAACGTATGTGATGGTACTGCCACGGCTGTTGTCAGCGGCGGTACGATCCCATACAATTATAACTGGAACGGAAGTCCGGCCGGCGACGGAACACCTAATGTTACCGGCCTTTGCGCAGGCTCGTATACGGTAACGGTGGGTGATCTCAACGGCTGCAGCGATACAGCGGCCGTAACGATCACACAGCCTGCATTGCTTATTCCAAACCCTACAAGCACCAATGTGCTTTGCTTTGCCGATCTGAACGGAACAGCATCAGCAGCGCCTACAGGCGGAACAATGCCATACACTTATAACTGGACTCCGGGAAATCCAACGGGGGATGGCACCCCGAACATTACAGGATTAGGGGCAGGGAATTATTGCATTACAGTAACGGATGCCCGCGGCTGCGATACCATGGAGTGTGTTACCATAACGCAGCCTCCGGCTTTGACTGTGAGCATCACCAAAACGAATGTACTGTGTAACGGCGCCTGCAATGGAACCGCAACGGCAAATCCGGCCGGCGGAACCCCGGGCTATACTTATGCATGGACAGGCCCTGCAGGCTTTACGGCGAATACCCAAAGCATATCAGGGTTATGTCCCGGCCTTTACAGCGTAACCGTTACCGATGCGAATAACTGTACAAAAACGCAAACGGTAAATATCACCCAGCCGAACATCCTCAATGCCACATTAAGCGCAACTGCGCTTTTATGCAACGGCGACTGCAACTCAACGATCACATCCACCATTTCCGGGGGAACTCCGCCATATACCTTTTCGTGGGCGCCGGGCGGACAAACAACCTCATCCATCACCAACCAGTGCGCAGGTGTTTATACACTCACCGTAACGGATGCCAATAACTGTGTGAAAGTGGTGAGCATCACAGTTACACAGCCAACACCGCTTACAGTGGTAACCAGCTCCACCAACGTGAACTGTTTTGGAATGTGTAACGGAACAGCCTCTGTAATTGCAGGCGGCGGAACTCCGGGCTACACTTATTCATGGTCGCCGGGCGGAGCAACAACATCCTCTGTTTCCGGCTTATGTGCCGGTGTGTATACTGTAACTGTAAAGGATGCCAATAACTGTACAGCCACAGGCACGGTAACGATCACTTCGCCTCCGCAGCTGTTCAGCAACCCGAGCTTAGCTGTTCCTATCAGCTGCTCCGGCGTTTGTGACGGATCTTTAACCTCTGCAGCTGCAGGCGGGACACCTCCTTACAGCTATAACTGGCTGCCGCTTAACCCTGTCGGCGACGGCACACCAACAATTACGAATTTATGTGCAGGCACCTACTCACTGATCACTACAGATGCAAACAGCTGTACCTCGAACATGTCGGTGGTGCTTACACAGCCTTCGCCGCTTACCGCCCCTATCACCGGATCCACATCGAGCTGTAACGTGTGTAACGGAACGGCCACTGTTACTGCGTCGGGCGGCACTCCTCCGTATTCCTATGTCTGGAGCGATGCCGGAGCGCAAACCACGCCAACCGCGGTAGGGCTTTGTCCGAACGTTACCTACACCGTAACCGTAACCGATGCACACGGATGCGTGGCATCAAGCTCCGTAACAATTGCGCAAACTATCACAATAACTATCACCACATCAAACACAACACTAAGCTGCTTCGGTGCCTGCGATGGGATCGCGACAGCGAATGCGGCCGGCGGACAGGTTCCATATACTTTCCTGTGGGTAGATAGCGCAGGTACTGCGGGTATTACGCAAACCGTTACCAACTTATGTGCAGGCTCCTACACGGTAACTGTGGTTGATGCCAACGGCTGCCTGAATACCGATACCGTAACCTTTACCAACCCGCCGATCCTGAATGTAACTGCAACACATGCCAATGCAAGCTGCGGCGCTACCTGCGACGGAACAGCGACAGCAACAGCAACAGGCGGAACGGGTGCATACTCTTATTCCTGGAGCACATCACCTGTGCAAACAACTGCAACTGCAACAGGCCTGTGTGCCGGAACTTATACATTAACAGTTACTGACGCGAAAGGGTGTACGGATACAGTTTCGGTGATCATCACAGAGCCGCCTCCTGTAATTGATAACCCCACCATCTCAAACGCGAACTGCCTGCTGGCTGATGGAACGATCACTGTTGCACCAACCGGCGGAACCGGCGCTTATACTTTCCTGTGGAGCCCCGGGTTAATTGTGGGGCAGGGAACGGCAACAGCATCCGCTTTATTGCCGGGTGCTTACACGTTAGCCATTACAGATGCTGCAGGCTGTGCGTATAATTTCAATTACCTCATCAGCAACATTAACGGGCCAACGCTTGTAATGTCGCATACCAATGTATCCTGTAACAATGCCTGCGATGGAACAGCAACGGTTGTTGCCAGCGGAGGCGCGCCCGGATATACGTACGACTGGTCGCCAAACGCGGCAGGGGATGGAACTCCTGCGATCACCGCACTTTGCGGCCCGGTAACCTATTCGGTAACAGTGACGGATGCGGCAGGCTGTATCACGATCGACACGGCAACCATCTTTAACCCTGTTCTGATTTCACCGAACCCGGTAATTGTAAATGAAAGCTGCGGCGGAACCTGCAACGGCTCTATCACACTAAGCCCTGCAGGCGGTGCAGGCGGCTACACCTACCTGTTTAACGGTGCGCCTTCAGGCGCCTCGCAAACAAATTTATGCGCCGGTTCATATACCTATATTGTAACCGATGCAAACGGATGTGATACTACGCTTACCATCAATATCACAGCGCCTCCTACACTTACGGTATCTGTTGCAACTACCAATGTGCTCTGTAATGCAGCCTGCAACGGAACAGCTACCGCTACCGCTACAGGCGGTACAGGTGCGGGGACATATACATACAGCTGGCTGCCGAATCCGCCGCTTGGTCCGACCTTCCCATTGCCGAACCTTGTAAACCTTTGCCCGATGCAGTATTCGCTTACTGTTACCGATGCCAACGGCTGTACCGCGATGGATACAATAGTGATCACCGAGCCGCCTCCTTTAAGCACCACAACATCGCATACCAATGCAAGCTGCAACGGTACCTGCGATGGAGTTGCTGTGGTGACCCCATTGGGCGGCACACCGGGATACAGCTTTGCATGGTCGCTGGCCGGCCTGCCGAATAACGATACAGCTTCCGCGCTTTGCGCAGGAACATACAATGTAACGGTAAGCGATCTCAACGGATGTACTTCCTCGCCATTGCCGATCGTGATCACGGAGCCTCCGGCGATCATTCCGAATGTGACCTTCACCAATGCAACCTGTAACAATGCCTGCAACGGAACTGCGTTGGCAGCGCCAACCGGCGGTACAGCACCGTATGCATACAGCTGGGGCCCGGGTGTGATCACCGGCAACGGGACAACCGCGGTAAGCAACCTTTGCGCAGGCGCCTTTACACTGATGGTAACCGATTCGCTCGGATGTTCAAATACCCAGAACTTTACGCTGATCGATCCGCCGGTGCTGAGCGCGAACCCAACAAGCACGAGCCCGACCTGTACCAATAGCTGCAACGGATCGGTGACTGCAACTCCTGCGGGAGGAACTGCCGGATACACCTATTCCTGGTCGGCCGGAGGGGCGACCACACAAACGGTTACCAACCTTTGCCCGAATGTGTACACGGTAATTGTTACCGATGCCAATAACTGCACCGTTACGCAAAATGTTACCGTGATTAATCCTGCGCCGATCGATATCGCCGTTTCCAGCACGCCTGCCAACTGCGGTGTATGCGACGGAACGATGACTGTAAACCCGCTGACAGGAACCCCGGGCTATACTTATTTCTGGGCTCCTGCGCCGACTGCCGGACAGGGAACGCCGAATGCGACTTCGGTATGTGCCGGCTTGTACGATGTTACCGTAACGGATGTGAACGGCTGTGATTCCACCTTCACGCTTGCCATGAACAACTCCGGCGGTGTAACAGGTGAAACGGTTTCAACAATTGATGCCACCTGTAATACATTCTGCAACGGGTCAGGCTCGGTGGTGCCGATCGGCGGAACTCCTCCGTTTACGTATCTTTGGAATAACACGCCTCCGACTGCAAATGATACCGCGATCAACCTCTGCGCAGGAAACTATTTTGTAGCGATCACCGATTCCAATGTATGTATCCATTTCAGCCCGGTAACGATCAATGAGCCGGCGCCGATCCAATCCAACGCAACTGTTACCAGCGCGATCTGCAGCAATGTTTGCAACGGTGTGATCTCGCTCGCTGCAAGCGGCGGAACACCGGGCTATTCGTACGTGTGGGCAGCACCGTCGCCGGGCCCGATCACAGGACAGGGAACACCGACGATCTCCGGCTTATGCCCGGGAACCTACACGGTAACCATCACCGATAACAACGGCTGTACAAAGCTGGATTCGTTTGTTGTGAGCCAGTCGACACCATTAACGATAACAGCGGCATCTTCAAACATTACCTGCTCCAATGCAAATACAGGAATGGCGTACCTCACCATTTCTTCGGGCACCGCTCCATTCACCATTCAGTGGGATGACCCTGCCGGACAAACAAACGATACTGCAAGCTCACTCGCAGCAGGCGTTTATACGGCAACCATCACCGATGCGAACGGATGCTTCACAACAGCAAGCACAACTGTTACCGCTTCACCTGCCGTAGCGGCAAATGCAACTGTTACCAATGCCACCTGCGGCGTGTTCGACGGGTCGGCAACAGCAGCGCCAACAGGCGGAACAGCGCCATACACTTACCTGTGGAGCAACGGCCAGACAACAGCGAATGCAACAGGATTGGGAGCAGGGTTATACACGGTGAACATTACGGATAACTCCGGCTGCGTGTCCAGCTTCAGCATTCCTGTAAGCAATACAAGCGGTCCATCCAGCCTTGCGATCACTTCAACGAACATTGCATGTAATGGCGCCGGCAATGGTGCTGTAACGGGTATAACGCCTTCCGGCGGAACAGCCCCTTATTCTTATCTGTGGATCGCAAGCGGAGCAACAAGCCCGACACTGAGCGGCCTGGATGCAGGAGTGTATTTCGTGCAGGTAGCCGATGCAAGCGGATGCTCGATCGTGGATTCGGTGACCATCACCGAGCCTGCGCCGATCGTAACGAACCAGGTAGTGACTGCGGCAACCTGCGGAGCAAGCGACGGAGCGATCACGCTTTCGCCGACAGGCGGCACAGGAACATATACCTATCTCTGGAGTACCGGCCCTGTAACTCCTGCCATCTCAGGATTAAGCGCAGGATTATACTCTGTGCTGATCACCGATGGAGCAGGATGCTCTATAAATGCGGTGATCCCGGTGAACAGCCAGAACGGCCCGTCACTCAGCATCTCATCAACCAACGTGAGCTGTAATGCGATGTGCAACGGAACGGCAACAGTAACGGTACTGAGCGGCGCTGCTCCTTACTCTTATTCCTGGAACGACCTCGGCTCGCAAATCACTCCAACAGCAACAGCGCTTTGCGAAGGCAGCTATGCGGTGGTGGTGACAGGTGCCAACGGATGTGTTTCCGTTGCAATGACAACGATCACACAGCCTGATTCGATCGGCTTCAGCCTGGCAACTTCGGTAGATCCGTTGTGTAACGGCGATACAACAGGCTCCATCGCCGTGATCCCTTCGGGCGGAACGCTTGGCTATACATACGCATGGTCGCCTTCGGGCGGAAATGCTGCAATGGCTTCCGGCCTTGCTGCGAATACTTATACTGTAACTGTTACCGATGCACAGGGCTGTACCGCAACGCAATCCACAACGCTGATCCAAACAACGGCGTTAACGATCAGCAGCGCTGTTACCAACCCAAGCTGTAATACGCTGAGCGACGGGGCCATCGATGTAACCGTAACAGGCGGAACATCCACCTATACCTACCAGTGGAGCGTTGGCTCAACGGCAACCACGGAAGACCTTACAGGGCTTAGCGGTGGAATGTTCATTATAGATGTGACGGATGGCAATGGCTGTACGATAGCCGATACAAGCGTTCTTGTTCCGAACCAGAGCATTCTTGTTTCTGCAGGAAATGATACCACGTTCTGCCAGAACGGTTCGATCATGCTCTCGGCAAGCAGTCCGACCGGCATAAGCTTCCAATGGTTTGAAATGCCTGCGAACACTGTGGTCGGAAACACTGCAACAGTATCGGTAACTCCGCCAACAGGCACAACCAGCTATTATGTGGTGGCCGATAACGGCAGCGGATGTACGGCAAGCGATACGATCACTGTTACATCAAATGTGTTGCCTTCAGCTAATGCCGGAAGCGATGTAACCATCGTGATAGGCACAAGCACGGTGCTGGGTGGCAGTCCGACCGGCTCATCGGGAACCACCCTTTCCTGGAGCCCGATCCCGAACCTCGACAATGCAACAAGCTCTAATCCTACGGCAACACCAACTGCAACCACTACTTATACGGTTACGGTAACCACGCCGCAGGGCTGCTCGGTGAGCGATTCGGTAACCGTTACGGTATTGCCTGCAATTGTGATCCCTGATGGTATTTCACCAAACGGCGATGGCGATAACGATGAATGGCTCATTGATGGAATAGAGCTGTTCCCGAACTGTGTTGTTGAGGTGTACAACCGCTGGGGCGAATTGCTGTTTCAGTCTGTAGGCTACAAGGAACACTGGAAAGGAACATACAAAGGAAAAGAATTGCCTGTGGGATCGTACTATTATATCATAGACCTGAAAGATCCGTTGTTCCCGGATGCATACACCGGCCCGATCACGATCCTCAGATAGTGCATTAGAAAAAAGAAAGATTAAAAACCTCACCCCTAACCCCTCTCCAAAGGAGAGGGGGATAAAAAAATAAAAGAAGTGAAAAAAATATTCTTCCTGTTCATACTTGTTGCGGCAACAGTGCAGCTAAATGCACAACAGCTGCCGCATTACAGCAATTACATGCTCAACGATTACCCGATGAACCCGGCAGTAGGCGGCAGCAACCCGTATTACGAGGGCATGTCGAACAACCGCTACCAGTGGATCGGGATCACGGATGCGCCGCGCACGTATATGCTGAGTGTGAACGGGCCTACGAAGAACCGGAAGATGGGGCTGGGAGGCTTATTGTTTACAGACATTGTAGGGCCTACAAGAAGAACGGGATTTTATCTTTCTTATGCCTATCATTTAAAAGTGGCGGAGAAGGTGAGGGTTTCCCTTGGGATCTCGGCCGGCTTGCTGCAGTTCATGGTGGATGGCTCCAAGATCACCCTGCACGATCCGCACGATAATGTGATCAGCGGAGGCGTGGAGCAGATGATCACGCCGGATTTCGGCGCGGGCATTTATGTTTATTCCACCGATAAAAAATGGTATGTGGGTGCAAGCGTTCCGCAGATCCTGCAGAACAGGATCAAGTTCTACGATTATTCATACACCGGCTTAAGCAGGCTGGCAACACACTATTATGCAACGGCAGGCTACAAGTTCGATCTTGGCGCCAACTTCAAGCTGGAGCCATCGGCCTGCGTTAAATATGTGCAGCCGGCGCCTGTGCAGTTCGACCTTGGCCTGCGTGCCATTTACAAGGACAAGGTATGGATCGGAGGCGCGTTCCGCTACCTCGATGCGGTTTCGGCAATGATCGGATTCACGATGCAGGAGAACATCACCTTTGCCTACTCGTATGATTTTACAATGACCAACATTAAGAAATACAGCACTGGAACACATGAGCTCATGATCGGCATCAGGTTTCACAAAACACCTGAAAAGCAAAGCCAGGCGAAGATCAAATAATGGATAACACTAATTGCAGATCCGGTATTTTTTTCTTTCTTTGTTAGTAATTCACACGGATTACCACAGACCATGAAAAAAAATGCCTTGCTTTTAACGCTTGCCCTGCTTATGACAGCAAGAGGCTTTTCCCAGCCTTTCGCGGATATCCTGAGCGCTAATTATCAAACCTTTTCGTCGGCTTACAAAGACAGCGCAGCTGGCCAAAAGAATACAACCGGGGATTACTTCCTGAGTTTTTTCCTGCCGAAGGTGTTTAAGAACGGCAATACATTAATGGTGCGCCTCAACGGTGAAACCATGAACTCCACCATTTCACCCGATTCATCTTATTCGTACCGGCTGTCGAGCGTGTCGCTTCCATTGGGATTTAAATTCGTGGCCAAGAACAAAAAGTGGGAGACGATTGTGATCGGCGTGCCGAAGCTGGCGTCGGATTTCAGGGGAAAGATCGGCCCGCACGACTGGCAGCTTGGCGGGATCTTCCTGCAGTATTATGTGCCGAATGATAAGCTGAAAATAAAGCTCGGCTTGTATTATAACCGTGAAGCATTCGGGAATTTCTTTATGCCGCTGGTTGGTGTCGACTGGAAGATCAATAGCCGTGTGAACCTGTATGGAATTCTTCCATCCAATTACAGGTTGGAATTCAACATCATCAAAGATAAATTGTACACGGGGCTTTGCTTTAAATCGGCAACACGCTCGTTCAGCCTATCCCGGAAAAGTAATTATGATTATGTGCGCTATGACGAGCAGCAGGTGAAGCTGTTTGTAGACTGGTTTGTTTACAAAAAGATCCTCCTGTTTGCGGAAGCGGGCTATTCCACTTCGAGGAACCCGCTGCAATACACTTATGGAACAAAGGACCTTACGTATGTGAATCCCGTATTCACAACGCTGAAAAGCTATCCTGTTTTTAATGTAGGCATCGCGTACCGTGTGCGGATGGACCTGCAGGGAAGCGGCAAGGCTGAAGAAACGACTAAGTAATTGAGAGCGTATTTCCCAACCATAAATATCCTCAGAGGCATCGCCGCTCTTTTCGTATGCCTCAATCATTTTACCTGCTACAGCGATTTTCGCGGAAGCCTGTTTCCGGCAGACAGCGCAATTCACAGGCTGGGCGAGTCGGGAGCCAACGGCGTTTTTATTTTTTTTGTCATTTCAGGCTTCGTGATCCCGCTGTCGCTGATCAAGGACCGCTTTAAGCCGGTTGAGCTGCACCGCTACCTGTTTCGCAGGTTCATACGAATCGAGATCCCATACATTATTTCTATTTTCCTGGTGCTGCTGACTGCGCTGGCTTTTGCGCTGAAGAATCATCAGCCATTTGAATTCAATGCCGAAAGGTTCCTCTACCATATTTTTTATGTGATCCCATTTTCGGAATACGAATGGTATAATATAATTTACTGGACGCTGGCCATTGAATTCCAGTTTTATATTGTTGCGGGCATCATTCATTTTTTTCTTTCATCCGGTAATAAATGGATCTTTTATGCAGCACTGGCCCTGTTCGGCGCCTCCGCATTTATCTTTACTGATAACAGGCTGGTGTTCCATTATGCCCCCATCTTCCTGCAGGGTATTCTTCTGATGTCAATGAAGTCCGGAAAGCTCAGCTCCAGGGCAGGCCTTGCATTCATCGCACTCTGCTGCATTGGCACAGCGATGCTTTTTACTGTGGAGATCGCAGCGTTTTCGGCCATAACAGTGCTTTGTATCCTTTACGCAGAGGTGAATAATAAAGTATCGGACCGCTTCGGCGCGATCTCTTATTCGCTGTATTTAACGCATGGGTTTATAGGAGGGAATATCATATATCTTTTATCGCGCTATATCAGCGGCACTTCGGCAAAGCTGGGCCTGGTAGTTGTTGCGGCGGCCGCATCCCTGCTTTTCGCCGCTCTATTCTGGAAATTCATTGAAAATCCGGCCAGGGTTTTATCGAAAAGGATCCGTTCGCATAAAGAGCAGCCCTGAATCCTCCTTTCCCTGTTTTTGTTGTTGTTCCGCGAGAAGGCATGCCATAAAATCCGTATCTTTGCAGCTCAAAATAACAGGACATTTCAGCGATGAGCATTACAAAAGAACAAGTATTAGAAGCATTAAAGAATGTAGATGATCCGGATCTTAAAAAAGACCTGGTGACCCTTGGCATGATCAAGGACCTCGAAGTTGAGGGGAAGAATGTGAATTTCACCGTTGTGCTTACCACGCCTGCCTGCCCGATGAAGGATATGATCCACAAGGCATGCGTAAACGCGGTGCTGCATTTCGTTGACAAGGAAGCGATCGTGAAAGTGCACATGACAGCGGATGTTACGGGAAATAAGAAATCGGGGCCCTTGCTGCCGAAAGTAAGGAATATCATTGCGGTTGCATCCGGTAAGGGCGGTGTTGGGAAATCCACAGTTGCCTCCAACCTTGCCGTAGCGCTGGCAAAGCAGGGCGCTTCCGTAGGACTGGTGGATGCCGATATTTACGGGCCATCCCAAACCATTATGTTTGATGTGATCCATGAAAAGCCGATGATCAAGGTGATCGACGGCGTAAATAAGATCATCCCGGTAGAAAGCTATGGCGTGAAACTGTTATCGATCGGCTTTTTTGCAGATACATCCCAGGCAATCGTATGGCGTGGGCCGATGGCCGCAAAAGCGCTTACGCAAATGTTCTCCGATGCCGACTGGGGCGAGCTGGATTATATGATCATCGACTTACCTCCGGGAACGGGCGATATTCATTTGTCGCTCGTAGGCGCTATTCCGTTGAACGGAGTGGTGATCGTAAGCACGCCGCAGAATGTGGCGCTGGCAGATGCACAAAAAGGAGTTGGAATGTTCCAGATGGCGCAGATCAATGTGCCGGTGCTGGGCATCGTTGAAAATATGGCCTATTTCACTCCTGCCGAGCTCCCGAACAATAAATATTATATCTTTGGTAAGGATGGGGCGAAAATGCTGGCTGAAAAGCTGGGTGTGCCTTTGCTGGGCGAGATCCCGCTGGTGCAGAGCATTTGTGAAGCCGGTGATGTAGGCCGCCCGGCAGTAATGCAGGATGGGACTCCGCAGTCGATCGCGTTCATGGAAATGGCAAGCAATGTAGCGCAACAGGTTTCTATTGTGAATGCGAAGCGCGCAAGTAAAGAGCTGGTGAGTTAATAGTTTGTAGTTGGAAGTTTGTAGTTCGTAGAGGGTTAATTTTGGGTGTGGAAATTAAGAGAACACACCCCTGGCCCCTCTCAAGAGGGGAATGGATACTGCAAATAATAATGATTAGTGCTCACGTATAAAAATTCGTAGTTCGTAAATTAGTATAGATTAGTAATTAGCAGGGTGAGATTGCTTCGTCGTACCTCCTCGCAATGACGCAATAGATTCGTATTTCGTAAATTAGTAAAGATTCGTAATTCGTAATAGATAATGGTTGAATTAACAAAAAGAATTGAAGATGCCCTGGAGCAGATCCGCCCGTACCTGATGGCTGACGGCGGAAATGTATCGCTGGTGGAGATAACGCCGGAGAATGTTGTGCGGCTTGAATTGCTGGGCGCATGCAAATCCTGCTCCATGAGCATGATGACCATGAAAGCGGGAATTGAAGAAACGATCAGGCGTTCTGTTCCTGAAATTACAGCGGTTGAAGCCGTGAACCTCACCGCAATGGTATAAAATTATTTTAAGACGATGAAAACGATGTCCTTGTCACGCCTTTCCCTTGCTGCTGTATCACTTGCGCTACTTGCAGCTTCCTGCACTCCCGACCTGCACGGCCCGGAGCCAAAAGCCGGCGATGCCGATTTTTACAGGACGGTTGCTATCGGTGGCAATTACATGGCAGGCTACCAGGATGGCGCCTTGTACATGAAAGGACAGCGCTTATCGATCCCCGCATTGCTTGCCGAACAGTTCAAGCTTGTTGGCGGCGGCCCTTTCAGCCAGGTGCTGATGCCGGATAATTCGGGCTTAGGGCTTAACAGCAAACCCTGGGAAAGCTGGTTCATCACCGCGAGCCATCTTGGGAACAAAACAGATTGCAAAGGCGTAACATCCTTATCGCCGCTGAAAGCACAGGTTTCTCTTACTGCGGCAACGCCATATTTGTCGGGGCTTGCAGGCAACAGCATCCAGGACTTTGTTGTTCCGTATGCAACTATTGCCGATTATTTCAATCCTTCCTTCGGTGATCCGTTCTCGCCCACAGGAAATAAAAATCCATATTACAACAGGATCGCCAGCACACCCGGAAGCTCCACGATGTATTCGGATGCAAAGAACCAGAATGCTACGTTCATTACTGCATGGGTGGGAATGGAAGACATTTTCAATTATGCAGCCAGCGGCGGAACCAATGGCACGATCCCTTCTCCGGCTACATTTTCCATGTATCTTGATTCGCTGCTGCAGGGCTTAACGGCCAACGGCGCAAAAGGCGTGATCGCCAACATCCCTGATTTCAGGAACTTTCCTTACTACACGCTTGTGGCTTGGGACAATGCGAATATCACGCAGGGACAGGCAGATACGTTGAACGATGCTTACGCCGGACTTGATAACATTCATTTCGCTGCCGGCAGGAACGGCTTTGTGATCGATGATCCTTCCAGCTCTACCGGGCTTCGCCAGCTGCATGCAGGAGAATACATCACGCTTTCCGTGCCGCTCGATTCGATGAAATGCAATAAATACGGATTGCTGGTGAACACGATCAATGACCGTTATGCGCTCGACAGCACAGAAGTGTATGAGATCGATTATGCGATCAGTCAGTACAACAGCATTATCGCCCAGAAGGCTGCACAGTACAACCTTGCATTTGTTGACATGTACAGCTATTTCACTTCCGTGAAGGCAGGAATTAAATGGAACGGCACCGACCTCAACGAGCTGTTTGTAACAGGCGGCTTTTTCAGCCTCGATGGCTATCATCCGAACCAGAAGGGCTATTCACTTATCGCGAATAAATTCCTGGAAGCGATCTGCAGCAAATACAATTCTGTGATCCCTACGATCAATTGTATGGATTGCGATGGTGTGAAGTTTCCGTAGTTGACGCATACTGCATGAGAACCTCACCCCAACCCTCTCCAAAGGAGAGGGAGCAAAACATCCCGCTAACATTTATGCCTTCTCTCTAAATGAATAATGTCATTCTCGCTTGCACGGTGCATTCCCCTCCTCTCAGGAGGGGTTAGGGGTGGTTGACGATGATTACTCCTTCAGCAACTTTTCCGTACTTCGTTTTCCTTCTGTGATCACCGTCACAAAATACATCCCCTTCGAAAGGCCTGAAATTGTAACCGCGTTAGTTCCCGGTGCCAGCTGCTGCATCATGACCTTTTCTCCCAGTGTATTATAGATCTCAAGAGTTGAGGATTTGTTTGTATTGATATTCAATACATCCTTCGCGGGGTTCGGATAGATGCTGAATTCATCTTTCGCACCGAACCCGATCTCTCCCGTGCTTAACATCGATCCCATCTTCATGCCGTTGCCGAAGCTGGTCACCCACATTTCACTGGTGTTATAAGGATTGAAGAATACGCGCTCCGGCTGGCGAAAAGGATAGCTGCTTACGTTGGAGAATGTAGGCGTGGCTGCATTGATATCGGAGCTTTTCCAGAGTCCCTGCGTTTCCGTGGTGATGTAGATTTCGTTTGCATTGTTCGGGTTGAACGTGCAGGAAGTAACCCTGTCGAGCGTGCTGCCGGTGAGCTTTGTCCAGCTGCCGCCGCGGTTGGTGGTTTTGTACAATCCGCCGAGCCCGTTCGGCGCGCCGCCCCATCCGCTGAAAACGCATACGTACCAGGTGTTTTGTGCTGCATCGTTCGGATCGATCACCACATCTTTTGTCCAGTAATACATTCCCGCATCCGACACATCGCTCCAGCTGTTTGCAACAGGATCATAAATAAAAACGCCGGAGCTTGCGGTGAAGCCGCTTGCATTGCGCCTGCCGGAATAGGTCGCCACGAGCTTGCCGTCGTTCAGCACCACGAGCGAGGCAGGATGCTTTTCGGTACGCGGCGGATTCGGCAATAGCGTCCATGTGGATGATGCCAGCGCCGAAAGGTTGTCGCACCTGTACACGCCGCCAACACCGCTCCCGGAATAGTTGATCACGCTTGCATACGCACGGTTGATGTTATTTGGATCGAGCGCAACCCAGAATACGGGATGATTGAACACATGCAGGTTCTGCCATGTTGCGCCGCTGTTGGTGGAGTAGATCAGCTTGCCGTTTGCATCGGCGGCATCGAGGATCGCATCGGTGAGGCGCGTGCTCTGGTACATATCGTGAATGTTGGATGTGCCGGCATACAGTGTGCCTGTTGGCCCTTGCGCCACGCGGTACGTTGAGTTGGCCGTGTTGCCGGTGTAATTGAACGACCAGCTGTTTCCTGCATCGGTGCTGCGGATCCCGCGGATGTCGGAAAAACAGGCCCACATATCATTCGCCGTGCTCCAGTGCACCTGCCAGCAGGTGGTGTTCTCGATGCCCACGCTGGTATAGCTTTGGTTGGCGGGTGTGTTTGCGTTGGCGGGATGCTGCCCGCTTGTATTCACATACGCCTGCTGCCATGTTGTGCCGCCGTTAGCGGTTTTATGGCAGAAGCCGAAGTCGCCGAAGATCACAACCTGCGCATTGTTGGCCGCCACATCAAACCCGAACGGACATTCACCGTAGCTCCATCCGCGGTCGCCGCCCTGTCCGCTCCAGCCGGTAATGATATTCTGGTTGCCTGCTGCAATGAACGTATGGCTCCAGCTGCCGCCGGCATTCGTTGTTTTCATCACGATGGGCTCGGAGCTGGAATTGCTTCCGGCAACATACACGGTATTGATATCATTGCCGGCCATGTCGATGTACATCGGGAAATCATTCAGCAGGTCGATGCCCGTCAGCCTGCTTACCCAGTTGCCTGTGCCGTAATCGCAGGAATAGATGCCTTTGCAGAAGCTGTAATAATCGGAGCCCTGCAGCCCTACATAAATATCGCCGGGATCACTTGTTAAGCAAAAGAAGCGCGTTGTTGTGCCCACTTTTGCGGCTGTGAAGCTCCAGATATTTTGTGTTGAAGGAATTCCGGTGATAGTGGCTGTAGTCCAGCTAAGCCCTGCATTGGCAGAAACGAGAACACCATCGTTCGTACCTACGTAAATATTCGCGGCATCGAAAAATGCGCCGCCCACAACATTGCCGGAGCCGCTGTTCAGCGCCGTATGAAACTGTGTGAAGGTGGTGCCGCCGTTGGATGAAAAATAGATCTCACCGTAAGTGGAGATCACTACGCGTGTCGGGTTATTATAATCCACATCGATGGTGTAAACATCGGAGCCGGGATCGGGATTGCCTGCCAGCGTGCTCCATGTAAGTCCATTGTCGGTGCTCTTTACAGGCGTGCCGATATCATTCATGTAGCTGATGGAATACAGCAGCCCGGGAGTAATTGTATAGCACACCTTTGAATTGTGCCCGCCCGTAAATTCCTGGAAATGCACCTGCGAGTAGCTGAGCCCGAAATCGGTGGTGTGGAACAGCTCGCTCATATCGCAGGAGATGTAGTATTCGTTGTTGTTTGCCGGGTTGATGCTCGGGGAGAACAGTGCGCCGCCTCCGCCAATGCCTTTGGACATCCATGATGCAGGCTGTGCAATAAGTGTAAGTGCAGCGACCGAGAAGAGCAGCGTAAGGATCTTTTTCATGGGGATGAAATTTTGGTTAATGCTAAAGTAGCCCCAAAATTATCGCAGCGCAAGAAAATGTGTGGGAGTTTTTACGGAAATGTGTGCTAAAGTAAGGACCTCACCCCAACCCTCTCCAAAGGAGAGGGAGCAAATCATGCTGCTAAAATTTATCCGTGTTTTTATTGAAGCATTCTTGCTTGCACAATGTATTCCCCTCCTCGCAGGAGGGGTCAGGGGTGGTGGCTGCTTCGTACCACCCCAGCCCTCCTAAAAGGAGGGAGCAGATACTGCATAACTATGTCATTATGTTTTGCAAATATGTTCCCGCTTGCAGAATGTATTCCCCTCCTCGCAGGAGGGGTTAGGGGTGGTGAAGCTGAAATTCTTTTTTAGGATGTTTTTCTTTTTTCTTGATAAAAAAGAAACAATCCGCCGCGGCGGACAAGAAAGCCTGATCCCTTCCCACAGGCAACACGGCATCGCAGGCTTTCAGGCCTCACGCGCGGCTCCGGTAATTGTTTAGTACTAAAATTATTAATGAGAAGGTGGCTCGCTGTGACTTACCACCAAGCCCGGAGCAGATACTGCATAACTATGTCAGTATGTTTTGCAAATATGTTCTCGCTTGCACGGTGCATTCCCCTCCTCGCAGGAGGGGACAGGGGTGGTGGAGCAGTTATTTAATGATCAGCTTGCTCGTATACTTCTTATCATCCGCGATCACGCTGATGAAATACATGCCGCTTTGAAGTCCGTCCCTGTTAATGCTTAAGCGGTTGCCTGCCGTGCTGTATGATCTCACGAGCTTGCCGGTAACATCGTAAATGCTGATCTGTGCATTTTTATTCTGGAGATTTTCGAGGTCGACGGTAATGTTGTCGCTGGCCGGGTTCGGGTAAACGGAAATGCCTGTGCCGGTTGCTGCAAGCTCATTTACGCCTACTGTGCACGACATCGGGTAGCTGAAAGAACAGGTAAGATCCCATACCTGGTCGGTAAAATAAACAGTTCCTGTAAAGCCTGATGGAAAGCTTGTAAGCGTGGTGGAAATGCTGTGTGTGATCGTATCGCCGGCAGGGTGCAGGAAAAGATAAAAGGTATTGTCGATGTTGCCCACGGTATCTCCTAAGGCATCGGTCACAACCACGGTTGGGTAGTTCACGCTGTTGGTATCGCCGTTATAAATGGTCACGTCCAGCTCATCGTGTGCGGTATCGATGCTGATGCCCAATACGCAGAAGCTTGTGCAGTTGATGGTTTGCGCTTTTAATGCTGTGGCTGCAATGAAGAGGATCCCGGCGAGTACTAATTTTTTCATTCCTGTGATTTTCTGCAAAGATAGTGAATTTTTGCCACGGGCTGCGGGCGATGCAGGCAGGCTGCTCAGCTTGTAAGGAGCGTTTCTTTTACTCCGGGAATGATCACTTCCGCTTTGCTTGTTCCTGTGTACCCGATGATCAGGCTGTGAATGCCGGCTTCGATCTTTCCTTCTTTAACGAAGAGATTAAAATCAAAGCTCAGCGGCAGCATCACAAACCTGGATTTAGGATGATCGAGGCTGAGCTGCTCTACGATGCGGCCCTTTTCATCCGGCGGGATCTCCTCTATAAACAGGGGCTTTGGCTTGGCTTTCGCCTGCAAGTAATAATCGATGGTGATCAGCTGCCGGAGGATAAGGTCATCCGGGAAATTTTTTTCTGCAAAGGTGTAGATGCTTTCATACACATCAATGATGCCGTGCTTGTGAAAATCATGCCTTGCGCCAAAGTGCTTTCCAAGTCCGAGCATGAAATCGAAAATGCTGTATTGTGCCGTAATATATTTCAGCGTGTTTACCGCCCTCTTTTTATTCCAGTAGATTTCGAGCGCTTCTTCCAGCATCACGATCTGCGCGAGCTGATCCTTTGAAAGGTAATTGCTTTCAATGATCTGGTACGGCGGGTTCGGGTCGAACACATAGCCGTGCTGCGCATATTTTTCGCGCACGGGAGTGCCTTTCAGGAACTTTAAGAATCCAAGCTGCAGCTCGGAAGCGAAGAGTTTAAACACTTCTTCAAAACTGTATTTGATATCTTCCCAATGGTCGAGGGGCAGCCCTACGATGAGGTCGAGGTGCATCTCGATCTTATCCTGCAGCGAGAGGATGATGCCTTTTGTTTTTTCAAAGTTCTGCTTGCGGCTTACCTCGAGGTTTGCTTTCTGGTTCACCGTCTGGATGCCGATCTCGAAGCGGAACAGCCCCGGCGGAACATGGTCATGAATGAATTTTATAATATCGGGATGAACAATGTCGGCGGTGATCTCGAACTGGAACACATTTTCCGGGCGGTGATGCTCCAGGATAAATTTGAACATGTCGATCGTGAAATCCTTTTTGATGTTGAAGGTGCGGTCGAGGAACTTGATCACGCGGCCATGCTGCATTAAGTAGAGGAGATTGGCTTTGATGTCTTCGTTCGGGAGATAGCGCACTTTGTTATCGAGGCTGGCGAGGCAGAATTCGCATTTGTACGGACAGCCGCGTGATGTTTCAATGTAGCAGACTTTGTTGAACAGCTCTTCCGGCGGATCGTTCCGGTAGGGGCGGAGGCCGCTGAAGTTCTTGAGGTCGAAGGTCGGCGCTTCCGGGTTATGCTTTGTGCCCTCAGCAGTTTTGAAAACCAAATTAGGAACGTTCTCCACGTTTGGAAATGCATCGAGGAATTCTTTGAATGGCGTTTCACCTTCGCCTGTAATGATGTAATCCACCTGTTCCAGCGCGATCACATTTTTCCAGTCGTAGCTCACTTCCGGCCCGCCGAGCAATATTTTAATGTTGGGATTTAACGCTTTGATCTTTTTGCAGACCTCCAGCGTTTGCGTGATGTTCCAGATATAGCAGCTGAAGGCTACCACATCGTATTCCTTGCAATGATCCGCGATCCCGTCCTTCGGCTCCTTGATGGTGAACTCTTTCCAATGCAGCCCTTCGTTCTCTTTGTTCAATTCGTATAAAAGACGAACCGCGAGGTTCATGTGGATGTATTTGGCATTGAGCGTGGCAAGGAGGAGCTTCATTGATTTGTATTTGCAGCTCTAAGGTACGGGATGTTGTGTAGAAAAACCATTTTTTGCATAGGTTTCTACAGCAAGCGGTTAACGATAAAATTTTTTCAAAGCCCGCTTAAGGTCATCGTCGTATTCAATATACCAATAGTTTTCCCTGAATGAATCGTCCTCCTCCTCACATGTAACGAAAAGCGTTCTGTAATAATTGTAACGCCCGTCGATGCGTTCATCAACATCACATTTTAAGAGGTCGTACCATTTTTCATTTTTTGTATAGAAGAGCATATTCTTATCAAGGATCAGCACCGGGTTTTTAAAGAGGAGCTTTGATAGCGTTTTAATAAGATAATACGAAAATACAGCGATGCTAAGGATCCAGAATACCGTGAGGTCGCTGGCCACCAGGAGATAGATGTTCATTAACAGGCTGGCCGAAAGAAAGATCACAGTAAGCCAGGTGGTTTGCGGGCTGTAATAAAATCGCCTGCCGGGAATGTGGTCGAAATTCTTCTGGTTCAGCAGAAGGGTTATATTGAGGTCATTGAACATGTTATTTTATTTATGAAATACCAGCGTTTTAGTCAGCAGCTCCTCTCTTTCGCCTTGCGTTCCGTATATTCCGCTTAATGTTATCGCAACCTTTATTTTCCTCCTGCCTGATTCCAGCACGCGGACCTCTCCCTGAAGCTGCGTGTATTCTGTGTCATTCCAGATGCCGTATGTAGAAGCAGTGGCAATGATGGAAGGATCGGGAAGAGTGAATACCTTATTGTTCATGACATCGCTTTTCAACAGCTTGATGCTGATCGTCTTCCAGTATTCCTCATCAACCACATGAGGCTCGTTGTAAGCGTAAGTATAATCAAGTTCCAATGTGTCCCTCCCCGAATACATTTTCATGCTTTCTGTGCCATACTTTTTCTCAAAATCAACGAGCTCTCTTTCCAGGTCCCTGCAATCCCATTCCCATTCGACCCGGTCTTTCAATACACGGTCAATTTCGCCCGGATGATCGATGATGGTTTTGCAAAGGGTTATATTTGTTATTGAAGCGTTATTAAGAAGAGATGCAGGCAGCTGAGTGATGTGCGTATTGGACAGGCCAACTTCTCTAAGCATACGGAGATTTTTAAAGCTGTCGGGCAGGCGTTTTAAATTTACATTTCCTTCCAGGTCGAGATCTTCGAGGGCCGATAATTTATAAATATTACTGTCAAGCTCCGTAAGCTCATTGTTGGCTAATCCCAGCTGTTTCAGGGATAGCAGGCTATATAATCCACGAGGCAATGTTTTAAGGCTGTTGCCCTCAGCATAAAGAATACTTAGCTTTTGCAGGTTTCCGATGCCTGCAGGCAATTCAGTGAGGCTGTTGTCCCAGAGGTTTAGCGTCTGCAGGTTTGCCAGTTCGCAGATCTCATCCGGAAGCGATTTGATATGGCAGTAACTGAGGGTTAATTTTTCAAGCTTGCTGAGCCGTCCTATTTCCTTAGGAATGGAAATGGATTGCCCCCAGTTGCTCGAAACGCTGAGCTCGCGAAGCGCGTCGAGGTTACCGATTGAGGCCGGCAGCGATGTCAGTTTTGATTTTCCGAGCTCTAAATGCCGGAGTTGCTTCATCTGCCCGATCTCCGGTGGAAGAGTACTGTCGGTGTAATCTTCAAACTGTAATTTCACAAGGTTTGTAAGAGCTGAAACGTACTTCATTGCCTCGTATGACCGCCAGGAATCTTCTAATTTTAATTCGCGAAGGCTTGTCAGCATTGAAATTTCCGGCGGCATTTCGCTCGAGCCCCCGAAATCGAGATCCATTTTTTTCAGGTTCTTCAGTTGTGAGAGCTTGCTGAATGCCCCGGCCCAGTTGAGGCTCCTGATCCCCGCCATGCTGATGGACTCAAGCTGCGTAAGATTGGCCGCGGCTGCGGGAAAGCTATCGATCACAGTATAGAAAATGCCGAGCGTCTTTAAGGATGTGATCCCGAAGATCTCATAAGGAAAGGGATAGAGGCTGTAACCGCCGATAAACAGCCTTTCCAGCTTAAGATCAGCGATCCCGGTTGGCACACTAACCAATGGGTTACCGCTTACTGAAAGCGTTTTTAAATTCACAAGATCGCTGATGCAGGAAGGAAGTGTAGTGAGATCGTTGTCCCAGATATTGAGCACCTGCAGGTTTTTCAGTTTGCAGATAAAAGCCGGTAACACTGCAAGGTCATTGCTCTGCAGTGATAATTGATTTAGCTGTTCCAGCGCTCCGATCTCTTCCGGGAGCGTTTGAAGGTCATTTGTGCTAAGGTCGAGCTGTTCGAGCTTTTTCAGCTTCCCGATTTCCGGCGATACTTTCCTGAGGTAATTCAGGTTGATCTTCAAGGATCTTAAATTGGTGAGCTTACCGATGGAAGCAGGCAGCTCATGCAGGTCACAGGCATACAGCTCGAGCGTATCGAGGTTGGGAAGCTGCGCTAAGAGCTCGAATGTTTCGGAGTAATTAAAATTTTTGCACCATCCCAGGTAAAGCTTCCGCAGGTTCTTCAGCTTTACAAATTCTTTTGGCAGCTGCTTGCGTTGCTCATCATAGCTGGTGAGCACAAGGGTTCTCACGCTGTCGGGCGCTTTCAGTGCCTCCTGCAGCCGGTCGAAGCTTGTTGCTTGCTTTTGGGCGTGCAGGGAATGAAAAGTGAAAATTACGAGGCAAAGAAGGAGTTTTTTCATTGAGCTACTTTCTATTGCTTTCCAGGTAATCAACCAATTTGCTGCCTGCTATATCATAAATAAAAGTCCTGTCGCAGGTTGGTGTTTCCATCCCGCTAACGGAATTGCCGGAAGAATAAAAATTGATTGCAATACTCTTATAATGTTGTTTGTTACTCATTATACCTGCAAAGCGGCGCGAAATGCCTTGTGAAAGATCCATCAGCTCAATGCTGTCGTTCATGCAATAGTTATGCTTGCTTTCATTGTAGTTCAGCTCAAGGTAAATGATACCTTCAGGGTGCTCTTCATATTCAACCGCGTAGTCCTTTTCAATTGTGGCTTTGCAGTCGCAGGAAACGGACAGGCTATCTGTAAATCGCTTTTCCCCAGCAGTCATTTCATAAATTTTTGGGGCTGCGCACGAACCCAGGATCAAAGCAGCTGATAAGAGCTGAACGTGTTTCATGACCCGCTTTTTGTAATGATCATTGAGCTTGCTTAAAGATTGTTGTGTTGCTATTGCTTAATTACTTTCCCGCTCTTCAGGACAGTATTCCCAGTGCGTACCTGGTAAATGTAAATACCTTTTGCAAGCTGCTCGGTATTCAGTATCACTGATGAAGTAAAGCTTTCATACATCACTCTTCGTGAAGTGAGGTCATACAAAATAACTTCCGCAGGCTCCTGTGTGCTTTCTACAGAGATCCTGAGCTGGCCGGTAAAAGGATTTGGGTAAACAACAGCCTGCATCGCACTTTGAGAAGGCGCTTCATCTATGCCAACAGATATGCTTGGGCAGGAACCTGCCATTGGCGTAAAATTCACAAGCCCGAATGCGCTGTTCACATAGCCATCATAGATCTTTGCGCGGATAGCGGCCGAATCGGTAGAGCACCAGCAGTTGCCGGAGAGGTCGGCATCGTTGGTGGCAAAGGTGCCGCTTCTTGTGATGTTGTAGCCGGTATTATTGCAGATGGTATTTCCGGTGAAATTAATGGAGCCGTTAAAATACCTTGTTATTTCAACGCCTGTACCGTTATTTGTAACGGTATTATTGATGAAGGTGTTGTTCACGGCGTTGAAGTCGCTTACTACGCCTTTCACATTGTTCTGAATGGTGCAGCCGATGGTGGAGCCATAAGGTTGCAGCGCAATTGTGTTGTTGGTGAAAAGGCAGGAGTCCACATGTTCTGTCCCGTTAACACCAATGCCATTACCAATAAAAACGCTTTTACTTACACGCCCGTAAAACTGGCAGGAGCTGAGCCCGGTATTGTTGGAAACGAAATTGCAATATTCCCATACTGCGGAAGGCGATCCCCCATCATAATTAACATCATTGTTATGCCCAAAATAGCAGTGCTTAAAAGTATAAGGCCCGTTATACGCGATGTCCATGTTGATGAACTGCTGAGCATACATCCCTTTTACGTATTCCATCGTAACCTGGTGGCCTGCAGCTGATGGAGCGCTTGTCCAAATTGCTTTGATCCCTTGCCAGCAGCCGATGGAAGGGGAGCTTAAATAAGAAGTGAATACGATCGTGTCGGTTACGGTGCCTATGGCTTTTAAGGTTCCCCTCACTTCAAGGCATGCCGCGGAGTCGAATTTTACCACTACGCCGGGATCGATCGTAAGTGTTGCCGCGCTAAAGAGAACTACATTTCCCGTTACAATGTATGGGCTTCCCGAGATGGTCCAGGTAGTGTTGGAGAAAATGCTTCCGGATACTGCGGTCTGTGAATTGGCGCCGATGGAAAATATCAGCGATAAAAGGGTGATAATGGAAATCCTTTTCATGTTGAATTTTTTTGTCTATAACAAATATAGCTCAATTCCCCGAGATCCGTATCCCGGTCAGCAGCACATCATCCACCTGCTCGTGATCTGCTTTCCAGCCCGTAAACTTTTCCTTCAGGATCTTTTCCTGCTCCGCCATCGGGAGGCTGCTGATCTCCAGCAGGAGCTCTTTCAGCTGCTTGTACATGAATTTTTTCCCGCGCGGCCCACCGAACTGATCGGGAAAGCCATCCGTGAAAGTGTAAACAACATCATTCGGCTGCAATGAAACTTCATGCTGTGAGAATGGCTGCGAGTCCCTGTCGTGCTTGCCTACCGGCATTTTATCAGCTTTGAGCTCGATCAGCTCGGGAATGCTGCCGGTTAACAAGGCGCTGCGCACCACCCATACCGGGTTATTGGCCGCTGCATAGCTCATGGTAAGCGCTGCCATATCGAAGCATACGAGGCTGCAATCCATACCATCCTTGCCGCCTTCGGGGCTGCCATCTTTTTTTAAACGCGCTATGATCGTTTGCCGCGTTTGGTTTAAAATTTCAGAAGGCTCGGAAACACCCGCTTCTACAGCTCTTTCGAGCGAGGAGATGTTGAGGATGCTCATGATCGCGCCCGGTACTCCATGGCCCGTACTGTCGGCAGTGGCCAGCGCGAAGCGGCCATCCTGGAGCTTGCCTGCCCAGTAAAAATCGCCGCTCACCACATCTTTAGGCTGGAAGAATACAAAGTAATCCCTGAGGTTTTCATCCAGCAGGCTTTTGGAGGCAAGGAAGCTCCGCTGGATCCGCTCGGCATAATTGATACTGTCGGTTATTTCCTTGTGCTTCTCTTCTATAATGTCCTTCTGCATTTCCGTTTCCCTGCTCTTCTCTTCGATGATCTGCTTTTGTTTTCGGGTAAGGCGCAGGGAGCGCAGCACAAAGCCTGCAAAAACAAGCACAAGCAATAACCCGGCGATGATGAATGTAATAACCAGGTATTGCTTCCTGCTTTTTTCTGCGGCCAATGCCTGCTGGCTTTCCAGCTCTTTCTTATGCTCGGCTTCGGCAACAGCTTCCTTCTTTTCAAAATCAAAGGTCATCTGGTTCTGGATCGTTCTTTTGCGGGTCTCTTCATTATCAACGCTGTCGCGGTAATACGTGTACAGCTTGTGATCCTGGTAAGCGCTCTTAAAGTCGCCACGCGAGCTGTCCAATGCCACGAGGCTGCTATACACTTCCACCAGCTTCGATTTTGCACCGATGCCGTTGGCTGTTTCCTTTGCCTTGAAAAGATACTCTTCCGCTTTTGCATACTGTTTTTGTGCGATGTAAATATTGCCGATGCCGGTATAGGAAGAAATGTTTGCCGCCTTATCGTCCGCTTTTTCTGATATTGTAAGTGCGGTGAGGTAGGTCTCTAAGGCTTTGTCAAGATTTTTTTGTTTTGTGCTTTTGTCCTGCGCTGCGGTAGCCTGCACATAATAGATCGTTGCGAGGTTGTTATAGCACACGGTCATCCCAACCGGGTCGTTCATCTCCCTGCGGATCTCCAATGCGGACGAGATGCTCTCTGAGGCTTTCGTATAATTTCCCTGCAGGATGAGGATCGTACCAATGTTGCTGTATGCGGAAGCGATCCCGCTTTTATTACCAGCCTTTTCATACGCCTTGAGTGCCAGCGAATAATTCTTCAGGGCTTCCGTATAATTTTGCTGTTCGGTGTACACATTGCCGATGCTGTTGCTTGTGGTGGCAATGCCGGCGGTATTGTTCAGCGTGTTGTAGATCCTCAGCGCGTTCAGCAGGTTTTGCAATGCTTCAGGGAAATTCCCCTGTGCATAACGCACTACCCCGCTCATATACCAGGCCGCTGCTTCGCGTTTTTGAGTGGTCTGCTTATTCTTTTGATCGCCTGTTGTGGCAAGTATTTGTTTGCTCAGGCTGAGTGCCTGGCCGGAGAAGAGTATGGCGCTGTCGTACACGCCGGTAGTGTAATACCGCCATGTAAGGCTGTTGAGGTGAGCGAGCTTGTTGGTATCCGGCTTGTCCATTTTTAAAAGGCCCATCAGCGAATCAGAAATATGCTTTTGTCCGTAGCCGAGGTAGTGGAAAGAGCAAAGAAGAAATGAAAAAAAGATCTTTTGGAAATAGTGTTTCATAAGCGGATGCATTTTAAGCTAAAGAAAGCGATGGCCGGATGAACTATTGCTATGAATAGGAAACGCCCCGAATTACGGGGCGTTCTGTCGTTATATTTAAATTCCTGGTAGTTTATCAGATCTTGATCTCATCCTCATTCTTATTCAGGAAGCGATACTCCATAAAGTTGTAGGAGTTCACGGGCTTCACCTTAAAGCTCTTGCCGTATTTCTTGCCCCACTGCGCTTTCAGTGAATTGAACCACCAGCCTTTGGTGATGTATGCTTCGAGGTATGGATGAACACAAAGTGTGATGTCCTTTTCGTTTTGCTCCTTCATGATGTAGCGGAGGTTGTTCTCGATCTGGTCCATCAGCAGGATGCTTGCCTGGATCTCGCCGCTTCCGCCGCAGGTAGGGCATTTCTCCACCGTTACAATGTTCATTTCCGGGCGCACGCGCTGGCGTGTGATCTGGATCAGCCCGAATTTGCTCGGAGGCAGGATGTTGTGCTTTGCCCTGTCTTTCGACATTTCATCCTTGATCTTATCGAACAGCAGCTTGCGGTTCTCTGCAGAATGAAGGTCGATGAAATCTACCACGATGATCCCGCCCATATCGCGTAAGCGGAGCTGGCGTGCAACTTCGGCTGCCGCTTCGAGGTTAACCTCGAGTGCGTTCGTTTCCTGGTTGTTGTCGGATTTTGCACGGTTACCGCTGTTCACGTCAATTACGTGAAGGGCTTCCGTATGTTCTACAATGAGGTAGCCGCCGCTGCGCATGGTCACTGTTTTTCCAAACAGTCCCTTGATCTGGCGGTCTACGCCGAAATGATCGAAGATAGGAGCGGGCCCTTTGTATAATTTAAGGATCTTTTCCTTGTCAGGGGCAATTGTTTGCAGGTAAGTGCGGATCTCTTCAAATAATGCAGCATCGTTAATGTGAATGCTGTTAAAGCTTGCGTTCAGCAGATCGCGGAGGATCACAGAGGTCCTGTCGATCTCGCCCAGCACCTTGAATGGCGGCTGTGCGGTTTTCAGGTTCTGGTAAATGGTTTCCCATTTCTTTACAAGGTCGTTCAGGTCGGCATCGAGGTCGGCAACGCTTTTTCCTTCGGCAACTGTACGGATGATCACACCGAAGTTTTTCGGCTTGATGCTCTGGATCAGTCGCTTTAAGCGGGTTTTTTCCTCGGTGGTTTTGATCTTCTGTGAAACGGAGATCTTATCTGAAAAAGGGATCAGCACGAGGTAACGGCCTGCGAGGGAAATTTCGGTGGTGATGCGGGGGCCTTTGGTGGAGATCGGCTCCTTCGCGATCTGGATCAGCACCTGCTGATTGGAATTTAAGATGTTGCCGATCTTTCCATCCTTTTGAATGTCCGGCTCAAACTTAAAATACATTAAGTTGGAAGTGGTTTGCTTACCGGTTTGCACCAGCTTGGTAAACTTGTTGAGCGACGAGGCCTGCGGCCCTAAGTCGAGATAATGAAGGAATGCATCCTTTTCGTATCCTACATCCACAAAGGCTGCATTTAGCCCGGGCATTACTTTTTTAACCCGCCCGAGGTATATGTCGCCTACTGAGAAATTATTATTGCTTTTTTCGCGATTAAGTTCAACTAAACGTTTATCGTTTAAAAGTGCAATAACAACCTCTGATGGAGTAACATCAATGATCAGTTCGTTATTCACTTATTCAATATTTTAGTAAATACAATAACACAGAACCATGCCTCAAGCATAGCCTGTGTTGTGTTTGATTCTTATAAATGGAGTCAAGTCCCGGAACGCGCCGGGAAAAGATACAGATATGCAGCAACGTACCCAAAGCAGTATTTTGTGAATACTGTTTTGGATAATAATGGCTGCTAAGAAAAATCCCTCAGGGATTATTTTTTCTTATGTCTGTTTTTTCTCAAACGCTTTTTACGTTTGTGAGTAGCCATTTTATGTCTTTTCCTTTTTTTACCGCTTGGCATAATGTAGTGTTTTTAAGAGTTTTTTAATTTATTTATATAATCCTGAACCTCGGTTTTGATGGTTACATCGTCCACCAGGCTTTTGTATTTCTCTAAGCTTTCAATTGCACTTGCTTTGTCGCCTTTCTGCTCGTATGCATCTGCAAGGTGCAGGTATGCTTCGATAAAGTCAGGCTGGATCTTCAGCACTTTCTGGAAACGTCCGATCGCTTTGTCCCACTGTCCCGATTTCTCTGAAAAGAAAGCGAAGTTCAGCTGGAGGTTCACATTGTTCGAATCCGTTTTTTCCACTTCCTTCAGCATCCCGATACCTTTCATCGGCTCCGCGGTACCTTCAACATAGCATGCCCCCAAATTTATCTTGGCATCTGTGTTTTTCGGGTTCAGCGCGAGCGCTTTTTCAAAGCATTCGATCGCTTTGCCGTAGAGCATCGGGCGTTCCGTTTCCGGTGCGAACCGGGTTGAGCCGTAATACCTGTTGCCTGCTTCCATCCAGTTGCTTTCAACCGGCGATGCAAGTGCGGCCTGCTCCATGTAATAGGCGGCAATAACCGGCTGGCGTACGCTGTCCCACATACCGATCATGGCTTCAAAAGCGCCTTTCTTGTCAGGCGAGGTTTTTAAGGCCTCTTCCATTTTGTCGACGGCTGCCTTCTGTTCCTTGTTCAGCTTTCCTTTTGCTGTTTCCACCAGTGAACTCATGGTGGAAGTGCTGCTGCTGTGGCTTGCATGCTCCGATGTTTCCGGTGTATCGGCGCTTTTCGGAAGCTTTGTATTTGCAAATAATAAAAGAACGATCAATATCAATGAACCTGAAATTACTGCTATTTGCTTTTTATTCACAGTGTTCATCTTTCAATTTAGGATTTGGAATTTTTCAATTTAGGATTTTAAATCTTTTAATCCTTAATCGGCAAATCCTTAATCAGTTATGCTGTTGCTTCCTTTTTTACGTTTTTCTTTACTTTTTCAGTAAAGGTTTTAGCCGGTTTAAAAGCCGGTACATAATGCGCAGGGATAATAATAGTTGTATTCTTGGAGATGTTACGGCCGGTCTTTTCAGCGCGTTTTTTTACGATAAAACTTCCAAAGCCTCTTAAATATACGTTCTCGCCCGCTACCATCGAATTTCTTACTGTTTTCATGAATGCTTCAACTGAAGCTTGTACTGCTACTTTCTCAATACCTGTTTTTTCTGCAATCTCGTTAATGATGTCTGCCTTTGTCATGCGTCTATAATCTATTTATAATCAAACAATTAATTCAATAAAAATTAAATTTGGGGTTGCAAAGATAGGATTTAAATCTATATACAAAAATTAAAATCGTAATTTTGCCCCGTTCTTAATAAAAACTTCCACTTCCGTTCAATGAAGCACTTTTCAGGCATACTCACACGCTGGTATTCGCAGCACAGGCGCGACCTGCCATGGCGTGCAACCAAAGATGCCTACCTGATCTGGCTTTCGGAGGTGATTCTGCAGCAAACGCGGGTCGACCAGGGAATGGCGTATTACTTAAAATTTGCAAACGAATTTCCTACGGTGAGCAAGCTTGCCAAAGCCGATAATGAAAAGGTGATGAAGCTCTGGCAGGGGCTCGGCTATTATTCCCGTGCCCGCAACCTTCATACGGCCGCGAAAATGGTGCATGAGAATTTCAAAGGCCGGTTCCCTTCAGAGTATGATGACATCCGCTCGCTGAAAGGTGTGGGAGAGTATACTGCCGCCGCTATCGCATCCTTTGCTTTCAATAAGCCTTATGCTGTTGTGGATGGAAATGTGTACCGCGTTTTGTCGCGCATCTTCGGAATTGAAACCCCGATCGACAGCACACAGGGGAAGAAGGAATTCCAGCAGCTGGCCAATGGCCTGCTTGATAAAAAGGAGCCCGGAACTCACAACCAGGCGGTGATGGAGTTCGGCGCCATGCAGTGCCGGCCGGTGAATCCAGATTGTGCCGTATGTCCGATGAATACCCACTGTTATGCCTTCGCAAAGAAAAAAGTGCAGGAGCTTCCTGTGAAAGCGAAGAAGGTCAAGGTGCGCGACCGCTTTTTTAATTACATCGTGCTGAAAAGCAGTGAGCATACCGTTATTAATAAGCGCGTGGAAAAGGACATCTGGACCAACCTCTACGATTTTCCTTTGATAGAAACGCCCGTCGAAGTGAACGAAGAGGATTTTCTCGCTTCCGGCGAATGGAAAAAGCTGATCGGGAAGAACAGCCATGTGATCCGCTCGGTATCAGCCCCGTACAAGCATGTCCTCAGCCACCAGAAGATCTACGCACGCTTCTGGGAGGTGGAATGCAGGCAGGGGCTGGAAAAGGTGGTTTCCGCACCGGCCATCATCATTAAGCAAAAGGATATTCACAAGTATGCTGTTCCGCGGCTGATCGAGAATTATCTTGAGGAAAAGGAAAAATAGGCCACGGATTCACTGATTTTTTTGAAATTGTTTGTGGATCATTACGATAAACGGATGCTAGTGTCACTTCGAGTGCGTAACGGAGTGAAGCGTATCGAGAAGTGTGTTGTGGGATGCCTCGATTCGTTCCGGGTACACCTTCCCGAAACCGGAAGGTACTCGAACTGACGGCCCGATCGCCTAAAACAAGAATTCATTTTTAAATCAGTGAATTTGTGGCTTTCAAAACAAAATCCCGGCATCATCATCAATCATTTGATTTCAAATTCTCAATCCTTATCTTTGTTAGCATAAAAAAATAAATTATGGCAGGCGTAAATAAAGTAATACTCGTTGGTAATCTTGGTAAGGATCCTGAAGTGCGCCATTTGGAAGGCGGCGCTTCGGTGGCTAATTTCACACTGGCAACCACGGAAGCATACAAGGATAAAAGCGGGAACCGCACCGAGCAAACGGAATGGCATAATATAGTAGTGTGGCGCGGGCTTGCGGAAGTGGCTGAAAAGTACCTTAAAAAAGGAATGACCATTTATCTCGAAGGCAAGCTCAGGACCCGCTCCTGGGACGACAAAGACGGACACAAGCGATATACCACGGAGATCGTTGCCGATACGTTTACCATCCTCAGCAAGAAAGAAAATAATCAGCAGGGTAACGAAGGGCACAATCCGCAGCTTCCGAAAACGGGCGACGACCTCCCTTTCTAAGCCCATCATTTGAAGTTTGATTGTAATTCATACCTTTACAACCTTGATACTTTTGTTTAACTAAAACTATTTTCATTGGGCCTCCCGGGTACATTACTTCTGCACATTCCTTTTGTCCCCATTTTGGGTGTTGTTGTTAAATCGTTTAGTATAAGCGTTGCCGTTTCCATTCTTTCCATGCTTGTATTGCTGGTGTTCGTATCGCTCGTATCGGCTGCCGAATCGGCTTTCTTTTCCCTTTCGCCGGTGGATATGGAAGAGCTGAAGGAATCCGATGCAAAGCGCGACGATAAGATCCTTCTCCTTATCAATACCCCGAAACGCCTGCTGGCCACACTGCTCATCAGCATCAACTTCATCAACATCGCCATTGTTATTCTTTCCACCTACGTATTTGATGAGCTGTTCGATTTTACCACCAATCCCCTGCTTGGCTTTATTATCCAGGTAGTGGCGGTAACCTTTCTCATCTTGCTGATCGGTGAGGTGATCCCGAAGATCTATGCTACTCAGAACCCGCTCAAGACATCCCGTACGCTGCTGCTGTTCGTGCAAACGCTGCAAAAGATCTTTTACCCGATCAGCTCTGTACTGGTGATGTCCACTTCGCTTATGGACAAGATCGTGAAGCCCAAGAGCCATAACATTTCGGTAGATGAATTATCGCAGGCGCTGGAGCTTACCTCCGACGAGGACATTCCCGAGGAAGATCACAAGATCCTCCAGGGCATTGTAAAATTCGGGAATACCGATGTGAAGCAGATCATGAAATCGCGTATGGATGTAACGGCCTTCGAGCATGATCTGGGTTTTAAAAAATTATTGGAGAACATCACGCATTACGGCTTTTCCCGCGTTCCTATCTACAAGGAAACGATTGACCATATTGCCGGGGTGCTCTATACAAAAGATTTGTTGCCGTACCTCGATGAAGGCAATGACTTCAACTGGCAGGGAATTATCCGTCCGCCGTTTTTTGTCCCCGAGAATAAAAAGATCGACGACCTGCTGCGCGAGTTCCAGTACAAAAAGATCCACCTTGCCGTTGTTGTGGATGAATATGGCGGAACTTCGGGCATTGTTACGCTGGAGGACGTGATAGAGGAGATCGTGGGCGAGATCAACGATGAGTTTGATGATGATGACCTTGTGTACTCGAAGCTGGATGATAATAATTATGTGTTCGAAGGAAAGGCGCATCTCAATGATGTGTACCGCATCCTCGAGATAGACGGTGAAGTTTTTGAAGATGCGAAAGGAGAAGCGGATACGCTGGGCGGATTGATCCTTGAATTGGAAGAGCGCATCCCCAAGAAGGGAGAACGGATAAAGTTTGAGAACCTCACGTTCACGATCGAAGCTGCAGACAACAGGAAGATCAAACGGGTGAAGGTGACGATCGTACGCATTGAAGAGGACGAGGATTAGTTAGGAGAGTGGAGGTTGGAGGGAGGAGGAAGGAGGTTGGAGAAGGGAGAAGGGAGAAGGGAGAAAGAGGTGGAAGAAATTTAGTATTTGAAAAGTATGGAACATAAAACAAATAAGATCGCTTATACTGTATGCTCTCTGCTCGGAGTGCTTCTTGTTGCGTTTTGCATCAGCTCCTGCGGCGATGACGACGACAATGCCATTGTACCGAAGCCGCATGCTTATTACCGCCTGAGCTTTCCCGAGAAGAAATACGTTACCTACGATTCGGTATGTCCTTTTAAATTTGAGATCCCGGTGTATTCACAAATGGGAAAGGATACGCATCCCGGTGCGGAGCCATGCTGGCTTAACCTTAATTTCCCTTCGCTGAACGCAATAGTTCACCTGAGTTACAAGCAGGTGAACGGCAACCTCAATGATTACCTCGAAGACACTTACACGCTTGCATCCAAGCACCAGATCAAGGCTTCGGGAATAGAGGAGGAGCAGGTGAGTAAAAAATCGAAAAATGTATACGGACTGATCTATGAGATCAATGGCAATGCGGCTTCATCCATCCAGTTCTTCCTGACCGACAGCACCAAACATTTCCTGCGCGGCGCCTTGTACTTCAATGCCGTTCCGAATACGGATTCGATCAGGCCGGTATTGGAATTTATCCGGAAGGATATTCACCGCATGATAGAAACATTCGAATGGAAGGATGCTGCTATCCCCGTTTCCACACCCTCAAAATAATCACATACTGCAATCCGAATGCGATGCATGCCAATAGGAAATGGATCGGCTGAAAGGCCGGCGGCAGCGCAAAATAGCCAAGGATCACTCCTGCCGCGAAAGCGCAGATAAGCGTTGCTGCAAGCAGCTTCCCTTTGTTTTTCAGGATGTCCGTTGCATTACTTTTAAGGATCTTTATAATGAGCCAGCCGTTGACCGCCATTAAAGCAAGCGAGAAGGTACGGTGGATCTTAAAGGCAATTCCTAAATGATCGACCACTTCGCCCCTGAATACCGCATCAAAATTCTTTAGCAGCACATCCACTTCTTCCCTCACCTGCGTTCCGAGCATGATCTGCACAATGGTAAAGGCAAGCACCGCGATGCTTAATTTTTTAACTAAGGGGTCAACGCTGTTCTCCCGCAGTTCGCCGTTTAATTTTTTAGCACGCTGAATAATGCTGATGGCGATCGCTAAAATAATAAGCGCCACAACCATGTGCGTGGTGATCTTCACAGGTGCAAGGTTGCTGCTCACCACCTTTGCGCCAAGCCATCCCTGGAAGCCGATAAGAATGAATTCGATAAATGATAAGGTGAAAATGCGCTTGTCGGCTTTCCTGAATTTAAAGGAGAGAATGAACTGGATGAAGATGAGCAGTCCGAGCACAGCGCCAAACAGCCTGTTGCCATACTCCACCCACGTGTTCAATGCATTGAACTCCGCTACCGCATGATGCTCGCCGGCGTAGATATCCCTGTAATTTTCAGGCAGCTGCGATACATCCGTAGGCGGCACCCAGTGTCCGAAGCATTTCGGCCAATCCGGACAGCCCATGCCCGAGCCCGTGGCACGCACCACCGAGCCGGCGATGATAACAAGATAAACGAAAATTAAAGTGACCTGCGCAAGGCGTATGAAACGCTGAATGGTAGTTGAATTCATGTGCATTGGATATGCGGTAAAATTACTAAATGTTTTGGTGTATGATATTATTTCTTTCGCCATCGTCATCCCGTGCCACGACACGGGATCTCTACGCAATCTTACGGTGTGCAGATTCCCTTCACATTATAATTATAGAGAGATTCCGGGTCGTGGCCCGGAATGACGGTGAGAACAAATATCCTGAATTACTATGCGCGCACAATAAATTTTAACCCTTTCCTGTTCTATACACAGAAACACTAAATCCCCTGAGCCATGCAAAGATCCATCCTGCTCTTCCTGCTCATTCCATTCATGGGCACAGCACAAGAACACCTCGATAAAGAAAGCGGTTACTTCCAGCTAGGAGTGAGAAACACCCTGAGCGCCTTCAGCGATGATGGCGCCAATGGCTTCGGCTATGGCGGGCAGTTTCGCATCCGTGTGCTCAGCCGCGTGAACACCGACTGGTTCGCAGATTACATCACCACCGATATTGCGGGGCTTGCAAGAAGGGAGGACCTGCACATCGGCTGGTCGGTGCTTACCTATCCTCTTAATTACGAAACCACCAAAGGAAAGCTAACGCCGTACATCCTTGCAGGCCACTGTTTTGATTACACAAAAGTTTCGCTGAACAACAGCAGTGTTTACAAGGATAAGTTCAGCAGCGCGGTGCAGGCCGGGCTCGGTGCGCATTATAACATCACCGACCGGGTTGACCTCTCGCTCACCGCGCAGTACATGATGCACCTGGGCTATGATGTGCATGCGCATGTGGAGCTGGATTATGAAGGGCATAAATATGTGGAGCTGCACAAGGAGCCGATCCGCGGCATCGAAGGCCACATGCTGATCAACCTGAGCATGAATGTAATGCTGTTCGATATGTGGGATCAGCATCACAAAAGAAAAAAAACTGTTTCATAGTTTTTCAAAGTCACTCCGCGGTTCGCACTCCGCGCCGCCTGGCCCCGGACCTGATCCGGGGACACGGAATCTGTTCAAAAGAAATCAATCATTTAAAATCCCCACGCCATGTTAAGATATTTCCTGGTCACCCCGCTCTTATGTCTCGGTTCATTTTTATTTGCCCAGCTGCAGAGCGGGCAATATATTCACAAGCATCTTGTACGTGCCGATGCCTCAATCGTTTCGGGTTACATCATTAAGGACAACCTGAAGAATGTGCATTTGAATGGCAATCTTGAATATTACATGGACAATATGATCTCCATCCGCGGCGATGCCAATTATCTGCTTGGGAGCAATGGCTGGACCGAAGATTCGATGCACCTGAAGGATAATGTTTCGATCATGCTGGGCGGTGCTTTCCATTTTCATACAAACAACCATTTCGATCCGTATTTTATTTTGCAGCCGGGGATCGCGTATACATCCAGCTATTACGATGCTTTCCCGGGAAGCTATAGTGAAGACCCTTCTGTAAAAAGAATGTATAATTACAAAGGAAGCTTAAGCCCCCTGGCTTCGGTAGGGTTTGGCTTTAATTATTACTTCCAGCGCTTTGCACATTTGTTTGCTGAAACACGATATGTGCACGGGCAGCATTTGTCGGAAGCACCCGGCCCAATCTCGCTGCAGGAGCTTCGCATTACATTCGGGCTTGGGTTCAATCTGTTTATCATAAAGGAAAAGCAAAAGCCCGCATAAGGCGGGCTTGCTTTCTATGATCCGATCTTTTTGACTTCTTCGCGTGCCTTTCGCTGAATGGCTTTCCTGCGCATCTCCCACTTGTAATCTTTCGTGGTGATGATCACGATCCCGCCGGTGCAATCTCCGTACTCTGCAGGCACACCACCTGTAAGCACTTCCATTCCTGCTATCCCGAGGCCCGGAACTTCCGCGCTTCCCATTACTTTATTACCATCGATGATGTATTGTGTGCTGCCTCTCCGTGAGCCTCTTACATAAAGATCTTTTCCGTCGTCGGTAGGCATTACACCCGGTGTCACATTTATGATGATAGAAACAATATCGCCCGGTGTTACCGGCATTTTCTGGATCTGCTCCAGGCGAATAGCCGTCATGGTGGTATAAAGCGGGTTTACAATAGTGGGTTCAAATGCTTTTGTAAACACTTCTGCCGTGTTCAATGTGTACGTGGCGGCTGCCAGCTTTGTGCTTACATACGCAACCTGGCTCGGATCAACAATAACGCCTTCGATGCGCTGAGCCGCTTTTCCGAGTGCTTCGAACTGGATATTGTAGTTGCCCGGCGTAATATCCTTAATGATGTAATTTCCGTCAAAGTCAGCGGTGGTGCCTGTAAGAAAGGTAGAATCTTCCATCAGCTTGATAACGGTTCCGTACAAGGGAGCGCCATCAGAATCTGTGATCGTTCCGCGGATCACCCCGGTGCTTTGAGCCATGATGCAGCTGCCTGTCATTAATAATGCGGCGGTTGCTAATTTTTTCAGTGTTTTCATAGTATGATTTTTTTATGGTTATTTTTTTGTGGCGAGCGCTTTTTGCCTGTTTTTGCAGATAAGACGTGAGGGGAGAATGGATTCCATAGAGATTAAAATTAATTTTCGAAGTGTTATGTGGTTCACCACCCCCGTCCCCTCTTGGGAGGAGGGAATGCATCCTGCTGGCGGAAGCATTTAGTAAATAAACTGATCCATTTTAGCAGTATCAGCTCCCTCCTTTCAGGAGGGTCGGGGTGGTAATACTGCAGTTTTCTTCTTTTCTTTTTTCTTGATAAAAAAGAAACAAAAAATCAAGAAAGCCTGATCCCTCTCCGCCGGCAACAGGGCATCGCAGGCTTTCAGGCCCCACGCGCGGCTTCGTAAATGACGTATTAGTTAAACTTTGTCATTTGTGGATTCGCGGTGAATGATGGAACTGAAATTTTAAATCAGAATTTCTGCTTTTGAATATTCGCAGGATCAGCTCCCTCCTTTCAGGAGGGTCGGGGTGGTATGCGGCTCTAAGTGAGGCAACCATTCTACCGCTTATTTTCAAAATCCCGCCGCTCAATCATTGCTTAAAACAAAAAAATGAAGCATGGAGTTAAACTTTGTGGAATCTGACAACATGGAACGTCTTAAAGGTCAAGAACCGATTCCGGGTAACCTGAAACACCAAACGTATGAACTATTCTTCAAACGAAACTATCCGGCACATGAGCGATAATGAACTGATCGCGGAGTACAAGCGAAGCAACGACAAGCAGCTGGTCGGAGAATTATATAAACGATACGCCCACCTTGTTTTAGGTATGTGTATTCATTATTTTAAGGATAAGGACACAGCAAAGGACCTTGTGCTGAGAATTTTCGAAAAGCTGTTCGATGAGCTGAAGAAACGGGAAGTGGAGAACTTCAGGGCATGGCTCACATTTGTAGTTAGGAACTTCTGCATTTCGGAGATCAGGAAATTGCAGACACAGCAAAGCAGGGAATGGGAATACGGGAAAGACCTGGATTCGGAGCTTGCCTCCCCTGAAGAACAAAAGGAGGAGATCGAGGAGAAGATTGGGCAGCTTGAAAATGCGATGAAGGAGCTTAATCCTTTTCAGAAGAAATGCATTGAATTGTTTTATTACAAAAATATGAGCTACGCGCAGATCGTTGAGATCACAGGCTATTCCATCAATGAGGTGAAAAGCTACATCCAGAACGGGAAGCGGAACCTCAAATTAATACTTACAGAAATAAAATAATACGTCCCCCATGATAACGAACTGCTTAACATACGACCAATTGCTTGCCTATTCAACGCACAATGTGAACAGCGCGGAACGCGGGCATCTGTATATGCACATTTCCTCCTGTGAACTGTGCGCCTGTGCGGTTAACGGATTTGCGGCCTCACCTTTTGCATCTGACGAACTTGTTGCCATACATCGTGAGATTGATGCAAGAACAAATGCTACGGCAGCCAATCCGTTAACCTTTGCACGGGTAATCATTGTTACGGCTTCACTGCTTTCGATTGTGGGCATAAATGTGCTCTGCGACCGGCACCAGTACAAGCCGATGCCGGCCGCCGTTGAAACTGCTGTGCCATTCACCATTCCAATACCTGAAAAACATGAAAAGAAAGATGCATCTGCGGAAGAAATATCTGCTGTTACGAAAACGTTTAAGAAGATCGTCAATGTGATCCAATACCGCGAATTTGAGCGGATCATTACGCCGATCGAGCAGCTGGACATGATCAAGCCGGCAGGAATAGCTGTTAATTCAGCTGGAGTGGAGGCGCCGGAAATCGTTGCACCGCATTTTAACCCCGACGCGATCTACATCTACAACCTGAAGGTGAGCGATTACAACCGGCTGTATTTCGGGCATGCACGTGCTGAAAATGCCTTGTTCAAAACGCATACGCCTGTGTTTAAAGAGAATAAAACAAGCGCTGTGGATGATTTCGGAACGGAGCAGCGCATCGTTCCCGCCGATCGCGTATTGAAGGAAGGGCTTGCCAGCTTCAGCAGGCAGAACTTCGGGGCTGCGCTGGAGAATTTCAACCTGCTGCTCGAGAACAATCCGGCCGATGTGAATGCGCAGTTCTATTCTGCCCTGGCTTATTACAATCTCGATAAGGCTAACCGTTCGATCGAGTGCCTCAATGAAGTGCTGAAGAATTCAAACGACACGTTCTACCCTGAAGCACAATGGTACCTCGCGCTGGTGAGCCTGAAAACGGGTAACCGGGAAAATGCAAAGCAGATGCTCGAGCGCATTGTTTCCGAAAAAGGCTTCTATTCGAAGCGTGCAGCAGAGAAGCTGAAGCAGTTCTGATCAGTTATCCTTTTCAATGCTCGTCACCGGAAGGGTCACAAGCCCTCTCAGCTTTTCCAGCTGGGAACTTAGCGCTGACTGGTCACCCACCACCACCAGCTTGTAGGCATCGGGAGTATAATACTTCTTAATGATCTTGTTTACCTGCTCTATCGTAATCGCATCCACTGCGGCGATGTATTCGTTCCGCTTCGAAGGGTCCTTATATAGCAGCGGGTTGTAAAATGCGATCAGGTCGAACGGATTCTCGATCATCAGGCGGTCGTTCTTCAGCGCGGCCTTTGCTTTATCCAGCTGCGCCTGCGTGATGCCCGTTTCAGAAAATTGCTTCAGCACCCTGTCGAACGATAACGTAGTTTCATACGCTACTTCATTCCGTACCTGTGTAACAACAGCATAAAAGCCGGTGTTGCTCTCTTCGCTGTATACGCTGTTGATGCCATACGTTTTTCCTTCCTTCGCCCTGATCTCATCGAACAGGATATTGTTGAATGCATTGTTTGCCATTTCAAAAGGGATCACATCCTTAGAGCCTGCTTCCGGCGCTTTTTTATTCCAGCGCAGTGAAGCCTGGGTGGCCCTGTTCTTATTCACAAAGTAATATTCCTTTTTCGCGATAGGCTGCACTTCGTACGCAGAGCCGTTGTTTTCACCATACGCGGCTGTCCAGCTGCCGAAAGCACTTTCGAGCATCGCCTTCATAGCAGCGTGATCAAAATTACCGGCCAGCACCAGCTTGGTGTTTTTAGGAGTGTAGTTGAACTTGTAAAATTCCGAAACCTGTGCTGCCGTTATTTTGTTCAGCTGCGCCGCATAAAAATGCCTTCCGAGCGGATGCGCGGTGCCGAAAAGAACATAGTCGGAGAACATACCGGAAAGAGCGCCAATATCCATTTTGTAAGGGTTGTTGTAGTTCAGCGTTTGTTCCACCTGCTGGCGGATGTCTTCTGCCGGGAAAGAGGGCTTCAGCAAAAGCGAGGAAAGCAGGTCCATCGCCGTTGAAGCATCCTTGTTTAAAAAGCGCATGCCTATTTCGGTGTAATTGGCGTTTGTGACTGCGCTGATGCTTGATCCCAGCTTCGAGAGGAGATTGTCCTGCTGCACGCGCGTGTACTTTTCATTGCCGAGTGCGAGTGCGCCCGATGTAATGGTGGCAAGGTATTGCTGGCCGGGCGTTTCTGTTTTTTTACCTGCGTTCACATAGCAGGTAATGCTCACGGCAGGGATGGACCCGAACTCGATCATCTTTACCTCGAGCCCGTTCTTTAGCTTGAATTCTTCAACCGGCAGCTGTTTCTGGGCAAAGGCAGCGCCTGAGAGACCCGGTAAAAGTAAAATGCTGAAAATTATCTTTTTCATAATACTGAATGTTTTGCTGTTATTCCGGTTTAATATTAACAAGCTGGATCTTATCTTCTGCAAGGTATTTGGCGGCAACGCGTTTGATCTCGCCGGGCGTTACCTCCCCGAATTGCTTGGCGAGGGAGTATGCCTTGTTGTAGTCGTTGAAGTAATATTCCGCCATTCCAAGATCGTTGGCGATATTGCCGGATACATAATTGTTCAGCGTATAATTGTTCTGGTAAGCCGCCAGGTAATCGCTGAGCATTTCCTCCGGGATGCCCTGTTCGATCACCTTATTGATCTCTTCCTTGATCGCGCGTTTCACTTTCACATTTCCGGGCGATGCATTCATGATCACGTCGATGATCGCAAGATTGGGATAATAGCTCCATCCGTCATTGGCTACATTGAAGCCATAGGCAAGGTGCTCTTTTTTCACCAGCCTGTTATTAAGGATGGAGTTGTCGCTCGTGAATAAAAGCTCGGTCAGCATCTGGAAGGCAAAGAAATCGGGGTCGGAGACGGCGGGCCTTGGAAATGTATAGCTGTAGATCTGCACAGGAAAGTTGATGTTCATTTCGCTTGCGCGGATGTGTGCGGTATCGAGAGCGGGAATGTTCTCCTTCTTTTTGATGTTGAGCTGCTTTGTTACAACCCCGAAATATTTCTCGGCCATTGCAAACACTTCCTCCGCCTTTACGTTGCCTACCACTACAACAAAGGCGTTGTTCGGACTGTAGTAATTGTTGAAGAACTCCATGCACTGAGGCGCCGTAAATTTTGTGATCTCATCGAGGAAGCCGATCACATCCACCTCGTAAGGATGGCCCTGCGGATAGAGGAAAGGGTAGCGGTCGGAATTCATTTTCTGGTACCAGTTATTGGTTCCGTTCCTGAGCTCTTCGCCCACCACTTCACGCTCGGTGTTAAGGATGTCCTGGGTCACCACGAGGTTAGCCATCCGGTCGGCTTCGATGTCCATCATTTTTTCAAGCGCCGTAACCGGAATATACTCATGATATACGGTGCGGTCGTATGTGGTGTATGCATTCACTTCGCCGCCTACCTTCTCCACGTTATCAAACACGGCCTTGCCGGGATACTTCGCTGTTCCCCTAAACATCATGTGCTCGAAGAGATGCGCCATTCCCCGGATGCCCGGTTTTTCATCCTTGCTTCCGGTGCGGTACCATACTTCAAATTCCACGAAATCATTATCGGGTTTTTCACAAACGATCACTTTCAATCCGTTTTTCAGGGTCACCGACTTGCTGGGATAATCTGCGGCGTAAAGCGTGGAGATAAATCCCGGCAGGAGGAAAAGAATTTGTTTAAGCTTCATGGTTTTATGTTTTTATTGATACTGTTACTAAAACTCGATCCCTACCCTGAACCCCGAGCTGATCTGCTTCTGGTTGGAGAAGCCGGTTACGAATGCAGCCCTGAATCCGAGGCGCTGGATCCCTACGGATAATTCGCCATACGTATTTTTGCCATCTGTTGTTAAGATACTCGCTTTCCCGATCTCCTGCAATTTTAATTTTTTGATGAGCGGGATCTTACTGAGGAAGAAGCCTCCGAAGTTATGTTCAAAGTGGCCTTCTATAAATTGTGACCTTGTGCTTGCCGAATAATATTCCAGCAGCTCGAAGCTGTTCATCTGGAAGCCGGAGAAGAGTGTTTGGTTCTCGTTAAAATGATACCAGTCCATGAAATACATTTTCCTTGTATTGAGGAAGCTGCCTGCGGTAAAGGAATAGCTTGAGTTTCCGAAGCGCTTCAGGTTAAGGTCGCCTTCGATCCCGACTGTGAGCAGGTCATAATTCACATTGCTGAACGGTGTATAGATGCCTTTTTTGTAGTTGATGAGCAGGGTTGGATACTTTGAACCGGTGACTGTTTTAATGTTTGGGGCCGTGTAATAGCGCTGCTTGAAAATGTACCTGATCTTCACATTCAGCGTAAGCGCCTGGTGGGCTTCGAAGGAGTAGCCGGATGAGTCAGGGTGTTGCGGATCGTTGGAGGTGTAGTTGTAATTTGATTTTATCCATCGGAAACCGGTAGTGTTTACAAGCGATTCACGTTGTGCGTATTCTGCCGAAGGCGTAAAATAGAAACCGTTGAACAGCTCTGAGCTGTGGGAAACCTGCGCATAATATTTCAGGTACAGCTTCATAAAGTTCTGTTCATTCAGCAGCGAATACAGAGAGTTAATGAGTGGAAGGATCGGTGCATTTTCATTGAATTGCACGTATTCTTTGCCAACTCTTGCGCTGATCTTCGCGAATTTTTGCGGTTTGTAATAATAGGAGCCGAAAAGGCTGCCGTACAGCTCTTCGTCCGAAAAGCCATAACCGAGGCTGCCGCCAACCGAATATCGCCTGTAGTTCTCATAAGCTTTCGTGAAGCTGAACGTGGAGCTTACATTGAAGCCCTGCACGGTGTTGAACTGCGTGCCGAGCAGCGGTCCGGAAATCGACCAGTATTGCTTTTTGAATGTATTGCTGTGGTTGTAACCGAGGAAAAGGTCCTTGAATTTTAATTTGTTGCTCTTCCTGTCAGTGGAATCGGTGTAAGTTTTAGAGTGCCTGATGCGAGAGAGGCTGTCGCGCCTGCGGTAATCTGTGGCCTCTTCCACGGTAAGCGGCACAGGGCGGGAAGTGTCCCAATAAGCGCTGTCTTTTTTATTGGCATCGTCATTCACTTTCAGGATCTCGTTGGTAAAAAAGTGCTTTGGGAAATCGGGGTCGATCACGTAATTGGAATTAACGCCAACATACATTCCATCGCCTTTGATCCCGAATGCGCCGAAGTCGAAGGTGAACTTAGTGGAGAAGGGCAGCCAGATGTCTTTTTCCACCGGCAGGAAGGTTTGATTGATCCGAAGGGTATCAACGAAATCGATCTGTGCATCTTTGGTAAGGATCAGCTGGAGGCTGTGGATGCGCCAGGTGTTTTCCATGATGTTGATGATGCCGCTGAACACCGGATCATTTTTCCTTTTTGGGATCACCTGGATCTTGTTGATCATCTGCCCGTCTTCAAAAAAAGTTCCGAGCAGCTTGTACCTGTAGTTGAGCAGGGCGGTGTTGGCGATCGGAGAGATGAATCCGCGCTCGCTCAGCCCTTCCACTTCCAGTATGTTCTCATAAAAGTTAAATAGCATTTCAGAAGCCTGATTGTAGCTGAATGCTTTGTTATCGCCGCTTACTTTCGAAGAGATCATCTCTTCTTTGATCTTGTCCTTTTGCTTGAAATTGAATTTGGAAACAGATTCGGAGAGATAAACAATTCCTGTGGTTGTATCGATCTCGTTATCCGGATCGATCTCCACGCCAAGTATTTTTTTCGGTGCTTTCAGGATGCGCTGTACACCTTTGATATACACATCACAGCTGTAGGCGTCAACCTGTTCGAGATAGTATTTGCGTTTTTTCTGCGCCTGGCGGATCACAGCGTATGCAGGGTCCTCGCCATCGGCCCTGATCTCCGCTTCCTTTAATTCAAAGCTTTCAGGGCTGAGCTTCACATCGATCACCTGCGGGGAAGAGCTTACTGTTACCTGTTCAATGTGCAGCTTGTAGCCGATCAGCTTGTACACCACCTCATAACTGCCGGGAGCAAGATCGAGCGAGTAAGCGCCCTGTATGTTACTGGTGGTGCCGCGGGTAGTGCCTTTTATATACACATTGGCAAAGGGAATAGGCTCGTTCTTTTCATCGGTGACCTTCCCGCTGATGGTGTAAGCAGATAAATGAACCACACAGAGTATGAACAAAAAAAGGACGGATGTTTTTTTCATAAGCCAGTGTATAACGAATCAAGTATCTGTTTGTTACACAATGATAGGAAATAAATCCGGATTGCCGTTCGTGCCTGTAATGAGCCCTCGCGGGGTGTTCATTGAATGATCAATTTTTTTACAGATGCTTTTTTCCCATTGGTGACCTGTATAAAATAGAGCCCTGCATTAAGCTCAGCAAGTTCTATTTCCTGTTCACTGTTAATGATATCCTGGTTATATATAGTTGTTCCCATGAGGTTATAGATGCATAAGGAAAAAGGCCCGCGCTCACTCTCATAGATTATTTTTACTTTGCCGGAAGCAGGGTTGGGTGAAATTGTAAAAATATCGGGGGCGGGCGGCTCATGGATGCTTGCATCGGTGCAAATGGCTATAGTGGAGATCCCGCTCCTTACGCTGATGCTTGAAACCACCTCAGTAAATGCAGGCGTATAGAGGGACGTAAAACGGTGATACGCGGTGATAAGCGGAGAGCCTACGGTAAGTGTTACTGATTCCTGGCAGGGGCCGTTGCCGTTTACATTGGTTTTAAGAAGGTACGCATCTGCTGTGAGCGAAAATGTGGCGCCGGCAATTATTAATCCTCCGTCGGCAGCCATCCGGACAGAAAAGAGCGAGGTGCTTCCTGCGCCTGCATAACTGTTTGTCCATTCCATGTTCCCGGTGTCATCAGTTTTAATAAGCAGGACTGTTTCATCCGATGAGGTAACCGCGGCTGCTCTCGTTGCACCTATTACATAGCCATGATCCGGAGTTTCCGATATGTACGGCCTGCTTTCATGTTCAGGCGTGCCATAGGAGCGTGTCCATAGAATATCGCCGTTGCTGTTTGTTTTAACGAGAATAATATCATTGTTGTTTCCCGGGATGTCAGAGGAGGATACGATAGCATAACCACCATCAGCCGATTGAAGAATATCGCCATTATAAAAATGGTGAGGTCCGGAAACTTCATAGGTACGTGTCCATAATGTATCGCCCGCCGAATTTGTTTTTACAAGGTATTCCTGTGAATATCCGTCCTGCGAGTAATTGCCCAGAACAATGAAGCCCAGGTCTGAAGTTTGCTTTACATGTTCCGCATTTCCGCTCCAGATGCTGTGGCCATAAAGCCTGTTCCATACAATATTCCCGGCAGGATCTAATCGGAGCAGGTGAGAGTTTCCACCCGAACCGCCATACTGTCCGCAGAGGATAAATCCACCGTCGCTGGTTTGTGAAATGCTTGCGGGATAATCATTTGCTGTCCCTGTATGCGTATATCCTTTTGCCCATTCCACCTGTCCGAGCGAATCCATTTTCTGAACATAATATCTGAAGCCGGGGGAGCCAAGGCTGATCTTTCCCATTATCACGGATCCTCCATCGGCAGTGGGTATTGCGGAAAGACAATTTGTGTACCTGAGTGGATCTGAATACATTTTTGAAAATAAAGTGTCGCCGTATTTGTCGGTTTTTATAAGGAAAGTAGATCCGTCAATTCCTGTGATCTGCACGTTGCCAAGTAAAAAGTATGAGCTGTCCGCAGCCTGGTAGGCGCAGCGCATCAGTGAATTGTCTCCTGCCTGGCAGCTTTTCTGAAAAGTGATCTGAGCATGCAGGTTTAGCGTGATAATAAAGAAGGCAGAAAAGATTTTTTTCATAGCAGGATCAGTTTATTGGTATCAGTTATTTCACGAGTATTCTCGCTTCCATCATATCCATGATCGCGTATTTAACACCTTCACGGCCGAGCCCCGAATCCTTCACGCCGCCATAGGGCATGTGATCCACGCGGAAGCTGGGCACATCATTAACGATCACGCCGCCAGCCTCGATGCTGTTGAATGCAAGATCGATCTCTTTTGCACTGTTGCTGAACACGCCGGCCTGCAGTCCGAACGCGGAGTCATTCACCATGCGGATGGCTTCTGAAAATTCTATATACTTTTCAATGATGACCACCGGCCCGAAGATCTCTTCGCTGCACACTTTCATCTTTGTATTTGTGTTTGTGATCACCGTGGGCTCTACGAAATTTCCTTGGCGGCTGCCTCCGAGAAGAATCTTTGCGCCCCCTTTAACCGCTTCATTGATCCATTCTTCCACGCGTTTTGCATTGTCTTCATCGATCATTTGTGCGATATCTGTTTCCTTATTTGCGGGATCGCCCTGCTTTAATTTTTTTGCAGCTTCAACAAATTGCTGCGTGAATGTTTCAAACACACGTTCATGTACAAAGAAGCGCTGCGCATGAATGCAGATCTGTCCGCTGTAGGCAAAGCCCGCTGTGATGCATTTGGGCATGGCGGCGGCCAGGTCGGCGCTTTCGGTAACGATCACTGCTGCATTTCCTCCAAGCTCAAGAATGGTTTTCTTTTTTCCGGCATTTTTTTTCAGTTCCCAGCCTACCACGGGCGATCCTGTGAACGATAATAATTTGAATCGTTCATCTGTTACCAGCTGGTTGCCTGTTTTGCGGTCCATCGGTAAAATGGAAACCGCGCCTTTCGGAAGGCTGGTTCGGTCAATGATCTTCGCCAGCTCAAGCGTGGAAAGCGGCGTTGAGGAAGCGGGCTTTAAAATGATAGGGCAGCCGGCTGCAATTGCGGGCGCAATTTTATGCACGGCAAGGTTCATCGGGAAGTTGAAAGGGGCGATGCCTGCTACAAGCCCGATGGGGAAATATTTAACGATGCCTTCCTTTCCTTCGCCGGCGGGCGTCCAGTCGAGCGAGATGTATTCTTTCGGAAGGCGCTTGCATTCTTCGGCAGCAACAAGAAAAGTTTGCGCTGCACGGTCGATCTCGCCAAGCGCATAACGCAGAGGTTTTGCTGATTCCATGCACAGCACAGAAGCAAGCTGCTTACGGTTGCTTTTTATTTCGTCCGCGATCTGCATCAGGATCTCGTAGCGTTTATATGAAGGCAGATGCTTCAGCTCTTCTTTTACGTTCTCCGCTTTTTGGATGCCAGTTTCAAGCTCTTCCGCGGAAGCGAGAAATGTTTGCGCAAAAACTTCGCCTGTATAAGGATTGATGACATCGAGCTTTTGGGTAGTTTCAGCAAAGGCGCCGGCGATGTATATTTTATAGTGTTGCATTTTTTATTTTATAAGCGAAATGTTCCCTTTGAATGAAATATCCGTTCCGTTCTGAAGCGTTCCTTTGAGGTAATACACAAATACGCCAGTATCCAGCTCCTTTCCGTTTTTCTTCCCGTCCCATCCGCGGCTTTGATCCGTAGTGGAAAAAACTTTTTCGCCCCAGCGGTCATACACAGCAAATTCCATTGCCGTGATGCAGTTGCCCATAACATAAAGCTGATCGTTCTCCGAATCTCCGTTCGGGGAAAATGCAGTTGGCACAAACACATTTCCGCATTTCATTTCAACGCTGATGCTCATGGCATCGGTGGCGGTGCAGCCGTTGGAATCGGTAACGGTAACAAAATAACTGGTGCTTGCGCCGGGTGTTGCAACCGGGCTTTGGCAGGCAGTACAGCTTAATCCTGTGGGCGGCGACCATGCATAAGTTCCTCCGCCTGTTGCATTCAATGTTACCGAAGCGCCTGTTTCAATGCTTACGTCGGGGCCTGCATTGGCAACCGGTGCAGGAAATACAGTGATCGTTTTTGTGACCGTATCGGAATAGGTGCCATCGGAAATGACCAGTGTGGCTGTATAGCTGCCCGGTGCAGCAAAGCAAATGTTAACGGGGTCTTCAACGGCAGCTGTTGCCGGCGTTGCTCCCTGGAACGACCATTGCCAGCTTGTTGCTGAGCCGACGGAAAGATCGCTGAAATTGATACAGCTGTTCTGGCAGATGGAAGTGTCGCTCGCCTGGAAGTTTGCAGCAAGCGTGTTACATGGGATTGCCGGGTAATCGGGATTAAAATAACTTTGTATAAATCCCGGCAAGCCAAGCATGCACATTACGCCAAAGCCAAGCGGGTCGAGGTTAATGGCGTTATTTACATAATTGCATGCGAAGCCCGCAGTGTTCGGGTTGTTGATCACGGATAGAAAAGGTGTTACCTCCTTTGTGACATAGATCTTATTATCGGATGCCAGCTGCAGCGCATACATAACAGGATCGGGATCCTGGTAAAGCGGCACTTTTGAGAGCGGGATGTTTGCTGCCGTGAGATCGAACTGTGCCACTTCACTGATGCTTCCGGCATCGTAATACGTGGTGTATAATTTTGTGTTGTCGGGAGAGAATTCAATTCCGTAGGCGTGATGCCCCATGTTAAGAGTGAAAGGGTTGGTGATGTTTCCTGTGATCTTGTCAAAATCGAAGAATTCTACGATGTCCTGGTAGCCGACAGCGCAGGCGATCCTGTTTCCGTCGGTGCTGAATTTCATCTGGCCGTGAACATCCGTATGCGAAGAGCCCACGCTGCTTAATACAGGGGCATTAATGCCTGCGTTCGTAACAAGATAGGACGCGAATGTGTTGCTGCCGGCCTTGTGTGCGGTTACCCAGATGTCGTGATTGTTGCAATGATGCACGGCGGTCAGCTTTTCGGTCATGCCCGTCAGTAGCAGCGTATTCTTTATTGTTACATCCCCGTTGCCGGAATTAAGCGTTATGTCAACAATTGAATAATAAAGATCTCCGCCTTCTTCTCCAATGGTAAAAATATAAAAGAGATTAACGTTGCCTGGATCCGGAACTATTAATGCCGCTTGTGTTGTGGAGAGGTCGCCGAATAATCCGAAGCCGTTCGGCATTTGTGTATTTGTTTTATCCCATACCAGTTCGCCGTCGGTATAAAACAACAGGTTTCCTGCGGCATCGGAGATCACGGCGGTGCCTTCGTTGGTATTGATTGCGCCAGTCGTTAGCGGCACAGGTGCGCCGCTGTTAAAGTCGAGGCCGGCCAAGGTGCCGAAATACCAGAAATTTGTCTGCTTCTGCGAAAAGGAGTAGTCAAATGAAAGCGTGAGCAGGAGTACGAATAAGTTTTTTTTCATCTGTTTGCAGAACTAAGATAACTGATTCCTGCGGGCTATGCAATTTTAATTTGCCGGTAAGCGTGGGTTTTTTAGATTTGCAAAAAAGAGGAAGCGATTGTAATATGGGTAAAAAACAAACTGAGATTATAGTGCCTGATGAAATAGTAATGAATAAGATCTACCTGATCAGGGGGCAGAAGGTGATGCTGGATAAGGATCTGGCGGAATTGTATAATGTGGAGACCAAAAGATTGAAGGAGGCTGTCAAAAGGAATTCCAGCCGGTTTCCGATTGATTTCATGTTTGAATTGACCCAGAGAGAGGTTGATCTTTTGAGGTCGCAAATTGCGACCTCAAAAGCGGGTCGTGGCGGTACCAGGTATTTGCCAATGGTATTTACAGAGCATGGAGTTCTTATGTTATCTACAGTTCTTAATAATGAAAGAGCTATTAGTGTAAATATTCAGATCATCAGGATATTTACCCAGATGCGGAAAATGCTCAACGATACAACGGAAATTCGGTTAGAGATAGAAAAAATTAAAAAGAAGCTGGATAACCATGATAAAAACATGGAACTGGTATTCCAGTGCCTCGATGAGCTCATCGAAAAGAAAGAGAATCCCAAAGAGCGGAAACCGATAGGTTTCAAGATCCCAAAAGGGATCAGGAAGAACTGATCTTTATTTCTTCCCTGTGAGCCCGTGCTTGATCTTATGCAATACTTCCGCTTCATCAATGGAGTGCGAAACGGAAAGGTTCTTTTCTGTTTTGGAAAGCATTGCCAGCTTTTTGTAATAAACCGAAAGCAGGTCCAGCTCCGCTTCGCTGAGGTCCTCCACATCCACAAGCCTGTTGCTCGGGCCCTTCAGTGAAGCCACTAGCTCATTTAATTTCAGGTGAATAGCTTTTGAATCCTTGTTCTGCGCACGCTGGATCAGGAATACCATCAGGAAGGTAATGATGGTGGTGCCGGTATTGATCACGAGCTGCCAGGTGTCTGAAAAACTAAAAATGGGCCCTGTAACCAGCCAGGTTACAATGATGAGGAATGCACAGATGAAGGCTGCTGTACTGCCTGTAAAGGTTGTTGCATAGCGGGCAAATTTTTCAAAGAAGCCGATCTTTTTCATGGAAAATAAAATTATAGGATGGATGGAATCGCTTAAAGGTAAAGCAATAAGCGGGTAATGCGAAGGATTTGAAGATTTTGTTTTTCTTAGCCCGTTTGAGCTTTCAGGTATTCTTCCACTAATTTTCCCTTATCGATCTTATGGCTTACGCTATGAGGGAATTCCGGTACGATCACCACATCCCCCGGGATCATGTAATAAGGAAGCGCTTTTTCAAGGAAAGGAATCAGCTGCTCTTTTAATGTTGCCGGTTCAATAGTGTTTTTTACAGTTACAAAGCTGATGATCTTCTTTACTTCATTATTCCGTTTAAGGGGCACGGTAACAGCATCCGCGATCAGCTCATGTTTGCAGATCACATTGCTGATCTCGTTCAGCTCGATCCGGAAGCCGTGCATTTTCACCTGGTCGTCGTTGCGGCCAAGGTAAAACACCATGCTGTTCTCATAATAGGCCAGGTCGCCTGTTCTGAATGCCCGCTTGCCATTGTGCAGAAAGAACTTCTGTTTGTTGAACTCTTCGTTCTTAAAATAGCCGATGGATACATGATCGCCTACTATCACCAGTTCGCCTTCCTTCGCCGACGGATCTGATTTTTCGATCAGCAGCTCGCTTCCTGGCATGGGGTAGCCGATCGGCAGTGAAGGATATTGTTTGATGACCTCATCTGTGATCTCCACAAGTGTGGTCACAATGGTTGCTTCGGTAGGTCCGTAAGCATTGAGCACGCGTGCTGTGTTGAAATTTGTTTTCAGGATGCTGCAGGTGCGGGCGGGTAATTCTTCGCCCATGAACAGGAAGGTATGCAAAGAAGAAAGCGTACTGCTTTTAAATTCCGGATGCCGTAAAAATAAAAATGCAAAGGAAGGCGTGGAAGTCCATACCGTGCATTGATACCTGGCAATGCGGCTGATGAATGCCTGCTGGTCCTTTACCGTTTCGGTTGAATTCAGCACCAGCGTTCCTCCGAGCGCAAACGCATTCAATACATCGCAGAGGGAAACATCGAATGTGAACGGCGCCTGGTTCATGAATACATCCTTGCCGGAGAAGCCGAAATCTTTTGTTGCCCAGTCTGTAAATGTTAAAACAGAGTTACGTGTGATCTGCACGCCTTTCGGCTCACCGGTAGAGCCGGAGGTAAACATAATGTATTGCAGCGGATCTTCCGGGAAGTGGTAGATGCTGTTGGTATAATCAGGTGTTGAAATCTGCTTTATTTCCAAATGATTATTGATCGTAACAGGAAACTGAAGATCAGTTTCATCATCCGAACAATTGATCAACACCTGCGATCCCGTTTTTTCAATGATCTTTTTAATGCGGTCCTGCGGGTAGATCTTGTCAATAGGAATGTATGGCGTTCCCGAATGCATACAGGCGAGGATCGCAACAGGGAACAGGTGCTCCTTGTGGCCGTAGATGATCACAGGATGCCCTGCCGGGATGCCGATGGCTTTGAACGCGGCGCTCAATGCTTCCACTTTATTTTTAAGTGTCAACCAGTCGAGATCGAGATCACTGCCGGCAACAGCAAGCTTATCCGGCTTAGTGCCCGTTTCTGTAAATTGCCTGTGATGAAAATCGTATTTCATTTTTTACCGCGAAGACGCAAAGGCGCGAAGTTAATTTATGTACTGTGTTTCCTACACTAATGGGCACCTTCCGCTGAAAATATACATCGCCACTGCCACCAGGTTGAACATGATAAAGATACTTATAAATTTTACTGCCTTTGGGTTCATGTTCCCGAACAAAACATCTCTTCCTTTCTTCTTGCATTCCGCCACGTAAGTATTGTGAACGGCAGAATACAGGCCGAATAAAAATCCGCTTAAAATGTAATTCAGCTTGAATCCGTTCCAGCAGCCCATCAGCGTGAATGTTAAAAGGAGTGAAATGTTCTGCCGTGTCAGCGGGTATTTTTTCAGGCCCTTTTTACGCGTGAAGAACATGTAAAGCGGCGTGAAAAAATATTCTTTGAGCCAGTCGCCGAGGCTGATATGAAACCTTCTCCAGAAATCCTGCGGGTTCACAGCAAGAAAGGGGTTGGTGAAATTCACAGGCACCTGCATGCCCATCATCTTGCCGATCCCGAGCGCCATCCAGGAGTAGCCGGCAAAGTCGAAGAACAAATAAATATAATATGCATACATGTTGTTAAGCATGTGCAGCGCTTCCCTGCTCGAAGGGTCAAACACATTCAGCCAGTAACGGGATATAAGCTCCGCGGCCGCATATTTGAAAATGATCCCTTTTACAAGCGCGTTCCAGCCGGCAATAAAATTACCTTCATTGATATTGGAAAAGCCTGTATTCTGTGAAGCCCTGAAGCGCGCATATTTATCGATGGGACCAATGAGCAGCGTGGGGGTGAAGGATAAGAAGTTAAAATAGGTGGGAATGTCCGCCATCCGGTCGTTCGGGGATTTATCCATGTAATAGCCCACGATGCGGAAGCTGGCGTATGACAATCCTGCGAAGGAAAGCAGGTTGTTCATTTCGAAGGGATAAAAATCGAAGCGGATGTCGAACTTTACAAGCAGCATGGGCAGCAGCAGCACAAGGATGCCGATGATCTTCTTCTTTACTTTCAGCACATCTGAAATGAGCCAGGTGAAAAAATAAGAATATGCGATGAGCAGGAAAAAATGAATGGGCTTCGGGTAAATCGTTACGAGAAAAAGAGCATTGAAGAACAGCAGCACATACTTGTAATTTTTATCCGCCACAAAAGATTTGCAGGCGGCAATCAAGGCAATGAAGATCGCCATGATGATGAAAAATTCGTATGAGCTGAATGGAAGCATCGTTAGAACTGCTGGTAAACAAATTGTATCGACGAGCTTGTTTTGTTCGCGGGATCATCGTTCAGCGGCGAATACAGCAGATAAAGCAGCACGGCGATGGCGCTGTACAACAGTGCATTCAGGAAAAAGGTTTTTATATTTTGTGTTTTCATGGCGTAGTTGAAATGTAATGATCCACAGTCACAGAATCGAGCTTGTATTGATCAATGATGTATTTATCGGCCTGGTACCAACCGTAATCCGACATGTGCATCACATCGTGAAGGATCGCTTTTTCATATTTTGCTGAGTCAGATTCCAGAAGGTTCAAATAGCTGAATCCGTTTTGGCTGATCGTTCGGGTAATGATATCGATCGTAGGCTGGATCGCCGGCTGGTTCTGGAAATAAAAAGGATTGAGCGGGGAGATGATAAATGTTGCATCGATGTTCTTTGCCTTTGCAAGCTCCACCAGCATCATAAAATCCTGCAGCTCCGTGTTCAGCGATTCCTTAACCGGCTCTATCTTTCCGCGTTTGCTGCCGATGAATTCCGTGTAGTATGAGTCTTCGATGCCGAGGCTGTTGTTCGTTACCTTTTTCAGTGTTTCGGCTTTGCTGTAGCTGAGCAGGCTGTCCCAACCGATGTGCACCGTGTTTGCAGGTTTCATCACCCGCTTCAGATCGGTACCGGCCGGATCAGGGCATCCGCTCCTGTCGCAGCTGAGCTTCCTTTTTTCTGAGAGAAGGTGATAGTCGCAGATCATCGGCAATGCAAAAACCGCTTTGTGCAGAATGCTTTTTGAAAAAGTATGCTCAAAGCTCATCAGCTTCAGCGGAAGGCTTGGAGAGTTGAACTCGCTGTACAATTCATTCACCCGCTTTTCAGCGTAAGCTTTAAAAACCCGGTCTTCCTCGTTGTGGTTGGTAAGGATCTTTTTCAGGAACCGCTCGGAATTGTATTCGAGAAAGATGGCCGACGATGTACCTTTTGTGGGCTTTGATTCGAACCAGCCCGGTGAAATGATAAAAACGATTTTCGCCTGATCAAGCCTTGAGGTATTCGCAAGCAATTGCGAAAATATGGAGAAGCATTGATTACCGGCATGGCCGAAGCCCTGCACGCGAATGTTCTTATAATGCCCGGGGATAAAGGTGTAAGGAATGGCCTCTCCGCCTTCGGAAAGCTCGGAGGAGCCCAAAACATAAATCGTGGTTTCCTTCCATGCGGGGTTCAGGAAATTCTGCTCGAAGTAAGGATGCCCGTTAAAGTTATCGATATAGGCCGGCATTTCCGTGTAATTGGGAATGGGTTTTTCGGGAAAAAAATAAGCTTTTATTGAAGGATTGAATGCAAAAAGGTAAACGAGGTACACTGAAATGAAAAAAGGAAGGAGATAAAGAAGGACGATCCTTTTCATGGATTAGATCTGGTTCACCGTGTTGATGATCTTGTCGATGCTGTCGAAATTATCATCGCTGATCAGGTGCTGTGGGATCTGCTTTCCGATCCTTTCCTCGATGGAAACGATCAGGTCGACCATGGTAATGGAATCCAGCAGTTTTGAATGGATCAGGGATTCTTCAAAGCTTACTTTTTTAAAAGCCACGTTCACGATCTCTTCCTGGATGAATTTCTTAAGCTCTTCTGTTTGCATGATGCCGAATGATGCGCAAAGATAGTATAAATAAATAATTTTTCAGGAAACGTCATTGCGATCCGCCTAGGCGGAGAAGCAATCTGGTTTTCTATGTTCATTTAATCTTATCTTTGGCGCTCATTTTTCAACGTGAGCACAAAAGCAGTCAACTGGATCATTTTAATAGCGCTGGCCCTTACCTGGGGCAGCTCCTTTATTTTAATGAAAAGAGGGCTGGATGTGTATTCCAGCGACGAGGTTGCCGCATTACGCATCTTTATCGCTTTCCTGTTCCTTTCCCCGCTGATCTTCCGCCATGTAAAAAGGCCGCTTCTTAAGCATTGGAAAGGCTTTTTAGGAATGGGAATGCTTGGCAATTTTATTCCTGCATTCCTGTTCACCAAGGCCGAAACCGGCATCAGCAGCTCGCTTACGGGAATGCTGAACTCGCTTACTCCTTTATTTACCCTGCTGCTGGGCGTGCTTTTATTTAAGTCGAAAACACGGCTGGTGAATGCTGTCGGGATCCTGATCGGCTTTGTAGGCGCGATCGGCCTGCTTACTGTAGGCAAAACGGAGGACATGGACAATAACCTGCTCTTCGGCTTTTATGTGGTGCTTGCCACGTTTTGCTATGCGCTGAGCGTGAATATTATAAAAAAATACCTCGGGGATGTGAATTCGGTTACCGCTACGGTGTGGGCGCTCCTGTTCATCGGGCCTCTTGCGGGCATTTACCTGTTCGGCTTCACGGGCTTCGTGGAAACCACGGCCCACGATCCTATGGCGATGAACAGCCTGGGTTATATCAGCATCCTGGCGATCTTCGGCACGGCCCTTTCGGTGATCGTGTTCAATGTCCTGATCCGCAATACCAATGCGCTTTTCGCCTCCTCCGTCACCTATCTCATCCCGGTGGTGGCCATGGGCTGGGGCGTTTTCGACAGTGAAGATGTTCAGGCCCTGCATTTTATGTGGATCGGGCTGATCCTGCTGGGCGTTTACCTCGTAAATAAAAAGGCGGGAAAGCCCGTTATTCCGGGGGAGGACACCGTTTAAGGCCGGGTTGAAGGGAAAAAAATGCAGCAAATCTTTGCCAATTCTAAATAAATGCTTAATTTCGTGCCCCCAAGTAAAAATTATTTGGTAGTAGTAATAATCAATAAACCCTAAAAAATGTACGCAATTGTAGAAATAGCCGGGCAACAATTTAAGGTAGAACGAGGCGTTAAAGTCTATGTTCACCGCCTAGATGCTAGCGAAGGGGACAAACTTGAATTCGGAAATGTATTGTTGACTGACAATGGCGGATCTGTGCAGGTTGGAACTCCTTTTATTGACGGTGCAAAAGTAGCTGTTACAGTTCTTTCGCATCTTAAAGGTGACAAAGTAATCGTTTTTAAGAAAAAACGCAGAAAAGGTTACCAGAAATCAAATGGCCATCGCCAGCAATTAAGCCAGATCCTGATCCAGGGTATCCTTGGAAAAGGCGAAACGCTGAAAGATGAGATCAAATTTGAGAAAAAAGCTCCTGCTCCAAAGGCTGAAAAAGCTGAAAAGACAGAAGTAAAAGAAACAAAAAAAGCAGCTCCTAAAAAAGCGGCCGCAAAAAAGGAAGCAGCTCCTAAAAAAGCAGCAGCTCCTAAAAAGGCAGCAAAAAAAGCAGCGAAAAAGTCTGAGGAATAATCCAGGCTAAGCTTTAGTGATTTAATTTAATATTCAATTTTTAATACGATAAAGAAATGGCACATAAAAAAGGTGCGGGTAGTTCCGATAACGGCCGTGAGTCACACAGTAAACGCTTAGGCGTTAAAATTTATGGTGGTCAATTAGCGATCTCCGGCAACATCATTGTTCGCCAGAGAGGTACTAAGCACAATCCAGGTGTAAACGTTGGAATTGGTAAAGACCATACTTTATTTGCTTTGGTTGATGGTACAGTGGAATTCAGAAAGAAACGCGATAACAAATCGTATGTTTCCGTTGTTCCATTCGCTGCTGAAGCATAAGGTTATTCTGTAAATATTGAAAATCTCCTGGGCTTCGTATGAAGTTTAGGAGATTTTTACATTTAATCAGGCTTAATTTTGTGAAACAAAATTTTAGCCTGATTGATCCCGCTGAAAAGCGGGATCTCGTAACGGGCAGCTGTTTTTATTTTTGAATCCTTATTCTCAAATCTCACATCTAAATTCTCATATCTCTTTATGTTACAACTCAACTACATCCGCGAAAAGAAAGACGAAGCCATCGCACGCCTCGCGATCAAGAATTTTGACGCCAGGCCGGTACTGGAGCAGGTGCTGGAGCTCGACAACGACCGCAGGAAAACGCAGAACGAGCTGGATGCCATCCTCAATGAAGCAAATACACTGGCTAAGCAAGTTGGTGAGCTTTATAAATCGGGCAAAAAAGCGGAAGGCGATGAGCTAAAGAACAAAAGCGCTTCCCTGAAGGAGAATTCCAAAAAGCTGGAAGAAAAGTTAGCGGTGATAGAAGAGCAGCAGCATAAATTGCTGGTAACCGTGCCAAACACTCCAAACATGCAGGTGCCGAAAGGGAAAACCCCGGAGGAAAATGAAAATGTATACCAGGAAGGCGAGATCCCGAAATTGTACGACGGCGCAAAACCGCACTGGGAGCTTGCTTCACAGTACGACCTCATTGATTTTGAGCTGGGAGTGAAATTAACAGGCGCAGGATTCCCCGTATACAAAGGCAAAATGGCAAGGCTGCAGCGCGCCCTGATCAATTACTTTTTAGATAAGGCAACAGCTGCAGGCTACCTCGAGATCCAGCCGCCGATCATGGTGAATGAAGCATCGGGCTATGCAACCGGACAGCTGCCCGATAAAGAAGGACAGATGTATCATTCAACGATCGATAATTTATATTTAATTCCGACCGCGGAAGTGCCTATCACAAATATTTACCGCGATGTGATCGTAAAGGCGGATCAGCTGCCGATCAAGAATTGCGGCTACACTCCCTGCTTCAGAAGGGAAGCCGGCAGCTACGGCGCGCACGTTCGCGGGCTGAACCGCTTGCACCAGTTCGATAAGGTGGAGATCGTGCAGATCGCGCATCCCGATAAATCGTATGAAGCGCTGGAAGAAATGCGCAATTATGTTGCGGGCCTCTTACGCGAGCTGGAATTGCCTTTCCGCATCCTTAAACTATGCGGCGGCGATATGAGCTTCGCATCTGCGCTTACTTATGATTTTGAAACTTACTCTGCGGCACAGCAGAAATGGCTGGAAGTAAGCTCCGTTTCCAATTTCGAGACCTTCCAGAGCAACCGCCTTAAGTTACGCTTTAAAGGTGCCGACGGAAAAGCGGTATTGGCGCATACGTTAAACGGAAGCGCGCTTGCATTGCCGCGCATTGTTGCAACTATGTTAGAGAATAATCAAACCGCTGAGGGGATCCGCGTACCGAAAGTATTGGTGCCGTATTGCGGACTTGAGATCATCAATTAGTCCTGATACCGCCAGTGATATAAGGTATAGCAGTATTTTATTTAATTGAAAAGCCCGGAACATTGTTCCGGGCTTTTTCTGTTATTATGATATTCCTTACTGGAGGATGATCTTCTTTGAGATCACAGATCCTTCCTTCTTTATTCTTACAAAATAGATCCCGGCCGGATAGCCCGAAAGATCGATCTCGCTTTCACCGCAATGCTGTGGTTCGGTAACAGAACAGATTTTCTCTCCCGACAAATTAAAAACCTCGAGCCCGCTTATGTTTCCGGCATCAATAAAAAATTTGCCCTTTGCAGGGTTGGGATAAACAGTTACATTATCGCTGCTGTTGGTTACATCCCCTGTTCCGGTAGTGCTGCTACCCCTTATTGCTACATTATCAAATGATACGGTAAGCCATTTGCTGCTGCAGTTGGTATTTCTGTACCGGATAGCTATATAGCTGTTCCCTGGCGAGGCGGGTAATACGAGATTTGTCTTTAATTTATATGTATAGTCATTTACATAATCAGCGCCACGCACATCAAAAAGTAATGTCCTTGAAGTAGCCAGTGCCGGGTCTTGTGAACCATTGAGAAGATATACGGCCACAGTATCGTCGGTAGCCGGTACCGAAAAGCCCGCGCATTTATAGCGGATGGAATCCAATGTACCTCCCGCTGGAATTGAGAAGGCAGGAGATACGAACCAGTTGTCGGTTAACGTAATTCCTGTGGATGGGGAGTAATCGTGACCGACACCGGAAGGAGCGGAGAACCCGCTGCCGTAACCCCAATGGCTGTATGTAGTAGCAGCTTTTTTATATTCTGCCCAGCCGGCTTTCTGTGCTGCGTTATCAAAGCCCGAATAATAGGGTAAAGTAACCTGTGCCGTTAAGGGAAGACTGCAAAGGGAAAAGCAGCCAAGGATCGTAGGAAGTAGTTTTTTCTTCATGGGCTCTTAATTGAAATGTTATTTAATCGTATGGCTTTCGGGGAAGCGCCCGTTTTTGTGGGCGGCTCACACCTAAAGCAAATATAAGGGATTTAAAAAAAATAAACAATGTGATTTCACCGGGCGTAATGCTGTGAGCAGTAAAAGCTCAGAGTGTATCCGTCACAAGCTCAAACCTGGGCGTTTTTTTGCCATCAACCTCCACATCCTCCCTAAACATTTTCAACGGCCGCACCCAAAGGTTTTCGCCTTCCGGCTGATATAATGCCTTGTACACAACAAGCTCCTCCAGCGTTTCGTTGTGGCGCGCTGTGCCTATTACTTCGTAGAGCTTGCCTTTGTAGTGTTTGTATGTGCCCGGTTTAAGCATGATTTTAATTGTATTGATTACCACCCCGACCCTCCTGAAAGGAGGGAGCGAAACATCCTGCTGATTATTGGTTTTATTTTATTAGAAAAAACATCTCGCTTGCAGGATCAATTCCCCTCCTCGCAGGAGGGGCCAGGGGTGGTGAGATTGATTTTACCACCCCAACCCTCCTTAAAGGAGGGAGCAGATTCAGCGAGTTAGAATTTTTTTAGTACATTAATAAACACAGATTCGTAAATTCGTAAAGATTCGCGATCCGTATTACTTTAAAAACGGATTATTCTGCCTCTCAAAGCCAATATTCGTAGCAGGCCCGTGCCCGCTGTACACTTTAAAGTCATCTCCCAACGGGAATAATTTGGTGTTAATGCTGTCTATCAGCGTTGCAAAATTCCCTCCCGGCAGGTCGGTGCGGCCAATGCTCCCGTAAAACAGCACATCCCCGGCGATCATGAATTTTTCATCCCTGTTGTAAAATGTAATGCTTCCCGGTGAATGCCCCGGTGTAAACGCGATCTCCAGGCTGGAATTCCCGAATTTCACCACATCGCCTTCTTCCAGGAAGTTCCCGGCAGGAGGAGAAGGGTCACAGTTAAGTCCGTACAGGTTACAGGTAGCCGCAAAGGCATCAAATACAGGCTGGTCCTTTTGGTTGAATTCGGGCTTGAGGCCGTATTTGGCTGAAACATAGCCATTTCCAAAGATGTGGTCGAGGTGGCAGTGCGTGTTCAGGAGCCTTACCGGACGAAGCTTCTTTTCCCCGATGAATGCCGCCAGTTCGGCACGTTCCCGCTCATCGTAGCAGCCCGGGTCTATAATTACACATTCGCCGCTCTCATCATACAATACGTAAGTATTTTCCTGGATGGGGCTGAAAGTAAAAGAATGGATGGAGATCATAATAAAAGCATCTAAAAAACGTTGCCAAATTAGCGAAAATAAGCGCTCCCCGATGCTTGTAAATAGCATCATAATTTCGTATTTTAGCATTCTAATATTTGAATCGTGCAGTTATTATCTACTTCAGTACTTAAAAGATCCCCGCTCATTATTTTAGCATTGTGCCTCATTGCCCTTAATGGCAATGCGCAATTCTACAATGGTTCCCAGATGGATTTTGGAAAGAACCGCGTGAAGTATGAAAGCTTCTTCTGGACCTATTATATTTACGACCGTTACGATGTGTATTTCTACGAGGAAGGAAAAGACCTTGCAAACTACGTTTCCAGATCTGCGAAAAAACAGATGGAAGCGGTTGAGCGGCTTTTCGATTATTCCTTCGATGGAAAAGTTCAGTTCATCTGTTACAACAGGCAATCGGATTTCAAGCAAAGCAACATCGGGCTTTCTTCGGAAGAGCAGTACAATACAGGCGGCGTAACACGCATCGCAGGCTCCAAGATCATACTTTATTACGAAGGCGACCACCAGAAGCTGGATGCGCAGATCCGCGCCGGGCTTGCAGAAGTGCTCATCGACCAGATGATGTACGGAGGCAACATGCGCGAGATGCTCAAGAACAACACGCTTTTGAACCTTCCCGAATGGTATACAAAAGGACTGGTTGATTATGTATCGACCGACTGGAATTCCGATATCGACAACCGCGTGAAGGATGGCATCATGAGCGGAAGGTACAAGAACATCAACCGCCTCGAAGGCGCCGATGCCGTGTATGCAGGCCATGCGCTCTGGAAGCATATTGCCGACAATTACGGTGAAGCCGTGATCTCCAACCTGCTTTACATGACCAAGGTGAGCCGCAACATCGATAACTCCTCGCTCTTTGTGTTGGGCATCTCCATAAAAAATCTTTGGAACGATTGCTACCAGACCTACCAGAAAAAATACAGCGATAATGATGCAGCAAAGGTGCTCCCTTCAGGAACTCCCATCCTGCTAAAGCCAAAAGCATCCCGCGTGTACAGCAACCTCAAGGTAAGCCCTGATGGAAATTACATATTGTACACTACCAATGAAATGGGTCAGTACAAGATCTGGCTGTACGATGTGCAGAAGAACAAATCGAAGCGCATCTTAAAATCAGGTGTGAAGATCGACCGCATCAACGATTACTCTTTCCCGCTGCTGGCATGGCATCCGAGCGGGAAGATCTTCACTTACATGGAAGAGCGGAAAGGCATTATTGTAATGACCACCTACGATATGGAATCGAAGGAAAAAACGCAGCGTAATATTTTCGGCTTCGAAAAAGTGCTTGATTACGCTTACAACGATGACGGAAAGAGGTTTGTAATGTCGGCTGTGCAGAAAGGACAAACGGATATCTTCATCTTTACCGCTTCATCCAATGGCTACGACCAGATCACAAAAGATATTTATGATGACCTCAGTCCGCGCTTTGTGCATAACTCAAAAGAAATCGTATTTGCTTCCAACAGGCCGGTGGATACCTTGTTCTTTGATACAAAACGAAAATACGAAGAGCCGCAGCCGCACCGGGATCTGTTCGTGTTTGATAATGTTACGAAGTCGCATGTGCTGAAGCGCATCACCAACACACCGGGCATTGATGAGATGTATCCTTCGGATTATGACAGCACGCACATCTCTTACCTGAGCGACCTGAACGGGATCAGGAACCGCTACATTGCCCGTTTCGACAGCGCCATAGCGTATGTGGATACAGCGGCGCATTACAAAACAGTGACCACTACCTTTCCGGTCACCAATTATTCACGCAGCATTTTACAACAGGATGTGAATGTGAAGGCGAACAAATACACCGAGATCATATTTGAGAACGGTAAATACAAAATGTATGTGTCGCCCATCGCAAGCGCCGCTTCCTTAACGCCGCTTGAGCTGAAAAACACTTCGTACCGCGATTACCGCGACAGGATCGAGAAAAAGGAGCAGGTGGAAGCTGATGCGAAGAATAAGGCGATCAACGATACGCCGCCTGCAGAGGATGTGAAAACGGTGATCGAGATCAGGGAGAAGAAGGACAGCAGCGAAGTGGATATCAACAATTACACCTTCCAGGATGAAAAGCCGAAGGCCGTGAAAGAACAGCCTAAAGCGGAATCAAAAGCCCCGGGGGATACCACCGCATCACAAAACAAGCCCGCCGAGTTCGTGCTCGGCAAGCAGCGTAATTATAATACAAACTATTCGGTTGATTATGTAGTGTCGCAGCTCGACAACTCTTTCCTCAACAGCTCCTACCAGAAATTTACCGGCGGCGGAAGCCCGATCTATCTCAATCCGGGATTGAATGCTTTTTTCAAAATAGGGATGAGCGACCTGTTCGAAGATTACCGGATCACCGGCGGCATGCGCTTTTCCGGCGATTTCAACAGCAACGAGTTTTTCCTCAGCTACGAGAACAGGATGAAAAATATCGACAAGCAGGTGGTGGTTCACCGCCAGGGCCTGCTGAATGTATCGGGTGCCGGTTCGCTTGTGAAAGTGCATACGCATGATATCCGCTACATCCTGAAATATCCTTTTACGGAAGTGGCCAGCCTGCGCGGATCACTTTCCTACCGCAACGACAGGACTGTTTTTCTTGCAACAGACATCAACAACCTGAAGAAGCCGAACGAGTATGAGAACTGGGGCTCTGCAAAGCTGGAGTATGTGTATGACAACACCATCAAGCGCGGATTGAACCTGTACAATGGCCTTCGCGGAAAATTGTTCGCAGAATATTACCGCCAGATCGATAAGGCGGAAACGGATTTCTTTGTGCTGGGGATGGACTGGAGATATTACAAAAAGATCCACCGCGACCTGATCTGGGCCAACCGCATTGCAGCCAGCACGTCGTTCGGAAAGCAAAAGCTGATCTATTACATGGGCGGCGTTGACAACTGGTTTGGCGCCAAGTTCGATAATACCACCAATATTGCGACCGACCAGCATTATGCTTACCAAACGCTCGCAACCAACATGCGCGGCTTCTACCAGAATGTGCGCAACGGGAACAGCTTTGCGGTGATCAACAGCGAGCTTCGCTTCCCGATCTTCAAGTATTTGTACAAGCGCCCGATCCGCGCCGATTTTATCCAGAACTTCCAGATCATTGTGTTTGGTGATGTGGGAACTGCATGGACCGGGCCTAATCCATACTCGGATAAGAACTCGCTGAACACCCAGGTCATTTACCAGGATCCGCTGGAGATCACGCTGAAAACGCAGCACAATCCAATTGTAGGCGGTTACGGCTGGGGCATCAGGAGCCGCCTGTTCGGCTACTTCATCCGCCTCGACAGGGCCTGGGGAGTGCAGGACGGCATCGTGCTGAAACCGATCTGGCACCTTTCACTGAGCCTCGACTTTTAAAAAGATCCATTCTTGAAAAACTCGTATTCAAATATGACAACAATAATGATTTTGCTTAGTGTGGGCCTGCTGGCCGGCATTCTCAGCGGTATGGTAGGAGTGGGAGGCGGAATTATAATTGTTCCAGCATTGGTTTATTTCATGGCAATGAGCCAGCACCAGGCACAGGGCACTTCCCTTGCCGTGCTGCTGCTTCCGGTGGGGATCCTTGCCGTAATGAACTATTACAAGGCCGGCTTTGTGGATGTGCGCTCCACGCTCATCATTGCGAGCACATTCCTGATCGGCGGCTTCATTGGCTCCAAGATCTCCATTGCCATCGACCAGAATATGGTAAAGAAAATATTCGGAGTGGTGCTGTTGCTTGTGGCATTTAAAATGATCCTTGGTAAATAGCAGCCCGTATGGATCAGCTCATTAAAAAGATCAAAGCGCTTTCTGCGCAGTACCTGCCCGAGATGATCGTCATCCGCAGGCACCTTCACGCACATCCCGAGATCTCGTTCGAGGAATACAATACTTCCGCAAGCATCGTGTCGAAGCTGATCGAATACGGAATTCCGTACCGCGACGGCATCGTAAATACAGGCATTGTCGGGATCATCGAAGGAAAGAACCCATCTAAAAAAGTGGTTGCGCTGCGTGCCGATATGGATGCGCTTCCGATCACTGAAATGAACAACTGCGAATACAGATCGGTGAATGCCGGCCTTATGCATGCCTGCGGACACGATGTGCACAGCGCTTCACTTCTTGGGACCGCAAAGATCCTGAATGAGCTGAAGGGCGAATTTGAAGGTACGGTGAAGCTGATCTTTCAGCCGGGTGAAGAAAAGCTGCCCGGTGGCGCTTCGCTCATGATAAAGGAAGGTGTGCTTGAAAACCCTGTTCCGCAGCGGATTTTCGGGCAACACGTTTTTCCGAGCATGGAGACAGGCAAAGTAGGTTTCCGGAGCGGAATGTACATGGCAAGCACCGACGAGCTCTATCTCACTGTAAAGGGTAAAGGCGGCCATGCTGCCATGGTGAATGATTATGTGAACCCGCTGCTGATCGCCTCAAAGATCTTAACGGAGCTGAACGATTTCTTTATGGTGAAAGAGCAGCCGGCTCCCACAGTGCTTGCATTTGGAAAGATCACCGGCATTGGCGCCACCAATGTGATCCCCGATGAGGTGAAGATAGAAGGAACATTCCGCACCATGAATGAAGAATGGAGGGCTGAAGCGCATGAGAAAATGAAAAGGATCGCAGGTGAGATAGCGGTGAAGATGAATGGGAGCTGCGAATTCAGGGTGGCGAAAGGCTATCCTTTTTTAGTGAATGATGAACAAACCACCAATGCTGCCCGCCGGGCGGCTGAAAAATATGTAGGCAGCGAGAATGTAGAAGAGCTGCCGATGCGCATGACCGCAGAGGATTTTGCCTTCTTCTCGCAGCGGTTGCCGGCCTGCTTTTACCGCCTTGGAACAGGCAATAAAGCAAAAGGAATTACCAGCGGCGTGCATACCGCCACGTTCGACATCGATGAAAATGCGCTGGAAACCGGTGCCGGCTTAATGGCCTGGCTTACGCTGAATGAGTTAGGAACCGTGTAAGTTTTTATGGCGGTTCCTGATTTAATTTAACCAGGCATCCTTTCGGAACTTTCGGCGTCTGAAGAATAAACACTCGCATGATCAAGAAGCTCAAAACTCTACCTTTCTGGTTACTCACTTTCGCATTAATCTTCCTGTTCACTTTATCGCAGCTCTTCCGGGATGGCATTTTCATGGATGGAATGATGTACATCAGCGTAAGCAAGAACCTTGCGGAAGGCATTGGCACTTTTTGGGATCCTTGTTTCACCACAACCAACATGCCTTCGTACCATGAGCAGCCGCCGCTGTATTTCGGACTGCTTGCCTTATTCTATAAAGTGTTGGGCACTGGCACTTATGTGGAGCGCCTGTTTTGCTTTTTATGCTTCGGAGCGGTTACCTTTTACATTCATTTGCTCTGGAGGATGATCTATTCCGACCATCCGGAGGTTGCCGTAAACAGTTGGCTGCCTGTTTTGTTCTGGTCGATTATTCCCGTTTGTTTCTGGGCGTATGCCAATCATGTGGAGGAAACACTGATGGCTGTTTTTACTGCGGCGGCGGTATATCATGTGTGCTGTGCATTGTTCAGGAATGAGAAAGTAGTATTAAACCTGGTACTGGCGGGCCTTTTCATTTTTTTTAGTACACTCACAAAAGGTATCCAGGGAGCCTTTCCGCTAGTTTCTGTAGGGATCTACTGGCTTGTTACGCGGAGCATTTCATTTAAGAGAACAATCCTTTATTCGTTAGTGCTCTTAGCAGTTCCTGTATGCATCTATTGCATTCTGCTCGCCGGTGATCCCGACGTGTACACAAGCTTTCTGAAGTATTTCAATGGCCGGATAGTTGAAACGTTTAACAATGTGCGTCCAACTACCGACTCCCGGTTTGAGCTGTTGTTCAAGCTTTTTTACGAGATGCTTCCTGTGCTGCTGCTGAGCGGTATCATTCTGCTGCTGACAAAAATATCCGGGAAAGATCTTGCGTTAACGAAAAAGCATAGCCAGGCAGCCTTGTGGTTCCTGCTGGTCGGGCTTTCCGGCTCATTACCACTAATGGTCACATTCGAACAGCGGAGATTTTATCTCGTCACTGCATTGCCATTTTTTGTACTCGCCATCGCCATATTTACAGCGCCGGGCATCAGCCACTGGATTAGCGAGGCAGATACGTCTTCCCGGGGTTTTAGATGGTTCCGGAGCTCGCAGGCGCTGGTGCTGCTTATTGCTACAGTATATAGCGTTAGCCAGCTGAAAGAGCCTAAGCGGGATAAGGCGCTGCTGTCGGATATTTATTCTATCGGCCGTCTTGTGCCTTCCGGCGAAGTCATCAGCATTCCGGTTGAGATGTACAATGACTGGAACCTGAAGGCTTATATGATGCGAAGTTTCAGGATCAGCTTGGATGAGAAAAACGTGAAAAAGTATTTTCTTGTTCGGAAGGAGTATGCCGGGAAAGTGCCTGGGAACTACAGGCTTTGCTCCAAATTGACAAAAGAGATCGACCTGTATGAAATATGCTTGTAAGCGATCTGTGTCTGGTTTAAAATTTGTATCGGCTCGTTTTGCGTGGTCGTCCCTTAATATCCCTGGTTCGCAGATTAAAACCGAAGACATCCTAAAAGCTTGTATTGCTGGCATATCCTTTGAACACGTGTTGAAAAATGGTGAATAAGTCGGCTTTTTAAAAACGCTTTTTCCATTTATATTTGTTTTACACAGAAACAGAAACACCTATTTTCGGCCTTTACTTTTTTGATACGGAAATGCCGGAATAACTCAAATTTATTACAATGGACAAAAGAGAAAAGTTCGAGGTATTGACCATGGATCAGCAGGTTGATATTACCTGGAAAGGCGAATTTGTAAGCAGCATTAAAGTGAAGAATTACTGCCTGCTGTTGTACCTCGTGGAAGATTCCTATTATGTGGAAGTGTTTTATAACTCACATAAGAAAGAGATCATTTCGATCAAGCTGCTGGATGAGGCTCGTTTGCCGCTGTATGCAGATGATATATCCCTGGAAGCGCTGTATTAACAGCGATCTCAGGCAGTGTTACTTCATCAGCAAGCTTTCCGAAGCGGGATATTCATGGATGGCCTTTTTTTCCGCCGGCACTTTAGCCTGGTCATCCTTCTCAATATAATAAAGGTCGAATTCGTTTGAAACGTCCTCTCTTGTTACCGTTTCCAGCCAGTCAAGCTTTTTCGATTCACGGTAAAAATTAATTCCCGGCTCAAAGATCCAGGTCACTCCCAGTTTTATTTTTTGCCTGCCCGAAACTGCTTTTTCCTTTTCAAGGTCGAGCAGCATCTTCTTTGTATCGGCATCAAAGTTCCAGTTGCTGGCGTAGCTGAGGTTGGCGCATTTTGAAAAATGAAGGCCCATGCCAGATGTGAATGTGATCAGCAGCACAAAGGCTGTAACTTTCAATGCAAGCTTTTCCCCTGTCAATGCATTCAGTAAGTGCACCAGCACCAGCATATACAGGGGCGTGATGAACAGTGCAAAGCGCTCAACAATATAGGGGCTTCCGAGCAGGTAATGCTGCAGGGCATTGAAGAAAAGGATCAGCAGGAGCACTCCGAATATGAAAAAACCGTTGCGGTCCTGCCGTTGCATTTTCCCCCGGAGGAGCTTTGTAAGCAACAGGGCTGCATACGCAATTACCGAAACAAGCACTATGGCATCAATGATCCGGAACACTGTAAAATCATAAGGCTGCTCGTACAGGAACACATTGATCTGCGAGGCTACTGTGTTTTCCCAGATTCCTTCCATTCCCCCAAAATCAATGCAGTTGAAGCGGATAAGCTTCCTGATGGGTTCGTAGCAGATCACGCTAAGCAGGAGCACCGTAATTAAAGCTATCCTACTTTTTTGAAAATTTGTTCTGAGATCGCGGTACCGCAGCCAGATCACCAGCTGATGGATGACAAGCACTGCGGCGAGGTAATTGAGCAGTGCGAAATTTGAAAGCACTGCAAGCGAGGCCGTGATCATGCAGTACAACAGCTGCCTGTTTTTTTCCTCTTCGAGATAACGGATAAAATAATACATGCTCACAAGCATGAATGAAATGGCGAGCGCATAACCGCGTGCAAGCGAGAAGAATTCGAGCAGGTAGGGATTGATGTTCAGCAGCAGGAATCCCGCTATGATCACAAAGCCCGAACGCAGGTCTTTCAGCAAAAGGAAGGTGAACAGCAGGTACACGGCATGCGCAAGAATGCTGTGCATGCGCAGCGCAATTTCGGAGCTGCCGGTAGAGTTCTGCCAGAGCTTCATGAACAGCGTGTTGAGGATGTGGTTGTTGGCAGATACCTGCGTAGTACGGTTGGAAATGATCTCCATGAACGAATCGTGCGAGCAGTACAGGTAGGTGTAGCTTTCATCGTGCGTAAAAGGCACATTGCAGGCACGCAGCACCGTATAGCCAAGCAATGCAAGGGCGATCAGCAGGCAGGCAATTTTTACGGCAGCGTTCATACGGCTTAAAGATAAAAAAAGCCCCGGAGATGCGGGGCTTTCGTATAGATAACAATGCTTATTACTTGCTGATGATGATCTTCCGCTGTGCAACGCCTTTGTCGCTGCGGAGCCTGATAATGTAATAGCCGTTTGCGAGTGAGCTCACATCAAGCTTTGCAGCGGATACATTTGAATAGTTGCTTTCCAGGATCTGTTTCCCGGTTACATCACAGATCGAAATATCAAGTGTGCCGATGTTCTTTCCGAAATCAACATTCAGCTCGTTTGCAGCAGGGTTCGGACTGATCATAAAATTACCGAGCTGGCCTTCAGCGATACCTGTTGCAAGGAATGGCGTTACATTGGAAAGGCTGTAATGGTTCATTGCACGTGAAGGCTGGCAGGGTGATGGAGGAAATACAGCCACTGCGTAATAGATCATGCCTGCAGCCGGGTTTACATCAGTATACGTTGTAAAAGAAGCGGAAATGGAATCGTATAGCGCGAGCGTTGCAGGAGAATTGCCGCGGTAGATAAAATAGGTGCTGTAGCCGAAGCCCACGTATGGATTCCAGGAAAGCTGCGGGTAGCCCGTTGCAAATGCCGCGGTGGTCAGCAGGTGGATGGTTGTGTGCGGCGGCGTCCCGTTATAGATATTCCCGCAGGAGTCAGAAACTGCTATCCGGTATTTAAAGGATTGAACCATAGGATTGGATCCGATGTCTTCATATGCTGATGTGTCGGAGTTAAGAACAGTTGCGATCGTGCTGTAAGTTCCCATAGTGGTCGTTTCCTTCTGGATGTGGTACGGCCCTGTATAGGTTGTATCCTTTTCCCAGATAATGATATTGTGATTGGCTACCGCGTCGTTGGTGACCTGGCAGATCGGTTGTGGACTTACAACAGCAGCGGAACAGCCGGTAGAGCAGGTAGATCCGCTTCCCCCTGTCTGTGCTATCGTCACCGTTCCTGGCATGCCGGAAAAATTGCTGATCATGATCTTATAATATTGTCCTGCAACAACACTCGTGAAATCAGCAGTTTCCGAAGAGCTCGTCGACATGCTGCAATCCACTACCTGCGAAGAATCAAGTCCGCAGTCGGTTGAGGCAGATAAAGGTCCCCAGGCCACAAAATCAATGTCTGTTCCGGAGCTGCCGCTTCCGGAGCCGGTAATCGTGATACTGATCGATCCGGGGTTACAAACCTCGAAGTACAGCCATGTCACATTCGACTGTGAGAAGAGGCATCCATAATCATTGCCAAATTCGGCATTAGACATGGAAGTTACCAGCGGATACACGCTGGTGGTACTACTCATGAACAGGTAAGGACTGGAGCAATCGTTCTGAGCTTTGGAGCTTTGTGTTGTAAATACGATCAACACTAAAAGCAGCGAGTAAATTCTTTTCATGTCGCGGAGTTTTTTAGTATACCAAATATAAGATAATCCCGGAGAAAAGCAAAAAAAAGCCTCCCGGGATTCCCGGAAGGCTTATGAAAACTGAACCATTTTTTAATTGCCGAACTCGCTCATGAATTTGATGCGCATCAGGCGGATTTCCTCTTCGGTATACTCATCTTCACCTAATTCTTTCAGCGCTGTAGCTACCGAATCGCTGTCCGATTCCTTAAAGTATTCCATAGCTTCTTCCTGCTTGTCCTCATCTATAATATCATTGATATAATAGTTGATGTTCACCTTGGTTCCCGAATGCACAATGCTTTCGATCTCGGTGATCAGGTCGGTCAGGGAAAGGCCTTTGGAGCTTGCAATGTCTTCCAGCGGAAGCTTGCGGTCAATGTTCTGGATCACATACACTTTTAATCCTGATTTATTAATGATGGATTTCACCACCATGTCGAGTGGACGTTCGATCTCATTCTCATCCACATATTTAGAGATGAGGTCGAGGAAGGGCTTGCCGAACTTCTGCGCTTTCCCTTGTCCTACGCCGGTGATGTTCACCAGCTCATCCATTTTGATCGGGTACTGGATCGCCATTTCCTCTAAGGAAACTTCCTGGAAGATCACGTATGGAGGGAGCTTCAGCTTGTTAGCCGTTTGCTTCAGCAGGTCTTTCAGCGCAGAGAATAATATTTCATCAGCTCCTGATCCGCCTTTGCCTCCGTTTCCGCCGCCTTCTTCATCATCGTCGGCTTCGCTTCCCTCGTAATCATGATCCTTGGTAACCATCATGCTGTAAGGCTCTTCAAGATATGCTTTGCCTTCCTTGGTCACCTTCAGCAATCCGTAGTTTTCAATATCCTTCGCTAAAAGGCCGGATACCAATGCCTGTCGGATCACCGCATTCCAGTATTTTTCGGTTTTGTCATCCTCAGCGCCTTTGCCGAAACATTCCAGCTCATTGTGCTTGTATGATTTGGTTGTGGATGTAACATTGCCAAGCAGCACGTTGATCACATCCTTTGTTTTGAATTTCTCTTTTACATCCAGCACCGCTTCAATTGCAAGTGCGATGTCGTCCATTCCTTCGAACTTTTGTTTCGGGTTCCGGCAGTTGTCGCACATTCCTCCACATCCCGACTCGTCGTATTCTTCGCCGAAATAGTGCAGCAGGAATTTCCTGCGGCAGCTGGACGTTTCCGCGTAAGAAACAGTTTCGAGCAGCAATTGCTTGCCGATCTCCTGCTCTGCAACAGGTTTTCCCTTCATGAATTTTTCCAGCTTCACGATGTCGTCGTAGGCATAAAAGGTGAGGCAGTTTCCTTCTCCGCCATCGCGGCCTGCGCGGCCTGTTTCCTGGTAATATCCTTCGAGCGATTTAGGAATGTCGTGGTGGATCACAAAGCGCACATCCGGCTTGTCGATGCCCATTCCGAATGCGATCGTGGCAACGATCACGTCGATGTCCTCCATAAGGAAAGCATCCTGTGTTTTTGCGCGCTCTTTGGCTTCAAGGCCTGCATGGTAAGGAAGCGCCTTCACGCCGTTCACGCGGAGCGTTTCAGCCAGCTCTTCCACTTTTTTGCGGGAGAGGCAATAAACGATCCCTGATTTACCCTGCTGTCCCTTGATGTATTTGATCACCTCTTTCACCACGTTCTGTTTCGGGCGAACCTCGTAGTACAGGTTGGAGCGGTTGAAAGATGATTTATAAAGATTGGCGGCGGTCATCCCGAGGTTCTTCTGGATGTCCTGCTGCACCTTTGGAGTTGCCGTTGCAGTTAATGCGATGATAGGCACTTTGCCGATCTGTTCGATGATCGGGCGCAAACGCCTATATTCAGGGCGGAAATCATGTCCCCACTCCGAGATGCAATGTGCTTCATCGATCGCAAAAAATGAGATCTTGATCTCGTTGAAGAAAGCGATATTGTCTTCCTTGGTGAGGCTTTCAGGGGCAACGTACAGTAATTTTGTTTTTCCTGCCTTGATATCCTGTTTAACGGTGGCGATCTCCGCCTTGGTTAATGATGAGTTTAAAAAATGTGCGATGCCGTCCTCGTTCCCGAAGTTGCGCAATGCATCCACCTGGTTCTTCATTAATGCGATGAGCGGTGAAATGATGATCGCCGTTCCTTCGCTTACCAGTGCAGGCAGCTGGTAGCATAATGATTTTCCCCCGCCTGTAGGCATGATCACAAATGTGTCCTTTCCTTCAAGTAAGCTTGTAATGATCGCTTCCTGTTGTCCCTTAAAGCTATCGAATCCGAAAAATTTTTGTAAGCATTCGTGAAGCGATGATTCTACCTCGAGCATTGTTTTCAATGTGTTCGTTCGTTTTAAAAATTAATATTGTTTTGTGATGGTTCGTGTAAAAAAACTAAATTTATAACCGATAAACTATAAATGGAGTTTGTCCTGATTTCTACTGTAAATATATAATAAAAAATTGTTACAAAGTCAAACATTTCTCTACTTTAAATCAAATATTCTACGAAGTGAATAAATCCATCGATAAAATAATTGAGCTCGCAAAAACCACCTTAATTATTGAGGCGGATTCGATCCGGAACCTGCAGAATTTCATTAATGACGACTTTGTTGCAACGGTGAAACTTATTTACGCTTCAAAGGGAAGGGTAGTGGTAACCGGCATCGGGAAAAGCGCCATTATTGCACAAAAGATCGTGGCAACAATGAACTCCACCGGCACACCGGCAACTTTTATGCATGCTGCGGATGCCATTCATGGCGATCTTGGCACCATTCAGCAGGAAGATGTGGTGATCTGCATTTCCAAGAGCGGAAATACACCGGAGATCAAAGTGCTGGTGCCCCTGTTAAAGCATGGCGGAAATAAGCTGATCGCCCTTGTAGGCAACGCCGATTCATACCTTGCACAGCAGGCCGATCATATATTGAATTGCAGCGTGGAAAAAGAAGCCTGCCCGAATAATCTCGCGCCTACATCCAGCACGGCGGCGCAGATGGCGATGGGCGATGCGCTGGCGGTTTGCCTGCTCGACTGCAGGGACTTCAGCAGCAGCGACTTTGCGAAATATCATCCCGGCGGTGCGCTGGGCAAAAAGCTGTACCTGAAGGTGGGCGATATTGCTTCACAGCATCAGAAGCCACAGGTGAAAGCGGATGATACGATCAAGGCCGTTATCGGCGAGATCTCCTCCAAGCGCCTTGGTGCAACGGCTGTGGTGGATAATGATGTGCTGGTTGGCGTGATCACGGATGGCGATGTAAGAAGGATGCTCGAAAAAACGGATGTGATCAGCTCGCTGAAAGCATCCGATATTATGAATAAAACACCGAAGCAGATCGATGCCTCAGAGCTGGCGGTAAATGCAATGCAGCTGCTCGAAAAATACAACATCAGCCAGGTGATCGTTACTGATAATGGGAAATACCACGGCTTTGTGCATTTGCATGATCTGCTGAAGGAAGGGATCATGTAGCTTGTCATGCTGAGCGAAGCCGAAGCATCTTCACCGGTTAACTGATAATACATTAAAGACTGAGATCCTTCGCTCCATTTCATTTCACTCAGGATGACAAACAAACAACATTCAAAGAACAGATGATCCGCATCGCAATCATAGTCCCTGCATTCAACGAGGAAAAAGCCATTACGGCGGTGGTGCAGGGCCTGAACGCTATTGCGAAAGAGCATCAGCTCAACCTGCAGGTGGTCGTAGTGAACGATTGCTCCAGCGATACAACCTCCGAAGTGATCTCAACATTAAATTGCGTAGCGTTGAACCTGCCGGTCAACCTCGGCATCGGCGGTGCCGTTCAAACAGGCTTCATGTATGCATTTGAGAACGGTTTTGATTATGCGATCCAGGTGGATGGCGATGGGCAGCATCCCGCTTCGGAAATCCCCAAAATGCTGAAAGCAGCCATTGAGCAGCAGGCGGATGTGGTGATCGGCTCGCGCTTTATCGATAAGGAAGGATTCCAGTCCTCGGCCCTGCGCAGGTTCGGGATCAATTATTTCAAGAAGCTGAACAGGATGCTGGTCGGGATCACCGTCAGCGACAGCACTTCCGGCCTTCGCCTGATCAGCAGGAGAGTGCTTGAAACGGTGAGCGTGTATTACCCGGATGAATACCCGGAGCCGGAATCGATCATCTTATATTCGCTGAAAGGCTTTAAGATAGTGGAGGTGCCGGTGAGCATGCTGGAAAGGCAGGGGGGCGTTTCATCCATTGGTGCGCTTGCTTCGGTGTATTACATGTTTAAGGTTACGCTCGCAATTATTTATACATTTATACGAATTAAATTCAGAAGGTAAAACATCACAGATAGCACAGATTACACAGAGGCAAAATAAAATCTGTGAGATCTGTGTAATCTGTGGTAAAACAAAATCACATGGCAAAAATCCAGATCATTGCAATTGCAGTCAGCCTGCTCTTCCTGCTTTATATTGTCCGGCTTATTATAAAAGGGAAACTGCGCGAAGAGTATTCCATCATCTGGATCGCATGCACGCTGGTGCTGATCGTATTCTCATTCTGGCGCGATGGGCTGGAAGTGATGGCGCATCTCGTTGGTGTGTACGAAGCGCCTAACCTTGTGTTCACCGGTGCTATCTTCGCGGTGTTCATTTACCTGTTGCATTTATCGGTGGTGGTTTCGAAGCTGCATTCGCAGAATAAGCAGCTGGCGCAGGAGATCGCCCTGATGAAGGAGAAATTGAAATAAGCCGGTGCAGATGCCTTAGTGCCTTTTTTGAATGTTCCGCTTTTCCCTTTTTTTCAGCCGTTTACGCATGCTGTCCCAGTATGATTTAGTGTAATTGACAAATATTTCCTCCCCGGCTTTTATATCGCGTGAGGCTACAATAAAACATTTGTCGCCGAAGGTCATGTAATCACTGTTGTTGCGGATCCCTTTCACGCGGGTAATGCCTGCGGCATCGTTGGCGTACCGGGCTTTGTATTGCGGCGTATGCAGGGCATCGATACACAGGTCGCGCCGGAGGTAAAACAGGTACTGGTCTTCTTCTCTTCTTGTACGGCGGCGATACTCCCTGTTGCCTATGATCTCACCACGGTATTCGATGATCCTGGAGTCCCTGCGGATAGCTTTTGTGGTATACAATCCTTTGCCGGCTCCCGGCAGCCGGGATTTTTTGATTAACAGTGCCATTTCAGATCAGCTTATACAAGGCCCCCGTTAAGGTCAATGCACGATCCGGTTAAGTATTCCGTTTCCCGGATGTATTGAATAGTGTTGAGGATATTTTCGGGATCACCGAATTCTTTTTTCGCGATCTTGTTTTTGATCTGTTCCTGCATCTCTTTCGGAACAGTATCGATCATTCCCACTTTAAAATAACCGAGGTTGATATTGTTGATGGTAATGTTCTTCTGCGCATTTTCGAGCGCGATGCTTTTGATCATCCCGTTGATGCCCGCTTTGGAAGCAGCATAAGCGCTGGTGCCGATCACGCCGGTATTCGCAACAACGGAGGAGAGGTTGATGATCCTGCCGGAGTTTTGTTCGCGCATCAGCGGAAGGATGGCGCGCAGTAGGTAGAAAGTGCCTGTAAGGTTTACATTGATCACCTGCGCCCATTCGGCAGCATCGGATTTATGAGCAAATGAGTTGTAGGAAATTCCCGCAGAGTTGATCAGCGTAATGTTTTTTGCAGTGGCCGGAATGCTTTTAACAAATGCTTCCACTTCTTTCGTATCGGTGATGTCGAGCTGTTTGCAGCTGCTGTATTTACTGCCTTCCGGCTTGTTCAGGTGATAGGTGCCAAGCACTTCTTCGCCTTTTTCCGAAAACGCATTGAAGAGGTAATTTCCGATCCCGCCTGTGATGCCTGTGATGATGATCATTGTGTTCTTCTTGTTTATTTTAAGTTTTACGTTGAGATTCTTCGCTGGATTTCATTTCGCTCAGAATGACAAACAATGTACTTCGTTTAAGAGATTGCTTCGGGCGAAACCCTCGCAATGACGTTCTGATTGCCTGCTGCCAACTGATTAACTGCCTATTGTTTTCCCTTCTCGTCCTTCGCCCAGTTGAGGTTTCCCTTTGCCAGCTTATGCTGCGGGTTGATCGCTAATGCTTTGTTACAAGCTTCTATAGCCTTATCCCATTGCTTCAGCTGGTTGTAGGATGCGCCCATATTGCTGTATGCATCGGCGTAATCGGGCTTTAATTTAAGCGCATTGCCGCAGGCTTCGATGCACTTTTCATACAATCCCTGCTGGTAATATTTTAAGCTCAGGTCGAGATAGCCTTCCGCAGTCGGTTTTTCTTTTGCCGCCTTTTCTGCAATGGCAAGGGCTTCGCGGTTGTTGAGCGCAAGCAGCAGGTTGTTCTTTGCAAGCGTATAATCCGGCTTCAGTTCAAGCGCTTTCTGGCAGGCCCCTATGGCTTTGTCATATTGCTTCAGCATGTTGTACGAAGAGCCGATGTTGTTGTAAGCCTCCGGATAGTCGGGTTTTAATTTGAGCGCTTCCGCAGCAGCTTCGATGCATTTGTTGTAATCGGCCGACTGATAATAAGCGAGGCTCAGGTTGAGGTATTTTTCCGCACTGGGCGATTTTTTTACCTCTTCTTCAGAGACCTGCGGAGCAGCGGCATTCGCGGCTTTGTTCCCGGACGCATCCAGGTAGCTCAATGCATTCTGGTTTCCGGGGTTGATCTGCAGCGTGCTTTCGGCAAGCTCACGCAGCTTTTGCCAGTCGCCCGTATCCGAGTATGCTTTCATGAGCAGCTCATGCGCGCCGATGTGTGCAGGAGATAACTCTATCACTTTTGTGAGCATCGGGATAGCTTCAGCATAACGCCCCTGGTTCACGAGAAAGCGGCTGTAAAAATACCATGTGTCGGGATAACCGGGGCCATACTGCATTGCGCTTTTTAAATAATTCTCAGCGCTCACCTTATCGCCGGTGGCTTCCTTTAAAACGCCCATGTTGATGTACAGGAACGAATAGGTAGGCCACATCTGCAGCGCTTTTAAAAAGTAGCTTTCCGCGTCCTTGTAATTTCCCTCCGACATCTGCGAAAGCCCGTAATTCATTAGTCCGCGGCCATTCTTAGGGCTTTTGATGGTCACATCCTTCCACAGGGTTTCTTCTGTGCTCCATACTTTGTTGCGGGAATAGGCGCCGTAGGCATAACCCGAAAGCAGCACCATCACAGCGACTCCGGTGGCGATGCTGTATTTTTTCAATGAGGCGGCATGCTTCCTGTACTTCAAAAGCGCAAGCCCGGCTACCCAGGAAACACTGATCACCAGCCCCACATAAGGGAAAAAGATCCGGTGGTCGTTCAGCACTTCCGCGAAAGGAATGATGCTGGAGGAAGGAATGAGCGCAAGAAAGAACCAGGCGATCCCGAAGCTCACAGGGCGTAATCTCGCATCGCGTGAGAATAGGAATGCGATAAAGATCATGCAGGCAATGAAGGCGCAGCCGGCAAAAAAACGGAGGTCCATGATGGAATCAAGCGGTGTCCAGTCGGTATCGGCGCTCAGGCCGAACGGCAAAAAGAATGTGATAAAATAGTGCAGGATCACAAATGGCTGCGTGATCATGAAATGAAAGCGGGAGGTTCCGCCCGACTGCCAGGAAGGCGGCGTAAAATGGTCGATCAGCAGGTACATGGCGGCGCAGAATGCAAAGGCAGGGATCACGGCTTTAATAGCCTGCCATACTTTTGGGAAATGCTGTTGCCTGAACGCATCCATGAGGCTGAGCCCCTGCTCAAAAAGCAGGATGTAAAAGAAGAGCATGGGCGCAAACATCACCGCTGGCGGCTTTGCCAGGGCACCGATCCCTACCGGGATGAGATAAAGAAACGTTTTTTTACAAAATGGAGAAAAGATATAAAGCACAAACCCGAGGATCACAAAAAAGGTAGACTGGAGATCGGAGCGCGCAATAATGTAATTGATGGTTTCCGCATTTGCAGGATGAAGCAGGTACCAGGCCGTTGCAGCGTAGGCGATAAAAAAGTTCCAGTCATTCTTATACGCCCGTTCAAACAGCCTGAACAGCAGGAAGAACATGAGAATGCCCTGCAGCAGGTAAAGGATGAAGGAAGAAAGATGAAAGTAAAACAAGTTGAACCCGTTTCCCATCCAATAGTCGATAGCAAGCGAAGCGCTCACAAGCGGGCGGTACGACTGGTTTGAAGGCAATGAGCTGAAAGTACTGCCATCTTTGAAGAACAAAGGAATGTTCTTTACATCCTGGATGTAGAGGTTGTTCTGGATGGTATGTGAATCATCGAAATGAAATGAGTTCCCGAAATGGTTGGAGTAGGTGATGGTGGTTACGAGCACCAGCACCAGCAGGTAAATAATTGTTTTGCGAATGGATAAGCCTTCAGAGAGTTGCCGGATCATGTTCCTGTTTTGCGTTCTTCCCGCTAAAATTACTAAAAATAAACTATTTTAGCGGCAGGCCCGGATATTTGTTCCGGCCATGAATTCTATAGTTAACTCAATCATCAAATGGAACTGAAAAAAGCTCTGGCAGGAAAAATAGGGATCGCGGCACTTGTGGTCCTGCTGTTGTTTCCGCTGATCTATCTTTTTTATAAAACAAAGGACCTCCCGGAAAATGCCATTCCGGTTGAAGCTGCGGCGGTTCAATCACCTGCAACAGATCTCGCGTCGCTTGAAAAAGCGGCAGCGGAAAAACCTACGTTCGATAACCTCGTTAATCTTTCGATGGCGTATATCAATAATAAGATGCCGGGCAAAAGCATCGAGCACCTGAACAGGGCGATAGAGCTGAACCCCGCGAGCGCCATTGCCTACAACAATTTAGGCGTGGCGTACACCATGATGCAGCAATACCAGAACGGGGTAGACGCCTGCACCAAAGCGCTGCAGCTCGATTCAACCTTTCAGCTTGCAAAGAACAACCTGAAATGGGCGAGCGATGAAAAAAATAAAGTGCTGTCTGCGATCAAAGCGCAGGAGCAGGTACCTCAACACAAAAGGGATGTGGCGTTCTGGTCGGAATACGGCCTGAATTATTTTAAGATAGCGGAGTATGATAAGAGCATTGAGGCCTGGAATAAGATCTTTGAGCTGGATGTAAAGAATGCGGGAGCACTCAACAGCATTGGTACGGCATTCATGATGAAAAAGCAGGTGGATGATGCGATAGCATTGTATAAGAAAGCGCTTGAGCTGGAGCCGGGGAACCAGCTTGCAAAGAATAATCTCGTATGGGCATTGTCTGAAAAGGAAAAGGGACAGAAATAATTATCCCTTGCTAAGAAAAGCAAGGATCTGCTGATTCACAGTTTCCGCCTGGTCGATGGAAAGGAAGTGCCCTGAATTTTTGACCACCCCGGTTTCTATCAACGGAATGTGCTGCTTTGCACGGCTGATACTTTTACTGCTGTTGAAAATATCATCATCCCCGATCAGCACCAATACCGGCATTTTCAAGGCTTCCAGCTCCTTGTCGGAATACACATCCATTTTAAGGAAATCAGGATCCACCTTCATATTCTCGAGGCAGCGGTAATATTGCTCCACAAAAGGATCTTCCAGCTTATCCACATCGGAGGAAACGGTTTTGAGCGTGCTCCTTAATTTTTCCCGCTGCGGCCTCAACATAAAATACAGGTTTTTAACCACTGCTTTTTTCGGCTTCACATGCACCAGCGATTGGGCCGGGCTGAGCAATACCACATGCTTTATTTTCTTTGTGCTGTGCAGGGCCAGCTGCAGCGCGATCCAGCCGCCGCGCGATGCCCCCGCGATATCGATCGTGTTTAAATTCAGCTTGTCAAAAACCTCATCGTACCATTTTACAATGTCTTCACTTGTTTTCAGGCTCTTTACCGGGACTGATCTTCCAGGCTCTCCAATAAAATCAATTGCGTAGATCGTGTGGGTTGCCGAGAGCGCTTGTACATTCGGGTACCACATGGTTGAGCTGGCATTCATTCCATGCAGCAACACCAGCGGGTTTCCTCTTTCCGCCCCGCTGATGATCACATGTGCTTTTCCAAAACTTGTTTTAAGATCCACTTCCCTGTATTCCACAGGCCACAAAGCCAGCGCTTTCTTGTATGCTTCGAGATACCGATTTTCTCCTTCCTTCGTTTTGAACAGGGAAGAATCCTGCAGGCGTTCGGCATCTATATACGTAAAGCTTTCAAGGCTGTAGGCAATAGATGCTGCGATGAGCAGGACGAGCAATTTAAACGTTGGTTTCATGACCCTCAATTTCTTAAACTGTTTTTTCGTATACAGGATAAAAAGGCCGTGCCAGCCACAGCCTGAAAATGGCTCTGGTATTGGTTTGTAAAGGCAGGCGGACAGAAGTTCCGGCTGAGAAGCAGTTAATTGTAGCTGAGCGGTTTGATCTTGCGGCCGGCTTCACTGTCGCGGATGAGGCTTTCCATCCTCGAGATTCGCGTTTTTTCCTGCTTTGCGGCCATTACCCAGTGCAGTGATACGCGTTGTACGGAAGGGGGAAGCGTTTTGAAGAAGGCGTATGCTTTTTTATTTGCTTTGAATTTTTTGTCGAACTCCGGCGATAGCTCCACCGGCGCTTTTTCATAAGAGTAGATCACGGAGCGCTTTTCCTCGCGCTTTTCAAAGGCAGCGATACCGGCAGGCCAGAGCAATCCTTTTTCCTTCAGCTCCGCCATCTTTTTAATGTTCACCGAGCTCCAGATGCTCTTGGGCTTGCGCGGTGTAAAGCGGATGGAGTAGCTTTCCTCGTCGATCGACCTGCGGATGCCGTCGATCCAGCCGAAGCAGAGCGCCTCATCCACCGACTGGGGCCAGGTGATGCTCGGTTTGCCGCTGCCTACCTTGTAAAAACCTACAAGCAGCTCCTTTTCTTTCAGGTGGTTTTTCTCAAGCCATTTCCTGAAATCGGATTGTTTTGCGAAAAAAACAGGCTTCATATTATTTGCCGGAAATAACCAGTTTGCAGGTTTCGCTGCTGTTGTTCGTGAATATCGAAACAAGGTAAATTCCAGGCGTTACTCCATCAAGGCTAAAGTTACGCATAGCGGTACCGTTCCCCTGGAACGAATTGCTGTACACAGCTCGGCCCTGCAGGTCGCTCACGATAACCGTGCAGCTTTCATCCAGGAACAGCTGCGAGCGAAACGTGAAATTACCGTTGCCCGGATTCGGAAAAATTTCGGTTGAAGCGCTTGTTTTTACGGGAATGGAATGCATACCGGTAACCAGGAAGGAAGGCAGCACCTGAGAAATGCCTTCTTCCTTATATGCGAATACGCCGTCGCCGAATGTCGCAATCCAAAGCACTCCGTATGGATCTTCCTTGATAGAGGAGATCCTGCCATAACCGGGTGTTGATGGGTCGGAGCTAAATCCTGAGTTGGAAGAATTATAGAGAGTGAATGAAGTGCCGTCGTATTTCACTAACCCGTTTGTAACTTCACCCGACTGAAAGCCAAGCCAGATGTTGTTGGCATGATCGGCACAGATAGCTGAGATCTCGACGCAGGGAGGAGTGAATTGCTGCCATGTTGCGTTGTCGAATTTGATCAGACCCGTGCCAAGTGCGGCCACCCATTTGTTATGAGCCCCATCTACAGTTACGCTGGTGATGTAATTGTGAGAAATGATCGAGTTCGAGGGATTATACACTGCCCAGAAATGCGTATCAAAATGTGCGAGTCCGCCGTTTGTTCCCAGCCAGAGATTAGTATCGTTCTCCATTGCAATGCAATGAATCTCATTATTCGGCAAATATGAGTTTGCAGTAGTATACGTTATCCACGAACTGCCGTTGAAATAGTGTACACCGTTGCCTGAAGTACCAACGCATATTTTATCGTTATAGGTTTCAACAGCTGTGATCACTTCACCGGGAAAAAGTGTGGTGTATCCCGGGTCGGAAAACTTAACGAGCCCGTTGCTGGTCCCGATCCATTTGTTGTTTGCGGAATCGCAGGCGATTGCGGTAGAGAATAAAACGCTTGTAGTGTCGGTGAAAATCATATTTGGCTGCTGGCTGAGTACATTGCCAAGGAAATCCGTGCGGGTGTACGTGGTGTTTACCCACTGGTACCAATTGGTATGATCGTATTTTGCAACCCCCTTTTCGGCAGTGGTAAAAGGTGAGGAGGAAGTCCATACATCACCGTTTCTATCGATAGCGATCACTGCATTTACGTTTGATACGAGTCCCGAGTTCTCTCTTTTGAACTGGAACCACTTGAGGGCAGGATCGAATGTAACTGCAACATAGCAGGTGTCGTATGCTATGAGTGCACCCTGTTCACCTTTGATCACGAGGCGGTGAATACCGATGTTCAGATTTGATGTTGGAACCGTAACATAGCAGTTGGTGTAAGGTGCGTTCAAAATGGAAGGCGAGATAGCCGGGAGCGCCGTTGGAAAGCTCTCTACAGATAGAAATACAGAAGCTGAAAATCCGCCTGAAGGTATTACCCCCAACGAGACCGTATCCGTTTGCCCCATGCCGATGTGAAGGGTATCCTGGCCGAGCTGAAGGGTAAAAGATTGTGCTTTCAGAAAAACAAAGCTGCCCAGCAGCCATATAGTGAGTAAAACCTTCTTCATTATGCTTTTTTATTTTAAAGATAATAAAATTCCTTTCTCCAACCGTAAATAAAAAAGCGCCCCGGGATAAATCCACGGGACGCATAACCCAATCGTTTGTAAAATTATTTCGCTGAAGCAACTACGTTCACGTTCAGCTCGAAATCGTCGCTGATCGCTTTGTCGCCGATGCTTTCGAAGAACGATGCAGAGCCGTATTTAATATCGAATTTGGTGCGGTTCACAATGATCTTTGCAACGGTAACCAGTGTTTTTGCATCCATTTTGATCATTGCAGGGAACGTGATCTCATTGGTGATCCCTTTAATGGTAAGCTTTCCGGTCACATCATAATTGTTACCATCTTTCTGTGTGGCTTTGGTAAGCTCGAATTTTGAAGTCGGGTTTTTCTCTACCGAGAAGAAATCATCCGATTTCAAATGTCCCACCAGTTTGCCGGCATAGGTCGGATCCGTAAGGTCGGTACAGGTGATCGAAGTCATGTCGAACTCAAGCGTTCCGCCGGTGATGTTCTTTCCGTCGCTGATGATATTTCCTTTGGAAACACTGATGCCGCCTGTGTGCTCGCCGGTTACTTTCTTGCCTACCCAGGTAGCTGTGGTTGATTTGGTGTCAACGTTATACGTTGTACTTCCTTTTTTTGCAGTTGTAAATGCAAATGCTGTTACTGCAGCTGCTGCAATAAAGCCCATGGTAATTTTTCTGATCATATTTTTTTTATTGGTTTTGATTTTCACGGCACAAATATATGTATATACATATAATGTTACAACAGTTTTGTTGTTTTTTTTAATGTTTCAACAGGGATGGGCTTTCTGACAGGTATCGAAAAGCAGAAAAGCCCCGTATTGCGGAGCCTTTCTGTTCACAAATTATACCATTTATTTTTTGAAGTCGATGGAGACGGAGTTAATGCAGTACCGGAGGCCGGTAGGGGCGGGGCCATCATCGAATACATGCCCGAGGTGCCCGCCGCATTTTGCGCAGGTGATCTCGGTACGCACCATGCCATGGCTTTTATCTTTGGTATACACTACCCTAGTGGAATCCACCACATCCGAGAAGCTCGGCCATCCGCAACCCGCATCAAATTTTGTGTCGGAACGGAACAGTTCAGCCCCGCAGGCCGCACATACATAGATGCCTTTCTCGGTATGCAGGTAATATTTCCCGCTGAAAGGCCGCTCGGTGCCCTTCTCTCTCAATACTTCGTACTGCTCGGGGCTCAGTACCTTTTTCCACTCTTCTTCTGTTTTTTCTACTTTGTCGCTCATGGTGCTTTTAGGTTTTTGTGTGCTTGTTGAAGGGTTCTGGCTGTTGCCATTGCAGGCAATGAAGCTGAATGCAATTACCAATACGATTAAATTTCTCATGTCCGGTTGATTTTAATTTTACTACGGTTCCGCGATTACATCTCTTAACCAAACATATATTCGTAATGAATGTTGCGGCGGTTTTAATGATACCTGTTAATAAACGTTAATGATGAGGCCGCTTCGCTATTGTCAGCATTAACGAACGGGTATCAGACAAGCCTTTATTTCACTGGCTTTTTAGCGCCTGCCTTGGGCTTGCCTTTTTTAGGGTCGGGCTTGCCGCCCTGCGATCCGGGGCGCAGCAGCACAATGTTCTTCTCTTTTTCCATCACATAATCGGATTTGTCGAGGATCGAAACCGTTTCCCTGTATTCACTAAAATTCTCTGCCACCACCTTAAGGATGTATTTGCCCGGCTTAAGCAGGAAGATGTATTTCGTGTTTTCACCGTCAATATCCTTGGAAGCGATCTCCGTATTGCCTGTAGCATCATACAAAGTAATTGTGGCTGTCAGGCTTTTGAGCGAGTCTTCGGTTGTGATCCTTCCCTTCAGGATCGTCTGGCGGATCTCCACATCATTGAATGTGACCTTGTAAAGATCGAGATCGCCGTATCCTTCGGGGCGAACCGCCGAAATATAGCCGTCGCGGCGGTTACCGGCGAAAGTGAATTGCATGTTATCCTCCGGCGTGTTGATCGGGTAGCCCATGTTCACTGCCGGCTCAAAGCTTTTGCTGGTAGAGTCGTAAACGGATTTAAAGATATCGAACCCGCCCATGCTGTTTGGTCCCTCGGATGCAAAATAAAGCGTATGGCTTTCTTCGTCGTACACCGGAAATGCTTCGCGGTATTTTGTATTGATGTTCGGCCCGAGGTTCAGCGGAGCCGCCCATTTGCCGCTTGGCAATTGCTTCAGAAGATACAGGTCGGTTTCCCCGAGCCCGCCTTTCCGGTCGCTGGAGATGATCATTGTTTTCAGGTCGGCGGTGATGCAGCCTTCAAGCTCGAGGTCGTCGGTGTTCAGCGGCTCATCAAATCCGACAGGCTTAGGAAATGTTTTACCCTTTCCAAGCGAGGTCAAAAAAAGATCGCCGGAGATATGAAGCCGTTCATTGTCCTGGTACACGATCATGTTTCTGCCGTCGGGCGTTACATACACGCATTGCTCATCTTCGGGCGTATTTACAAGCGTTCCGAGGTTATGCGCCTTCGTGAAAACGCCGTTCACCACGCGCGACGACCAGATATCGGAAGTGTAATAGCCTTCCCAGCTGCTGATATTCCCGGTATTGGTTTCCCTGCGGGATGTATAATACAGGATGCCTTCGCTCTGGATCACAAAAGGATAATAATCAGGGTATTTGGAATTCACCTCCTTGCCTAAATTCTCGAAGGTCACATTCAGCGGATGCGCCACCATTTCCTTCCCGTTATTGCAGTAGGCAATAAAAAGGTCCGCCATTTCATAGTTCTTCGGATTTGTTTTGGAGCGGAAGGAATTAAAGTACTTCAGCGCCTCGTCAAATTTGTAAGCGTACATGTAGGCTTGCCCCAGCATGAAGATCACTTCCTCGTCATTCACGCCTTCCCTCACGAGGTAATGCAGGTAGGGCAGCGCTTTTGCCTTGTCCTCGTTCACGCTCAGGTAGCAGATGGCAATGTTGCGGTTGATCTCGATGTTGCTTTGATCCTTCGGCCAGAGCTTCAGGTAGCCTGCAAGCGCCCGGTTGTAATCGTTGATGTTGAAATAGGTTTTCGGGCTAAGCTCATCACCGTCCTTCGGCTTCTGGGAAAAGGCAGCTGTGCAGATACAAATGCAGAAGAATGTAAGAAGGCTGGTTTTATACATTAGTTTGTATTTGGCTTATTCAAAAGTATAAAAATTCTGCTGCAAATTGCTGCTTACAGAAAAAGCTTTGTAACAGGGAAGTGTTGATACTTAATTCCTTATATTTGAAATAGAGGAAAACCGGCGGGTTCTTACGTGTAACCAACAGTAATCGTATGTTATTTAAATATTTTGAGAATCCCGAAGTTATTACCGGGTTACGTAAGAACAAAACCCAGTGCGATACCTGTAAGAAAGAAAAGTTTTGCTTTGATGCGGAAGCCTACTATGGAGGCAGTAATTTGAGTTCCGTATGCCCGGAATGCCTTGCAAATGGAGAGTTGTATGATCTTAATGTTTTTACCTGTGAAGGTGACGCAGAAGAACTGAAGCGCCAGTTGAAAATAACAGAGCCTGCATTGACCGGATCACAAATTGAAGAGCTGGCGGGACAGAAGACAAAAGAATTGGAAAAAACAACGCCGAAGATCATTTCCTGGCAGGATTGGAGCTGGCCCTGTGCAGATGGGGATTATTGCAGGTTTATCGGCTATGGCTCGCGGCCCTTTTACAACAGGCTTGCTCCTGATGGCAACGGCAAAAGAATATTTGCAGATTCTTTTTATTACAGTGTTAAGGATGTAAGCGATGAAGGATTATGGGATGAACTTTTGCCTGATGAAGAAGTGAAAGATTATGAAGACAGCAGCAGCTACAGCGTTCTTTTTTATGTGTTTAAAAGTCTGAACTCTGATAAAATTATAACTATTTGGGATTGTGACTAAAAGTAATGATGACAACTAAATCTAAAGACGTCGACAATTACATCGCTTCTTTCCCGCCTGAAACCCGGGTGCTTTTAGAGCAACTGCGGGCGATCATACGAAAGGCAGCGCCACAGGCAGAAGAAGTGATCAGCTACAAGATGCCTGCCTACCAACAGGATGGCATGATTGTTTATTTCGCAGGCTATGCTAAGCACATCGGGTTTTATCCTACGGGAACCGTTATCGCCGCCTTTAAAAAAGAGATAGCAGCGTACAAAAACTCGAAAGGCGCGGTGCAGTTTCCGCTGGATAAGCGGTTGCCTGTAGGGCTGATCACGAAGATGGTGAAATTCAAGGTGAAGGAGAACCGGGAGAAAGCAGAATCCAAAAAGAAAAGATAATGAGGACTCTTACCGTTTGTTTCTTTCTTATTTGCATGAGCGCTTTTGCACAAAAGCAGGGAAACGTATGGTATTTTGGTGATTCATGCGGATTGGATTTCAGCAGCGGAATCCCGGTTGCATTAACGGATGGTAACATTTATACACCAACGGGAACCGAGGGAACCGCTACTATCTGCGATAGCTCAGGCGCGCTCCTGTTCTATGCAAATGCCACCACAGCGTGGAATAAGGAGCACCGGGTGATGCCTAACGGCAGCGGCATACAGGGTGGAGCATCCTCCACGCAGGGCGCGTTCATCGTTCCAAAGCCCGGAAGCAACAGTTTGTTTTATCTTTTTACAACCGATGAATTCCAGAATGGCCTCGCAAACGGATTGAGATATTCGGTTATTGATATGTGCCTCGATAATGGATTGGGCGATGTGATTCCCGGACAAAAAAACATACTGCTTCTCGATACGGTTGCAGAGAAAATGGCAGGCACCTGCCATTCCAATGGAACGGATGTATGGCTGGTAACACACAAATTTTACTCAGATGCATTTTATGCCTTCCGCATTTCCCCGGGCGGAATAATCGATACCGTCATAACACATATCGGATCGTACCAGCCGAATAATCCCGGTACAGGATCTGCGATCGGGCAGCTGAAAATATCGCCTGACGGAAGCCGCCTTGCATTGGTGTATAGCAATACCGCTCCTTCCGTTACCGAACTGTATGATTTTGATAATTCCACCGGGATTGTTTCGGGTTATGTAAACCTGCCCGCAGAAGGCGGCGAATACGGTGTTTCTTTTTCGCCTGACAATTCCAAATTGTATACTTCCACATTGAATACGGCCTCCGTGTTCCAGTACAACTTGTCGGCAGGCTCTCCGGCGGCGATTGCAGCATCCAAAACGCTGATCTTCCATAATTCTTTGCCCATGGCAGGTATGCAGCTGGCCAACAACGGAAAAATATATATCGTGAATTTAACTTATATGGATGTTATAAATGATCCCAATGCCGCAGGGACGGCCTGTAATTATACGAGCCATGCCATTGCCCTCGGCCATAATGCATGGTATGGGATCACCAATTTTATTGACAGTTATAATTACAGGAATGGCGTTCCCTGTGTGCCGGATGAAGGATGTAAGCCGGCACTTGGCTTTCCCAATGTTTTTACGCCGAATAAGGATGGTGTAAATGATGATTTTATCCCGGTGGAATTCAGGGATGTTACTAACACATCGTTGCGGATCTACAACAGGTGGGGAGAGGAAGTATTCCAGGGCGAACCGTTACACGGCTGGGATGGTTATAATAACCAGGCAGCTTGCCCCGAAGGTATCTATTTCTGGGTTATCGATTATACAGCCTGTGATGAACAGCTGCAATCGACGGGATTTGTAACCTTGCTTAAATAACTCTTACTTTTTTAAATGCTTCTTAATTTGTGCTCATAATCGTATTCGCGCTTTTTAGACATCTAAAATTTCCATAACTCAATGGGCTCTATCTCTAAGGCTTCCGCGATCTCAAATACATTACTGATACTTGTATTTATTACTCCTCTTTCAATTCTCCCAATTTGACTGAGCTCTAATCCTGTGGCAAACGCTAATTGTTCTTGAGTAACTTTTTTTGCTTGTCTGATCTTTTTTAAGTTTTTCCCAAAAGCCTTAATTCCTTTATCATTCCTCTTATATTTCATGTATGATGAACGTAAAACTTATATGAATGGAATTATTGATGGTATTACTTGCATTACCAGTTGTGCCAAGGCATGAAGAAATGAGAAACTTAAGCAGGGTTTTCATGTTTCTCTTATCTCTGCGCTTTATCAGCCCGCCCAACCTTCCCTATCAAGGCTTCTGTATTGGATCGCTTCCGCCAGATGGCTGGTTTCAATATTCGCGCTTGCATCGAGATCGGCAACAGTGCGCGCCACTTTTAGAATGCGGTCGTATGCCCGTGCCGACAGGCCCAAACGCTCCATTGCCGTTTTCAATAATTGATTTCCCGCTTCATCAATCCTGCATACTTCGCGTAATTGCTTTGAGCTAATCTGTGCGTTGCAGTGAACGCCTTCATTGCTTTCGTAGCGCCTGCTCTGGATCTCCCTTGCCTTGATCACGCGTTCGCGTACGGAATAACTTTTTTCTGAAACACGCTCAGCCGCCAGCTCCGAATAGGATACCGGCGTTACCTCTACATGAATGTCGATCCGGTCGAGCAGCGGGCCGGAAATTTTGTTCAGGTACTTTTGCACTACGCCCGGCGGACAAACACAATCTTTTTCGGGATGATTGTAGAACCCGCACGGACAAGGGTTCATCGAGGCGATCAACATGAAGCTCGCAGGATACTCCACAGAAAATTTTGCGCGGGAAACAGTGACGATCCTGTCTTCCAGCGGCTGACGCATCACTTCCAGCACCGTTCGCTTGAACTCCGGCAATTCATCGAGGAACAGCACGCCATTGTGTGAAAGCGAGATTTCGCCCGGCTGCGGAACACTTCCTCCGCCAACAAGCGCAACATCGCTGATCGTATGGTGCGGGCTCCTGAATGGCCTTACAGATACGAGGCCTGTGTTCTTTCCCATCTTCCCGGCAACGCTGTGGATCTTTGTTGTTTCCAGCGCTTCGTGCAGGTTCATCGGCGGCAAAATGGTGGGCAGGCGTTTTGCAAGCATCGTCTTTCCTGCTCCGGGCGGGCCGATGAGGATCACGTTATGTCCGCCCGCCGCCGCGATCTCGAGTGCGCGCTTGATGTTCTCCTGTCCTTTCACATCCGCGAAATCGAATTCCGCTTCGTTGAGCTTCGTGTAAAAATCGTCTTCAGTGTTGATCACTGTAGGTGTGAGGCTCGAAGTATCATTAAAAAAGCCGATCACTTCGCTGATGTTCTCCACGCCGTATACATCCAGCCCGCTTACGATCGCAGCTTCCTTTACATTCTGCAGGGGAAGTATGATACCCTTGAACTTTTCCTGCCGTGCCTTGAGGGCAATGGGCAGCACGCCCTTGATAGGCTGCAGTCCGCCATCCAGCGAAAGCTCGCCCATGATGATGTATTCGCCGACCTTTTCGGAGGGGATCTGTCCGGAAGCGGCAAGGATCCCTACGGCAAGCGTAAGGTCGTATGCCGAGCCTTCCTTGCGGATGTCGGCCGGGGCCATGTTAATGACAATGCTTTTGCCGGGGATCCGGTATCCATTGTTCTTAAGCGCGGCATCAATGCGCTGCTGGCTTTCCTTCACGGCGCTGTCGGGCAGGCCTACAAGCAAAAAATTAATCCCGGGATTGATGTTCGTTTCAACGGTTACGGTGGTGGCATTGATACCGTAAACGGCGCTTCCAAATGTTTTTATAAGCATAGGTCATTCTTAAAACAGTTTTGGAGCAGAGCGGCAAAAATACAAAAGCAGATTACATAACAAAATATTTTTAACGGGTTTTAAATCGCGTCAGTTCGAGTGCGAGGTACGAGCGTATCGAGAACAAGCCTGCAGTCAGCACTTCTCGATACTTTCCCTCCGGTCGAACCCGATAGCTATCGGGTCGAAGTACATTGCCATCAATTGCTAATAATAATTCCCTTTTTGCTTCTTTTTTTTCCTGTTTAATGGTATATTAGCTTTCGTAAATAATTTTAATATCATAAAAATGAAAAAAGCTACACTATTGATTGCCTGCATTTGTTTTGCTTTCGGGGCAAATGCTCAAACCTTCTCCGACGATTTCGAAGCCTATACGTCAGGGATCAAATTAGGACCGCAGTCGCCGAACTGGGGAACCTGGAGCGGTGCGGGAGGCGGTGCCGATGATGTGAACGTGGTAACAACCGACAATCACACCACAGGCGGAACCAAATCCATTTACTTTCAATCCACCAGCGCAACGGGCGGGCCTTCCGATGTGGTATTGCCTTTTGGCGCATCGCCATTAACAACCGGGCAGTTCTCCTTTACATCATGGTTCAAGATCCCGAGCGGAAAAACAGCTTATTTTAACTTCCAGGGAAATGCGACAATGGGTAATATGTACACATTGGATTGCTTTATGGACAACGCGGGTAACATCGCGATCCAGAACAGCGGAACCACGGTATTAACAGCTACGCACCCGTTCGGTGCATGGTTCGAGCTGACGATCAACGCCAACCTGAACACCAATACATGGGAATTGCTGGTAGACGGAGTATCTGCGGGTACATGGTCGAACGCTAACAACCAGGTGTATGCAATTGATATTTATCCTGCCGATGCAAGCGCGAAATATTGGGTGGACGATGTTTCCTACAACGTTGTTCCTTATACACTGCCTGCGGTGAACGGTGCAAACAACCTGATCTCCGTTACCAACGGGCTTGTTGGCCAGCAAAGGGCCTTAGCGGTAAAAATGCGCAACCTCGGAACCACAACCATCACTTCATTCGACATGAGCGTGAGCCAGAACGGCGGAGCTCCTGTTGTTCAGAATGTAACAGGTGTGAGCATTGCTTCGCTTGCAACATACACGGTGAACTATCCTGCTCCTTTTACGCTGGCTGCAGGTGTCAACACTTTTACAGCTACTATCAGCAACGTGAATGGCGCTGGTGCGGATGGCGATGGAAGCGATGATATGATCACACAGACATTAACGCCTGTTCAGCCTGCTGCCGGAAAAGTGGTGGTTGCTGAAGAAGGCACCGGCACATGGTGCCAGTGGTGCCCGCGTGGTGCTGTGTATATGGATATGATGACTGCGAAATACGATGCATATTATGCCGGTATCGCAGTTCACAACTCCGATCCGATGACGGTTACTGCCTATGATGCAGCTATCGGCGCGTTGATCTCCGGTTACCCGAGCGCACTTGTTGACAGGGGAGCTGTGATCGATCCAAGCGGTATTGAAGATGATTTCTTAAACCGTATCGTGATCGCACCGGAAGGCATGATCGTGAATGGCGCGATCTATAATTCTTCCACACGCTTGCTGAAAGTATCGATCACTACTACACTGGCGGCGAACATTTCAGGAAATTACAAAGTGGCTTGCGTGCTTACCGAAGACAGCGTTTCCGGGACCACAAGCGCATACAACCAGTCGAATGCATACGCCGGCGGTGCCTCCGGCCCGATGGGCGGATTTGAATCATTACCGAACCCGGTTCCTGCAGCGATGATGAACTACAACCACGTAGCGCGCGCCTTAAGCCCAAGCTTCGCAGGTATGGCGAATGCTTATGGAGTAAGCGCAACAGCAGGACAGGTATTTACGCATAACTTCAGCTTTACATTGCCTGCTGCATGGGATGCCAACCAGATCCACATCATTGGTATGATGATTGAGCCATCCGGCGTGATCAACAATGCCGGTACTGCAACCATCGCGGAAGCAACAACAAATGGCTGGCTTCCGGGAGTATCTGTTGGTGTGAACACCATTGCAGATGCGCCTGATGCGATCCAGCTGATGCCAAACCCTGCAAGCGCACTTACCAATGTTGCCCTGAGCCTGGAAAACGACTCGGAAGTAAGCATGGAAGTGTATACTGCAAATGGCAAGCTGGTTGCTTCAAAAGCATACGGCAAGCTGAACGGTGCTTACAACCTGCCGATCGACACACAGGAATATGCAAAAGGGATTTATTTTGTGAAAGTGAGTGTGAACGGACAGCTTACTGTTTTAAAGCTGATCAAAGAATAATAATCAATAAGTAAAAAAAGAAAGGCTCTCAGGAATGAGGGCCTTTTTTATTTGGACCTGGTCGGCTTCTCGATACGCTTCACTCTGTTACGCATCCGATTGACCTGTTAAAACACAGCTTTCTCTATCACTGCGATCAACGAATGGATCACCTTAATATGGATCTCCTGCACCCTGTCGGCGTACTGGCTATGCGGCGCCCTGATCTCCACATCGCATAAGGAAGCGATCTTTCCGCCATCTTTTCCGCTTAGCGCAACTACCATCATTCCTTTTTCCTTCGCAGCATTCACCGCATTGATCACGTTCGCGGAATTACCGCTGGTGCTGATGGCAAGCAGCACATCGCCCTTGTTGCCCAGCGCTTCGATGTACCGGGAGAAAATTTTATCAAATCCATAATCGTTGCCAACGCAGGAAATGTGGGAAGGGTCGGAAATGGATACTGCGGGCAGTGCTTTGCGGTCGTCGCGGAACCTTCCGCTCAGCTCTTCTGCAAAATGCATGGCATCGCACATAGAGCCGCCGTTACCGCAGGAAATGATCTTACCACCGTTTTTGATCGCGGCCGTCATTATATTTCCCGCTTTTTCAATTGCAGCAATGTTGTTAGGGCCGGCAATGAATGTTGCAAGCACATCCTGCGCTTCCCTGAAATTTTGTTCGATGATCTGTTTCATAACAGCGGTGGTAATTTTTACGAAGATACGAATCTGCGAAATACGAATTTGTACGAATCTGCGAATTAGGAATTGTTGACGCGCTCTGTCAGTTCGGGCGGAGCCGGAAACGGGCGGAGGCAGCAAAAAAACCACAGCTTTTATGCAAATATTATGTGAAAAATTCTTATTTTGCAATCGGAAATACATCCTCACATGAAAAGAACTCTTACTTTATTAAGCTTTGTTATTAGTATTGCTGCGGCAACTGCACAAACAACAAAAAAGGCAGATGATGAGACCAACTGCTACCTGAAATGGGCTCAGAAATTTGAATCACGCGGCGCGGATGATGTAACCGACGGAGTTTACACGGACGTGATCATTACATTCAGAAATGGCGGGGATGCCGAATGCTTTAACGGAAAAGTGGAAGTGAAGGATGGCAAAGTGATCGCGATGTACCTGAAAATGGAAGACGGCTCGTACGAGGCGGTGAAGAAAAAATCAAAATACGATAAGATCCCTGTTACTGTGACCAATGGCATGTCGAGCACCATTGTTACCAAGGAAGATGAGCTCATCAATGTGCTGTTCATCAAAAAGATCAAACCTAAAAAAGCGGGCTTTGAAAAAGCGCCGGAGCCGGGTGATGATTAATTCATCGTTTGTATAAAAACAAAAAAGTCCCTTCGTTTCCGAAAGGACTTTTTTTATTCCTGTAGTTTGAGCTTAATTCTCAAACAATTCAAACTCGTATGATTCCATGATCTGGTTTGCCAGCAGCTTTTTGCAGGCCTCATCCACTTTTGTTTTCGCGATGTCTTTTGAATCCGCTTCGATCTCCAGCGTGATGTGCTTGCCGATGCGTACATTCTCAATCTCGGGGAGGCCCAGGTTCTTCATGCTTCCTGTTACGGCTTTTCCCTGTGGGTCCAATAGTGCTTTTAAAGGCATTACATCAATTTCTGCTCTGAATTTCATTTGAATGATATTTTAATGGTTGTTTATAGCTGTTGCTTCCTTGTCTTTTCCCGCTGTGGCATTGTTTACAACTGAAAAAGAGATGTACAAAAATATAATAAAAGGGATTGCAATGAACTGAAATAGTATTAACAAAATCACGGAAATTATTAAAAAGGAATAACGGATCTTATTATCGGCCCAGCCGAAGTTCTTGAATTTTAAGGCAAATAGAGGAAGCTCTGCCACCAGCAGGTAGCTCATGAGCAGCGTAAGGATCACCAGGAACCAGGTGTTATTAATGGCCATAAAGGTGTTTACGCCCAGTACCACCGGCTGGAAATGCTGGATCAGCGGAAGGGAGCAAATGAGGATAGAGTTGGCAGGAGTGGGCACCCCGATAAAGGAATTGCTCTGGCGTGTATCAATGTTGAATTTCGCAAGCCTCATGGCCGAAAATGTGGTGATCAGGAAGCCAAGGTATTGAAGGTATTCAGGCCTTTCGATCATCAGCGTTGAATCATTGAATGTAAATGTGGCTTCCGGCGAAAGCATCTGGAACATGATCATTCCGGGCACTACGCCGAATGTTACCATATCGGCAAGTGAATCGAGCTGCTTGCCAAGCTCGCCGCCAACCTTCAGCAGGCGGGCCACAAAGCCGTCGAAAAAATCGAGGATCGCCGCTAAGCCAACAAGAAAGGCGCTCCATACGAGGTCGCCGTTAAGCGCTGAAACAATGGCAAGGCAGCCGCAAAGAAGGTTGCCGCAGGTGATCGCATTCGGAATGTGCTTTTTGATGTTCATTGCTGCGAAATTACCATTTTTTGCGGAATCCACCATACAATGTGATCTGCCGGAGCGGAGCGATCTTTTTCTATCTTTATCCCATGTCCTTCATATTACCTGTTTTCTATTCCGCGCTGTTCATTTTTTTGATTTACAGGATGGATTTTTTCAGGCTTCCTTTTCTCCCGAAAAAGGCAATGGCAGGCTTGTTTGTGTTTAAGCTGCTGGCGGCAGCCTGTGCGTGGCTCATTTTCACATCTTATTACGGTATTTCCGATTTTTCAGTTTATTTCAGGGACAGTTCCGCGCACATCCACAACTTTTTTCATCCCGACCAGCCACAAGCGGTTACATGGAACCCGCGTTTCGATGATGATGCTGTTTTTGATGGCGCAGCGCTCATGATCGGCATCAATATGTTGCTTCACCTGTTCTCCTTCGGCAACTTTTATGTGCATGCCGTATTCTTCTGCTTCTTTTCATTCACCGGTTTAACCTGCTTGCTGAAGGCATTCAATAAGCATTTTCCCCAAAAGAAAAGCATCGTCATCGCGTTGTTCTTTATCCCCGGCATCTGGTTCTGGGGCTCTGCACCTGTAAAAGAGTGTGTGATCATCGGTGCCTGCGGACTGCTGGTATGGGTTACGGATTTTGGGTTGAAGCTAAGCTATTCGAAAAGGGGGCTTTTTCTTACGTGCTTCCTGCTGGTGTTCATCGCATGGCTGAAGATCTATGTGCTTTGTGCTCTGGTGCCATTGTTAGTTGTAAATGGCATTGTAGTATCGACTCCGGGCAGGAAGCTGGCGCGAAGCTACCTGCTTATTTTTGGAAGCTTCGCGTTGCTGGCTGCCGCGGCTGCTTATTTCAGCCCGCGTTATAATGTGCTGCGGATCATTTCCGACAAGCAGGCAAAAGCCATCAGTGAAGCCAGGGGCGGCGTATTCCTTGCCAGCGAAAAGAATTTTATTTCGGTAAATTATCATAACTCAGGTAGTATCCTGGAATTACAGCCTGACAGCACTTACAGGATCAGGGACGGAAGCTCTTACCTGTTATGGCAGCAGAACAACATGGCGGATACTTCATACATTCAGAATTCCAAAGATTCTTCCGTCTACACTTGGCTTTACTCAGTGGTTCCGGCACGTTCGGTGAGAGACGTGAAAAAATTAAGGCCTTTGCCTGCCGATTACATCGCGTATGCGCCTATCGCTTTTTATGAAACCCTGATGCAGCCCACATTCGGTAAAGCAGATTCATGGCTGGAGCTGGCCGCCCTCGTGGAGAACTGCTGGATCCTGCTGTTGATCATTCTTACGGTTTGTTTTTTCGACAGGACTGTGCTTCAAAAAAAGGAGATCCTTTTTTTCTGCCTGTTTTTTTCTGTGATCATTTTTGTGCTGGTCGGGATCACTACGCCTGCCATTGGCGGAATGGTGAGATACCGGACGATCGGCCTGCTGTTCCTTACTTCGGCCTGCTTCCTCATGCTGGATGAGAAAAAGCTGAAGGAGCTTTTCAGGATCGCGAAAGCAGAGGCGAAGGATGATCTGTCGGATGTGATGGATGAATTGAGGTAAAGCCTTTTTGAAATGGCGTCAGTTCGAGTAGCGAGGTACGAGCGTATCGAGAACAAGCCTGACTACTTCCCCGGATTTCTATACAGTGAAATATACACCTGCCCGGATTCAAGCTTCTTTACAAGGATCCAGCCCTTTTTTACCTCTTCCACCTGTTCCGGTATGTCGGTATTGATCACATTGCTCTGCAAAAAATAAGCGTAATTCTTCAGCGGGCCTCTCCATACGTTTGTGTAGGCAAACGATGTATCAGTGAGGTGTGTAAAGCGCTTGTCGGCGATCAATGGATATTGCGTGCCAACTGTTGCGGGATCTATATTGTTTTCCGAAATGTATTGATCCATCTGCTCCTTCAATGAAAAATACGGGATCACTTTTAAGGACGAATCCCAGCCGTTGCCGAAGCGTTCAGGGTACATCCAGCAATTACCGCTCAGCAGCGCTATGAGCAGCGTTGCAGCGCTTGCCTTTTGCCATCTCTGCGGAATGTATTCCTGCAGCATGTAACAGGCTCCGATGAGCAGGGCCGCAAATGTAAACATGAAATAGCGGTGGCCGGCCGGGTTGGAAAAAGGGATCATGAATAATACGGTAAATGCAAGCGGCACAAAAAGGATCAGCAAAAGCCTCCTGAGCTTTTCCGACTCGTCATTTCTCCGCAGTGCAATATACATTCCCGTAAGCAGCAGCAGCCATGCCGCGATCCTGCCGAAATCGATCAGCTTCCAGGTAATGAACATCGCCTGTTTCAGCATCATGGAGAAAGGCAGAAGCTGCTCATCCGTTTCTGCATGCAGCGGCGAAACAAGGTACCAGCCTGTTTTGCTTTTGTGATACATGAACCACGCCGCTACAAGAAAAATGCAAAGCACATGCTGTCTGAGGACAATGAGAAAAGAGCCATACCTGTGCTTGGGGAACAACAGAAAAAAATGAATTGCAGGTAATGAGAGCGCGAGCACCAGGCCGCGGATGCTGTACAGCGCGATCACGGGGACAATGAATGCATACAATGTATAGCGTTCGCTGAGCAATAAGTTGAGCGCGAGCAAAAAGAGGTAGAGCAACGGAATGTCGTACGCCATGATCATGCCCTGCGTCATAAAAGTAGGCTCGGCAAGGAGCAGGATCAATGCCAGTGACACAAGTTTGTCGTCAAGAAATTTCTTTGCCAGCTTATAAAATTCATAGCAGATCCCCAGCAGGAACGGAAGCATTGCAAGGTGTGAGACCAGCAGCGATTTAGAAAACAGCTTCCATGCAAGGCAGAGATAAGTGCTATATACAGGAAAAGTTACGTTATCAATGTTGTCAGGAAAATCAAAGGGGCCGAAGCTGCCGTCAAACATTCCGCAGGCCGATTCGGAAAAAAAAGTGCCGTCCCAGAAGAACGGGATGCTTCCTGAAAAGAGCGTGACACCCGTAAGCACAAGAAAAGAAGCGTACAGTATGTAATTACTTTTTATCATCCGAAGAGATTTCGGTTCGTATTTCAAATGCCTTGTTCCCGCTCAGCATCACATAGATCTTCCCAACGTATTCACCAATGATTCCCAGCGCAGTTAAAATAATTCCGCCCATGCCAAGGATCATCAGCTTGCCTGTTCCGATGAAGTGTGCGGAAGGCTCCGAAAAGTGAATGGTCCATTTTATCACGCCAAGGATCATCGCAGCCGAGTTGCATGTGAGCCCGCAAAGGAAGATGATCCGCAAAGGAATAATTGAAAATCCCGGTAGCAGTTTAAAAAACAGTGCGACAAGCTTCAGCGGCGTGTAGTTGGTTTTTTTATTGAGGCTTTTCCGCTGCTCCACGAAGATCTGCGTTACATTCTGCGTATGCTGCAAAACCAATGCGTCGATGTTGATCAGCGGCGTTGTATACCGCTTCACTTTCTTCCGCATGCTTTGGCTCATCATGGTATAGGAGGAAAGATAAATGCCTTTTGGTTTTCGCAGCAGCTTATATGCAAGATAATTGTAAACGCTGCTGCCAAGGCGTTTGAAAGGGTTCGCCGGGGAGTTATTGAAGTTTGCATAGCATACATCGGCCCCGTTCATGCATTGCTCCAGCATCGCAAAAATATGTATGGGATCGTGCTGGCAATCGGCATCCATGAAAACTATGTATTCGCCGGAAGCGTGGCTCAGTCCGGCCATCTTCGCATTTTCCTGCCCGTAATTCTCTGAAAGGTTATAAGCGATGATGGGATCGGCATCTGCGGGATATTCTGAAACGATCTTTTCGATCACCTGCCAGCTGCTATCGGTGCTGCCGTCATTCACAAGGATCAGCTCATACATCAGCTTTCCCCGTAATGTCTTTGTAATGCCTTCAACAAGCGGCTCAAGACTGTGCTCGTTGTTGTAAACAGGTATTACGATACTCAGTCCGGGCATCAGATTTATGCTGAATTATTGAATGGTTTGAATTTCTTTAGTAAATTTGTTAGTGCGGCAGCACTGCTGTAAATGTACTGAATCCCCTGTAATCAAGGCAATGAAAAAGGTATTTATCTCACAGTCGAATTACATTCCCTGGCGGGGATATTTTCATGCGATCAGCTCCGTGGATGAGTTCATTGTATACGACGAAGTGCAGTATACCCGCCGCGACTGGAGGAACAGGAACAGGATCACAACACCTGCCGGTGATCTCTGGCTCAGCATCCCGGTAGAAGTAAAGAACAGGTTCCACCAGAAAATTTCGGAGGCAAGGATCAGCGACAGCAGCTGGGCGCGCAACCACTGGAAAACACTGCAGACCAACTACGCTAAAAGCCCATGGTTCAAAACATACGCGCCGCTTTTCAAAGCGCTTTACCTCGGGAAGGAATACACGCAGCTCAGGGAAGTAAATTATGATTTCATCGAGCTCATCTGCTTTATACTGGAAATAAAAACAAAGATCACGTTCTCGCCCGATCTGCCCCCTGGAAACCGCTCGGAGCGACTTCTTGCGATCTGCAAAAAAGCCGGCGCCACCGATTATTATTCAGGCCCCGCAGCAAAGAACTATCTCGATGAAGAGCTCTTCAGGAGCCAGGGGGTGAACATTCACTATTTCGATTATTCAGCTTACAAGCCTTATCCGCGGCGGCAGGGAGTGCTAAGCGCAGAGCTTTCCGTGCTCGACCTCATCTTTAACACGGGCCCGGATGCCGCACTGTATTTAAAGCCCGGTCATGCTGAGCTTGTATCGCAGGATATTCCCGAACTCATTCTCAGCTGATGAACGAACAGATTCAAAAGCTGCTCAACGGCTATTATTCCGAAAAACTGAAATTGCATGGCCCGGGCTACAAAGGCGCCGACTGGGGTTCGCTGCAGGCGCAGCAGATCAGCTTCGGGCAGCTAAGCAGGCTGATTACGGCGGAAGATCCTTCCCTGCTCGATTATGGCTGCGGCTACGGCGCGCTGTATGATTTCCTCAAAGAGCACCAATTGAAAACACGTTACACCGGATTTGATATTTCAGAAGAAATGCTCTCGCATGCTAAAAAGCTGCATGCTGCCGAAAATGCGGAGTGGATCGGCCGCTTGCCCGAAAACGCGCTGTACGATTATGTGATCGCCTGCGGGATCTTCAGCATCAAGCTCGACATTCCCACAGCCGAATGGCAGGAGCATACCCTGCAAACGCTTCAGAAAATAAATGCGGTCAGCAAAAAAGGCTTTGCCTTCAACAGCCTTACCAGCTATTCCGATGCACACCTGATGAAGGATCACCTGTATTATCCCGATCCCGCCTTCCTCTTTGATTACTGTAAAAAGCACTTCTCAAAATACGTTTCCCTCCTCCACGATTATCCCAAATACGAATTTGTGATCATTGTCAGGAAGGATGTGGAATAGGCCTTTCCCATAAAAAGGCGGTAAATCTTGCTGCAGCGGCAATAAAATCCGCTTAAATCCGTTGGCTAAAGGTTTGCATTTAAGTCCAAATTAGTTTAATTTTATAACCAATTATGAATAAGAACTTTATCACTGCTTCACTGGCCGTTTTCGGCCTGGGTATCTCTGCTTTTGCGCAGGCGCCCAAATACAGTAACGAATTTCTGAATATTGGAGTAGGGGCAAGGGCTTTGGGGATGTCCAATGCATACATCACTTCCGTGAACGACGTAACCGCAGGCTACTGGAACCCGGCCGGACTTCACGGAATCGGCAACCAGCACCAGGTGGCATTGATGCACAGCGAATACTTCGCCGGCATTGCAAAATACGATTACGGCGCCTTTGCCACGCGGCTCGATAGCTCCAGCGTGCTTGGCGTCAGCCTCATCCGCTTTGGTGTGGATGATATCCCGAATACCACCGAGCTTATTGATGCGAACGGAAATGTGGATTACGACCGTATCACAACATTTTCCGCTGTAGACTGGGGTTTCCTCGTTTCCTACGCGAAGGACCTGAAATTTCCCGGCCTGCATGTAGGCGGAAACGTAAAGATCATCCGCAGGAAAGTGGGCGATTTCGCCGGCGCCTGGGGCTTTGGTCTGGATGCAGGCGCACAATACGATTATAAAAAATGGAAATTCGCGGCAATGGCGCGCGATGTAACTTCTACCTTCAACGCCTGGAGCTATAACCTTTCCGATGAAACAAAGGCCGTGTTCCTGCAAACAGGGAATGAGATCCCGGAGAACGGAGTGGAGATCACCCTTCCGAAGCTCATCCTCGGGGTGGCACGCCAGTTTGATATTACTAAGAAGATTAGCCTGCTTGCAGAGTTTGACCTCGATAACACCTTTGATGGAAAACGGAATGTGCTGATCAAAAGCAAAGCCATCAGCATGGACCCGCATATCGGGCTGGAAGCAGGTTACATGAACATGATCTTCCTGCGCGGAGGCTTCGGGAATATACAAAGCTATACCGATCCCGACGGCAAAAAAATAAGGACATTCCAGCCGAACATCGGCGTGGGGATCCGCATAAAATCAGTGTACATCGACTATGCTTTAACAGACATTGGCGATCAGTCGGTTGCACTTTACTCAAATGTTTTTTCACTGAAGATCGACATCAACAGGAAAAAGCCAAAATCATAATGGGAATCCAACATTCATAAATGATAAAACGCCTACTCGCGATTTGCATCTTATTATTTGTGTTTATTAGCGTAAGGGCCCAGCCTTATGGGAATGAATGGATCAGCTACACCCAGCAGTATTACAAAATAAAGATCACGCAGAACGGCGTTTACCGCATCGACTCAGCCACGCTTGCCGCAGCCGGGATCGATCTCAGCGCCATCGATCCACATCATTTCCAGCTGTTCAATAAGGGCACGGAGCAGAAGATCTACATCAGCGGCGAGGCCGACAATGTGCTCAACGCCGGCGATTACATCGAGTTCTATGCAGAAAAAAATGATGGAACACTGGATGCCATGCTGTACAGAAACAGCGCATTTATTCCCAACCCGTATTACAGCCTCGTAAACGATACCGCCGTTTATTACCTTACCTGGAACAATGCCCTTGCAGGCAGCCGCATGATCCCCGAAAGCGATACTGCATTCAGCGCATACGGACCGGCGGTAAATTATTTTTTCAAGGAAGAGATCCACGATTTTCACACGGATTATTATGCAGGCGAAACCGATAATGTTGGCGGTACCGACGCGCGCTATACAAAAGCTGAAGGCTGGTTCGATTACAATACCATCGACCTTGGAGGTAACAATCAGTACACAGGCCTTGTGAATACTTCCAACAGGTACCTGGGCGGGCCCAACGCTGTTATCCGCACAGTAGCTGTAGGCGCTTCAAAGGATGTGCACCTGCTGCCAAACCCCGATCATCACCTGCTGATAGAATACAAAGGCAGCTCCGGCTCTTACCGCACCATGAAGGATACTGCTTTCTACGGCTATGCGGCCAGCATGTTTATCCGGTCGCTCCCGGTGGATTCGCTCGGGAACACCTACACCGATTTTAAATTCTCAAGCATTGCCGATCCGGGCTTCAGCTCCAACCGCACCGCAGTTTCTTATATTTATGTGAAGTACCCGCATACGGCCGACCTCGAAGGAAAAAGCAGCTTCAGCATCTTTCTTCCCGACAATTCCCTTTCTGCCAAATCTTATCTCGACCTCAGCAATTTCAGCGCGGGCGGAACAGTGCACCTGTACGATCTCAGCAATGGAAAGAGGATCGATGTTGTGCAATCGGCTGCGAATTACCGTGCGCTTGTACCGAACAGCGGCGCAGAAAAAAAATGTTACATCACTTCCGATGCAAACATCATGAGCGTTGCTTCCCTGCAGCCTGTAACACCTTCGGCACAGTTTACAAATTATGGCGCGCTGGCGCTTGATTCTGCATTTGTGATCGTAAGCCATAAGGCGCTGATGGTTTCTGCGGCAGATTACGGGAATTACCGCAGCTCGGCTTCCGGCGGAATGCACAGCGTGCTGTTGGCCGATGTGGATGAGCTCTACGACCAGTTCGCATTTGGAATTGTAAAAAGTCCGCTTGCCATCCGTGGCTTTGCGGATTACCTGCTCGATGTATTTCCAACGCCGCCGCATAACCTGTTCCTGCTCGGGAAATCCATTCACCTGAACTATTGCAGACAGGATCCTGCAAATTATGCGGCATGCCTTGTTCCATCCTTCGGCTATCCTTCCAGCGATAACCTGCTCACAGCAGGCCTGAACGGGACAAACCTTGCACCCGCCATTCCAACCGGACGCCTTTCCGCAAAGGACGATGCCGGTGTGTTCATGTATAAGAACAAGATGGTGCAGTATGAAGCGCTGACAATGCCCGAAGAATGGATGAAGTATGTATTGCATTTTGGCGGGGGAACAACGCTTGCCGAACAGATCTCCTTCAAAAGCTTCCTGAATAATTATAAGAACATTATCCAGGATGTGAATTTCGGAGGTACGGTGATCAAAGAGTTTTTCAAGAATACAACGGCGCCCATTACGATCAACTCCTCCGATACGCTTCGCGACCTTATCAATAACGGCGTTACCTTAATGACCTTTTTCGGGCATGCTTCCGGCAGCGGCTTCGACCAGAGCATCGACGATTGGAGCACCTACAGTCCGGCTCCCGGGCGCTACCCCTTCCTGCTTGCGAACTCCTGCTATGCCGGCGATTTTCATTCCGACAGTCCGAGCTCCAGCGAAACCTACACCTTCCTCAACAACAATGGCGTGATCGGTTATCTGGGCTCCGTCGGGCTTGGCGTTCCCTTTGCGCTGAATTATTTCTCCACCGAATTTTATACGCAGATCGCAAGGACAAATTACAATAAAAGCGTGGGAAGCTCCATCCAGAGAACCATTGCAGCCATAGAGCCCACAGCGCTTACACAGGTGGATTCGCTGCTGCGCCAGACCTGCTACGAGATGAACCTGCAGGGCGATCCTGCATTGAAGCTGCACATGTTCGGTAAGCCGGATTACACCATTACGAACAGCGATGTGTATTTCGACCTTACCACAGACCTTGATTCATTCACCGTGTATGCTGTAAGAAAAAATATCGGGATGGCCGTGAACGATTCGATCGTAGACCAGCTGATCCGCATCCTGCCGAATGGCGACAGCCTCCGCTACCTTGTGCACATCAAAGCGCCGAAATTTAAAGACACCATTTCATTTAAAGTGCCTTTCGATTTTGTGAATGGCACAGGCCTCAACAAGATCATTGTAAGCCTCGACTGGTTCAGCAATGTGGATGAGCTCAATGAAGGTAACAACAGCACCACCGCGATCGACCTGCTCATCAGCGGCGGCGATATTGTGCCGGTATATCCCTATGAGTTTGCGATAGTGCCCGGTAATGTGGTAACGCTGAAAGCCTCTACAGCCAACCCCTTCGCGGCAGTGAAGAATTACAGGTTCCAGGTGGACACCACCGATACGTTCATTAGTCCGCTTGCCGATACGGTCATTACATCCGGCGGCGGCGTGCTCAGCTGGCGGCCACCGCTTTCACTTTCAAACCGTACTGTGTATTATTGGCGTGTGAGCCCCGATTCGGTGGATACAACCGGCTTCAACTGGAGAGAAAGCTCTTTCCAGTACATTGCAGGCAAAAGAGGCTGGGAGCAGGCGCATCTCTTCCAGTTCAAGAACGACGGCTTCCAGTTTGTAAAGCTCAACAGGGCGCAGCGCAGGTTCGATTTCCAGAACGACCTTGTAAGCCTGTTCTGCTCCACGGGAATCTATCCGTATACCTCCATTGAGAACATCACGTATAAGTTCGACGGCTATGTCCGCAGCGTGTATACCTGCCTCGATCCGGGCTCAGGATTTACCTTCGTAGCGATCAATCCTGTTACCGGCATTCCCCTGCAAAGCTCGCAGATCACGGGAACGCTCTCCGGAACGTACTACGATTATCATTGCGCGAATGCTACCTGGGATGCCATCGAGTTCTTTGATACCAATACCATGTGGCAGGATACAATGGCGACATTCCTGAATAACCTGCCCGATGGATTTCTCGTGCTGGGCTACAGCGAAGGGCATCCGCGTTTCGGCTCCTACAATGCAACGCTGAACAATGCTTTTCAGAAAATAGGCGCTGCGGATATGAACGCGCTGCCCGATTCGCTGCCGTATATTATCTGGGGTGTGAAAAATTCAACACCCGTTCCCGGCACTGCCACCGAGATCCAGGGAACTTCCTTCAGCTCAGTTCCTGTATTGAATACAACATTCAGCACCAACTGGAATGAAGGATCTGTTTCTTCTCCAGTGATCGGCCCTGCGGCAAGCTGGGATTCCCTCTCCTGGGATTTTCATACGGTGGAAGGGCTCACAACACAGGATAGCATTAACGTACGCGTTATCGGGATAGATGCGGCCGGCAATGAGACGGTGCTTGCGAATTTCGACAGCGCCACGCACGATGTGGCTGCCCTCGGTGCATTGGTGAATGTTGCGGCGTACCCTAAAATTCGTCTTGTTGCCTACATGAAGGACGACAGCCTGCATACGCCCCCGCAGCTGGAGCGCTGGCAGGTGATCTACACGCCTGTGCCCGAAGCGGCTATCAATCCTGCCGTAGGCTATAGTTTCGCGAACGATACGTTGCAGGAAGGCGATAACATCATCATCAGGCTGCCGATCCAGAACATCAGCGAATACCCGTTCACGCAGGACAGCCTGCTGGTGACCTATTGGGTAGAAGACCATGACAGGCAGAATCATCCGCTGCCATCAAAGCTTAAGAAAAAACCATTCAATCCTTCCGAGCTGCTCATCGATACCATTCGTGTGAACACAACAGGCTATGAAGGGAACAGCGCGCTGTGGGTGGAGGTGAACCCTGTCGGACAAAGCCGTTCACAGCTGGAACAGTACCACTTCAATAACATTGTGCGCATCCCGTTCCGCACCAATGTGGACCACACCAATCCCTTGCTGGATGTTACCTTCGACGGCATGCACATTCTCAATAACGATATTGTTTCCGCAAAGCCCAACGTGCTGATCCAGCTGAAGGACGAGAACAGGTTCCTCGCGCTCAACGATACCAACGATTTTAAAGTGTTCATCAAAAAGCCTTCCGCAGCAATTGCACAGCGCATCTATTTCGGAAGCACGATGAGCTTCATCCCGGCAGTGCTGCCCAACAACAGCTGCAGGATCAATTATACGCCGGTGCTCTTTGAGGACGGTACTTACCAGCTGCTGGTGCAGGCGAAGGATAAATCCGATAACCAGTCGGGGGCGATCGATTACAAAATAAATTTTGAAGTGGTGAACCGCTCCACCATCACGGAAGTGATGAATTACCCGAACCCCTTTTCCACTTCCACACGCTTTGTGTTTACGCTTACCGGCTCCGAAGAGCCTACCAACTTTAAGATTCAGATCATGACCATCACAGGTAAGGTGGTGCGCGAGATTTACCAGGATGAGCTCGGCCCGATCCACATCGGCAGGAACATCACCGAGTTTGCTTGGGATGGAAAGGATGAGTTCGGCGACCGGCTTGCGAACGGCGTGTACCTGTACCATGTGATCACACGCATCAATGGAAGCGATATTGAAAAAAGGGAAACCGCAGCCGACCAGTATTTCAAAAAAGGCTGGGGCAAAATGTACCTGATGAGGTGATGAAGATCCGGCTGTGCATATTCATTTTTATTCTTTCTTCGGCGCCTTCGGTTGCCCAATCCGCGCTTCATAAATTCAGAAAGCTTTCCCGCCCCGAAAAATGCTGGGTGCTTGCGCATCCCTTCAGGGCAAAAAAAGCGATGCGGATCACTGCGGAGGTGCTGGCCGTGGTTGATACGGTAAAAAGCTCAGGGATCATCGGAACTGATATTGCCGGCGGAAAGCTGGATGCATTCAAGCATGCTTACTGGATGGCCTCCCTTAGCTGCGGCATTGGCAGGAAACAGGCGAAAAAGCTGGGAATGGCACATGAAAAAGGAAATTACCTGCAGTATAAAAAACGTGAGCTCGAGGATAGCATCCTGCCCGATTCCGTAAGCTGCCTGATGGATAAAAAGAACAATGAAGCGGGACTTAGCGCAGTGCGTATAAATCCCGTGTCGCCGCTGGGTAATATTAAGATAATGCTTCTGAAAAAAGCAGAGGCGGGGTACTTGTATACGATCAAAAAAGATGCAAAGGGGAATTATGTGCGTTGTGATGATTCTCCTATCGATATGAACGAATGGCAGGGTAAATGGAACATCCCGAAATGCCTCATCACATTTAGTAAGGAGTAAAATTTTATCTTTGACAAAAAAAATCACATTGAAAAAATACCAGCTTCTTTTACTTTCGCTTCTCAGCGGCCTGCTGTTCTCGCTGGGCTGGTTCCCGCAGGGCTTTTTTCCTTTCCTGTTCATTGCATTTGTTCCGCTGCTGATGGTGGAAGATCATTTTTTCAGCAACCGGGATGCATTAAGTCCGCGCTTACTTTTCCTTTTTGCCTACCTCGGTTTCTTCACATGGAATATCTTAACCACCTGGTGGGTGAAAAATGCGTCTTTCGGTGGCGCCGCGCTGGCGATCTTTTGCAATGCTTTGCTGATGTGCCTTCCATTCCTGCTGTTCCACCGCGCCAAGAAACGCATCGGCGCGCAATGGGGCGCTGTGCTGTTCATCTGCTTCTGGCTTTCCTTTGAGTTTATTCATTCCAACTGGGAGCTGAGCTGGTCATGGCTCACGCTTGGCAACGGACTTGCGGATGCGCCGGGGATCATACAATGGTATGAATACACAGGCGTGTTTGGCGGCAGCCTCTGGATCCTGTTTGTAAATGTGCTTGTGTATGAATCTATAAAAAACTTCAGGGAAAAAACAACACGCATGCACCTTCGCAATGCGCTGGTGGTTGCTTCGGCCTTGGGCGTTCCCATGCTGCTTTCCCTGTGTGCAGGGGCGCTGGCGGGGAAGTTTGAAAAAGGCGGCATCAGCGTGGTGCTGGTGCAGCCGAACATCGATCCCTACAACGAAAAATTTGATGCGCCTTTTGAAGGGCAGCTGCAGAAAATGCTGGAGCTCGCTTCGCAGAAGGTGAATGAGTTCACCGACTACCTTGTGTTCCCTGAAACAGCCCTTACCGAGGAAATGTGGGAGAGTGAAATGGAGCAGAGCGGAAGCATCCAGATGCTGAGAATTTTTCTGCAGAAATATCCGAAGCTGAAGATCATTACCGGCGCTTCCACCAACAAGCTGTATGCGCCCGGAGAAGAGCTTTCCGTTACCGCCCGCAAATTCACAAATGAGGATGCGTATTATGATTCCTACAATACAGCCTTGCAGGTAGATCATTCCGGCCGCATCCAGGTGTATCACAAATCGAAGCTGGTGCCGGGAGTGGAGCAGATGCCTTTCCCCTTTATTTTCAAGCACCTCGAAAGCATTGCGATCGACCTTGGCGGCACCACCGGCGGCTTGGGAACACAGGAAGAGCGTACCGTGTTTGTTTCGCCGGATGATAACGGCGCCGCTGCTGCACCCGTGGTTTGTTACGAAAGCGTGTACGGCGAATATGTGAGCGAGTATGTAAGAAATGGCGCAAACTTCATCGCCATCATCACCAACGACGGCTGGTGGGGCGATACCCCGGGCTATAAGCAGCATCTGAAATACGGCCGCCTGCGCGCCATCGAAACACGCCGGTGGATCGTTCGCTCCGCAAATACAGGCATTTCCTGCTTCATCAGTCCTGCCGGGGAAATCCAGCAGGCCACCGGCTATTGGGTGCCTGCCGTTATCAGCCAGCGGATCGCCTTGCATAACGGGCTTACCTTTTACACACGCTACGGCGATTACATTGCACGCGCCGCGCTTTGCATTTCCATTGCCATGCTGCTGTATGCGCTGCTGCTGCGGTTCAGAAAGATCCGGAAGGTATAGGGAATGTAAAATTTTACCATGTTCATCGTCATGCCGTGCTCCGACACGGCATCTCGCTATAATAAACATTCCCCTCTCCTTATTGGTTATATAATTAACACCTACAAATCCCCAATTGCTAAAAAATAGTAATTTTACGCCATGGAAAAATTTGATGTTACCGTTATAGGTTCGGGTCCCGGAGGATACGTTGCCGCCATCCGCTGCGCGCAGCTCGGAATGAAAACCGCGATCATTGAAAAATACAATACGCTGGGCGGCACCTGCCTCAATGTAGGCTGCATCCCCTCGAAAGCGCTGCTCGATTCTTCCGAGCATTATCACAATGCAACACATACCTTCACCGAGCACGGCATCGATGTAAAGGATGTGAAAGTGAACCTCAAGCAGATGATCAAGCGAAAAGGCGATGTGGTAAAGCAAACCTGCGACGGGATCACCTTCCTCATGAAAAAGAACAAGATCACCGTATTCACCGGACATGGATCTTTCGTAAATAAAAATACAATTTCCATCGCTTCCGCGGATGGCAAAACAACCGAGATCGAAACGGCGAAAACTATTATCGCAACGGGATCCAAGCCTTCCTCATTACCGGGGATCGAGATCGACAAAAAAAGAGTGATCACGTCAACAGAAGCGCTCGAGCTTACCGAAGTGCCGAAGCACATGGTCATCATTGGCGGCGGCGTGATCGGGCTGGAGCTCGGATCGGTGTATGCACGCCTCGGGGCAAAGATCTCAGTGGTGGAATTCACCGGCGGCATCATCAGCACTATGGATGGCGCACTTGGCAAGGAATTGCAGAAGAGCCTCAAGAAGCTCGGCTTCGAATTTTATTTCAATCACAAGGTAACAGGCACATCCGTAAAAGGAAAAGAAGTAGCCGTTACCGCAGAGAATGCTAAAGGTGAAAAAGTGGAGATCAAAGGCGACTACTGCCTCGTATCGGTTGGCAGAAAGCCATATACGGAAAACCTCGGGCTTGATAAAGCAGGCGTGAAGGTAGACAACCGCGGAAAAGTGGAGACAGACGATCATCTTCAAACAAACGTTGCCGGCATCTACGCGATCGGCGATGTGGTGAAAGGCGCTATGCTCGCTCACAAGGCGGAAGAAGAAGGAGTGTATGTTGCAGAAACAATGGCGGGACAAAAGCCGCACATCAATTATAACCTTATCCCGGGTGTGGTGTACACATGGCCCGAAGTTGCAGCGGTAGGATATACCGAAGAGCAATTGAAGGAACAGGGAAAAAAGTACAAGTCGGGAAGCTTCCCGTTCAAGGCGAGCGGAAGAGCCCGTGCATCCATGGATACAGACGGCTTCGTAAAGGTGCTTGCCGATGAGGCTACCGATGAGATCCTCGGCGTACACATGATCGGGCCGCGTGCTGCGGATATGATCGCGGAAGCGGTGGTAGCGATGGAATACCGTGCAAGCGCGGAAGACATCTCCCGCATGAGCCACGCGCACCCTACGTTCACGGAAGCCATCAAGGAAGCCTGCCTCGATGCAACAGGAAAACGTGCATTGCATATATAATTTTAGATTTTTAGAATTCCTGATTTGTTGAGCTTTTACCTTCAATTCTAAAATTCTACAAATCAAAAAATCTGAAATTAATGAAGACCGGAGTACTCTTAATAAATCTCGGAACGCCCGACAGCCCCTCAACGCCGGATGTCCGTAAATACCTTACACAATTTCTTAACGATCCGCGTGTGATCGACATCAGCCCTGTGGGCCGCTTTATCCTCGTAAACGGGATCATTGTGCCTTTCCGCGCATCCAAATCCGCAAAGCTGTACCAACAGATCTGGACGAAGGAAGGATCGCCGCTGCTGGTGAACAGCAACAAGGTGAAGGAAAAGCTGCAGCAGGAGCTGGGCGACGGATTCATCGTGGAACTCGGCATGCGCTACCAGAGCCCGTCTATCGGATCGGCATTGGATAAGCTCCGCGCCGCGCAGGTGAGCAACATCATCATGATCCCCTTATATCCGCAATATGCATCTTCGAGCACAGGTTCGTCCGTGGAAGAGGCGATGCGCATCCTGGGCAAATGGGAAGTAACGCCTTCCGTAAAGGTCATCTCCAAATTTTACGATCAGCCCGGGTTTATTGATGCCTGTGTCGACCGCGCAAAGAAATACGACATTGCCGCTTACGATCATGTGGTGTTCAGCTATCATGGGCTCCCCGAAAGGCACATCATGAAAGGCGCTGCGCATTACGGCGGCAACTCCTGCAAGCTGGGAAGCTGCTGCGATGTGATCACCGAAAAAAATCAATATTGTTACCGCGCCAATTGCTTTGAAACCACACGGCAGCTGGTGAAGCGCCTGAACATCCCGGAAGGAAAATATGAGACCACATTTCAGTCGAGGCTGAATGACAAATGGATCAAGCCATACAGCGATAAGGTAGTTGCTGAAAAAGCAAAGGAAGGCAAAAAGAACATCCTTGTGTTCTCGCCGGCATTTGTTGCCGATTGCCTCGAGACCATTTACGAGATCGGCACCGAATACCAGGAGATCTTTCATGAGCATGGCGGCGAAAAAGTGCAGCTCGTGGAAAGCCTGAATGACTCTCCCGTCTGGATCAATGCATTAAAGGACATGGTGCTGGAAAAGGCATAAAAAAATCCCGGTTTGTATCAAACCGGGATTTTTATTTTATGAGATTTTAAGGCTTTATGATGAGCCGCTGGCTGTAGAAGGCATTCTTGCTGGAAGCCGTTACAAGATAAATTCCCGGAGCAATATTATGGTTATTGTCGATCGCTTCGATCTGTCCGTTTGCCGTTTCCATGATCATTACTTTTGAATAGAATTCACGTCCTGTAAGGTCACGCACCACCACGAGGATCTCCTGTCCTTTCGTTGCATTCAGCTCGATCTTGATGTCCTTTGCATCTCCCGGGTTCGGGAAGATGGAGAATCCGAACTCGCCGTTTGCATGGTATTCAACAGGCACGATGCCCGAATAAACGAACACGCCGTTAAAGTCTGTTTGTTTCAGGCGGTAATAGGAAACACCTTCATACGGATGATAATCCGTATCCATGTATTCGTGCATGCTGCTACTGCTGCCTTGTCCGTCCACCTTCAGCACTTCTTCGAATGTAGTGCCGTCACTGCTTTTTTCAAGTGTAAAATAATCGTTATTGGTTTCGGTGGCGGTTGCCCATTTCACACGTACTTTGTCAATATCAAGGTTGGCCTCGAAGCTAAGCAGCTCAACGGGAAGAACAACAGGAACACAGCTCAGCGTTGACGATCCGCCGCCGGAATTCCAGCTGAGCGTATAAGACGCTGCACTTGCGGTGTATCCATCCACGAGGAGAATATATACATCGCCTGCCGTAACTGGAAGGTCCTGCACCCACCTGTTGCCGCCTGCACCCTCGCTATTATCCGTTGCAGGCGCATTGTTGGCGCTGTTAATTCCAGTATTGCCGCTGGATGCCGCCCAGGAGCACCTGATAGGGTCACTTGGCGGAGGGCAGACGTTTGTAGGCCCCCATAACGCAAAATCATAATCATTCGAACTGACGCTTGGGGCGATCGTAAGCTGCAGGGTTCCGGTACTGCCGATATTTATATAATACCAGGAGGAGTTATGCTCCGTGGAGAGGCATCCCTGGTTACATACGTTCAATTCCTGTGTTCCGCTTCCGCTGCTGTTTCCCACGAAGGAAGCATTGCTGCAAACCTGTGTGCCGCCATTACAGTTCTGCAGGGCAGCGCCGGGGGCAGGAATGTAAAAGCAAATGGAGAAGGTTCCCACATCTGCAGCAGCATTACCAAACTCCCAGAACCGGACGAAATAAGTATTGCCGGGGGTAAGGCCGCAAAAGGAGAACTGGGGCATTGCTCCGGGGCCGCTGTCATCATCGCAGGATAAACTGGTAAGTGTTCCCGAGCAGGTATTGTCGGAAGAGCTGAAGATCTGCATTACACCGTCGGTGATCGTACCTGCATTTGTAGTAATAATGATCTGTCCGCTTGCCGGGGCCACAAACTTGTACCATACATCAGGGCTTCCGCGGCCGGCATTGCTCGGGCAGGTTGGTGTGCCGCCGTTAGCAGCAGTGTTCTGATAGGTCGCGCCAACAGTGGTGCCGGCTGTATACGTTCCGCAAATGCCTGAGTTTACAGTCATTAATGTGGCGGCGCAGGGAGTATTGCCCTGGGCAAAACCTTTACCGCACAGTAAAGTGAGCAGGAAAGAGAAAATGATATGCCTCGTTAGCTTCATATCTTTTTATCGTTCTAAGCTGGTTGGTGCAGGCGAAATTTTCTGAAAATAGCGGGGTACGTAGCCTAATTCGGTAAGCTTGAAAATAAAGCGGGATTCCTGGCCATCATAGGCCGATTTGAGAGTGATAGTACTGTCGGCAGCGGAAAATGTCTGTTCATTCGAATCAAACATGGCCTCCAGCGCGGGGCTGATGTCTTTGGCGGTAACGGCAGTGTTAACGCCATTGATCTTCATTTTGTAGATGATGGGGCCGGTGGTGGTCTGGGCCCTGGTATACGCGGAAAAGAATAGCATAATCGCAAAAAATAAACACTTCTTCATGTGCATTTAATTATGCGCCCTTCAGCCGGGCAAGTTTTAGCAATAATTTAAGAGTGGTAAGGAGTAGTTACTTATCTTTGTGTAGATACAAAAATAAGCAAAAAAGTTGCATTTGTCCTAATTAAATCCTTACAACGTTCTGGTTTAAAAACATTTCTACGCACATTCACAAAATATTGTTTCAAAAAAAATTGATCCCAAAGTATAAGATTTCGCTGTTTCTTCTTCTGGCCGCTTTTTTATCTGCCTTTTCACAATCTGACAATAGCTGGCACCTTAAAAAGTCTGAGGGCGGGATTTTGGTCTATACCCGCAATTCGCCCGGTTCCGATTTTAAGGAGCTGAAATCGGTTTGCACCCTGAAAACTTCATTGAGCAGCATTGTTGCCCTGCTGAATGATTGGGATACCTATCCGCAATGGGTTTATAAATGCGGTAAATCAACCACGCTGAAAAAGATCAGTGAGAGTGAGCTGGTCCATTACCAGACGGTGGTGGCGCCCTGGCCGGTCGACAGCCGCGATTTTGTGGTAAATGTGCGGCTTTCGCAGGATCCTGTTTCCAAAGTGGTGAAGATCGTATCCACCTGCAAGCCCGATTATATCCCCAAGGTGGCCGGCTATGTGCGGATCACCGAGTTCAGCGCTTCCTGGACCCTCGTGCCGCAAAAGGACGGTACCGTAGAGGTGATCTACCAATTGCTTGTAAATCCCGGGGGATATGTGCCTGCATGGCTCGTGAACCTCGCTGTGGTGGACGGCCCTTATGAAACCACGCTCAATTTCAAGCAATGGGTGATGAAGGAAAAATACCAGAAAGCTGTGGTTCCCTTAATAAAAAATTGAAATGGCGTTAACAAATAAAAATTTACCTTTGCAGCCATTGTGAGAAACAATGAATATTGAATATGGCCATTGAAGATCAGAAAAAAAGCAGCATACCTGAGTCGGAGAAGTTTATAAATATTGAAAAAGCGATCGCTTCAAAGAATCCGAAACTCCTTAAATTTTTACCAGGGTTTTTATTGCGTTACATTAAGCGGACGATCCATGAAGATGAGCTGAATGATGCTATTTACCGCTACCGCGACCATCATGAGATAGAACTGGTGAATGCGGCCATGGAAGAGTTTGGCGCCAATATCAATGTACAGGGAGCGGAGAACATACCAAAAGCCGGAGGCGTGATCATGGCGGCGAACCATCCGCTGGGCGGGCTCGACGGCATTGCATTTATGAAGGCGGCGGGGATGTACAGGAAGGACATCCGCTTTTTCGTGAACGACCTCTTAATGGCACTTCAGAACTTCGGTTCTATCTTTGTCCCCGTGAACAAGCATGGCAGGAACTCTGCCGACTACATGCAGAGATTTGAAGAGACGTACGCATCCGACAACTGCCTGCTGATCTTTCCTGCAGGACTGGTCTCAAGAAGGCAGGAAGGCAATATTATCCAGGACCTCGTATGGCGGAAAAGCTTTATTACAAAGGCTGTCCAATATAAAAAGAATGTGGTACCGGTTTTTATTGACGGGAATAACTCTAAGTTTTTTTATAACCTCGCCTACTGGAGAAAAAAGATCGGGATCAAGGCAAACCTCGAAATGTTCTACCTTGTAGACGAAATGTACAAACAAAAAGGAAAAACCATTACCTTTATTTTCGGAGAAGCGATCTCCTGGGAAACATTTACAAAGGATCAGCCGGCCGAGTACTGGTCGGAAATGGTGAAACAGCATGTGTATGCTTTAAAGTCGGGTGACAAGTCCAAAATGCTCCCCACCGTTAAAGGCCATCAGGGTGCTTCAAAATAATTACTGAACGTATGCAAGCCATTATAGAACCGGTTGATAAGAAAGTATTAGAATCAGAGCTGAGCCCTGAGCGTTTTGTGCGTGATACCAATAACGGTCACAACGAGATCTACATCATTACACAGCACGATTCGCCGAATGTTATGAAGGAGATCGGGCGGCTGCGTGAATTTACTTTCCGCGCTGCGGGCGGCGGCACAGGCCACGAGATCGATATCGATGAGTTTGATGTGGCGGATGCTCCTTATAAGCAGCTGATCGTATGGAATCCCGAAGAAAAGGAAATTGTAGGAGGCTACCGTTTTATCAAGCTGAAGGATGCGCCTCTTGAAAACGGCATTGTGCAGGTGGCTACCACCGAGCTTTTTCAGTTCTCGGAGAAATTCATGAAGGAGTATGTTCCTTTTACCATAGAGCTCGGCCGTTCATTCGTGCAGCCGAAATACCAGCCTTCCGTGGATAACCGCAAAGGCCTGTTCTCGCTGGATAACCTTTGGGACGGGCTTGGCGCCATTGTAGTAGACAATCCTGACATTCAGCATTTCTTCGGCAAGGTAACCATGTATACCGACTTTAATGTGGAAGCCCGTGATATGATCCTTGCGTTCATGAACCACTTCTTCCCCGATCCGGAGCACCTTGTAAAGCCGCTTGAGCCCCTGCACCTGAAAACGGATGTATCCGGGTTTATCAGCTCCATTGAAGGCCTTTCTTATAAGGAAGCGCACCGCATTCTCGGACAGAACGTACGTGAGCGCGGCGAGCATATTCCTCCGCTGGTGAATGCGTATATGAACCTTTCCGCTACCATGAAAACATTCGGCACCTCCATCAATTCGCATTTCGGCGAAGTGGAAGAGACCGGCATCCTGGTAACCATCGCGGACATCTACGATACTAAAAAAGAGCGGCATCTCGCTACCTATAAGAAGTAACGCCTTTCTTACCGCATTTTTCCCTGCCCGGTTATTTTACAAATAACCCAAAAATCTTACATCTGCCCGTTTTTCATTTAGTTCGGTTATTAACCACCTCCGGAGTGGCGTTCCTTTGCTCCTGTTAATAAACCCTAAACTATCAATCATGAAAAAATGTTTAATCATTGCCTTTAGCGCCCTAATCGCTAACAGTGAAGCACAGCAGATCACATTTCAAAAAGCGTATGCAAGTAAAGCTACCCTTTCAGCATCACAGGTGATCATGGTTTCACACCCTGATTCAACCCTTGCTGCACCTTCTGAGAACCTTACGTATTCCCTTCAGCAAACCACCGACGGCGGATACATTAAGCTCTCTCCGGAAAAAGGCTTTTCAGACGACCTTAATATCCGGCTTTCAAAAACCGACAGCTATGGCAGGATCACCTGGGAAAAAGTATTCGGCGGCTCCTCCGATGATATCGGGAAATCGGTACGTCAGACGGCTGATGGCGGCTATGCATTTACAGGCTCTACAAAAAGCTTCGGCGTTGGCGGATCTGATGTAGTGCTCACAAAAACCGACGCGCTTGGCAATGAGCAGTGGACAAAAACCTTTGGCGGTGCAGGCGATGATAACGGAGAGGAATTGTGCATCACAGCCGATGGCGGATATGTTATTACAGGCACGAGCAAAAGCTTTGGCGCAGGCGATATGGATATCTATGTAATGAAAGCAGATACAAGCGGCGAGCTTGCATGGGCGAAAACATACGGCGGCAGCAGCGACGACAGCGGCAGCTCGGTGATTGAACTTCCGGGCAGCAAGCTGCTGGTGCTGGGCACAACAAACAGCTTCGGCGCCGGCCTGTCGGATCTGTACCTGCTGAAGATTGCTTCTGACGGCACTGAGCTGTGGACAAAAGCAATTGGCGGTACGGATGCTGAAACAGGTGTATCGGTGAGGATGGCAAATGATGGCGGATTTATCATCACCGGATCTACACTAAGCTATGGTGAAGGTGCGGAAGATCTTTACCTCGTTCATACAAATGCAAACGGGGATGTTACCTGGTCAAAAACCTACGGCGGCATCAAAACTGAGAATGCTTACAGCGTGAAGCCCACTGCCGACGGAGGATACCTTATTGCAGGTTCCACAACAAGCTATGGAGTGGAAAGCTCGGACCTTTATCTTGTAAAGGCCGACAGCGCGGGAAATTTTAAATGGAGCAAAGCGTATGGTGCCGATGGCAATGATATGGCAACAGCAGTGGTAAGTACTAATGACGGTGGGTTTGCAGTGATCGGCAGCACAGAGAATTTCGTGATGGGAAAAATGGAAACATACATTATTAAAACCGATGCAAGCGGAAATACATTATGCAATACAGAGATCACCATGTCTGCCACCGGCATGGCGCCATTTGCCGAAGCGGCAGTAAGTGCCAGCTTCTTATCGGGCGGCTCGTCGATAGCAAACAGCTGCTCGCTTGTATGCCCCGATTCACTGGTGGCGGAACAGCTGCGTGTGATCTGCTCCAGCGAAGCGCTGAATGTTAACAGCGCATCTATTCAGCCGGGCCTCGACAGCAACCTGCTTGATACAGCAATGGCAGAGGTGAATGATTCAGTCTTTGTTACACGGTCATTTGTTGCAGCAGCGGCAGCCGAAACATTCAATGTATATCCTAACCCGGGTAACGGATCCGATATTAATGTAGCGATCAGTTCTGGCTTAGGCGAAGAGATGCTGGTAATAGTATATGATGTGATGGGAAGAGAGAGCTATTCAAAAGTGATGGTGATGGAAGCGGAAGGAGAAAATGTATTTGCGATCGATCCGCAGAACAGGCTGGAGCCAGGTATTTACCTGATCACTGCCACATCGCAAAAAAGCAATTTCAGCAAAACGCTGATCGTAAAATAAAGAAGAAATAGTTTATGGGGTCTGATCGGATTTAGGGTTCTTATCAGATAGAGAGCGGCCGTTCCTTGGGGGGATGGCCGCTTCTTTTATAAAAAAATGCTACCTTTATTTTTTCTAAATAATAACACAGTCCAACAATGGAGATCCGCTCGGCACAATTCGTTATCAGCAATACCGACATTACAAAATGTCCGGCGCCAACCCTGCCCGAATATGCATTTATCGGGAGGTCCAATGTTGGGAAATCATCCCTCATCAATATGCTGGTGAGCCGTAAGGACATGGCCAAAACCTCCGGCAAGCCCGGCAAAACGCAGCTCATCAACCATTTTATAGTGAATGAGAACTGGTACCTCGTCGATCTTCCGGGTTATGGCTACGCGCAGGTGTCGAAGGACAAAAGAGAAAAGTGGGAGCAATTCATCAGGGATTATATCCTCAACCGACAGAACCTCATGTGCATGTTCGTGCTGGTGGATTCACGCCTGAGCCCGCAGCAGGTGGACCTCGAGTTCATGGATTGGCTGGGGGAGAACAACATTCCATTCGTGATGGTATTTACAAAAATGGACAAGCTTTCGAAGGCAAAAACCGCCAGGAATATTGCCAGCTACAAGGAGGAGATGGGCCGGAGCTGGGATGAGCTTCCTCCCTGCTTTTATACTTCGGCAGAAAAGAAGGAAGGCAGGAAAGAGATCCTCGATTTTATTTCAGATACGAACAAGCTGTTTATTTCAGATACAAACAAGCTGCTTAAATAACAAAAAGGCCCCACGCGATATGCATGGGGCCTTTGCTTTTATAGTAATCTGTTTACTTGCTTCTCAGCAATGTTACAAAGCCTGCGGTGCTGTTATCCTTGGAAGTTACCGACACTGCTTTCAGGATGAAATAATAGGTTCCGTCGCTCAGCTCGACACCTGCGGAGGTGCGGCCATCCCACTTCACGCCTGCATCGGTGGAGGTGAATACTTTTGTTCCCCAGCGGTTGAATACATCGAGCTGGAATTCCTTAATTCCGGAGCTGTTCACGAAGAAGAAATCATTCACGCCATCGCCATCCGGTGTAAATACGTTCGGGATGTTGATGAACTCAAGCACATCCACATCGATCACCATGCAGGAAGTATCGGCGCAGCCTGTGCTGTTGCTTGCCGTTAAGCAAACTGTTTGCAGGCCGTTGCCGGTATAGCCGTGAGAAGGGTTCTGCAGTCCGGATGAACCGCCATCGCCGAAATCCCATGCCCATGACGTTGCTCCGCCTGTGCTCAGGTCGGTAAAGTTGTAGTTAAAGCCTGTAGAAGTGGTATCGAAATTTGCTACAGGAGGAAATGAAACGTTTACGGTACAGGAAACAGGGTCGGAGAAGCATCCTACAGAGTTGGTATCTACCACAGTGATCGGGCCAGATACTGCGCCCCAGTCAACACTGATGGTGCTGGTGCCTGCGCCTGATGTAATTGTGGTTCCTGCAGGAGTTGACCATACGTAAGTGGAGCCGGCAGGTGCGCCGGAAGCTACAAATGTATTACCGCTGGAAAATGCGCATACATCATTACATGCGAATACGGGATCAGCAAGTTTTGCGCGGGATAAGATGTAAGGGTCATTTGAGAAATCCGACCAGCTTGCTTTCAGGTTATCATTGTAAGTTGCGCTTGTAGTTGCGGTAACGGCTCCCATGTTGTTCCACAGTGCGCCGGCCGGAGTGTTCCATTGTGCAAGTCCGTCCCAGGGCCCGTCAGCAGCCTGGTTGTAAAAAATATCGATATTGGCATTATCGGCTCCCGCTGTACGGTTGATCTGGTGATAAAATTTGCTGGTCACCTTACACATCGAAGTATCGATCTGCAGCACGTTGAATCCATCGAGCGTAGCCGTATTGTTTCCAAGGCGTGCAGTAAATGTGTTAGGCGCCGATGAGCCGGGTGTGAGCTGCACGGCACGGAAGCGCTGTGTTCCGTTGCTTGAGCCTGTTGGGAATACGTATGCCGAATTGGAGTTGGTAGCCCTTGATAAGGATCCGCCTACATCGCTGCTTACATATCCTTCGCCGCCGAATGTGGTAACGCCGGTAACCGCTGCAACTGCAGGGTTGAGGACAAACATGGTATTTGTTTTTGTTTCAAGCTCGCGGTCGGTAAGGTCCAGCACACCGTTAGGGCCGATATTGGCATTAACGAGCTGGAGGGTTTTCTTGCGGTTTGCGGCAACGCCGGTACCGGTAAGTGTAAGGTTATTGAAGGTTGTTACAGTTCCGATGGTGCTGGTAACGAACTGCTGAAGGTTGCCGTTCAGGATCACTGTGCTGCTGCCTGCGGAGAAGGTTGCATCGTTTGTCCAGTCCTGCTCCACTTTATAGGTACCATTCCCCTGCAGCGTGGATCCGTTGGTCAGCAGTACGCTTCCCGGGGTTCCGCTGTTGGCGATGGTCATGGTGCCGTTGTTCTCGAATACAGGTGTTGTCCCCGCAGCGCCGTCGTTCTGGAAACCGCCGTTCACCTGCACAATAGCGGCAGGAGCGGTGTATACCATTGCGCCGTTGTTGAACAGTATGTTCTGGGAGATGGCAGGAAAACCTGTTAAGCCTGCAATAGCAAGCAATCCGATGGTTTTTCCCAAGCTGTGTTTTGGAGTAGTCGTTTTATTCATGTCCGGAGATTTAATTCAGGCTGTAAAACTATAGCCCGTACCAATAACAAATTAAGTGAAAAAAAGAGTACAATCCAAATTTGAGGGAAGATTATTAAAATCCCCCTAATTTCCCGTTTTTTCGATCAGGTTCAGCTTCTCGGCAAAATGCTGGGCGTATGCGCGCATTTCTTTTGCCGAATCGCCTTCTCCTGTTGCCCTTTCGAAGGTGTCGGCCATCGAGAGCAGGCACTGGTGATAGAACTGCTTCATCTCGTCCACCATCATGTCCTTGGTCCAGAGGTCGATCCGCAGCGTATTGTTCTCATTTGCATCCCACAGGGCGATCATCACGGCCTTGCTCGCGCTTTTTTCCATGCCGTCCTCGGCGCTCCAGTCGATCTTCTCCGGTAAATTGTTCTCGTCAAGCGTAACTGTAAATTTGATCTCTGATTGTTTCATATTGATATGTGTAGTTTAAATATTAGATACTTGTTGATAGGTAATGTCAGTTCGAGTTTTCGCCTTTTCGGGCGAAAGTATCGAGAACTGGCCTACTTCTCGATACTCTTCCCTTGGTCGAACACGATTGACTTTATCACTTCGAAGGCTTATACTTTGCTTTCTGAAGGATCTTCTGGGCATCCTTTTCCGCCATCAGCTCCGGGATGGTCACTTTCGGGTTGGCCTTCATGTACTGCCTCACGATCTGCCAGCCCATCCAGTAGCCGATCCGCGGCGCCGATTCCTTGCTCAGGGCGCTCGTGAAAGGGCCTTCCGCGGTGAACTTCATGATCTCCGCCTGGTCGGTGGTGTATAATAATTTCTGTGCTGCGAAATAGCTCCAGATGTTGAACTCATTTTGCCTGCAGTATTCCATCTGTTCCGCTGAATACCGGATCTTGATCGTGTCATGCACATCCGGGAGCATTGCATCGGTAAGGTACAGGATCTTTCCCATGTAGGTGATCTCGCTGAGGAAATCGCTTTTGTCCATATTATACGGAAAGGCGGAAACCAGCAATTCGCGGGTGGCATCCGGCACAATATTCTCTTTGTTCATGAACAGCGTTTTGTAGCGGGGCAGCGCCAGCATCTGGTAGAATTTATTATCGCTGCCAAGGTACATCTCCAGCCCTATGCCCAATGTGCTGTCTACCGGGACGATCCACTGGTTATATCCTGAGATCATGGTAACAATAGCCGGGATCTTCTTCTCCGGAAAATAATAGCGGAAGTGTTTGAATACGCCGGTAAGCTCTTCCTTTAATGCATCCGTTGTGGGATACACCTTTTTTACCGTCTCAAAAGTTTCGCGCATGTCCCTGTCGTAAATGAACTGCTTCAGGCGAACGGCATAAGCGGAGTCGCGCACATCGCCGTTGTTGATGATCCTGCTGAAAAACACAGGATAAAAGCTTCCGTACTTCGCCTGGAGCTTCTCCGTTGTGTTTTTAATATCGGACGTGTCCATTGTGAAGAGGTCCTGCTCGAGGCGTTTGATGGTAAAGCCCGGAACGTTCACATCGCTTACATCCACATGAAGCGCATCGCCGCCGCAGGAGCTTAGCAAGACAAGCAGGATGAGGAGCAGTGCGCAGAAATTAAAATTTTTCATATAAAAAAATTATACTTAATATTGTGGGGGCTAAATTATGACGGCTTACCACATTAAAAATTAAAACCCAAAAATATGAAAAATATGAAGAAGGTACTTACATTATCAGCATTAGTGCTTGCAACTTCTTTTGCTTTCGGGCAGGACGATGCGGCATCTAAAAACGTTCGTTTTGGCTTAATGGTATCACCCTCAGTGAACTGGCTGAAATCGGGAGAGAAGATCATTGAGAAGAACGGTGCGGCAATGAAATTCGGCGGAGGGCTCGGGCTGGAGTTCAGGCTCACCAATGTAGCTGTGTTTGCTACCGGGCTTATGATCAATACCAGCGGCGGAAAGGTGAGATACAGGAATGACCTGTCGGGAAACCCTTCTTCAAGCTATATCAAGTATTTTTACGATAAGGAAAATGAGGAGATCGCCGAATTCCAGCCGGCATACGATGCGTATACTGAAACAAGCACAGGTCCTACGCGCTATGATGCCTGCCTGATCAACGAGCGTAAATACACCATCACGTATGTTACCTTGCCTTTAACGCTTAAATTAAGGACCAAGGAGATCGGCGCGCTTACCTATTTCGGAATGTTCGGTGTTAATTCATCGTTCAGGGTGGCTGCAAAGGCAACCGACGAAGTGCAGAAGCGTTCTATATCAACCGGCACATGGTTGAGCCCCGAAACCATCTCCAAATCAGATGTTAAAAATGATGTGAACCTGTTCAACGAAGCGCTGAACATGGGATTAGGAGTGGAGTGGAACCTTTCCGGATCAACATCGCTTGTGATCGGGGCAAATTACCTGCTCGGATTTACAAATGTTGTAAAAAACAATTCCAGCTACCTGCAGAAATTCACGGAAGGCGGCCCGGGTTACGGCGCTCCTTTGAAGCAAAGCCTGAAATCGAACAGCATCGGCTTAACTGTTGGTGTTTTGTTCTAACAGCAAATAGTTAGTAAATTTAGTCCCGGCTTCACAATGATGAGGCCGGGATTTTTATTTTTGAGTAATGAAAAAGAAAGAAGTGATCGATCATATTGTAGCCTGGCTGAAAGACTACAGTGATAAAAGCAATACAAGCGGATTTGTGGTTGGCATCTCCGGCGGCATCGATTCTGCGCTTACCTCCACGCTCTGCGCAAAAACAGGGAAACAGGTGATCTGCCTTAACATGCCCATCCTGCAGCAGAAAGCAGAATACGACCGGGGGCACGAGCACATCGGCTGGCTGAAAAAGCAATACGGTAATGTGAGCTCGCATGAAGTGGAGCTTACACAAACCTTCCAGGCAATGGAGCAAACATTTCCTGCCGGGATCCGGGACTGGCTCACCATGGCCAACACACGCGCGCGTTTGCGCATGACCACGCTGTACGCATTTGCCTGTCACCATAAAATGCTGGTGGCCGGTACAGGAAATAAGGTGGAGGATTTCGGCATCGGCTTTTTTACAAAGTATGGTGATGGAGGAGTGGACCTTAGTCCGATCGCGGGGCTCATGAAATCGGAAGTGTTCATGCTTGCGCAGGAGCTCGGCATAGTGGATTCCATCCGCGCTGCAAAGCCTACGGATGGCTTGTTCTCGGATGGCAGGAGCGACGAGGACCAGATCGGCGCCACATACGATGAGCTCGAATGGGCGATGACATTCCTCGAGAACAGGCAGGATACAAGCCAGCTAAGCGGTCGCCAGAAAACGGTGCTCGAAATTTACACACGCATGCATAAGGCAAACCAGCATAAGATGAACCCGATCCCGGTTTGTGAGATCCCCAAAGAATTAAAATCATGATCGAACAGCTCTACTCGCATTTCAAAGATCATCCGCTTGTTTGCACCGACACGCGCGGCATCATCCCCGGCTCTGTATTTTTTGCGCTGAAAGGCGGCAACTTCAACGGCAACCAGTTTGCTGAACAGGCGCTTGAAAGCGGATGCTCTTTGGCAGTGATCGATGAGGAAGCCTATAAAAAGGATGAGCGTTATTTCCTTGTGGAGGATGTGCTTACTGCATTGCAGCAGCTGGCGAACCATCACCGCAGGCAGCTGAACATCCCGGTGATCGGCATTACGGGCTCCAACGGGAAGACCACTTCAAAGGAGCTGGTGAATGCCGTGCTCAGCCGTAAATACAAGGTGCTGGCAACGAAGGGGAATCTCAACAACCACATCGGTGTTCCTCTCACGCTGCTGTCGATCGATGCCAGCCACGAGATGGCCATCATTGAAATGGGCGCCAATCACCAGGGGGAGATCGAATTGTTAAGCAACATCGCGGAGCCTGATTTCGGGATCATCACCAACATTGGCAAAGCGCATCTCGAAGGCTTTGGCGGAATTGAAGGCGTGAAAAAAGGGAAGAGCGAATTGTATAAATTCATCCAGCAGAAAAAAGGAAAAGTGTTTGTTCATGGCGATGATGAGGTGCTGATAGAGCTGTCGGCAGCCAACGATAAAATTACCTACGGGACAAAAAAACTATATGATATTGTCGGCAGCATGGCGCCTCCGGCTCAAAGCGAATTTATCTCCTTTCAATGGGCAACGCGCTACAACGCGGCAAGCCTGAAGAGCAGCGAAATGGTAAGCACGCAGCTCGTCGGGGTTTATAATTATTACAACCTGCTTTGCGCTGCCTGCGTGGGCAATTATTTCAAGGTGGAAGATGCGGAGATCAATAAAGGATTAAGCGAATACGCGCCTTCCAATAACCGCTCGCAGCTGCATAAAACAGGCCGCAATACGCTCATCCTCGATTATTACAATGCCAATCCTTCGAGCATGAGCCTTGCCCTCGAGAACTTTGCAGGCCTCGGGCATTCCAATAAAATGGTGATCCTCGGCGATATGCTGGAGCTCGGCGAGGAAAGCGCAAAGGAGCATGATGCCATCGTTGAATTATTGCAGCAGAAGAACCTTGTCAATACCATACTCGTAGGGCCTTTGTTTGTGCAAGCCGGTAAAAAAAGCAATGCAAGAACATTCGCCACCAGCGAAGAGGCCTTGAATTATTTAAAGGAGCATCCCGTGAAAGACACGGCGATCCTCATCAAGGGCTCGAGGGGCATTAAGCTCGAAAAGGTTGTTGAGGTGCTGTAACACCCATTCTAAAAAATTCTCATATTGATAAAGCTCGGCAGGATTCAGTGTTTTTTTCTTGGGATCGGGATCATCTGCCTGTTCTATGTATTGAACAGGAGCAGGTACATTGTGAATGCAGATAAGGTGAAAGGGAAGTTCGTGTTCTATGTTTCGGAGAATGATACCACCGAAGGTGCGCTGGTGTATCCGGTGATCGAATATGCGGTGAAGGACAGCGCGTACCGCTTCAAAGGGCGTGAAGGCACTGCTTTCGAGGTGGATGAGCGCGTTCCTGTGCTTTTGCAGGATCATGATCCCGGCAAGCCGATGGTATTTACCCTGACATCCTTCTGGCTGTATCCCTTGTTTTATATTATCCTTCCTATCCTGATCTGGGCGGCCTTCTCGCTGAGCTATGTGCAGAAGAATGAAAAGGTGCTGATCGATCTGAAGTATCCGTTCTTCAGGAAGGAAAAGGGAAGTGCAGAGTTGAAGAAGCGTCAGTTCGAGTAGCGAGGTACGAGCGTATCGGGAACAAGCTTCCAACAATTCGGTCACCACTTCTCGATACTCTCCCTACGGTCGAACTCGAAGTGACATTGGCGTCAGTTCGAGTAGCGAGGTACGAGCGTATCGAGAACAGAGCTTCTAAAACAAAAAAGCCTCCGCAATTGCGAAGGCTTCCTGTTTTATATGCGATGTTGCTTATGCCAGCAAGGCCCTTGAAATAACGATCTTCTGTACCTCTGTGGTTCCTTCGTAGATCTGCGTGATCTTGGCATCGCGCATCAAACGCTCTACATGGTATTCCTTCACATAGCCGTATCCGCCGTGAACCTGCACCGCTTCAATGGTTGTATCCATCGCTACTTTAGAAGCGAATACTTTCGCCATCGCGCTTGCCTTGTCGAAGTTCATGTGCTGATCCTTCATCCATGCCGCTTTCATGCACAGTAAGCGCGCCGCTTCGATCTGCGTTGCCATATCCGCCAGCTTGAACTGGATGGCCTGGTGCTGGTTGATCGGCTTGCCGAATGCTTTGCGCTCTTTTGAATATGCCAGCGCAAGCTCGTATGCGCCGGATGCAATTCCCAATGCCTGTGAAGCGATCCCGATGCGTCCGCCCGACAATACCTGCATCGCGAATTTAAATCCGAAGCCATCTTCGCCGATGCGGTTCTCTTTCGGAATTTTTACATCGGTGAACATGAGCGAATGCGTATCCGATCCGCGGATGCCTAATTTATTTTCCTTTGGCCCCACCACAAATCCGGGCATTCCTTTTTCCACGATCACTGCATTGATCCCTTTGTGGCCTTTGGCAACATCGGTTTGCGCGATCACGAGATATACGGAGGCAGTGCTTCCGTTCGTGATCCAGTTCTTGGTGCCGTTCAGCAAATAATGATCACCTTTGTCGATGGCGGTGGTTCTCTGCGATGTTGCATCGGAGCCTGCTTCGGGCTCTGATAAGCAGAATGCGCCGATGATCTCCCCTTTTGCAAGAGGCACTAAATATTTTTGCTTTTGCTCCTCGGTGCCGAATTTTTCAAGCCCCCAGCATACAAGCGAGTTGTTCACGCTCATTACCACGGAGCAGGATGCATCCACCTTCGAGATCTCTTCCATTGCCAGCACGTAGGAAACGCAATCCATTCCGCCTCCGCCGTACTTCGGGTCCACCATCATTCCCATGAATCCAAGCTCGCCCAGCTGCTTGATCTCCTCTGCAGGAAATTTCTGGTGCTCATCACGCTCGATCACTCCCGGCTTTAAAACATCGTTTGCGAAATCGCGTGCCGCCTTCTGGATCATTAAGTGCTCTTCAGTTAAATCAAAAAACATGAGATATAAATTTATATTAAATAATTACTTTATTTTTGGCCGGTATGCATTGCGCGACACCATTTTTGGCCGGAACGCAAATGTAAATTTTATATTCAGATTTTGCTAATTGTTTTATGACAAATTTAAACCGGCAGACGTATAATGTGATCGGCCTTATGTCGGGCACTTCCCTCGATGGGCTGGACCTGGCATTTTGCAGGTTTACCGTTGACAATAATGCCTGGGATTTCGAGATCATCCACGCTGAAACAAAGGCTTACCCGGAAGAGTGGAAGCAGCGGTTATTGTCGCTCGAAACGGCTGACGCCATTAGCTTCCAGCAGGCCCACCACGATTACGGAACTTACACGGGCCGGCTCGTATCCGATTTTATACTCACACACAGGATAAAGGCCGATTTCGTTTCATCGCATGGCCATACCATTTTTCACCAGCCGGAGAACCGCTTCACTGTGCAGGTTGGAGCGGGCAGCGCAATTGCAGCCGCCTGCAAAATGCCGGTGGTATGCGATTTCCGCTCGCTGGATGTAGCCCTCGGCGGACAAGGAGCGCCATTGGTGCCCATCGGCGATAAGCTGCTTTTTCGTGAATATGATTACTGCCTGAACCTTGGCGGCTTTGCCAATATCTCATACGAGCACAAGGGAAAGCGCATTGCCTATGATATTTGCCCTGTGAACATTGTGATGAATGCCATTACGGAGCAGCTCGGAAAGCCTTATGATGACAGAGGGGCAATGGCGAGGGAAGGCATGGTGGGGCATTACCTGCTGAACGAGCTGAATGGATTGCCGTATTTCCGTCAGGCGCCCGACAGCCCGAAATCACTGGGAAAAGAATGGGTGCTCCGGAATATCGATCCCCTGCTGGAGCAATACGAGCTGGATCCGAACGACCTGCTCTGCACGCTGTGCGAGCATGTGGCCGTGCAGGTGGCGAGAACGCTGGAATCGAAATCATCGGGGCGGCTGCTGATCACGGGTGGCGGAACGTATAACGATTTTCTCGTAGAGCGCATCCGTGCGCTGGTGCCGCTGGAGATCGTGATCCCGGAGAAAAAGATCATCGAGTTCAAGGAAGCGCTGATCTTTGCTTTCCTGGGCGTGCTGAGAATGCGGAATGAGGTGAATTGCCTGAAAAGTGTGACGGGTGCGCGGGAAGACAATTGCGGAGGCGCTGTTTATACGTTTTAAAGCGGTGATAAAACAAAGCCGCCCCTTCTTTTCAGAAAGGGCGGCTTTGTTGTTTGGCATCAATTAAAAATTATCATCGAAAAATGCATCGTCGTCGTCATCATCTGCAAAACCATCGTCGAGCTTCAGGTCATCATCTTCAATGTTGAAATCATCGGCCTCTTCCTCATCCAAATTGTTCTTCCAGTTTTTCTTTTCCTTTTCCTTGAGAGGCTTCAGCTTTGTTGGCTTTCTCAACTCCCCCGAGTCCTTTGATTTATCAAGCTTCTTGACAGGACTCTTTTTTGGTGTGCTTGCTTTTTTCATTTGTAATGAAAATTCGTTTTAAAAAATTTGGTTTTAATTTTAGCTAAATTATGTAATGACCTTACGCTTTATACAAATCTCGTAAAAAATTATTTTTGAAACAAAAAAATAATTCAAAAAATCTTTCAGGTATGTTACCTTTGTTCCCGACTATTTACCGATTATTTAAACAGCCTGTCTTTAAAAAATGATCTACGAAACTTTACAACGTACATTTCTTGGAAACACTTTAGAAAACTATTGCTGGTTTGCCGGGATCATATTTATCGGGCTGATATTTTTAAGATTACTCTCAAGGCTTCTTACACTATTCATTTTTCGTTTTGTCAAAAAGTATTCCACCGGCGTGGGCTCCGACAAACTGATGTTCCTCCTCAAAAAGCCGCTTAATACAGTCATCCTCCTTATCACACTTTATCTTGCCTTTAACAGGCTTGATTTCCCTGCCGAATGGCACATGGCCGCGACGGACCGCTTCGGCATCCGTCTCGTATTGTACCGCCTCTTCCAGATCGCCATTGTAGGCGCGCTTACCTGGGTGCTGCTGCGCCTTACCGATTTCCTCGGGCTGGTGATGATGTACCGCGCTTCGCTCACCGAATCAAAATCCGACGACCAGCTGGTGCCTTTTGTAAAAGAATCGATCAAGGTGATCATCGTGATCTTTGCAGTGTTCTTTATGCTGGGCGCAGTATTCAAGCTCAACATCGCTTCGCTCATCGCGGGGCTTGGGATCGGCGGACTGGCAATTGCGCTTGCCGCGAAGGAATCGCTGGAAAACCTGCTGGGCTCGTTCACCATCTTTCTTGACCGGCCATTCATCATCGGCGACCTGATCCGTATTGGCGGCATTGAAGGGCATGTGGAGAAGATCGGGTTCAGGAGCACACGCATCCGCACGCTCGAAAAGAGCTTTGTGACCGTTCCGAATAAAAAATTAGTGGACAGCGAGCTCGATAATCTTTCGCTCCGCATCCAGCGCAGAGCCAAGTTCAGCATCGGCTTAACGTATGATACAAAAGCCTCGCAGTTCAAAAATATCATCTCCGAGATCCAGGCGTATATACAGAAGCATCCGCATGTGCTGCCCAATGAGACCCGCGTGCGCCTTTTCGAATTTGATTCCAGCTCGCTCAACATCATGGTGCTTTATTTCGTGGATACGCTGGAGTACGACATCTACCTCGATGTGCGTGAAGAGATCAATTACCGCATCATGGAGATCGTTGAAAATAACGGCGCTTCCTTCGCTTATCCAACCACTACGGTGATCATGAAGAATAAACTTTGAGAATTGATTATTTGTCATTCTGAGCGAAACGCAGTGCAGCGAAGAATCTCATAAAAAGAGATGCTTCGTACCTCAGCATGACAAACCTTCTCTGTAATCTTCAAGACAACGGCTAACGATTCCGGTGGAATTTTTTCCCCGTTTTTATTCGACACAATAAAACACAATCACCTTCGTTAATTATCCAAATCATCCCCGGTTTTACATCCCCGTAATTCGTATTGCATTATAAGTCCAGGAACGTTCATGCGTTCTCATCCCCGCTTATATAGTCTTTGTTAACCCTAAAACTATATAGCCATGACAACCCAATTCAACTCCGATGCCGACTTTAACGAGCTCGTATTCGAAAACCGCCACAAAGATTATGGTGCCTATGCCATCCGCAGCACTTACAAGGACACGGTAGCCAAAAGTATGCTCATCACCTTTACCGCAGTGAGCCTGCTGCTTGCCGTGACAGTATATGTAAGCAATACCGGAAGTAAAGTTCCGCCTGTGGATCTGTCCACTCCGGTAATGTCCGACTACTGGGGACCTGAAGTTATACTTCAGAAACCCGATGAGCCCAAGCCGAAGGTGGAAGAGCAGCACGACCCGCTGCCTCCAAAAACAGACAACCCAAACCTGGAAGCAACAGACGATCCCACAAAATTACTTGGCAAAACAGCCGAGGAGATGAATCCGGGCGCTATACAGACTGATTCCGGATCCAGGGGCCATGACCCGGAGCCGGGGGAAGCTCCTCCTGCGGTAGCTACGGCACCTCCTGTAAATCTTACCCCAACAACCATTGCGGAGGTGATGCCCGAGTTTATCGGAGATGTTTACAAATTTGTGCGCGACCATCTTCAATATCCGCAGATAGCCATTGAGAACGGCACACAGGGAACCGTTTATCTTTCGTTCATTATTGAAAAGGATGGTTCGGTAACAGAAGTGAAAATGCTTGGAAAGGAAAAAGATAAAGTAGGTGATGGCTGTACAGAAGAAGCGATGAGAGTGATCCACTCGATGCCAAAATGGAAACCCGGCAGTAATAAGGGCGAGCCGGTGCGCGTAGTGATCAATCTTCCCGTACGGTTCCGCCTGAAGCAATAAACAATCGGGTGTTTATAAATCGCCCGCATGCTTAAAAAAGCGCGCTGGCATATAATTAATTTAGCAATCGTGAGTTAATACACTCATGATTGCTTTTTTTGTTAACATTAAATCCAGATAAAAATGTTCAATTCCATTCTATTGCAACTTGTGACCAACGGCGCTGCAGCCGCCACGCAAATTACTGATACCGTGCATGCCGCCGCCACGCAGCTTACGCCGCCAACAGCTCCGCCGGCTCAGGATTCGCTCTCGCTGCTCGACCTCATCGTTAAAGGCGGTTACATTATGATCCCGATGGGAATCCTCTCCATCATCACGATCTATTTTTTCTTTGAGCGACTGATGACCATCAGCAAAGCTTCAAAGATGGATGCGAATTTCATGAACCATATCAAGGATTACATCCACAACGGGAACCTCGATGCTGCAAAAGCATTGTGTAAGAATACCACTGCACCTGCAGCCCGCATGATCGAAAAAGGGATCAGCCGCATTGGCAAGCCGATCAAGGAAATTGAAGAATCGATGGAAGCGGTGGGCAAGCTGGAGATCAACCGCCTTGAAAGGAACCTGAGCGTGCTGAGCCTCATCGGACGCATTGCTCCGATCTTTGGATTCATCGGAACGATTGCCGGGGTTATTAAAATTTTCTATGACATTTCATTGACCGACAATATCAGCATTGGAGTTATCTCTTCAGGGCTTTACCAGAAAATGATCACATCCGCTTCCGGCTTAATGATCGGTTTGATCGCTTTTATCGGCTATTATATTTTAAATGCAATGCTCGATAAAACGATCAATAAAATGGAAACTGCGTCTGTTCAGTTCCTGGATATCCTGCATGGGCCGGGAAAATAGTTTATACAACAATCAACATTCAATGATCGGTTAACATGAAAATAAAACGCAGACACAGAGAAGGAGCTGAAGTAAGTACAGAGTCGTTAAACGACATTATGTTCTTTCTTTTGCTGTTCTTCCTTATCATATCCACCCTTGCCAACCCCAGCGTGCTGAAGCTTACACTGCCAAGCTCCAAGCCGGGCGTACAGATGCAGAAGCAGCAGATCACCATAGAGGTGGACGGCAATCACCAATATGTAATAAACAAGACACCGATCCCGTTTACTGACCTGGAGAATGCGCTCAGGATTGAAATAGCAAAGATTGCGGAAGGCGATGCTACCGTAGTTCTGAAATTCGACAACAGTCTCACCATACAGGATCTCGCTGATGTAATGCAGATCGGTTACAGTTTAGGTGTGAAAATGGTACTGGCAACAAAACCTCCTAACAAATAATATCATGGAAGCACAAGCCGAAAACAAGAACCGGTATATCGCACTGGCGTTTACCATAGGATTTCACGCATTGTTATTTTTGCTTTTTATCCTCGTTGTATTCATTACCCCGATCCCGCCATTTGAGATCAAGCCTGTGCCCGAAATAGAGATAGGGCTGGGAATGGAAGGTATGGGGCAGGATCCCGGCGGAAGCGGGAACAATTCGAAAGATCTTGCCACGGCCATGGATGCTGCGCCGGTAACAAAAACACAGGCTTCCGATGCACCGGATGTTATCACGGATCCTACTGAAACGGAGGTTCCGATGAAAACTAATCCCGATAGCAAGAAAGATGTGAAGGAGGATGTGAAAACTCCGGCAGAGCAACAGGCCAGCTCAGAGCTGCTGAACGCGCTTGCAAAGCTGAAAAACAAGAACGGTGGCAAAGGTGAAGGCAATGGAAATACAGGCGGGTCCGGCGATGGTAAAGGCGCAGGGGTTGGTGACGGAGACGATGATGGAAAAGGAAACAGGCCGGGGATAGGACAGGGGAAAGGTGGTTTTGAGCTTTCCGGCAGGTCGCTGGTGAACAGGCCCGACCGCCTGACCGATGCAACAGAAGAAGGTGTAGTAGTAGTAGAGATCATAGTAAGCGCTGAAGGGAAAGTGATAAAAGCCACGGCAGGACAAAAGGGTTCTACTACTTTCAGCTCGAAATTATATTCCAAGGCCCGCCAGGCTGCATTATCGGCAACCTTCAGTCCGCGCACCGACGGCTCCACAGACACGCAGCGCGGTACCTACACCTTCGTATTCACACTCGAATAAAATTCTTTTACTTTTGTGAAGATTCTTCTTTCGCAAAGTAATATAAATGAATTACCAGGAAACATTAGATTACCTCTACAGCCAGCTCCCCATGTTCCAGCGTGTGGGAGCTGCTGCGTATAAGGCCGACCTTAACAACACGATCGCGCTTTGCAGCCTGCTCGGTAATCCTGAAAATAAATTCCGCTCCATCCATATTGCAGGCACCAACGGCAAAGGCTCCACATCGCACATGCTTGCGTCCGTTTTGCAGGAAGCAGGGTTAAAGGTCGGGCTCTATACTTCCCCGCATTTAAAGGATTTCCGGGAGCGCATTAAGATCAACGGCGGGATGATCCCCGAAAAAAATGTGGTGGAGTTCGTGGAAAAGCATAAGAATGAGTTTGAAAAGATCCAGCTTTCCTTTTTTGAAATGACGGTGGGATTGGCCTTCGATTATTTTGCAGCTGAAAAGGTCGATATAACCGTGATAGAAGTAGGGCTCGGCGGAAGGCTCGATTCCACCAACGTGATCACGCCGCTTGTTTCCGTGATCACCAACATCAGCTTCGACCATACGGCATTGCTCGGCAATACGCTGGAGCTGATCGCAGGCGAGAAAGCGGGCATTATAAAAAAAAGTGTTCCGGTGGTGATCGGTGAAACGACCGCTGAAACAAAAAAAGTATTCATTGCAAAAGCAAGCGAACAGCAGGCGGAGATCATTTTTGCGGAGGAAGCTTATCATGCGGAAAATGTACGGCAGGTAAATAAGGAAGGGCTGTACCTGCAATTAAATATGGAGAAGCAGGGGCAAACTATTTATGAGGATCTGTTAAGCGAGCTTCCCGGACTGTATCAGCAAAAAAATATCGCAACGGTGCTTGCCACAGTTGACGAGCTGAACAGGCAGGGTTCTAACCTGACTGAGAACATTGTCCGCAGCGGGATCAAACATGTGATCAAAAATACGGGGTTGCTCGGCCGCTGGCAGGTGCTTGCTCAAAATCCTTTAACGATAGCCGATACAGGGCATAACGAAGCCGGCATTAAAGAGGTGCTGAAACAAATTGCGCTTACCCCGCATAACCGGCTGCATGTTGTGCTGGGGATGGTGAACGATAAGGACATTTCCAGGATATTAAAAATGCTTCCTCCTTCTGCAACGTATTATTTCTGCAGGGCAACAATTCCGAGAGCGCTGGATGCGAAGGAGCTTGCTGCACAGGCAGAAGCATGCGGGTTAAAAGGCACGGTTCATAATTCCGTGCAGGCTGCGCTTGCAGCTGCAAGAACATCGGCGGGAGCGAACGACCTTGTGTTTATTGGCGGCAGCACCTTCACCGTAGCCGAAGTGGTTTAGTTGGAGCCGATCCTGCTCTTCTCATCATCCGCACCTGTATTCCTGCGCATCCGCGATCCTTTCCCGTCTCCAAACTTATAAGAGATGTTAAGGTTTACCACGCGTGTATCGCGTACGGCGGTCCAATTCTCGTTCACATTGCCGAAGTCGGTAATGCCGCTCGGATAGGCATTCCAGAATACATCGGAAACATTCAGCGTGATAGTGCCGCGCTTTTTCAGGATCGATTTCTGAAGCCCCAGTGTTAAGTTCGAGTTGGGTTTGATCAGCGTTACGCCGTACAGGTTCTTGTAGTTGTATTCAAAGCTGACCTCAGCCGAGAAGCCGTCCATGATGGAGAAGCTGTTGCTCGTGTTGATATAAAAAGAAGGAATCCCCTGGTTGATCGTGTATTTATTGATCGTTCCGGTGTACACGCCGTAGTAGGAAAGCAGGCTTGTGTTTGTTGTCCACCATTTGGCAAGGCGTTTTGAGAACGAAAGGTTCAGGCTGTAATAGTTGAATTTATTGAGGTTCACGATCGTCTGAACTGTTGTGCGTGTTTCTGAATCCTGGATCAGCACATCGGTGATATTGTCGGTAGTGAGGCTGTAGCTCGCTGTTGCGAAGAACATGCTTTTGTAGGAATAGGTCAGCTCCGTATTATACGTCAATTGCGGCCTCAGGTACGGGTTTCCTTCGCTGTAGGTTGTGGCGTCGATCAGCCGCTTGAAAGGGTTCATCTGGTCGTAGCCCGGCCTGTCTATTCTTCTGCCTGCGCTCAGGTTGATGTCGTGATCTTTATTGAGCTTAAAGTCGAAGAAAGCGGTTGGGAACACCTGCACATAATTGCGTGTGAAGCTGCGCCCGTTCATGAGCTGCCTGCCGTTTGCGGCGGTATGCTCGGTGCGCAGTCCCAGCTGCAGGGAAATTTTTTTGAATTCCTTGCTGAAGTTAAGGTAAGCTGCATTGATGTTCTCCGAATACAGGAAATGGCTGCTTCTGAGGCTGTCGAACGCATCCCCACTGTTCGTGCGGTTATAGAACTCCGCATTTTTATTGGAACTTACGTAGCTCGATTTTAATCCCGCATCAAGCTTCGCATTGTTCTTCAGCGGGTTTGTATAATCGGCTTTCAGCGAATAAAGCGTAAGCATCCCGTTCTGTTTCCCGGTAAGGTAGGTGGTGCCTAAGGTGCTGTCGCTGCCATCCCGGCTGGTGGTGGTGAACAGTTGGTCGGTGATGTTCCAGTATCTGGCATAATCAAGGTCAACGGTCAGCTCTTTTCCCGTGGTGTCGAATTGCTGTTTCAGCTCCGCATTCAGCGAATAGTTGAACCACTGATCGTGCGAGGCATTAATGAAATCGTAGCTGCTTACGCGGTTGTGATGGCCGTCATAAATATCGGTATGGTTGTTTGCAGAAGGCTGGAACTGGTTGATAACACCTGTTCCCAGCACGGATAAGGTGGTTTTTTTAGAAAGGTAAAAATCGGCTCCGAGCCTTGGCGTATGCGTGCTGAACGGAAAGATGATATAATCATCCGTTTCAAAAACGGTGTTGAGCGTATCGCCTTCATAAAATTTCCGGTTCAGCACAAGGTTGTTAAAGCCTTTCCTGTTGGAATAGCTGTAATTCAAAAAGAGGTTATACCATTTCTTTTTGAAATTGAGGCTGAGGCTGCCGTTGTACTTCGCATAGCGACCCAGCCCGTAGCCTGTGCTCACATTCCCGTTGAAGCCGTCGCGCCTGTTCTTCTTCATGATAATGTTGATGATCCCTGCATTTCCTGCTGCATCATACTTTGCAGATGGATTGGTGATGATCTCGATCTTCTGAATGCTGGAGGAAGGCATCCCGCGCAGCATGTTTGCGAGGTCTTGTCCCGAGAGCACGGTCGGCTTTCCGTCGATCATAATGATCACGCCCTGCTTTCCTTTCAGGCTGATGTTCCCGTCCTGGTCAACCATTACGCCAGGAAGCTTTTCCATCACTTCCATAATAGATGAGCCTGTTTGCACAATGCTGTTCTCGATGTTCACTACTGTTTTGTCGATCTGCCGTTCAATGAATGGCCTTTCGGCTGCCACCGTAACTGTTTGCAGCTCTTTGGAAGCGGGCGCCAGCGTGATGGTTCCGAGGTCGAGCACAGGCGATGTGCTGTGCATTTCCAATGGCCTGTTAAGCTGTTCGAAGCCGGTCATGTGCACCTGCAGGAAGAAAGATCCTTCCTTAATATTTTCGAAGTTGAATTCGCCTTTTTCATTGGTGATCTCACCTTTATATAAGGAAGAGTCGGAGCTGTTCTTTAGGATAACGGTTGCAAATGGGATCGGGTTGTTCTGCTGATCGGCGAGGATGCCTTTGATGCTGCCGCCTTCAAACTCCTTTGCAGAAAGGCATTGCGAGGCTGTAAAGAATAACAGGAAGAGGATGCGTGTTTTCATCTGCTTTAATTTGATACAATAGTACGCAGCGTTGTTGCATCCTGTTTTAAGAATATGTTGAACGGTTTTATTTAAATTTTGAATGGTTTATTTCTCGCAGAGGCGCAGAGAACGCAGAGGTATAAAAAAGTCCCGGATGCTCTCCGGGACTTCTGTTATTTACCAGTTCTCTTTTTAAATTCATTGATCCCCTCATCAAGCCATTGGAGATATCCCGGGGTTTCGGATTTGTATCCCCTCGGTGAATTGAGCAGCTGCTCCGAATGGTCTAACAGCACATACAGCGGCTGACTGCTTTGTTTATAAAGCGTTTCTTCCATGTACTTGAACTTGTCGCCAATGGTAGTGATCTCGCGCTCTTGTCCGTACCAGAATACTTTTTGGTAATCTTTGGGATCCAGCTCCCGTTTATCATCAACATATAAGGAAACAAGGACTACGTTATTATTCAGGCGCTTCAGCACTTCGGGATCGGGCCAGATCTTATCTTCCGTTTTACGGCAGTTGGCGCAGGCATGTCCGGTGAAATCCACCATTAAAGGCTTGCCTGTTTTTTTCGCGTATGCCAGTGCATGGGCATAATCGTTCTTAAAATGTACAACGCCGTTCTTATTCACTTCAATATAAGGGGCAAATTCCTTATCGATATTCTGCGGCAAAGCAGAGGCGCCGTTGCCGGCTCCGAAGCCATGAGGTGATTCGGAATATTCCATCGGCGGCAGAATTCCGCTGAACAGCTTCAACGGTGCGCCCCATAATCCGGGGATCAGGTAAACGGTAAGAGAAAAAGAAAGAATGATAAAGAACAGGCGTGAAACGCTGATGTGCTTCACATCGCTGTCGTGGGACGTTTTAAATGCGCCGAGCAGGTACATGGTAAGCAGGCCGAAGATCACGATCCAGAGCACGAGGAATACTTCGCGCGTTAAGATTCCAAGCTGGTACACAAGGTCCACATTGGACGCGAACTTCAATGCAAGGGCCAGCTCGAGAAATCCTAATGTTACTTTCACCGCGTTGAGCCATCCGCCGCTCTTAGGCATGGAGTTAAGCATGGCGGGGAAAAATGCGAAGAAGCCGAACGGAATTGCAAGCCCTGTGGAGAAGCCGAACATCGCCCAGAAAGGCCCGCTGATCGCGCCGGTAGATGAAGCGGATACCAGCGCATTGCCGATCATAACGCCGGTACATGAAAAAGAAACCACCACCAGCGCAAGCGCCATGAAGAAGATGCCTGCAAAGCCGCCGCGGTCGCCCTGCGCATCGATCTTATTTACAAAGCGCGAAGGCAATACAATTTCAAATGCGCCGAGAAAGGAGGCCGCAAAGATCAGCAGCAAAGCAAAAAGGATGAGGTTGAACGGTGCGCTGGTTGATAATGTATTCAGCGCCCCGGCACCGAATATTAAAGAGATGCTTAAGCCAAGCACCACAAAAATTACAATGATGGAGATCGCATATACAAGCGCGTTGAACCTGCCTTTGGCCTTGGAGGTGCTCCTTTTCAGGAAAAAGCTTACGTTCATCGGGATCAGCGGGAATACGCAGGGTGTAAGCAATGCTGCAAAGCCCCAGCCGAAGCCGATCAGGAAGATCAGCCACCATGGGTCTGTGTCGGAGGTGGAGTTCCCGTTGCCGGGTAAAGTTCCGTTTGTTGCCTGTGGGGTTACGGTCGCTCCGGCATGGGCGGTGTCGCTTGTGCCGGCTGACTGCTCATGCGACAGCGCATATTCTTTTGCAATGGCAGCAGAGTCGATCAGGCAGGGATTGACTTCTGCTTTTGCGCCTGTACCGGCAGCAGGCAGGCATTCTGCGGAGCCTTTTAATTTAAAGTCGAAGGGAGTGGCGGGAGGGAAGGTGCATTTTTCATCGGTGCAGGCTTCGTATTCGTAGCTTCCTTTTACAGTTATTTCTTTGTCTGTTTTTAAGCGGATGCGCTGTTTGAAGGTGAGTGATTTCTCAAAATACAGCACATCCATTTCGAACACCTTGTCGAAGATCTTGATCGGCTTGCCTTCCGTAGGTTTCCCCACTGCTTCGTAATCGGGGCTTTTATCGAGCTTGATGCTGGAAGGCACGGGGCCATCATCTCCTTTTTGATTGAGTGAATACACATGCCAGTGCTCATCGATGGTGGCCGAAAATACAAGGTCGCATTCGCAATCGCTTACCTTCACTGTGCTGAGCTTCCATTTTACAGGGGTCTCCACCTGCGCAAAAAGGGATATGGAACATAGCACTGCGATCAGCACTGCAACTCCGCGAAAAACGTTTCTCATAAATTTATTTTTTGTGTAAAATAAAATTTGGCTTTTGCCTTATGAGGTAAAGTTAAAAAAATAGCCCCGATGGTACGGGGCTATTTTTTAATTATTATTAGTAATTGATCGTGATTTATGAAATTTTAACGTTCTATACGATCACTTCATGAATGCGGTGGATGGGCACTACTGCTCCCTTTTTCAGGATCACTCTTTTATCCGTGACACCCCATACGGTGGTGTTCACCTGCTTTACGCCTTCGGCATCTTCGAAAATGATCTTGATCTTGCCATGTTCAAGGTTTCCGAGCTTAAGGGCTTTATCGAGCGCAGCCGTTCGGGTCTTAATGTCTTCTTTTGATGTAAGCACATCGTTTTCGGGGAATTTTAAGCCGCTGATGTTCTCTTTCTCGATAAGAACGGGCTTCAGGAGGTTAGTAGTATTTGTCATGGGGATAACAATTTAGTGGTTAGTATACAGAGAACTTAATATTATACGCAAAATAAAAAGGAAGCGTTACAAAAATCTGGAACGAAAATTCGCCGGGCTAAGCAGCCAGGTCTTTCAACAGCTTGCACAGTTCGGCTGCTTTCTGGCTGCCGATACGGTATTTCAGCCCTTCTTTGTCCGTAATCTCAACGGCATCGTTTCCCTGGGTGAAGAAACGGATCTTATTCTTGAAATGTAAATTGTAAACGGGGCGGTTCAGCAGGTACTTGCTGTACTTCACCTGTTTTACATCCACAATGTTATTGAGGTCGATCTTCACCTTGCGGGAGGTCCAGAGCCCGTCGAGGATCAGGTTTTTCCCAACCACCCGTGTATGAATGTGCAGCACAAAGATCATCACCAGCGAAAGCAGCATCAGTACGAGGCCCATCAGGAAGAACAGCTGGCCGGAATCTTCATCCACCGGGGAAGAAGGAATATTGATCACCGTTACATCAAGGGGTTTCGGATTTTCACTCCAGTAATAAAGGACAAAACAAAAAAGTGCAAGAACGGTGCGCCACAGGATCGACCATTTATTGTAGCCGATATACTGCTTCTCTTCAAAAATGATTTCCTCTTGCATATTCTTCAAAGTTAAGCTACTCTGTTAATTCTGCAAAATAAATCTTTTTTGTTTGGGCGCTGACCTTAAAACGGTCGTCGATCCGCTGGCCGATCACCCAGGCGATCTCTCCGCCCGATACAAGCAGCCAGGTATCTTCTTTTTGTGCGATCGACAATTTCCGGTCGATGAAAAAATCGCTCAGCTTTTTTTTGCCTTTCATTCCGATCGGCTGAAAAGAATCCCCTTCTCTCCATTTACGGATGGTGAGTGGGAAGCTGAGTGTGTCAAGATCCAGTGAAGCGCTCATTTCAGAACGCGAAAAATTTGTGCCAGCAGGCAATTGTGAGAAGGAAAGCCTGATGCCTTCTCCCTCTGCGCTGCGTTGGTTTTTTTTTACTGTGAAGGAGGCGCTTTCAGCCGCCAGCTGCTCTTTTGGCTGAATGATCAGGTCCTTCCTGTCCCTGATGAGGCGGTGCGTTGCGGATGTGAACTGCTTGCCGGAAATGGTGCCGAGCGAGTGGATGATCTCTTCGATGGAAGCGGCATTAAAGCCATAAGGTTTTAAAAGCTCAAAAAGATATGCAGGAAGGGGATCAAGCTCTTTCAGCCCGCTGATAGAAATATAAACTGTTGAATTTTTAACACGGAGGATCTCTTTTTTTGTTCTCAGGATCTCCCTGCGAAAAATTTGTTCCACCCCGGATAAGTGTTCAATGTTTTTGAGGATGGCAGTATCGATGGAAGGGTTTAGTTTTTTTAAGGCGGGCAATATGCTTTTCCTGATCCTGTTGCGAAGGTATTTATCGGAATCGTTGCTGCTGTCGCTGCGGAATTTCAGCTTGTTCTTTTTTGCAAAATCACTGATCGCCTCTTTATTGCAAAACAGCATCGGGCGGATGATCTTGCCTTGTTTGGGAAGTATGCCGTGCAGTCCCGCAATCCCGGTGCCGCGGACCAGGTTGATGAGAAAGGTTTCCACGGAATCATCGGCATGATGCGCTGTGGCGATGGAAGCAGAGCCGGATGCTTCACGCAGCTGCTCAAACCATTCATAGCGAAGGTTGCGTGCAGCCACCTGGATGGACAGCTTGTTCTTCTTTGCGAAAGCGTTTGTTTTAAAGCGGATGGAATGAAAAGGAACGTTGTATGCAGCGGCCAGCTTTTTTACGAATGCCTCATCGCCTTCGCTTTCTTTCCCGCGCAGCTGAAAGTTGCAGTGGGCGATGCTGAAGCTGATCCCGGCTTTGTGAAAAAGTTCGCACATCACCACCGAATCGATGCCGCCGCTTACTGCAAGCAAAACCGTATCGCCGGGAGCGATGAGCTGTTCCTTTTTTAAATTATTTACAAATGCCTGGAGCATGAACCAAAGTTAATTAAAAAGCCCCCACAATTGCGGAGGCTTTTTAATACATACACTCATTATAAGCTAGTATTCATCTTCATTGAAGAAGAAATCTTCTTTTGTAGGGTAATCAGGCCAGATCTCTTCGATCGACTCATAAATTTCACCTTCGTCTTCAATTTCCTGGAGGTTCTCAATAACTTCCATCGGTGCCCCCGAGCGAATGCCGAAATCTATCAATTCGTCTTTGGTGGCAGGCCATGGTGCATCTTCTAAGTGCTTTGCCAATTCAAGTGTCCAGTACATAATGCTTATTTTTAAAATTAGAACGTAAATTTTTTTAGCTTGTTACGTCCCAATCGAATTTTTTTGAAAAACTATCAATTTCGTGCAAAAGTAAAAATTAATTCCACTTATCAAACACTATATTGAGGTTTTTTGCTTTTTTGTTCAAAACATTAATAAAATCAAGGATTACAGGCTTGTTGGGCTTGTTTGGTTTTTGCGGGAGAGTCTATCTTCTTTCAGGCAGATTTGCAGTACAAAGCAGCCACCACCCCTAACCCCTCCTGGGAGGAGGGGAATGCATTGTGCAAGCGAGAACATTTTGGTAAAGAATAATGATATAGTACAAGGCAGCGACCACCCCTAACCCCTCCTGGGAGGAGGGGAATGCATTGTGCAAGCGAAAACATATTGGTAAAGAATAATGATCTAATACAGCAGGATCAGCTCCCTCCTCTTAGGAGGGCCGGGGTGGTACCCTTACATTCTCGGCTTCCACGGGATCTCCTCAGCATTCAGCTCATGGCTCAGCTTTCGCGAAAGCACAAAAAGATAATCGCTGAGGCGGTTGAGGTAAATGATCACGAGCTCAGCCACAAAGCTGTTCTCCGAAAGGTGGATGGTGAGCCGTTCCGCACGGCGACACACACAGCGCGCGATGTGACAATAGGAAACGGTGGTATGTCCGCCCGGGAGCACAAAGGAGCGCATTTCCGGGAGTGTTTCATTCATGCGGTCCATCTCCTGCTCCAGCAGGGTGATGTCTTCTTCCTTCAGGTCCGGGATCTTCATTTTGGAACGCTCGGGGTCGGAGGCGAGTGAAGAGCCGATAGTAAACAGCCTGTCCTGGATCTCCACGAGGATCTTTTTGCTGTCGCCGCTGATCTGCTGGTCGCGGATGAGCCCGATATAAGAGTTCAGCTCATCCACTGTGCCGTATGCTTCAATGCGCATGTGATGCTTTGGAACACGCGTTCCGCCAATGAGGGAGGTTTGTCCCTTGTCGCCCGTTTTTGTATAAACTTTCATGATCTTTTTTTGAATTAATGCACCAGCCTCGAAGAAACGGTGGTGATGTTCTCATTTTTATAATCGCGCTCAACCACGCCATCCTTCAGCCTTACAATGCGGTGAGCATGCTGCGCGATGTCTTCCTCGTGCGTAACCAGCACAATGGTGTTGCCCTGTTTGTGGATCTCTTCGAGAAGGCCCATGATCTCCACGGAGGTCCTTGAATCGAGATTACCTGTAGGCTCATCGGCAAGAATGATCGCCGGCTTGTTCACCAATGCCCTCGCAATGGCAACGCGCTGGCGCTGTCCGCCGGAAAGCTCGTTCGGCTTGTGAAGCATGCGTTCTCCAAGCCCTACCTGGTGAAGCACTTCCTGTGCGCGTGCGAGGCGCTGCTCTTTTGAGAAGCCCGCATACACAAGCGGAAGCATCACGTTATCAAGCGCGGTGGAGCGGGAAAGGAGGTTGAAGGATTGAAATACAAATCCGATCTCTTTGTTGCGCACATCGGCAAGCTCGTTGTCGAGCATCTTCGCAACCGATTTGCCATTCAGCACATACTCGCCGGAGGAAGGACTGTCGAGGCAGCCCAGCACATTCATCAATGTGGATTTTCCTGAGCCGGAAGGCCCCATCAGCGCTACGTATTCGTTCTTGTAGATGTCGAGGGAAACGGAGCGGAGCGCATGGATCACCTCGGTGCCTATTTTGTAGGATTTTGCTATCTCGGAAAGTTGGATGATCGATTGCATGGTAAATGGATATGAGCAAATTTACAATTATTTATTTGATAGGAGAAGTTGATCTGATGCAGCGCCTGCTCCCTCCTCTTAGGAGGGCTGGGGTGGTATCATGATCCGGAATCACCACCCCTGTCCCCTCCTGCAAGGAGGGGGAATGGCTCCGTGGGAAAATTCGTTAAGCATATTTCTTCTCAGTAGCTCAGCACAAAATGCTGCTTCACCTGTTCTTTCCTGAAAAACACAATTCCCAGCTGGAAGATGTCGATCGTTACCTTCACTTTGGGATGCGCTTTGATGAGCTCCCAGGCTTCGGTCATTTCCTTCGACCAGTAAATATCATCAAAAATGAAGATGCTTTCATTGTTCGCCTTTTCGAGGCATTGCTCAAAATAGCTGAGGGTGGCAGATTTCCGGTGATTGCCATCGAAGAATACAAGGTCGAGGGTGTTCAGCGATTGAAGCGCCTCGGGCAATTCCGAATCAAAATTTCCTTCGAGGGAGCGGATGTTTGGAAGCCCGAGGCTTGCAAAATTCTCCAGCGCGATCCGGCGTGTTTCGGGACAGCCTTCGATGGTTGTTACTGTTGATTTTGAGCGAGCAATTGCTAAGTACATGGTACTGATCCCGAGGCTTGTCCCCAGCTCGAGGATGGTATCCGGCTGGAAATAGTTGACCAGCCTGAAAAGCAGCTGGGAATACTTTGGGCTTTTAACGGCTGTTCTCAGAATGCCGCTAACGGTCCTTTCCTTGCCTTGGTTGTGGCCCGAACCGGCGCCAAGATCCTTCACCCGGACGATCCTTTTATCGGCCGAAAGCCGGCTGCGGACAGCTTCTACAGCGGTATAGGCATAATAGGATGAAGCGTTTTTGAAGACATGATTGTACAGGCTAAAAACAAAGGGAGAATGAATCCCATGCTCATTTGTTCTTAACTTTCTGTATTTCAGGTAATTAATAGCGAGCGCTATTTTGTCCATGCTTCAAAGGTACTTCAATCCCTAATTAATTGTGACATTTTTTTTGCAATAGTGCAACTAAAAGGGGAACTTTGTAGTCTTTTTACAATAAGACAGAAAGTTTCGTTTCTCATTGATTTTAAATAGTTTACTTAAATTTTATTTTGTTTAAGGCTCCATACATGATGTTCAAAAAAATTATTTCTTTTCTGGGTATTGCCCTTGCGCTTTTCCTGGCACCTAAACAGGTAAGCGCATCGCACCTTGCTGGCGGCGAGATCACCTATGTGTGCCTTGGCGCCAACCAGTACCAGATCAACCTGAACCTATACTGGGATTGCACCGGCGGATTTGATCCGGGGCCATCGCAAATCATTTACCTTAACAGCTCCTGCGGCGGAAGCACTTCGGTGACCGTGAACCAGACGAATCCCGGCGGGACCGATATTTCACAAACCTGCCCGGGTGTGATCAGCTCCTGCAGCGGCGGTACTTTCCCGGGAATGAACATGAACACTTATTCGGGAATTGTGACCTTGTCGCCGCCATGCGATACCTGGACAATGAGCTATTCCACCTGCTGCCGGAACAGTGCGATCGATAACGTTTCCGGTGCGAACTATTACATCGAGGCAACGCTGAACAGCGCTACAGCTCCCTGCAACAGCTCGCCGTATTTTACAGCCCAGCCGATCCCCTATGTGTGTACCAATCAGCCTGTGAACTACAGCTACGGCGTGGTTGAAACCGACGGCGATTCACTTTATTATTCACTGATCGATGCGATGGATGCTGCGGGGCTTTCCTCAACCTACTATCCGGGCTATTCAGGATCGGCGCCTGTTCCGGGCACTACCATCGACCCGAACACAGGGCTGCTGAGCTTTACGCCTACCACGATCGGTAACTATGTTTTTGTGATCCTTGTGCAGGAATACGATGCTGCCGGAAACCTGATCGGCACGGTAATGCGCGACATACAGTTCGTAGTGCAGAACTGTTCGAACACCGTTCCGAGCCCTACAAGCGGCGCGATCAGCAGCTTTGGCGGAAGCGCGGTGCAAACAGGCCCGTATGCGCTGGAGATGTGCGCAGGCAACTGCTTTAACTTTTCGGCAACGTATACCGACACAGATCCTACGGATTCACTGACCTATGTTTCGAATATCCTGAGCGCGCTTCCGGGCGCTGTTGTCACATCTTCCGGCGCCAACCCGCTGACGGTGAATGTGAGCTGGTGCGCGCCTGCAGGCACAATGGGGCAGAACCTCACATTTACAATGACCATTGAGGATAATTACTGCCCGATCCCCGGACAGCAAACCTTTGCATACGCCGTAAGCATCCTGGATGCAACAACAGCCAGTCCGGATATTACCATCTGCGGCTCGCAAACCGCCCAGATCAATGCATACGGCGGAAGCATCTTCAACTGGTCGGTAGTATCGGGGCCGCCAATGACGCCCGCGAATTTTTCCTGCAATCCATGTGCGAACCCGATCGCATCGCCAAGCGCTACAACTACGTATGCTGTGGTGAGCAACCTGAGCGGCACCTGCGATAATGTGGATACGGTAACTGTTTTCGTAGTGCCTGATTTTACATTCAGCGTAACGCAAAGCTCCACGAGCTCCTGCCTTCTTCAGCCGATCCAGCTGGGCATTGCGGGGCTTAGTCCTGCCGGACCAGGCTACACTTATCAATGGTCGCCGGCAACTTATCTCAGCAATCCTACGATCTCTAATCCTGTTGCCACCATCACTTCACCGGGAACATATACATACACGGTTACGATCACCAATGCAACAGGCTGTACAAAAACCGACAATATTACCATTTCAGTGATCCCGGCTGTATCGCCTACCATCACTGCACTGGCGGATACTTCCTTCTGCGCAGGCGGAACAGCTACGCTGGGTGTGAACTTTGGGCTGGTGCCTCCTGCCATCAGCGGGCCAAGCACTACGGGCGGCTGCTCGAGCCCAACTACGGTGATCGCCGGAACTGGCACGCTTACCGTGAACCAGTATCCAACGCCGTATACCGGCTTCTGGGACAATGGGCGTATGCAGATCCTTTACACTGCGGCAGATCTTAATGCGATGGGCTTTACGGGAGGCAAGATCTCCTCGATAGGATTTGATGTAGCGCAGAAGAACAGCACGGCGCCATATAACGGGTTTACAATTAAGATGGGAACTACCGCGCTTGCTTCATTGCCTACCGGATCATTCCAGTCGGTTCCTACGGTGGTATACGGCCCTGCGGCAAGCACAACAGCGCTTGGCTGGAATATGTATGCCTTAACAACGCCTTACGACTGGGATGGTGTTTCCAACCTGATCATTGAAACCTGCTATAACAATACTTCGTGGACGGGCAATGATGTGCTGAACAAAACATCCACATCGTATTCTTCTGTGATCGTGGATTATGAGGACCCTACACCGGGATGTACCTTAACTACGCCGGATGCTTTCGCGCCAACCACCGAGCGTCCGAATGTGAAATTCCTGAAATGCCTTGTGCCTGCAAACCCTGCAAACTACAGCTATTCCTGGGCTCCTTCGGCAACGGTTTCAGCACCAACAGCACAGAACACAACAGGCAGCCCGATGGCCACCACCACTTTTACGGTTACAGTTACCGACATTGCCGGCGGATGCTCCAGCACCGACAGCGTGCAGGTGGATGTCGTGAATATCAATACACTTACGGTAACACCGGCAGGCCCGTATTGCGTGAACGGAAGCATCGACACATTACAGGTTTCCGTACCAACAGGCACCGGCGCATGGTCGGGAACGGGGATCACCAACACCACGCTTGGCGTATTCAATCCAACGGTTGCGGGAGTAGGTACGCACCAGATCATTTATGCGGTGAGCGGCTCCTGCGGAACCGGCGCGGATACGATGGATATTGTAGTAACACCTACGCCCGATGCTACGATCACGCCTGTAGGCAACCAGTGTGTAACGGGAGCGCCTGTTACGCTTGCTGCCGTTACTCCGGGTGGTACCTGGAGCGGAACGGGCATCACGAATGCAAGCGCGGGAACATTCGATCCTGCTGTTGCGGGTGTCGGATCATACATAATAACATACACTGTTTTACTTCCATGCTATGCGCAGGATACGGTGATCGTGCCGGTTACTTCGCAGATGGATGCCACTATTACGCATGTTGGACCGTTTTGCACTGCTTCGCCGGCGATAACGCTTTCTGCTGTGGATCCGGGCGGAACATGGAGCGGCCCGGGCATTACCGATGCAGTGGCAGGCACATTCGACCCTTCGGTAGCAGGGGGCGGAACGCATGTGGTGACTTATACAATTACAGGCCTTTGCGGCGCTGTGGATACGGATGCGATCACCGTGATCCCGTCGCCGGTGATCAGCTTTACATCCGATTTAACGGAGGGCTGTGAGCCTACCACGATCAACTTCAGCAGCACTAACAACCAGCCGGGAGGCACTTCGCTCTGGAGCTTCGGCGATGCGATCAGCGGCGTGAATGATACGAGCACATTGCAAAACCCGTCACATACTTATAATTACGCCGGCTCTTACGAAGTGATCTACAGCTACTCCAATACGATAGGCTGCAGCGACACGCTGACGATGCCGGGATACATTACGATTCACTCACAGCCGGTCGCAGCATTTACGCCTTCGCCGCAGCCAGCTACCATTGTGGATCCTACGGTGCATTTCCTGGACCAGTCGACAGGACTGATCGACAGCTGGCACTGGACCTTCGGTTATGCGAATGACAGCTCACTTGTGCAGAACCCTATTTATGTATATCCCGATACCGGGGTGTATATGGCTCAGCTGATCGTAACCAACATTCACGGATGTGCAGATACCGCATTCGACGATGTGATGATAGATCCTGTGCTCGTATTTTATGCGCCAAATGCCTTTACCCCGAATGACAATGGCAATAATGATGTGTTCAGGGTGTATGCCGACGGTATTGACAAGGGCACGTTCGAGATGCGGATCTTTAACCGCTGGGGCGAATGCATCCTGAAATCGAATAAATACGAGGAGGGCTGGAATGGCGCGAGGAACAATACGGGTGAGCTGGTGGAGCAGGATGTATATGTGTGGAAGGTTACCTTTAAGGATTTTGACGGCAAGAAGCACAACTATATCGGCCATGTGACGATCATTAAGTAAAGCCGCTAAAACACAGGAAAAGCCGCCTTTTTAAAAGGGCGGCTTTTTTTATTCCCCTGATTATGAGAAATAAAATTAAAAAAAGAGAAAAAAGTTTTTGCACTTTCTAAAAAGTATCTATATTTGCAACCCGTTAAAATTAATAGCGGCGTTCATCCTTCGCTAAAGCTACGGATGACGAAGAGGGAGCTTAGCTCAGCTGGTTCAGAGCATCTGCCTTACAAGCAGAGGGTCACTGGTTCGAACCCAGTAGCTCCCACATAACAAAGACAGCCTTTCAGGAAACTGAGAGGCTTCTTTGTTTCTATATGCTTTACGACGTACAAGTTTTGTACAAGGTGAATTGGAAAAAGTTCTTAAGATAATAGCGTTTCGCTCAGCCGGTTCAGGCATCCCGACTTTTCGTCGGGAGGGTCACTGGTTCGAACCCAGTAGCTCCCACAGAAGCCTTACAGAGATGTAAGCCTTTTTTGTTTTTATATTTCGCTCAGCTGGTTCAGTGCATCCCGATTTTCAATCGGGAGGGTCACTGGTTCGAACCCAGTAGCTCCCACAGAAGCCTTACAGAAATGTAAGGCTTTTTTGTTTTATACTATTTCCTCAACTGGTTCGGGCATCCCGATTTTCAATCGGGAGGTCAAGGTTCGAACCCAGTAGCTCCCACAGAAGCCTTACAGAAATGTAAGGCTTTTTTGTTTTTTATTCTTCTCTATATATTCCCCGAAAGGTGCTTTTTAGCTTCTAACTTGCACGTATCTCCCAATGTTAGCTATAATCTATATTGAAGTAATACGATTTTGTTTTTGAATGTCACAGAAGAACAAAAGTGTCCATTGGAGCAGCTGACAATTAATATACTTTCGTGCGGAAAATAAACCTGTACTAACTAAAATCTAAAAAAATGAACGGAATTGATGTTTCCCACAACAACGGTACGATCGACTGGGCAAAAGTGGCTGCCAATCCAACAAAAATAGATTTTGTTTATATAAAAGCGAGCGAAGGCGTTGGCTATACTGATCCTATGTTTGCAACAAATGCAAAGGGCGCAAAAGCGGCGGGATTGAAGATCGGCTTTTATCATTTTGCTTCGCTGAATACGCTGAACGATGTACCCGATGCAAAATCGGAAGCCGATTACTTTATGTCGCTCATCAAATCGGCTCCCGCTGCGGATCTCCCGTATGCATTGGACATTGAAACCAATAAAGTTGGCCTGGATAAAGCGCATGTGCTGGAATGGATCAATACTTTTTTTGCTGAAATGAAACAGGGCGGCTACAACAATACAATCCTTTATTCTTATACCCCTTTCCTGGATTCAAACCTTCCGGCAAATCACAATTTGGGAAATATCCGCTTATGGCTGGCCGCGTATGTTTCTCCGGCCAGACTGCAATTGCCTGTTGGCTGGACGCAGTATTACATCTGGCAGAACAGCTCCACCGGTTCAGTAAGTGGCATCACAGGAAATGTGGATACGAATGTAACAACCGGTTCCATCGTTTAACGATGAAAGCCGATTCTAAAAGTACATCCAGATGTGCTTTTACTTTAAAGAATTAAGGTTCCCTATCGATTCACCACAAACTTTTTACTCACCACTACTTCGTTCAATTCATTTTTTACATTGCAGAAATACATTCCATTTCTTATCTCTGAGGTATTAAGTATGATTGTTTCATTATTTCCTTCGACAGTGAAGGTCTTTATCAAGTTACTTGTAATATCATAAATTGAAATGAGGTACAAATCTGATTTTTGAATGTTATAAAGACTAATATGTATTTCCGTGCTTGCCGGGTTTGGGAAAACTTTCATTTCGGCTTTTTCTTTTGAAACAAGCGTTATCCCGGCAGGAAGTATCAGGTTCGTTGTTACTATGCTATCGCAACCACTTGCCGTAACAAGAGTATCAACATAGGTTCCCACCGCAGTGTAAGTGTGTGTCCCAACAACAATACTGTCTCCGTTATTGAAGGGAATGTTTTGAGTGAAGGCGCCACCGTTAATTGTCAAATTCAATGTCATCACACTATCACATCCAACTGCATTTGGAATGGTGTCCAAATAAGTTCCGGAAACGGTATAGGTGTTACCGTTCCAAATATATTCACTACAATTGCTAATGGTTTGAAAGGAAAAAGTGTTGATACATAGCTTGGCCGTAAATATATCATTTCCGCCTGCACTGTTTAAGGTGATGGAGTCAAAGTTAATGGTGCCGCTAAAACGACCTGCTATATGTGCATTTCCCAAAGCATCTGTGGAAACACCATTTGCCTCCTCATAATTTGTTCCTCCAATCCCTTTCACCCAAAGAACATTTCCGTTTGCGTCATACTTTGTAATAAAAATATCCTGATATCCCACATTGTTTATAGTGGTGGAGTCGAATGTGAGGGTGGGACTATAAAAACTTCCGGCTACATATGCATTTCCGGTGGCATCGTTGGAAACACTGTATGCATAATCAGAATCTGAACCACTGGCGCTTTTAGCCCAAAGAACATTTCCGTTTGTGTCATACTTTGCTGTGAAAATATCATGGTTGCCGGTATTAGTTAAGGTCATAGTTCCCCAACTGAGGCTGGCGCTAAAGAAGTTACCTGTTACATATACATTTCCGGAGGTATCAGTGGACATGCCGTACGCCCGGTCCTCGTTTGTGCCTCCCGCACTTTTTGCCCACAGAACATTTCCGTTGGGGTCATATTTTGTTAAAAAAACATCTTTCCCGCCTACTGACGTTAAAGTCGAGGAACCGAAGGTCAGAGCGGAACTGGCAAAATAACCGGCTACATACACATTTCCAGAAACATCAGTTGAAACACTGTGTGACTCTTCGTCACCCGTTCCACCTGCCCCTGTTGCCCAAAGCACATTTCCGTTTGGGTCATACTTGGCAATAAAAATATCGCCATAACCTGCATTTGAATTGCTTAAAGTAGTGGAACCAAAAGTAGAGGTAGAACCTACAAAAGCTCCTGTTATATAAACATTCCCTAAAGGATCGGTTGAAACACTACGGGAAACGTCCTCACCTGATCCTCCTGCGCTTTTAGCCCAAAGCACATTTCCGTTTGAATCATATTTAGCTAAAAAAATATCATTCCAACCGCTTGAATTGGTTAAGGTAATGGAGTCGAATATAAGGGTAGGGCTATTAAAACGCCCTGTTATATAAATATTGCCAAAAGTATCGGTAGAAACACCGAAAACCATATCAATCTGTGTCCCCCCTGCGCTTTTCGACCACAAGACATTTCCATGTGCGTCATACTTGGTTAGAAAAATATCTGAATAACCTGCATTGTTTACGGTAGTGGCGCCGAATGTGAGGATCGGACTATCAAACCACCCTGTTACATATACATTTCCGGAAGCGTCCGTGGAAAGAGCCGATGCCAGGTCAGATGTGGTTCCTCCCGCACTTTCTGCCCATTGCCAATTTGGTATTTGTGCATTTGCAATTATAGTAATAGTACAGAATAGCAGAATAAATTTTTTTTTCATGGTATTAGTTTAATGACTACCCGAATGTAAGGATAATTATTTATATCGTATTATCTTGTATGTACGTCCGCGCAGCTAGTTCAGTCTTTCTCCCTTTCTATCGACAGGGCTGGTTGTTCCTCCAATAATCGCCTTCGCTTATCCACTAAAAAATTTACCGTATTTTCGTCAAAAACGATATACCTGTATCCTTTTCAATAATCCCGGTTATACTCAGATATACTAATCCCTTTTTTGAATGAAATGCTATCCTACGCTTCGATATTCAATCTGCCTTCTTCTTGCCCTGCTTTCCTCTTACAGCAGCATTTCTCAATGCGACATAAAAGGAAGGGTAGTTGATACGTTGCAGGTGGCTATACCCTTTGCCCCGGTAGGCTTGTTGAACAGCAAGGATAGCTCCGTTTACAAAGGAGCAGTAACCGACCAGGATGGTAATTACTGCTTTGAAAATATTCACAAGGGCGAATACCTCGTTAAAGTAACAGCAATAGGCTACATTGCTTCGTATAGTAAAACGATAGTGTTCGATAGCATCACCATGGTCGATATGCCGGCGCTGGCGCTGGGCTCTAATAGCACAAACCTTAAGGAGGTTGATATTACAGCCTTCAAGGCTACCGTAGAATTTAAAAAAGGGATCATCGTTTTAAATGTAGAAAATAATCTCATCGCTAAAGGCAACAGTGTACTCGATCTGCTGAAGCAAGTGCCGGGGGTGCATGTGGATGCTCAGAATAATATTACGGTAAATGGAATGGGAGGAGTCCGGTTTTTGATCGACGGAAGGCTGCAGCAAATGTCGGGCGACCAGATGGCTGGCATTTTAAGCGGAATGACCGCCGAAACCATTACTTCCATCGAGCTGATCAAAAACCCGCCTGCGAGATACGATGCGGCAGGCACCGGCGGACTGATAAACATAGTTACAAAAAAAGCAAGGCTGAAGGGCATTAACGGGAGCATTGATCAGTCGTACAGCCAGGGAAAGGTTGGGAGGTCTTTCACTGCGCTTACACTCAACTTTAAGAATAATAAGTTCAGCGCATTCAGCAACCTGAGCTATGCCTACGTTAACCTGTATGACCAAACGGAATTGGACAGGATCCTGAATACTACAGGCAGCACCAATGTGTTCAATGCGAGCGGGCAAGTGCTGAATCTGAGGAAGATCGCCAATTTTAACGGCGGAATAGAATATGAGGCGAGCCCTAAGACCATTATAGGGTTATACTTTAATGACAACCTTGATCATTCAAATCCCGTTCAAAAAGCAACAACCACTGTTTTGCAGGGCGATGCTTTTGATTATCATTCATTTACTTACCGGTCGGAACAGGAGCAGGAGTATACCTCTCCGAATGTCAATTTTAATATCCTGCATAAGCTCGACACCCTCGGCTCACAACTTCAGCTTTCTTCCGATTACTTTTATGTGTCGGGAATGGAAAGCAAGTTTGTGGAGAATCATTTTTACGATAGTAATACTGCTGAGATCCTTTTTCCCAGCACGTATGCAACGGGATCAAAAAGCCTGTATAATATTTTTTACGAAAAGCTCGATTATACAAAAATGTACAGGAACGACTTTTCAGTTGAAGCTGGCCTAAAAGGTACTTTTATTGATATTAACAGCGATGCTGATTATGCATTGCATAATTCCGGCGGCGACACGGCCCTTCAAAACAATTATACCTATAATGAGCGTGTGTTGGCCGCTTATACTACATTGTCAAAGACGTATAAAAAGGTTGGTATAACAGCAGGCCTCCGGGCAGAACAGACGGATGTAAAGGGGCTCAGCAAAACCATGGGATTTACGCTTGGCAGGAGTTATCTGAATTTTTTTCCAAGCTCCTCCCTTGATTATAAAATAAATCCTAAAAATACCATCACGGGAGCCTACAGCTACAGGATCGACCGTCCGGGCTTTAACAGGATGAACCCTGCAAGGATCTATAATGACGAATTGAATTACAGCGTGGGGAATCCAACGATAAGGCCACAGTACACACACGACATAACGCTGAATTACAATTATAACAGCTTTATAACTGCCAGCGTGGATTACTACCGCACCCGCGATTTTATGTACTGGTACACTTATACGAAAAGTCAATCGAAAATAAACATCGACACTACATTCAATTTCCGCTTACGTGACAATTACAGCTTTAGCCTCTTTGTTCAGAAGCAGATCAAATGGTTTAATTTTCAGCTGTACGGCGCCTTCATGTATTATGATTTTAAAGGAACTATAAACGGCGAAACAGCCAATTCGGCAACAGCGCAATTTTACGGATCTCTTAACACCGAGTTCCTGTTGCCGAAAGGTTTCAAGGTACAGGTGAACGGTTATTACGCCTCTCCTTTTTATGATGCTATTCAAACATACTCTCCGGTGAGCTCTGTTAGCCTCGTCATCAATAAAAGCTTTTTGAAAGACAAGCTGGATGTTTCACTTGGCTTCTTTGATGTTTTTTATTCTGAGAACCAGTCTGTTTCCAGCAAGTTGTCCGACCAGTACTATTATTATGCCCAGCGTGCAGATACCCAACGGGCCCGGCTTAGCCTGAGCTATAAGTTCGGGAAGATGCACATCGAACAGAAATTAAAGCATGAGGATACCGATGGCAGGTTCAAAAAATAATTAATAGCATAGAAGCCCGGTTTATCTTCTTTGTTAACTTTGAATCCATCGAACTTTACAAAGTAAACATATAAAAATGCCGTTTTCACCTGTTCTGAGAAAAATCAATGTTACACGGTATATCCAGCCTTTGCGGGAAGGCGGCTCTTTGCCGGCTTTGGCCGAGGGCGATGATGACTTTAAATATGTTCTGAAATTCAAGGGCGGCGGACATGGTGTTAAAACACTTATTGCTGAACTGCTCGGCGGTGAAATTGCGCGGGCATTAAAGCTAAAGCTGCCCGAGCTTGTGTTTGCGGAGTTGGATGAAGCCTTCGGGCAAACGGAACCCGATGAGGAGATCCAGGACCTGTTGAAGGCAAGCAAAGGCTTGAACCTTGCGCTGCATTTTTTGTCGGGTGCTATCACATTTGACCCCGCAGTAACGAAAATTGATGAACGGCTCGCGTCGCAGATCGTGTGGCTCGACGCATTAATTACCAATGCCGACCGCACCGTACGGAACACCAATATGCTCATCTGGAACAAAGAATTGTGGCTGATCGATCATGGATCCTGCCTGTATTTTCAATATACCTGGACCAACTGGCAGGCAAAGGCTGCAGGGCCATTTACCTTTATAAAGGATCATGTGCTTTTGCCGCAGGCTACTTTACTGAACGAGGTAAATGCCGAATTTAAGTTCCTGCTTACGGAAGAAAAGCTGCGGGCAATTGTAAGCCTGATTCCCGACGAATGGCTGCATTGGGATGATACCGATGAAAGGCCTGAAGAGATCAGGGAGGTGTACCTGCAGTTTTTAATTACACGGCTGCGTTATGCCGATAGTTTTACAAAGGAGGCTATCGATGCAAGATAAATTCCTATACGAATATTCCGTGATCCGCATTTTACCCTTGGTAGAACGAGAGGAGTTCATCAACGTGGGGATCATTGTTTTCAGCAAGCAGGCGAAGTTCATTAAGATGGAATACACCATCAATGAGCCGAAGCTGAGCGTGTTCTGTAAGGAAACGGATCTTCAGCAGCTGAAGCTGAACCTGGAATCCTTTCAGAAAATAGCCCGTGGCGACAAGGATGGAGGGCCAATTGCCCTGATGGATGATGCTTCCCGCTTTCGCTGGCTTACGGCGGTACGAAGCTCGGTGATCCAGACTTCGCGGCCGCATCCCGGAATTTGCGCTGATCTTGAGGGGACTGTTGCAAGATTGTTCAGGGAGCTTGTTCTGTGAATCGTTACTCGATCACAACCTCATCCACCACCTGCCTGGTGATTTGCAAAGGCTTTCCGTTCACCGTATACACCTGGTTAAAAATAACCCGGAATGTATGTACCGGTTGCTGTTCGTGCCATACATTTCCTGTTTCCGAATTATAAAGATGGAAGGGCGCCATAAATGCAGAGGGCAGGAATGTCTCGTTTAACCGCGCGTTACGGTTGGTAAAATACGTTCTGATAAATTCCTCGTATTTATTTTTCAGATCAGCCTGGTAAGAATCCTTTCCATTTGCATTTTCAAATTGTAAAAATTTTTTCGGGCCGGAGATGACTATGCCTTTTGCTATTGCATACTTAGCTGTGTACCCAAAGCCGCTTAACGGCAGGGTGGGCTTGTTTACCAGGAACAGGAAGCGGTCGAGCTGAAACCATTGATGATAAGGATTCATTTCATTTTTCTCAAATGAATATATTTCTCCTTTTGCATTTTCCACTTCGTACGTAAAGAACTGGTTCGCGGGAGTATCGTGCCAGCCAAATTTAATGGGCTGTAGCCAGGCAAATGAAACGAACATAATAAGAACGGATGTTTTAAAATAGCTTTTTTGGAACAGCTCATTCACATAATAACCCCGCTTATAGATATAGCAAAACAATAATACGAGGTCGACGGCCATCCATTTCCAGAAGAGAAAACCCGTCATGCAAAAGATTCCCGTATGCATGGCCAGTAAGCCAACAATAATAATGATCCCGGCTCTTCTTGAATACAGGATAAATAAAGCCGATAGCTCGATTAAAAAGGCAAGTGCCTGGAAGAGCTTCCCGTAATGAGTAAAGAACGACTCGAGCATGTGCCTGGTGCTTTCCGTTGCCTGTGCCAGCCAGCCACGGTAACATATATTATGAAACAGGTTAACAGGATCGTTCTGCAAAAGCCATTCGTAGCCATGCGGTGAGATGGTAAGCTTGGAAAGTCCGCCGGTAAAATAGCCCGAGGCTAAAACAAGTATGAGAAAGAAAGCATAAGGTATTTTGAGAAGTGGAAGGTAAAGCCTTGCGTATACATGCACAACGAACATGATCAGCAGGTCGAACAAAAGGCGTTTATCATGCAGCGTAAAGCCATCCACAGGATAATTGAACTGGGAACGGTAAACGTAAGCAAAAGCAACAAATAAGGGCGTAAGCAGTGGGAAGCGAAGCAGTAAAAAAGCGAGTATGATTAATGCGATGCGGTCAAAATAAAAAGGCTGGTTGAGGTAATAATTGAACTGGTAGGTTGAAAGCTCCCAGGCTAATAAAAAGGCCGCCGTGAAAATAAATAATCGTTCAGGAGCAGTATATGTAAATGTTTTATCGCGAAGTGCTTTTCTTTTTACAAAAAACGGAACATAAAAAAGAACCAGCGCCAGGAGAAAGTAAGGGTTCAGCAGTGATGATAAAATAATGGATGCATCATGGTAAGGCACACGGGAGAGCAGGGCCGGGGCATGCGCTCCAAAGAGGCGAAAATTAACGGCATTGAATATATGCAGAAAGCCTTCGTAAAATACAAGCAATGAAAGAAGCCGGCATAATGCAAACAAGGCAAGTACAATGAAGAGCCGGCCGGTGCTGGTTTCATTAAGGCGTGTAAAGGTTGTGCGTGCCAGATTCATAAATGACTTAATGAGCAGTGAAGCGCTCAGATCCTTTTATGCAGGTAAAATTGATAGTCGTCCGGATCAAGATATTCTGTTTTAAATGTGCCGGTAGGACCCGTACCTCCCATGATAAACATGCAACGGTCAACAACGGCGCCGCTTGCGTTCCTGCGTGGCGTTTTTAGGGTTGTCTGTACTGTCTTCATGCTTTTCGACACCACATTATAGGCGAAGCAACTGCTGCTCGGATCGTCAAACGACTCAAAGAAAGAACCGCCAATATAATAGATCGTATCATCTATCATTAAAGCTGATTCATATATCAGTGTGGTAGGATGTGCTGCTATTTGCGTCCACAGGTTAGTCGGTGGATGATAAGCCATAACAGGCATTGGGATAAGAGCTCCTGAAGCGTTAACTGAATGGCCACCGAATACATATATTTTATCCTGGTAAACTGCGGCACTGGCTGTTGCAAAACTCACAACCTGGGTATCCACGAAACTCCAGCTTCTACTTTCCGGATCATATACCTGGATATATTTACAAGGCGTTATCGCGTTTTTTTTATCCCGGCCCCCCAGTACATACAACTTGCCACGATATTCAACGGCCGTTGCTGCTGAAACCGGCTTGGGCAATTCGCCCATGAGCCTCCACGTACCGTCAAATATATACACTTTATTACTTATTGCTCCATCCAGATCCCCCCCGGCATAAACAAGCTTATTGGTATACATTGTAGCAGCGGGGAATGTTAAGGCATCCGGGATGGAACTATGCATTTTCCATTCCTTTTCTTTCGTGTTAAAATGCTGAACAAGTTTTACTTTTGTGACCCCGGCAACTCCACCTATCAGGTAAATACTTTTGGAGTGCGGGTCTACTACCGTTCCTGCATTACATACGAATGCATCAGGCCTGGGTGCTTCATTCCAGAAGCCTGTTACCGTATTCCCGGTTACTACAATATTCAAAGGAACAAAGCCGGACATCGACTGGTTGGTTTTTCTCAATATAATAACATCAGCTTCAATGCCTGCACCTGTAGGGCCTGTAGGGCCTCTCTCGCCATGGCCTGTTGCTCCATCTTTTCCCGGTGCACCCGTTACTCCATCTTTTCCATTTGAGCCATTTGTGCCATCTTTACCGGTTGCACCCGTTACTCCATCTTTTCCATTTGTGCCATTTGTACCGTCTTTACCGGTTGCGCCTGTTACTCCATCTTTTCCGTCTTTGCCATCTGTGCCATCCTTACCTGTTGCGCCAGTTACTCCGTCTTTTCCATTTGTGCCGTCTGTACCGTCTGTACCTGTTGCCCCTGTAGCGCCATCTTTTCCGTCTTTGCCATCTGTACCGTCTTTACCTGTTGCCCCTGTAGCACCATCTTTGCCGTCTTTGCCATCTGTACCGTCATTACCTGTTGCCCCTGTAGCGCCATCTTTTCCGTCTTTGCCATCTATACCGTCCTTACCTGTAGCGCCAGTTACTCCATCTTTGCCATCTTTTCCTGTAGCACCTGTTACGCCATCTTTGCCGTCTTTACCTGTAGGGCCGGTTGGGCCTGTAATGCTGTTCACAACCAAATACTTCAGTAACTGATCTGTAGTAGAATTAAAAGGAATAGCACCTGTGGGCCCGGGCTTTTTATTCAGATCTTTTTTTGACGTTTTTATTTTTGACGAAAGCTCTTGTTTGTTGCCGGAAGCTGTTGATTTTTTCTTACTCATTTACTTATCTGTTAACCGCAATTTTATGTTAGAATGATAGTGATCTTCGAGGGAGTAGCTCATCGCTAATGTATGACAATATTTTTAACTGCCAATAAAAACCTTACGACAGCGCACCATGAGGACAAAGCACTGTGTTACATATCTCTTCGGGATGCGTATACTTTGTTATCTTTGAATGATAAAAGAAGAGCATGTAAATGTTAAAGGTGCTGAAAAATTTCCGGATCATCGGCCCCTGCCGCGGCCCAACGGGGTACGACAACCATGTAAGGCAGATCTGCAAAGCCTTGTTGCAGTGCGGCCGCTCCTTTGAATTTCGTGAATTTACCGGGTGGAGCACCGTTACGCTCCCTGCCAACTGGCTTTCAGAGATCTCCTCTTTTCCTGCCGCTCAACAGGAAGCAACGGAAATTTGCCTGCATTTTGTAATGCCTCCTCAGGTACAACGCTGCGAGGGAATGCCGAATGTTAATTTTACAATGTTTGAGGCCACTACCATTCCTCCCGCCTGGGCCGAAAGAAGCTCACAGCACGACCACATTATTGTTCCCACACTTTCATCCGCCAATGCATGGATCAACTCAGGGATCAGCAGCAGTAAAATAAGCATCTGTCCTTTAGGTGTGGACCCTGCTATCTTTAAGCCGGGAATTGCCGCGCTTGATTTAGGGATGACGCGTGAAAAGCCTGTGCATGAATACGCTGTGCGGATGATGAACATTTCAGATTTTATCCCGCGCAAAAATATTACAGGGTTGCTTCGTGCATGGCTGGAAGCAACCAGTAGCTCTGATGATGCCGTGCTTATCCTGAAGGCTGGCTTATACCACGAGCATCTGCATACATGGCTGCAGCAGAAAATTGTTGGCATACAGGAAGCAGCAGGAAAAACATTTGAAGAGGCTGCGCCCATCTGCTGGATCTCTGATCTTCTTGCTCCGGATGCAATGCCTTCGCTCTACGCTGCCGGTACGCATTACATCAGCATGTCGCACGGCGAGGGCTGGGACCTCCCTATGATGGAAGCGGGCGCCTGCGGATTGCAGCTGATCGCGCCGCGACACAGTGCATACGAAAACTGGATGGATGAGCAATGGACAAGCTTTATTCCATCGAAAGAAATCGATGTTCCCGCTGATCATCCTCCTACATTATTAAGCGGTCTCCGTTTCTGGTTGCCGGAGCATGATGCAGCGGTTGAGATCATACAGCGCGCTGTAAAAGGTGAAATGCTTTCTGCACAACCAGCTTCCGAAGCGATCAGGAAAAAATACACCTGGGCAAACACAACGCAGCGGCTGATGCAAATCCTTGATAGCTTGTATGGCGATGTTCCCGGAAGTGCTTGTACGCCGCAAATATATCCGGCTGAACTGCGCCGCGCCTTTATGGAATTCTGCAGTACCAAAATGTATCGTTATACACTTGCAGGAACCGGTTCGCAACTGGTGGAGATGATGCCGGATCTCAGTATCGGCATATTGGGATATCTTCCAATGGGAATTCCTGTACAGTGGGAATTGAAAGAGAGTCCGGACGGCAGTCCGCTGTTGGCTATTTTAAATCACCTGGGGATCGCCTGTTCCCTGCGCAGGGATAAAGAGGAAAGCTGGAAAGGAATGCTGGATGAACACACCGCAGTAAGGCTGGAGCCTGTTTATGAAGCCTGTACGGAAGCCGAAAAACATATCTATCATGCATTGCAGGAAGAGCTGATCGCCTCTTTTGACGTAACATCGATACAAGCTGGGTCGGGCAGAGGCATTGTTATTCCGGGTGGGGGAGAAAAATATTTTCCCGGAGCATGGGCATTGATCCATTTGCTGCGCATTACATTAAAATGCACGCTGCCAATCGAGCTTTGGCATCTTGGTAAGGAAGAGCTGCCGGCGGAAGCAATTCCTGCCTTGCAAAAATTAAATGTAAGCTTTCGCGATGCTTACGCAGAAGGTTACATTCCCGGTGATCATGAAAGAAAAGGCTGGCCGCTGAAAGCTTACGCATTGCTCAATACAGCATTTTCGGAAGTGCTGCTGCTGGATTCGGACAATGTTCCTTTGCGCGATCCATCTTTTCTTTTTGATGAGCCTGCCTATCGGAAAACAGGAGCCCTGTTCTGGCCCGATTTCGGTTCGCTGAGCAGGCATAGGGCTATCTGGGAAGTGTGCGGTGTTGCATACCGCGATGAGCCGGAATTTGAATCGGGGCAGATGCTGATCAATAAAACAAAACATTTCAGGGAACTGCAGCTGGCAATGTTTTATAATACACACGCACATTTTTACTACAGGCTGATCAACGGCGACAAGGAAACATTTCACATGGCCTGGCGCCGGTTGAACAGCGGGTATACTCTTCCTGATACGCCCATTTTTCATTTGCCCTTTACAATGGTGCAGCATGATCTTTCAGGAAAGCCTTTGTTTCAGCACCGCTATGGCGACAAGCTGCGCAGTGACATGAGAAATCACCGCATCGAAGGCTTTGTATATGAAGCCGAATGCATTGGGTTTGTACAGCAGCTGAATAAATTGCAGCTTGTTCAATATGATGACAAGGCAATGAATCCCATACGGCAGACCGAGGAAAAAATTTGCAGGATGCATTATTTTGAATTCGAACGCATCGGGTGCGATAAGCGGCGTATGGAATTCTTGTCCGGCGGGATAATCGGAGAAGGTAATTCCCCATCCGAGCAAACCTGGTGGATCGACTATACGGATACAAATTACAGGATCATCATCGAAGGAGAAGGTGGCGTAAGCTGCAGGTTATTGCAGTCCGAAACGGGCGACTGGGAAGGCCGCTGGCTGTTGCATGAAAAAATGTATGTCGTGTTGCGGCCGGTGAAGGAGTAATTATTCCCGCAAATGCCTGATCTCAAGATTCGGTAATCCCCAGCAGGTGTAGCCCATATCACTGGCAAGAATTGCGAATCCCTCCGTTTCCAGCTCACCTTTCCAAAGATTATCATATCTTATTTTAGGGTTTTCCAATCCATACGGAAAAGGCGGGAAGATCAATCCATCGCGGTGAATATCAGCTTTCACCCAAAGCATGGTTCCGCCAACGCTGTCGAGCGGAACGACATCGTTTTCCGCACGCAGGTCGTGCATGTGTAACTTACCCTTGTCGCGCCATGCATTCCGGTCGAAGCTTGGCCCGCCGTAATCCAATACGCAGTTCGGATGCAGGATCTCTTTTTCCTTGCTTAGCAATTGTTCGATAATATCGGGAGGGTATTCCAGCAGGTCGGAATCCAGCCAAAGCACCCATTCCTCATTTTGCAAGGCGCGGAAAAGGAGTTGGTTGCGACTGCGTGCCAATATACTGCGCCGCTCATACTGGATCGTTTCCCAATAACGCGGCATTCCCTCCGGAATCCGGAAGCCGAAATCTTTTTTGCAGAGTGTAGCTTTATGATATTTTTTTTTGAGCTGTGGCAAACGCGCCTGTATATCTGCATAGGTTGTATCACTGCTGTCGCTTTCAAGAAAGGCGATCGAGATCTTTTTTTTTGGATAGCTGATCTTTTCGAGCAAGGAGAAATACAGCTCTAAGTTTTTAGCAGCATCTTTCAGGGGCGTAAGAATGAGTACAAGCGGTTTAGGCATAAGCGTTAAATATGGTTCAGGAAAACCGGTAATCGGCTATTCTTGCAAAAGGGCGCTTTGCGGAGATCTGCGAATGGTTCTCAGCTTCCTGCAAGCGTCGTGATTTGTGCACGTTCAGCGGATTGTCTGTATTATAAACGTAAAGCGTGCGTGTATTAAATTTTACATTTTCCAGGCCGGCGAGGTCAAGAACAGGATAGATCAACGCAACATCCATGGCTTCCCGGTACCATTCACCTTTGGCATCGCGCATGCACTCATAACCAGGGTCCTGATCGGATATGCGGTGATAGAGTCCTGCACGGAAGCATCTCGGAACAGGCGACACCCAGTCGCGGCGCATATTCCTGAAATCGTTAGGATCTGTAAAAGGGCGCGAAAGTCCGTACGATCCGTCCATGAACATGTATTGTCCGTACATTACCCAGCAGGAGGTTTCCTCAAAAAAGCGGTTCACGTGGCTGAGCGCATCATTGCAAGCCAGCCAGTCGTCCCCGTCCAGCTGAAAGAAGATATCATCAGGCTGGCAACGAAGCAGGCACTGGTGCAGGTTCCATGCCCCGCCTTTGTTTTCGGTGTTCCTGATCAGCGTAACCCGGGGATCATCCGTTGGAATGCGCTCCTGCGAACCGTCGGTAGAGGCATCATCTACAAAGATGATTTCAAAATTATCGTAATCCTGCTGCAGTAAGCTGGAAATACAATTGTCAAGGTAGCTTCCGGGATTATAAAAAAGAACAGCAACCCTGATCTTATTCTTTTTTCCTGAAAAAGGCAGGCGCTTTATTAGCTCATCGAGTGAAAAATTGCGGTTGACGATCGTCTGGCCGAAAACAGAAGCCGGTGTCTCCAGCCTGTTTGCCATGATCTTGTTGTTCGCCGCCAGCGCTTCATCGTAGCGGTTTGTCCAGTGCGCCGATATGGCCAGCTCCATCGGCAACAGGTATTCGTAAACGGGCTTCTCTACAAAAAGAATATCCGCGGGCAATGGTATACGTTCACCCTGCGAAGCGTATAAATATGCAAGGTCATATCGTTCATTTGACCTGTAATAGTGGGCCACATGAAACAATGGCTCCGCCCTTGAAGGCCTGTATTCAAAAGCTGCCAGGAATTTTTCTTTTGTAACCGCCCAGTCTTCGCCCATTCGGTTGCTCAGTATCGCGATCTGGTAAAGGCTGAACCACACTTCTTCGGGCCAGCCTTTCATCTCCACCCGTTTTATGTAATTCTTTAATGCCAGCTCATGCTCCTGCGCATCGCGGTAACTTTGCGCCAGGTAAAACACATAACGTGCATTCTCAGGGTCTTCCAGCAATGCATTTTCCAGTACCAGTGCGTCACGCTTATATTTATTCGGATCCGATGACCGTGCGCCATCCGGGTAAGGATAATTATAAACGTGGGTTAAGGTGCCTGAGGTCTTCATTTCAGGCGAGTGGATATATTCATGCAACACACCTTCAAAGCGCCAGTTGAGCCGGTTGTTCACCAGCTGCATGCGTACGTAGGAGGTTGCGCTGAATTTTGTTTCTATCATGTAGCCGTCCCGGTCGAGTACAGGCCATGTAAACCCGCGATCAAAAGAAAGGACCTCATCCGCGTCAATGATCAGAAGATAATCCCCTTTTCCCTTTGCAAGCTCCAGCGCTTCGGAACGGTTATGTCCGAAATTTTTCCATGGCCTTTCATGCAGCTCGCCATCAATATCTTTGAGGCATTCGTGGATGATCTCTTTCGTGTTGTCTGTGGACCCGGTATCAACAATTACCCAATAGCTGATAACGGGCATCACGCTTTCGAGGCAACGGCGTATCACCGCTGCTTCATTCTTAACGATCATGTTAAGGCATATCCTTACAGTTGGTTTATAGCTCATAACGATGATTGATAATTAAACATCCAGGTAAAAACGATCTCCTGTTCATAGCCTATTATTTTTATCGGTGAAGGCAGCAGGTAATAATCAAGAGCTTCCCGGATCTTTGCTTCATCTTTCCACACATCGTCCGCGGACATGCTGTATTTTTCGTCAAGGAGGCGGTGATGCTGTTCGGAAAAGGTATTGTTGCCTGAAAATGTGTAGGTATATAAATACCCCATGCCTGAAAGCTCTGCAACAGGAAAGGTTTCGAAGATACCCGCGAGAAAAACAGAATCCTCGCCGGAAACCGCATAACTGCCGGTTTCGGGGTACGAAAAACGCTTGTCCTTATACATCATGATGGTGCCGGGGATCAGCTGATACAGCGGGTTGCTCTCATATGCTTTCCAGTCGCACCAGAATAATTCACGCTCTTCATAAAAATAATGCAGCTGGTCGGTCATGCAGCAGGCCTTCGCATTCTCCGCTGTCATCTTTGCAAACTGTATGCTCAGGCGATCGGGGTGGTAAAGGTCGTCATCGTCCCACTGGCAGATGATGTTGCCTGTTGCTTCCGAAATGCTGATGTTCCTCAGCTTCCCAAGCGTACATGTTTCATTTATTGCTACAAGGCGGATATCCTTTCTTCCGAGCTCACTGAGGTAACGTTGTACGGCAGCATTATACCATGCGCTGCCGTCAGAAACAATTACCATTTCCTTTTCAGGATAGGTCTGGTCGCAATAGCAGCGGATCGCGGTTTTTAAAGCAGGTAACCTGTTTTTTGTAACCGTGAGACAGCTTATTTTAGGGTATTGAAGCGGCATTTCTCAAAGATAATTTTTCTTATTTAAGGATCAGGTCTTTTACATTTAAAAACAGATTACGCAGCCTGTAAAACGGAAGCTTGTTATCCGGCAGGTTAGAGAACGCAGTGATATCAAACTGGATGCGTGCGCCGGCTTCTGCACCCGGCACTTCGTTATCTTCCAGCCATTTCCTGATCACTGCAGAAAGCTGGCAGGCAAAGCTATTGGAGCCCGGATCGCTGTTCCAGTCATTTGGGATTGTAAATGTAAAGGGCGGGATCAATCCGCCGGGAAGCGTTACATACAGTGCATCAGCGGCATACGGATCGGTAACTCCGGCGTTGATGCAATAGCTGTAGCTCCATACCAGCTTGAGCCTGATCTTTGGATTGTTACCATTATCCCCGCCGAAAAAGTTATAGAGCATGTTGCGCATTTGCTCTTCAAACAGGAGAGGCTTCGCAGGAAGTGGCATCAGATGGATGTCGAAAGGCGTGCTGTAATCGAGCAGTGGGGCGGAAGCGTTGTACGGCCGCACTACAGGCGTACGGTAAACAAAATCAGGATTCGTGATTTTACCTTTGACGAGGTATTCATTGCGTGTAATGTAAGCGCCGCCCCAGGCATTCCAACGCTCCATAATATCAAGCCACGTTCCGAATCCAGGATGTTCATTCCTTCCGGGATAAGCGCCAAACGTCAATGAAATACTTTTCGCTTCCGCCGATTCCGTCGCAACAGCTGTGCGCAGGTAATTATTCTCTTCGTCGATGAAGAAATATTTTTGCTCATCATTTTTCTCATTTGTTCCGGGCGCTTTCTGTGTCGGGTTATACCGGCGTTTGTTTATCTCTGGCAAGGTCGGGTAAGGCATATTTACCGTCCCTGTACCGGCAGGTGCTTTCAGCTGAATGAAAAAATACTCATCGCTCTCATCCGCGGTCAGCATTAAAAATTCCATAGCCCCGGATTCAATATCCTTTGGTTTATATTTTGCGCTGCGCACATCCAGCCATACGGGCAGGGCAGCGGCAACATAGGTAACAACCGACAAATAACTTTTAACGATCCTGTTACACGTGTCGAACAGTGGAGTGGTTGCACGCTCGCCCTGCTGGAGCTTCGGAAGGCAGCGAAGCATGTCGCTCATCATTTCGCGGCCGGCAACGCTCCATGTAGCAAGGCCAAAGAACAGATCAGGCACATCGGCTGCAAGCTTCAGATTATAATTCTCTATGTTGAACAGGGTGCTCGAATAAACGGCATCCTGTGCCGCCGTATCCGGGTTACGGAAAGTAAAGGCATATTTCCATCGCCGTGTTGCTTCAAGCGCAGGCGTTTCATCATCCACTCCCTTTGCCTCTTGTTCAAGTACCGTTGGCGGAACGGGAAAATCACGCAGCGGAACCGGGACCTCGATCTCTCCGATGGTTATTTGCGGCAGCGGTTTAACAAAGAACAGCCATTGGGAAGCTTTGTAATCATTGATGCCCGGGATCGGATGAATGTTGAATTCCATTGCCAGCGGCTTGTAAGCAAGGTTTAACGATATGTTCTTGTTTTTTTCAGGCTGCCTAGCATTCAGCACAAATGTCATTGATGTGGAATTCGATTGCTGCAGGCTGATCTGGGCTGATGAGAATGTCACCTGATCTTCGGCCTTTTCATTTATATTCACAGGATTTCCGAAGATCAGTGCAGGATCGGTAATGTGCTTTGAAACAGTTACCGGCAGTTGAATAATGGTTCCTATGCTGTATAAATTGGAGAGGCGCTGAAGCATTTGCTGCTGCAGCGCTTCGCTCACATCAGCCGGCGTATCGTGGCTGGTTTCGCTTAAAACATGCTTTACTAAATGGCTGCCGTACGCCTGCGCTATCTTTTTCTTTGCATCAAGTAATTGCTGCCTGTAGCTGGTGTTCAGCGTGCCATCGAGTTGCAGCAGCCCTCTTGTAAGATCAGGCTGCAGCAGCTGGTCAACGCTTTCAAAAAGATCCTGTGCAACAGGATCCAGCTGCATTCCCTGGAACGTCATGTTAAGCGTGCCCGCACCGGTAGCGCCCATGCAGCCTTTCGGCGTATTGAAGCAGGGGCCTGTAAAACCTTTGCCGCTTACGTACTGCGGAACCCTGAAAGTGGCGCTGAGCGGATAAGTGGCCAGCGGGATGGGTGCATAAAAGTCGGGCTCGTTTTTTATAAAAAAAGAGATCCCTTTATTTTCAGTGCCTTTTTCCCCTTTATTGATCCTTACCGCATACAGCTGATTCCTGGAAGCGGCCTTATCTCCTAACGTAGCGATCTTCACTTCGCTAAATGTTTTCTCGAAACTCTCCGCGTAATTGAGGAGTGAACGGCTTTCGGAGGCAGGTGTATTCTTTTTGAATTCATTATTCGCAGTGATGCTGAGGTGAGGCGGGATGAGGCTTGAAGATATCGTTACTTCCGGCTGATCGAGGAATGCTTCATCCACCAGCGCGGCTTGCCTGCTGATGGTGAGCCATACCTCGAGAGGGAAGATGAGCGATTTATTTTTAATATCAACGCGGAAGCTTTGAACAAGCGGCACAGGCGTTTTCGGAAGCAATACATCGGTGCCTGCTGCAAGCTCATTGGTTAAAGCGGGATTGATCAGGCAGAGCGTTTTGTAGGCCACCCATTTTTCTGCAGCGATGGAACTGAGCGTGTCACCCTCTTTTGCACGATAAAGTTTAAAATCACCGTCAGGAATAAGAATGGTCTTTCCTGCCTGTAATGGCCTGGTATGTTTACAGGTTGCCGCATTCAATACAGGTTCGGGAACATTAAATTTTGCAGCCAGCCCCTTTAAGGTATCACCTTCCCCCGTTGTGTAAAAAGTGCTGCTGAACCGGGGGATCAGTATTTTCTGCCTCGCCGGTGGTGTTTCACTTATACCGGGATTTGCAGCTTTGAGCATATCTGTGGAAACGCCCGTTTTGATGGAGATCCCTTCAAGTGTTTCGCCTAACATTGGTTCATAGCTTTGTAAACGCTGATCAGGGATCACGATCAGCATATCGCCTTGTACTTCCGGAATGCCGGGGTTCAGGGAACTGATCTCTTCCGCTGAGATGTTTTTAAACTGCGGGCTGATGACTTTTAATTTTGCGGCAATCTCAGTAAAGCTTTCGTCTTCCAGGGTGTAATACAAATAAAAATTATCGTTCGGTAAAAAGTAATCTTTAATGCGGTTTTCGGGCGGCGATTTCTCAGGGTTCAGCGCACTGATGTATTCCCTGCTCATGCGGTAATTCATCGCGAGGTGTTCTGCACTTATGCCTTTTACTGAAAAGTACTGATACCCCGGAACAGTAAATGCGGAGAGGTAATGAAAGATGCCGTCCATCAGGTTCAGCAGTTCCGGTTTTAGCTCTGAAGCATTTTCAAGCGAGGGATCCAGGGAGGTGGAAACTCTTGCGGTTACATCGTTTGCGCTTAGCTGGTAAATGGCTTTGCGGTATGTTTCAAGGTCGGTCTGTGCTTTCTTTATCAGGTCCTGTGCATCGCCTTTGTCCGGGAAAGGCAAATAGCTTCCGGCATCAAAGGCAAGGGATACATTCAGTTTCTTTTTCGGCAAAAATAAATGCTCGATACCTATCGCCGGCCATTGCAGAACCGACTGCAGCGGATCGGAATAAGCGGCGACCTGCGGAAAGCTGTTCGGGTAAGGATCAGGATAAAGCTTCGGGTTGCTGAATGGCGATACCGTCCGGTTTCCGTACATATCCTGCCAGTCGAAATTTACCTGCACAATATCTCCTGTTCCCCTGTAAGGATTTTTTTCCGGTGCAGGATACGAAGGCAGACCTTTTTGAATGGCTGCTTTTGAATAGTTGAATGCAGGGATCACACCCGGGTAGCTGAGGTTAGGAGAAAAGCCGGAGCTGCCTGTCCAGCCTGCGTTATCAGGGCTCACCGCCATGGAGTACGAGCTTGCTGCGAATGACGGATTTTCTTTTACAGCAAATGTTAGCAGGTTATAATTGAGTCCGAGCGCTGATTGAGGATCGAACGTTGGCGCATCTTTATGGTACTCTTCAAATCGTGCGGCATCCACTTCCGGATTCTTTCTCAGCAGGTTAAAGGAAACAGTCCCCGGCACAGCAGAGGATGTTTTGCTTTGCGACTGGTCGGCCAGCTTTAACATGCTAAGATCGCTGAAAAGCTGCTGACCCTTATTGGCCCAGAGCAGGCTGATAACAGAAACAGAATACAGGGCAGCGATCTCCTTCAGCGTTCTTTCCTTGTTCTTTGCCAGGTCAAACCGTACTTCCGGGATCCTTACCGCATCTCCCTGTTTATAATCAATCCCGGGATTAAGCTCCCGAAGGTCCTTTACATTAACATTGTATTTCTGCGCAATTGTGTCTGCTGTATATTCATCATTGTTGAGCAGAAAAATAATGGTGCGGATGTTAAGCACTAACTTTTCCTTCAGCCTGGAGGTGTCCAGCTTCTGGGCGAGGTAGTCGATTGTAAGGCGGTATTTTTCCAGTAGTTTGTCTACTGTTATATTATTATTCGGTATTATAATATCCCGCGGCTGCGACTCTACGAATAAATAAGAATCTTCCGGCACTGTTTCTCCCAGCGTCATGCTGTTTGTGAAATTATACCCGTAAGGTTTTTGAAGCCCATAGGTGATCACGATGCTGATCTGCGCATGTCCTTTTTCATCAAAGGTATTACGCGGAATTCCCAGCTTTGTGTTACTGTCAAAGTAATACAGGTAAAAGCCCCCGCTTTTTACGGAGCAGGCTTCCCACAAACGTTTGATGTTGTTCACCGGGTCCTGGTTAAAGCTTCCGAATATCCTTCCCACAGATCCTGCCGCAGCCTTTAATGCCTGCGGGTTGCGAACAGTTGATAAGTTGGATTGCACTATGGCGGAAACCACTTCCGAAGGATCGATGGAGCGCAATCCCTGTCCGTCGCTGCTTGCTGCAGGTGTATATAATATATGCACCTGTGCCACATCCACGCGCTCCGCTGTAGAAAGATCCGGATCATATTGATTGGCCAGTAAATTTTCAAGAAGCTGCAAGCCTTCCTCCGAGGTGCTTTCGATCTCGAACATGGTCGAGAGCTCCTCTCCCGGGGTTAAGGACGATGGTACTACGATTATATTCAGCGGAATAATGGTGCTCCATCCATAAGTCCTTATTTCTTTCTTTTCGAATTCTTTCTTCTCAGGGTTGTTCCTGCCCATGTAAAGCCTGAGTGCCGGCTCGAGTGATTTTTGTTCCTGCAGGGCTTTTGTAAGCTCATCGGAGAAATACCAGAGCTTTGGTGTTGCTGCTTTTCGCCAGCCGGTAGGACCGGAATATTCAGTGGAACCGGTAGCCGAATACGGCCACCAGCCATACGCAGGGCCCGAGGGGCCGCCCGGCCAGGTGCTGCCGCTGGGACCCTGAACAAATACAGGGGCATTTGCCTGCCATACCGATGGCGCCTTCAGCATATAGCGGCTTGGGTTGATCGTATAGCCGCCCGCTTTCTTTATACTGTTCACCTTCGGCTTAAATAAGGTAGTGGAAAGCTTTTTAACCTGCTTAAGATCTTCGCCTTCCAGGACGATCCTGGAGCGGATCTCATTTTTTTGAGAACCATTCTCCGGCATCAGCCTGAACCATGTTTCTGTTTTTACGGAAGCAGGCAGGTCGGCAGACAATGTAACAGTGCAGGATGCAGCCTTTGCGGCAGGAATATCAAACATCTGCCTGGTGAGGTCATACAATGCGTAAGTCCCGGAGTGATTTGCAAATTCAGCAGGGGCGGGAACACGCAGGCCGTGCAAAAGGTAGCGCGATGCAAGTCCTGAAAGCTTTCTGAGTGAATCTTTTTCCGTAATGCCATCGATCAGCACCTTCATGTCAGGAAGCGAATACAGTTGCGGCAGTGTGAGTTCCGTGCCTGTATTAAAAATAGCAGCAGCATTCTTGTTGTTGTTGTTGGCAAGGCGGTCAAGTGAAATCTTGCCGTGGTCAGCCAACGAGGCGAAGGTCATTCCTTTGTTAACTGCAAATTTATATTTGGGGATGACCAATGCGGTAAATGTGGAAAGAATGTCTTTTTTCTCCCTGTTCATCCAGATCAGCTCACGGATAGCAGAAGGGAGGTCAGCGATTTTGGAGAGCCTGGCAATGCTTGCGAGAGTATCACCTGTTTTACAGATATAGGATTCCGGGGGACCACCAGAAGGTATCAAGAGCGTTGCACCGGGAATAAATAGATTTATGATCTCCGCATTGGCTTTTGTATCTGCAATGAAAATAAGGAATGCCCTTGTTAATCCCTGTTCGCCAAAATTGTAATAAGACGCTATCGATTCGAAAGAATCATATTTCTGAATGCTGTACTTCGTGCCGCCCAGATACATGATCTCATCCGGCTTCAGCTCCGCATTTGCATTTGCATTCACAATGGCTTCCGCAGTAATGTCAAACGTTGAGCACAGTGAAGCAAGGCTGTCGCTTTTTATTGTTGTATAAGGATACGCTTCCATCAGGTCGATGCAATCCTGTAAAAGGTTACGTCCCAGTAAAACAAAATAATCCTGGAAAATAAATGTAGGGAGTGATTGACGGACAGACTTCTTTGTAGTTTGCTTCCGGTTGTTCTTTGCTTCGAGCGGATTTTCAAAACCCACTTTCATTTTTGAAAAATACTCCTGGATCGTTTTGTTGTAGCCGCTGTCTACCTTATCTGCGGAAAAGTCAACCTCCAGGAAAGGGGGCTGATCATCCAGCTGTGCCTGCATTTTAAGGTCGGGCAGCATCGGGAAAACACTAACCCTGCGAACGTCGGACATGTGTTTCGGCGATGTTATCTGCACATCAAAATTATCATCCAGGAAACCTGTAAGATATTCATATCCGATCACAGGAACACCGGCCTGGTCTTTCGACAGAAAAGAGAACAGGTCCTTTAATGTAAATATGCTGATGCTGTTGCTGCCGGTTAACTTTAGCTGGGATTTGAAAACGGTGACGAGCCATTGCAGGTATGCTTTTGCAAGTGTTCCGAAGGCGCCTGCATGCTTGTCGGTGCCGCTGTCTAAGAACAGGCCCGCAATAAAGCTGGCCGTTTGATCCTTTAGCTCCGGCTGCTGCATTTCTTCTTTTACACGCGCGCTGAATTGCGGTAAGAACCACACAGGGAGAACCGTTTTTTCTCCGGTCCTGCGCAGCCGTTTTGGTTTCAGCTCTGTGATCGAGGTGCCTGCATCGGGTGCTGCAAGTGAGGTATAGAAAGGGTTTTCGGGCATCGCTGCATTGCGCAGGGATTTCCCGTCGGGCTTCCTCCATTGTGGCAAGGGGCCGCTGTATGGCAAAACGAACGTGTAGCTGATGCTGGTAGAGTAAGAGAGATCGATCTTTATTTTAATGAATCCCAGGTTGATGCTTACGGTGAGCGAGAGGCTTACACCAGCGTTCACATACAGCACAATATCCTTGTATGCTTCTATCACAACGCCGATTGCGGCATAGATCATTACATCGAGCCTTGCGCTGATCACGGAAAAATTTATTTCCCCGTACACACGGCCCACCACTTCAAATTGCCCGTTCAGGTAATAATAAGAATCTTCTTTTCTGCCCGGGGCCTTTTCCCTATCGGGAATAAAAAAGCCGTATGTGCCGGTAACAATTCCCTGGAAGCAAAGGCTCAGGCCTGCCTTTAAAATTCCTTTGTCAATTGTTTTACCGATACCCAGCCGTAGTGCGATCCCAAAATCGATCACCGGGTTGAACAGGCCCATTTCACGGTCATAGTCGGAAGGCAGCCGGGTAGCGGTAGCGCCTGTGAGCAATGCAAAATAAAATCCACCGGCCCCTATGAACGGGAACACCTGCACCGTAGCTGCGCGGCTCCAGTCGTTGTTATTCGGGAACCCGAGATCGATCCTGAAATTGCCATTCGAATAAATAGCGATATCGATCACCGGCAGTGTAAAGGAAACGGCGCCGAATTCGAGCTGCCGCATGGCATCGGGCAATTGCAGATGCAGCGAGTAAACGCCGATGGAATCATTAATTTTTTTGTACAAAAGCTCGATGTTGAGCCCTGCTAAAGTTTTTGCCTTGGCACCTGAAAGCGAAAGCGCGAGGCCATACATGTAAGGATCATTATAAATGAGGCTGAGGTCAACCGTGTTGATGATAATAAAGCGTGAACCGATCATCCAGCCGCTTGTGGGGCTGAATATAAGATCCTCCGGGCCTGCAGTATCCGCAGGCTTTATCTCCATGCCTTCCTTAAAGTTGTCTTCAAGCGCTTTAACGGTATCTGCAATTCCTGCAGACTTAGACATGCCCTTTACAGTAACATGCTGCCCGAGGCCGAGAAATTTGAGGTCGAACAAGGCCGTTCCGTAGCCGGGAACAGCGGGTGCTTCCTGTTTCGGGTAGATCTCCCATTCTTTAAATTCCTGCCCGAGAAAAGTTCCTTTCGGTTGGATAAGGATGTGGTTCTTGCTGTCGGGATAATAGTAGATCTCAATTGCGCTGATCTGCGCAAATTTTACATCTATCGAAAGCGGGTAAGAGATCCCGACCCGTTTATCTTTTGCACCTTTTGTTGTTTCGCCTTCAACAATAAGCTTGAGGCCTTTGAAATTAATAGAATTCAAAAATCCCCAAGGCTCGGGGAATTCTGTAAATGGTTTTTTATCACCATCAAAAATACTGATCAGGTAGGCAACAATATCAGCCATGGTGAGGTCCCCGATCTCTGCGGTAAGCTTGCTGCGCGAGTTCTTGCCAAATTCACCGCTGAGGACCAGCGACGTTTTTCCAAAGCGGAAACCGGCACCCAGCTTATATTTATTTTCTCCACTCATGATCAGGATGCTTTTTTCAGTATTGTAAATTTTTCGGAGCGGGAATTGCTTTTCATGATCACCAGCTTGCTCTTTTTGCCCGGCGCTCCGTTAGGTGAAACAATAACGGTCACGCCAAATGAAAGAAGGGAAATGCCTTCTGCTTTTATGGGCGGATCAATATCTTTAAAATTAAAAGCGAAGGAAAAAACAACTTTGCTTTGGTTCGGAATATTTTTTATTCCCACCAGGCGTACGTTTGCTTCCGGGATCGCTTTTGTTACCATAGACAGGTATGACACTGTAAGCAGCTGCCGGAGCTCGATCGTCCATGCGTTGATGAGGGAGCCCGGCAATTGCGGAATGGCTTCCTGAACCAGTGGCATCACATCCGTAATGATCCCAAGGTCGATGGATTTGCTGAAAGCCAGGGCATAGCTTTTTTTTGCAGCATACTCTTTACAAATACGTGTGATCTCCTCTGTATCCGGCATGATCTAATTCGTTTGCGACGACGCTGTTAATGATTTCATAACCGATTTTTTTCCGGTTGTGCCTTCGTATTCAAATGTGAAATATTCCAGTTCGATCCCTGCGAGCGATATTTTTTTGGTAAAACGCAAACCCAGGCCGAGCGCATAATACACGCTTTTGTCCGGATCAGGTTTAGTGGTGATTTCCAGTCTCGTGATCATAACATGCGCGTTTAAAAAAGCACCGGTCACATCCTGGAATATGCCCGGCAGCTCTTTAACGAACGATTCAATTTCCTCCAGTAATTTCTTTCCACCGTCTTTTCCAAGCAAAACATTACCGAGCATTTTAAGGCCGTCGCTGACAGAACCCAGGTCGATGGCATTATGAATGTCTTTCGAATACTTTACAGAAAAGCTTCCGTCTGAGAAGCTGCCATCCAGCTGGTATTCGAGCGCACCAATGCTCAAAACAAGTGAAGCCTCAAATTTGCTTTGTGATCCGGAAAGCTTTTTCTGCATTTATACTGATGAATTTAACTGTTAAGTAAGCCGGGTGAGACATTGCTCACCCGGCATTGGTTTATGCTAAGCAGCTTTTTTCTTGTGATCTGTTAAATATGTGTATTTTATAAGGAATGTTTTAAGACTGATATCACCTACCTTAACAGATTTGTCCAGAAACACAAGACCCAGCCCGATCTGGTATACATTTTTTGCCGTTTGGTCTTTTTCGTCAATTACATCTCCCGTAGTGTTGATCACGAAATCTGTTACGATTATCTGGGCAGTCGTGACTGCTTGGCCTGCCGTTCTGAGAGGTTCAGGAAGGTTCTTAATAAATGCTTCCATCTTTGTGCCAAAATCCGTATCGAGGCCAAGGGATTTACTGAGCTTGGAGATTGCTTCTGTAATTGTTCCCAGCTTCGGGGCTTCCTTCCATGGGCGGTGGAATTCAACTTTGATCCCTCCTGCAAGCGAGCGTCCTGTTAAGGTAACTTCGTCGTCAATGATATCTAGTACTAAGGATATTTCAAACCCTCCTATAGGAATGGGAGTCGGAGGAGGATCTACCGTGATATCAACCAAGCCGTCCTTCTTTTTTGAAAGGCTGAACCTGTCTTTCACCAAACTTTGATTTACATTTTTTGCCATTGTTTTTGTTTTTTAGATTAGTATTAATTGATTTGGTTGTATTTACTTTTTTTTATTGTAGGCAATATACCACCCGGTGCTGCTCTTCTTTCCAGCCTGGTCCACGTTGCTGAACAGCGAAGCATTTGTTGCCCCGTTTGGAGGGATGGAATAGCCAAGCACTTTTAATACAATACTGTTTAAAGCGAGCCTGTAGACCGGATTTTCCAAGCCCACCGGTATAGGGGAAGAAAATTTAGCATCGCCAACCGACAGTGTCAGTGCGCTTTGAAGCGTTGTCTGGAAAAGCCCGCTGCCGCCCGGGAGCTGCAGGTATGCTGCGATCTGAGTTTGTGACGTATCAGTTTGCGGCGTCCAGCAGGCAAGGATGCTGGCTGTAAATCCAGCCTTCTCCGCCAATGCACCGGGAGTTCCAAGGTCAAGGTCATAACGCAGCGCATACCAGGTTGAGTTGATCTCATGCGGATACTTTAATGGTAGCTCGATCGGGTAATAACCTTTTCCGGAAGGCAGGTTACTTTCATTGCCTGAGACCATGCCTTTTGCATCCAGTGGAAAATTAAGGAACAGGCTCGCCTTTCTCGGTATGGAGGTTGAATTGTTAAATGTGATCGCAGAAGGTTCGAATGTAAAGTTCAACGTGGTTTTTGCTGGCGCTTTCGGAGGAACGGTGCTGAAGTTCATGAGCAGCTGCATGCCGCTGAATGAAAGCTTGTCGAAGGAGAACAGGTCAAAATGACTTTTATCCTCCTTTATTTCTTTTTTCCTATCAATATCATTAAATATCAGATCTCCCCAGAAAGAGAAGACGGAGTTTACAGTATTATCCAGCTGTGATAATGTGAAGAACTGTATTTTAGAGAGCGTAATACTTTTCCAGACTATTCCTTTTATGCTGCTGAGCACGTATTGCTCTTTACTTAAAAAGGAATAGCTGGCAACACCTTCATGCTTTTCATATGTGCCGTTGAGCTCAATAGTAGAAGGCTGCCGGGGCGCAGGGTCAAATCTTACCTCTTCTCCAAACAAACGCCCGAGCTTAAGGCTGATGTTGCAGCGGAAATCTGTGATCGTGTTGTTGCGGAAAAGCACCTGCAGCAGATCTACTTTAAAATCAAACGGTAGATCATTTACCGCCGGCTGCGTTTCTTCATAATCGATCAATGCAAAAAGTGAGCTGGGCTCCGTGAATTTTAAGCCGCCTTTTACCGTATCCGGAACAACCTGGCTTACTTCTATTCCCAAATGATGCGCATTGAATTTTTGCAGGTCGATACCGCCGATAAGGCCTTTGATCTGCTCGGGAAAGCCTTTCAGGTCAAGGTCGAGATTCAGCGCTAATACGCCGGTCCATGTTTCTGAATTCACGAGCTCATTAAAATGATCATAGAGCGTGGAAGGGTTGGGCGTGATGTAGTCGCTGAGGTATTTGGAAACACCTGCAGGGTTGGTATTAAAATCGTTTACCGAAGTCCAGCGCGAATAATCTGCGAGAAGGTCTTTCAGGGATCCCGGCGCGAACTTAAATATAAGAACATTGCTGTATTCGCTACCCACTGTGCTTTCCGGCACATTGATAGCAAAAGGCCATCCCTGGATGTCGATCTTATTTTTAAAGGCGGCCCTGTCACTTTGTGGCAGGACAGACATTACAAGGAACAATTGCTTTGTTTGAAAAGCGGCGGTAAGCTTGTCACTGAGATCGGTAAAAGAAAGCTTGCCTTCTGGGGAAGGGTCTTTCTGTGAACATGCAAATAATAATTCGTTCCATTTGAAATCTGTTGTACTGATCTTCACCAGCAGGCCTTGCGGCGAAGTGCTGTAGCTTGAAGCATCTTTAGGGCCTTTGCGCAGTACGTCCCTGCGTTTCGGTTGGCCCTTCATCACCTGCTCCGTTCGTGAAGGCGACATTACCTGCTCTTCAAAAAAGGAAAGAAAGGTGGCGGCAGGTCCGGGGTGTAAGCTGTGTGTGGCTGGGTTTGCAAGGGCTCCGGCAACGGGAGCCATCGGGAAAAGAATATTTGTTTTTTTTGAAAAGGTGCTCAGCACGGCCGAAGGCGGCCTGAAAAAGGGCATGAAGGAATATTCCTGTGCGGCTGTTTGCCCCGGTGCAGCATACTGGCGCCAGTTATAAAGTCCTGTGGCGCCGCCGTAAAGTGCGGAAGAGGCCGGCTGTGCATAATAATAATTCACACCCTGGTTTGCACCCGTGAACGAGCGGATCTTCATCCAGCTTGTTTGATATGTATTATCAAGGTAGGAGGACGGATCCGGACCGGCCGCGGGCATTTCCATCCTGCTCTTTGAATAGGCGATGTACAGGTCGCCCGGCGCATGCGGTGCATTTTTCCTTTTTCTTTTTTGCAGGCCGGATGGCTGTGAAATAATTTTATCAGTGCCCGGGAAATTATATACGAATGCAGGCTTCCCTCCTTCGAAGCGGAGCACATCGCCATGCGTAACTGCGCTTCTCGGCTGAAAGCTCATTGTTTCAACACCAGAAAGGCCACAAAGGAGATAATGGGTGGAAGGTGAAGTGCGATCCGTTTCCAGTCCCAGCTCAAAGCAACCCTCCGGGCTCCAGTAATAACCACCGCCCGGAAGCGCAGCAAGCACCAGCTTTGCACCTTGTCCCGGCATCAGCTTGTTGCTGAGCGGGTAGAGGTACACAGTCAGCCCCATGTCTGTGCGCAGCCATGTGCGCAGGCGTTCAGGCTTTGCCGGCATCCGCAGCAGGTAGCCGCCGGGCTGATCAGCCGAAGGGTCCATTATAAATGAAAGCGCTTCGAATTCAAGCGTTGTCCGTTTGCTGCTTGTGGGGTCCCATGCTAATTTAAAAAGCACATTCGTGTTTTCCTCGGGATGGAAAAGCGGGTAATACTGTGAAATAATCTCTTCTTCAGCAGCATCCTTCATGAAATAGCGGAAGCCCACATCCCAGCCTGTTCCCGAAGCATCCGAAAAATCGGCAATGGAGGCGCGCGAAATAAGAAGTCCGCTGTTATCCCCATGTAATGGAAGAAAAAACGGTTGCGGCTGCGGCTGAACCGGATCCATTGGCAATGTCCAGCTTAAGCCTGAAATGCTCTCACGGAGCTCAGCCATCACTTTTGATCCGGCCGGAATGGAAATACCATATTTCCCCCATGCGGCGCTTATATCGTTCTGCTGAACCCCTTCCTTGTCAAGCTGCAGGAGAATAAGATCATCCGTTGTGGCTGAGGCAGGATCTGCAGCACGGATCCACAGGAGCTGTGTATGCGGCAATGGTGCGGCAGGAATTAATTTTTTTAAAGTGGGGATGAGTGTTTTCAGGATGGGCTGAGAAGAAAGAAAAATAAAATATCCTTTGTACTTCAGCGGGTCAAAGCAATCGGTGAATGCAAGCGTATCCGGTGTGCCGGTAGCGTAAATAAAAAAGCAGGTAAGACCGCCGCTGCGGTTCGCAGCCGTATAAAAAGCAGAAACCTTGTCCCTGAACCGTAAGGTTAAAATCATAATTTAATTTCAGAATGATAGATTGGAACAAAACAAAACAGCTTTCGCCCTCCTGGTCCTGTTCATTCTTGCAGTTGATTTAAGGGAGTAGGCCTAAATGCTATATTGAAAGAATTGTATGTTTTTTATTTCCAGTTAACGTGAAATTTAACTGCTTGTCAACTGCAAATTTGTGATGTGCATTTCTGCCTGTGCTTTAAGAATATCGAATATATACAAAATTTATCAATCCTGTAAAAAGATCCTGAAAAGTAATGTTGAAAGCTGTTGCCCATGATATAAATCGGGCTTTTGTTCGGGCTATAAAAACCCCTCAAACCTACAAGAGAAAAATACGATACTTTTGTTAACTGAATGTTAATAAAAACAAGGCTTTTATTTCCCCGGAATGCCATATTTCAGAGGTAATTGGCTATATTTGTTAGCCTTTAGAACCGGCATAAATCAATAAACATATTATGGAAGAAACAGTGAATGAAAAAAACGCTCAGTCGACGCAATATTCGGCTGACAGTATCCAGGTATTAGAGGGACTGGAAGCGGTGCGTAAGCGCCCTGCGATGTACATCGGGGATATCGGGCTGAAAGGCCTTCATCACCTCGTATATGAAGTAGTGGATAACTCGATCGATGAGGCCCTTGCCGGCCATTGCAAGAACATCTTTGTTTCGATCAACGAGGATAATTCAATCACTGTAAAGGATGACGGGCGCGGGATCCCTACCGATATGCACCCGAAAGAAAAGAAATCGGCGCTGGAGGTGGTAATGACCGTGCTGCATGCCGGGGGTAAATTCGATAAGGATTCCTACAAGGTTTCCGGCGGTTTGCATGGCGTGGGTGTTTCCTGCGTTAATGCGCTTTCCACGCACCTTACCGTAAATGTTCACCGGAACGGGAAAGAATACATCCAGGAATACAACATCGGGAAGCCGTTATATCCTGTAAAGGAAGTAGGCCCTACCGATTACCGCGGAACCATCGTTCAATTCCTCCCGGATACATCCATCTTCACACATTCCGTTTACCATTATGATATTATTTCCGCACGTTTGCGCGAGCTGGCCTATTTAAATAAAGGTATCCACATCACGCTCACCGACCTGCGCGAAAAAGATGCCGAAGGAAATCACCAGACGGAAGATTATTATTCCCAGGGCGGCCTCCGCGAGTTCGTTGAATACCTCGATGCAACACGTGAACGCCTTATCGAAGACGTGATCTACATGGAAGGCGAAAAGAACGGGATCCCCGTAGAAGTCGCCATGATGTACAACACTTCCTATTCCGAGAACCTGCACACTTATGTGAACAATATCAATACACACGAAGGCGGAACACACCTTGCCGGGTTCAGAAGGGGATTGACCCGCACACTGAAGACATACGCTGAAAAATCGGGATTGCTGTCAAAAGTAAAGCTCGAGATCAACGGCGATGACTTCCGCGAAGGCTTAACCGCCGTGATCTCTGTAAAGGTACAGGAACCGCAGTTTGAAGGGCAGACCAAGACCAAGCTCGGTAACAATGAAGTAATGGGCGCTGTTGACATCGCTGTAAGCGAAATGCTCAATAACTACCTCGAAGAGCATCCGAAGCAGGCGCGCACCATCGTCGATAAGGTGATCCTTGCCGCAACCGCACGCCACGCAGCACGCAAGGCACGCGAAATGGTGCAGCGTAAGAATGTGCTCACAGGCAGCGGCTTACCCGGAAAGCTTTCCGATTGCTCCAATAACGATCCTGCAGCATGCGAGATTTACCTTGTGGAGGGTGACTCCGCAGGTGGAACAGCCAAGCAGGGCCGTAACCGCGCATTCCAGGCGATCCTGCCACTGCGCGGAAAGATCCTGAACGTGGAGAAGGCAATGGAATACAAGATCTACGATAACGAAGAGATCAAGAATATTTTCACTGCATTGGGAGTTTTTCGCGGCACCTCGGAAGATGAGCGCGCATTGAACATCGACAAATTACGTTACCACAAAGTAGTCATCATGTGTGATGCCGATGTCGATGGAAGCCATATCACCACGCTTATCTTAACGTTCTTCTTCCGCCACATGAAGGAGCTGATCGAGCACGGATATATTTATATTGCAACGCCGCCATTGTACATGGTTAAAAAAGGCAGCCAGTCGCGTTATGCATGGAATGAGGAAGAGCGTAACATCGCGATCCGCGAAATAGGAGGGGAAGGAAAAGAAAGCACCGTGAACGTACAGCGTTACAAGGGTCTTGGAGAGATGAACGCGGAGCAGCTGTGGCAGACTACCATGAACCCGGAGTTCAGGACACTGAGAAGGGTTACGATAGAAAGCGCTGCCGAGGCCGACAGGATCTTCTCCATGCTGATGGGCGATGAAGTGCCGCCACGCAGGGAATTCATCGAGAAGAACGCGAAATATGCGAATATTGATGCATAATTAGTTTAAAGGTAAAGCTCAGATTTTTGAGCTAAATAGAAAAAGCCGCAAATCTGCGGCTTTTTCTATTTAGTTATTCGTAAAGTTTATTCTGGTTTTTTAGGATCAACCACTGCCGGTTGCATTTGGTCAGGCGCTGCCTGCTGTGAAGCCGGAGTGCCCGGGCTGGGAGTGTTGCTGCGATCGGAAGCTGGTGTATAGGTGCTCTGCTGGTTTTTCCCCGCTTTGGTTATGGTTCCCTTCTGATTGTTGTTTCCTGTACTGTTTTGCGGTTCAGTAACAACAGCAGCTTGTCCTTTTCCGCTTGTCGCCCGGCTTTGAGCAGAGGCACGTGAAGCACCAAAAATAGATGCTACTGCGAAAAATAAAATATATTTTTTCATGATAGAATTATTGTAAAATCATTTGTACGGATATATGTCCCTGCCTGATATCACCGGTTGCGCCACCAACACCTGCATTACAGCTTCCGGTTAATTGTTGCCAGCAACGAAGATCATACGTGTATGTACCTGCTCCAAGTGTTTCGATAACCTGCATAGTTGCGTTGCCCCATGTATTGTTGCCGTCGTCTAAGTCAATAAGAGCATCTCCAAGATAATAGCGTTTGTATCCTCCAAGTGGCAAAAATGCCCCGTTACGGTAGATCGCAATATCAGTTCCGCTGACAGCGTTGTTTGTCGCGCAATTGGTTAACACTCCAACTTCAGCATAAACAATCATTTTCGCTGTCATACCTGCAGGAACAGTAATCGTTACGGTTATTCCCGGAAGGGATTGCCATGATGTAGTCGTGTTAACAGTAGCGGTACCATAAGCTATTGATATATTATTATAAAGCAGCCCGGTTGATCCGGTAATTCCTGTAGCACCGGTTGCTCCTGTGCTTCCGGTTGTTCCCGCTATGCCCGTAGCACCCGTGCTTCCGGTTACTCCAGTGGTTCCGGCAATTCCCGTTGCACCTGTAGTTCCGGTTACGCCGGTAGTTCCTGTTGCGCCTGTAGCTCCGGTTGCTCCTGCAATACCTGTGCTTCCTGTCGCTCCTGTAGTCCCATCAGCACCTGTAGCACCAGTTACTCCTATGGCACCTGTTGCTCCCGTGCTTCCGGTTACTCCGGTAATTCCTGCGACACCTGTAGCACCTGTAACTCCTGTTGTGCCGGTTACGCCAGTACTGCCTGTTGTTCCTGTAACTCCTGTTGTTCCTGCTATACCTGTAGCACCTGTAACTCCCGTTGTGCCGGTTACGCCAGTACTGCCTGTTGTTCCTGTAACTCCTGTTGCTCCTGCTATACCTGTAGCACCTGTAATTCCCGTTGTTCCGGTTACACCTGTACTGCCTGTTGTCCCTGTAACTCCTGTGGTTCCTGCAATGCCTGTAGCACCTGTAGTTCCGGTTACACCTGTACTACCTGTTGTCCCTGTAACTCCTCCAATACCAGTACTTCCTGTTGCTCCGGTAATTCCAGTCGTTCCGGTGTTTCCTGTTGCACCAGTCGCCCCAACAATGCCCGTCGCTCCTGTTGCTCCTGTATCACCTGTTATTCCTGTAGCTCCCATTGCACCTGTAGCGCCGGTATCACCCGTAGCGCCTGTTGTTCCTGCGATTCCTGTGGCTCCTGTATCACCTGTTATTCCTGTGGTTCCCATTGCGCCGGTAGCGCCGGTATCGCCCGTAGCACCTGTAGTTCCTGTAGTTCCTGCAATTCCAGTAGCTCCTGTATCACCTGTTATTCCTGTAGTTCCCATTGCACCGGTAGCGCCGGTATCACCCGTTGCACCTGTAGTTCCTGCAATTCCCGTAGCTCCCGTATCACCGGTTATTCCTGTGGTTCCCATTGCGCCTGTAGCGCCGGTATCACCCGTAACGCCTGTTGTTCCTGCAATTCCTGTGGCTCCTGTATCACCGGTTACACCGTTAATTCCGGCTGCGCCTGTAGCACCGGTGTCGCCCGTAGCGCCTGTTGTTCCTGCACTTCCTGTAGCTCCGGTATCACCCGTAGCGCCTATAGTTCCTGCGGTTCCTGTTGCACCCGTAACGCCGGTAGCACCTGTGCCGCCGCTGCCTGTTACGGAACAAAGCGATGTCCACGATGATAGTGGCTGGCGATAGAAGAAATAACACATCGAATCTGTGTTATAGATCAGTAATGAGTTGGCCGGTGAAGGAATAGCAAGCATGCCTGCTGTGTTCATTCTTGGTACAAGAACACCTTTGTTGGCCGAAAGCATTTCAAGGATGGCGCTCGCATCCGGGGTGTTTGTCCCGATGCCGACGTTATCCTGGGCAGAAGCCCTGTTTTGAATTGCTAAAAATAAAATGCAAATAAAGAACCCTTTGATCAGGTATGTCTGTTTCATGTGGAGTGTATAACCGGCTAAAGGTATAAAAATTCAGCACGTACGTGTTTATTATTTTTAATCGCGCCTGGTGGAAGCAAAAAAGGCCGGAAAGAAACTTTCCGGCCTTTTTGATATTAAATAGGATCTGCTATCGTGTTGAAATGCCTCTTGGCCTTGCGTTGCTCACACCCGGTACAATGTTTTTTGCAGGAGGCGTATCAAACCTGATCTGCGTTCCATCCCACCAGATTGGAGTAGGAGTGTCGGATGTATTGTTCTCGTTGAACATAACGCCGTTCATCTTCACATCGAAATCGCTTGCCACAACTTCCGATGGAGTGATGCCGCTCATGTCGTTGTAGCCTTTCACTGTTGCAATGGCGATCCATGAAACGCTTACTGTAGATGTTCCGCTGTTGTTCTCAGTGATGGTGAACCCGTTTGCGGTAACCGATGAAACATAAACGCCGTTTGTGTTACCGCCGGGAGTTACCGTGATCACGAGGTCCTGCGGATCGGAAATGATCTTGCTGAAATCGGAAGAGAATGGAATGAATACCTGCCCGTTTACAAGCTGTGCTTTTCCTCTCGACTGTACATCGGCGCTCATACCCATTGTAGCTTTCGCCGCAATGCGGTTGCTCTCGCCAACATTTACCAATTGCGTGATAGGGCTGTTGGTGAACGTGGTACCGTCAACATATAATCCGTAACGGTTACCTTTTGCATGGAAACCATATTCAAGGCCTCGTACCCATCCGCCCATTACACCACCGTAGATACCCAAACCTACCATCGCATTCGGCTCAGTTACTGCATTCCCTGCGCTCATTGACCTGTTGTGGCCTGAACCGCTGTATGTTGAAATACCTGTTGCAATCCCGGTCTGGTATGCAATTCCGAATCCGTATACGCCATAATCAAGCCCCGAAGCAGCGTAATATGCCAAAGCTCCGGATGCAACACCCGACTCCTCGCCAAATACCCCGCCTGTGCGGGTAACAGTTCCCGGAACAGTTCCGTAAACACCAAATGCGTAAGTGGCTGTTGTTGTAGTTACAGTACCTGTAACACCTGTAACAGGGCCGGTTGCAGCTAAATTGCGGAAGCCTGTTCCTGTTGAGCCGCCTCCGTTTATACCTCTTACGGCTGCTGTATTGAATGCTCCGAGAGCCGGTGAAGTATACTCACCCTGTACGGCTGCAAACACTGTGGTGCCCGCCTGGATTGATCCGTAAACACCGCTTCCGTTAAAGCTTGAATATCCGTTTATAGCCCAGGGGAAAGTGGCGTTGCTCACGCCGTTCATTAAATCTCCTGCAAGGGCTGTAGCTGTGGTTCCGATAAAAAATTCACCAAGGTTACTTAAGCGTCCTCTTACGAGGTTATTGGAGATAAGGTCTACGTGGTTGTTGGAAACCGTACCTAAAGCGCCTGTTGCCGCCAGGGTGTTACCTCCGACAAGCCAAGCCTGTGTAGGAGTTGTTACCGGTCCGCCGGAACCCGCAGTTCCGTTCACTGTTAATGTACCACTGGCATTAAATGCCGGCGCTGTTAATGTCCACGACGGCCCTGTAGCTCCTGTAGCACCGGCCGCTCCGTTTGTACCATTCGTACCGTTGGTTCCATTTGTACCGTTGGCACCGGTAGCTCCTGTTGCACCGGCAACGCCGGTGCTTCCTGTAGCGCCTGTTGCACCGTTTGTTCCATTCGTTCCATTTGTTCCGTTAGCGCCGGTAGCTCCTGTTGCACCTGCAACACCTGTGCTGCCCGTTGCTCCTGTAGCGCCGTTTGTTCCGTTTGTTCCGTTTGTTCCATTTGTACCTGCTGCACCGGTAGCGCCTGTAGCACCATTTGTACCGTTGGTTCCATTAGTTCCGTTAGCGCCTGTAGCTCCTGTTGCACCTGCAACACCAGTCGGCCCTGCGATCCCCGTACTTCCTGTTGCGCCCGTAGCTCCTGTGGTTCCGGGAGTTCCAAGGCCCACGCCTGTAGGCCCAACCGCACCGGTAGCTCCTGTAGCACCCGTTGCTCCTGCTGTACCAACACCTGTAGCGCCTGTAGCTCCCGTTGCACCTGTATCACCTGTTGCTCCTGCAACGCCGGCAGCACCTGTTGCACCGGTATCACCCGTAGCCCCTGTTGTTCCTGCAATGCCTGTTGCGCCGGTATCACCCGTAGCGCCTGTTGTTCCTGCCACACCTGTAGCGCCCGTATCACCGGTTGCTCCCGTAGCGCCTGCTACGCCAGTTGCGCCGGTATTGCCCGTAGCACCTGTAGTTCCTGCGGCACCCGTAGCTCCGGTATCACCGGTTGCACCGATAGTGCCTGCAGTGCCCGTGGCACCTGTTGCGCCGGTAGCTCCTGAGCCACCGCCCCCGGTTACCGAACAAAGGGAGGTCCAGCTCGATGTAGGCTGGCGGTAAAAGAAATAACACATTGAATCGGTGTTGTAGATCAATAATGAATTTGCCGGTGCGGGAATGGCAAGCATGCCTGCCGTGTTCATACGCGGCACCAATACACCTTTGTTATTGGAAAGCATCTCAAGGAGCGCGCTTGCATCCGGGGTATTTGTCCCGATGCCGACGTTGTCCTGTGCAAATGAGATCTTTGTGTTCAGTAACACTGCAACAGCAGTGATGACGAGTGATTTGAGTAGTGTTTGTTTCATGTGATCAGTTAAGATTTCTATAGTGCAATTGCTTGATTGTACTTACAGTGAATGAGTTGCTGCCCAAATTTATTAAAAAAACATGATAAAACAAAAAAAGCCGCGATTTCTGATCGCGGCTTTTTAAAATGCAGTTGAGCTATTTCTTTGGTACGGGCTGCTTCTTCTCTGTAGTGGCCGGATCAGCTGTGGTGCCGCTTGCCGCTGCAGTGCCGGATGCCGCTGCTTCGGTTTTCGCGTCTTTTGCAGCGGATACAACCTTTTCAGCCTCGGCAGGGGCCTGTACTTTTTCTTCTTTCACAGGTTCGGCCACAGCTGTACGTCCTGTTGAAACGACTGTGTTCTGCGAAGATGCCGCGAAGGCGAATGCTATAAAAAAGCAGGTGCTCAGAATCTCTTTTTTCATGGGATCAGTTTAAAAGCATGATGGTCATTTCACCCGGATTTACATCCGTCGCTGCGTTTCCGCCAATATCAACCGTAGAGGTGCTGCCCGCGAGACGCAGTGTTCTTACTTCAATGGTATGTGCGCCGGCTGCTAAATTTACGCTGGTATTGATCGCACAGGTGTTGAATGAGTTGGTGGTGGATGGATTTGTTACCTGGAACCTGTTCCAGCCGCCCAAAGGCAGGAATGCGCCATCCACATAAACAACCACATCCACATTTGCATAATTGGCATTTCCTGTTCCGGTGGTTCTTGCGCCAATGGTCACCCAAACAAGGGCGGTAGCAGGTGAAGCAAGCACAAATGCCTGTGTGAGCCCCGGTTGCAGGGTTGGTGTAGCGCTTGCCACAGCCAGCCTTCCGGCGGTTCCGTATACATGATATTTCTGGATGATGCCTGTAGGTCCTGTAGCGCCGGTGCTTCCTGTAGCTCCCGCTACGCCATTAGTTCCGTTAGTTCCATTTGTTCCGTTGGTTCCATTAGCACCTGTAACACCCGTTGCGCCTGTAGCCCCCGCGGCTCCTGCCACTCCCGGAGCTCCTGTGGCGCCTGTAGCACCGGTTGCTCCGTCGATCCCGTTAGTTCCCGCGGTACCTGTAGCACCCGTAGCGCCATCAATTCCGTTTGTACCTGTAGCGCCCGTAGCACCTGTAGCTCCGTCAATTCCATTCGTGCCTGTTGCTCCCGTTGCTCCGGTAGCGCCATCTGCGCCGGCAATTCCCGTAGGGCCCGTAGCGCCATCAATGCCGCTTGCGCCTGTTGCGCCTGTTGCACCGTCGATGCCGTTTGTGCCCGCAGTTCCGGTGGCGCCGGTATTACCGGTTGCACCGTTAAGTCCTGCTGCGCCTGTAGGTCCGGTTGGCCCTGCCGCACCGCTTCCTCCGCCGCTCATGCTGCAGAGGGAGATCCATGCTGTAGTTGGCTGCCGGTAAAAGAAATAGCACATAGAATCCGTGTCGTACACCAGTAATGAATTTGCAGGCGATGCGATCGCGAGGCGCTGCAACGCCGTCATCCTGGGAACCAGCACTCCTTTGCTTGTTGAAACGAGCTCGAGGAGAGAGGATGCGTCCGGAGTGTTTGTGCCGATCCCTACGTTATCCTGTGCGGAAAGAGTACCCGGTAAAATGAGTGTGAATAATAACAAACAGCCGAGAATGGTTGACCTGAAGTTAAGATGTTTCATATAGGGGAAGTTTTTATCTGTAGCAAAAATATAAAGAAATGCCGGAAAAACTAATTTCCGGGGATGAATTTCCAAAGAAGCTACCTGTCAGATGCAAAAAGGGGAAGCAAAGTTGCTTCCCCTTTTTGTTTTTATCTGCGGGCTGTTATTTTACAATTGTTACATGCCCTACATAGGAGTGGTTCTCTCCCCTGAAATCCTTGGTCTTGATCTTCCACACATACACATCGATCTGCGCGATGTTGCTGCCGCCGTTAGCTCTTCCATCCCATCCTTTTGTAATGTCGGTGGTCTTGAAGATCTGGTTGCCCCAGCGGTCGTAGATGGTCATTTCAAAGTTATCCGGATCGATGCCCATTCCCTTCGGCATGAACATGTCGTTCAGGCCGTCGTGGTTGTTCGGCGTAAATGCGTTTGGCGCATAGATCACATATTCCGGAAGGATCTCCACATTGTTGTATGCCGTATCGGCACATCCGAAACCGTTGTGAACGATCTGCTGCACCACGTACACTCCCGAATCAGGATATGAGAAGGAAGTGTTCTGCAGCGTATCGGTGAACAATCCGGAAGGCGGGTTGGTATAGATGAAATCCCAATCCCAATCCGTTGCGCCAACCGAAAGGTCGTTGAAGTGGATCAGCGGTGCTGTGGTGGTAGCCTGGTTCGGCGAAGCGCTGAAGCCGGCTACAGGCGCAGGGAACACGGTGATGTAGCCTGTGTTGGTCACGGAAGAAACGCAGCCGAGCGCTGTTGTTACGGTAAGCGTTACATTGTAAGTGCCTGATGTCTGGTAGGTATACGTTACCGTATCGCCCGCCATCTGCGCACTTCCGTCACCGAAATTCCACATGTAGGAAGTTCCGATGTTGCTGAACCCGTTGAAGGTTACTGTAAGGTCTTCACAGCCCGAAGTTACCGGTGCCGTCATAAATGCAACGGCAAGCGGGTTTATGGTTACCGTGGAAACATCCGTCACCGGCAGCGAGCAGCCAATGTCGTTTGCAGTTACCGTGTAATCTACGGAAGTGCTTCCCGGGATCGGCGTTACATACTGTGATGCGCCGCTCACGCTGTTGCTCCATGAATACGTGTACGGCCCGCCGTTTCCGCCTGTCGCGACAGCAGAGATGAGAACCGAATCGCCGCTGCACACAGATTCATCTGTTGCGCTCACCGCGATCTGTGGATTCACAAATACGGTTGCCATTTCCTGTGATGAGATACAGCCGTTCGCATCGGTCACATAAGCCTGGTATGAAGTGGTTGTTACTGGGTTCACCGTGATAGGGCCCGAGCCGGTAAGCGTTGAAGGCACCCATGTATAAGTGGTGTAAGGCAGTGTTCCGCCGTAGCCTACTCCGTAGATCTGTGAAAGCTGTCCGATACAGATCGTGTCGGTCGGGCTCATCACGATCTCGAGCGTGTCAGGCTGCGTGAGCGATACGGTTCCTGTAACATTGCAATGATTTGCATCCGATACAGTAACCGTGTATGTTCCTGCAGGGAAAGCGGTAGCAGTTTGGGACGTTTGTGCTCCCGGCCCCGACCACTGGTACGTGTACAGCGGTGTTCCGCCGTTCGCGATCACTGTGGCAGTTCCTGTAGGCGTGCCGTTACAAAGCGGTGGTGTGAATGTGATGCTGCTGATCACCGGTGCCGCAATGTCGGTTACCGTAGAGCTTGCGGAAGCAGTACATCCGTTCGCATCCGTTATGTTCACGCTGTAAATACCTGCCGGTACGTTGGTGATGATCGCTGTTGTTAATCCTGTAGGCGACCATGAGTATGCATACGGCGTAGTGCCGCCGCTTATCGTTACGCCTGCGCTTCCGTCGGCATTACCGCAGGTGCTGGAGTTGGAGTTGGCCGTAAGCACAAGCGCATTCGGCTCGATGATATCGAAGATCGCAATTTTGCTGCAGCCGTTCGCATCCGTTACCTGCACAGTGTAAGTGCCTGCCGTTAAGTTCGTCACTATCGGGCCGGAGCCTACCGCAGGCGTCCACAAATAGGTGTAGCCCGGTGTTCCCCCGGCAACGCTGATGGAGATCTGTCCGTTATTGCCTCCGTTGCAGGAAACATTGGTTGTGGAAACAAGCGAGATCACGATCGGTGTAGGCTGTGTGATAGTCACAGAGCTTTGCGATGTACATCCGTTCGCATCGGTGATGGTTGCGGTGTACGATTGAGCGCATAAGCCGTTTGCCGTCGCATTGGTTTGCAGCGAGGCATCGTTCCACAGATACGTGTATGGCGCTGTTCCGCCGCCGCCAAGTACCGTTGCAGATCCGTTGCAGGATAAATAACAGCTCACATTGGAAGAAGCGGTGATCGCGCTCACAAGGGTTGCAGGCTCGGTGATCGTTACTGAAGCGGAACCTGTACAGCCAACAGAATCGGTTATAACCAGTGAGTAAATACCTCCTGATAAGCTGCTTGCAAACAAGGTTGTTTGTCCTGTAGGCGTCCAGCTGATATTGTAAGGAAGGATCCCGCCTGTTGCATTACCCTGCGCGCTTCCGTTCGCTGCTCCGAAGCAGGTCACGTTCGAGCTCGTAGGGATCGTTACCACCGGTGCGCCGTTATCATTTACGTTAGCAACATTGGTTACGCTGCAGCCATGCGAATCGGTGATGGAGATCGTGTACACACCTGCATTCAGGCTGGTTGCGCAGCTGGTTGCCTGTGTCGCCGGATCGTTCCATGCATAAACAAACGGAGGAGAACCGCCGATGATCGCAGCACATGCGCTTCCGTTTGCATTTCCGCAATCGGAGTTGGTTGTGCTTGTTGTTACTGCAAGTATGGTCGGCTCGGTAATTACTACCGATGCGTTTGCAGTACACCCGTTTGCATCCGTGATCGCCAGGTTCTGAACACCTGCGCATAGCGCTGTTGCGGTTGGTGTGGTTTGCAATGAAGGCGTCCAGATGAATGTGTACGGGCCTGTACCGCCTGTGTATACCGCCGTTGCCTGGGCGTCACATGCATTGTAGCAGGTCACATTCGTATTGGTGATAGTTGCAACAAGCGCATTCGGTTGTGTGATGTTCACATTTGTTGTTGCAGTACATCCGTTCACATCGGTCACCGTCATGGTGTATGTTGCCGCGCAAAGGTTATTTACCGAAGCGCCCGCTGTTCCGCCCGGCATCCAGTTGAAGGAGTATGGTGCGGAGCCGCCGGTCACCGTTGCCGATGCATATCCGTCACATGCGTTGTAGCAGGTCACGTTGCCGGATGTAACAATGGAGGCTGCCATTGCATTCGGGCTGGTCACGGTTGCCACTGCTGTTGTGGAGCAGCCGTTCGCGTCGGTTACCGTAACGGTGTATGTTCCCGAGCAAAGGCCTGTCGCTGTCTGCGTGGTTTGTGCATTGATGTCGCTCCATGAGAATGTGAACGGCCCGGTGCCGGTGCCCGGATTTGCAGTTGCAGTTCCGTTGCAAAGCCCGTTGCAAGTCACGTTCGTTGAAGTGGTTGTTGCAGTAACAGGGGCCGGGTTGGTAAGGATGATGTTTGTATTGGAAGTACATCCCTGCACATCGGTCACCTGGACTGAGTACGAGCCTGCAGTTAACCCCGTTACAGCGGCGGTGGTCATACCGCCCGGTGTCCAGAGGTAAGAGTATGGCGCTGTTCCGCCTGTTGAAGCGGTTGTGATAGTACCATTCGAAGCTCCGGCACATTGCGGATCAGTGAAGCCGTAGGTGGTTGTAAGTACAGCCGGCTCCGTGATCGTTACGGAAGTGGAAGCTGAACAGCCGTTCACATCCGTTGCGTTGAGCGTATATGTTCCTGCGGCCAGGTTGGTAGCGCTTGGCAGCGTTTGGCCGTTGGTCCATACAAATGTGTACGGACTTGTTCCGCCGGCGATCGTTACCGTTGCGGCACCGTTCGTTAATCCGTTGCAGGAAACATTGGTAGTGCTGAATACCGTAGCTACCGGGCCTGCGATGTTATTGATCGTTACAGAAATGGTCTGGGTACATCCATTGCCGTCGGTCACTGTTGCAACATAGGTGTTGGCTGCAAGCCCCAGCGCCGTTGGTGTTGTTTGTACCGGGCTTGTGCTCCATGAATAAGAGTATGGGCCAACGCCGCCGGCCACGTTCACTGTTCCCTTACCATCCGCCAGGTTACAGTTCGCATCCTGGTGTGTGCTGGAGAGCGTCATGCCTGTAGGCTCGGTGATGGTGGTGGTGCTTGTTTTTGTACAGCCGTTCGCGTCGGTGATCACGCAGGTGTATGTTCCTGCGGTGAGGTTGGTTGCGGTTTGTGTTGTTTGTCCGCCCGGTGACCACAGGTACGTATATCCCGGTGTTCCGCCCGAAGGGTTAACGGTTGAAGAGCCGGTGTTGCCTGTGAAGCACGACACGTTCACATTGGTGAAGGTATTTGTAATGATGGTTGGCTGTGTGATCACTGTTGAAGCAGTAGATGTACATCCGTTGCCATCCGTAACCGTCACTGTGTATGATCCCGGTGCAAGGTTCGTTGCCGTAACAGTTGTCTGGCTCGAAGGGTTCCACGCATACGTGAATGCCGGTGTAGCTCCCGCACCCATCGATACTGTTGCAGAGCCGTCATTTGCACCTGTGCAGGTAATATTGCTGCTGGCGGAGATCGTTGCAGCGCCTCCCGGATTTGCTCCTACGGTAACGTTCGCTGTTTGCGTACATCCGTTGAAGTCGGTCACCAGCACCGAGTAATTGCCTGCCTGTACATTGCTTGCCGTTGCGGTTGTTTGTCCGCCCGGCGACCACAGGTAAGTGTAAAGCGGTGTTGCGCCTGTTGCTGTAACTGTTGCCGATCCGTTTGCAGCGGTACATGTTGCATTTGTGGAAGAGGTCACAAGCGTTAATGCAGTAGGCTGTGTGATCGTTACCGGAACAGTTACGGTACATCCGTTACCATCCTTGATCACTACAGGATGTGATCCTGCATTGAGCCCAGTAAAGGAAGCGCCGGCAACAAATAATCCGCCGTCAATTGAATAAGTGTAGGAAGGAGTAGTTCCTCCCGCCGCAGTAACTGAAACAGCACCGTTGGTACCATTGTAGCAGGTGATGTTCGTTTGCGTAGCGATCACGCCTGTGAGCACCGAAGGCTCGGTGATGGTTACCGGCACCGCGAAGGTACATCCGTTGCCATCTTTTGCAGTGATGGTATAAGAGCCGGCCGTTAATCCGCCGAATGTTCCGCTGGCGCCGAATGCTCCCGCCCCGAACGCATAGCTGTATGGTGCGGTTGACCCGGAGGCGGTAACTGTTACCGATCCGTTGCTGCCTGCGTTACAGCTTACATTGGTTTGTGCGGTCACCGAAGCGGTAAGTCCGCTCAGGTCGATAATGGTTGCGGAAGTAGTGAATGTACATCCGTTCGCATCCTTCACAACTACGCTGTAAGTATTTGCCACCAATCCGGTGTACGATGTGGTTGCGGTAAATGCAGACCCGTTCACAGAATAAGTATATGGCGGTGTTCCGCCGGTGGTAGCGCCCACGGTGATCGCGCCGTTCGCGCCGCCGCAGGTAGAGTTGGTAACGCTTGTAGCCTGCGCGGTAGGCCCTGATGTATTTGACACCGCAGGGTTAACCGTGAACTGGCATCCGTTCGCATCCTGGACGATCACAGGATATGTTCCTGCTGCAAGCCCGCTGTAGCTGGTTGTTGCAGTAAATCCGCCTCCGTTGAAGGAGTATGTGTAAGGAGATGTTCCGCCTGTGGTCAGCCCGATGTTCACGGTGCCGTTTGCAGCGCCGCAGGTGGAGTTAACCGTTGTTGTTGCCAGGGCAGTAGGGCCTGGGGTATTTGTGAGGTTGGCGGTAGTGGTGAATGTACATCCGTTGTTGTCTTTCACAACAATGCTGTACGATCCTGCCGCAAGCCCTGTATAGCTGATGGTAGCAGTGAACGGAGAGCCGTTGAACGAATAGGTGTACGCAGGTGTTCCGCCTGTTACCGCGCCCAGTGCCACCGCTCCGTTGGAGTTGCCGCAAGTTGTATTTGTAATTGTAGTAGCGATCGCCGTAGGCCCCGGTACATCGGTGATGGTGGCTGTTGTAGTGAATGTACATCCGTTCGCATCCTTCACCACAATGTTATAGGTTCCTGCAACCAGCGATGTGTAGCTTGTTGTTGCAGTGAAGGCGCTTGCATTCACCGAGTAGGTGTATGGTGTTGTTCCGCCTGTAACTGTACCAAGCGTGATGCTTCCGTTCGCCGCTCCGCAAGTGGTGTTGGCGGAAGTAAGCGCCAGCGCCGTAGGCCCTGCAATATTGGAGATGGTCACCGAAGTGGTGAATGTACATCCGTTCGCATCTTTCACAACCACCGCATAGGTACCTGCCGCTAAAGCAGTGTAGGAGGTGGTAGTGGAGAATGCGCCGCCGTTGAATGAATACG
>JAOQAE010000004.1 GCA_025963725.1 Bacteroidota bacterium | reverse complement strand
TTCGGGGCATGCAACGGAACAGCCACTGCTACCGGCGCCGGAGGAACCCCAACGGCTGCAGGCGGATATAATTATTCATGGAACACCGTACCTGTGCAGAACACACAAACTGCTACCGGCTTATGCTCGGGATCATACACCTGCACGGTGACCGATGCTAACGGATGCTCCACAACAGTAGCGGTAACTATCACAGAGCCTACTGCACTTGCTGTTATTCCTATTCCTAACGTGACCATCTGCAACAGCGGAAGCACAACACTTACCGCAACCGCTACAGGCGGAACAGGCGCATCCGGCTATGCATGGAGCCCTGCCACGGGACTGAGCAGCGCTGCGGTTGCAAACCCTACCGCTTCACCTGCAGCTACCACAACCTATACAGTAACTGCAACCGATGCCAACGGATGTACCGCAACAGCTTCTGTAACGGTAACTGTGAACCCTCCATTAACAGTTATTACAGCAGGAACAGCTTCGGTTTGCCCGGGCTTCTCCACACCGATCACAGCCATTGCAGCGAACGGCGCAGGAAGCGGCTACACTTATTCATGGTCGCCGGCGGCAGGATTAAGCAACCCGGCCATCGACATGCCTACGGCAACACCTGCCGTTACAACAACTTATACTGTTACCGCTAACGACGGCTGCTCACCTGCCGTTACAGCAACGGTGACTGTTACCGTGCTTCCGAAGCCGGTGCCGGTGATCAGCTCCAATGTAACATCGGGCTGTGAGCCTTTATGTGTGAACTTTACAGATGCTTCTTCCATATCTTCCGGCTCGATCACCGGCTGGAACTGGAGCTTTGGCGATGGCGGCCCTGATTCGATCAGCCAGAACCCATCACACTGCTTTATGACAGCGGGAAGCTATACCATAACGCTTACCGACACTTCGGCTGCTGGTTGTATCACTACCACTACAATACCGTATGTGATCACGGTGAACCCGATCCCGGTGGCTGAATTCACGGCACCTGCATCTACGAGCATCTTTACTCCTACTGTGCAATACATCGATCAGTCGAGCGTACTAACAGGCTCAATTACAGCCTGGGACTGGTCATTCGGAGATATTCTCGCAACGCCTGCAGACGACAGCAGCGATCAGCAGAATCCTTCCCACGTGTTCTCGGAGGTAGGGAACTATTGTGCAACGCTGACTGTAACAAGCAACGCGGGCTGTGTAAATTCCATCCCTCACTGCATTGTGATCGATCCGGAGTTCACATTCTTCATTCCGAATGCCTTCTCACCGAATGATGACGGCATCAATGATGAGTTCTACGGCAAGGGCGACTTCATCAAAAAATACGAGATGAGCATCTACGACAGATGGGGCAACCTGATCTTCCATACGGATGATATCAATACACACTGGGATGGAAAAGCCAATCACGGCAGTGAAACGGCGCAGGAAGATGTGTATGTGTATGTAGTGAAGCTCTCGGATTACAAGGACAAGAAGCATAAGTACATTGGCAGCGTTACTATTGTGAAGTAAGCTGACAAAGGGAAATAAAGAAGGGCTGATGAATTTGATCCATCAGCCCTTCTTGTGTTATAATCCCGTTCTTTTAGAATACGAAAGACAATCCGAGGTAACCGGAATATGTTTCAACATTTGTACGATCCAGGATATAATATGAATTTGTAGTTTTTGTTTTGCTGTTATCGCTGATGTCAATCAGTCCGTATACACCACGGAAACCAAGGTTCAGCTTCACTGTACGCATTTTGTTCAGCGCGAAATCAAATCCGGCACCGTATGCAAACCCAAGGTCAGCTTTTTTCAAGGCAACTGTCGCCTGCAGGGTATCTGCATTTGAACCGCCCTGTGTGGTAACACGTGAACCAACGTTCACACCTACCTGCGGACCGATGGCAACACCAAAGTTCACCGGTTTTGATTTATCGGTGTTCAGCGTCAGCAATAGAGGAACATTCAGGTAATTGATGTCGATCCTGCGCTCGAGTTCTTTGTCCTTATATCTCTGCGAGATCTGGTTATAGATCACTTCCAGCTGTAATCCTACATGCTTTGAGTTGATCCCGATCATACCACCGTAACCGTAGCTCATAGCGAGTTCGCCTTTTACTGTTGATCCGTCGGGATTTCTCAGGTTAAAAGTAGAGAAGGTTGGCATAAAGCGCAGGCCTACTTCACCGCTTTTAAAAGGAGGCTCTTTTTTCTCAGGCTCTGCTGCGGGTGCCGGAGCTGGTGCGGGCACTACCTGTACCTGCTTAATGGTATCATGAATTACTTTTACGGAATCGTTATTTGTATTGGTCTTTGTTGAATCCGTATTAATGTTGATGTTCACACCGTTGTTTACCTGTGCGAATGTTATCCCGGAGGAAAGTAACAAGATCCCAAGGACACTGAATGTTTTCGTTTTCATCTTTAATGTGGTTTTAAATTAATAATCTTTTTATCCTATTGTGTCAACTGTATGCCAATACACTGTTAACACGGGACTTTCCGGCTGGCTGTACATTTTAAATCGCCCAAAAGGAAAAAAATTATCCTGATCGTTTAAAAGGCTCCTTCGTTATACCAATCGTCGATGTCATTATTTTCCTCAGTTTGCTGAGTAGTTTCCTGTACATTTTCGTCATTGCCCTGCTCTTCTGCATTACCTGAAGCGTTTTTTACTCCCGGTGATGAAATCAATTCATCGTTTTCGTGTTGTGTTTTCATAATTCTTAGAATTTGCTTAGTTTTTATACTTCAAAATTAGCCCCTGTTACTGCCTTTTCCGGCCGCCAATCGTTCACCAGCATTTTTTCCCCGTTAAAAAAGCCTTTTCAGGCATTGGCATGTTTTTATCTGCTACATTTACCAACAAATCCTTCCGAATGACCAAAATAAAGCTGGCCCAAACCGATACCAGGGCGCCTAAGAAACTCCAGAAAGAACAGGTTAAAAAAGAATTGCTTCATTTGAAAGCTGAATTGGAGGAACTGCAGAACCTGATGTTCGCGGAAAGCAGGCACTCGCTGCTGATCGTGATCCAGGGCATGGACGCTTCCGGCAAGGATGGCGCCGTTAAAAATGTATTTGAATCGGTGAACCCGATGGGATGCCGTGTGATCGCATTCAAGCAGCCTACGGCGCTGGAGCTGAAGCACGACTTCCTGTGGAGGATCCACCAGAATGTACCCGAAAAGGGAATGATCCATATTTTCAACCGCTCGCATTATGAAGATATCACGATCCAGCGGGTGCACCGCATGATCGATAAGAAAACGCTGCAGCAGCGCTTCGACCACATCAACAATTTTGAGCGGCTGCTGGTGCAGTCGGGTACTGTCGTTCTGAAATTCTATCTCCACATATCAAAGGAAAAGCAGCTCGAGCGCCTGCAGGAGCGCCTCAGCAATCCGGAAAAGATGTGGAAGCACAATGACGGAGATATGAAAGAAAGGGAGTTCTGGAATGATTATATGGACGCCTATGAAGATGCTTTTGAATATTGCTCAAAAGCGTCGAAATGGTACATCGTACCCTCCGATCAGAACTGGTATAAGGAGTATTATATTGCAAAAAAAACGGTTGAAGCGCTCAGAGGGCTTGGAATGAAGTACCCCTCGCTGAATGCCAATATGCAGCCGGGGCTATGACCTGGACGGGTTCAGGCAGCTTTTAACCGCAGCGGTAATATGGGAAAAGGCGAACTTATCCTTGGACACATATTCATTAGCGCCATACTGTAATGTTTTGGATGCTTCCTCCATATCCTTTTCGTCGGAAGCAACCACGATGGCCGCTTCAGGCGCCACCCTGCGGATATGGTCGATCACTGTTTTACAGGCCTGCTCTTCGCCTGTGGTCTTATTCAGCTCATAATCCAATACCACCACATCGGCCTGCAAACGCCCGCTTTCAACTTCTTTAAAAAAAGCCTCGTGTTCATTTAATACCAGGATGGCAGTTTCCTCTTCCAATCCGGCAACCATCGACTTTTTCAGCATTTCCGCAAATAATGGATTCTGTGCGACAATTACAATTGATAATTTTTTAGATGTTTCCATAATCTATCAAGAGGTTAGTTGAAGAATAATTGATACTGCAACACCCATCGTGGCAAAGGTTGCAAGGAAAATAGCGACAAACTTTGTGACACCGAATTCCCAGACATAACGAAAAGGTGTAATAACTATGGTTTCCAATAAAATGGAGAGCTTTCTCCAGGCATTGGCATTTTTTACAACGAAGTTCTTGGCGCCGAGCCGGAATGATTCAACAGCGGTGCGCACATCCTCATTGCTGGAAAGCATGATCACTTCGGTACGCGGGTTCAGCTCCTTGATAGCACGCAGGATCTCATTTCCGTTCTTTCCGCTGAGGAAATAATCGAGAATGACCACATCGGTTTGCTCATCAATATTCTCCAGGCAGCTTTCACCGTCATAAAATGTGGAGATATTAAGCTTTCCTCCGAACTTATTGCTTAAATACTGTTTTAATGCTAATACCATTGACTTATTATCATCTACGATAAATAAGTTTAATTCCTGGGTTTCCATAGCTTTTGGTTTTGATTAACACTAAATTAGTCAGGAAGCAAGCCGCAGGAAGCCGGATTTCGGTGAACGGGAAAAATTAATAGCCGGAAAGCGGTTAAAACGGGTGTCATAACCACCAAAGGAAACAATAATTGGCATGTTTTTATGTTCCTGAGAAGCAAGATCTTTTATGTATCTTTGTAACCGTGAAAGTTCTTTAAAATATGGGGTCGTCTGGTTTTGACAGCGAGTGCGATTTTTATGTAAGCATGCCGTGTGTTGTGGATATGACACGTTAATCCTAATTCTCAAACTCTATAAATGGCGAGTCTAACTACGCTATGGCTGCTTAATACCAAGTATTAAGTGCCTTTGTTTCCGGGGAAGCTCTGATCTTCTGCGTCCCCTGTGAAGCATAACAAATGAAGAAATAGTTGCGGAGAGCTTTGATCCGTGATGAGATAAAGAAGCTAAGTAAGCCTTATGGTTGGCAGGACTACCTAAGCTTATCGAAAATTAAAATTCTGCTACGCATGTAGAAAGCATATTAATTCCTTGTTTGGACGAGGGTTCGAATCCCTCCGACTCCACTAAAGCATAAAGCCCCAACCTGTCGGTTGGGGCTTTTGCTCAGTGTGGTAAAGCGACGACGAAGGAGTTCTGCTTTGCTACATTCATCGTCACCTTTCTTATCCCTTTCCAGGGCCTCATTAGCAGTTACCGGCCAGCTTATTCGCTTACTTTCATCCTGCACTTACTCCAGAATTACCTCTAATTGCAACTATTGCCTTCCCATAATTCGGTTCTAAAATGTCACAGAAGTCGAAAAGTGTCCATTGAAAAGCAAAATGGAAAGTCGATGTTTGTACCAAACATAGTACAAATTAATTAAACTTTATGATTGATAATATTCCTCAAGAAATACTGAGAACAGACCATTTCCCAGAAGATGTCAGCATCTTAATAGGTGAAAACGGCAGTGGTAAAAGTACTTTACTTAATAATCTATCTAAACACTTTTTGGCCAGAGGTAAAGATGTTATTGCAATAGCCAATTCGATACATGATAAATTTGATGCCGGGCATAGGCATTTTAAAACACTTAGAGGACGTTCCGGTCGTCGACAAGCCAGATCAACAATTAAAAATGCATTACAAAACATAGCGGAAAGTGAAATTCAACGTCTTAAAAATGCCTCCCAAGCATTAAAGTATGTTGACTTCGATCCTGTTATAGGCTTTAAAATAGAAGGATTAAGTGAATCTTTTAGAAATAAAATAGCTAATTCAAATTTCAATGCAGACGATAGAGAAAAGGTTAGTTTCCTTCTTGAGAAAATGCTAAGGGAATCTACCGCAATTGATGATATTGTATGGTTAGAAATTGACTCTTTTAGTTTTTCTGAACTTGAAAAATCAGCGCTAACCGAACTTATCCTGTGGGAAGGTCGACTTAAAGATCTACAGGTAATATCGCGCATAGAAGTATTTTTACGCAAAAAAAATGTAGCAATTTCAATGCTGGATGCCAGTTCTGGTGAACTTGTTTTAATCACATCAATTGTATATCTATCAACGGTAATAACTGAAAAAACAGTAATTCTTATTGATGAACCTGAAAACAGTTTACATCCTAAGTGGCAAAAAGAGTATGCGAAAATTATTTTGGATATTTTCTACCGGTATCAACCGAAGATAATTATTGCTACACATTCACCATTAGTAATAAATGGTGCGGAACTATTCATAGAAAACCCGCACATATATAAATCTGAAAATTTCACATTTGAACTTCAAAAGAAAGAACCTTTAAACCTTGAAGAAATATTTTTCAGGTTTTTTGATATTACAACCCCACAAAATCGTTTTATGTCAGATAGGATAGTGCGACTATTGAATCTATTAGCAAATAAAAAAATACTGTTAAGTGCATTTGAAAATGAGCTATTTAAAATATCAACGAACTCTTACGATCCCAAACAAATTGAGGTGCTCAATACTGTTAAAGAGCTTGCCAATGAAATATCTGCACAATCTCAAATAGGATAACATGAACTTTGACATTACAACATACGCAAAAGCAATAGAAACTGCAATAAAGGCTGGCGGAAAAATTTGGGATCATGAAGACCTTTTAGAGTTTAAAGCTAAACTGAAGGAATATTATAGAGATCAGCAAGGTGAACAATGCTGCTATTGCAGAAAAAACAGTCATGGTGAATTCAAAATGGTATTAGATATAGAACACATTTTACCTAAAAGCAAGTTTAAACACTACATGTTTCACACCTATAACCTCAGCATTTCATGTAAAAGGTGTAATATGAGTATAAAAAATGAAGACGTAAGCTTTGTAACAGATATGGATGTAGCTTTAAAAGATGGCAACAACTCTAATCTCTATAGATTCGTACATCCAAATCTTGATGATTATTTTTCACATCTCAAATATTTCACAAAAACAGTAAATCAACAAAAAATAATTAAATACAAAGTTGTTGCTGATAGCTCAAAAGGAAAATTTACATATGATTATTTTAAACTGTCTGAACTCGAAATTGACACTATAAATGTGGCACAAGGAGTAAAAAAGGCAGAACCACTTTCGGATGCAATAAATCCTGCTATTGCCCAAAGAATCGAGGAACTTTTAAAAAAATAACAAAAAATTAAACCTATGAAATCAACAGAAGACACGAATAATGGTCAACTTACAATTAATGAAGGGGCAACCTTAAACCAATAGGCAACATTTGTATCGTATTAATAATTTAAACAAAAACAATGAAAGCATACTTCAAGAAATTAGCTATAGTTATTATTCTATTTGCAAACAGTTCACTCGGTTCTGCTCAAGCAGATAATTTTGATATTTTAATTAAAAGAAATAGCATAGTAGGTAATCTTGTCTATTGCACAATATTTTTAAACGGTCAAGAAATAGGTACTGCATTTGAAAATAATAATCTTAAGATTCCAACAGGTACATACAAAGGACTTATGAGATATAATTCTGGGCATGATTTTGTTCAAAGTGATCTAGGAAAAATGAGCATAAAAGGTGATTTTCTATTAGAAGTATCTAATGTTCCTGGCAACCAAATTCCAATCTTGAGAACTGATATATTGATGCATTCGGGTAATCAGCCAAAACATTCTAAAGGTTGTATTCTATTAGGCCCAGCACAAAAGGGACCTGACGGAGGAGCCTTTATTGATCAAAACCATCCCTTACGAAAACTCAGACTTGCTTTTTACGGAACAGATGACCCAGTTTCTTGTCCAAATAAAAACATTACAATTACTGTAAGTGATAACTATAGCATAGCGGGAACCTACACTAACAATGAGGTCGTAAGCGGTGTAGCAATTACTACAGAACTGACAATTTCAAAAACAGGAACAACTTATTCAGGAGTATATAAACTTATGGGCGGAGGGCAAACAGACCTAATAAACATCCCTTTAATAAATGTTACTAATAATCATTTATCTTTTTCTGTTTCAGTAGATGGTCAAACATATACATTTTTAGGAGACTTTACTTCCGATTTTAAAGCAATTAATAATTTTAAAGAGCAGACAGATCCTAGTAGTATGACCCTCAAAAAAAATTAATTATTAAAAATAAAAAACGTCAGCAAATTAGGCGGGCGGGTACAGCCCCACATACTAAGGCTTTCAAGGTTGCAATGACTTGCCAAAAAACCTCTATACCTCAGCAGGTATTTTCGTTAAACATTTAAGATACTACCCTTGGGGTAGCATTTTTTTGCAAAAATCTTGATAGCTCAAGCATTGCCGTCTCATATATTCTCTTTTTTTATTTTTCCCTTCTTTTGGACGTTTGGGCAATTAAAATCCACTTATGCCCAAAGCAAAAATCAAAACCCACCGTATCGGACTACGACACCACCAACCACATAATTTAAAACCCGTGATCATCACAAAATCAAATATTTAGATAAACATACACAGGCGAAGAAAAGTTTACTCCACCACCACCTTTTCCATAACAACCCTCTCCCCATCATTAAACCTCACAAAATAAATCCCTTTGGGAGCTTGTGAAATGTTAATGTTAAATGTGGATCTATTCTTACCCGTTTCCGACCAGATCAGCTCCCCTACTAAATTATACACTTCAACCGTTTGAGATTTACCGCTATTCATTTGATGGGCAACTGAAAAATTGCCATTTGATGGATTCGGGAAAATTTGGATGGCGTTTTCTTTATCCAATCCTTCTTCAACACCAGTCGGCAATGTAACCGTAACATCATCGATCCATAGTACGCTATGGGCTTTTGGATTCCTGTCCAGTGAAGCTGCACTATACAATACATACAGGGTATCAGGTGTCAGTGTGCTGATATAGGCAAAGTTTATTGTTGCCTGCTGCCATCCGGAAGTTGCTGCATTTGTTTTGAAAACGCCGCCTGCTACCAGTGTTCCGCTGCTGATCAGCGCCACACGGCACTCTGCCGTATCATTCCCGTTCGGATTGTATTGATACCAGAACTTGTATTGTGTGAGTTTCGACGAGCAGGGAATACCCGGTGCGTACGATGCAGGAGAAACATTCACATTCCCGTTAAACAAAATCCCCAGCGTATCATTGTACGGATGCCCGATAAAGGGAATCCCGTAAGAGTTATAGATGTTCCAGGAAGTCGGCGTATACACCTTTGATTCGATCCGGGCAGCGTATGTGCCGGAATGCACGGTATCGGTAACGCGCGTAACCGAGATCGGGCTGCTTCCTAAAAAAGAGCTGTTGTACAGGTTAAAATCCCACCAGCCGGTTGAACCGTTGCCTGTATTCGGGTTCATTGCAGTTGGAACAAGCGCATCGGCTGACCATGTTTCAAATCCCGGATTAATGATCTGTGCCTGTACAATGTGTGCTGAAAGAAAGGCTGAGCACGATACCAAAAGGAGTAACTTTTTTTTCATTTTCCTGTTTTTAAGTTTGTTTTTTATAAAGATAACAAACTTTCAGGCGCTAACAAGTAACATCCCAAATGCTTAAGCTACCGATAGCGGAAGTATCGTTAAAGATGATGTGATCAGCGCAGGTTACGCGCATTTTGAATACCTTTGGATCTTATTACCGGATCTTTAGAAATTCAAGAAATGTACCTCCATAAAATATCAAAACAAACACTACTGCTTAAAAAGGGAATTGAAGTGCCTGTAGACCTGAAAGGCAAAATGTCACAAACGCTCAGCGAGCTGTACCTGAAGATCGAACACCCGCTGGATCATTCGCTCAGCCTGCTGTTCATCTTTGAGAATAAGAACGGGAGCGTTTTCAGGTATCCGAAGAACTTTATCGTGAGCGGACAGCCGCTTACCTTTGATGACAATAACTACAGGTTTGAAGGGCCGATAAAAAGCATAAGGATCGTTTCCGAGATCAATTTAGAGATCACGATCAACTAATTCACCGTGCTCCTACTTTTGTTTCATTACTGGATCATGATCTTATTCACTTTTCTCCGTCCGCTATTGTCGAGGATCACCACCACATACATTCCGCTGGCTACAAAGGGAAGAACATACGCCTCCGACTCCACCGCCTCATCCTTCAGCACCGTGCTTCCGGCAACTGAGATCAATTCGATCGAATAAGGCATTTCAGCGTCTTTTATAAAAAGCGGATCCCCGGCTTTCAAAAGGCTTGGCTGCACGGAGATCTCTTTCCGCACCGTACCATTCAGCGCTTCAACATTCGTGGCCAAAGCCGGTACCTGTTCATGCGCGCCAATGCTGTATAAGCTTCCGGCAGAAATGGCATTGCTAAAGAAATCGTTCGGGCCGCGGCTGATGCCATACAAGCTTTGCAGATCGAGGCCTGCATTAAATGCTACAGAGCTGCCATCCAGCTGATACGCATTGAGCTGGCTGGTGGGATTGGGAAAAACAGTTCCTCCATTGCCGGGATTCAGCATCGAAGGATTCGCCACCATACCCGTTGGAGTTACGCCCGACTGCTCATTGGCAGTAGCTGCGCGCCAGCCGGCAAGGCTGTTATAGGTTGTTCCCTGGTAGTTTATCTTTAAAGAGCCGCCGGATGCCCAATACAGGTTCCCCGCGAAAAAAGCGCTATACCCTGCAGGCACGTTCACCAGCTTCACACTCCCGGTGCTTTGAAAAATATTATTGTAAGCGACCACACCGATAATGCCCGTATACCAGTCGGTTATTGTAAAAGCGCTCAGCCCCGAATTTGTTGCGGACGGGCTCACATAAACCGTATTGTTGTATATTTTCGCGCCCGCCATAGTTGTTCCCGGCCCTTTGAAAAGGGTAATGCCGCCGGAGTTTGTACGTCCGTCGTTTTCACTGATGTTATACCTTACCACATTATTTGACCATGGACGCGCATAATCGTACTGCCCCAACAGGTAGCCGGCACCGTCATTATCATGCGAATAATTGTATTGAAGAAAGGAATTGGTAACGCCGCCATCGAGGTCGAATCCGAGCCCGTCGCAGCCTGTTCCGCCCGAATTTTTATAGCTCTCACAAAACTGGATCGTAACATTGTTGCAATCCCATGCCCAGATTCCGCCCGGGCCGCCGCAATGCGTATTCCCTGCGCCATTGTGATGGGCAACGCTTTTTTCGACCAGGCCGTTATCCACCTGCCCTAAAATGATCCCGCTTCCCCTGTGCGTGGAAGCATCGGAATAACCGGGAACATTGTTCACTTCCGTGTTTTTAATTACGATATTCTGGTGCGCCCAGCCGATGTGCGTCTGCATGGTAAATCCGCGGGTCACTATCCCATTCTCCCTCACCTGCGATACATGAATGCTATCGATCATCACATTTTTATAGCCCGTATTTCCGCGCTGGGAAAGAAGGGTTATGCCTGTCTTTCCATAATCGTGAATGTCGAGGTTCCGGAGATTGATAGTGCTCAGCTTTACATCACCGCCAAGGTCGGTATAAATGAAAACGCCATCGGAAATGTTGCTCGTCATTCCCGAGCCTTCAAAAACAAGATCGGAAAGAGTGAATCCGGATGTATTATAGGCATAAAAACCTGCGTCGGCGCCTGAATTGATGATCGCACGTCCGGTGCCGTATGAAGAGATCTTCACGAGGTTTGCCGGATCGCCTGCATCATTTGCATCGAGGATAATTTCACCGTTGAATGTCTTGCCGCCTTCAAACAGAATGGTGCTCCCGGGCGAAAGGGCCATGCTGTTCACCTTCGAGATCGTTTTCCACGGGGCAGCAGATGTTCCCGAGGCAGCATCGTTGCCTGCCGGACTAACATAATATGTTGCAGAAAATACATTTGCAGAAAGCAGGAAGCCTGCAATTGCAGCGTACAAGGTTTTATTTTTCATTACGGTTTGCCCCCGTTCTGTTGTGAGGGCTTTTTAATAACGCTTCTGAAAGGCGCAAATTCTATTTAAGGGCTGTATTTAACACCTTTTGGCTATTTATTTGCCCCTCCGGGCTATTGTTTTGGCTGGTTCTGTGAATATGGCAGCGTTTGACAAATGTTCAGAAGCTTTGTGAAAATACGTTTAAAACCTCGGATTGGCATACTTTTCTTTTTTAAAAATCGTGGAGGCATTTCCACATTGATCTTCTATGTCAAAAGTATCTTTGCAGGAATGAATTATAACAGGAAGCGTTAGGGTTTCTCTTTACTCACATTAGATAAATTCAAATATGGATTTTAAAGACAAACACATAATGGTCGTTGATGATGATGAAGATGACCGTAAGCTCTTTTGCAGGGCCTTAAACCAGGTATCACAGGACATCGGATGCCTGCGCGCTTCCAATGGCAAAGATGCGCTGGAGTATCTCGGTGATGCCAAGAACAGTGTGCCGGAGATCATCTTCCTGGATATCAACATGCCGGTAATGACGGGCTGGGAGTTCCTCACGAAGGTCAAGAAGGATGGCAGGATGAAGAGCATTCCCATCATTATATTTTCCACATCCTCCAACCAGCGGGATATTAACATCGCGTACGACCTCGGCGCCGCAAGCTATTGCGTGAAGCCCGATGAGCCGGACGACTTAAAGAAAATGCTTCACATGGTTGTTGAGCATATCGATCACAATTTCAAAAGCTTTTTGAGCTCCGATCCTGCATCCATCTATTTTCATACACCAACCATTTAAAACTCTTTACTCATGACATCAAACGTACTTACCAGAAACAATGTAAAGGTTAGCGGCAAAGGCACGCAACCAATGATCTTTGCACATGGATTCGGATGCGACCAGAATATGTGGCGCTATGCAACTCCTGCGTTCGAGGATAAATTTAAAATAGTGCTCTTCGATTATGTAGGCGCAGGCCATTCCGACATTCACTCCTACAACAAAGAGCGCTACAGCAATCTTGCAGGATACGCGGAAGACGTTCTCGAGATCTGTGAGGCATTGAACCTGAAGGACGCGATTTTTGTAGGACATTCCGTAAGCAGCATGGTGGGAGCGCTTGCCGCGATAAAAAAGCCCGCGTACTTTTCGAACATCATCATGATCGGGCCTTCTGCAAGGTATATCAATGATGAAGGCTACTTAGGCGGCTTTGATAAAAAAGACATCCTTGAGCTCCTGAATACAATGGAGAACAATTATATCGGCTGGGCCAACTTCCTGGCGCCTGCCATTATGAAAAACCCGGGCAAGCCGGAGCTGGGCGCAGAGCTCACACAAAGCTTCTGCTCTACCGATCCTGTAATTGCAAGGCAGTTTGCCGAAGTAACGTTCCTGTCTGACAACAGGAGAGACCTCGAAAAAGTAACCACGCCATCCCTGATCATGCAATGCTCCGATGATATTATCGCACCGCTTGAAGTTGGCGAGTACCTGCATAAGAACATCCCGAACAGCTCCCTGAAAGTATTGGAAGCAACAGGCCATTGTCCGCACATGAGCGCACCGGAGGAAACCATTCGGGTGATCAAGGAATATTTAGCAATGCAATCGAACTAAGCGATTTGGACCCGGCACTCGATAAAGCTCCAAACGGGTATGTCACCTTTAACGACAGAGGGATCATCATCGCGGTGAATGATACGCTCTGCGCTATGCTCAACTATACAAAAACGGAGCTCGAAGGGGCGAAGTTTGAATCGGTGCTGAACATTGCAGGGCGGATCTTCTTCCAAACTCATTTTTTCCCTTTACTGAAGATGCAGAAGAAGGTTGATGAGATCTTCCTGAATCTATCTGCAAAGGACTCTTCGCTGATCCCGGTCATCACCAGCTCGCTGCGTAACGAAGAGCGGGATCCGGTCATAAACACCTGCGTAATATTGCCGGTGCACAACAGGCGGAAATATGAGGAGGAGATCCTGGCCGCAAAAAGGCAGGCCGAAGAAGCGCTGAGGGAAAACAGGGCGCTCACGGAAGCGCGTAGGGAAGCCGACCTGCACAGCCTCGAGCTCGACAAAAAGATCCTCCAGCTGAACCAGGTCAATAACAACTTACTGCAGTTCAATAATATCATTAATCATGAAATGCAGGAATGCGTGCGGAAGATCCTTGTTTTTTCCAGGCTGGGGCGAACGGAAGATGATGAGGATTACCTGCTCAAGATCACCCAAACGGCAAACCGCTTAAAGGTCATCAACTCCTCCTTAAATGCATTTATCGGGCTGGGCCTGCATGAAGGAAAGTTTGAAGAAGTGGATCTGAACAGCTGCCTGGATGAAGCCTGCCTGGATGTATTGAAAAAGACAGGATTTGAAGCGCTGAACTTTAAATGCGACAAGCTCCCGGTGGTTGAAGGATTATTCGCTGACCTGAAGATGCTGTTCTATCACCTGATCAGCAACTCTGTGAAATTCAGAAAGCAGGATGAAGTCACCATCAATGTAACTTCCGTGATCTACCAGGACAACATTTATAAAATGAATGACCGCAAGTACGACTACCAGGATGTGGTGCGGCTTACCATCACCGATAACGGCAAAGGCTTCGACAACAAACACAAGGAATACGTGTTTGCAATACTGAAGCAGCTGAACCATGAATCGCCCGGAAGCGGCATCGGGCTCGCCATCTGCAAAAAGGTGCTCGACAATCACCAGGGAAGCATCTCGATCGATTCCACCGAGCAGAGGGGCACAACGGTCACCATTGTGCTTCCGCTGAAGCAATATTAAGAAGTGCATCAATCCGCATTTTTATTCTGTTTTTTTTCTTTACGTTTGTAATGCATGTCAAAGAAAGAAACTGCCATTCGTTTTACCTTAGCTCCCAAAACTGCTTACATCATCATTTCGGCGCTTGCCCTGCTGCTGTATGCAAACACATTGAAGCACGGATTTGTGCTGGATGATGTCGCCGTGATCGAACGAAACACGATCGTGAAGGAAGGCATCAGCGGCATTCCAAAGCTTCTCAGCACCTTTTACTGGCAGGGCTTCTGGGAATCCAACGCGGGGCTGTACAGGCCCATGTCGATGGTGATGTTCGCTGTTGAATACCAGCTGAGCCCCGATAACCCGGCGATCCACCATTTCATGAACATTCTTTTGTATGCGATCGTGTGCTGCCTGCTCTACCGCACTTTCAGCAGGCTGTTCGAAAGAACGAACCCGCTCTTTTTCCTGTTTGCCACACTCCTATTCGTTGTAAGCCCGCTGCATACCGAAGTGGTGGCCAACATCAAAAGCCGCGACGAGATCCTCGCCCTCCTCTTTTTCCTCCTCTGCTGCAATTACCTGTATTTTAAAACAGAGGGAAATAAAATGCTGGCGATGCTGCTAAGCGCATTCTTCTTTTTTCTGTCCTTATTATCAAAGGAAGGAGCCATCATCTTTTTACCGCTGATCTTTCTCTTCGATTATTTAAAGGAAAAAAATATCATCACGATCCTCCGGAACAGGCTCAACCTCATCATCACCTCTGTTGTATGGCTGCTCCTGCATCAGTATGTGATCCATTCCGCCGGTTCTGCGGTGATCCAATACACCCGTAACGACAACAGCCTTGTGGGCGCGTCCTTCATAGAGCAAAAAGCAACGGCGCTCGGGATCTTTGCACGCTACCTCATGAAGCTGGTATATCCTTACCAGATGTCGTATGATTACTCCTTCAACCAGATCCCAGTCATCGGGCTCTTTTCTCCGCTTGCGCTGCTGGGCTTATTTTTATTTGGCCTTACGGTATTCGCGGGCTTCCGTTATTTCAGGAAGGATCCTTTTATCGGCATTGGCATTGCCTTTATCCTTCTTCCGCTCTTCCTTACGGGAAATCTTTTCTTTAATATCGGCGCCACCATGGCCGACAGGTTCTTATTCGTTTCCACCATCGGCTCTTCGCTTTTAATATGCTGGCTGGTGTTTTATTTATCGAAAACCGACCTGCTGAAAAACTTTCCGGCTTCCAGGGCTGCCTATGTTTTTATTCCTGTGCTGCTGCTCTTCTCCGTAAAAACATATACGCGCAACGCCGACTGGAAAGACGATCCAACACTGTTTGCGAGTGACGTGAAAACAGTGCCGAACAGTGCGCGCGCGCATTATAATTACGCTACTGCATTGATGAACAACATGTACAAAAAAACCGATGCAGAAGCGGAAGCGCAAAAGGAATTCGGCCTCTGTCTCAGCATCGATCCTTCCTATTACGATGCGCTCATCAATTCCGGAAGCCTGTATTCACGCCGGAAAGAATATGCCGCAGCTATCGGCACCTACCGGAAAGCGCTCCTGATCAACTCCCAGGACCACCAGCTGTATGCAAATATGGGCGAGTCGTTTTACAGGTCGCAGCAGCCCGACAGCGCCATTGTTTATCTTGACAAAGCGCATACGCTTGGCAACAGGATGATCGGATCGTACAATATACTTGGCACTGCATGGTTCACTAAGAAAGAATATGACAAAGCCTGCAAGGAATATGAAAAGGGCCTGCAGGTTGATTCCACATCGGCCGACCTTTACCTGAACTACGGCAATGCGCTGGCGATGAGCAACAGGGACCAGGAAGCCATCAGGGCTTTCAACCGATCGTATAAGCTGAATCCCGAGAACCCGCAGCCGCTCTACTTTCTCGCCCTCACTTACAACAAGCTGGGCGATACGCTGAATGCGAACATGTATTACGATGCATTCAAAAAAAATAAAAAATAAATGGAATTTTTAAATACCATCAAGCGGCCTTACATTCTTCTCTTCTTATTTGCATTGTCGGTTGGCGTTTATTTCAACACCATAAAAAACGAATATGCCTTCGATGATGAGATCATTGTTTCAGGGAACAAGCCGGTACAAAAAGGCTTTGCAGGAATAAAGGAGATCTTCTCAACCGACATGTTCGCTTCCTATTTAGAAGATGCGCAGGTTACAGGCAACAAGCTGAGCGGCGGCCGCTACCGTCCCTTATCCGTTGCATCCTTCGCCATCGAGCAGCAGTTCGTCGGATTTTCACCCGGCCCCAAGCATTTTGTGAACATGGCCCTGTACGGATTGCTGGTGATGCTGATCTTCCTTTTCATTTTCCGGGACCTGAAGCTGAGCCTAACTACAGCTTTTGCAGCCGCCTTTCTTTTTGCATTGCATCCCATCCATACCGAAGTGGTGGCAAACATTAAAAGCCGTGATGAGATCCTTTCGCTCATCTTTTACATCCTTACCATCTCCTCTTATTTAAAATACCTGGATGTACCCACAAGGAAAAACCTTATCAGTACTTCTCTCTGCTTCATAGCGGCGCTTCTCTCGAAGGAATACGCGATCACGCTGCTGGCGGTATTGCCTGTTGCAGCATATACGCTCAGGGACTACACCCTGAAGAATGCACTTAAAAGCATTTGGGTGCTGATGGCGATCTTTGCTGCCTATGCGCTTATCCGTGGAAAGATCGTAGGCTGGGGTGCGCCCGAGCAGATGGACCCGCTTAACAATGCGTATGTATTTGCAACGGGAGCCGAAAAGCTCGCGACAAAGCTGTACATTCTCCTGAAATATTTTATCCTCCTCCTCAAGCCATTCCCGCTCAGCGCCGATTATTCGTATGCGCAGATCGCTTACCGCACTTTCGCCAGCTGGGACGTATGGGCATCCATCCTGCTTCACTGCACACTTCTTTATTTTACTGTGCGGCTGATCGTGCAGCGGAATATTTACGGGCTGATCGGCATCATCTATTTCAGCAACCTGTTCCTTGTCAGCAACCTTGTATTCAACATTGGCGCAAGCATGGGAGAGCGCTTCCTCTTTCACTCCTCCTTTGCATTCTGCCTTGCCCTTGGCCTTGGCCTTCAGCAGCTGAAGGAAAAACTAAGTCCGCGCAGCTTTGCCTCTATCGCGAACACCTTTCTCGTTATTGTGCTCATTGGTTCTGTGATGATCGTTGTTCCGCGCAACAGGGACTGGAAAAATTCACATACATTATTTCTGAAAGACGTGGAAACCTCACCCAACAGCGCGCTCTGTAATGCGAACGCAGCCGTTGCGATGGTGAACATGGCATTTGAGCCTGCGCACAGCAGCGAAAAAACCGGCCTGCTGAAAAAGGCGGTGGCGTATTCCGAGCACGCCATACGGATCCATCCCAAATTTGGAAATGCTTATTTCAACGAGGCCGTATGCTATTACCACATGGGCAATTACGACAGTGCGTTTGTGCTGTGGGACAAAGGATTTTCGATCTTCGATTCGAAGCCGCATAAAGCAACCTTTGCTGCGCTTGCTTATAAAAGAGGCCTCAGCGAAGGGCAGCAGAAGCAATTCGGCAATGCGGTGAAATTACTGGAATGGGCCTGTAAGACCGATCCCGGCAATGCCTCCTACTGGTCGGATCTTGGCGGCGCTTATTATTCAACGAACAGGCTGGAAGAGGCAAAAGCCTGCTGGGAAAAAACATTGAGCATCGATCCTTCCAATGAGCAGGCCAATAAAGCGCTTCCCTTTATAAAGATGAAGCTGGCGGAGATCAAAAAATGATCAGGATCTATTTCAGGGTTCTCTGGTGTTCCATCCGCTGAAAAGCTTCACAGGCCTTTCGCATATATTCCGGTACGGGCTTTTCTTCCTGCCGTTCTTCAAAAACCGCGCTCCGGTCCTTGGAATGATAGCGTGTCCTCTCCCGGATCGCAGCCATTTCTTTTTCATCCGGCACAAAGCCCGTATGCTTCATAATAACCTGCAGCATCGCTTCAGCGCCTTCATGATAGCTAAGTGGAAATGCGCGGCGGTCTTTCTCAAGGATCATTTCATACGCGCTGAAATAACTTTCCAGCACTTTCGCAAAGTACAGCTCCTGGCTCATTTCAGGAAGATCCTTCTCCTCCAGTCTGAATATGGAAGCCGGCAGCACTCCGGGAACAGCATGCATTCCCCGCATCTTATCCTGTGAGCGGGCCACCTCCATTGCTGAGCGGTATAATAAAATAACCGGCACTGCCGGAAAGCAGCGGCGGATGCGGCCATAGAACAGCGTATGCCAGCTGTCGCATTTGATGAACAGGTGTGTTTCCCGCTTCTCCGAACGGCGCGCATACAGCCGTACTGCCGCTTTAAAGAGCCGGTCGGTAAGCTTTTCATCAAACATCCCCGGATAGCTGAGATCCAGCCGGAGCAGATCATCCAGTAACGGCACCTCGGAAAGCACAATGCAGCGCTCGCTTTCCGAAAGCATCTGCGAAAGCAGCGTGGAACCGCATCTTGAAACATGAAAAATAAATGCAGATGGTTCAATGGCATCGATCGCTTCTGCATGCCGGAAAAGCTCTTCCACCGGAGTTTCGACACGCTGCCTGTTCTCCGGCAAGCCTTTGCATACGGCAAGCGTATCGCTGAAGAACGGCTCTGTGAAGCGCTTTGTTCCGGTGTAGGTCCAGCGGAAGCGCAGCCCGCTCTTATCCATGAATACTTTTGAAGGAACAGGCCGTTTTGAGGGATCAACAACCTGCTCCACCGTTTTTCTTTCAGCGATCTTTTTTTTCCGTTCGAGCAGCTCCGCGATCATGTTACGGGACGTTTCCGTATTTATCTTTTCCAGCCCTTCGATCATGTTATTGATCATCTCCTCGGTATACTTTGGCTGCAGCTGCTCCTTCTCTTCTGCAAAATCATATCCTGCAGACCTGAACCATTCATCCGTCCATTCATTGCGCTTCCCGTCGATCACAAGATGGATGCGCTCACGCTCACTGTCGTTCTTCACGCTGTGCGGAAGGTCAAAGTCGGCATACCAGCATTCGCCTTTTTTCATCGGGATGTTTTTTCCGCCGACAATAAATTCAACAGCGGCATCGGTTATGATCGGGATATGCAGGCGAAACTCACCGAAGCGATAACCTAAGCCCTGATCGCGATGCTCTTTTATAACGCTGCCTGGCTGAAGACGCAACAGCCGCACGGTTTCTTTTTCGCAATGGATCTGATCCAGGATAAATTTAAAATAATTGCATTCTTCCAGCAATGGTGTGTTTACAAAGGGAAGCTCCGAGTTGTTCGCGTATATATCCTGCGCATTTCCCGACTGGGAGCGCAAAGCGATGGCAGTCCAGCTTCCCGAGTAGTCGCGTGTATTAAAGTGTTCCTTCCACTGTGCCTCGAGGCAGGTAGTAAGATCGGCAGCTAATTTTTGCGCATCAATTTCTATGGGCAGTGGAAAGGAATCATTCATTTCTATTAAGGCATAAATTTTTAAGGGCTGGTAAACCGCAGCTATCAACGGATTTCAGCAATACAAAAAGTAATTGTTCATAACTTTCCAAGCCCTAAATAACAAAAATATTTTGAAGGTACATTTGTTTTTATACCTTTCGCTCAGAATAATGTGAATTCGCTACTCCGGATATCCCATCTATTCTTACACAGAATCTAAACCAAAAAAATCTTATTTCTTATGGAAGGAACAATGGCAGTAGTAACATGCTTTGGGGCTGACTTTGCCCCAAAGAACTGGGCATCCTGTAGCGGTCAGTTATTGCCGATCGCACAGAACCAGGCATTATTCTCATTGCTTGGGACCACGTTTGGTGGTAACGGCATTAACACATTCGCCTTACCTGATCTTCGCGGGCGTACGCCGATAGGCACGGGCCAGGGAGCCGGACTCCCGAATGTTGCGCTCGGACAGGTGCAGGGAACAGAAGCAACAATCCTTAACATCGGTAACATGCCGGCGCACGTTCACGACGGAGCTGTGTCGATCAGGCTCCAGGCCGACAATACTGCAGCTGATTCTGCGGATCCTGCAAATGAGACTCCCTCGATATTCCCGGGCATGTATGCAACTGCAGGTGCAAATGCTACAATGACAGCTCCTGCGTATTCGGTTACCATCGGAGCTGCCGGCGGTTCTCAGCCTGTTTCTATACTTGAGCCTTACCTGACGCTTAATTACATTATCTGCATGTACGGGCTATTCCCGAGCCGCAACTAATTGTAATCTGTCTTCAACCTCTTTTATTATAAACTATAAAACTAAAAATCATGTTTATTGAACCATATCTCGCTAACATTACCATATTTGCCGGTAACTTCGCGCCCCGCAGCTGGATGTTCTGCCAGGGACAGCTCCTGGCTATCGCAGAATACGATGCACTTTTCGCATTAATCGGAACTACCTACGGTGGCGACGGACAAACAACCTTTGCGCTTCCCGACATGCGCGGAAGGATCGCTAACAGCCAGGGACAAGGCCCGGGACTTTCCAATTACGTACTCGGACAAATGAGCGGAACAGAGAATATATCGGTTACGTCAGCCCAAATGCCGGTTCACAACCACGGGTTATTGACTTTTAGCGGGAATCCTCCTGCACTGAATGCGGCAGGAACAACCGATAATCCGAACGGTGCATTTCCTGCAGCAGCAACAGGCAGCAGTAACTATGCAGCCAGCGATTCCGGGGATTCGCTCCTTTCTTCAAGCTGTGTATCCGCTTCAACAATTGCAGGTGGCAGCATGCCCATCAACATTATTTCACCATACCTTGCAATGAATTACATCATTGCCGTTGAAGGAATTTTTCCTTCACGCAACTAAACAATCAAATTAAAAACCTTTAAAATCACAGAAAAATATGGAAGGAGTTATCGGATATACAACTTGCTTTGCAGGCAACTTTGCACCAAAGAACTGGGCATTCTGCCAGGGCCAGGTCATTAACATTGCAAGCAACACTGCTTTATTTTCTATTCTCGGTACAGTTTACGGAGGAAATGGAACTACTACTTTTGCACTGCCGGACCTGCGCGGACGTACCGTTGTAGGTGCAGGATCAGGCCAGGGCCTGTCGCCATATACACTTGGACAAGTGGGTGGTTCGACACAAGCTCTTTTAAGTGCGGCTCAAATGCCGGCTCACATTCACCCGGTATCGATCACTGCGGATCAAAAATGCTCGGCCACCGGCAGCTCACCTAATCCGGGTGGAGGAGTTTTTGCAACCACTACCAATGGCGGACTTGCCTATGCAGGTGCTCCAAGCACGAATATGCAGCCTTTTACCGGTAATATCACGATGTCGCCGGTAGGCTCAAATGTGCCATTCAGTACCCAGAACCCTGTATTGGGGCTCAATTACATTATTTGCCAGTATGGTGTTTATCCTGCACGCAATTAATTTTTAATTTTTACTTTTTTTGAAAATGGGAACACTATGTTCCCATTTTCTTTTCATTTTTGTTACCAAAAAAAATTTTATGTCGTTTCGCATAGGTGTCCTCCTTCCCCGCTCTACCGATTACCCTTCTATGGGCTTTGATATAATTGATGGCCTTCGTTCTTATTTTAAGCAGGCCGGAAAAGATAATATACAGTTCATTTCAGAGAACATAGGCTACGGTGATGATGCAGCCCTTAATTATTCAAAAGCAGAAAAACTTATTCTTCAGGATGATGTACAGCTTATCATAGCATACTCCAATCCGCGGAATGCAGAACCTCTTTATTCATTGTCAAACACCACTCAGCGGCCTTTTATTTTTCTTGATGCCGGCGTACAGCATCCTGAAAGCATGCAGCATCCCTACGCTTTCCACATTTCCCTGCAGGGAATGGAAGCCGCATATATCTCAGGATGGAAAGCGGCAGAAGGCGGAAAAAGGATCTTAAAGGCGACCTCTTTTTATGATGGCGGCTATCGCGCACCCTGGGCTGTTGCTAAGGCTGTGGAGGAAAACAATGGAATTGTATGTGCTAACTATGTAAGCCCCTTTAAGATCTCCGAATTTAACATCAGCCAGTACATGGACCTGCTGGAATCTTCAGGCGCAGAAGCCGTATGCGCTTCCTTCAGCACGTATCTCGCTGAGCTTTTTATGAGCGCACTCAAGCACAACGGGGCAAAAGCAGTTTCACTCCCTTTTTATTGCTCTTCCTTCATGGCAGAGGAACAGCTGCTTCATAAAATGGAATTCCCGGGCGGAACATTCAACACCGTTATTCCATGGTCATCTCACATTCAGAATGATGCGCAGCAGTTATTCATTGAAACAATAAAGACAGAAAAGAAAAAGGCTGCCACCATTTTTCATTTACTGGGATGGGAAGCAGGTATTGTTACCGCTCATCTTCTTGAAAGTGAAACCATAGCCCCGGATGCATTAAAAAGCTGGTCATTCGAAAGCCCGAGAGGCAAACAAACATTTCACCCCGACACGCATTATTCATACGGGTCTTTATACAATGCCGCTATCACAGAAGGCGAAAACGGAAAATGCGCATTGGTCCTTGGGGAACAGATGCCGGCCGATCCTGGATTGCACCTCTCCCTCATAGCAACAAGGCTGGAAAGCACTTCCGACTGGAAAAATAATTACCTCTGCATCTGATGCGCATCGCAATTCTCTGCAACGACCGCCTTGCGCTTCCCGCTCTCAGCCAGCTTGCACAAAGCGGGCTGCTGGCTGCCGTTGGCATAACGGACCGTGCAAACGAAGTTCAGCTGCTCATCCGGCAGGTGTGTGCAGGCAGAAAAGTGCCCGTGCAGCCATTCACAAAAGAAAATTTCAGCGCCAACCTTAGCGCCTGGCTCATGCAGCACCAGCCTGATGTAGTGCTTGTAAAAACATTCCCGTGGCGTATACCGGCCGAATGCCTTTCAATTCCCAAACACGGCTTCATCAACTTTCATTATGCCCCTCTTCCCGAATGGAGAGGAAGCAACCCGCTTTTCTGGATGATCCGGAACAGGGCCGCCACAGCGGGTGTAAGCGTACACAAAATGACGGAAAGCTTTGATGAAGGCGACCTTCTTCTCAGCCAGCAGCTGTCGCTCTCACCTGAAACCACATTCGGAATGCTCTGCACACAGCTTGCCTATGCAGGTGTTGAACTGAGCGGGAAGCTTATCCAGGGGCTGATGACTAACAGCTTAAAGCCGGAGCCGCAGGATCACAGCAAAGCGAAATGGTACGCAAGGCCTAAGCCGGCAGATCTGTTCATCGACTGGAACAGCATGCCAATGGTGGAAGTAAGAGCTTTGGTGAAAGCCTGCAACCCCTGGAATAAAGGTGCGGGCACAAAAGGCAACGGATGGACGTTCGGTATTACCGACGTTTCCTTATCAGCAGTGAAGGTGCCCGAAAACACACTGTCGGGAACCATACTGGAACTGGATGAAAGCAAAGGGCTTATTGTTGCCTGTTGTGATAACAGGACGATCCGCGTGGATGTGATGTATTGTGAAGAAGGCTTTTATCCCGGGCACCGCCTTGCATTATTCGGGTTCAAAAAAGGCAACCGCCTCGGAAGCTGAGTTAAATTGCGTTGGCGATCTGCACCACCCTGTTCAGGAACAACGATGCGTATGTTGATGCGCCGCCACCGGCGATCGCAAATCCCATTTTTTTTACGCTTGCCTCTGCCCCAGCTGTCATGGTGATCTTACCAAGATATGCTCCCGATAATTTATTATGCACCGAGATCGCTGCGGCAGGAATGGCCATCTGTGAATTCTGGAAAAGAGCATCCCAGTCGGCATTCGTTGAAATGGTCGCGATCTTATCGGCGGCGCTTCCTGCCCATTTCTTCTGGTATTGCAGCACAAGCGGATTTGTTCCCTTGTATGCAAGCACAAAATTAATAAGCGCTTTGTAGTTCCCCCTGTTCGTTGTCTGGATGAATCCGCGGCCCCTGAACTTAAAGAAATCGGCTTCAATAACAAATCCGTTCACAGCCGGATCAGTCGCTGTATTGACCCCTGCAGGCCATATCTCGCCTTTGAAAGCGACGTTCGTTGTATTTACCAATTGCGCGCCCATCGGTAATTTTCCAAACTGCGCAATGTAATCCGCGTTGTGAAAAAGATCATAGGCGGTAATATTCGTATCGAGGGTATTGTACGACCTTTTAATTCCGGGGATCTTATTGAATGCGTATGCAAGTGCCGGGTTTGCAGCATTTCCAACCCTTTCGGTGATCGGCTTTACGGAACCGCCGGTTTCATTGTTCACAATGCTCATCAGCGAAATGAACTGCAGCAGGTTGATAGAAGGCGTACCAAACAGTACGGGGATCTGGTCCCATAACTGGTTGAACCTGCTGAGCGCATCCGCATCGGTTGCCATCTTAACGCTTTGTCCGCCGCCTGCAGCGCCCCAGTAATTCTTCTGCGCAAGGGCAGCATTGAACCATGTGATGAAATCTGTACCTTTCTTCTTGATGAAAAATGCATTCAGGTCCGCGCTGTTCGCAAAAGACGCTGCTGCATTATTCTGAAAAAAGGCCGGTAGGAATGTGGTATCTGCCATAATGTGTTTGGTTGGATTAATTAACTGAAGTATTATCAACAGGCGGGTTTACATTTACATTGCCTACATTTTCCCTCGCCTCTTCCTTGTCATTTGCCGATTTCACCTGAATCGCTTTCAGGGATGCATAAGTAGCGGAGCTGATCCCCAGCAGCGTTAAAATGGTCTCATTCAGCACAGGCATTTTCAATTCGGAAAAAACGTTGTACAGAAAGAACACACCCACTACGAGGTTGAACACCACGATCTGGTAACGGTGAATGCTGATCGCTTTGTTTTCGGAAAAGATATCGTTGAAGAAACCCTGCGTTTTATTCACATCTGCAGGATCGGGGCTCTGGCTTTTTTTAAGCGAGTTGTTGATGATAGTGCCCGCGCTGGCCGTACCGGCGCTGATCCCGATCAGGATCAGGCAGCTTGGCTCAATACCATTGATATCATTGCAGGTGTACCAGATCACAAAATAGGAGATGAGAATGATGCTTGTCCAGAAAAACAAATGCAGCGTGGAAAGGCTGTAGGAATTATCGCCGCCGGTATTTACCCGGAGGAGGCCTTTTTTCCATACGAGATAGATCGTAAGCACTACAAGGAAAAAGACAAGCATTAAAAAAGGAATGAACTCCAGCATGGAACGCAGGTGAAAAGTGAGCGGCACCGAGGTTTCCGACATGAGGGAACCATCTTTCAAACCTACATTTACGAACAGCGTTTTTTTATTAAAGCCTGTTCTCAGGATCTCATTCCAGTCGGAATGGTCTATTGCCGATTGCACCAGGATGAACTCCAGCTTCTGCATATCGCTGATCCTGAAATGCCCGACGATGCCTTCCAGCGGAAGCCTGTTGGCATACAGGATGATCGGGTTGGCAAGCGTCCTCTTGTCGCGCAGCCTTTCAACATTTGAAATAGTGAATTCGATCGTATCGCCGAACTTGGCCATTTGCCCATCCGTTGGCTCTCCGCAGGCAGGCTTTAACACGATCTTCTCAATAGTAAGGCTGCCCGTGTGGTCGGCCGGTGATGAATGAAGAGGCATTGCTGAAGGAGGCGTGATGCTGTCGGCAGCGGGTTGCACCTCCTGTGCAAACGAGCGAAAGAATGCACAAACAAAAAATAACACAAGGAAGCGTGATGATGATCTCATAACAAGCAGTATTATTAAAATGAAGATAAATTTTTCCGGAATGATCGGGAGTAGAAAATCATTGCCGGTTTAACGTGTAAAAATGTTCTGTCGATCAAATATATAAATATAAAATCAGCAGCCAAATAAATTTTCACGGCTAACTGCCTTAAGAGAAATAAAAAGCGGCGGGAGCAAATAAGGAAAACTAAAAAAACTACATTAGCGGATTATATGAACATGGCATTAAGCGAAACTACCACCACTGAAAAAGACGCACTCATTAACCGGCTGGTTGAGTTCATCAGCAGCGTTGGGATCGATGTACAGGAAGGCCTTACAGGCGATGTTACTTTTGTTCCCGGCCTCGACATTCAGAACGGGACGCTCATTTTCGACAGAAAAAAATTATTATATCCCGGCGACCTCCTGCATGAAGCCGGCCACATTGCCGTTACCACCGCGGCTGAACGAAAATTACTTCATGGAAATGTAACCGGGGGCATGACTGAAAAGGAAGGCGAAGAAATGGCCGCAATGCTCTGGAGCTATGCCGCTGCTGTTAAGCTTGGCATTTCACCCGCAGTTGTTTTTCACCCCAACGGATACAAGGGCGACAGCCTCTGGCTCCTTGACAATTACAGCAAAAATGTATTTATAGGAATCCCGCTGATCACCTGGATGGGAATGACCACGAAAGAACAATTTCCTATAATGAAAAAATGGCTCCGCGATTAAACGCCTCCTAAAGCCCCATAAAACATCAGTAAAACAAGCCATTCCAGTCTCTAAGCCCAACTTATCGCTATTTATCACTCAGGGTTGCGACCCTCGGATATTTTATTATATTTGCATTACAGCACAGAAACCCTTTTTTACTCTAATAACTATATTACATGATTTTTTCCTTACTCCATTCCTTCAAACGGAACTGCAACTCTTTTGCTCTTGCCTTAACACTTATTCTTGCTTCGGTATCGGCCAATTCTCAAACATGGACCGCTGTTGCCAGCGGCGGCGGCGCCACCGGCGACCGGTGTAATGCAACCTGCATGGATGCTGCCGGCAACGTATATGTTACAGGTACCATCAACAGCGGAACTGCTGTTTTCGGCGGAACCAGCCTTACATCAGCAGGAGCCTTCGACGGGGTTGTTATTAAATACAACTCTTCAGGTGCGCTCCAGTGGGCGCTTCGCCTGGGAGGAACGACGAATGACCATGGCATGGGGATCGTAACAAACGGATCATCCGTGTATGTAACAGGAACTTTCAGCACTTCAATGACCGTGGGTGTTTCCCCTACAGCTTATACTTCTGCCGGGGGGCAGGACGGTTATGTGCTTAAGCTCGATGCTGCTTCAGGGGCAACCACCTGGGTAAGAACCATGGGAGGAAGCAGCACCGATTCACCGCAGGCCATCTGCACGGACCCTTCCGGGAATGTATATGTTACCGGAAGCTTTTTTTCAGTACCGGCAACGTTCGGAGGATCCTCTGTAAGTCCTACCGGAGGGACGGGAAGCGACCTGTTTGTTACAAAGATCGATCCTTCCGGAACTTTCCTGTGGGCGAAAAACGGCGGCGGTACTGGTAATGACAATGGAGTAGGAAGCGGGATCTGCTATTCTCCTTCACTCAATGAAGTGGTAGTAGTGGGCGGTGCAACCGGCGGAGGGATGCTTACCTATGGAGGCGTAAGCTTTCCTGCTTCAGCAGGTACAGGAAATGATATCGTACTTTTAGAGCTGGATGCCGCTACAGGCACATTTGTCAGCGGTACAGCAGCAGGCGGTGGCGGAAGCAGCAATGAAGACGGGCTTGCAGCATGCTATGACGCGGCCACGGGCGATGTGTTCTTCTGCGGTTACTATAACAGCCCTTCCTTTACACTGGGAAGCACAACACTGAACAACTCAACAGGCGCAGGTGGCGTGGATGATATGTTCTATTCGCGTTACAACCCTTCTACCAATACTTTTACCTGGGCAAAATCCGCCGGTGGATCCGGAATAGGGTCCGACCGGGCAAGGGGCATTTGCTCCAACAGCTCGGGAGGCATTATTATCGGAGGTGTTGTTGCTGCAGGTACCTGCACTTTCCCTTCAGCTTCCAGCGTACAGGTCACAAACGTAAGGTCGAACGGTGGAGATCCGTTGCTGCTGAATGTAAATGCAAGCAATGGCCTTGCCGTATGGGCAAGGATAGGAGCGGCAGATCCTGCTACTGCTACCGATAACCCGATCAATGCGGTCACAGCTAATTCTTCCGGCGACATCTGGGGCGCCGGACTGGCTACCACCAACCTTACCTTCTCTCCGCTCGCGGCACTTACAACCAATGCCAACAGCACCGATCTTTTTGTAGTGAAAATGATAGCGCCACCGCTTACTGCAACCCAATCACAGGTGAACCTTACCTGTAACGGGGTATGTACCGGATCAGGAACAGTGGTTGCTTCCGGTGGAACAGCTCCCTATACCTACAGCTGGTCTCCTGCGGGAGGAAGCGGCGCTACAGCCTCTTCACTTTGCGCAACCAACTATACAGTAACCATTACAGATGCAGTAAGCACCAGCATTACCAAAACATTCTTTATCACACAGCCCCCGGCAATTATTATTAATACCGTATCCCAAACAAACGTATCCTGCTTCGGAGGCAACAACGGAGCCGCGCAGGTAAGTGCAACAGGAGGTACCGGCACGCTGAGCTACAACTGGACACCGGGAAATCCTTCCGGCGATGGAACAACCAGCGTGACCGGCTTAACGGCAGCGGTTTATACAGTAACCGTTACCGATGCAAATTCATGTACTGCAACACGCACATTAAGTATTACACAGCCCCCGGCACTTGTAGCCACCAGCTCTTTTTCCAATGTGTCATGCTTTGGAGGTTCTAATGGAAGCGCAAGCGTGAGTGTTTCAGGCGGAACACCCACATACACCTATGCCTGGGCACCATCCGGCGGAACCGCAGCTTCGGCAACAAGTCTTTCTGCCGGAAACTATACGGTGACCGTTACCGACATCAAAGGCTGTGTGCTCACCAGGTCCTACGCGGTCACACAACCCACAGCCCCTGTTTCAGGAACAACAGTGGTGACCAATGTTTCCTGCTTCGGCGGATCAAACGGAACGATCAACTTATCACCGAATGGCGGAAGCGGCGGATATACCTTTAACTGGCTGCCATCAGGCCCCACATCGGAAGATCGTACCGGGCTTACTCAGGGAACATACACTGTTCAGATCACAGATGTGAACGGATGTACAGGAACAGTAAATGCCACTGTTACCCAGCCGGCAACGCCTGTTTCAGGAACAACGGTGGCCACCAACGTTTCCTGCTTCGGCGGATCAAACGGAGCCATCAACTTAACACCAAACGGCGGATCAAGCCCTTATACGTTTAACTGGCTGCCGGCAGGACCTACAACAGAAGACCGTACCGGCCTTGTTGCAGGAACATACACCGTTCAGATCACCGATGTGAACGGATGTACAAGCACAGTGAATACTACTGTTACACAACCAACATCGCCTGTTTCAGGAACAACAGTTGCATTCAACGTTTCCTGCTTCGGCGGTTCTAACGGAGCGATCAACTTAACACCGAACGGGGGGACAAGCCCATACACGTTTAACTGGCTGCCTTCGGGGCCTACAACGGAAGACCGTACAGGACTCGTTGCCGGAACATACACTGTAGTTGTTACAGATGCTAACGGATGTACCGGAACAGTAAATACCACCGTTACACAACCAACCTCTCCGGTATCCGGAACAACCGTTGTTACAAACGTTTCCTGCTTCGGCGGATCCAACGGTGCTGTCAACTTAACGCCAAATGGCGGAAGTGGCGGATATACCTTTAACTGGCTGCCGTCGGGCCCTACAACGGAAGACCGCACCGGGCTTACTGCCGGAACCTTCAGTGTTCAGATCACTGATATGAACGGTTGTACAGGAACAGTGACAATGACTGTTACACAACCACCAACTCCTGTGTCAGGATCAACCGTTGTTACTAATGTTTCCTGTTTCGGCGGATCTAACGGAGCCATCAACTTAACACCAAATGGCGGAACAAGCCCATACACGTTTAACTGGCTGCCTTCAGGGCCTACAACAGAAGACCGCACAGGACTTGTTGCAGGAACATACACGGTCCAGATCACCGATGTGAACGGATGTACCGGAACAGTAAATACCACCGTTACACAACCAACCTCCCCGGTATCCGGAACAACAGTTGTTACCAACGTTTCCTGCTTCGGCGGATCAAACGGTGCTGTTAACTTAACGCCAAGCGGCGGAACACCGGGATATACCTTTAACTGGCTGCCGTCGGGCCCTACAACGGAAGACCGCACGGGGCTTACTGCAGGAACTTTCAGTGTTCAGATCACTGATGCGAACGGTTGTACAGGAACGGTGACAATGACTGTTACACAGCCACCAACTCCTGTATCCGGAACAACAGTTGTTACAAACGTTTCCTGCTTCGGCGGATCTAACGGAACGATCAACTTAACGCCTTCAGGAGGAACCGGCCCTTATACCTTTAACTGGGGCTCCGGAATCACTACAGAAGACAGAACGGGATTAACAGCAGGAACATACACTGTAATTGTTACAGATGCTAACGGTTGTACCGGAACTGTAAATACAACTGTAACCCAGCCACCAACTCCTGTATCGGGATCAACGGTTGTTACCAACGTTTCCTGCTTCGGCGGATCAAACGGTGCGATCAACTTAACGCCTTTAGGCGGAACACCGGGATACACCTTTAACTGGGGCTCGGGAATCACCACAGAAGACAGAACAGGCTTAACCGCAGGAACCTACACCGTGATCATTACCGATGTGAACGGATGTACGGGAACTGTAAATACAACTGTAACACAGTCTCCTGCAATCACTGCTTCGGTAACTTCTCAAACCAACATCTCCTGCAATGGAGGAAGTGATGGAAGCGCAACCATTTCTGCAACAGGCGGAACACCATCTTATACTTACTCGTGGTCGCCTACAGGCGGAACTGCCGCAGCGGCAACAACGCTTTCGGCAGGAACATATACCTGTACCATTACCGATGCTAACGGATGCTCCATAACAAAAACAGTAACTATCACGGAACCATCCGCAATTACTGCTACTTCCTCTTCCACTCCTGCAACATGCGGGAATAATAACGGAACTGCAACTGCGGCAGCAAGCGGCGGCACACCTTCTTACACTTATTCATGGGCACCGTCGGGTGGAACAGGCGCTACGGCATCCTCACTGCTCGCAGGAACTTATACCTGCACAGTTACAGACGCAAACGGATGCAGCAGCAGCACCACTGTTGCTGTAAACAGCACCGGCGGCATCACGGCTTCCATTACTTCTTCTTCAAACGTTTCCTGCAACGGGGCCGACGACGGATCTGCAACAGCAGCACCAACAGGCGGCAGCAGCCCGTTCATGTACGCATGGGCGCCATCGGGCGGAACAGCGGCAACCGCAGCTTCACTCGCACCTGGAACGTACACCTGCACAGTAACCGACAATAACGGATGCAGCGCAACGGCAACCGCTACTATTGCAGAGCCGTCTGCCATCGCTGCTACGGTAACATCTCAAACCAATATCTCCTGCAATGGCGGAAACGATGGAAGCGCAACAGTGTCGGCAACAGGTGGAACACCTTCATACGCTTATTCATGGTCGCCATCAGGCGGAACGGCGGCAGCTGCAACAGGACTTTCCGCAGGATCTTACACCTGCACCATCACCGATGCGAACGGATGCTCCATTACAAAAACAGTGACGCTCACACAGCCTCCTGCCATTACTGCTGCAGTAACATCGCAAACCAATATCTCCTGCAATGGCGGAAACGACGGAAGCGCAACAATTTCTGCAACAGGCGGAACTCCATCTTACACTTACTCGTGGTCACCGGCAGGCGGAACTGCTACAACGGCAACAGGGCTTTCTGCAGGAACATACACCTGCACGATCACCGATGCAAACGGATGCAGCACCACAAAAACAGTTAGCATTACAGAGCCTTCTGCGATCACAGCGGCCTCCTCTTCCACTCCTGCAGCTTGTGGAAGCGGCAACGGTACGGCAACGGCAACAGCAGGGGGAGGAACACCTTCCTATACTTATTCATGGGCACCTTCGGGCGGAACTGCTGCAACTGCAACAGGGCTTTCTGCAGGAACATATACATGCACCATCACCGATGCAAACGGATGCAGCAGCACAACAACAGCTGTTGTGAACAGCTCTGCCGGGGTTAGCGCTTCCATCAGCTCAACTACAAACGTATCCTGCAACGGCGCTGACAACGGATCAGCAACAGCAGCACCTTCAGGAGGAACATCACCGTTTACCTTCGCATGGTCCCCTTCGGGCGGAACCGCTGCTACAGCATCTTCGCTTGCCCCGGGAACATACACCTGTACGATCACTGATGACAACGGATGCAGCGCGACAGCAAGCACAACTATTACTGAACCGACTGCAATTACTGTAACAACGTCACAGGCCAACATTTCCTGCAACGGCGGAAGCAACGGAAGCGCAACGGTTTCCGCTACAGGCGGAACACCATCGTACACCTACTCGTGGGCACCGTCAGGCGGGACTTCCGCAACAGCAGGCAGCCTGCCGGCAGGATCATACACCTGCACCATCACTGATGGGAACGGATGTTCATCAATTAACACATTCTCCATCACAGAGCCTTCTGCGATCGCTGCAACAACATCGCAGTCCAACATATCCTGCTTCGGCGGAAGCAACGGAACGGCATCTGTGACGGTAAGCGGCGGAACACCATCATATACTTATGCATGGGCTCCTTCAGGCGGAACTGCAGCAACAGCCTCTTCGCTTTCACCGGGAACATATACCTGCACCATTACCGATGCGAACGGGTGTACGGCAACAAGAACATTCTCCATCACACAGCCTTCTGCTCCACTGAGCTTAAGCAGCACCATGACGCAATCGACTTGCATGGATAACGATGGCGCCATCAACCTTACAGTAGCAGGCGGAACTCCGGCATATACTTACTTATGGAGCAACGGAGCAACGACCGAAGATGTGAGCGGATTATCGCAGGGCAGCTATACGGTTACCGTAACGGATGCAGGCGGATGCACAGCACAAAGGATCACCGCTGTGACCAGGATCTGTACCGTTCCCAACACGCAGCTTTCTGCAACACAATGCGGTGCCACCCTCGCGGATATGACAGGATCATTCGTAGCCGTGCCTGTTACAGGAGCGCAGGATTATGAATGGGAATTCACAAATGCGGCATTGGGTTATTCTACCATAACAAGACGCGGAACTTCCTCACAGCTGATCCCGAGAACATCCATCCCGGGACTTCAGTACGGGACCACTTACAATGTAAGGATCAGGGTGAAAGTTGCCGGAGTATGGGGCGCTTTCAGCACTATGTGCACAATAACCATCTCACCGGCCTTACCTCTTACACAGATGGTTTCCAGCCAGTGCGGACAAACGATCGCTGACCTTAACGGAACATTTAACTGTAACCCTGTTACCAGCGCACAGGATTATGAATGGGAATTCACCAATGCCTCATTAGGGTATTCATTCACGATCACACGCGGTTCATCATCACAGTTCATCACGAAAACAAACATCGTAGGGTTGCAGTTCAATCAGTCCTACAACGTGAGGATCAGGGCTAAGATCGATGGCAACTGGGCTAATTTCGGGCCGGTATGCGTGATCACGATGGGGCCTTCACCGGCAACACAGCTCATCGCCAGCCAGTGCAACCAGTCGATGAACCTGTCGGGTAACCTTACCTGCACAGCAGTTACAGGGGCCACCGATTATGAGTGGAACATCAGCAACGCAAGCGGCTACAATGTAACACGCATGAGAGGCGCAAACAGCACTTCCATCACGAAGAACAGCTTCCCGGGACTTGCAAACGGCGTTACATATACCGTAAGGGTAAATGCAAAGGTCGGCGGCGCAGTCGGAACGAACACGAACACCTGTACGATCACCATCAATACGGCATTAATGCCAACACTGTCGTTCATCAACCGCGGCTTTGAAGACGGCAGCGCAACGGAAATGAATGATTCAAGGCTGGTTGTATTCCCGAACCCATCCGGAAGCACAGGATTCAGCCTGGCCCTGGAAGGATTGACGGAAGGCCCTCACCAGGTAACGGTGCAGATCTACGACGTTCATGGAAAAATGGTATGGTCGAAAGCATTAAGCAATATTGAAGGTGATCAGCTGATCAACCTCAATAGCGACGGAAGCTTTACCGGCGGCATTTACTTTGTGAATGCGCAGGTAGACGACATATCACTGAATCAAAAGATCATTATACAGTAATAAGATACATTGTCATAAACGAAGAGCTTCCTCGCGGGAGCTCTTTTTTTATGTTTAATAAGTTTTTTAATTTAAATCCCAGCCATCCGGTTTGTTCTTTTTGAAAGATTTTCCAGCAAAATAAAGTTGCCTCTTTTCTAATTTGTTTTATATTTGCTTTCGTCGCGCACTACTCCTGCGTTATATTATTTCGTAAATACTTAAAAAAACCATACACATGATTTTTTCTTTACTTCATTCCTTCAAACGGAATTGTACTTCTTTTGCCCTTGCCCTAATGCTTCTTGCTTCGGTATCGGCCAATTCCCAAACATGGACCGCTGTTGCCAGCGGCGGCGGCGCCACCGGCGACCGGTGTAATGCAACCTGCATGGATGCTGCCGGCAACGTATATATTACAGGTACCATCAACAGCGGAACTGCTACTTTCGGCGGAACCACCCTTACATCTGCAGGGGTTTTCGACGGGCTCGTCGTTAAATACAACTCTTCAGGCGCGCTCCAGTGGGCGATCCGCCTGGGCGGCGCAGGGAATGATCATGGACTGGGCATTGTTACAGACGGAGCATCCGTATATGTAACGGGAACATTTGTCACTTCAATGACCGTGGGTTCCTCCCCTACAGCTTATGCTTCTGCCGGAGGGCAGGACGGCTATGTGCTTAAGCTCGATGCTGCTTCAGGTGCAACCACCTGGGTAGCAACCATGGGAGGAAGCAGCACCGATTCACCGCAGGCCATCTGCATGGACCTTTCCGGGAATGTATATGTTACCGGAAGCTTTTTTTCAGTACCGGCAACGTTCGGAGGATCCTCTGTAACTCCTACCGGGGGGACCAGCAGCGACCTTTTTGTTACCAAGATCAATCCCGCGGGAACTTTCCTGTGGGCGAACAGTGGCGGGGGTGCCGGTGCTGACAATGGAGTAGGAAGCGGGATCTGCTACGTGCCCGCACTCAACGAAGTTGTTTTAACAGGCGGCGCTACCGGCGGGGGTACCCTTAATTACGGAGGCGTAAGCTTTCCTGCTTCAGTTGGTGCCGGAAATGATATCGTACTGCTGGAAGTGGATGCCGCTACAGGCACATTTATAAGCGGGGCCACAGCTGGCGGCGGCGGAAGCAGCAATGAGGACGGGCTTGCGGCATGCTACGATGCTGCCACGGGCGATGTGTTCTTCTGCGGTTATTTCAACAGTCCTTCTTTAACAATAGGGAGCACCACGCTGAACAATTCAACAGGCGCAGGTGGCGTGGATGATATGTTCTATTCACGTTACAACCCTTCTACCAATACTTTTACCTGGGCAAAATCCGCCGGTGGATCCGGAATAGGGTCCGACCGGGCAAAGGGCATTTGCTCCAACAGCTCGGGAGGCATTATCATCGGAGGTGTTGTTGCTGCAGGTACCTGCACTTTCCCTTCAGCTTCCAGCGTACAGGTCACAAACGTAAGGCCGAACGGTGGAGACCCGCTGCTGCTGAATGTAAATGCGGCCAATGGCCTTGCCGTATGGGCAAGGATAGGAGCGGCAGATCCTGCCACTGCTACCGATAACCCGATCAATGCGGTCACGGCTAATTCTTCCGGCGACATCTGGGGCGCCGGACTGGCTACCACCAACCTTACTTTCTCTCCGCTCCCGGCACTTACAACCAATGCAAACAGTACCGATCCCTTTGTTGTGAAAATGGTGGCACCACCGCTTACAGCAACACAGTCACAGGTGAACCTTACCTGTAACGGGGTATGTACCGGATCGGGAACAGTGGTTGCTTCCGGCGGAACAGCTCCCTATACATACAGCTGGTCCCCTGCGGGAGGAAGCGGCGCTACCGCCTCTTCACTTTGCGCAACCAACTATACAGTAACTATTACAGATGCTGTAAGCACCAGCATCACCAAAACATTCACCATCACACAGCCGCCGGCAATTATTATTAATACCGTATCACAAACAAACGTTTCCTGTTTCGGAGGCAGCAACGGAGCCGCGCAGGTGAGTGCAACAGGAGGTACCGGCACGCTGAGCTACAACTGGACACCGGGAAATCCTTCCGGCGATGGAACAGGCAGCGTGACCGGCTTATCGGCACAGGTATATACCGTAACTGTTACCGATGCCAATTCATGTACTGCAACAAGAACGTTTAATATTACACAACCGCCGACACTTGCAACTACAGGAGCACTCACCAATGTAGCCTGCTTCGGAGGCTCTAACGGGGCTGCAACGGTAAGTGTTTCGGGTGGAGTACCTTCCTATTCCTATAACTGGACACCCGGAAATCCTACCGGCGACGGCACTGCTACTGTAACAGGATTAACAGCGCAGGTGTATACGGTAACGGTTACCGATGCAAATAGCTGCCAGATCACAAGAACCTATAATATTACACAGCCCTCTGCGCCCGTTTCAGGAACAACAGTTGTCACCAATGTTTCCTGCTTCGGCGGATCTAACGGAACGATCAACTTAACACCAAACGGCGGAAGCGGCGGATATACCTTTAACTGGCTGCCTTCAGGCCCCACAACAGAAGACCGCACAGGACTTGTCGCCGGAACTTACACCGTACAGATCACCGATATGAACGGATGTACAGGAACTGTGAACGCAACTGTTACGCAACCGCCGACACCTGTTTCAGGAACAACGGTTGTAACAAACGTTTCCTGCTTCGGCGGATCAAACGGCTCGATCAACTTAACACCAAACGGCGGATCAAGTCCTTATACGTTTAACTGGCTGCCTTCAGGGCCTACCACAGAAGACCGTACAGGACTTGTTGCAGGAACATACACCGTACAGATCACCGATGTGAACGGATGTACAAGCACAGTGAATACTACTGTAACACAACCAACATCGCCTGTTTCAGGAACAACAGTTGTTACAAACGTTTCCTGCTTCGGCGGATCAAACGGCGCTGTCAACTTAACGCCAAATGGCGGAAGTGGCGGATATACATTTAACTGGCTGCCTTCGGGGCCTACCACGGAAGACCGCACAGGGCTTACTGCCGGAACCTTCAGTGTTCAGATCACTGATGTGAACGGTTGTACAGGAACTGTGACAATGACTGTTACACAACCGCCAACTCCCGTGTCCGGAACAACCGTTGTTACTAACGTTTCCTGCTTCGGCGGATCAAACGGTGCTGTTAACTTAACGCCAAGCGGCGGAACACCGGGATATACCTTTAACTGGCTGCCTTCGGGACCTACCACGGAAGACCGCACAGGGCTTACTGCCGGAACCTTCAGTGTTCAGATCACTGATGCAAACGGTTGTACAGGAACGGTGACGATGACGGTTACACAACCGCCAACTCCTGTGTCCGGAACAACAGTTGTGACAAATGTTTCCTGCTTCGGCGGATCAAACGGCGCGATCAACTTAACGCCTTCGGGCGGAACAGGCCCTTATACTTTTAACTGGCTGCCATCAGGCCCTACAACGGAAGACCGTACAGGACTTACTGCCGGGACTTACACGGTTCAGATCACCGATGTGAACGGATGTACGGGAACTGTGAATACAACTGTTACACAACCAACATCCCCTGTTTCAGGAACAACAGTTGTTACAAACGTTTCCTGCTTCGGCGGATCAAACGGTGCGATCAACTTAACACCATCAGGCGGAACAGGTTCCGGCTACACTTTTAACTGGCTGCCTTCAGGGCCTACAACGGAAGACCGCACAGGACTTGTTGCCGGAACATACACTGTAGTTGTTACAGATGCTAACGGTTGTACCGGAACAGTGAATACTACTGTGACACAGCCAACCAGCCCTGTTTCAGGAACAACAGTTGTAACAAATGTTTCCTGCTTCGGCGGATCAAACGGTGCGATCAACTTAACACCATCAGGCGGAAGTGGCGGATATACCTTTAACTGGCTACCTTCGGGACCAACAACAGAAGACCGTACAGGACTTGTTGCAGGAACTTATACCGTTCAGATCACCGATGTGAACGGATGTACAGGCACTGTGAATACTACTGTAACACAACCGGCAAGCCCTGTTTCAGGAACAACAGTGACCACCAACGTTTCCTGCTTCGGCGGATCGAACGGTGCGATCAACTTAACACCAAACGGCGGAACAAGCCCTTATACGTTTAACTGGCTGCCTTCTGGCCCTACAACCGAAGACCGCACAGGACTTGTTGCAGGAACTTATACTGTTCAGATCACCGATGTGAACGGATGTACAGGCACTGTGAATACAACTGTTACACAACCAACATCCCCTGTTTCAGGAACAACGGTTGTAACAAATGTTTCCTGCTTCGGCGGATCAAACGGCGCCATCAACTTAACACCATCAGGCGGAACAGGTTCCGGCTACACTTTTAACTGGCTGCCTTCAGGACCAACAACGGAAGATCGTACAGGACTTGTTGCAGGAACATACACTGTCCAGATCACCGATGCCAACGGATGTACAGGAACAGTAAATACTACAGTGACCCAGCCAACATCCCCTGTTTCAGGAACAACGGTTGTAACAAACGTTTCCTGCTTCGGCGGATCTAACGGCGCGATCAACTTAACGCCAAACGGCGGAACAGGTTCCGGTTACACTTTTAACTGGCTGCCTTCAGGGCCTACAACAGAAGACCGCACAGGCCTTGTTGCAGGAACATACACGGTCCAGATCACAGATGCTAACGGTTGTACAGGAACAGTAAATACTACAGTGACCCAGCCAACTTCACCTGTTTCAGGAACAACGGTTGTAACAAACGTTTCCTGCTTCGGCGGATCAAACGGAACCATTAACTTAACACCATCAGGCGGAACACCTGGATATACCTTTAACTGGGGCTCGGGAATCACAACGGAAGACCGTACAGGACTTACTGCAGGAACATACACCGTGATCATCACCGATGCGAACGGATGTACAGGAACAGTAAATGCTACTGTGACACAGCCACCAAGTCCAGTTTCAGGAACAACGGTTGTAACCAGCGTTTCCTGCTTCGGCGGATCTAACGGAACGATCAACTTAACACCATCAGGCGGAACACCGGGCTATACCTTTAACTGGGGCAGCGGAGTGACTACAGAAGACCGCACAGGACTTGCTGCAGGAACATACGCTGTTATTATCACGGATGCAAACGGATGTACAGGAACAGTAAATGCTACTGTAACGCAGCCTCCGGCATTAACAGCGACCATCTCTTCTACCACTACAGCCTGCTCTTCCAATACCGGAACTGCTACGGTGGTTGTAAGCGGCGGAACTCCAGCTTACACCTATTTATGGGCACCGGCCGGTGGAACAGCTTCAACAGCAACCGGCCTTGGCATCGGATCCTATACAGCAACAATTACAGATGCGAACGGATGCTCGATCACTAAAACAGTGAATGTAACTGCTGCCAGCAGCCCTTCTTTAACGGCTGCTTCTCAAACCAACGTATCCTGCTTCGGCGGATCTGATGGGGCAGCTGCTGTAAATCCGGCAACGGGTGGAACAGGCCCTTACAGCTATAACTGGACACCAGGCAATCCAGCCGGTGACGGAACCGCTGCTGCGAACGGCTTAACAGCTGGCACATGGACGGTAACTGTAACGGATGCGAACGGATGCTCTGCTACCGCAATATTCAACGTCACGCAGCCTCCTGCGATCACAGCAACTGTTGCTCAAACAAATGCGACCTGCAACGGTGCATGCAATGGAAGCGCAACAGTAACACCAGCAGGCGGAACACCGGGTTATACATACATGTGGGCGCCTGCAGGCGGAACTGCTGCAACTGCAACAGGATTATGTGCAGGAACTTATACCGTAATCATCACCGACGCAAACGGATGTATGTTCACACAAACAGTAACGATCACCGAGCCTCCTGCATTAACCGCAGGTTCAACGGCAACATCTATCCTCTGTAACGGTGGAACAGCTGTTGTAACAGTGACAGCGGCAGGCGGAACAGGCCCGTACACAGGCGAAGGCAACTTCACCGTAAGCGCAGGAACATACACTTATACAGTGACCGATGCAAACGGATGTACTGCAACAACAACCATCACGGTAACTGAGCCAACAGCGCTTATGGCAATGTCATCGGCAACCACTATTCTTTGCAACGGCGGAACTGCTGATGTTACAGTGAGCGCGATGGATGGAACAGGGCCTTATACAGGCACAGGAACATTCACCGTAAGCGCAGGAACATACACTTACACTGTTACCGATGCAAACGGATGTACCGCAACAACTACCATTACGGTAACTGAGCCAACAGCATTGATGTCGATGTCATCTGCAACCACTATTTTATGCAATGGCGGAACTGCGGATGTTACAGTAAGCGCAATGGATGGAACAGGGCCTTATACAGGCACAGGAACATTCACCGTGAGCGCAGGAACATACACTTACACTGTAACTGATGCAAACGGATGCACCGCGACAACAACCATCACGGTATCGGAACCAACAGCACTAATGGCAATGTCATCTGCTACCACCATTCTTTGCAACGGCGGAACAGCTGATGTAACGGTGAGCGCGATGGACGGAACAGGCCCTTATACAGGCACAGGAACATTCACCGTAAGCGCAGGAACATACACTTACACAGTTACTGATGCAAACGGATGTACCACAACAACAACGATCACTGTATCGGAACCTTCCGCAATTGCTTCAACAACAGCCACAACAAGCTCGAACTGCGGCTCTGCAACAGGATCGGCAACGGTGATGGCAAGCGGCGGAACAGGCACATTAACATACCTCTGGTCGGGCGGCGGAACTGCGGCTACCGAAACAGGGCTTACTGCCGGATCATACACTGTTACCATCACAGATGCGAACGGCTGTACTGCAACGGACATTGCAAGCGTTTCCGACATAGGTGCGCCGGTAGTGACAACCGTTTCGGTTGATGCATCCTGCAACGGCGCAAGCGACGGATCGATCGACAATACTGTTACAGGCGGCATGGGGACCTACACTTATGTATGGAGCAACAGCGCCGTTACGGAAGACATCAGCGGGATCACCGCAGGCACTTACACCTACTCGGTGACCGACGGTGCAGGCTGCGAAGCAACAGGCTCCGTAACTATTGCTGAGCCGGCTGCGATCGATGTGACTACAACATTGAGCAGCGGAACCATCACAGCGAACAATGCAACAGCAACATCTTACCAGTGGATCGACTGCGCTACAAACACAGCGATCACAGGTGAAACCGGCCAGAGCTATACAGCAATGGCGGATGGCAGCTATGCAGTTGTGATCAGCGAAGGCGCATGCTCCGACACTTCGGCTTGTGTGGCCATCACAGGAACAGGAGTTGAGAAGCTCTCGAATGTTCAGCAGCTGAGCATCTACCCGAACCCGAACAACGGCGTGTTTACGATCAAAGCAACTGTTAAAGGAAGCTACAGGATCGTGAATGAGCTCGGACAAAATGTGTACATGGTGGAGCTGAATGCTGAGAACAATTACAGCATGAGCATCGATGGATTAAGCAACGGCGTTTATTTCATCACCGGCTACAACAACAAGCAGGTGGTACAGCAGAAGATCGTTGTAACACACTAATAAAAAAATAAAATAAGCGAAAGGCCTCCTGCATCTGCGGGAGGCCTTTTTATTTATACCGGAGGATAATGATAAAAGCGATCATTCAATAAGAGTGATCCTCTGGCTGCGCCTTATTTTTTCACCGGCATCGCCTGATGATACGAGCTGAACAAGATACATTCCGCAGGATTGCCCGGAGAGATCGATCTCCTCGTTAAAACCATTCGAACTGGCATCAGCTTTCCGCGAACAGATCACCTCGCCAAGCAGGTTTGTAACGATCAGCTCTGCCCCGTCTCCTGCTGTTGCCACTATATGAAAGATCCCGGAACCCGGGTTCGGGTAGACCGTTAGGATCAATGGATCATTTTCATAGACTCCGACTTCCGTCAGATCAGCGAATTTCATGAGAAAAACATCCTGGCTGCTCCCGCCGTTCATAAGAACGCTCGTCCCCAGCGCGATCACCGGGCTGTAAAAGCAGCCTGTAAGAAAAAGATTTTCGTTCGCATCAATGCAGGCATCATTGCTATAGTCGCCGCTGGTGCCACCTGCAGAGCGCGCCCACAAGAGGTTTCCGGAGCCATCGTACCTCACGGCAAAAATATCGTAGCTGCCTTCATTCAATAAAGTAGTTGTACCAAACTTTATAGAATCAATTGTAAAGCTGCCGGTGATGATCACATCATTGCCGTCGCAGCAGATCCCGAAGCCTGCATCGTAGGAGTCGCCGCCGCCGCTTCTCGCCCACAAGGCATTTCCCGATGCATCGTATTTGGCAAGGTATGCATCGGAGGTCCAGGCGATCGTGTTTGTAACAGAAACCGCATCAAAGTGCATCACCGGATCGTAAAACTGCCCGGTGATAAATATATTTCCGTCAGCGTCAACCGCAACATCATCTGCAAAGTCACCGCCACTGCTACCGGCGCTTTTTGCCCAAAGCACATTTCCTGAAGCGTTATATTTTGCGATGAATACATCGCTGAACCCCGGGCTTCCCGTAACCAGGGTGATCCCTCCAAAGGTTATGTCTGTACCGTGAAAGCTTCCCGTTATGATCACATTGCCGTCAGTATCGGTGGCAATGCCAATTGAATAATCAATATCCCAGCCCCCTGCCTTTTGTGCCCAGTCGATCATCCCGGACGGATCGTACTTTGCAATAAAAATATCCTCATTGCCGGGCTGCGAATTGGTAAGCACAGCAGGTCCGAAGATCACGGAATTGCTTTTGAATGTTCCCGTGGCCAGCACATTTCCATTCACATCGCTGCAAATATTATAGAGCCGCTCATCCCCTTCCGCCCCTTCGCTCTTAGCCCAGAGCAGGCTGCCAGAGCTTGTGTATTTCGCTATGAAAATATCGGAGGTGCTTGCGGAGGCATCAGCGTTGGTAAGGAACACGGAGCTGATCAGCATTTTCTTACTGATGAAATATCCGCCAAGGAGGATGTCTCCTGCAGGATCAACAGCAAGCCCCAGGCCGATATCAAAAGCGCTTCCTCCTGCGCTTCTCGCCCAAAGCACAGTTCCGGCAGGATCATATTTAACAAGAAATACATCCGCCGTGCTGCCGCTTGTATCGGAGTTAACCAGCGTATACGCGCCGAATGATATGGAGCGGCTTTTGAATTGCCCGCAGACGTATGAATTGCCCGTAGCATCCGCAGCCACCCGGTGTCCGGCATCATGCCCTGTGCCCGCGCCACTTTCAGCCCACTGGCCACTATAGCTCTGCGACTGCAGGGAGAAGCAGGAAATTATACCGATAGAGAAAAGAAGTAGTATTTTCATAGTTATATAGATCACCTGCTGAGCAATATTTTTACATTCTCCGTGCGGCTGCCGATGCGCACCTGCAGGAAATAAACGCCCGTGGCAAGCCTGCTGTCGAGCTCGATCACATCTTTCACACAACCGCTGAAGCGGGTTGGCGGCGTGCGGTAAACGGTCTGTCCCACAGCATTCAGCACCCGCACTTCAAGCTCTGCCTCCGTATTGTCCTCGAGGCAAAAGTCGAAAGTGAACAGGCCGGTGGTTGGGTTCGGGTATACGCTCACGCGGAAAAAATTATTGATGCTCTCCTGTGATGCGGACTCTGTTCCAAGTAAGGCCACAGCATTGTTCACCGGATCGGCCGGGTCGCTGCTTTCACAGTCGGCCTGCGTTACTGTTGCCAGCGCCGACCATGCAACGGAAGAGCCGTTCACGATCATCACCTGGTAGCTGCCGGGAACATCCGCTGTATAGGTATCCGCTGTAGCGCCCGGAATGTCTTCGCCATCGCGCTTCCACTGGTACATGTAATCGCTGCAGGTATTTGCGTATAATTTCACGCTGCCCTTCCTGCAGATCGCTGTTTTTCCGCCGGTGGTGATCCTTGCCGTGAGCGATGAGCTTACACTCACTGCGGTGGGCGCCGACCATGCCGTGCAGCCTTTCCCGCTGATCCTCACCTGATAATCGCCATCCGTGGAAGCCGTGTAGCTTGCTGCAACAGCACCGGGAATCTCTTTTTCATCGCGGATCCATTGATATTCATAGCCTTCAGCCGCATCTGCCTGGAGCAGCACACTTCCGCCGGGACAGAAAGTAGTTGCGCCAGTAGCCCTTAGCGTGGATGTGCAGGGCGCTTCGGCTGAGGCAAGCCCTTCTCCTGCTGTAGAATCTGCAGATTCGGCAGTGCGGGTTTTGATAGCCTTTAATTTCAGGTTAAAGCTAATGTCGGAGCTGTTGGCATTCTGCTGGTGCACTTCTACCGCGATCACATTATTTCCGGTGAGCAGGGCGGCAGCGCTTACAGTGGATGTAATATAAGACGATTCGGCGGCTCCGTCAACATAGGTTGGCGCCAGCGTATTGTATGCAATGGTGCCGCCCGGCATATTGCTCCTGAATAATTCTGCTCCGTTCAGGTACACAATAGCGCCATCGTCGCGCATGAGGCTGAGCTCTAATCCGGTAATTCCGGAGGTGCTGGAAACAGTGAATTGTTTCCGGAAATAAGTAGTGATGTATTTATTCGTTGCAGAAGGGCCGTAGCTGACTACCGTGGCCTCTCCTCCATCGCCGTACCCGAGCTCGGCATTACCTGTTTTCCATCCTGTTTCGCTGTACGAGAGGCTTCTCCATGCAGTTCCCTGGTTGCTGCCGTTATCAAGGTATTTCCAGCTTGCGCCTGCTGCGATAAGATCGATGCCCGTGGTTGTGCCGCCGCTGAAAGGGATGAGCCTCGCGCCGGGGATCGGGCGCTCCTGCGCACCGCCGGGCAATTGCCAGCCCACCTCGAGGTGATCGCCCATGTTCGCTTCCTTGTGCAGCGCTTCAATATAATATTTCTGACCCGCAACGAGGTATTTAACAACCGATTGCTGCGAAGGATATTTTGTCCACTCGCCCGAAGCGGTCCAGCCGGAAACAGAAGCGATCTTTACTTTATTTGCAGGCAGGTCATTCGTGCTGAGCCACAATTCGCTGTTATCGTCGCTGGAGATCCAGAAAATATAATTTCCGGTAACAGGCGGACAAACATATCCCCTGATCCGCTGCCCGTAATTATCGGCAACGTTCTCAGGCGCTTTGAACAGGCTGAGTGTACCGGATGCGGATGGCGTGGAGCTGACAGGGATATCGGAAATGAGATAGCCGTTCACGCCATACCATACATCCCGCGAGATGCTTCCCGTACCGCTGCAGGTGGATGCAGGCACGGAGTTAAAATAATAATTATCGGCCCAGATGTTATCGGTAAGCGATTGCAGGGAGCCTGCGGAAGAATTGAGGAACCAGTTTTGATCAGGCGCTGCATCGAAGAAAAGCAATGCCCGCACTTTATGGTAATCCGACTGAAGCTCCTTGTCCATTTTTGCAAACCATGCTCCTTTGCTTTCCGAAGATGCATTCTCGCTGCTTTGCCGTTCGCGGCAACCTACTTCGCAGATGTATAAAGGCTTGGCGGGAAAATATTTTGTAAGGTAATAATAGGTTTCCGTTGTTTGCCACCTGAAAGAGCGCCACCATGGCAGCGCAGTGGGATAATGATTGTTGTAGATATCCGTTGCAATAATATCGACGTACGCATTTCCCGGATACGCCGGCACCACCCAGTTATACGACTTGTATGGAAAATAATCGGAGTTCACGCACCACATCCATTTTACTTTTGTTGCGCCTCTCGCCCTGAACCTGTCCACCACATGCCTGTATGCAGCCACGTACCGTGCAGGATCCTGCCCGTTATGCGTGATCGACCATGGATACCAGTCGCCTTCAAACTCGTGCATGAAGCGGATGATAACCGTATCGGTGTAAGTCTTTACCTTGTTTGCAAAATTGTCGATGTACGCATCGTAATCGCCGTTGATGATATTGTTCAGCCGCGGCTGCACGGGATCGAGCCGCGCATATCCCTGGAACATAGGCTCCCATGTGATCACAGGCGTATAGCCATTATTGAGCAGCGTCTGGATCTCGTTGCCGGGAAGTTCATTGGCCACATGGCCGCCGTCCTTTGCAAAGTCAAGAAAAAAATTCACATACTTTAATTTCTTTCCCGGCGACGATGGAAAGTACGACTCCACCTGCCCGGGAGTCAGGTATTCCTGTCCTCTCGGGTTATTGTGAAAAGCGCCGAGCAGGCAATAGTCGGCCGCACTTTTAGGCGGCAGGTCGAACATGGTTGCGCCATGCGGCATAGCGCCTTCCGAAAAGTTCACAACATCAAGGTAAAACACCGGGCTGCTCAAGCCGGGGCTGCTGCGCGTAAAGCGGAACTCAGCCATCAGCAGCATTCCTTTGTTGGAACTGAATGTCATATCAAACACGCCGTTGCCGCCGGCATTTATATCTGTAAAATCTTTTAAGGGAATTGAAATGAACTGCCATCCGGAGCCGCCGGGAACCACAACGGATTTTTTCCATGTATCGTCGGCGGAGATCTGGTACGCATTGTCCTGGTTGTCGTCATCAGTCAGCACCACATCAAAAGTGGCGCTCTGGTTATTGGAAAGAGGATTGTAAAAGAAAAAGTTAAAGTTATCGGTGTTGGGGTCAAACTCGATGTAGCGCGAGATCCCCCGCCCGAAAAGGCCATGCCCGGTATTCCAGTTAAGGTTGAGCTTCAGCACCCTGTCGCCGATCATATCGCTTGCCGGCAGCGGATTTGCGGCTACCCTGTAAACAAGGTCGCCGCCACCGTAATCGCCTTCGGGAAGATCAGCCTGGTTAATGTCGAGGCCATCAAAATCATATACGATGGATTTCAGCTGCCCGAAAGATAAGTGGGCGCTGAATAAAAGAAACAAACAAGCTCTGCCGTGCTTTGTAAAAATGTTCATGGTTACCTGATTTCAATTTGTTGAACAAATACATCTTCATCCCGCACTACTTTTAATGTGTAGGCGCCTGCACCTGTTTCGGCGAGATCGATCATTTTATTATAATCGCCTTTGAAGCGGTACTGGTTATCAAGAAAAACGGTTTGCCCATCCTTGTCGGAAATTACGATCAGCAGGTTGCCGATCTCTTTCTCGCTGCCGAATTCGAGGCTGATCTTCCGGGCCGCTTTTTCCTGCACCTGGATCTTTGCGGCGGATGGCCGTTGAGCCTGCGTTTGAGCTGGAGCAGCCAATGCGCTTAATGAGAGAAGTAGTATGAATAAAGATCTCATGAGTAGAGTTTATTAAGAGTGTTGATTTATTATAAGCGTCAGTTCGAGTAGCGAGGTACGAGCATATCGAGAACAAGCCTCCCGATCATCCTGCAACCAACACTTCTCGATACTCTCCCTTCGGTCGAACTCGAAGTGACTATAGACATATCGTAAAAAAGTATACCATTAACAGTAACAATTCCCGTAAAAAAATTTCTTAAGATCGTGTTAATGGTTCGGTAACAGTTGCCGGAGCAAACTGTTCGGTATTCCAATACGCAGCGCGGACAAACACCGCAAGAATGTAACAGTTCTGAAGCGCCCACAATCCGTTCACTACAGTGGCGAGCACAAAATCGGGCTTGCCGGAAAACGCAGGAACAACGTTAAACAGCAGGCCTGCAAGCGTAAGCGTGATGATGGTGATGTGCGGCCATGCATAGCGGAAAGGATGCGCCTTCTGCTTCGACTTCGGCGTTACATTGAATTTTATTTTTCTGCCGGAGATCACTTTGATGAGCGCCTGAAAGTTGAGCCAGAAAAGGCAGATGTGATATTGCTTTCCGCGCTTTTGCGAAACGCCCCAGGAGCCTGCCACTTCGGTGATCTTGATCATGATGAAGAACGGCAGGAAGAAAATAAAGAAGTCGGCCGTTTTGCAGCTCACCGGCATAATGTGCGTGAAGAAGAACAGGATCGGGCTGAAGAGGAACACCATGGTCCAGATGCAGGAAAAATACGACCATACCGAATTGAAATAACAGATCCGCTGACGCCAGGTAAGGCCTTTTTTAAACAGCGGGTTATCGTGGATGGCAATGTCGATGGAGCCTTCGGCATAGCGCGAGCGCTGCTTTACGAAGGAATCGATATCCTGCGGCGAGAGCAGCTTGCTTTCCACGTAAGGATGCATCACGCTTTCCCATTTACGGTTCTCATGGCTGTGAAGCACCATGGAGGTGTACAGGTCTTCCGAAGCATGGAACATGAACGGCGCCACCTTCGTGCTCCGGAATATGATCTTCTTTTCCGTTTTGCTGCTGATCGGGTCACTCATTCTTTTCGACTCGATCGCCCTTGCGAGCTTGCGGTTCAACACACCGGCGAACGATTCGAGGGCTGCACCCATCACGGCTTCCCGGCGGTGCACCGATCCGGCTCCGCAGCAGAAGGAAGCATTGTGGTTGTTCCTCTTGCGCTGGATCACTTGGTAGAACTGGCGCGGATCGCTGCCGTAAATGTCCTCACCCGTTTTCAGGTTGGGAGTAAGATAGCTGATCGCTCTTTTGAGCTTGTCGGAAGTGATGCCCGCTGTCTGGATAATATAATTGCTTAAGGGAATGCCCTCTGTTGTATCGTAGAACCACTGGCAGGTTTGCACCCATGCCACTTTCTGCTTCCGGAAATAGCCCAGCGTATTTTCGAGGAACCCGGGGAATGGCCGCGTATCGGCATCGAGGATCACGAAGAGGTCGCCGGATGAATGGGCAAGCCCGTTCTTTAAGTTGCCTGCCTTGAAGCCGAAATTATTTTCACGTGTGAGATAATGAATGCCTTCCTCCTCGCAGAGCTTTTTTATGTTCTCCTTTTCAGGGTCCCTGCCATCTCTTCTGCCGTCGTCGAGGATATAAATATTGATCTCCACATCGTCGTAAGGATACCTCAGCGCCTTCGTATCTTTAATGGTATACCGCAACAGCTCCAGCTCTTCGTTGATGGTAGCGATGAATATATCGACCTTCAGCGGCCGGTCCCAGCCGCTTTCGGGCGTTTCAATGTCCGATAAATAATGTGGCGGCGGTAATTTTTCAGCATCCTTGCTTTTCCACATATCAAAAATGTAAAAGAAGATGCTGATGAACGAAACGGTTTCCGCGATCACCAGCGTGAGGGAAAACCACATTGCATCATAATTGAGCGAATAAGCCCATCTCCAGTAAATGTAAACAAGGCCGGTTAGCACAGTGAGCACGCCGGCCACCTGGAACAGCAACGCCCGGTGCGGATGTTCCTTTACAGGCTCATACGGCTTCCGGTGCTCAAACTTATTGAAATAGAACTGTTTCATTCCCTGGCTTTAGATGATACAGTGAACGTGTTAAACTTGTACCATGTTAAAAAACAGGACATTAATTTATTTTTTCCCCACTCTGTGGTGATTTTACCTAAGGCTTATTTTAGAGGAGAAAGCACAAGAATAAATTGATTGATATCGTCGCTGCCGATGTAAAGGTTTCCGCGAAGGTCGGCTTCAAGCCCTACAGGCCTTGCCCATGGCGCCTCAGAAGCCGAAGGAAGAAAGCCGCTGACAAAATCGCTGACGGATGTAACCTCGTTATTCTTATTGAATTGCAGGTATACCACCTTGTAACCCGTAGGGGGCTTGCGTTCGAACGAGCCCCTGTATGCTACGAAAGCGCCATCCGCGTATTTTTTGCCGAATGAGCTGTTGGAGAATTGGATCGCCATTGGCGCCGAATGTGCCTGTATTAGCGCCGCCGGGGCTTTCATCTTTTTTACCAGGGCGCTGTCGGCCGCTGTGAGTGGAAGGATCTTTTTATAATCGTCGTGCGCATTAAAATCGAAGTATGCCTGGTAGCCGTATGCGAAGGGATAGCCATAAAAGCCGCCGTCGCGGATCACATCCACCCATTCAGGCGGAATATCATTTCCCTGGTAATCGCTGCCGTTATTGGTCGCCCAGAGCTCGCCCGTTTTGGGGTTGAGCTCCATTCCCACGCAATTGCGCGTTCCGCTTGCAAAGATCCTGCGGTTGCTTCCGTCTATATCAAACTCATAGATCACGGCCCTGTCGTCTTCCCTGCAGATGTTGCAGGAGGAGCCAACGGAGAGGTATACTTTCTTTTTTGCTTCGTCAAAAACAATGGTGCGCGTGGTATGTCCTCCCGGAGGCCGCAGCTTCCCCGGCAGAATGCTGTCGATGAAAGAGGTCCTTGTTTCGTAAAATCCATCGCCGTCCTTGTCGCTGAACTTTTCCACCTTCTGCTCTTCGGCCACGTACATGTCGTTTTTATAAAAGGCAACATCATGCCCGTAGGCATCTTTCGCAGCAACGATGGCTGTATCCGCCACATGATCGTGATCGCGGTCGGGAAGCGCAATTATTTCGCCGCTGCTCATATTGGCGATGTAGAGCACACTGTCGGGGCCCCAGGCCATGAATCGTGATTTGGAAAGGCGCCCTGTATAAAAAAGCGTTGCCTTGTAGCCGGCGGGAATATTCACATAATGGTCGCCCTGCAGCTGCCCTTTGAATCTGGCGGGCACCTCCACTTTCTGCTTCTGCAGCGGGATGCTCTTTTCAGCAGTGAGCTTCGCTGTTCCCGGCTGCGCAATGCAAAATGCAGGGAACAAAAACGCGATGCAGATCCTCGTGGTATTTTTTTTGAGTAGCACAACTAACAAGTTAAGTTATTGGATCACAGCAAATTTTTGTGCCACCTGCTTGCTTATTTTACGGAGCGTCATTGCGAGCGGCAGCGAAGCAATCTGCCAAAAAGAATGAGATTGCTTCGCTTCGCTCGCAATGACGTTCTTACGAAGAACTGTTTTTTAAAAACTCCGCATGAAGCCAATATATACGCTTTTTCTTCTTTTATTTTCCGCCGTCACTATGAGCGGCCAAACCATTCCACCGCTTTTCTTCGGGCAGAATGCATGGATGGCGGACACGCTGGGCGATATTGAGAACTGCAGCGGCAAGCCTTACGGCATCAACTGCAAGCTGTATGGAAAAATAAACCAGAACAACACCTGGGAGCGTGTGAGGCAGAGCGGTGTAAAGCTGATCAGGTTTGGCGGCGAGCATGCCGACCAGAACATGCCTACGCGGAGGCAATACATCCAGGTGATCGACTCGGCACGGTCGAAAGGCATAGAGCCTTTGCTGCAGGTGCCTTACAACAATAATGTATATACAGCCGATACGGCGGCAGCGCTGGTAAAATTCATCAACGTGACCATGAAGCGGAACGTAAAGTACTGGAGCATCGGCAACGAGCCCGACCTCGAGCCGCCCAATGGATACGGCTATTATACGGCATCGCCGGTGGCCGATTATACGCGGCAGTTCGCGGTGAAGATGAAAGCGGTGGATTCAACAATTATTACCTTAGGCCCCGAGCTTACCTATTACGACGACCGCAATCACCTCATCACCGAGCTCACCACTCCCGGCGGCTTTTACGACATCACCGGCAAAGTGCCGGGCCACAGCTATTATTACCTCGACATTATCACTTTTCACTCCTATCCATACGGCGGCAATCAAACGCGTGCAGAGCTGGTGAGCAACCTGCGCGATCCATGGCACATTTCGCACATGCTCGACCTGCTGAGCGCAAGGCTCGATACCTGCAACAACTATCATCACCGCGGAGAGCATGCGCTGAAGATCGCGCTTACCGAAACAAACCTCAATTACAGGAACTCTCCCGACCCGGAGCTGGATGCGCATAGCTTTCTTGCCGGTCAGTTCTGGTGCGAGCTGATGGGCGTGGGAATGGAAAAAGGGCTGGCCTTTATTGCCTTCTGGAGCGTGATAGAAGTGTCGCTCGGCTACATCGATGAGCGCACAGGCAAGCTCTGGCCAACGTATCATCATTATAAATTAATGACCGACAATATAAAAGGGAATTATTATAAAAGCGAGATCACCGGCGCCAACAAGGACCTGAAGGTGATCGCCGCTGCGGATTCGAATTACATCACGGTGATGCTGCTGAACCAGAAGAACAGCAAATCATCGTACAAGTATTCCATCCAGCTGGGCAACGGCACTATCACGGGAACGGGGGATGTGCAGATACGGATAAAAGATCTTGCGGGGCTCGACAGCACTTTTGTTTACAGCGATTCGATCGAAGATGAATCCACCGGCTTGCTGGTGTTCGACTATTCCGGCAGGCTCGTAAAAAAATACAGCTATAAAAAAAGCGACGGGCCCAATGCTGTTCCGAAGCTGGTAAAGGGCGCTGTGATGAAAAACAGCGCGAAGATAAACTGAGTGACCTACACCTGTATTTTATTGATTCGGCTTCTTCCGGAAAAGATCCAGGAACTTTTTCAGGATGCGCAACAGCCAGGTGATGAAGCGCGAAACATATCCCCAGATGCCGTATGCGCCGCCATCCCAGGGCAGGTCTTTCACAAAGCGCTGCTGGTCGTGAAACCTCCAGGGCGCAAGCAGCTCAGGCTCGTGCAGGTTCCAGAGTTCGCAGGGCTTTTCACTGCTTCCCGATTTTATTAAGATGCCGTTAACCGCCCTGCGCGCCGCTTCGTTAGCGCCTTCCATGGTGGCAAGATCGGTATAGGTGCGTACGTAATCCGATGCAAGCAGCAGGTTCGGGATCTTTGTAACCGCCTCGGGACGCAGCTTCCAGGTGCCCGCCTTATTTATGAGAAGCGGCTCGAGGTTCACGGTAGGGTGCGGACGGTCAGCATCGCCGATCACGATGTCGGAATCGAGGAACCAGGAATGAAGCATGCTGTCGCTGAGAACCTCCGTTTCAACGTTCAGGCTTTTCTTCAATTGGTGCCATACTTCCTGCTTGATCTCTTCACGCGTACATTCGCTGGCGCATTTGTATTTCCCCGTGAATGGCTTTGTGAACAAGGTGCCCGGCGTGAACCAATCGGAAATGTCGACCGACAGGATGCCTTCCACCGTTCCGTCGCCAAGGTCATCAAACCTTACCGATGGCCAGAACTGGCGCTGTGAGATGGATGTAAGCGCCCAAGGCGTATCGATGTAGATGGTATGGCCCTCAACAATGTTGATGTTCCTGTTCAAATAGAACTGGATGCCGTTCATCCAGGAAACCGAAGGCGCAAGCATCGGAAGGCCTCTGAGGGAAGGATCGGCGCTTAATAATTCGGGCGTTATGAATTTCGACATCACCTCGATGGGCAGGGCCGAAATATAATAATCGCCGTTTACTTCGGTTCTTTTTCCATCCTGCTTTATCACTATGCCGGTAACAATATGCCCGTCGCATTTTATTTCTTCCACGGCGGCATTCAGCTGGAAGTTCACTCCTTTTCCCCTGAGATATGCGAGCCATGGATCGAGCCATGCATCGTCGGTAGGCGCATTCAGCAGCCTGTCGGCGCTGGTGCCGGGCGTGGTCATGTCGAAGATCAGCTGCAGCAGGATGTCGCCGCCCGTGCGTGCGCTGGCTTCCTGCGCCTTTGCAGCCACCAGCGTGCGTGTAAGCCCGATCGCAAGCAGCTGCTGGTATGCTTCGGAGCGGCCCGCCGCGCCGATAAAATCCCACCACGACATCTGCTCATATTCTACGAGCCTTCGTCCGTTGCAGCTGGTCATGAGCCGCCACAGCCGCCCTGCAAAATATTCGAGGTCATCCGGCGTAAGGCCCGTATCGCTTCCCCCGAAGATCTCTTTGATGATCGCATCCACATCCGCCGGGTTCCGTGGAAACCGCGTCACGAGCTGGATCGGCTTTTTGCCATAGCGCGCCATTTCACCGCGTGAAGCTTCTGTAAGATTATTAAAAACACCTTTGGGATTTCCCGGGAAGGGAATGCGGGCCATGGTATCGGGCAAATGCTTGTAGAAGCGGGGAAAGAAACGGAAACCGTGCTCACCGGGAAGCGGCCTGCGCCCGCCTTTTGCAGAGCCCGCCACTTCTATGCTCCGCGCTTTCCCGCCCTGCATTTCGTTCAGCTCATATACGCTTACCTGGAAGCCCCTTTCGCAAAGCTCGTGCGCAGCGCTCATTCCTGCAACGCCTCCGCCAAGGATCACAACTTTTTTACCCATAAGATCTAAGTTAAAAAACAGGTCCCGGAGCAGGAACCTATTCTGTTCATGCAATAATAATTAAATAATCCGGGTGGATCAAATACAGCTTACAGATTGTTCTTTTCATTTGCTCCTGCACAAGTTTACCGTGTATTAACATGCTCATTTTCAGCTGGTATAAAAATGGTTATAACAGCGCATGGAACCAAGCGCCAACTGAACATGAAACAATTTTACTTCATTTTACTCGCAGCCTTTGCAGCCACATGCTGTTCTGCGCAAACATTCATGATGCCGGATAACTACCGCTCAGATACGATCTATGCTTCTTCCGGGGTGCTTACGGATGCATCGGGCGCAGGTACCATCGGGCAGTTTACAAGCGGCCTGCTCTACATAAAGCCAATGGTGCCGGGTACTTTTGTACAGCTTACGTTCACCGGCTTTTCACTCGGGCCTTTGGACCACCTCCAAATTTTAAACGGCCTCAGTACCTATGGCACTCAGCTCGGGAACTTCATTGGCGGCAGCCTCCCCCCTACCGTATATTCTACCGACAGGAGCGGCGGCTTAACACTGAACCTGAGTATTCAATCGAGCTACCTGTACCAGGGCTTTTCGGCGAACATACAGGCGCTGAGCGTGCTTCCGCCTGCCGACCTCACGTTTAAGACATATCCCGGCTACACGCCTTACCATCCTTTGTACATCCCCGGCGGCGGCATCGACCTCAGCACCGACATCTGCAACAATGGAGGAATGCGTGAATATGCAAGCGTGGCCTATTCCATCTCCACCGATACCCTACCGGGAGCCGATGATTCATTGCTCTTTACCGACGTATATGATACGATCTATGGCGGCGATCACCGCTCGAGAGGCTGGGCCGTGAAAGTGCCAAACCTTGCACCCGGAAATTATTACCTGCTCGTTAAGATCGATCCATCAAACTCCGCAGCGGAAAGCAATGAAAGCAACAATTTTAAATACGAAGCCATCAGCATTGTACCGGGCGTGCATGAGCTGGTGTTCTCAACCCCGCTGAGCTCTGAAACGGTGTACCCGGGCGCCAGCTTTTACGTGCCTGCCACATTGCTGGATATTGGCAACGGCCCTGCAATGCAGGCGGACATATCCGCCTACCTATCGGCCGACAATATTTTAGACGCTGCCGACCTTCTGCTGGGCACTAAACAGGTGCATCCCCTGCTGGCGCCTCCAAGCTACGGATACAGCTACAGCACTTTTACACTTCCGCTGAACACGCCTCCCGGAAATTATAAGGTTTTTGTGAAAGCGGATCCGGCCAATGCGATCAGCGAAACAAATGAAACGAACAACCTCAGCTCCTTCGCCCTGCATGTGCCGTTCCCGGCATACGACATCAGGATGTACAGCGGAAGCTCCATGCCTGTATGGACCCAGGGAGGAAATTACAATGCATCCTACACCTTGTCCCTGACCGATATTCCGTATAACATACATATCCGCACAAGCGTATTCCTTTCCGCGGATACGGCGCTCGATGCATCGGATATGCTGCTGCACCAGGACACCATGTACTACAGCTCCTACGGCTCAGGCCCGAGCATGAGTGATACCCTGCCCGCCGGCATTTCAACCGGTAACTATTTCCTCATCTTCCAGGCCGATCCGGGCAACCTGATCAGTGAAACGAACGAGCAGAACAACAAATATGTGCTGCCCGTGCAGATCAAGCCTTATGAAACGGACCTGCAGCCGGCCATTCCTTCATTAACGGCCACCAACCTTGCAATGGGCTCCAGCACCAGGCTTTATACCTATATCAACAACACAAAAGGAGGAAACTGCCCGGCGCAGCAGGTAGCCTGCTATTTTTCATCCGATACAATTCCGGATGCTTCGGATGTTTTGCTGGGCACACAAACGCTGAACAGGATCGGCGGCAATTCCAGCGGCTGGATCTACGATACGCTCAACATTCCGGGAAGCATTCTGCCGGGGCAGTATTATGTGCTGGTGGTAGCTGATCAGGGCGCCATCATTGATGAAACGAATGAAGCAAACAACGTTTCGTATCTCCGCGTGAACATTTCGGCGCCGTATGCCGACCTCGAAAATACGTACTGCGGCTTTTCCTACGGCAACAGGGATACTATCCCGAGAGGCATTATCGTAACGGGGTACACCGGCATCAGCAACACCGGCAATATACCATCGGGAACCACCTACACGCGCATGCTGCTGTCGGCGGATGCGGTACCCGATGCATCCGATATTGTGATTGCCACAAAAGTGACCGGCTCCATAGGGCCTGCATCCTCCGCCTATCTTACCTTCAACCTCAGCTTTCCTTCGTCGGTACCGGATGGCGATTATTACCTTATCAGCTATGCGGATCATTCGGACACGCTGCCCGAGCCGGATGAAACAGACAATTACAAAGCTACGAAGCTCATACTTGGCGCAGGAAGCGGAACCACCTTTAATTTCGCCACTTCCGGCAGCGTGACACACACTACCTGCGGCGAAGTGATCTACGACAGCGGAGGCAACGGAAATTACCACAATGGCGAGCATGGCTCTTTAACACTGTATCCGGGCATCACCGGAAATTTCATCGCGCTCGATTTTCTGTTCCTCGACCTGGAAACCTGCTGCGACCGCATTGATATTTATAACGGCCCATCTGCGGGCGACCCGCTGATCGGCAGCTACAGCATGACTCCCTCACGAATTGTGTCGACACACCCAAGCGGCGCCCTTACGCTGAAGTTCTTTTCCAATGCTTCCACGGTTAAATCGGGCTTTAAGGCCGTTGCCAGCTGTGTGCCCTATGCTGCAGCCGACCTTGCCTTCAGCACTTTCTGGGGCCCGGCCAGCTGCGTTCAGGGAGCGGTTGCGCACGTTTCCTACAACTGCACAAATACGGGTACCATCACCGCTCCCGCTTCGTTCACGGGATTTTATCTTTCTGCCGATTCGGTTTACAGCAACGACGACCTCTTTCTTGGCGATGACCTGTATTCCCACGTGCTGCCGGGTGCCGCCAATTATGATGATGTGCTGCTGAACATCCCTTTATCCGTAACCCCGGGGAATTATTACCTTCTGCTGAAGGCTGACCACACAAACCTTATTGCAGAAACGGATGAGGGTAACAACTGGCATCACAATGCAATTACAGTGCATCCGGCCACCATCGACCTCCGGCCTTCCAATCCTTATATTGTTTCCAGCTATTACGGGCCTGTGATCCATTACCCGGGCGGCAGCCTGCTTGTTTCCACCTCTGTGAGCAATATCCTTTACAAAGGCATTGACACATCGGTGGTACGCTACTTTATCTCAACCGACACATTGCTGGATGTATGGGACATTCCCGTGGACTACTCCTACAGGGGCTCCGCCTCCCCCACGCTGTATTTCTCGCATGGCGATACTGTTCCCATTCCGCCTTCACTGCTGCCCGGGCAGTATTTCCTGCTTGTACAGGCCGATGCGCTCAATATGTTTACTGAGACGAATGAGGGCAACAACATTTCGTATGGGACATTTATGGTGGAGCCCGCCACAATGGACATGAGGTTCAGCCACGCCGAGCTCAGCAATTATACACCGGTACCGGGAGGCTCCACTCACCTGAGCTATTATATTGAAGATGCGGGCAACATTCCTTTCCCTTATACGGCATCGGTTGCAAGGGGCATTTATCTTTCCGCCGACAGCATTTTTGATGCATCCGACATTTTGCTTGGAGGCAGCTCGGCAACGATCTTCACTCCCGGCGGCCAAACGCTGAGCATCCCTACCGGCATCAGCCCCGGCAATTATTATATCATCCTCCGCGCCGACACGCTGAATGCTTATTCGGAATCGGATGAGGCAAATAATTTTGCATTTATGCCCATCAATATTTTTCCAAATATTCCGGACCTTGCCATCGAGGGATTGTATACCGGCACACGCACGATCCTTGAAGGATACTGGCTGAACATTTCCTTTAGCCTGCAGAACCTCAGTTACGGGGATGCGCCCTACCACTCCGTGCATTATTACCTTTCCGCTGATTCCGTTCTCGATGCGTCGGACACGCTGCTCAGCACTACTGCAGGTACCGGGGCGCCGGGCAATTCAAGCATGGTGGGCGGCACAAATGAAATACTGCCGGCAGGCCTGAGCGGCAACTACTATGTGATCGTGGTGCTCGATTTAGCTAATACTGTAATTGAAACGGATGAAACAAATAATACAGGCCTGCTTCCCGTCACTATCGAGCCCCTCAGCAGCGACCTGCTCATCACGCATCCCTCTGCCGCTGTGAGCGCGCTGGCGCCGGGAGCCACCACACGCGTAAAAAGCAGCTTCGAGCTGTATGGCAATGCCACGCTGAACAACCAGACGATCGGCTATTACCTGTCGGCTGATACGCTGCTCGATGCATCCGATGTTTATTTAAGTTCCACCACGGCGCCCTGGCTGTCGCACGCTCCTTATTACGGCATTTCATATACCAGCGGCACCATCACCATTCCTGCAGGAACCGCCTACGGTGCGTATTACGTGCTGTTTGTCGCCGATCACAATCACATCACCACAGAAACCAACGAGGCGAATAATCTCAATTATACTCCGCTTGCAGTAACTGCTCCGGCTTACGACCTGCGTGTTTCAGCATTACGTACGGATGGCACAGCGGCAGCATCCGGCAGCTCTATTACCGCCACGCCTGTACTGTTCAATGCAGCAAGCGCGGGAACCGCTTCCTACAAGGTTGGGTTTTATTTATCCCTCGATTCCATGTACGATGCCTCCGATCTTTTCCTTTCCCAGCGACTGATGAACCCGCTGAACCCGGGCAACTCCGACAGCGCAGCTTGTACGCTCAATATTCCCGTATCAATAGCTGCCGGCGATTACTACCTGGTTGCTTACGCCGATTACCTGGATGTGATCCCCGAAAGCGCAGAGCTGAACAACTTCCTGAGCAGGCGGATCTATATCTCACAAGGCTTCAACGAGGTATTTATGAATGGAGTGGCGTGCAGCTGGGGCGGCGGAATAGTTACTTCCGCCACAGGCCTTACCATGTACTACACCAACCGCAACGTGTGCAACCTCTACCAGTTCAATTTAAAAACGGCATTCTATTTTTCAGCGGATACTATTCCCGGCCCATCGGATGCCATCCTCGGGATCCAAAACACAGCAATGCTTTCCCCCGGCCAGCAGTTTTCAGGCAACCTCAGCTTCAGCCTTCCGGCCGGAACATCGCCCGGGAAGTATTATGTGATCGCGTTTACCGATTACCTCAATTACATTCCCGAAACAGATGAAACAAACAACATCCGCTACATAGAGCTGAATTACAACACCAGCGGGCTCGGCAATCTCAACCTCCACAATCTTGTATCGCAGGATACCATGAACCTGAATGTGACAGAAACAGTAAGCGCGGATGTTCGGGCGGAGGATGTGGCGATGCCTTCGAGCCAGGTAGGTTATTTTTTATCGGCCGACTGGCAGCTCGACAATGTGGATCTTCTGATCTCGGCCGTGGATTCCGGTGCCGTACCGATATGGTCAAACAAAACCGTGGAAGCCGGACTGCTGCTGCCTACGTGGATCACGCCGGGGATCTATTATCTCATCGCGGCAGCTGATTACAAGAACCTTATTAAGGAAAGCCGTGAAAATGACAATACAGCCGTGAAAGCCATCTACGTTTCAAACGTAACAGGCATTGTGGAGCATTCGGAAAATTTCGGGCTGATCCTGTATCCGAATCCAGCTTCCGGAAGGATCAGCTTCAAAGGGCATTTTGCAGCAGAGGAATGGGGAGAGGAGCTGAAGCTGGAGATCCTGGATCTCACGGGGGCGGTTGTTTACAGTGATGCGTTCAGGAATACGGTGGACGTTGAAAAAACGATTTCTGTAAGTGAAGCCAGCAATGGAATATATTTCTTAAAGATCAGCGGGAACAGGAAAAGCGCTTCCGGAAAATATGTGAAGGTGAATTAACATTCCGGATCCTGAAAATAAAAATTTTCTTACTAAAACGGGCTTTCTTTTAAGCCCGTTTTTTTTTCTGCCCGGCCTTTTGATTATCATTGTAGTATGAGAAGGCAGGTTATTTATACCAAGGCAAGTATTTTATTTTTCATATTGTTCTTTTCTGCTGCCTGTACCTTCGGGCAGGCTTCAAAAACGGAAACGCTCATCGCTGCATTAAAAGCGTCACCTGCCGACAGCAATAAGGTGAATGCGCTGAACGCCCTTGCCCGCCAGTACATCATTGAAGGCCGGTACATCGCTGCCGATTCCGTACTTTCCATTTCTTTAAAGCTGGCGAAACAACTGAAGTTCAGTCCCGGCGAAGCGCAAACACTTACAAACACCGGCGTGCTCTACTGGTACCAGGCCGATTACCCGAATGCGCTTGATAATTATTTCAAGGCGCTCCGCATTGTGGAAGCAAGCGGCAATAAGAACATGATCGCGCGTGCCCTCGCCAATATCGGGCTGGTGTTCTCCAGCCAGGGCGACCGGCAGAAAGCGCTGGACTATTACCAGCGGGCGCTGAAGATCAAGGAGGAGATCGGCGATAAAAAGGCGGCGACCATCATCCGCGGAAACATTGCCGAGATCCAGAAGAATGCCGGCGAGCATGAGCAGGCGCTCGGAAGCTATTTAACCGCCCTGAAAAGTGCGGAGGAAATGAAGGAACAGGGCCTTACGGGATTGTACCTCGCCAGCATCGCCGGCATTCATGAAGCCCGCAACGAGTATGACACGGCGCTTTCATGGTATTCAAAGGCGCTCGCTATAGCGGAAAAAATTGAGGACAAGGTGCTGATCGCTGGCGTGAGCAACAGCATTGGCGGGATCTATACAAAGCAGAAGAAATACGCTGAGGCGGAACGTTACCTTTCAGCAGCATTAAAGATCTCTTCCGATGTGGGCGACCTCGACTCAAAAAAAAATGCACACCGCGAGCTGAGCGACCTGTATGAGCAGCAAAGCAAATGGCAGCTTGCCTTCGAGAACTACAAAAAATTCACCGCCACGCGCGACAGCATTTTCAACGAAGAAAAAACGAAGAAGACGGTGCGCAACGAAATGAATTTTTATTTCGATAAAAAGCAAACCGCCGAAAAGGTAGCGCAGGCAAAGAAGGATGCCATAGCGCAGGAAGAGCTTAAAAGGCAGCGGATGCAGCGGAATTATTTCATTATCGGCTTTTTGCTGATGCTCACGCTTGCCCTTTTTATTTTCAGGGGATACCATCAGAAGAAAAAAGCGAACGAGATCATTGCAGCGCAAAAAAAGGAAGTAGAGCAGCAAAAGGACCTGATCGAAGAAAAAAGCAAGGAGATCACCGACTCCATCATGTATGCGAAAAGGCTGCAGGATGCGATCCTCCCGCCAAAATCATACATCGATGCTTATCTCCCTGAAAATTTCGTGTTCTATCAGCCGAAGGATATTGTAGCAGGTGATTTTTACTGGATGGAGCGAAGAGGGGAAACAACCTTTATCGCGGTTGCCGATTGTACCGGGCACGGCGTTCCGGGGGCAATGGTGAGCGTGATCTGCAGCAACGCGCTGAACCGCGCCGTGATCGAATTCGGGATCACAGATCCGGGCCAGATCCTCGATAAGGCGCGTGAGCTGGTAATGGCAACGTTCTCGAAAAGTGATAAAGATGTAAAGGACGGGATGGACATTTCCCTCTGCAGTATTAGCCCCTCGGGGGAAGTGGAATGGGCCGGCGCTTATAACCCCTTGTGGTATATTTCCTCGGGGGAATTTAAAGAGCTTACCGCCGATAAGCAGCCGATCGGTAAAACTGAGAATGCAGCGGCATTCACCACGCATAAAATTTCGTTAAAAAAAGGAGATCTCCTGTACCTGTTCACCGATGGCTATGCCGATCAGTTTGGTGGAGAAAAAGGAAAAAAATTCAAGTATAAGCCCTTTAAAGAATTGTTGAACACGAATGCTGCCTTACCCGCGCCAGCGCAAAAAACAATTCTCGCAGAAGCATTCCACACCTGGAAAGGCAACCTGGAGCAGGTGGACGATGTCTGCATCATCGGGATCAGGATCTGAGCCGCTTAGCTAACCAGCATCCGCATCTGCTCTTTCTCCGCGATCGCATTCTTTACCAGCTGCTCATCGAATGAGATGCGGCACCAGCCGATCAGCTCATCCGCTTCTTCCTTCTTTAACGCGCTTACCGCTTTTCTTAATTCTTTCTTGAAAATCTCCTTATCAAAGCTCACTTTCCCAAGGATATACTTATACATCTCAAACATTAGTTCTCTGTCTTAATTTTGTTAAACGGTATTCTATGCAACCAGGTATCTTTTTAATCTCCAGGCGATATTTTTATGCTCTTCAATGACCCTGTTCAGCAGATCACGCAAGCTTACATCACGGTAACGCTCATAGTAACGCGACATGCTTTTTCCCAATTGCGTAATGATGCGCTCATGATCCTTGATCAGCTCTTTCAGCATTTCGTTGGAGCAGGGATATTTATTGACAAGCTCTTTTTTTGCTTCGATTACTGAAAGTTGCTTCATAGCAGCTTCGGTAGCATCCACATCCGGAGCTTTATTTTCTGCATCAGGGGTTACGAGATGATCGAGGCTTACCTTGATCAGGTTGAGGGAATATTGCGCAGCTTGTGTTTTGCTTTTTAAGTCTAAAGTTTCCATTTTATTGCTTTTTTTGAGTTTATCTTCATTTGACACAACAAAGATATCCCGGTATTTTCCTCTTCCCCTGCCCTATTCGGTAAGCGGCCTTTTAATGTCGCCCAACACTTTTCCGCAGAAGGGGGTTGTTTCAATGTTTTATAAAAAGTTGTGCCGATGGCCGGATTCCCATACGGGAAGGGCAAAAAAAAGTCCCCCGGAGTGCGGGGGACTTCTAAAAAAAAATTATTCTTAACCAGTTCTGGATACGTCCGCCGGAAAGGCGACGAACTGACATCTATTTTACGAGCATCTTGCCGGAACCGGCCTCTTTTCCATCGTTAATGAACCTGTAGAAATATACGCCCGGAGTAAGCTCTCCCTGCTCGATCCGGATGCTGTTCGTCCGGATATCCATTTTGCGGATCACTTCTTTTCCTACCAGGTCATACACGTGGAATTCTGCATTGGAAAGCTTCACATCTTTGGAGAATGAAACGGTAGCTTCATTGCTGAAGGGGTTCGGGTACACAGAAACAGTATTTGCCGCAGCTGTTGAGGAAATTCCCGCCGCAACATCCACATGAATGCTTGATGAAGTGCTTCCTGTGCAGCCGGCTACCGAGTCGGTATACGTATAAATAACATCTGTTACTCCCGCACCTGCCGCCGAAGGATCGAACATGTTACCCGTTACGCCCGGTCCGCTGTACGTTCCACCCGCAGGTGTTCCGCCGGTAAGCGCAAAGGCAGGAGCATTGAGGTAAACCATATTTGGAGTGGTGAGGGAAACTCCCAGCGCGCTGATGGCGCAGTCTACGGCAGATGAATCGAATACGGAGCAGAACTTGAATGTTGCGGAATCGCCGGGCGCTAAATTCTGCACGAGGTAAGCAAGATAGATCGCCTCATCGGCATAGTTTACCGAACCCGTAGTTTGTGTGAAGCTCGAAGCGCCGTTATACATATCGGATCCGTCCCTGTTGGTAAACCCGCCGTATCCCGCAACAAAATTGGTATCGGCAGCTACAAAGGTAAAAGAGCTGAACCATGGTGCTGCCTGTGTAGCAGTTACCTCTGCCACAGCCGTTCCGCCGGCAACATGCTGGCTTACGATCGTATTCTGAGTTGTGAAATCAAACGAAATCGGTTCATTATTATCGGGATCGAGGTTCCTGTAATAGTAAAGATCGGGGATTGTAGCGGTAGTATTATTAACAACCGTTACGGTAGTGATATAAAACAGGTCGGTTTCCTGCAGCAGGTAATTGATCCTGAAATGAAGGTTTGTTCCGGTGATCGCGTCACCTTCCCAATCTACACTGTAGGTAGTACCTGTATGCTGCCAGTTTACGATCCGCCCTGTGGCACCTACTGTACCGAAATCGGCGCAATTGTTTGCACCGGAGGCACCGGCAGTGCCGATCTCAAATCCCCAGCCATTTTCGGGGCTGCCCGGCGTAAAGAAATCACCATCGAAACTTGCCCAGGCATTGTTCTGCGGATTGGCCACAAAGCCGAACCAGGGATTATCGGAGCGAAAGTGCATGCCGGCCGGAACAGGTGAAACACCAGTTCCGCAACCTTCAAAGCCACCAAGGCTGTCGATGCCAATCTCGACACCCGTGCCTTTTATATATGCATTGCCATTCACCATTTGTGCTTTCATGGCAGTTGCCCCGAAAAGAAGCAGTCCAGAGAAAAGTAAGTTTGTATGTTTCATGGTTGTATTGTTTTAATCAAATTTAAGTCAATTTAAGTATTACTTCCAACTTTATTTTTCAGGTAATAAACAGCTGCTAACTGCTAAAAAAAGCCAAAACATCAACACTCGCAAGCCTTAGCGGCGCATTTGGGCTACTGGCCCGCTATTCGTTCCCATGGTTTAAAAAGGATGTTTCCGGGCTAATTTAGTATCTTTGCATTTATTAAAACCTACCTTATGAATAAACTTAAAATTGGCGTTTTACGCGAAGAGAAAAGTCCGCCCGACAAGCGTGTTCCCCTTACCCCGCTGATCTGTGCCGAGCTCATCAGGAAATATCCTCATATAGAAATTGTAGTGCAGCCGAGCAGGATCCGCTGCTATGAAGATGCTGAGTATACGGCATTCGGCGTGCCCCTGCAGGAAGACCTCTACGATTGCGAGGTGCTGATGGGCGTGAAGGAAGTTCCGCAAGAGCTGCTGATGCCCGGCAAAAAATATTTCTTCTTCTCACATACGATCAAAAAGCAGCCGCATAACCAGAAGCTGATGAAAACGCTGATCGGGAAGAAGATCCAGATGATCGACTATGAAACGCTCACCGACAAAAACCACAACCGCATCATCGGCTTTGGCCGCTATGCAGGAATTGTAGGCGCTTACAACGGCATCCTCGGCTACGGAAAAAAATACGACCTGTTCCAGCTGCGCCCGGCGCATGTTTGCCGCGACAGGGCTGAAATGGAAGATGAGCTGAAGCGCGTGAAGCTTCCGAATATCAAGATCGCCCTCACAGGCGGAGGACGCGTTGCCAACGGCGTGATAGAAACGCTGAGCGCGCTAAGGATCCGCAAGGTAACGCCGGAAGAGTTCCTGATGGCCTCTTTCCGCGAGCCTGTGTACTGCCAGCTGAACGCGCGTGACTACGTTGAGCGCAAAGGCGATCATAATTTCGATTTACAGGATTTCTATACAAACCCCGAGCATTTCGAATCCGTTTTCCGGAAATACACCAAGGCTGCGGACATCTTTATTTCGGCGCATTTCTGGGATCCGAGATCACCGAAAATGTTTGAGCTGGTGGACATGCTCGATCCAGATTTCCATATCAGCGTGATCGCCGATATTACCTGCGACATTGATGGCAGCGTGCCTACCACTATCCGCGCAAGCAGCATCGACAAACCTTTTTACGGGTACAACATCCGCGAGCACCGGGAAGATCTTCCTTTCAACAAGGATACGGTGTGCATTATGGCAGTGGATAACCTGCCCTGCGAATTACCGCGCGATGCAAGCGACGACTTCGGGAAAGACCTGATGGAGCGCGTGCTGCCAAGCGTGATCGGGGAGGACAAGGAAGACATTATAGAGCGCGCAACCATTTGCAAGGATGGCAAGCTGGCGAAGCGATTTGAGTACCTCAGCGATTACGCATATTAATTAATCTTCACCATGGACGAGAATAAACCGAAGCGCAGGGTACGTTACAAAGGCACGCATCCCAAAGCCTTCAGGGAAAAATATAAGGAGCTGCAACCGGAAAATTATTCTGCCGATGTGGAGAAGGTGATGCAGCAGGGCCGCACTCCGGCCGGTATGCACCGCTCTATTTGCGTGGATGAGATATTAGCGTTCCTTCAGATCAAACCGGGACAAAGGGGACTTGATGCAACGCTTGGATACGGCGGACACAGCCTCGAAATGCTGAAATGCCTTGTACCCGGCGGACACCTCTACGCCACGGATGTTGATCCTTTTGAATTGCCGCGGACCCGCGACCGCCTCGCCGGTCTTGGCTTCGGGCCGGAAGTGTTTACGGTAAAAAAAATGAACTTCTCCGGGATCGACCTTATTGCTGCGGAAGCAGGCCCTTTGGATTTTGTGCTCGCCGATCTCGGTGTTTCCTCCATGCAGATCGACAATCCTGAAAGAGGCTTTTCATTCAAGGTGGAAGGCCCGCTCGACCTGCGGCTGAACCCTACAAGCGGGAAGCCGGCTGCAGCGCTTTTAAAAAATATTTCAAGGCTCGAGCTGGAAGTAATGCTCATGGAAAACTCGGATGAGCCGCATGCCACGGTCATTTCCAAAACTATAACTTCACGAATTGCAGGCGGAATGAACCTTGCCACTACCACGGAGCTGCAGGAGCTAATCGCCGATGCGCTGGAATTTCTCCCTGCACATGAACGGAAAGAACAGGTGAAGAAAGCCTGCCAGCGATGCTTCCAGGCATTGCGGATAGCGGTGAACGATGAGTTCGGCGTGCTCGACAAATTTCTTGCGAAGCTTCCGGATGCGCTGGCAGCAGGCGGAAGGGTTGCCATACTATCATTTCATTCGGGGGAAGACAGGCGGGTAAAAAAATCGTTTCAGCAGCTATTCCGGGAAGGTATTTACCGTGAAGTGGCGCCCGATCCGATCAGGCCATCGGCAGAGGAATGCAATACCAATCCGCGTGCACGCTCCGCAAAGCTGCGCTGGGCGATCAAGGCGTGATCTCATAATTGTACGGATCGCGGATCGTTACGTCCGATAGCTATCGGGATTACGGATCTGTGTGTCATTGCGAGGAGGTACGACGAAGCAATCTCAGGGGCAAGCCCGGGATGACACGCTCCTCAATCGCGAAGCGATATAATCTGCGGTAATTATTATAAGAATAAAATCTGCGAATCTGTGGCGGCTCCGCACAGAAAATAATTGGTGGCTTTGTTCTCGATACGCTCGTACCTCGCAACGAACTGACGCCAATGTCAATCGAGTTCGACCGAAGGGAGAGTATCGAGAAGTGTTGAGTAGAATGATCCTGGTGGTTGCCCTGGATGACGCGCTCCTCAATCGCGAAGCGATATAATCTGCGGTAATTGTTATAAGAATAAATCTGCGAATCTGCGGCGGCTCCGCACAGAAAATAATTGGTGGCTTTGTTCTCGAACGCTCGTACCTCGCAACGAACTGACGCCAATGTCATTCGATAAATCAAGCCCTCCTGTTCAATTTATTTACGAATGAAGCAATTACCATCGTGATCACAAAAAAGATCATCAGCTTCAAAGCAGAGCCTGCCACGGAGGCGGCATCGCCACCACGTAAGAACAATTCATAAAACCCTTCCAGCGACCAGTTGAGCGGCGAGAAGGCGCTGAGGTTCCGCATCATCTGCGGCATCACGTATGTAGGCACCCAGATGCCGCCCAAAGCGGAAAGCAGGAGGATCGATAATGCGCCCATGATGGCGCCCTGCTGCTCGGTGGAAGCGATAGTGCCCACCATTACCGCATAGCCGGTAGCTGCAAAAGCGGTTGCCACGGAAATGATCAATATGCCGGCTATGCTGTGCCCCATCTGGAGCACCGGCAACCCGAGCATCGGCAAAAAGAAGAAACCGACGGAAAGCATCAGTGCGAGCTGCAACAGGCATACCAGCACATACACAATGATCTTCCCGTTGATCAGCATCAGGTAAGAGCTCGGCATTGTATGCAGCCGGAAAATGCTGCCTTCCGTTTTTTCCTTCATGATGCTTCCCGACAAGGGCATCACGATGAAGAACATCGCGAAGATGGCCCAGGCAGGTACGTTGTGCTGCACTGCATTTGGAACGATAGCGCCGATGGTTTTGGAAGCGTAAATTTCCTGGTAGCGGATGATCTGCGTTTGCCCGAATGCATTCGACGGCGTTTTCTTTTTATCAGGGATGATCTCCGCGATCTGCTCTGCAAAGCTGCGGAACATGATCTTGGTCTTGATCCCCGAAATAAATTCGCGCAAAGAGCTGGTAACGGAAGCGATGAATGATTTCTTGGTGATCGGGTCGATGAAGATCTTAATATCTACAGAATCGGGAACTTTTGTTTCAATTACAGGATCGGTGCTCAGCGTTTGCTCCACGAGCTGCGTTACATTTTTACGCACGGCTTCAGTGGCTCCTGCCGGGATCACAATGCCCACAAGGAACTGTCCATCGGCCACCGCCTGCCTTGCTGTTTCCGCCGTTGCAGGCTTTCCGTTAATGGAATCGTACACCGTGCACAGTTCCGAGGAGCGCAATCCCACGCCGATCTCTATGCCCAGCGAGTCGTTATCATTGTTCACGAAAACGATCGGGATGCCTTTTTCATTCAGCGTTTTAAAGGCGGAATCCTGGATGAGGGTCATCACAAAAATGAGGATCATCGGCATAATGAATAAAATAGCCAGCCCTACCCTGTCCCTTAACAGGAGAAGGATCTCTTTGATGATGGCGGCTTTTAATTTATTCATAGTACGAATTGCGAATTTTTACTAATGTACGGATAACGAATCTGTACTAATTATCAGTCTGCGCACAATCTATTCCCCTCTTGAGAGGGGCAAGGGGTGTGTTTTTATGTTATTCCAAAATCCTTTGTCCGCCTTTCTCGATACGTCCTTCCCGAAAAGGGAAGGACACTCGAAATGACGGCTCGTGGGCTCAGTCATAAATGTCAACCGTCTCCACACTCCCGACTACGAACTACGAACTCCAAACTATCAATCCCTCAGCTTCCTTTTTGTTAAATGCAGGAACACCGATTCAAGGTTCGTACATCCGGGATATGCTGCGATCAGTTCTGCGGGCGATCCTTTCGCGATTATTTTTCCGTAATCGATGATGGCTACCTGTGTGCAGAAATGCTCCGCCTCCTCCATGTGATGCGAAGTATAAATAATTGTTGTTCCTTTTTTATTCAATGCCTGTAAATGCTCGATGATCACGTTCCGCGACTGTACATCCACTCCTACCGTAGGCTCATCGAGGAACAGGATCTTAGGGTCGTGCAGGATGCCTGCAATAAGGTTCAGCCTGCGCTTCATTCCGCCGGAGTATGTGGATACACGCCTGTTTGCCGCTTCGGTGAGCCCGAAATTATGCAGCCATGCTTCTATCTTATCTTTCAATACTTTGCCTGTTACACCATACATGTTGCCGTAAAAGTTCAGGTTCTCCCTTGCGCTTAACGTGGGATACAGCGCTATGTCCTGCGGCACCACTCCCACTATCTGTTTGATCCCCGCAAGGTCGCCCTGCAGGCTCATGCCATCGATGGTCACTTTCCCGGAAGTAGGCGGGAACAATCCGCAGAGAATGGAAATGGTAGTGGTTTTTCCGGCGCCATTCGGGCCAAGCAGCCCGAATACCTCATTGCGCTGCACCGAGAACGAAATGCCTTTTACAACAGGCTCGTCTGAGCCTTTGAAAACCTTTAGCAGATCGTGTGTTTCTATGATGGCGTTTGAGGACATATTGCAGGCTGCCAAATTAGCAAATATATCCTTGCGCGGAACGCCGCAAAATCAGATAATTCCTTACTAAAATTGGCTGTTTATGCCCATCCGTAAAAAAAATAATAGCTACATTTGTGACTACAGAACAATTTAAAAACAGGGTTGTTATCCTTGGAACAACAACATAATTCAGATGGATATGATTACCGAAAAAACAGATGTATTAGTGATCGGTGCGGGGCCTGCGGGCTGCATTGCCGCTTCGATCGTTCATAAGAACGGATTGAAGGTCCGCGTTGTTGAAAAAGTAAAATTCCCCCGTTTCGTGATCGGCGAAAGCCTCTTGCCGCGCGTGATGGACCACCTGGATGAAACCGGCCTCCTGGAAGATGTGAAAGCGGCGGGCTTCCAGCAAAAGTTCGGGGCGAAATTCCTGATGGGCGATAAAGTGTGCGACTTTAATTTTTCGGATCAGTTCAGCAAAGGCTGGACCTGGACCTGGCAGGTGCCGCGTGCACAGTTCGACCAGATCCTTGCAAACGGCGTTGCTAAAAAAGGCATTCCCGTGGAGTTTGAAACAGGCGTTACCGGCATACAGTTCAATGAAGACCATTCTTCCATCACAACCGTGGAAGACAAGGATGGAAATAAAAAACAGATCGAAGCGCGCTATATCATCGACTGCAGCGGCTATGGGCGCGTGATCCCAAACCTGCTCGGGCTCAACAAGCAATCCAGCTTCGATCCGCGCAAAACGCATTTCACGCATTTTAAAGACCCGAACCGCCCCGAAGGTGTTGAAGGAAACCGCATCACCGTAGTTGTTCACCAGCAGGAAGTATGGGTATGGATCATCCCTTTTTCCAACGGGATCACTTCGGTGGGCTTTGTTGGCAATCCCGAATATTTTAAGGACTTCCCCGAAGATGCAACCGAGCGCATGAAAGCGATCGTTGCCGATTGTCCGCAATTAAAAGACCGCTTCAAAGGCCAGGAAATGGTGCTTGCCCCAAGAACAATTGAAGGCTACGCGATCAGCTCCACTAAATTTTACGGCGATGGATTTGTAACCGCAGGAAATGCAACAGAGTTCCTCGACCCTGTATTTTCATCCGGCGTTACATTCGCAATGGAATCTGGCTCTACGGCAGCAAAGCTGGTGAGCAGGAAGCTGAAAGGCGAAACGATCGACTGGGAGAAGGAATACGTGGATCACATGATGCAGGGCATCAATACCTTCAGGACCTATGTGAAAGGCTGGTACAACGGCGACCTGCACCAGATCTTCTTTACGAAAGATCCCGACCCGAATATTAAAAAACAGATCTGCTCCGTACTTGCAGGCTATGTATGGGACCTGAGCAATCCGTTTGTGAAGAAGCATGAGCGCGCAGTGAGCACGCTCGCAACCATCATCAGGATGCAGAAGGCCGCAGCGGCGGAGGAAGCGAAGGGCAAATAGGGATCGATATGACAGTAAACCGGAAGATTCCGTTTCTCAGAACTAACAAATGAAGATCAATATTATCGGCGGTGGAGTTTCGGGTTTAACTGCAGGATGCTTCCTGCAGATGAACGGCTTTGAAACACACATCTTCGAAAAGCATTCGATCCCCGGCGGACTCTGCACCAGCTGGAAAAAAGGCGATTATACCTTCGACAGCTGCGCACACTGGATCCTTGGCTCCGATGAAGGCTCTTCCTTTTACAAGATCTGGTCGGAGATCCTGGATATGAAAAAAATAAAGTTTCATAACCACGACATCCGCGTTGAAGTAGGCACAAAAGACCATGCGAACAAATACGGCGAAAAAAATTTCAAGCTGTACACCAACCTCACACAGCTCGAGGAATACATGACCGACCTTGCGCCGGAGGATACAAAAGCGATCAGGGAATTCATCAAGCCGATGCGTGTGATGCAGAAGTTCGACCTTCCTCCTATCATGGACGACCTTCCTTTTTTTCAGTCGGCGCTGCGCGGAATAAAAATGATGCGCTACGCCGAGTTCCTTTACTGGTTCCTCAAAATAAAGAATTACACGAATTTTACTTACGCACGGAAATTTAAAAATCCTTTTCTGAGGGAAAGCTTTGAATTGCTGTACGATGGCGAGGAAGTGAACATGATGGTGCTCACCATGCCTTTGTCGGTGTTCGATAAAAAAAGCGCCGGCTACCCGATCGGCGGCTCCATGGAATTCGCTAAAAAAATCGAGCAGACCTATTTATCGCTCGGCGGCACCATGCATTACAAAACCCCGGTAAAAAAGATCATTACGGAAAACGGAATTGCAAAGGGATTGCTGGTACGGAATGATGCCAAACATTATTCTGACCTTACGCTTTCCGCTGCCGACTGGTATTTCACCGTGTTTGAAGCGCTGGACGGAAAATATGTGAACCAGGATATGCTCGACCTGCGCGACCTGAAAAAGCTGGAAGTGTTTTATTCGGTGATGCAGTTCTCCTTCGGTATCGGGAAAGACCTCAGTGATTTTCCGCATTTTTCCAGGATCCCGCTGGATGAGCCGATCGTTTCACCCGACGGCACCAAATACCCGCGCTTTGAAGTGCATATTTACAATTACGATGATACGCTGGCGCCGAAAGGAAAAACTTCGGTAACGGTGAGCTTTTATACAACAAACAGGGATTTCTGGATAGATGCGCGGAAGAACGACCGCCCGAAATACAGGCAGGCAAAAGAGGAATTCACCAATAAGATCATAGAGCTGCTGGATCTGCGCCTTGGCGGGATCAAAGAGTTCATTGAAGTGATAGATGTGGCAACGCCCGCCACATTCCACCGCTATACAAACAACTGGAAAGGCAGCACGCAGGGCTGGCTGCCGGGGAAGAACCTGGTGGCACGATCGCCGGTAGGATTTAAGCTGCCGGGCCTGCAGAACTTTTATTATTCAAGCCACTGGAACCAGCCCGGAGGCGGATTGCCCATTGCGATCAAAACAGGAAGGGATGTTGCCAAGGAGATCTGCAAGGCATACAAAGTTCCCTTCAAAACCATTCCGCAAACAAAAAGCTAATCCTTGTAGATCCCAACGCCAGTGCCTTTGGGAGTTTTCCATCCACGGTGCATGCGTGCGCTGTTAAACTCAATTGCGATATTGCAGTCACGGTCGATCGCGATCACTCCCATATCTCCCTCTGCATCCTTGTTCTCTTCAAAGATCACTTTCCGGGCGGCTTCCTGCACATCGGCCTTGGTATATTTCATCACGTTCGAAACCGAATGCGCGATCACCCCGCGGATCAGGTACTCGCCATCGCCCGTGGTTGAAACCGCGCAGGTGGAGTTATCCGCATAGGAGCCTACGCCGATCATGCTGCTGTCTCCGATCCTTCCTTCCTTACAGAATTCAGTTCCCCCGGTGGATGTGGCTGCGGCAATGTTCCCCTCATGGTCCAGCGCAACAGCGCCAACCGTGCCGTGGGAGCGCTCGTGGATCTGCTCCATGGCAATGTGCCGGTTGCTGGCATAAGCTTCCTTCCGCTTCTTGGCGTATGCGTCATATTGGTGCTCCGTAACAAAATAGGATTCGGGCTCCAGCTCTATATTGATACTTTTGGCATAATTCAGCGCACCTTCGCCGCCGAGGTAAATATGGCTGGTGTTCAGCATGACCGCCTTGGCCAGTGAAACCGGGTTCCTTACGTTCTTAACGATCGCTACAGCCCCCGAATTAAGGTTTTGCCCGTTCATGATGGAAGCGCACATTTCAACTTCGCCCTTCGCATTGATGGCCGAGCCCCTGCCTGCATTGAAGATGGGATTATTCTCCAATTCGTTTACTGCGGCCTCCACGGCGTCTATCGCTTTGCCTTTGTTCTTCAGTACCTCGTAGCCTTTATCCAGGGCTTTACGCAGGCCTTCCTCATACTCTTGCTTGTGTTTTTTAATAAATTCCGAATCGGGGCCGGCGCCACCATGTATAACAATTCCTATTTTTTCCATTGTGGTTATTTTTAGTTTTCTGCTTTAAATCTTTTAACGATCTCTATTGTTTCCGCCGTATCGTCGGCGCTTATAATTACATAATCGCCTGCGCCCGCATTTCTGATCGCAAATTTCAATGCTTCCTTACTATCGGGAATGAGGTGATGCTTTACACCGGGGTTCACTTCCATCAGCCCCGCTACGATCAGGCTTTGGATCTCCTTTGCCGGCCTGCCCCTCGTATCCTTATCGATCCGGATCACGATCTCATCATACATCTTTGCGGCCACGCGGCCTATCTCCATAATATCTTCATCGCGGCGGTCGCCCACCCCGGTAATGATCCCTGTTTTTTGCGTATCGATTTTATCGAGCAGCGTTGCAAGGGCTTTTAAGCTGTGCGGGTTGTGTGCATAATCCACGATCACATTCACGCCATTCACATCAATAATGTTCATGCGCCCGGGGGTTTGCTCCGCAGATGGCCTGAAGGTTTGAATGGCCGTTCTTATCTTATCCACAGAAAAGCCGGCCAAGTACGCAGCAAGCACTGCCGACATCACATTCTCGATCATAAAATCGGCCTTCCCGTTAATGGTAAGCGGCACATTCATTACATTCTCGATGATGATCTTTTCCGTAGGGCGGATAATGACAATGTCTTTTTTCTCATCGAGCGTGATAACTGTTCCGCCTTCTCCCACATGCTTCTTTATGCGCGGATTGGAAGGGTCGATGCTGAACAGCGCCACTTTACCTTTCACCTTTTCACGCATTTTATACACCAGGTCGTCGGAAGCATTCAGCACCGCATAGCCGTTCTCTGAAACCGACTGCGGCACCACGGATTTCACATTGGCAAGGTCCTCCACGGTGTAAATATCCTTTTGCCCCAAGTGATCAGCAGCCACATTTGTTACAATGGCAACATCGCACTGATCGAATGCGAGCCCCGAACGGATGATCCCGCCACGGGCACATTCGAGCACGGCAAAATCTATCGACGGCTCCTGCAGGATCATTTCCGAGCTTTTCGGGCCGGAGCAGTCGCCTTTATAAATGCAGGTATCGTTTATATAGATGCCATCCGTAGAAGTAAAGCCCACATTGTAGCCCTGCACCCCTGCAATATATGCCATCAGGCGGCTGGTGGTTGTTTTGCCATTGGTGCCCGTGATCGCAATGATAGGGATCCTGCCCGACGACCCATCCGGGAACATCAGGTCGACCACCGGGTCGCCTACATTTCGCGGGCTGCCGCCTGAAGGTGCAATGTGCATGCGCAAGCCCGGCGCAGCGTTCACTTCGAGGATAGCGCCGCCATTCTGGTGCAGCGGTGTTTTCACATCCGGCGCCATAATATCAATGCCGCAGATATCCAGCCCGATGATCCTTGCCGCCCTTTCCGCCAGCAATACATTTTCGGGGTGCACCTCATCGGTTACGTCCTCGGCAGTGCCGCCGGTGCTCAGGTTGGCGGTATCCTTTAAATACAGGCATTCATTTTCCCTCAGCACCGAATTAACCGTAAGCGCTTTTGCCCTGAGCAGCTGCAATGTATTTTCATCGATCTGGATTTTGGTGAGAATGTTCCCGTGGCCGCTTCCGCGGCGGGGATCGGTATTCACCTTTTCCACCAGCTCGGCGATCGTGGAAACGCCGTCGCCCGTAACACATGCGGGCGTACGCTTTGCAACGGCTACCAGCTTATAGCCGACCACGAGGAAGCGGAAATCATCTCCTTTAATATGTTTTTCCACGATCACGGAATTCGAGAATTCTTTCGCGATCCTGAAGCCTTTCACCAATGTATCGAACTGGGTAATATCGCTGGTGATCCCGTTTCCCTGGTGTCCGTCGAGCGGCTTTGTCACCAGCGGGTAGCCCAGCTCCTGGCTTACCTCCATCAGTGAGGTTTCATTTTTAACGAGCACGCCCACAGGAACAGGTATAAAGGCCGATTCCAGCAGCTGCTTTGTGAGCTCTTTATCACCGGCAATCTCCACGGCGATGTAACCTGTGGTGTCACAAATGGATGCGGAGATCCTTTTCTGGTATTTCCCCTGTCCCAAAAGAATAAGCCCTCCGGGTATCTTTTTAACCGGGATGTTCCTTTTCACAGCCGCTTCCACGATGGAGAAAGTGCTCGGCCCCAACCGCGAGCTGTTTGATAATTCAGCTATTTCTTTCCGGATCTGCGCGATCTCGAACTTTCCCTTTCCTTCCAGCACGTCCTCAAACGCCTCGCATACCATGTAGCCGGCTTCTACGCCCGCTCCTTCATACTCGTAGCCAAAGATCACGTAGTAGGAGCTGTTGCCCTTCATCTCCACGTTGGAGTACAGCCCTTTATGAGGCTGCACCTGCGCGGCGACCGAGGCGATCAGCCTGCAAAAAGCCATATACCCGCTTTCATCAGCGGATTCCGGCAGGGAGGACAGATCGCCCTTTAGTGCATCCGTTTTTTCCCTTATAAAATTTTCATCGTACTTCGTTAAGTCCAGCTTCAGGACAATTAGCTTCCTATGGATAGGTGACCACATATTCGGGCCACGCATAACTCTAACTTCGTTTAAGATCATATATAGTCCGGCCCCCGTAAAGTTTAATTAAACATTCATTTGCAATGAAAAATGCATTGCATAACAAGGCAATAAAATATTATTCCAGCAGAGCTGTGATTTTCTTTCTACACCGGCCGGTATAACTACATAGCTTCGTGACACATACGTAACACCTTGGTTATTCCCGCCACATTTGTATATTAGCACATATTTATGAAGAACCTGTACTCCCCGGAACTGGCAAAAAACTATTACGACGCCATTATCATCGGCTCCGGAATGGGCGGGCTCACCACTGCCGCCATTCTTTCAAAGGCCGGCAAAAAAGTGCTGGTGCTTGAGAAGCATTATGTAGCCGGCGGATTCACACATACCTTTAAGCGTAAAAAATTTGAATGGGACGTAGGCGTGCATTACGTAGGACAGGTAAATATTAAGGACGGACTTTTGCGGAAGGCCTTTGATTATGTTACCGATGGAAAGCTGAAATGGTCGGACATGGGAAAGGTATACGACCAGGCGATCATTGCCGGCGATGTGTATAATTTTATGGCAGGCCGTGAAGAGCAGCTGCAGCAAATGATCGCGTATTTCCCGGAGGAAGAAAAAGCGATCCGCGATTATTATAAGCTGGTTTCAAAAGTGGCAGGGCTTTCCCTGATGTTCTTCGCCGAGCGCACTATGCCGGATTGGCTCAGCAAAAGTGTCGGCTATTTCCTGAGAAGGGGGTTTTACAAATATTCGCAGCAAACAACCTACGAAGTGATCCGCGGATTAACGTCGAATGAAAAGCTCATCTCCGTATTGTCGGCGCAGTGCGGCAATTACGGGCTGCCGCCTAAAAAGAGCAGCTTTGCGATCCATGCCATGGTCACCGATCATTTCCTCGATGGCGGCAATTATCCTGTTGGCGGCTCTTCCAGCATCCCGAAAAGCCTCATCAGCGTGATAGAGGCCAATGGCGGCACCATCGCGATCAGCGCGCCGGTAAAGCGCATTGTGATCGAGAACAATAAGGCCACCGGGGTGGAGATGGAGAACGGCGATATACTCCGCGCAGGCAAGATCATCAGCAACGCCGGCATCCACAATACTTACAATAAGCTCATCCGTGCGGAAAAAAGCGAAAGCACCACGGAGATCAATAACCTGAAAGCATCCATATCGCATATCTGCCTTTATGTAGGCCTGAAAGGAACCGACGATGAGCTTGCATTGCCAAAGCATAACATCTGGCTGTACAACAGCTACGAGCTGGACAAGGATTACAATGCGCACCTCGAGCACAGGCACTGGGAACCATCGCTCAGCTATATTTCATTTCCGTCGGCAAAGGATACCGACTGGGCCCGCAGGCACCCGGGCACCAGCACGGTGCAGGTAATTGCATCCTGCCCCTACGAATGGGTGGAGGAATGGAAAGATATGAAATGGAAAAAGCGCGGTGATGAATATGATAAGTACAAAGCGGAAATGCAGGAGCGCCTGCTCGAAAAGCTTTACAGCGTGCTGCCGCAGCTGAAAGGAAAGATCGAGGTGTGCGAGCTTTCCACCCCGCTCTCCACGAGGCATTTCAGCAATTATGAGCGCGGCGAGATCTACGGCCTCGAGCACAGCCCGAAGCGCTTTACGCTGAAGCAGCTGCGTGCAACAACGCCCTACAAGAACCTGTACCTTACCGGGCAGGACATCGTATGCGTGGGTGTGGGCTCCGCCATGTTCTCCGGCATCATCACTTCCGTGGTGATCCTGAACCGCAACCTGCTCAGCAGGATCAGTAAGTATAAGGTTCCGGAATGAAGAATTGTTAAGGAATGATAAATCTTAGGCACTGCGCTCATAATTTTTTACTTTTGTGTCATGCTGAAAAAGATACTTTTTGTAACACTCACCATTTTATTGGGTGCAGTATTTATTATATCAGGTTATACAAAAGGCGGATTCCCTTTTCTTCCCAGATACTCCTCTCCTATCGAACCTTTTGAATTCACTTTTGTGGATCTTGGGGTTGCCAACTGGCGGACAGCCCCCTTTATCGCCCGGCTTATGATCGGCCTGGAATTCTTTATCGGCCTCATTCTTATTTTAAATGTCAGGCTCAGGAAAGTGGGCTACCGGCTGGCGATCGCGGTACTTGGAATATTCTGCATCTATCTTACCCTGATGATGCTTGCGGGGAACAACGGGAACTGTGGTTGTTTCGGAACCGTTTTTACCATGACGCCATTCTGGGCACTGATGAAAAATGTGGTGATGATCCTTGTGCTTCTTTTACTTTACAAATTTCACACGGGATGGGACAATAAATATGCGGCATGGGTGGTTTACGGAGCGCTGGTTGTTTCCTTAGCCATGCCGTTCATCCTTAACGCCGTGGAGCTGGATTACTCAAAGTCTTACCTCAACAAGCCGGAAGAAAATTACAAGCTGGAGCTTGATTCGCTGTACAACAATGCAAGGCTGAATGTACCGCCGAAAACATTATCGCAGGGCAAGCACATCATTGCCTTTATGAGCCTTAGCTGTCCGCACTGCCGCATTGCCGCAAAAAAGATCAGGATCATGCATGAGCGCAACCCGGAGATCTCTTTTTATTTTGTGCTGAACGGGGATGATGAAAAATTAAAACCTTTCTTTGATGATACGCACACGGAAGGTATCCCGCATTGCATGCTGCTCGGAAGGCCATTCGTTTACCTCGCCGGCACAAACATGCCTGCGATCTATCTCGTGAACAACAGTATGGTGGAGCATGATGTGAACTATATCGACCTCGACCAGGGAGAGATCGAAGCGTGGATGAAGAAGTGATCAGAAAGCGAGAAAGCCAATAGCGATCCTGAAATTAAGCAGCTGATGGCCCGCCACACGGTTGTAGGCATTTACCACGATCTCGCGTTCAACATAGTCTCCGAAAAAACCATTTCGGTCCGCGGTAATTGAGCCCCGGATCCCGTAATCCAGCACCATCCTGTCGTAAAAAACACGCTGAAAACCCAGCGAAAAGCCGGCACCAAAAGCATTATAGGGGATGCTCCCGGAGGAAGGGTGAAGATGATTGAGAACACCCGTACTGCTTTGTGTCAGTATAAAAAAATTGTCCTTATTGAAATCAACCGTGCCCTGCTGATAAATAAGCTCCCATTTTAAATAAATACCCAGCGGTGCAACGGCGCCACGGCGGAACTTCTTAATGCCGATGGAATACTGGCGAATAGAAATTGTGATCGGCACGTCCTTATTGCCATCATAGAAAACACCGTAGTTGTTGCTTGTATAAGAGCGCTGGCTAAAGCCCAATCCTGTTTTAAAATACCCTGCCGACGCGCACAGGCTCGTTTCATTTCCTGCAACAAACTCTATTCCCGCAGTATGGGTCGTATTCAGCTTAAAGCCATCCAGCTTTCTTGCGGTAGGCTCTGTGGCCGGCATGTACATGCCGCTCAGCGAAATGATAAAGCGCTTGCCCATGTATCCTTTGCTCTGCGCAAGCATGGAAACAGAAAGGAGCAGGATAAAAGAAAGAAATGTGTATCTCATTTTACAATCATTACAAGGCAAGCAAGCCGATTCCGATATGAAAATTAACCAGCTGTGCGCCCTGCAGCCTGAAATTTAAATTTCTCTGCATCTGGCTTTCGTAATAAGTATACGTACCATCATCGAAAAGAACACTTCCCATCGTTCCAAGTATCACTCCCGGCATAATTCCAAATCTTATCCCGGCATCCACGCTAAGCCGGCCAAAAAAAACACGCTCTTTTCCGAGTGTCAGCGCAATGGCTATATTTTTATAATCATAGCTCCCGGTTCCCAGTGTTAAGCGGTGAACCGGGTCGCCCTGGGGATAAAAACCCTTTTTTTCATAGCTCAGGTTGGTCGACATTAAGATCAGCTCCAGTTTCTGATAACCGCCAACCGGCGCAAAGAGCCCCGTTCCGAAAAGTTTAAATCCGACTGAAAAGTTCCTGTCTTTTACCTGCATCGGAAGCCCGTTATCAGGCCTGTAACTAGCTATTTCAGCATACCCATAATTACCAGGGACCGTATACCCATAGCCCTGCGTTCTTTCTGCACCGGTATTCAGCATCTGGTAGCCGGCACAAAGCATGAGCCTGTTCTTAATAACATACTCCAGGTTAAAACAATGCGTAGTATTTAAGCCGGGTGAAGGACCATTGGCTGAAGGGCTTATAAGCGCCGGTGAAAGATAATTCGAGTATCCGATGACCAGCCGCTTTCCCATATATCCCGGAACCTGCGCAGCCACACGTCCCGCAGCAAAAAGGATCCCGGCTGTAAAAAAAATATTTTTTAATTTCATAATGCTAAAAAACCTAAACCAAGGTGTATATTAAATAATTCGTAGCGGAACAGCCGCATATTACTTTCTTCCCTGAGCACCGATTCCATTGCCCCGGGATAATTAGTGATGTTGACCGTACCGCTATAATCCGTTATGGATAATGCGCCAAGGGGCATAAATCCGAACTGAACTCCATAATCCACCACCAGCCTGTCGAACAGGATCCGCTGGCGGCCGAGCGTATAGGTAACAGCAAATTCTTTATAGGAATAATTTCCGCTGCCGAGAGAAGCCCTCCCGGTTTTATTGCCTTGTATATATCTGAAGGTAAGCGGCTGGTAGCTGATATTAGAGAACATCAGCACTGCCTCCAGCTTCCTGTATTTTCCTAAAGGAGCGAAGCTACCCCGCTTAAAAAATTTGAATCCCAGCGCCAGGCATTTGGTCTTCATCACCATGGGCGCATCCGGGATCGGATAATATGTATACGTTTTTACGGTAGTAGACCCGGAAGAAGTAGTTCGGTATTCAATGAATCCCGTGTTCACGGCAATACCTGTCCTGAACATCTGGAAAGACGCACAGATATTCGTCCTGTTCTTTATCGTATACTCTACGTTCAGTGAATGTGTGGTATTCATTCCGAGATCATACGAGGAGGCAGTTGGATCGACGGTGGATAAGAAAAAATTATTGGAATAGCCAACCATCAGCCTTTTCCCAAGATAGCCGGGAATCTGCGCCGATACTAAAAACGGAGCCAGTAAGAGAGCCGACGCTGCCAGCGCCCTGTTAAAGCTGTACCTTAAAATTGTGGTAGTCTTTTCCATTACTTGTTCTTTGGTTTTTTATGAACGTGCATCAGGGAATTGTATACCATCGAAGTAATAAGATCTTTATGATCACGCCCTCTTGCGTAACGCGTTTCGTACTTTACGAGCTTACCCGTTTCTAGGTCAAGCAGGATAAAAAAGTACGTGTTGCGTGATGCTTTTCCCTTGCTGTTGTACACACCGCTCCATGCAATGTACTTGGTACCTGCACTTTTGATAAGCTGCTGTATATATTCCGAGCTGGTTACCATCTCCAGGTTATTGTCTCCATGACTAAAACGCTCTCCAAGCCAGTCATTCAGCACCGCGTTATCATTATATTTTGAGATCTCCCCTTCTGTGATGCTTTTCGTTGTTACGGTAACATACTCAAGATTGAGCTTCTCGGCGCACTTTTTCTGGATCTCCGCAAGCACCTGCTGGTGCTCTTCCGAGTCATAAAATTTAACGGATAATGTACCATGATCGTTTTTAACCTTCATATAAAAAGGATCAAGAAAGATCACCTTATCGATACCAAGTAAAGGGACTTCATTTTTCTTTTTCTTTTTCTTCTTAGGCTTTGCTGTTTTTGCATATTCATCTGTCAACGGCTTTTGTGTTAACCCCTTGGCCATTTTAGTGAACCTGGTTACAAACTCCTCATCCTTCAACAGGCCAACGAGTGCATATTTGGTGAAATTCTCATCCGTTTCTATTTCTGTTTTCTGCTGCTGCTTTTTGATCTTTGAATACTTGCTTTCTTCCTGCTCCGCTTCTGTACTTTCTGCAACCGGAACACTGTCTTTCATTTTCAGCTCCGATTTTGTGCTCTTTGAGAAATCGTTCAGGAACATCGTATTCCGGTTTACCATTGCAGAGAACATACTGTCGGTGAGATTGGACAGAACCGAATCAGCCGGGAATTGCTTATGGGCTTTGTAGGTGTAAGCCAGCGCTACCGTATTGAGCTCAAGCGAATTCATGCCATCGAACATATAATAAACGCGCTGCGATGCGCCTTCGATGGTTGTATAATCGGGCACGGTATACTGCTTGGACGACATGGTTGAATTGCCGCTGCCTATCGAAATAGAGCCTGAAGAAACAACATTGCTGTTGCTTACAGGCTTGTTTACAAGCACATTGTACATTGCTTTTGAAATGACCTTTTTGAGGTACAGGTTATCCGGATAGCGTTGTGAAAGGATATAGGCCGCATAAATTGCATTCATATAATCCCGTTCCATGAGATAGAGCCTGCAAAGCTCAAAGCGGGCCGTTTCGCGTACATTCTTAAATTCACTTTCCGATACAAGGTATTTTTTTCTGCTGCCTTCATCACTCACTTTTAATTCAGGCTCAATTGCCCCTCTTCTCTTCCTGATGTTGGGATGTGTACTTTTCGTATCATCATAATCATCATTGGATTTCACTTCGGATGTTTTTTTAAGGAAGAGCGTATCAGGAAGTACCAGGTATTCATCCTCAAAAAAAGATTTCTTGAAATCGAGCAGCTCAAAAGGCAGATAGGAATACTGAAGCACGTCAAACGCGCCGTTCATCGCCTTAATGCTGTAACCGCTCTGCTTCATCAGCTTTAAGCCTTCGGCATCCGCTTCGCTTTCCTGTTCTTTTGAAAACCGGTAGCGGGCCAGCGCCCTCTCTTCCATGGTCCCTCTTTCGTAGTTACTGGTTCCGTTTTCCAGCTTTATATTTTCAATGTATTGCGTCACGGAATGTTTCCTGATCACGTGGGTGATCTCGTGTGCAAGAATGTAGGCAAGCTGGGCTTCATTTTCCAGCTGGGCAAGCAGCCCCGCATTCACGAAAATAAACCCTTTATCAAATGCATAAGCATTTACATCCGGAGAGCGGGTAACATAAATATGAAGCTGCTGGCGCAACGCCGGCTGCCCTTTCAGCAGCTCGTCAGCTACCCTGTTAACGTATTTCGACAGAGGATCGTTCACCAGCACATCCCCGCTTAAAAGAAGGTCCCTCAGGAAATAATTGTTGGATATGATAAATTGCTTTTTAGCGGATTTATCTTTCACAGAGCCCATCTCTGCTATCTCCTGCTCAGACAAAGCCCTTGCAGTGGTTAAAAACTCAGGCGGCAAAGTACCGGCAGATGAGAGAGGCGTGTAATTCTGATCGAACTGCGCCTTGCAGGTACCGGTTACAGATCCGAATATAAATACAAAAAATGCTGTTTTTTTTAAAAATGAAAAGGTCATGCTCAGTTTAATTTAGTTTGATGATTAAAGGGTGCTACTTGATCTCGAGGGAAAAAAGCATATTCATCTTTTTTCTGCGTTCTACTGCCACCAGGTTATCTTTCCTGCCGTCTATAAAGCGCCTCATGTAAAAATTGGTTCCGAATTGCGCAGCTTCGCCGAGGTTGTATTTTTTCACATTGCCTTTCTCGTCAATATCCACACCTGCAATGTATCCGCCGGCACGGCTTTGATGCACCCTCGGACTTTCATCTTCCTTTAAGGTGAAATTCTCAATGTGGTCTACGTAAAAGAGATGCACATGATTGTCCTTAACCGCTGAAGTGATGGAAATACCGGCTCCCATAGATCCGCCTTCATGCTGACGCTTCGGTATTTTTTTTATCCATGACAGCTTTCCGGTTGCGTCAATGCAAAACACAAAGATGTCCGAAGCGTATGTGTTATAGGTGGTCCGGGTGGTTTTGCCGTCATAATATGTGTTGGTGACCACATAATAGATCTCTGATACAATAACTGTTGATCCGTTATCAAGAAAGTGGATCTTCCGGATCTCCAGGTCATTTATCCCTAATTCCTTTTTCTCATTGTTCTCGCCTTTTTTTTCCTTTTTCTCCAGCTTTTCCTTTTGTCTTTCCGTCATGAATGTTTTAATGAGGTCGGATGGGATCTCATAGTAGCCGCCGCCAAGCTTCGTGAATTTGCCGTTTGCAGGATCGAGCTTCACCATAAATGCACCATCGATCGACGGATTTCCCTTTTTTGAATAAAAACCTGTCACTACAATGTTGTTGGTTTTGTCTTCATACAGGTAGGCTGCTCTCGGTGTGTATTCATCAATTTTAAACTCGATGACCTTCGGATTCTTTTTCCCTTTTTCATACACAAGGATCTCAAAATGGCTTTCAGCATCCCGGCCTTCCGCGCTGTACACCCTGATCAGATAATACAGCTTTCCATCGTTTGAAACCTGGTAGTCTACCATGCTCATTTTTGCTTCCGTATACGGCATCTCGTATTCGCCTCCCCAGATCTGCTTCATATTTTCGTCGAACATATAAAAAGCGAATTCCTGCTTGTTTAAAGCAGCCTTCTTTTCCTTTTCGAAAAGATTGCACTTATAAAATATCTTAGACTTGTCGTTGGAAGTAGCAGAGGAATAACCATAATTTCCACCTATTACACCTCTCGATGTTTCAAAGAGCTTCACCGGGTTTCCTATGATTTCAAGGGTAACAGGAGAAAACTCCACTGCCGAAAGCTGTTCTGTTTTCGTTTCACGCAAAGGCTCCCTTACAAAAAAATATGATTTATTATTCAATACGCGCACCCCTTCCAGGAAAGCTCTTTTACCCTCGAATAATGCTTTAACATCGGGCATTGTGCTTTTTTCCTGCTTAAGATCGCTTGTAAAAAGCTGCAGGCCGATGTTATCGAGCTTTTCACCCCTTACGAAGGTCAGAAGCACATTACCGTTAGCCAGGGGGCTGGTATAAGACAAAGGCAGCTTCTTCTTGCTGTCCTTGAATTCTTCGGAGTGCTTGATATTGTATGGCCCCTGCTGGGCAAAAACGCTGCTTCCGGCGAGAAGAGAAATAAGCAGCATTAAAAACATTGACTTCATAATTAGTGATTGTTAAAAAAAAATTTAAAGGATAAGAATGTAAAAAAAACTCCCGGATCTTTTTAAACCCGGGAGCGGTACAGGAGTTTTAAATTACTTGACGTCAATAGCGAACAGCATATTCATTTTTTTTCTTCGTTCAGTACTTATGATATTATTCTGGCCACCAGCAACAAATCTTCTCACATCAAAGTGCATATCATAAGGGCCCACATCAACAATGTCAGTATATTTCATTTCCCCTTTCGGGCCAAAGGAACATGCTCTAAGCATGCCGTTAACTCCATTAAATACGGCAGGACGTTCGCCCTCAGGTCGCGTAGAGTTTACCGGCTTATCTTTCCAAAAAACAAACAGGTCATTTCCTATTACTATAGAATTGATGGAGATCCCTCTTAATATACTTTCATTAAAGCCACCACCATACGGTGAGATATAGGTTACAGTTGCCTGATGTTTTGGTATTTTCTGAACCCAGTCCAGTTTCCCTCCTTTTATATTCATTACCACTACATCTTTATACACAGCATCATAAGCCTTGGAACCGCCGGGTGACGATGAAGACGAACTCATATGTTCCCTGAGATAAAATATTTCAGAAACAATTTTTGTAGAACCGTCTGGTGTAGAATATATCGCTCGTATTTTTAGGCCGTTCAATTCTACATCCAAATCCTCATCCTTCTCCAGTTTCTTTTCCAGTTTCTTTTTTTGACGTTCCGACAGGAAGGTTTCAAGGAAAGCGGTTGGTATCTCATAATATCCTCCGTTTATCTTCGAAATTACTGCTTTATCTACATCCAATGAAAGAAGATAAGCGCCGTTAACACCTGTGCCCCTAGAACTACCATAGAAACCTGCAATTGTGATCTTATTATCCAAAGACTCATAAATATAAGCTTCCTTATTGAAATAATTATCGAGTTTTATTTCGATTATTTTAGGTGTTTTTGCTCCCTTTTCATAAACCAATACTTCAAAATGATAATTAGGCTTTGTTTTGTCTCTCGCTCCCTGTTTCGGAGTATCACCTTCATATACTTTAGCCAGCAAACAAACTTTGCCGGTGCTGGTAAGGGTGTAACCAAGGTTATCCATTTTGGCTTCTGTGTATGGCATCTCAAATTCATCTCCCCAAAGCTTTACCAGATTCTCATCAAAAACCTGCAAGCCAATAATATCGCTATTTTTTTTGTCACTCTTTTCTTTGGGCTTTAAAGCATAAGTGCACATAAATTTAGTAGTATCATTAGACACATAAATATCATACATACTTCCTGCACTTGCTCCAAAATAAATAGCTCCTCCGGCAGCCCCCGAAGGAGTTTCCATCCGGACTTTATCAGAGGACCTAAATAAATTTTTCGCATCTCCTTTTACATTAAGCTCTTTAGGTGCGATCTCAAGAAATGTTAGCCCTTCGGTTTCTGTGTCCCTAAAAACCTCCCGAGTTACAGCATATAACTTGTTTTTCAGCTTTAAAAAACTCCAGAATGAAGCGGTCTCATGAAACTTACCTTGAATGTTTACGGTATTTTCTTTTACGATCTTCAGGTCTTTTGAAAACCATTGAAAGTTAAAAGATTCAAGATTCATAGTGTTTATTTGCAAAATGCCATTAGGATAACACAATGGTAAATTCACCTGATGACTTTTCGGCGACTCGAACTCATCCGAATTGCGAATTGTGTATTGTCCCGACACCTTTTTTTCTGCCGTTCGCTGAGCATTTACATTAACTGCGCAAATGGAAAATCCTAAAATTGCAGTTAACAATAGTTTCTTTTTCATAATAATGATTTTTGTGGTTTTGTGTGGAGAACAAATTTAATATTAAATATGAATCAGCCTTAACCGTAAAATAAAAAAAGCGACCGGGGCCGCTTTTAAATAACGCTCTCAGCGCTTATCAAAGAACACTACTGGCTTCCGGCTGAGCTCAGGGAACTGGATCTTATTAATCACATCCGGGTCTTCAAACCTCACCTGCGGCGCTACACGAAGCTTCGCGCGAAAATGGTCCTTGATGTCCTTCTCGAAATTTTCAGGGACGCTCTCACAGCCAATACGGATCAGGATCTCATCCGTACCGATCTCGTTGGTGTACACTTCCACCACGTAATTTTTCACTCCTTCAATGTTGTTCAGTATGTCGTACAGGGCAGGCGGATACAGCGTTGTGCCCTTGTATTTGATCATCTGCTTTGTGCGCCCTACTATCGGCCCGAGACGGATGGTTTGCCTGCCGCAGCTGCAGGGCTCCGTATAATGGCTGCAAAGGTCGCCCGTTTTGAAGCGCAGTAATGGCATGCCTTCCACTCCCAATGTGGTGATGGTTACTTCGCCGGGCTCGCCTTCCTTCACAGGTTGATTATTCTCGTCGAGGAACTCTACGATCACCAGCTCGGGATGATGATGCCCGCCCATGCCGGCCGCGCATTCCGTAAATGCGGCGCTCATTTCGGTGGATGCATACGTGGAATACAGCTTAATATCCCATTTATCCCTGATCTTCTGCCCCAGCGTTGTAAGGCTGAAATCCTGGTTGCGCAGCGATTCGCCGATGCAGATCGCTTTGGTGATGGAGGTGTTCCTGTAATCGATGCCGTTCGCTTCGGCGTACTCGATCAGCTTTAAAAGAAAGGATGGCACGGTTACAAATGCGGTGGGGCTGATGCGGTTGATCGTATCCCACTGCAGCTCCGGAATGCCGCCGCCTACACGCACTACGCCGGCTCCCAGCTTCCTGATGCCGAGGAAATAGGCGAGGCCTGCCATAAAGCGCTTATCGAGCGTGGTCATCAGCTGAAAAACATCCTCCTTCGTGGAATCCGCGCATTCAAACGAAATGCATTCGTTATAGGCGAGGCGGTCGAGGTCCTTATCGGTCATCGGGAACAGCACCGGATCTCCCAGTGTTCCCGAGGTGGTGATATAGTCGATGATCTTGTTCTGCGGCACGCAGATGAAATCGTTATTGCGCGCCTGCAGTTCATCCTTGCTGGTAACGGGCAGCTGCTGCAGGTCTTCCAGCGTCTTTATTTTTGTAATATCAATGGAATGCTTCTTGAAAAGGTCAGCATAATAAATTGAATGCTCTTCCAGGTAGGCCAGTAATGCAGGCAATTGCTGCTCCTGGAATTTTTTCTGCTCCTGCAGGGATTTTGTTTCTATAAGGGGGATCATACCTCTGGTAATACTAATTTATACTGAAATGTGCAAAATCTAAAAAGCCGTGTTGCGAGATTAAGTAAACCACCCCGACCCTCCTGGAAGGAGGGGGCTCAACACGTTGCTAACCGTTTATCATCCTTTCATTTATATGATCCTTCCAGCGTGATAAACCATAAGCTAACCGTCTACGAACTCCAAACTCCCAACTACAAACTGTTAACCTTCCAGCACCACCGTCGCCATTGCTACATTCTTGATATGCGACAACGATACATGAATGATCTTAATGTTTCTTTCCTTAATGATCTCGGCGGTCTGTCCTAAAATATTCAGTGTCGGCTTTCCGAGCTCGTCGTTCCATACTTCCACTTCATTAAATGCCATTCCTCCGCGCCAGCCTGTGCCCAGCGCCTTGAAAAACGCTTCCTTCGCGGCAAAGCGCGCAGTATAGCTTTCTTCCTTGTTGGCTTTCGTTTCGCAATACGCGATCTCCGCTTTGGAAAACACCTTCTCCTTAAAGCTGTTGTTCTCAATGCTTTTCGCGATGCGCGGCACTTCCGCTATGTCTGTCCCTAAACCAATGATCATGTACGAATAACGAATATATACGAATTTTACGAATCTTAGCAGTATGTCATCCTGTTGCACCTGCGGCAAGCCTTCGGCGACCGAAGGAGCGAAGCGAATGGATCTTTTTAATGACTTGAATTACAGTTAAAGAGATTCTTCATTCTGCTCCGCTGCATTCAGAATGACAAAAACTATCAGAATGACAAAATTATCAATTACAATCCCCCGCCGATCTTACTTATTTTTTTCTGAATTTCTTCCTTATCCTGCACAGTGGTGATCTCTTTCTCCAATGCCAGTGAATAATAATGCATCGCCAGCTCCGGCTGCTTGCCTTCATTATAGTAATCGCCAAGGACCGCATACGTTTCCCAGGATTCGGGATTGTAGCTGATGAAGGCATCGATTATTTTCTTGTCGACCTTATACTCGGGCTGCTTTTTATGCACCATGTGAAACGCTTCCTTCATTCGCTTCCAGGCTTTAAAGCGGGCGAATTCTGCAGAATATAAAAAAGGATCGGCAGGAATGTTCAACGGTTTTTCATACAGCTCTTTTTTCGTGGCCAATCCCGGCGCTTCCGCGAAGATCTTGTTAAGGTCGTAACATACAAATTGCCCCAGCTGGAACGGATTTGTCGAGACCCACACCTGCAAGCGCTCCGGCTTAAAGATCACCGCATGATGCGCGATCAGCTGGTTCAGCGATTTTTCATTGCCCATGCCGATGTCCTTTCCATCCATGCCTGTGCGGTTGCGCAATATGGCGGCAGCATCGTTCACCGTGATCTGCGGCTGAGCCCTGATCAGCTGGTCAAGGTGCTTGTAACGGTAATACGAAGAGCTCTTTTCCTTGTTCTCCATGTTGATCTTATCCGTCTCAAACGACTTGCCCTGATAATGGTTCGCACAAATAATATAGTCGGGTTCCGGCGATTCGAACAGCTCTGTTTTGGAAGGCGTTTTTTCAATGGTGGCAGTGCGCTTGTCGGCCGCCGAGCCGATGAACAGCGATTCGGAAACAAATGTTTTTCGTTTTTTCGCGATCTCCATCGCCTCTTTTATATTCTTTGCATACTGCAGGATCTCCCTTGCCACCAGCGAGATCGGCGTTGCCGCCGAAGTCGGGATCTCCGATTTGGAAGCATTCAGCGTTACGGTGAGGCCTTTTTCATTCATACCGGAAACCGCGCCGATCATGCCTGCCCAGCTCACCATCATGAATTTGTAGCCATCTTTTGGCTTTACAAAATTAATGAGCTTATCTTCCGCGAATGCATCGCCCACATAAAAATCAAAGTTGCGCCCGATGATCAGCGTGCCGTCATCCGTTTTATCGCCCCAGGCGCCGAATGCCGTACAGCCTACCGTCATGTTCTTATCCTGCAATGCATGGCCGATGTCGTGCGCCGCATGGTAATTCAGCATCCTGTAATATTTCGGCGCGATGAAATCAAACTTGTCCGAAGCATACAACGATTCACCATAGATCTCCTCCTTGTATTCGGGGATCACATACTGGTCGATGTTGCGGTTAAAGAAGCCGATAAAGAATTTGAGATAATTGAGCATGGCCCTGCTCGGGATCATTTTCTGCAGCTGGTCTACAAATGCCACTTCCTGCTTTTCCGCAAGTTCCTTGTTAAGCTTTCCTTCGGTAACGCCGCGCTCAAAGCCGTCGCCTTCCACGTAGATCTCCCACAAGCCCGTTTCGCTTTTTTTGATCCAGCTGTTCGATAAGGTATAAAAGTCAGGCCCTCTCATGCTCCGCTCTTTTTGAACGACCGCCATGTCGCCGCTTTCGATCACGGGGCTCTTAATGGTAACGGTGATAATGAACCAGGCGAGCAAAATAAATAAAAGGTCTGTTACAACAAAAAATGTGTAAAACAACCAGCGGAGAAGTCTTTTGAGCCTGTTCATTGTTATGTGCCCTGCAAAGATAAGAATATTCGCAGCTTCCGGGCGATCAATTTTTTCCGTGGAATGTGCTGCCGTACGGTAAAAATTAGTAATTTTAGTTCCATTCACAAACAGAGCCCCATTCATGAGCCAGACTTACAATTTTGACGATATACGCCCTTATTACGACCAGGAGGCTTACGATGCGATGCAGCGGCTGAAGGCCGACCCTCTTTTCATGCAGCTGGTGAGCTACATCTGGCCGGGAATGACCGAAGAGGAAGCATTTAAGAAAGCGGAAAAAGTGCAGGACAATATGAGCTTCCAGCTCGAGTTCATGCACCAGGCCATCCGCGTGATCGTAGCAAGGTCGTCCACAGGCCTCACCTGCAGCGGATTTGAGAATGTTGATCCCAACCAGGCATATTTATACATCGCCAATCACCGCGATATATTGCTGGATTCGGCCATCCTCCAGATCCTGCTGGTGGAGCACGGATTTAAAACAAGCGAGATCACCTTTGGCAATAACCTCATGCAGGGCGGCTTCATCAACGATTTCGGGAAGCTCAACCGCATGTTCACCGTTGTTCGCGAAGGCAATAACCGCGAGCTGTACGAGATCTCCCAAAAGCTTTCCGCCTACATCCGCCATACCATCTCCGAAAAAAATGTGTCGGTATGGATCGCGCAGCGCAACGGGCGCACGAAGGACGGATACGACCTTACACAAACCGGGCTGATCAAAATGCTCAACCTGAGCGGCAAGAAAAGCTTCAGCGAAAACATAAAGCAGCTAAAGATCGTTCCGCTCAGCATTTCATACGAATACGAGCCCTGCGACCACCTGAAAGTGCAGGAGCTGTACCTTTCATCGCTGCATTCCAAATACGTAAAAGCGCCGGGGGAAGACCTCAACAGCATCATCACCGGCATTAAGCAGCCGAAAGGCAGGATCCACATGACGGTAGGCAAGCCGATACTCGAGGAAGCCGATGAGCTCGAAAAGATCCCGAACGAGAACGAGCGGATCAAGCAGCTGGTAAACATTATCGATGAGCAGCTGTACCGCAATTACAAGCTTTGGCCGGTGAATTATATCGCGGCAGACCTTCAGAACGTCTCCACCGAAAATGCATCGAAGTATACCGCTGCAGAAAAGGAAGAATTCATTGCTTATATCAGGCAAAAAGTTGCAGGGATAAAAGGCGATGAGCAAACGCTCTTCAACATGTTCCTGAACATGTATGCAAACCCGGTGAAGGCAAGGAGATCAATAACAGTGAATTCCCTATAGCTTCAACCTTTTACAATAGCTTAAGAACAAAAAAACCGAGAACCATTTTATGAAATTAGAGAATTACGTACAGGGCCGCTGGATGGCCGGTGAAGGCGAAGGACAAACATTATACAATGCGATCACAGGAGATGCTATAAATACGGCAAGCAGCAAAGGCGTGGATTTTGGCGCAATGCTCGACTATGCAAGAAAAACAGGCGGGCCTAAATTACGCAAGCTCACTTTTCATGAACGCGGCCGGATGCTGAAAGCGCTCGCCATGCACCTGCAATCAAAGAAAGAGGAATTCTATAAGATCAGCTGGGCAACAGGCGCAACACGCGCCGACAGCTGGGTGGATATTGAAGGCGGCATCGGGAACTTGTTTTCGTATGCGAGCTTAAGGCGCCAGTTCCCTGATGAATCCTTCTGCGTGGAAGGCGATATTGCAAAGCTTTCCAAGAACGGGACCTTCATCGGGCATCACATCTGTGTGCCGAAGGAAGGTGTTGCCGTTCACATCAATGCATTTAACTTTCCTGTTTGGGGAATGCTCGAAAAGGTAGCCGTGAACTGGCTGGCCGGAGTTCCTGCGGTGGTAAAGCCTGCAACCGTTACTTCTTTTTTAACGGAAGCCGTTGCAAGGGAGATCATCGCATCAGGGATCCTGCCGGAAGGCTCGCTGCAGCTTATCTGCGGAAGCGCCAACGGCATATTGGACCATGTGCAATCACAGGATGTAATTACGTTCACAGGTTCGGCATCCACCGGCAAAATGCTGAAGGCACATCCGCGCCTGCTGGAAGAAGCAGTGCATTTCAACATGGAAGCCGATTCCCTGAACTGCTGTATTCTCGGGCCTGACGTGAAGCATGGCTCTGTGGAGTTCGATATTTTCATCAAGGAAGTGCAGCGTGAAATGACAACCAAGGCCGGACAAAAATGTACTGCCGTGCGCAGGATCATGGTGCCGGAGAACATGGTGGAAGATGTGCAGATCGCGCTGGGCAAGCGCCTTGCAGGTACCGTTATCGGCGACCCTAACACGGAAGGCGTACGCATGGGCGCGCTGGCAGGAAAAACACAATTGAAGGAAGTGATCGAGAAAGTAGAACTGCTTTCCAAAACTCAAAAGATCATTTTCGGCGACCTCAAAAATTTTGAGGTGCTGGGCGCAGATAAGAACAAAGGCGCATTCATGTCGCCGATCCTGTTCCTGAATGAAAATCCGTTCAAATATACCGACGTGCATAACGTGGAAGCTTTCGGGCCGGTTAGCACTATTATGCCGTACAAGGATATTGATGAAGCCATCGAGCTTGCCAAAATGGGCAAAGGCTCGCTGGTAAGCTCTATAATCACCGCTGACGACCGCATCGCAAAACAGTATGTGCTGGGCGCAGCATCCATGCACGGAAGGATCCTGATCCTGAATGCAGATTGTGCAAAAGAAAGCACGGGGCACGGATCACCGATGCCGATGCTGGTGCATGGCGGCCCGGGACGCGCAGGCGGCGGCGAAGAGATGGGCGGCAAGCGCGGCGTATTCCATTACCTGCAGCGCACCGCTATCCAGGGCTCCCCTACCACGCTTACAAACATCACCAACCAATACCAGTACGGCGGAAAATACATTGAGAAAGATGTGCATCCGTTCAAGCGCTATTTCGAAGAGCTGGAAGTTGGCGAAACGCTGATCACGGCAAAGCATACCATCAGCGAAGCCGACATTGTGAATTTTGCCAATGTGAGCGGCGATAATTTTTATGCGCACATGGATGCCACCTCGCTCGAGGGAACAATATTCACAGGCCGCGTAGCGCACGGGTATTTTGTATTGAGCAAAGCAGCCGGACTGTTCGTGGATGCGAAGAAAGGCCCTGTACTGCTGAACTACGGACTTGATGAATGCCGCTTCACAAAACCGGTTTATCCGGGAACAACCATCGGCGTAAGGTTTACCTGCAAAGAAAAGATCGACCAGGAGAAAAAGAATGAAGAGGACATTGCAAAGGGCATTGTGAAATGGCTGGTGGATGTGTACGATGAAACAGGCGAAACAGTAGCTGTTGCCACTATTCTTACAATGGTGAAGAAAAAGAACCAGGACTAATTTTGTAAGTGAACCCCCTGCGCATTTTCCCGACAGTGTGTATTTAATATCCTAATAAGACAAATCGCATCCTTCATTGGAAGCGATTTTTTTTTAAGCCTTTCTGAAAAGGAACATTTTTAAAATATATTTGCCTTTTTTATATAATTCCCACAATGCCGATAGACTTATTGAATACATATACCCCAATTGATGTTAGCGCTGATTTGAGACTAATGCATTTTGAAGTTACATCAGGGTCTTCAAAGGGCCATACCCAGAAGCATTTGTTAAGGGCATACATCAGCAACAACCCGCATCCGTTTATGCCGGATGTATATAACCTGGCATTTGGACCGCCGCTGGAAGGAAGTGAGACAGGAATTAAAGATAAAGACAAAATTAAGCATGATGATCTTGATAAGATGCTTTCAACGCTGCTATTCTTTGCTTATGCCTATCTATCAGAACATCCGACCCATTATATTGGAATTGACGGCTCCTGCAATTATAGGGCGGCATTGTATTATAGAAAGCTTCAGGGTAATTATGAAACGCTCAAAGACCATTTTTCTCTGATAGCCGGAAATAAATATTACATCAGATTTAAACGCTTTGATAAACCCGGCGACGATCTGACAGAAGATGAAATAATTGAAATTTTAACTAATAGTATAAGGGAAAATATAGATTTCAGGGATATTAAAGGGATTCCTGAAACAATCGAGCCTAATATTCGTATCACTAATATAGAAGACAATTACAATTATTTTACTTTTAAACTATAAATAAGGGATGTTTATACCCTATCTTTGTAAGAGAAAGCTAAAGACATGAAAGAAACACTTTTAGATAAGGTAAATCAATTTAAAGAACTGGCAGCAAAATCGTCTAAAACAATTGCTCAGACCAGTTCGATTGATCTTAATAACGAAACTGCTCTCTCTAAGGTTATTAAAACCAAGGAAGATGGTGAGCTATACATGAAAAGATTACGTGCTCTGGAATAACCACTCCTATTTAATTCAAAATAAAATGCCCCTGATCATTCAGGGGCATTTTTATTTTACTTTCTGAACACGAGGGATGAAAATCCACATTCTCCTTGAAAATACCGCTCCCTTTGTTATATTTGTTAAGTGATAATAACGAAACACACGCTCCGTCTTCTCGCTTGCTTCCTCTTTGCTTTTGCGCTCCCGCTGGGCGCGCAGAACGTGGATTCGCTCTGGTCGGTCTACCGAAATGTTAAGAACCCCGACAGCGTCCGCTTTGAGGCCTTTAACGATATTGCATGGACATTACTGTATACAAACCCCGATTCCACTTACCTGCTCGGGCAGGAAGAGCTGGAGCGCGCACGAAGCAAGCACCTGAAAAAATGGGAATCCAAAGCGCTTAACACCATTGGCGCATCCTTCCAGATCAAAGGCGATTTCCTGAAAGCCATCGACTTCTACCAGCAGAGCCTCCGCATCCGCGAGCAGCTGGGAGATAAGGAAGGCGTTTCCGCATCGCTCGCAAACATCGGCAGCATCTACATCAACATCGCAGAATATGAAAAGGCGCTGAAATATCTTTTCAAAAGCCTTGCGATCTTTACGCTCACCGGCAACAAACAGGGCGAAGCGAGCGCGCTTAACAACATCGGGATCGTTTACAACACCCGCCGCGAGTTCAACAAGGCACTGGTGTATCATCAGCGCAGCCTGAAAGCGTATGAAGAGGTTGACGACAAGCAGGGCATTGCCGCGGTGAACGCCAACCTCGGCAATATGTGCGCCGATATGGGCGACTATGAAAAGGCCTTGCAGTACCAGCTGAAAAGCCTGAAGCTGTCGCAGGAGATCGGCGATAACCAGGGTACGTCTACTACCATGTCGAACATCGGGCGTTCCTACATGAAGCAGAAAAAATATGCGCTGGCGCTGGAATACCTCGAAAAGGGAAAGCAGATCGCGATCGAAACGGAAGACCCGAATTCGGAAAAGGAAGCGATGCTGGTGATGTATGAAACATACAAAGCAGTGAATGAGCCTGCCAAGGCGCTGAAATGCTATGAGCGCTACATCGTGATCCGCGATACGCTGTTCAAGCAGGACAACCAGCGCGAGATCACCCGCAAGGAATTGCAGTATGATTACGACAAGCGCAGCGCCGCCGACAGCGTAAAGCATGCCGAGGACCAAAAGGTGAAGGATGCGCTGATCTTTGCAAAAAATGCGCAGATCGACCAGGACAAGACACAGAAACGCGCCCTGTACGGCGGTCTTTTACTGCTCCTGATCTCCGGTGCCATCATGTACAACCGCTTCCGCATCATCCGCAAACAAAAGCAGATCATCGAGATCAAGAACAGGGAAACGGAAGAGCAAAAGCTCATCATCGAGGAAAAGCAAACCGAGATCCTTTCTTCCATCTCCTACGCGAAACGCCTGCAGGAAGCTATATTGCCGCCGCACAGCATGATCGACAAATACCTTGCGAACTCCTTTATCTTTTACAAGCCGAAGGATATTGTTGCCGGTGATTTTTACTGGATGGAAATTGTAAAGCCGCAGGGCGAAGAGCTGGTGCTGTTTGCAGCGGCCGATTGCACAGGACATGGTGTTCCGGGTGCAATGGTGAGCATGGTATGCTCCAACGCGCTCAACAGGTCGGTGAAGGAGTTTGGCATCAGCGAGCCCGGAAGGATTCTCGACAAAGTGCGCGAGCTGGTAACGGAAACATTTGAACGCAGCGAAAATGAAGTGAAGGACGGCATGGACATTTCACTCTGCTCGCTCAACAACAAAACGCTGGAGCTGAAATGGGCCGGCGCCAACAATCCGTTGTGGATCGTAAGGAACAAAACGCTGATCGATATAAAGCCTACGAAACAATCCATCGGCAAGGTGGACCTTCCGCTAAGCTATTCAACAGAGACGATCCAGCTGCAGCGCGGTGATACGGTGTATATTTTTACCGATGGCTATGCCGACCAGTTCGGCGGCAGCAAGGGAAAAAAATTCAAGTATGCGAAGCTGCAGGAGCTGTTCCTGTCCATCGCAAATTTGCCGGTGAAAGAGCAATGGCAGGCGCTTGAGGACCACCTCAATGACTGGAAGGGCAAGCTCGAACAGATTGACGATATCCTGATCATCGGCGTAAAACTTTAAATAATGCTTTAATTGCTGTATGAAAAACTGCTGGAATTTTATTTCTGACATAGGATGCTATCCCGATCTCAACGTTGCGGAGCAGCGCAGGATCCGGCTGATGAACCGGCTGAACTTTATCACCGCCATCGTGCTGGTGATCTACCTGATCGTGGAGATCCTTATTAAAGTGTATGTGTTCATCCCTTTCCTCATTGTAATGATCGGGCTGGTGCACGTTACTTTTTTCCTGCTGTACAACCGCTATTACCGTACCGCCAAGAACTTTGCAGTGCTGGTCATCGCCTCCTGCATTTCCTTCTTTACGCTGAACACGGGTGATGCGATGAGCGAAGTGCTTTTTATTCCATTGTCGGTGATGCCGCTCATCGTTTTCGGCAACAGGCGAATGTCGGTGTTTTACCTTTTCTTCATCATGGCGCTTTCGGTTGCCCTGCGCACTGTACAACCTTACATCGATCCGCTGCTGAAGCTCTCCCAGGAAGAATTTTATTTTTTCCGGGTGATGAACCTTATCAACGGCATCGTCATTACTTATTTTATTACCTACTATTTCAAAAAGGCGAATGAATCCTATGAATCGAAGCTCCTGCACATGAATGAGCTGGTAAGCGAAAAGAACAAAGCGATCACCGATTCCATCAATTACGCAAAGCACATCCAGAACGCGATCCTTCCTTCACAACAATTTTTCCGCGATCAGTTCCGGGAAGCATTCATTCTTTACAAACCGAAAGACATTGTTGCGGGCGATTTTTACTGGATGTACCTGAGCGGCGACCACATTTATTTTGCCGCTGCCGACTGCACGGGACACGGGGTTCCGGGAGCAATGGTAAGCGTGATCTGCTCCAATGCGCTGAACCGCGCGGTAAAGGAATTCGGCATAACCGATACAGGGAAGATCCTCGACAAAGTGCGCGAGCTCGTGGTGGCAACGTTTGTACACGAGGACAATTCGCCGGAAACACTCGAGAATGCGGTAAAGGACGGCATGGACATTTCGCTCTGCTGCCTGAATAAAAAAACAAATGAGCTGAGCTGGAGCGGCGCCAACAACCCGCTCTGGATCATGAGGAACAGCTCGCTCCTTGAATACAAGCCCGACAAGCAGCCGATCGGGAAAACTGATAGCCCGAAGCCTTTCAGCACACAGCACATCCGGCTGGAAAAGGATGACCGCCTGTTTCTTTTTACAGACGGCTATGCCGATCAGTTTGGCGGCGAAAAAGGCAAAAAATTCAAATACTCACAGTTCAAGGAACTGCTTGGCAGGATAGGAAATAAGCCCGTACAGGAACAGATGCAGGCTGTGGATACCGAGCTGGAAGCCTGGAAAGGCAACCTGGAGCAGGTGGATGATATCCTGGTGATCGGGATCAGGATCTGAGATCAACAACGTAAAAAAAATGTAAATTAGCCCGCATGGAAACAGTAACAGGCACAAAGAGCTTCTTCATACTTTACAAGCCAAAGGATATTGTCAGCGGCGACTTTTACCACGCGCTGGCGCATAAGCCGGCCGGCAGCCCTACCGAGCTTTTTTACATGTGCACGGCAGATTGCACCGGCCACGGCGTTCCGGGTGCGCTCATGAGCATGATGGGCATTTCGCGCCTGAACGAATCCATCATCGAGCGCAACCTCATCCATCCGAATGAGATCCTCGATAACATGCGCACCGGCATTATATCATCCCTCAACCCCGAAGGCAGCGTGGAAGAAAGCAAGGATGGCATGGATTGCGTGCTTTGCGCTTACGATTTTGAGAATATGCAGCTCGAGTTTGCCGCCGCTAATAACCCGCTCTGGCATGTGCGGAACGGAAAAGTAACCGAATACAAGGCGGACAAGATGCCGGTGGGAAAATACGGAGGGGAAATGAAGCCCTTTACCCTCCAGAAGCTAAGTTTGCAGCCCGGGGACCTCATTTATACCTTTACCGATGGCTTTGCCGACCAGTTCGGCGGCGAAAAAGGCAAAAAATTCAAATACAAACAGCTCCAGGAGACCCTCCTCGCTCATTGTAATTTGCCAATGGAGGACCAAAAGGAGCTCCTGGACAAGACCTTTGAGAAGTGGCGGGGAAACCTCGAGCAGATCGACGATGTGCTTGTTATAGGGGTTAGGATCTGAGGATTTTGCAAGCTCGGCCGAAAAAACACAACTCACTGACAAACAACAGCTTAATCCATTCATTTCAACAGGTTCAGGCGGAAGAAATACCACACCCGGGAAACGCCATTCATCTACAGTTTTTCAACAGTCATAGTACATTGTAAATCAATAGTCTAAATAGTACCTTGTTAATAACTCAATTAGCTGAATATGGCGTATCTTTGTATTCCACTTAATTGGAATAGCTATGTTCGAAATATTAAAAAGCTTTGAATCGAAGTACGGTCACCTGAAGAAAAAAGGGTTGACCATTGAAGGATTAGCCATGGTAGATCCTAAGAAAAAGAAGCATGTGATCAAGATAAGCCGTCCCCTGGTATTTGACAACCGCCTTTTACCGAAGAAATTCGAAGGTCTGGATATCAAGACCAACATCAAGATGAGCGATGACATGCCAAAAGAGTTCAATGTTGACCGTTCAAAACCTGAATGGTTCAAATTACAATACATCTGGGCGCCTGAGCGCTTTGAGAAATATGTGGAGCGTTGCGAAAAGGAGATCAAAGCCCAGCTAAATGATCCTCAGTTAACTAAAAAAGAATTGCTCGATGCATTGTGCTTCGGTAATTTCGAGGAGCATAAACAAAAAAGCCTGCAATTGATCAAAGAAGGTAAATTGCCAGCATACAGCGAGAACTAAGGTATAAAATAAGGGTTAGACATTAGTTTAAAAGAGCACCGAGAGAGATCGAGGTGCTTTTTTTATGCCCTGACGGTTTCGCTACGTAATACAAATTGGAATTCACTTTGAAGGATCACTCCGAAATATTAATTTTAGTTGAGAACCTAAACGAGCGCAAGACGACTAAATCAAATATTATAAATAGAATTATTCTATGGTTCACAATCCATTAATCGGATACATTTTTTTCCTGAGTTTATTCACATCGGTTTGTAGCTTTTTTCTTTATTTCTTTTTTTTAAGAAACAAAAAAAAAGTCTCATTAGAATTTCTTTATTCATAATTACAAGCTTGATTTTGGGAGCCTTAATTTTAGTGATTTTTCTTGCTATTAGTTTTAGAAACTACTATATAATATTGTAAAAATCCACCTCTTAATCACAAACTTGAACAAATAATCTATCGCTATGCCCCCACTATCCGATCCTGAAATTTTCAGCACCCGAATTTTAAACTCCCCGGTGGAAAAGGTTTATAATGCTTTTGCCGATCCTGTTCGTTTAAAGAACTGGTGGGGGCCAAACGGCTTTACGAACACTATTCATGAGTTTGATTTACAACCTGGTGGGAAGTGGATCTTGACCATGCACGGGCCGGAAAAAGGCAACTACGAGAACTCTTCCGTTTTTAAAGTTGTGAAGCCGAATGAGCTTGTCAGCTGGAAAAGGGTCTCCCAGCCTTTATTTGATATGGAAATTGCGTTTGAGAAAGTTGACGAGGCGAAAACCAGGATCTCATTCCGGATGATGTTCGAAACTGCTGAAGAATGTAACAAGATCCGGCCTTTCGCTGAGCCTAAAAATGAAGAGAATTTTGACAGGCTGGAAAAAGAAATTAGTTAACCTCCAAAATTCCCCCTTAAAGACATGAATATTTATTTAAATTTACTTCCGTTTTAAAATTCTACAATTCTACAATTCAAAAAATCTCCAATTCACAATGGACGGACATATCAAATCAGCAACATCCAACGGCATCGCCACCATCACTTTCTTTCACCCGCAGAGCAACTCCATGCCGGGAGCATTGCTTCGCCAGCTGGCTGAAGAGATCACAAAAGCAGGCAAAGATGCAAATGCAAAAGTGATCGTGCTGCAAAGCGAAGGCGACAAGGCATTTTGTGCAGGCGCTTCCTTCGATGAGCTGATCTCGATCAAGGACCTCGAAACAGGAAAGAAATTCTTCTCCGGCTTCGCAATGGTGATCAACGCGATGCGTACCGCGCCCAAGTTTGTGATTGCACGCGTACAGGGCAAAGCGGTTGGCGGCGGCGTAGGCATTGCCAGTGCAGCTGATTACACACTTGCAGTAGATTCCGCATCTGTAAAGCTAAGCGAGCTGGCGGTCGGCATCGGCCCCTTCGTGGTTGGTCCGGCAGTGGAGCGCAAAGTAGGAACATCGGCATTCACCGCGCTTTCCATCAATGCCACCGAATGGCAAACGGCAGAGTGGGCAAAGGAAAAAGGTTTGTATGCCGGGATCTTTAAAACTACAGAGGAGCTGGATGCAGCTATTGCAGCGCTTGCAGATAAGCTTTCCAAATCGAACCCGGAAGCGATGGAGATGCTGAAAAAAGTATTCTGGAAAGGAACGGAGAACTGGGACACTTTACTCATCGAGCGCGCTGAAATGAGCGGCAGGCTCGTGCTTTCCGAATTCACGATAAATGCCATCAACAAGTTCAAAGCGAAAGCATAAGGCAAGATGAAAGTTACGCCGAGAACAGAGCTTCTGATCCTTAATCTGCTTCTCTTAGCCGTGTATTTTATTGCATTCAGCGGGCTTACGGTTGGCATCAGCAGGGAAACTATGTTTTCCACCAATGATGCGCTCAGCTATCTCGACGTGGCCAACCTCGGCACCAGGCTCAGCGGCACCGATGCGCTTGCGATCCGCCCATTTCTGTACCCGCTCATTGTAGCGCTTGCCTACAAAACCCTTGGCGCTTACGGCTTGTGGTTCCTGCAGTTTTTGTTCTGGCTTGCTGCGGCTAACTTCTTATTTCTTTCCCTGAAAAAACTGTCAAACAGCATTCTGGGATTTATCGCCGCGCTGCTGTTCGCGATCAACCTTACCTGCATCACGCTTACGCTGTATGCGCTCACGGAGATCACCACGGTAATGCTGCTTTCCTTCCTGCTGTATTTTATCACGCATGCAGCCGAAAGGAGAACCGAGCTTGGCTTTATCCACCGGCTGCTTTTGATCCTTGTCCTGCTTACCGTTATCAAGCCGCTCTTCTATCCCGTTGTGCTGGGCGTTGTTTTCATCGTGCTGCCTTTATTTTATTACCGGCAATACCGGCAGCATACTAAAAAGCTGTTCACGCTCCTGCTTGTGCTTTCTCCGCTGCTGCTGCAACAAACCTTTATGAAAATGCGGTACGGACAATTTAAGGTCTCGATGATCGGCGACATCACCATGCGCGATTATTTTTTGGCAGATGGATTTGCAGCGGTGAATAAGATCAGCAGAGACAGCGCCCTGATAGCCGTGAATAAGTTTGAGCCGCACAAGGTGAACAGCTACATCCTGAGCCATTCGCAGGAATTCATAGAGGTGTATTTAACGAACCTGAAGAACAATTGCAACGGCTATCCGCAATACCTCGATTATCCCATCAACACCGGCAATAAGCGCTATATTGATTTTATGATGGGAATGAATGATCTTTATTACCAATCGCATTTTATTTTACTCCCGCTGCTTCTGCTTGTATTGTTCCTGCTTGCACGCAGCAGGAGGGCCGGCGATATGATCATCCTGCTCATTCCCTTGTTGCTCTCATATTACATCCTGCTGAGCAGCGGCATCTCCACTTACCAGGGCGACCGCCTTACCATCAGTGCTTTCCCGCTCTGGCTGTTTGCGTACCTGCTTGCCGCATGGCTGCTCGCCGATCTTATTATCCGGCGCATAAAAAAAAGACCGCCTTCACATTCCATGAGAATGTAAAAGCGATCTTTTTTAAAAAATTGGGAATTACAGGTTCTGGATCCAGTTGATCACTTCATCCTTTGTTTTCCCGATCTTTTGCTGAAGCCTTCCAACCAGCTCATCATCCTTCCCCTCTTCATACTTCAGGTCATCATCCGTGAGGTCAGCGTACTCCTGCTTGATCTTCCCTTTCACTTCGTTCCAGCTTCCTCTTAATTTTAATTCAGTACTATTCATAACGTTTACGATTTAGTTCATTATTGTATTTTCAAATAATGATCCAGCTAAAAATTAAAGCTTCCGAGCAATTAAATCCTCATAAATCGTAAATTCGTGGTTCAGCAACCAAAATCGCATGACGAAAAGAGAGGAATTATTACACACCCCATCATGTAAAACATTAAAAAAATAAAAGTATGCGGTTCATCAGGTTTTTAAAAACACAGCTCATTGATTTTGCCGATACGTATGAAAGGCAATTCAGCAAAACATACAGCATCGCCCTTGTATGGTCGATCTGCGCAGCCGCTATCACGCTCCTGCTGCTGAAATACACAAGCTTCGACGATGCGCTGCACCAGCGTCACAACAGCCTCATTGGTTATTTTTATTTCCGCTACAGCACAGGTTCGGTTTACAGCCTCACCGATCTCACCAAGATCGTTTTTATTTTCTTTATCTCCATCTTCTCCTTATCGCTGCTGCGTTTCAAATCCTCCGAACCGGAGATCTCATTTTCAGGGGCGCTGCAAACAATAAAAGCAGAAGACCTGCTGATGCTGCTGGCAACGCTGGCTGCGGCATCCTTCATGGACTATATCATCAACTGCGGGATCTACAACCTGCCTTCATCGGCATACACCACCTGGTTCTATTACCTGCTGTTCCATTGCAGGATCTACCTGCCGCTGATCATGTTCTCCTATATGGTGTGCAAGCTCGCCGCTCCCGGTAAGGTACGGTTCACTCTTTATAAAACATTCCTGCTGTTTGTAGCGCTCTGGCTCTTTAACGAATTCTCATACGAGCTGTATATGTTCATCAATAATACATTGTTCAGGCTGGTATTTGCCTCGGTTGAAACACCGGACACACTATTTATCCTGGAAGGGATCTTCGAACTTTTCCTGATCGCATTTTTCTTCCTGGGCTTTCATTCGGCCATCACAAGCCCTTTACGGATGAGCCCGGCAACTGAAAGTATTGCCGCAGGAATTCAGGGAGAAACAAATGATGCGGAGGAGGAGATCGCTTTATAAGCTACTCCGAAACCGCCATTTTTATCTTTCTGCCTTTGATCTTCTCCTCTTTCACCAGCTGCACAACCTTGTTGATCTTATCGCGCTTCACAGCCGCATAAGCTGATTTATCAAGCACTTCGATCAGCCCCAGCTCATCTTTCTCAAGCTTGCCTTTCTGCAGCAGCATGCCTACAATATCCATCTTGTTGATCTTGTCTTTCTTTCCTGCCGCAATATACAACGTGCTCCAAGGTGTATTTGCAGGAAGCGGGTATTGCCCGTCCAGCTCTTCCGATTCGGGATTTTCCTTGATGAACGAAGGAACATGATCCGTGTCCGAGAGCACCAGATATGCTGTGCCTTTCGCGTTCATTCTTGCGGTGCGTCCATTGCGGTGTATATATGAATCTTCCGTGGTTGGAAGCTGGTAATGGATCACCAGCTCGATCTCGGGAATGTCCAGTCCGCGCGATGCAAGGTCGGTAGTGATCAGGATGCGGTGGCTGCCGTTCCTGAATTTGATCAGCGCCCTTTCACGGTCATCCTGCTCCATGCCTCCGTGAAAAATATCATGCGACAGGCCTTTGTCGCGCAGCAGCTGGCTGATCCGCTCAACGGCATCGCGGTGATTGCAGAACACAAGCGTTGCCTTTTCGCCATGCTTGCAGATGAGCGCAAACAGCACGTCCAATTTATCTTTTCCCTTTACCAGCTTTAATTTAAGCCCCGCGGATTTGGTTGGTGTCTTGCTTAAAAAATTAATTTCGATCGGCTTCCTTACGCCTGTGAACGAAGGAATTTCCTCCATGCTCGTCGCGGAAGTAAGCATGCGCCTCTCCAGGTTCTTCAGCTCATAAATGATGAACGACATATCTTCCTTGAATCCGAATTCCAGCGATTTATCAAACTCATCCAGCACCAGCATGTTCACCGCGCCCACATCAAAATTGGAATTGCGGACGTGGTATGCGATCCTGCCGGGTGTTCCCACAAGCACTGCGGGCGGATGCTCGAGGTTATTCTTTTCTATGCGTGTTGAATGTCCGCCGTAGCAGCAATTGATCTTGAACCCCGTTCCCATCTGCTTGAACACTGTTTCTATCTGGATCGCCAGCTCCCTCGAAGGAACGAGAATAAGCGCCTGTACGCCTTTCTTTTCTTTTTTCAACTGTGAAAGCACCGGCAGTAAAAATCCAAGTGTTTTTCCTGAGCCTGTCGGCGACAGCAGGATAAGGTCATTTCCTTTTGCAGCGGCATCCACTGTTGCCTTCTGCATTTCATTCAGCGCATCTATCTTTAAATTCGCCAGTACCTGTTGTATCATTGTTTCCATTATTTTGCAAAGGTACGGGTAATTAACCGGATTCGTGTCCAAACATAATTTCGGCCAATGAAATACGCTGCTAACATAGATTGCTTCTCCGCCGTGGCGGATCACAATCACTTCCGGAACAAGAGAAGATAGAGCCGGGATCAAAAAACAATTATATTTGGAATATGCTTTCTGTCCGGAATCTCTTTTTCATCGTATTGTTCAGCGCAGCACCATTTCTGAATGCGCAAAGCATTCGGGAACGGCTTGAACAAATTCCCGGCGCAATCGTGAGAACGCTTTCCAACAGCAATTTTAAAGAATATTACGAGCTGCTGCTGGATCAGCCGCTGGATCACAATAATCCCTCGAAGTTCTTCCGCCAGCGGGTCATTGTTGGCATCAGCTCCATTGATTCGGCCGTAGTGATGGATACCGACGGATACGCCGTCAACTATGCACTGAACACCAATTATAAGCACGAGCTGGCCTCGCTCTTAAATGCGAATCTTGTGCTTGTTGAGCACAGGTTCTTCGGGCATTCCGCGCCCGACAGCATGGATTATAATTTCCTGACAACGGAACAGGCTGCCGAGGATGTGCACCTCGTGAGGCATCTGCTTACCCGGGTGTTCAATGGCAAATGGATCTCCACGGGGATCAGCAAGGGCGGACAGGCTGCATTGGCGCACCGGCTCCATTATCCGGCCGACGTTTCACTTACCATTGTATACGGAGCGGCTGTAAAAAAAGCGCTGAATGAAACAAAGGTCGACTCGATGCTGAACGCGTTATCGGGAACAACTTGCGGAAAAAAGCTGGAAAACTTTCAGTCAGAACTGTTTGCGCACAAGGATGCGCTGATCCACAGCCTGGAGATGTATGCGAAAAAAAATGAGATGGTTTTCGGGATGGATCCTGAAACTGTATTGGATTACATGATCCTCGAGCTTCCCTTTTCATTTTGGCAGACAGGATGCAATTGCAATGATGTTCATCTGCTAAGCAAAGAACCTGTTGTGCTGTTTGAAGGGCTCGTCAATATCATTTCACCATCCTTTTATTCCGTTAAAAGCATGAAGCAGCTCCAGCCCGCATTTTACATGAATTACCATGAGCTGGGTTATTATGAATACAACATAAAAAAATTCAGGCCGAAGCTGAAGCAGAAAGCATATCCCAACAGCAGGTTTGCACCCGGTATAAAGATCAGCTTTGATAATTCCTATTTAACGGCGCTCGGAAAGTTCCTCGCAACAGCTGATGCAGGGCAGGTGGTTTTTATTTACGGGGAGAATGATCCTTGGTCGGCCATGCAGCAAACAGGCAGGGCTAAAAAATTCATTGTTAAGAACGGCTCACATAAAAGCCGGATCACGGATCTGAGCACTGAACAGAAAGATCGGCTCCTTGACATGATCAGCAAACAGCTGCGATGAGATTCTTTTCCTGGCTGTTCCGGCATATTTTTTATCTTAGCTAACCGGGCTTAAAACAATTTATTAATAACCTATCTTAAATTCCCTGATATGAAAACATTCGTAATTACCGGCGCAACCGGCGCTATTGGAAAGGCTGCAGCGCTTGAGCTTGCAAAAGCAGAAAACAAGCTGATCCTCGTTGGCAGGAACAAAAGCAAGCTTGCCGAAGTGGCGAAAGAGCTGAAGGCTGCCGGCGGACAGGAGATCGAAAGCGTGATCGCAGAGTTCGGCAATGTGGCATCCATTAAGAAAGCGGCCGCTGAAATAAAATCAAAGCATACCCGCCTCGACGGACTCATCAACATTGCCGCAGCTTACAAGGCAAAGCGTGAATTCACGAACGACAGATTCGAATACATGTTCGGCATTAACCACATGTCGGCGTTTGTGCTTACCAGCGAGCTGCTGAGCCTTATCAATGCCACTCCCGGCGCACGCGTGCTTACGGTTACGGCGCCTTCGTCTACACCCCTGAATTTCGACGACCTGCACGGAGAGAAGAAATACAGCGCCTTCAATGCATTCGGGGCTTCCAAAATGGCGAACCACCTGTTCACGTATGCGCTTTCCCGCAGGATGCACGGCATCGGCACAGCAGCCATGGCCTTTCACCCGGGGCTTATCAAATCCGACCTGATCCGCGAAATGCCGTTTTTTGCACGCACACTGCTTACGCTGATCAGTAAAAAACCGGAGAAGCCGGGGCATGCAATTGCACAGCTTATGACAGGCAGCCACTTCAACAATGTGAATGGAAAGTTTTTCGATTCCAACCTGAAAGAGCTTAAAAAGCCCGGCTATTCGGGTGACGAAGGCGTGCAGGAAAAGTTGTGGAAAGTAAGCGAGGAGCTGGTGAAGTAATCCTTAGGCTACCTGCTATGTTAATGTCATCCCGTGCCACGACACGGGATCTCTGCGTAATCTTACGGTGGGGCCGTCAGTTCGAGTGCCCTTCCTTTTTCAGGAAGGGCGTATCGAGAACGTGCGGAAGCTTAACCACTTCTCGATACATTCCGCTGCGCTCCATACTCGAAGTGACATACGTTGTTCAAAGCGCGCAAAACCGAGCAGAACATTATTCTGAAATCTATCACATTTACGATATTTAATTTCATGCCACATTCATTCAATAGAATTAAAAGCAATAAAAATCAAATTAAACTATCCTTTTATTGGGTTCGTCTAATAATCCTATGAAAAATGCTTCGCCGGTAGTAATTTTAATAAAAGTGAATTAACGGATCCGGCTTTCGTTTCCAGCTGCTCACATCATTTTAAACATTAAAGATACCATGGCGGAATCGATGACTGAAAAAAAGCGAAAAATTAATTCTTCTGTTTCTGAGGAAATGATGCTGAAAGGCTTTGAGCTCATGTGCACTGCAAAGGCAATGGCCGAGCTTTATGAAGCGAACAAAGAGATCACCGCAAAATATGTGCACGCCACTTCTCGCGGCCATGAAGCGATCCAGCTTGCAGTAAGCCTGCAGCTGAAGCCCCAGGATTTTCTTTCCGCCTATTACCGCGACGACAGCATGCTGCTTGGCATCGGCATGTCGCCCTACGAATTAATGCTCCAGCTGCTCGCTAAGCGTGATGATCCTTTTTCCGGCGGACGCACCTATTACTCGCATCCCAGCTTAAAAAGGGATGATATGCCGAAGATCCCGATGCAGTCCTCTGCCACCGGAATGCAGGCGATCCCGACCACCGGCGTGGCCATGGGGCTCCAATACCTCGAAAAGCAAGGCCTTGCAGCCGATTTCGGGGATGAGAAGCCGATCGCGGTGTGTTCCCTCGGCGATGCATGCATCACGGAAGGGGAAGTTGCCGAAGCTTTCCAGATGGCGGTGCTGAAGCAGATGCCGATCCTGTATGTTGTGCAGGATAACGAATGGGACATTTCCGCAAGTGCCAAAGAGATCCGCGCACAGGATGCGACAGAATATGCAAAAGGCTTTAAAGGGCTGGAAACACGCACCATCGACGGAACCGATTTTGAAAAGTCATATAATACGATAAAAGAAGTGATCGCGATCATCCGTAAGGAGCGCAGGCCATTCCTGGTGCATGCAAAAGTACCTTTGCTTAACCACCATACCTCCGGCGTCCGCAAGGAATGGTACCGCGACGACCTCGAAGATGCGCAGAAACGCGATCCATTCCCGAAGCTGCGCAACCAGATGCTGGTGGCTGGCTTCGATAATTCCGAATTGAATGCAATTGAAAAGCAGGCGAAAGTAAGAGTGGAGGAAGATTACCAGCGCGCGCTGCTCGCAGAGGACCCGCGCCCGGAAGACCTCTTCGATCACGACTTTGCGCCTACTCCCGTTATCGAGGAAAAAGGCCAGCGTGAGCCGGCAGGAAAAGAAAAAACCGTGATGGTTGATTCGGCATTGTTCGCCATCCGCGAATTAATGGCGAAGCACCCTGAATGCCTTTTATACGGGCAGGATGTGGGCGGCCGCCTCGGTGGCGTGTTCCGCGAAGCAGCAACACTTGCACAAACCTATGGCGATAACCGCGTATTCAATACACCGATCCAGGAAGCATTTATCATCGGCAGCACCGTAGGCATGAGCGCCGCAGGCTGCAAGCCGATCGTGGAAGTGCAGTTTGCCGATTACATCTGGCCGGGCCTTAACCAGCTGTTCACTGAAGTAAGCCGCTCCTGCTATTTATCGAACGGCAAATGGCCGGTAAGCTGCATCATCCGTGTCCCTATCGGTGCATACGGAAGCGGCGGGCCTTACCATTCATCGAGCGTTGAAAGCGTGCTCGCGAATATCCGCGGCATCAAGATCTGCTACCCTTCCACCGGCGCCGATCTTAAAGGGCTTATGAAAGCTGCCTATTACGACCCTAACCCGGTGATCATGCTGGAGCACAAAGGGCTTTACTGGAGCAAGATCAAAGGCACCGAAGATGCACGTACCATCGAACCGGACGAAGATTATATCATTCCGCTTGGCAAAGCGCGCATTGTGCAAACGGCTGAACCGGCTTCCGGCACAGGCAAAGCATCAATCACCGTCATCACTTACGGAATGGGCGTGTACTGGGCGAAAAATGCAAGCAAGGATTTTGCAGGACAGGTGGAGATCATCGACCTGCGCACGATCAACCCCCTTGATGAGGCAACAGTTTTTGCCTCCGTGAGAAAGCATGGCAAATGCATGGTGCTTACCGAAGAGCCTTCTAACAACGGCTTTGCGCAGGCACTGGCAGGAAGGATCTCTAAATTTTGTTTTGAATCGCTGGATGCTCCTGTGGAGATCGTTGGCGCCGAGAACCTACCTGCTATCCCGCTGAACTCCACGCTGGAAACAACCATGCTGCCGAATGCCGCGAAAGTAGTGAAGGCCATTGCAGAATTACTGAATTATTAAACAACTCTGCGGGCACTGCGTCTCTGCGAGAAATAATAAATGCTGCTTAAAACAAACTATGTTATCAAACAACGACATACTCAAAAAGCTGCGTGTAGCGCTTGAATTAAAGGACGAGGACATTGTAAAGATCCTGAAGCTTGCTGATTTTGAGATCACCAAAAGCGAGGTGAATGCGCTTTACAGAACACCGGATCATCATAACTTCAAGGAATGCGGCGATCAGCTCCTGCGCAATTTCCTGAACGGCCTGATCATTTATAAGCGCGGGCCAATGCCTCCGAAACCGGAGAAGAAACAATAAACATTCGCGCGTTACCACCCCGACCCTCCTTAAAGGAGGGCGTTGATTCTGCACACCAAAAAATCTGATTTATAAATTGAATTAAATGGTTCTTTCGGAGCATTTCCCCTCCTCCCAGGAGGGGCCAGGGGTGGTTGGCAATTATTTCAGAAGCTCCTCCACTCTCACAAACCTATAATGATATTCCGACCGCAAACGGTCAATGATCTGCGGCAGCGCCTTAACCGTTTCCGCACGGCTTTGCCTGTCGCTGTAATCGGCAGAATGCATGAGCACAATGCCTTTGTCCTGGTGATGCTCCATAACAAATTTCACAATCTCCTCTGAAGTGCTTTCAAAATCCCGCGTATCTATGTTCCATGAAACATGCTTATAGCCCTGCTGCCGGAGGCGCTGTACCTGCTCATCCGTGATCGCTCCCCAGGGCGCGCGGAATAATTTCGGATTGCTGCCGCAGATGCTGTCGATCAGATGCTGGGTAGTTGCAACCTCGCTGTTTACAAGAGAATCGGAAGAGGTAGAAATGTACAGGTGACTGTAGGTGTGATTGCCTGCGCTGTGACCTTCCTCCACGATCCGCTTAACCACCAGCGGATACCGGCGGATGTGGCTGCCGGTGAGAAAGAAGGTGGCTTTTACATTCTTCGCTTTTAATATATCCAGGATCTGCAGGGTATACAGCGAATCGGGGCCATCGTCAAAAGTAAGGGCAATTGTAGGATCTTCGATTGGAGGGTCGCGGTGGCAGGAGGAAAATGAAAGAGCTGCAATGAGAATTACCAGGCAAACAAAAAGCTTGAACCGAATTAATTTCATTGCAGCTGTTTTTAGCTTAGAACATTTTTACAACCTTGCGAATGATGGAAACACATTCCATCAGCTGCGCTTCGGTAATTACCAATGGCGGCGCAAAGCGGATGATGTCGCCATGTGTTGGCTTTGCAAGCAAACCGTTTTTCATAAGCTCCACGCATACATCCCATGCGTTCTTGCCGTTGCGCTCTTCGATAACCATGGCGCAGAACAATCCTTTTCCGCGTACGGTTTTGATCAGGTCGGGATACGATGCCTGGATCGCTTTTAATTCATTCAACAATACTTTTCCAAGTCGTTCGGAGTTTTCCGCGAGCTTTTCCTCTTTCAATACGGTAAGCGCCGCTATCGCCACTTTGCAGGCAAGCGGATTTCCACCGTAGGTAGAGCCATGCTGCCCCGGCTGGATGCAAAGCATGATCTCATCGCTTGCAAGAACGGCAGATACAGGATAAACACCACCTGCCAGCGCTTTTCCGAGAACGAGTATATCCGGATGAACACCGTCGTGATCGCAGGCCAGCAGCTTGCCGGTGCGTCCTAATCCCGACTGGATCTCATCTGCAATGAACAACACCTTGTTCTCTTTACAAAGCTCGTAGCACTTTTTCAGGTATCCTTCATCCGGCACTATCACTCCCGCTTCACCCTGTACAGGCTCCACAAGGAATGCCGCTACATTTTTATTCTTTACCAGTTCCGCCAACGCGGCTGCATCATTATAGTCAACGGAAACAATTCCCGGTGTGAACGGGCCGAAATTAGCCCTTGCATCAGGGTCGCTGCTTGCAGATACAATCGAAATAGTACGTCCGTGGAAATTATGCTTGCAAACGATGATCACCGCCTCATTTTCGGCCACGCCTTTCTTCTCATACGCCCATTTACGCGCAAGCTTCAGGGCTGTTTCAACGCCTTCGGCACCGGTATTCATCGGCAGCACTTTATCGTAGCCAAAATAGGACGTAATAAACTTTTCATATTCCCCGAGCGAATCATTGTAAAAGGCACGCGAGGTAAGCGTAAGCTTCTGCGCCTGCTCCGTTAATGCTGCTATGATCTTCGGATGACAATGTCCCTGGTTCACCGCGCTGTATGCTGCAAGGAAATCAAAATACTTTTCACCCTCCACATCCCACACATACACGCCTTCTCCACGTTCGAGCACCACCGGCAATGGATGATAATTATGAGCTCCGTATTTTTCTTCCTGTTCCATCGCCTGCTTGGCGCTGATCTTGTTATTTGTGGTCGTTTCCATGGGCTATAGTATTGAGTATACAAATTTAATCATTTTTTTCCGGTTGAGGAAGTCTGTTCGGCGTCTTACAGCACCTGTTCAGCGTGTAAAAATGCGATCGGTTTAGCGAAAAGGCGGTATCTTTGCAGCACAGAACTTATGGCATTAACATTGCAATAAGCTGCACCGTTAATTCGTTACAGTACATGCGCATTTTCTTTGGCAAAACCCTCTTTTCGTTACTTTTTGCATTCATGCTTGCCGGCAATAGTTGGGCACAGGACGACAGCACCGACCTTCTCGCTTCCGATGCCGTTAACATGGAAGCGAAAAGCAGCCCGGCTTTCGTTTCCCCAACGGATTACTCTGTTGTGGATGCGTATGCAACAGGGCTGAAGCGCCATTATAAAAAAATCCCCGAGCTTGCAAAAGACCTCACGGCCAACTACTCCACCGATGAAGAAAAAGTGCGCGCCATCTTCATGTGGATCACCAACAATATCGCCTATGATTATGCCCAGCTGCATTCAAAGCAGAGCATGAACGTGAAGTTCACGTATAAAACACAGGCGGAGCTTGATCAGAAAAGGAAGGCGTATTATGATGCATACGCCACAAAAGTACTGCGGAATAAAAAAGGGATCTGCGAAGGCTATGCCGTGCTCTTCCAGGAGCTGTGCACCGCAAGCGGCATTCCCTGCGAAATTGCGGTGGGCAGGGTAAGCAATAATACGAACAAGATAGAGCGTGTAAGAGGCAAAAAGAACTTTGCCACTAATCATGCCTGGGACAAGGTGAAGATCAGCGGTACCTGGTATTATGTGGATCCTACCTGGGCAAGCGGCTATTGCGACAAGGACCTGAAGAAGTTTTACAAGAACTTCAATGCCTACTATTACCTCACCCCGCTTGATAAGCTGTATGCAACACATGCGGAAAATAAAAAGGAGACGGAGAAGAGGAACAATGTGGTAGTGAAAATAAAATAGTTCGCCCGCACTATATTAGCGTCATTATAACCCGATCACCCTGTATCCAACCTTATACTTATTCGTTTCCGCAATAAACACTTCAAACTCCTTCATCTTTTCCATTGTGCCGTTTGGCAGCACATAGTACACATTCCGGAAAGTGAGCAGCGTTCCCGCTTTCAGGCTGTAAATACGCCGCCGCATATCAATCGTAAAATGATTATTTTCAGAGCTCAGCGTGTCCGTTTTACCGCCATTCGCAAAAACAACATCAAAGCCTGTAACCGGCATCTGTGCCTTGTAAAAAGGATGATACGCGGTAACAACATTATCATTGATGATCTGCAGCTTATCGATCACCGAATCCGCTTTTACACCGCACACGAAGAACTGCGGGCAAGGGATCTTCTTCACAGGGAATAACCTTGTGAAAAGCACACGCAGCTTTTTGTCCGGCATTTTTTCATACACCGAAATAGTGGCGGCGCCTTCCTCCTTCACATCCACAAAATACTTCCCGCCCTTTTTTGAAATGGTTCCGCCAATAATATTCACCGCGTAATTTGTCCCGCCTTTCACATCGATCATCACCGGGTTGGCCTGGCGGATCCAGAAAATGCTGTCGGGAGAAGTAATGCTTACCTCCCACTTCACTTTCTTCACTTTTATCCTGTCTGGCTGCTGTGCCCTCAGCTGCAGCGAGAACAGCGGCAACAGCGCTATGATGAGTAAATGCTTCATGTTACCTCCTTTGCATGATTTAAAAATTCAGGATCTTCTTTACATCTTCCGTAGTTTTTATCGCCTGCCCGATCACCTGCATCTGAACGGTGCAGCTGTCATGCTTTTCCTTCAGCGCTTTAAAATCGTCCTCAAGGCATACGGCAAGTTTGTTTTCCTCCGTAAGAGCCCAGATAATGTTTCGCTTAGCCGGGTTAAAATACAGGCGTTCGGCAGAATACATCTTAAACATTGCATTGCGTCCTTTCTCAACGAGATAGAGTGCGTGGAAGCGGAGCTTCTTTCCGGTTGAATCAACATAGGTGGCAGCAAACTGTTCTCCTTTCGGCAGCGATGCAGGACAATCAGAGTTCCAGATGCCGAAGCCGCTGATCATAAACGTTCTGCTTACCAGCTCTTCCTTTTGAAACAACGCCATCATTTTTGCACGGCTTCCGCTTGCAAGGTCGTTGCGGTTCAGCCTGTCGGACTGCGCAGCTGCATACAGTGAATCATCCTGCTTTTTGAGGAGCAGTTCCTGTTTCCTGCGTTCTTCAAGCATTGAGGTGTAGGTTGAAAAGGCAGCGGCATAAGCAGCTTTATCGAACACAGGGTTCACTTCAAATGTATGCGAATCGGTAGCGTAGGATAGCGTCATCAGGTAACTTCCCGTATTGCTTTTTTTCAAGGACACATCGCTCCAGGTAACGCTTGCATAGCCTTTATTAAAATCACTGGCACCCTCTTTCACCTCAAATTTCATATTCTTGTAAACCGACAATTCCGGAAATTCATTCAGGTCGAGTGCAAGGTCAAACTGATAATTAGCATTATTCGCCAATGCCGGCTTCAGCAGCTCTTCCTGCTTTTCCTGCTCCATCAGCGCGGCGGTTACCGGCATTTTTGCCGGAACGGGGGCTGCGGATGCAACAGGAACATCCGCCGTTGTTTTCCCGGAAGCCCTGTCCTTGTAAACAAATTTCCAGTTACCCGCCAGCGAATCGAAGCGGTAAATGTTGTATTTATCATCCTGCTGCTGCGATGCCATTTCCACCACTATCTTTTTATCCGGGTTGATGAAAACCGGCTTCCCATCCTGGTAAGCAAGGATCTCGAGCATTCCGGCTGATTCAAAATGATATTCGGTTCCGGCAGAATCGTAGGTCATCGGGATGCCGCTCACAAAAAAATCGGCAGGGTCGTGAAACTCCCTGTACTGTATATCCACCTTGCCTTCCACAGGTTTTCCCTGCTTGTCTACAAATGCATTTGCCGGGATGCTGATCACGGAGCCTGTGCTGTAATCCAGCTTCGAGCTTTCTGCAGCGCTCACGCTGTAGTGTGTGTATGCAACATCCGCTTCCTTCATCGGCGGCGCCACTTTCTTTTTTTCTGTGAGCGCTGCCTGTTCTTCTTTCGGGGCTGATCTTACAAATGCGATGCTGATGATCGCGCCTGCCGCTGCAATGCTGATGGCGATCCTTGCATTGAGCTTGCTGATGGTGGTGATTTTCATGGCGGTTGGTTTTAGAGATGAAAGCGGGGAAGTAATTTTGAATATATAACGATGCACCAAAAAAAAGATACATCCACTTTTTCCCGGATGATATTTAAGCCCGCATAGAGCCAAATACAGGCTTATTTATCCAAAGGGTTTTAGTAAATTTACATCCGCTGAAAAAGCGCTAATGCCCTACTATGAGACAGAACAATAAAAAGCCATTACCTGTGCTTGAAAATATACGTGTGACCGATGCCAGCTCCGACGGGCATTCCGTTGCGCGTACCGATGAGTATGTGATCTTTATCAAAGGCGCAGTGCCGGGCGACCTGGTCGACCTGCAGATCACGCGCAAAAAAAGCAAATACAGGGAAGCGAATACTATTGCCGTGAAAGAGGCATCGGAAAAGCGCACTGCCCCGGTATGCAAGCATTTCGGCACCTGCGGGGGCTGCAAATGGCAGAACATGACGTACGACTGGCAGCTGTTCTACAAGCAGAAGCAGGTAAGCGATGCGCTCACGCGCCTTGCAAAGATCGAGCTGCCGGAGATCGCGCAGATCCTTCCTTCACAAAAAGTTTATTTTTACCGCAACAAGCTGGAATATACATTCTCCAATAAAAAATGGCTGACCCTCGAGCAGATCAATGATAAGAACCTTTCTTTCGGCGAGGAAGCTGGCGAGATCAGCCGCAATGCGCTTGGGTTCCACATTCCCGGCATGTTCGACAAGATCCTTGATATTGATACCTGCTACCTGCAGGAAGAGCCTTCCAATGCCATCCGCAACGAGATCAGGAATTATGCGCTGGAGAACAAGCTCCCCTTCTTCGACCTGAGGGAACAGGTGGGCCTGCTGCGCAACATCATTATCCGCAGTACTTCTACCGGCGAGTGGATGCTCATCGTTGCATTTTTCTACAACGATAAGGAAGCTATTGAAAAGCTGCTGAACCATGTTTCAGAAAAATTCCCGCAGATCACTTCCCTCCAGTATGTGATCAACTCCAAGCGGAACGATACCATCAGCGACCTCGAGATCATTCTCTACAAGGGCAACGACAGCATCTACGAAAACATGGAAGGGCTGAAATTCAAGATCGGGCCGAAAAGCTTTTACCAAACCAACTCCGAACAGGCGTACGAGCTGTACAAGGTGACACGCGATTTTGCGGCGATCAAAGATACGGAGGTGGTGTATGACCTGTACACAGGAACCGGCACCATCGCCAATTTCGTGGCGCACCAGGCGAAGAAAGTGGTGGGTGTTGAATACGTTCCGGCCGCTATCGAAGATGCGAAGATCAATTCGCAGCTAAACAATATTACCAATACAGTGTTCTATGCAGGCGATATGAAAGATGTGCTGAACGATGCATTCATCGCCGCAAACGGCAGGCCGGATGTGATCATTACCGATCCTCCAAGGGCAGGCATGCACGATGATGTGACCAATAAGATGCTTGAGATCGCGCCTCAGCGCATCGTGTACGTAAGCTGTAATCCCGCAACACAGGCAAGGGACCTGCAATTGCTGGATGCAAAATATAAAGTAACAAAAGTGCAGCCGGTGGATATGTTCCCGCAAACGCACCATGTGGAGAACGTAGTGCTGCTGGAGTTGAAGTAGGTTTGTTTGGTTAAACGTCATCCCGTGCCCCGACACGGGATCTCATGAATGGTAGTAGTTTTTAATAAACAGATCCCGTGTCGGAGCACGGGATGACTTTGGCTTAAGCATGTTCCTTAAAAAAATAACATACCTCCTTTTTCTCTTCGTGCTCAGCATCCAGCTGAAAGCGCAACAGGAAACTATTATCACGGGGCATGTTACAGAAAAAGGCACCAATGCAGGGATCCCTTTTGTGAACGTTTATTTCAAAGGCACGCTCATTGGCACTGTAACCGATTTTGACGGCAATTACAGCATCACCACCAACACTCCGAAAGATTCCATTTACATTTCCCTCATCGGCTATAGGTCGAAGGCGAAGCCCGTAAAAAAAGGCCAAACGCAGGTCATCGATTTTCAGCTGAGCCCTGAAGCATTGAACTTAAATACCGTGGAAGTACGGCCGGGCATCAACCCTGCTTTGCGCATCATTAAAAATGCACAGGTAAATAAATCGAAGTACGACCGCGACAACCTCAATTCAGTTCAGTATATCAGCTACACCAAGCAGGAAGCGGATGTGGATAACATCACCCCGAAAATGCGCAAATGGAGGCTGTTCAGGCCCTTCATCAGCCTTTGGGACAGCCTCGATGTGCTTGCCGGAGAGGAAAGCAAAGCCAATCTCCCCGTGATGATGAGCGAAGTGATCTCGGAAATTTATTCCTACAAGGAAGCGGAAAAGAAGCGCGAAAATGTGGAAGCGGTAAAGATCAAGTTCGTGGGAATGAAGGATGGCAGCGCCGTATCGCAGCTCACCGGCACCGATTTCCAGAACTATAATTTCGCAAAGAACACCGTGGCCATTCAGGGGAAAGACATTCTCTCCCCCATCGCCGACAATGCGATGCTGTTCTACAATTATTACCTGGTCGATAGTGTGTTCATCGATAGCATGAAATGCTACAAGATCGATTGCCGGCCAAAGAACAAAAAAGATCTTGCCTACACCGGCACGCTCTGGATCGCCGATACAACCTTCGCGATCAAGCAGCTCGACCTTGAAATTACGCCGGATGTAAATGTGAACTGGATCGACAGGGCACGCATCCAGGAAGTGCTGATCCCCACACCCGCGGGCCCCTGGGTACCTTCGCAAACGAGGACCATCGTGGATTACACCACCATCACCAGCAAGTTCGTAAGCATGGTGGTGCGCACGTATAACTCCAACCGCAACTTCGTGGTCAACCAGCCCAAGCAGAACGATTTTTATGAGACCAGCACCGTTTACGCCGAAGATGCGATCCTCAAGGATACCACCTGGTGGCGGAACAACCGGCATGAGCAACTCACAAAGATGGAAGCGAAATCGTACGATATGATCGATACCGTGCGCAATATCCCTTTCATCAAAACAGGCGTGAATGTGCTTTACTTCCTGTTCTCGGGCTATAAGGATTTCGGCCCGGTAGACATTGGCCATTACATGCAGCTCTACAGCCGCAACCAGTATGAAGGCGACAAGGTGAAGCTCGGGTTCCGCACCAATGCGAAGTTCAGCAAATCATGGATCATCCGCGGTTATGGCGCTTACGGCTTTAAGGATCACGGCTTCAAATACAACCTGCAGCTCGAGCGCATCCTTACCCGCTTTCCATGGAGCAAGGCGGGCATTCAGTACCGCGACGATATCGACCAGGCAGGCACCGATTTCAGCTTTTCCAGCAACATGAACCTCGGGCAGTCGCCGAACAACCTCTTTAACTTCGCTGCCGGCATCGGGCCGATCTCGCGCCTTGTTAAAAAGCAGGAAGCGCGGATCTGGTATGAAAAGGATTTCAACATCGGCATCAGCTCAAAGGTCACGTTTCAGAACATCCGCACCACTCCGCTGTTCCCGGTTACCTTCGGCGATCAGTTCAACATCTTTCTGCAGCGTAAATATTCGATCACCGAGGCCCTGCTCGACCTCCGCTATTCAAGGAAAGAGCGCTATGTGCAGAACGGGACCGAGCGCATCAGCTTTGGCAACAAGCGCTCCGCCGTGATCAGCCTCAATTACACACTGGGATTAAAGGATGTGCTGGATGGCGATTTTAATTATCACAAGGCAAGCATTTCTTATTCCAACCGCTTCCGCTTTGCAACGCTGGGCTTTTCGCAGGTATACATTAAACTGGGAAAAGTATTCTCAAAGGTACCTTACACGCTTCTCGAGATCCCGCGCGGTAACGAAACTCACATTTACGCCACCAACACGTTCAACCAGATGAGCAATTTTGAATTTGTAAGCGACCAGTACATTGAAGCGTTCCTGCAGCATCATTTCAGCGGCTTATTCTTCAACCGCATTCCATTCCTGAAAGAATACAACTGGCGCGAGATCGTGGGCATCAACATGATCTACGGCACGCTCAGCAATAAGAACAAGCAATTCAATGCCAACAATTATTTTACGGTGATGGAGGATGTTCCCTATTTTGAAGCCGACCTTGGCGTAGAAAATATTTTCAATCTCATCCGCATCGACTATACATATCGCCTTACCTACAATGATGATTTTTACCTGCGTGACTACCGCAAAGCGAATCCCGGCAACAAGATCAGCACCTGGGGCATCAAGGTCGGACTGCAGTTCTCCTTCTAATTCATACTATTATGCATCAACTCGACAAAGATTACTGGACCAAACGCTACCGCGAGGATGATGCCGCCTGGGATACAGGAAGCATCACTCCGCCTTTAAAGGAATACATCGATCAGCTTCCTGATAAAAACATTTCCATACTTATTCCCGGCGCCGGAAATGCATACGAGGCCGAATACCTTTTCAGCAAAGGCTTTTCCAATGTAAGCATCATCGACCTTTCTGAAGAGCCCCTGAATAATTTTAAACAGCGCGTTCCCGGATTTCCTTCCGGACACCTGCTGGCGGGTGATTTTTTCGATCATCAGTTGCAGTATGACCTGATCATCGAGCAAACATTCTTCTGCGCGCTCGATCCTTCACTGAGGAAAAAGTATGCAGAAAAGATGCACGCTTTGCTAAAGCCCGGCGGCAAACTCGTGGGACTTCTGTTCAACGATAAGCTGAATGCTGATAAGCCTCCTTTCGGCGGATCAAAGGAAGAATATGCTGCGTATTTCGAAAAGCAGTTCCGTTTTAAAACCTTTGAACCGTGCTATAATTCAATAAAGCCAAGAGCGGGAAGAGAGTTGTTTATTAATCTTGTGAAAGTGCAGCAAAATGCTTCCTGGTAAGGTACCACCCCAACCCTCCTACAAGGAGGGAGCTGATCCCTGTGAGCATCTTAATAACAATACTCATTGAACATCCTGCTCAAATTATTTAACGGAGCATTCCCTTCTCTCAGGAGGGAGCTGATCCTGCCAACATCATAATAGAATCCTAAATTGTAACATTCTGCTCAAATGCTTCCAACGGAGCATTCCCCTCCTCCCAGGAGGGGCCAGGGGTGGTAAGTGCAGCATCACAAAAAACAAAAAGAGAACAGCCTCAGCCATTCTCTTTTTCAATTGTATTAAAATCAATACTAATTCATCGGTACATCGATCACAAGGATCTCAGAGTTTGCATCCACATCGATCGAAAATTCCGCTGTTTCCCAAACACCGATCGCATCGCGCTTGCCGAGCTTCTGCCCGTTAATGGTAGCGCCGCCTTCGATCACAAATACATAAGCGCCATTGCCGGCATGCTTCATTTTATATTCCTGCGTTGAAGGCAGCGTAAACTTACCAAGCGAAAAATAAGCATCCTGGTTGATCCACATCACATCTTCGGAACGCTCTGGCGCAACGATCAATTTAAATTTGCCTTCCTTATCGGCAGCCGAAAAGATCTTCTGGTCGTAACGCGGCTTGATGTTCCTTTCCTTCGGGAAAACCCAGATCTGGAGCAGGTTGATCGGCTCAGTTGCCGAATGGTTGTATTCGGAATGCGTTAATCCCGAGCCTGCGCTCATCGCCTGAACTTCATTCGGGCTGATCACGCCGATATTTCCCATGCTGTCGCGGTGCTCCAGCGTTCCGCTCAGGGGAATCGTCACAATTTCCATATTGTCGTGCGGGTGCATGCCGAAGCCTTTTCCCGGCGCAACAATATCATCATTCAACACCCTCAGCAGCCCGAAATGGACTTTGGAAGGATCATGATAGCTTGCAAAGCTAAACGAGTGATGAGCATTCAGCCATCCGTGGTCGGCATGTCCGCGCTCTGTTGATTTATGAAAAACAGTTTTCATCTTTATTTGTTCTTTCTTTTTTTTTGAGGTTTAATTCATAATTAATTTCGGAAGCTCATTGGAGACGCTGTTGTGGAAAGCGAGCTCTGTAACGATCGGGCTCATGTAATCGATGAGCGGGAAAGTGGAAAGCAGGTCCATCACCTTTCGCTCCGATTCTGCGATCACCGTTACCCACAGGAAGCTCCTGTCGGCGGCAAGCGAGTACTGCAGGATCTTCCCTTCGTCCATCAGCTTGTCGATGTGCGCACGCTGCTTTGGGATCAGCAGCACAAAATCCTCTGTGAGCTCATTCGGCAGCTTTATTATTACCATATACGGGTTCATAATTTCCTTCTTTTTAATTCAACAAAATATGACGCATGCTCATTGTGCCGTATTGCCAGCTCATGTGAGGGAACTCCGCCTTATCCTTTTTATTCCGCACTCCTGCAAGATAAAGCAGGGGAATGTAATGGTCGTCGGTAGGGTGATTGATGCGGAACAATTCATCATTATTTTTTATAGCAACAAGCGCATCCGCATCATTGTTTAAAAACGCATTTTTCACCAGCTCATCAAACTGCAAAGCCCAATCGAAAGGTGCCGCATTTTCATTCGAAAAATCGAGGAATGAAAAATTGTGTGTCATATTTCCACTTGCAAGGATCAGGACATTCTGCTCGCGTAAAGGAGCCAGCTTTTTAGCGAACTCCAGGTGCTCCGCAAACGTTTTGCCCCGGTCGATGCTCAGTTGCAGCACCTTTATATCCTTGTCAGGAAATAAATGTACCAGCATGCTCCAGGCGCCGTGGTCGAGGCCGCGCTGCATATCACGTTTTACGGGCTCTCCCGTGAGCTTCTCTATTTCCGGGATAAGCTCCAAAGCAGCTTTAACAGGGTATTCTACATTGAACAGCTCCTGCGGAAAGCCCCTGAAATCGTGGTAGGTAGGCAATGTTTCCGATGCGGTAACAAACACGCCCTTGGTTTCCCAGTGCGCCGAAATGATCAGGATCGCGCTCACGTCTTTGAGCTTGTTCCCTATTTCATTCAGGCCCTGTGTGTATTTATTTTCCGCTATTGCATTCATCGGAGAGCCATGGCTTACGAATAATGCCGGGGTGATTTTTGCAGGAGTTGTCATTGTAGTAAAGATATAATTTTATTTAAATAACTTATTTGGGAGTCACCACTTCTATCTCCGCCTGCAGCTTCACGGTCTTTCCAACCATTGCGCCTCCGGCTTCGATCAGTGCGTTCCAGGTAAGGCCGAAATCAAAACGGTCGATCGCGCTTTCAAGCGTAAAGCCCGAACGGATATTTCCCCATGGGTCGATCACCTGTCCGCCGTAATTCACTTTAAATTCGATGGGTTTTGTCACGTCTTTAATGGTGATGTTTCCTTTTAACAGGTAATCCTCATCGTTCAGCTTTTTCATTTCCGTGGAAACGAAACGGATCACCGGAAATTTGTCGGCATCAAAGAAATCCGGGGAACGCAGGTGGTTATCCCTGTCGGCCATATTGGTGTTAATGCTTTTCACATCGATCTCCAGGTCGATCTTTGCATTTTCAAAGTCGAGGCCCTGTGTTTCCACATTCAGCTTATAGCTTTCGAATGCGCCTTTTGTATTGCTCACTACCATGTGCTTCACCGCAAAGTGAACGCTTGAATGTGTCGGGTCAAGTGACCATACTTTTGTTTCTTTCTGAGTTGCTTCCATTTTTCTTTTTGTTTTTAGTTATTGGTTAATTTAATTAATATTAATACATTTAATGTATATACATATATTTATGCAAATTTTTTTAGCCGCGAAGCTTATCCAGTAAAAAATTTATCTGCTCTGCTTCCTGCTCCGTAATATTCTTCATCTCTTTCAGGAATGCCATCTCCTGCTTGTCGATCTCCGCCAGCAGGTCAAGCCCTTTGTCGGTGATCACCACATTCACAGCCCTGCGGTCTTCCGGACAAGTTGCCCGCTCCACTAATTTTTTTACTCTCAGTTTTTCCACCAGGCGGGATGCATTTGAGTTCTTATCCAGCATCCGGTCGATCAGCAGATTCACCGTGGCCGGCTTCGGGTGCTGCCCTCTTAAGATCCGGAGCAGGTTGAACTGCTGCGAGGAGATTCCGTAAGGCTTCAGGTTACAGGCGTGCTTTGCCCCCAGCCAGTTGCTCGTAAACATGATATTAATGAGCAGCTTCTGGTATTCATTCTTGAATTTTGCCTGTTTTATTTCTTTCCCGATTTCCATTGTGTTTCAATTACAGTACAAAGATACGTAAAATTTAAATACAAATACATTATATGTATATACATTTAATTTAAAAAATGTTAAAATCCCTATTTTACTGCATTTCCGGCTGCCACCCAGGCGGTGCTCCAGGCATTCTGGAAGTTAAATCCGCCCGTAATGCCATCAACATCCAACACTTCCCCTGCGAAAAAGAGTCCGGGCACCACCCTGCTCTGCATCGTAGCCAGGTCAACCTCTTTCAGGCTGATGCCGCCGCATGTCACAAACTCTTCCTTAAACGTGGTCTTTCCTTTTACTTTGTATTCATCATTCAGGATGGCATTTACCAGCTGGTTCAGGTTTTTTTTCGACAGGTCGGCCCAGCGTGTTTCCGCAGCGATCCCCGATTTGTTTACAAGGTATTCCCAAAGGCGCTTTGGCAGCTCCAGCGGACAATTTCCCATCACGCTTCTTGCAGGAAACTCTTCCCGGTGATCATTGAATTCGATCCGCAGCTTTTCTTCCGTATGCTTCGGCAGCCAGTTGAGGAGCGCCGTAAAATGATAATCCATCTCGCTCAATATCCGCGCTCCCCAGGCGGAAGCTTTCAGCACCGCCGGCCCGCTCATGCCCCAGTGCGTAATGAGCAAGGGACCTTCCGTTTGAAGCTTGCTGCCTGCCACCCTCACTCTTGCCGAAGGCACGGAAACGCCCATCAGCTGAGTAACCGGGTTATCCGGGATATTGAACGTAAACAGCGAAGGCACAGGCTTTACAATGGTATGCCCCAATTTCCGCAGCCATTCATACGCTTCATTTTTTGAATTGCCGCCTGTTGCAATTATTAAGCGGTCGCAGCTAAAAGTGCCGCCCGACTTCACATTCAGGCTGAACGTGCCATCCTCATTTTTTATGATCTCTTCCACATCCACACCCTGCTTTATTTTTACATCCAGCTTCTCAGCTTCGCGAAGCAGGCATTCCACAATGGTTTCAGAAGTATCGGTCGTTGGGAACATCCTTCCGTCGGCTTCAGTTTTTAATTTCACTCCGCGCTGCTCAAACCAGTTAATTGTATCGCTTGTGCTGAACCTGCTGAACACGCTTTTCAATTCTTTTTCACCGCGCGGATAATGCTTCACCAGCAGGCCGTTATCAAAGCAGGCATGCGTTACATTGCAGCGCCCGCCCCCGGAAACACGTACTTTGGAAAGCAGCTTGTTCGTTTTTTCCAGTAAAACAACTTCCGCATCCGGGCATAGCTGCGCCGAATTGATGGCTGCAAAAAAGCCCGCAGCGCCTCCTCCTATTACAATTATCTGTTTGGGTTTCATTGATGTTAAAAGTACTTTTTTTTATTGTATTTCTGTAATGCCTCCAACGGAGCCTTCCCCTCCTCCCAGGAGGGGTTAGGGGTGGTGAGCTCCTACCACCCCGACCCTCCTTAAAGGAGGGAGCTGATCCTGCGAACGATAAAAAAGAAAACCCTTATCGTTTACTAGAAAGAAAATCACGGAGCCGCGCTAAGGCTTGAAAGCCTGCGATGCCGTGTAGCACTGCGGGGAGCGATCAGGCTTTCTTGATTTTTTGTTTCTTTTTTATCAAGAAAAAAGAAAAAGAAATACTCGTATACCACCCCGACCCTCCTTAAAGGAGGGAGCTGATCCTGCGAACATTTAATACAGAAATTCTGATTTAAAATTCCACTCAAATTCTTCCAACGGAGCATTCCCTCCTCCCAGGAGGGGTTAGGGGTGGTAAGATTCACAAAAATAAATCCTGAATTTATAATCCACTCAAATGCTTCCATCGGTAAACTTTCCCTTAATTTTATTTGAATTCTCTCCTATTTCAATTATGTTTGGTACACAGAACAATTAAAATTAACATCATGGGACTATTTGACAAACTAAAAGGAGAATTTGTAGACGTCATTGAATGGACGGACAGCTCAAACGATACAATGGTATGGCGCCATCCGCGCTATCAGAACGAAATTAAGATGGGCGCAAAGCTCACTGTGCGCGAATCGCAGGTAGCCGTGTTTGTGAATGAAGGACAGATGGCCGATGAGTTCAAGCCGGGAATGTATACGCTGGAAACCCAGAACATGCCGGTCATGACCACGCTAAAAAGCTGGAAATTCGGTTTTAACAGCCCTTTTAAAGCCGAAGTTTATTTCGTGAACACAAAGCAGTTCACCAACCAGAAATGGGGAACCAAAAATCCGATCATGCTGCGTGATGCCGAATTCGGCCCGATCCGCCTGCGTGCATTCGGAACATACGCATTGCGCGTGGTGGATGCGAAGAAATTCCTGAAGGAGATTGCCGGCACCGATGCTCATTTTACAACGGACGAGATCACCGACCAGCTTCGTAACCTCGTGATCACACGCTTTACGGATGCTATCGCGGAAAGCAAGATCCCGGCGCTCGACCTTGCATCCAATTATGATGAACTTTCAAAATTTGTTGCCGGTAAAATAAACCCTGAGTTCCAGGAGCTCGGAATTGAAGTGACCAAGCTGCTCGTGGAGAACATCTCCCTTCCGCCCGAAGTGGAAGCAGCGCTTGACAAGCGGAGCAGCATGGGAATTATTGGCAACCTCGGCGCTTATACGCAGTTCCAGGCCGCTAACTCCATGGAGAAGGCTGCAGAGAACGGCAACAGCATGATGGGCGCAGGTGTTGGAATGGGAATGGGCTTCGGAATGGGTAACCAGATGGGAAACATGTTCAACCAGAACCAGTTCAACCCTAACCAGAACCAGAACACTCCACCGCCTGTGCCGCAGGCCACGCAATATTATGTAGCAGTGAATGGTGCGCAAACAGGCCCTTTCACAGAGCAGGCGCTGAGCCACATGATCGCGCAGGGGACATTCAAAAAAGACTCGATGATCTGGAAGAACGGGATGACCACATGGGCTTCCGCCGATTCACAGCCGGAGCTTGCCAAATTATTCAGCGCTGTTCCGCCGCCCTTGCCTCCGATGTAATTGCAATGGGCCATCAGCTATAAGCAGTATGTCATCCTGAGCGAAGCGAATGGATCCTGCTTAATTTGATCCGGGCCGGCTTTGGGAAGATTCTTCACTTCGCTGCGCTCCGTTCAGAATGACAACAACTAAACAAACATCCAATGGAAGTAGAAGAAAAGATCCAGGCCACCAGCAACCAGCTCGACTGCCGCGAATGCGGCGCACTGCTGAAATATGCACCGGGAACCGCACATTTAAAATGTGAGTACTGCGGCTGCGCAAACGAGATCACAGAAGCCGCGGCGATCACGATCGTGGAAGAGATCGATTTTGAAAAATTCCTGAACGAGAACAGCGCAGGAGTTGAAAAGCAGGAGATCAGCACCGTTAAATGCGGGAACTGCGGCGCATCGTCAACGCTGAAGCCGAATATTACTTCTGACAGCTGCCCCTTCTGCGCGTCCCCGATTGTTGTCACAGGAGGTGGTACAGCGACAAGCATCATCAAGCCTAAATACCTTTTGCCTTTTAAGGTAGATCAGAAATCGGCTTTTACCGAATTCAAAAAGTGGGTAGGCGGCTTATGGTTTGCGCCGAACGACCTGAAGCATTACGTTGACAATGCCGACAAGCTGAACGGAATGTACATTCCTTACTGGACCTATGATTCCAAAACCTTCAGCTCTTACACAGGCCAGCGTGGTGATAATTATCAAACCACGGAAACATACACCGCCGTGGAAAATGGCAAATCGGTGACCCGCACGCGCACGGTTACGAAGATCCGCTGGATTCCCGTAAGCGGCACCGTTTATAATGATTTCGATGATGTGCTGGTGCTTGCGAGCAACTCGCTCCCGGAGAAATACACCAACGCGCTGGAGCCCTGGGACATCGAAAATCTCACAGATTACAACGATAAATTCCTTAGCGGTTTCCGAACCGAAAGCTACCAGGTGGATGTGAAAACGGGGTTTGAAAAATCGAAAGTGATCATGGAGGCAGGCATCCGCTCTTCCATTTGCAGCGACATCGGCGGTGATCACCAGCGCATCAGCTCGGTGGACACACAGTACAACGACATTACCTTTAAGCACATCCTGCTTCCTGTGTGGCTAAGCGCATACCGTTACAGCGAAAAAGTATACCGCTTCATGATCAACGGCCGCACCGGCGAAGTGCAGGGTGAGCGTCCTTACAGCGCCATCAAGATCACACTGGCGATCCTGGCGGTGATCGCGATCGGCGTAAGTGTTTATTTCGGGATCACGATGTACAACGAGAGTCACTAAATTTTATCCAACTTATAAAAGCGAAGCATCTCCGGCAGGATGCTTTTTGCTTTCAGTCTCGCCCTTCAATGAACATCACTCACACGCTTAACACCCGATTGAGCGCAAAAATTATAAACATTCAGGTACCGGAGGAACAATGGGGATAATCTTCCGCAGTTGATCAGGCAGGATGTTTGAGACAGTAATAGTATGGAACAGTATAAAAAAAATAACTCCGGTACGTCCGGGGTTGAGTTTTATGAGATCGAAGACAAGGATATCATCATACAGTTTATAGATGGCTCTATTTACAGGTATTCCTACAAAAGCGCAGGCGAAAGCGCTATCGAGCACATGAAAAAGCTGGCGATCGCAGGTAAAGGGCTTACCACTTTCATTAACCAGCATGTAAGGGATAACTATGAAGAAAAGCTGAAGGAGTCAAGCTATTGATCCCTTCAGTTTCTAATCTCTTCTTTTACGCAAAGGCAAACCGCTGCCTTTTTAAAAGTATGCCCGTTTCCGCTTATTAACAATTAACATCCCCCCTTTCAGGATTCCTGTTAATAAAAACCTTTATCATTTTTTATCAGCCCATCGAGGCTGAAAACCCAACAACAGCCTGATCTTAAATGCGTTGCCACGAGTCGTATTTGAGAATGAATTTGTCCATGGCTTTCCGCCCTCCCACCCCGACCTTTGAAAAAATTTCAATTTGAAATTTTTTACGATCACAGCTTTTCCATTTCCAGGATCTTGTATGTCACAAAAGTAAGAATTTGTCCATTTTTTTATGGGACGATACGCCGATATTTGGATGAAATAGTCTATAATTAACATGTGATTACACAGAATTACATAGATTAAATTATCGTACAGAAATTATGGGAGATGAAAACAGTCAGGGCTTTCTCTCGCTCACAGGTTTATTGCCACCGATAGCATGCCGTACCACATTGCCTGCATCAGGAAAAAGAGGCAGCTGTGCTTGTTAATTAAAAAAACGGAGGAGCCGAAAATCCGATAAAGAGTAGGTAAAAAAATTACAACATGTTCAATTCAGTCGCATTAAATGTAGTGATCAGCCTGGTATTCATTTACCTGCTGTACAGCCTTCTGGCAACCATTATCCAGGAAGTAATAGCCACCAACCTTGGCCTTCGGGGCAAGATCCTGAAAAAAGGGATCAGCCGGATGCTGGATGACGGTACGGCAAGCAAAATGCTGTCGAAAGTATTTTATGAACATCCGCTCATAAAGTACCTGGCGGAAAAAGAGAACCCAAGAAGCAAGCCGTCCTATCTTTCCGCACAGAATTTCTCCAAGGTATTCGTGGACCTGCTGAGGGGTGAGAACGTACAGCCTGGGCAGGATATCCGGCCGCTCATCCAGCAGGCGCTCGACAATGCGGAAACACGGTGGGTGAACAAGATCAGCATCAACCCCGAAACCCTGACCTATCTTCGCTCGCTCTGGGCCGATTCTCAGGGCGATGTGGAAAAGTTCAAAACGCTGCTCGAGCAGTGGTTTGACGACACCATGGCACGCGCTACCGGCTGGTATAAAAAGCAAACGCAATACATTCTTTTTGCCATCGGATTTTCTCTTGCGCTCATCTTTAACGTGGATACCATCTCCATCACAAAAAAGCTTTCGAGCGATCCGAAGCTGGCCGCACAGCTGGCAGATAATGCTTCCGCATACATGGAAACGCACCAGGCGCTGGGCGAACAATTGCGTGAGAACAAGGCGAAGCAGGACAAAAGGCTGGATGAGCTGATGAAGAAGCCTGCCGCGTCAAAGGCCGATTCCACTCGCCGGACGCTTGATTCGGCAAAGCTTCATACGGTCGATTCTACCGGCAATTACAAAATAGACTCTACAGAAAGATACATTGCGAAGCAGTCTGCCGTACTCATTGATTCGGCAAATGCAATGATCAACTCAGAGATCAAAAATGTGAACCAATTACTGGGGCTTGGATGGGAATGCCACAGCACACAAAAATGTAGCTGCCAGTCGTCCACTTTCTGCGTCTCGGAAAATGTCCACTGGTGGAGCCTCCTCGGCTGGTTTATAACAGCCCTTGCCATTTCACTCGGCGCACCTTTCTGGTTCGACCTGCTCAACAAGCTTATAAAAATGAGGGTAGCCGGAAAACCGGAAGGCGGCAGCACCAAGGACGATAAAGCACAAAAGGAAACTGCTATAATACCTAAAGGATAATGAAAGTAACGGTAAAATATTATCTGAATGTGAGGGTGGGAAAGCCAAGCGTGAATGCGCCATGCCATGGATACCTCGTACCCGGAACGGAGATCGAGGTGGACGGAAAGCTTTATGACGGCGACCAGTTCGAGGGTACATACAAATGGATGAAGGATAATGCCGGAAATTATTACTGGGCGGGTGGAATCAATTCTCCTGTCACCGGGGAAATCAGCAAGGAAGCGCTGGAAGCTGCCGTACAGCAGATAAAGGCTATGCAGCATCCGGGCGTTACCGGCATCGGCAGCCTTGCAAAAATGGAGAACGGCCATCTGAAACGCTATATCCACATGACCGTGAAGGATGAGGCGACAAAAAATTATTTCCTGAACACCTTTAAGATCGGGGATGCAAACCTTGCCTTTGAGATCCATGTTGCAGCGCCTCCCGTAAAGTACTCGGGGAACCTGCCGGGGGCGGGTATCAGCAACCGCACAAGAACCAACGGCAACGGTACATTTGGATGCGTGGTGACGGACGGCACCACAGGCAGGAAAGCGCTGTTATCCTGCCAGCACGTGCTGAAAGATGATACCAATTACAATGTGATGAACGGGAATAACCAGATCATCTTATCCGGCGATCCGCAGCAAAGCTTATTTGCCACGCATCTCAGGGGAATGAGAAGCCATGAAATAGATGCGGGCATAGCCGAATTAACAAACCAGGGTATTACCAATGCAGTATTGGGAACGCTAAAGGGCCTAAGGGATACAACCGACGATGATGTGATTAACAATACGAGGGTCACCCTCCAGGGATACGACAGCAGCACCGGAATGGTGGCAACGCAAAGCGGGGTTATCATTAATAACGGGTTCAGCACATCCATCAACTATGAAGATCAGCAGCCGCCCTTTCAGCTGAACAACCTCATTATGCTGAGTCAAAGCAACAACAACAATTTTAATGCGGTCACCAAGCCCGGCTACTCCGGTTCCATAGTAATTGATGAACAAGGTTATATCGTAGGGATGGTAGTAGGCGGCGACAATTTGTTTACCTATGCCATTCCTATTAATACAATTAAAGCTCAATTGAATTTTGAAATCCTGTTATCATGAAGCAACTCTTATTCTTATTTACTTTTTTAATCAGCGTATCTCTCTTCGCACAGGATACCATTACCGTTATTCCTGTCATAAAAGATTCAAAGCTCAGCTTCAGCAGGAAAATAAACAATAAAAACCAGCCTGTCGATTCGGTTGCCCTTTTTAAAACCGGGGGGTATATAAGGATCGTTTCCGAAAATGATCTCAATGGCTTTTTAATAACTATTAAAAACAATAACGGTGACGATCAGAAGAAGGTGCTTGAGTACACCGTCGGCAATTCACTTCATGAACTGATCCTCTCAGTATCGCAGGACCAGCTGTTGAGCGGAGTCGCCGGCGTTACACCAGTGCGCCTGGCCAGGGCCTTTTCAATTTTCCTGAGCAAGCCCGGGATCCCTGCCAGCCGTGTAAATGCATACATCACTATGGATAAGGATGCTGATAAGAATATCGTAACCGGATCCCAGCCCGTATTTTCAGTAAGCGGCATTGCCCTTACTGATGCGAACATTCTCCAGAGAAATCTTTCGATGGACTCTGTATTAAGCATACTCAGCTATTACAGGGATCAAGATAGAAATACAATATTCAGGTCATACGATGAAGCCAAGGCCTACTTCGGTAATGCGGCTACTAAGAACAGCTTCATTCTCGGGTACCTGAACAGCCTTCCCAATCTCACACTTGCGCAAGGCAGCAAAGGATATTCATTTATTTCCCAGGGGCTGGCTGCTGCAGGCGGGCTCGACGTAACAAGCATTGCCGATGGCTTCGCCAAATTCATAGTGAAGCGCACAAAAGAAGAATTAAGTGTTACCTTCTTTGAGCGGTTCACAAAAACGATCGATACGGTTCCCGACCTGAAAGCATTATTCCCGCAAACACACCGTACGCTAATGACGATCGGCACCGAGGTGTACATGTACCAGGCATACATTCAAACCTTAAGGGAATCCTTTGAAAAGGACCTTTCTTCCCTTCCCGGCAATTTACCGAAGATCGTGGAGAATCATAAGGCGTATTTTGATAACAATCCCGACATACGCGCCGAATTGCTTTCGGGATTTTATATTGCAGAGCAGATCCAGGCAAAGCAGCATCCCGGCGACATGATCGGGAATTACCCTGTTGACGAGATCTTCACAGGGGATGTAAACATGAATGCAAAAGCCTCCTTCCAGGCATTGCAGCTGCTCTCGGCTTCATTAAGATCAGGCACTGAAAGCGACAGCTACTGGGCGCCGGCAGCCGGGCTGAAAAAGCTGTATACCGATGTGGGCCTGTTAAAGATCTACCTCGGCCTGCTGGAGCAAAAAACGAAGATCGACACTATTAAATTCCAGGATGTCCCGGGTAATTCCGTTTTACTCTCCGGCCTCATCGAGAGATCGTACAGCACCTTCGCAAACGGGGAACAGTATAAATCGTTCCTGAAAAACTTTTCACTGAAAGCAGGATCGCTGGATGCGAAAATCAAAGGCCTGAAGAAAAGCGAAAATGATTCTATCTTATTTGAAAGCTATTATGTGATTGTTACCAACTCCATCGGGCTGCTGAATTATGCCGCCGAAATAGAAACGCTCCCGCTCTTTCCACAGGGGCTCGCCCTGCGTGAAAAGGTTGCAGGATATACCGCCATTGCGCAGCGTACTGCTGATATAGCCGTGGATGTGAACAGGAGAAATTACTCCTCCGCCATTGTGAACACCGTAAGCCTTTTTGACAATACGATAAAAGAATACAGCTACAGGAGAACACGCAAAATTCAAAAGCTGAGAGCTGAATCGGAGACCCTTGGATCGGACTTTACAAAAGTGAATAAAGAGCTGAAATATGCGAATGTGATGAGGAGGATAAGCGACTCGCTGAAAACAAATGACATTCCGCAATTGGTTGCAAAAACAAAGCAGCAGCTCAAAGATAAAAAAGGAAATACCGTTCTCAGCGACGTGGAGATCACAGGCATTGCGTATAAGCTCATCAACAACACCGATTACCTCGCTTTGCTTGCAAAGGGCAAAACAGACGCGGAAAACAGCTATAAGGCCGGCATCGCCGCGCTGGAAGCATTTAAAGCGGGTAAGATCAGCGACACACTTTCAAACGGCACCTTCGACCAGGTGCTGAAGTATGGAACATTTATGGCGACGCTTGTGCAGGCGGAATCTTCCGAAGAAGTGGAATCGGCAATAGAAGCATTTGCATTGCCTTCCGGATCGGCACGCATCAAAAGACAAACGCCTTTTAATGTTTCCCTGAATGCGTATTCAGGTGTTTTCCTTGGCTGGGAACAGATCAAAGGTGTTGACAGGCCCGCCTGCTTCAAAAAAGGATATGAGGCATTCAACTCCTATGGAATAACGGCACCCATCGGCATTGCCATCAGCACAAGCACATGCGGCTGGTCCTTTACAGCCTTTATGTCCGTTGTCGATCTTGGAGCTGTAACTGCATTCCGCTTCTCAAACGACAGCACCGAAAGCGTTCCCACGATCGAGCTGAAGGATATTATTTCCCCCGGAATATTCTTTTCCCTCGGCTTGCCCAAATGCCCGCTTTCCCTCAACGTGGGCTACCAGGCGGGGCCACTGCTGCGCGAGGTCAACCAGATGGAGAATACCTACGAAAAAAAATACACGAGGCTCAGCTTTTCCCTCAATGTGGATATTCCCATCCTCAACTTCTATACAAAGTCTAAAAAATAAAACGGCTTGCTGCACGGATAAACACGATCAATATGGCTAATTCCTCATTCCTCAAAACCCTCCGGGAAAACACCGCTGCGATCATCACTGCCATCGTTGTTTTCCTGCTCGCAGGGCTGTATGTCATCGTGATCATTCCCAACCACGAGGAGCAGATCGATATGCGCAACCGGAGCAGCATGCAGGAATTCAGGCAGCAGTTCAGCGGCACGATCAGGGATTATGCAAGCACCATGGATGCCGATAGCCTTAAAAAGCTGATCATAGCCTGCGCAAGGAAACTGGACGATAAAAAGGCAGACATGTATGGAAAGACTTTGCTTGCCGATCTGCTCTCCCCAGCCTCGGTCATCCTCAGCGATGTGAACAACAACATTATTACAGAGGAGGTTGCCCTGAATGGCATTAAGGAAACAAACAGGGTGATCCGTATAGCGAAAACCGTCAGGTACCATTTCAGAAAAAGCATTAATGATCAGTTTCAACCACGCCAATCAACACTTTATACCGCGCTTACAAACATTGCGGATACAACCGAAGTGGAAAAGCTCGCGCTCACACAAAGGCTTGCCGGCGCCATTTCATTTCCTGAATGGATCATTTACACCAATGATAAGAACGTTTTTTTAAATAACGGGATCGACCCGCATGAGCTCGATAGCCTGAAGGTAAAATCCCCGGGAGGCGATGTTGCAGAATCCGCCACCAGGCGCTTTTACAGAAAAACGGTAACTGTTGAAGGAACCGGTTTCAGCGTAACACTCATAGGTGCCATCGACCTGAAAAGCTTCCGTTCAGAAGCGCGGCAGATCGATATCCACCTCACCTTCATCTTTATCCTGCTTGTTATTCTCCTGTTCTTAAGCATCCCTTTATTAAAGCCGCTCATCAGCGGAAAAAAAGAACGGCTCACACAGCTCGACCTGCTGAACACAACCATTGGCGTTGGGATCCTGACCATTGCGCTGATCAGCTTCTTCTTTACCGATTACCTTGCCGACTGCAACAAAAAAAGGCTGCGCACCAACCTGATGATCGACAGCCGCCAGGCAACAAATAGCTTTAACCAGGAATTCGGCAAGTATACATACCGGCTTGCGCAGGTAGATAGTACCCTGCAGGCGAAAGAATCCACTAACATTCATACAAACCTGGATAAGTTCAGCGGCCTCAACAATGATCCGCTTGTATCACGGAACATCCAGAATTTTTTCACATTCGACAGCAGCGGTGATATCATTAAGGATATCAGCAAGGGAGATGCGTTCACAAGCAGAAAGAATTTCAGTGAGCGCGATTACTTTAAGATCCTGAAGAAAGGCGGCCATCAGAACATCCTTACCGCTGTGTATTCGCGGTACGACAATAAATACAAGCTGGCCTATATCAAAGCCAATCCCGACAGCTCCCTCTCGGGGTTTGCATACGTTCCTGCATTCAACACAGGTAAAAACAACCGCTCCTTCCTGCTCTGCGATAAAACAGGGAAGGTGATCTTTCACAGCGACGTTACCAAAAACCTGAACCAGAATATTTACCAGAACAACCAGCAGCCCTACCCTCTTACCCTCGTGTTTCATGGCCTGATGAGCGATTGCTTCGAAATGAATTATAACGGTTCGCCATGCCTGGTATATGCACAGCAGCTTACACGCCCCGATGTGCAGATCAAAAAGGATACTATAGCTAACACAAATACCGTAGTGATGGATACCATTGTAAAAAAGGTAACCGTAAGCGACTATCCCGTTTTCCTCCTCACGTTCACCGGGCTTCAGTTCAGCAACAACCTCAAGATCTACACCTTCATTGACGGCTTCGTTTTCAGCCTCGCCTATGTGCTCGGTATTACGCTGCTCATCCTCTTGTATTCGGTTTACTTTTATTTCGGCGACATCCCGGTAGTGTCGCGCTTCCACGTATACTGGCTGTTTCCAGACAACAGCAGGAGCCGCGAATACGGGATCTTAAAAACACTTAATTATTCCTTCTTCGTTATTTTTTCGGCGCTCTTTCTTATTAACTGCTCCAACATTCTTTTCTATTCAATTCTCACAGGGATCAACCTTGCCTTCTTTAACTTTGTGCTGCTCAACCAGCGCGTGTTCAGGATCCGGAAGATCGGCGAAAAGCAGGATCGCCGCTTTAACCTGCTTATGCTTACCATCCTTATATTCGGTTATCTTGTACCGCTGATCTTTCTTGCCAACAGGCTGCCCTCGTACGGACTGAGCTCCTCGCTGTTCGGGCATTTCGCATATCTTTATTTCTTAAAGAAGGAAACCGGCAAGGATCTTCCGAACGGAACATTAAGAAGCGAAAAAAGCACCCGGAAAGGATACATCTCCTTTTTCTCGAGCGTGCTCTGCTATCATTACCTGCTGCTGCCTGCTATTGTGATCTTCAGCCTGTTTTGCAACGAGATCAATACGGCAAAACATTATAATGCATCCAATCAAAGCTCGCTGCCGGGAGGCGCAATATTGGATCCCCGGGAGGGACATACAGCCAATGCATACAACGCGCCCGTGCAATACATCAAGCCGAACCAAAACCTGTTCGACGCCATGCGTGGTGTAGTTACGCCGCCATCGGAGCCGCTGCTTGCGCCATACGAATTCGAGAAATTCACCGGCGATGAATGGCCGCTTACATTCAGCTCGTACTTTTTCGACAACAGGAACCTTCAGCGCACTCTCGTGCTGATGCTCAGCCTGGCACTGCTTATTCTTCTGGTGCGCATCCTCATCAACTTTTATGCTGGGCGCTTTTTCTTCTTCGAGCTCTGTGAAGCGTTCCGCCTCGGATATTTTAAAACCATCAACCCTTTTGCAAATTTCAAAGTGATCCTTCCTCCTTTCAATGAGCAGGACCTGGAAGACCTTGAGAAGCATGAGAAGTTTGAAGATGATATTAAAAAAGAGGAAGTGGAAGAGATCTGGCTCAGGGAACAGCAGTACAGCCGCAGCGTGTGGAAGAAAAAACCGCTGAAGATGGCGATCGACGCACAGCTGAGGCCGGATCGTGTACTGCTCGGTTATACTACGTTTATTAATAAGGCCCGTGCAAAAGGCGGCACCATTCCTAAATTCAAACCCGCCGTGTGGCTGAAAGGAATCTCCAATAAGGTGGTGCCGAATGAAGTGAAGCTCGACCTCATCATGATGAATAACCTGAGAAGATATTATAGCGCATACAAGCAGGCATGGAACACACTGGATGCGGAAGAAAAATTTGTGATGAATGATTTCGCCATCGATCATTTTGTGAATTACAAGAACAGGGATGTGCTTATGAAGCTCATGGAAAAAGGCTATATCATTGCCGATCCGCTTACGGGCAGGCTCAGGGTAATGAACTACGGCTTCCGTAATTTTGTTTCTCATGTTGATATGACTGCAGCAGAAAATGAGGAGGAGAACCCGAAAGAGAAGGAAACGCGCACCTTTGCAAAATGGAAGATCCCGATCTTTATCATTGCGGCCACAGGGCTTGTGCTGCTCATGATCCTGAATAACGAAGAATACAACAAAATAATTTTTTACGGAGGTTCCGCCGCGAGCGCCGTTGGACTGATCGCAAAGTTCATGGATACCTATAAAAAATCGATCTGAGCAGCGTGTGGATAAATTTACCCAAACCGGCCGGCAGGCTTTTTGTAGCAGGAAGAATGCCTCAGTGCTACCTTTTACATCAAAACATTTATCACCGCGGAAAGCATTATAATATACTGATTTAAAGAATTTTACTTCAGGCAGTCTCCCTGGATCAATTTTACCTGTAGTGGAAATACAGTTTAATATTATCTTTGAAAAAAGCCATTAATACGCTCATTATGGAAATACCAAAGGATGTTAAAATAATCGACTGGACCACGAGTATCATCTGGTTCGATGCAGATGGCGTTATGTATTCAATGCCGAAGCCGGGAGTTCCCGAACCTGAGCTTACCAGGGAAGAAACACTCGCACAGATGGTGGAGTTCAAGAAGATCATCGGCGATGAAAAGCGCTGCATGATCCTCGAAACAAACAGCCATTCAAAACCGCCTAAAAAAGAAGACCGGGATTTTATTGCCGATCAGCTCAACCAGATCACGAAGGCAATGGCCGTGATCTCCACTTCCCCGCTCAGCAGGATGATCGCAAATCTTTTTTTTGGCCTCAAGCCGCCGCCTTACCCGGTAAAATTCTTTTCCAATGAAAAGGAAGCAAAGGAATGGATCAGGCAATACTTATAATGAATGATGGAGAATAAAACTGAAAATACAAAGCATGATGAGCGCATAGAAAAGATCTATTCGCAGATTCTTCGCTATACAGTTGCGGACTTCAGCGAGCGTGGCGTGATCTCCGACAAAGGCGATGAGCTCGATGCCATCACCGTGGGCCTTAACACGCTGGGGGAAGAAATGCAGGCATCCGGAAGGGCGGTAAGGCAGTTCAATGAGCGCATCACCGGGCTTATGGAAGTGCTGCTGCGCTATACGCTGATGGATTTTTCCGCCAAAGCAGAGATCAGCGAAGCAGGCGATGAGCTCGATGCAATTGCCGTTGGCCTCAATACCATGGCAGAAGAATTAAAGTCGGCGCAGGAATCCGAAGAATACTCCAGAAACCTGCTCGAAGCAAAAGCAAGCGAGCTGGAAACAGTGAACAAAGAGCTTGAAGCATTCACCTATTCCGTGTCGCATGACCTTCGCTCACCCCTGCGCGCCATCCACGGCTACACGAAGATCATCCTCGACGACTATGCCGGAAAATTTGATGACTCGGGCAGGGACATGATGCAAAGCGTTATGCGCAATGCAAAAAAAATGGGGCAGCTCATCGATGACCTTCTTACCTTCTCCCGTACCGGAAGAAAAGAGCTGCAGAAAAAAGAAATTGATATGAAGGAGCTGGCTACCTCTATTCTCGGGGAAGTTAAAGCTGCATTCCCTGCATTTAATGCGAAGGTCACTATTTTTGATCTTCCTCCGGCCAATGCGGATTACAGCCTCATCAGCCAGGTATTCGTGAACCTTATTTCGAATGCCATTAAATACAGCTCCACCACTCCCAACCCCGAAATAACGATCGGCGCCACGGAAAGAAAGGATGAAACCGTTTATTACATAAGCGACAATGGCGTTGGTTTCGACATGCAATATTATGATAAGCTGTTCGGTGTGTTTCAGCGCCTCCACTCTGCCGAGGAATTTGAAGGCACCGGCGTCGGCCTTGCGCTTATTAAAAGGATCATCACCCGTCATGGCGGGAAGATCTGGGCTGAATCAAAGCCGGGCAAAGGCGCCACATTTTACTTCACATTAAATTAATTAAGACGTACACAACATGAATTCACAAATAGAGATCATCCTCATCGAGGATAACATCGATGACGCAACACTCGTAATCCGTGCACTGAAAAAAAACAACCTTGCAAATAAACTTGTGCATCTGAAAGACGGCGCGGAAGGGCTTGAATTTTTCTTCGGTAAAGATGATAAAGGTACAGTGGAGCTGGAAAACCTTGCACCAAGAGTGGTGCTGCTCGACCTGAAAATGCCCAAGCTTAACGGCATGGAAGTGCTTGCAAAAGTGAAATCCGATCCGCGTACAAAAGCGATCCCGGTGGTAGTGCTCACCTCCTCCGCGGAAGATCCCGATATTAAAAAGTGTTATGAGCTTGGCGCAAACAGCTACATTGTGAAGCCCGTTGAATTTGATAATTTTTCAAAGGCCGTTTCCGACCTTGGCCTGTACTGGATGATCCTGAATCACCCGGTTAAATAATTTTCATTCTATAAAAAGAAAGATCCATAATTATTGAAACTATTGAATTATTTATGTCAGTTCGAGTTTTCGCCTTTTCGGCGAAAGTATCGAGAACTGGTCTACTTCTCGATACGCTTTGCAACGAAGTGACTAAATCAATTAAGCACCTACACCAAACATTTTCCCCGGATTCAAAATATTCTTCGGATCGAATACATGTTTGATGGAGCGCTGCAGCTCCAGCGCCTTTTCAGAAAAAACAATTCCCATGTATTCCTGCTGCACCAGGCCGATGCCGTGCTCGCCGCTGATAGTCCCGCCCAGCTCTTTGCAGATCGTAAATATTTCAGCGATCGCGCCTTTTATATGATCGCCTTCCCATTGCTCCTCCGTTAGGTCTCCCCTGATCAGCCTAATGTGCAGGTTGCCATCGCCGGCATGGCCGTAGCAAACGGTTTTAAACCCATACTTCTTTCCCACTCTCTTTACGCCTTTCACCAATTGAGGAAGCTCCGCACGCGGCACCACCGTATCCTGCTCCTTGCTCACCGCGTTGTTCTTTACGGCTTCGTTAATTCCTCTTCTCAGGCGCCAGAGCTCGTTCTTCTGCGCGGCGCTGTCGGCAAACAGCACATCGGCAATGTTGTAACGCGTCATCAGCCCGGCAATGGCCTCCATCTCTTTCATCAGCACTTCAGGGTCATTGCCATCCACTTCTATCAGCAGGTGGGCTTCAATATCATCTTCCAGCTTCACCACATTGCTTTGTACATACCTGCTCACCCAATCAAGCGCATCGCGCTCCATCAGCTCCAGCGCGCTGGGCGTAAACCCGGAGCGGAACACTTCGCTCACCGCGGCACATGCTTCGTCCAGGCTCCTGAACGGAACAAGCATCAGCAGGTCGTATTTCGGATGCGGCAGTAGTTTCACAATGATCTTTGTAACAATGCCGAGCGTCCCTTCGCTGCCTACCATCAGCTGTGTAAGGTTATAGCCCGTGGAATTTTTAAGCGTATTGGCCCCGGTATAAATGATCTCCCCGGTAGGGAGCACCACTTCAAGGTTTAATATATAATCTTTAGTAGTTCCGTATTTCACGCATTTGGGGCCGCCGCTGCTTTCCGCAACATTGCCGCCAAGGAAGCAGCTTCCCTTGCTTGCCGGATCGGGCGGATAGAACAAGCCTTTTTCTGCAACGGCATTCTTGAAGATCTCGTTGATCACGCCCGGCTCCACAGTGGCCTGCAGGTTCCGCTCATCGATCGCGAGGATCTCGTTGAAGCGCTCCATCGACAGGATGATGCCGCCATGCACCGGCAGCGCGCCGCCGCTCAGTCCCGTTCCTGCGCCCCGCGGCGTAACTGGCACCATGTGCTCATTCGCCAGCTTCATGATCGCGGAGATCTCCGGCGCTGTGCGTGGCTTCAGCACTACTTCAGGAAGGAACACAAGCTGTTCGGTCTCATCATGTCCGTAACCGGCTAAATGTTCAGTGTCGGTAAAAATGTACCCTTCACCAACGATCTGCTGAAGCGCTGTAAATATCCCGGGTGTTATTTTAGAATACTGTTGCAAGTTAAAAGCTGTTTAATTTTTTAAATGATCATTCCCCGAGCTTAATGAATTTCGAATGATAGATCTGCCCGTCTTCCGTCATTAGCTCAACAAAATAAAGCCCTTCACTCAGGCCTTCAAGCGAAATAGCAGCCCGGTTATCTTTTTGCTCAATGACGGTTACCTGCGATGACTTGCCGGCAACATCCACGCAGCGGATCGCTTGGAGCTTCACAGGTATATTATTTCCAAAGGAAAGATACAGGAAAGATCCGGCGGGGTTGGGATACAGAACAAGCTTCACCTCCTCTGGTTCGCTGATGCCCGATGACACAACAAATGTGCAGGCAGTTGAATCAACACAGGTTCCCTGCTGAATGATCGCTTTATAGTTTCCGCTTGCAGAAGGTGAAAAGGATGCGGATGATGAAGAATACACCACCTGGTTGGTGCTGCAATCGATCCATGTGTAATACGAACCGCTCTCGGCTGCGGTAACAGTGCCCCCGGAATTGGAGAAGCTGGTGCTGATGGCTCCGCAATCCTGTCCGTATTTTGCAATGAACGACCGGCTTCCCGATGGTGATGTCATTGGGTAAGCAGAAGCGGTGGGGTCAAAATCAACCGTGTTTGCGAAGATCCCCGCTACGAAAACATTTCCTTCCCTGTCGGCTGTTACGCCTGTCACCTCATCATCATCGGCGGAAGCTATGCTGAAGTTCCACTGCAATGCGCCTGTGCGATCGTATTTCACAACAAATCCGTCGTGCTGCCCGAGTGAAGCAATGCTGCCTGCGCCACAGTTAAGGTTAAAAAAGTAAGAGCCCGCTGCATACAGGTTTTTCGCCGCATCCAGCTCGAGGCAATGCACCACAGTGGTAACGCCCGTAGCTGTTAAAGGATATTTGAGCTGAAAGATGCCGGCACTGTCATACCGTACAATGAACGTAGCAGGATTAAAATAAACAGCGGTCCCTGCCCCTCCCGAAAAATCGACATTTCCATTCGCCTGCCCCATCAGGTATATATTGTTGTCGGCATCGCTTGTAAGGCTGAAGGCCTGGTCGCCGCCACTATCGCCGAACTTCCTGATCCAGAGAAGCGCCATTGTTGGAGAGTATTTCGCAACATACACATCCGACGCTCCGGTAGCGGAAGAGCTTACATTGTACGTTCCTGCAAGCACATCGAAATCACTTGTGCCGTCAAATGTGCCGCTTACAATAATGTTGTTGCTTCTGTCAACCGTCAGTGCAGGCCCGTCGCCCGCACCATTGTCGCAGCTTGCAAGCGCATACGCTGAAATAAAATTTCCTGCATTATCATATTTCGCAACATATCCGGAGTTAAGCTGTGTGCTGCCGCTTGCCGCTGCCGGCGATACATTGTATACTCCTGCATTCGGATCAAAATCCATGGTGGCGCTGAAAACTCCCGACAAAAGCACATTAGAATTTTTGTCGAGCACAATGCTCACAGGATAGGTATCTGCAGATGTCGATCCAAAGCCTTTCGCCCAAATGAGCTCGCCGTTGGAGTTATATTTTGCAAAAAAAGCATCGCCCGGGCCGTGTGCAGTAAGGTTCATCACTCCAGGGCCCGGATCAAAATCCGAAGTGCCCTGGAAGGTTCCCGTTAAATAAACATTTTCCTGCCCGTCGATATAAACACTGTAGCCTTCCTCTGTATTCCCCGTAGTGCCAGCGCTTCCGATCGGGAAGGACCATTGCCACAAGCCGTTATTATCGTATTTTGTAAGGAACAGATCAACCGACGAGCCTGCGGAGGTAAGCGTATGAGTGCCTGCCTGCAGGTCTACATCCATAGTGCCTGCAAACCCGCCGGTAACATAAAAATTACCATACTGGTCCGTTTTCAGGAACCGGCCCCTGCCCCAGGAGCTGTTGTTTGTAACGCTTCCCCAGGCAATGTCCGGCGCTCCGGAATTGGCAGTGCTGAAAATGTTTTCACAGGCCGATGTATCCGTGCAGCCATTCTGGGTAACAGCCACCGCATAATAATCGTTATCCGCAGGGAGGAAAGTTGCTGTAGTCGCCCCGGCCACGGAAGTACCGGATGTACAGTTAATCCATTGGAATGCTGCAGGTGCAGATGCGAGGCTTTTGATGGAAGTCGTGCTTACCGTAACCTCCGTGTTCACATGCTTCACGGTAAGATTAAGCGTTACAATGCTGTCACAGCCCATTGCCGTATGAAATGTATGCATGTAAGTGCCCGTTTCACCGAGGTTCTGTCCGCCTAAGTTATACGTTTGTCCGTGACAGATAGTGGCATTCACTGAAGAAGTGAGGCTCATACAATTCCCGTATTTTGCAAGATAGCCATTGCTGTAATAGCTTGGGGTAAGGATGCTGCTGGTGGCAGCAGAAGGGTCAAAGTCAACATTCCCCCACAATGTTCCGATCACATAAAAGTTTTGGCTCTTATCGGCAGCGATCCTGAACGCATTCTGATAATTTGATGAGCTCGATATGGTGCAGTCGAGCTTGAAGGCTCCCGTGAGCGCGCCGCTTGAATTATAGCGGCAAACAACTCCCGCCTCGTTTGCCGATGCGGTAAGATTATATGTTCCCGGCCCCGGGTCCAGGTCTACCGTTACCCTTATAGTCCCTGCAGCATACACATTCCCCGAGCTGTCGGCTTCAACACCAAGAAAGTTGCAGCTTGCACTGCTGAACGGAGCGCTGGCCGTGCTGATCCCCCATTGATACGAAAAGGCAGTATCATATTTGCAGATGTATCCCTGCGGTTCGGGAGTAGAGCTAAGCGTGGCAGTGCCGGCAGAAGGATCGGCATCGAAAGAGCCGGCATACTGTCCTGCAATGTAAATGCTGTTTCCCGGGCTCATGCATATATCTAACAGGCTGAAGTTGCCTGAAAGCGCCTCAATTTTTGTTGCATTTATATAAGTACCCGAAAGTGTGTATTTGGCAAAGAACGCACCGGTAGAACCGGCGGTAGTCATATTGTTCACCCCGCTGCCGGGATTAAAATCAACTGTATTTACAAATGTTCCGAAGAGCAGTACCTGGCTTCCTACGGTAAAGATCCGCATGCTGTTATCATAAGAGTTGCCGCCAAGCGCAAACGACCATACATAGTTCCCTGAAGCATCTATCTTCAGCACAAACATATCGTCCACACCCGCTGAAGTAAGCGAAGCCACACCCGCTCCCGGATTTGAATCGATAGTCCCCTGGAACGTTCCGGTAAGGTATAGGTTGCCTGCGGCATCCTTACAGAGATCGGTGGCCTTATCCGTATTTGTTCCGCCAAAAGATTTAGCCCAGATGAACTGCCCCGCCTGGTTGAGCTTAATGATGAAAACATCGGGATTGCCTCCCGCAGTAGCAGTAAGGTTAAATGTGCCGCTTCCCGGATCTGCATCCATATTGCTGCTGAAATCACCCACCACATAAACAAACGAATTTCCATCCAGGAAAATGGAATTGATATTCACATTGCCTGCGGGGGAAGTAATAAAGCCATCAGCCCAAAGCAGGTTCTTGTTCTGGTCGTACTTGGCCAGGAACCCGTCCATTCCCGTTGGAGTGATCATTACCGATGAGGGCGTAGGGTCGAAGTCGACCGGGGAGCCTATCCAGCCGGCAACAAATACATCATTGCTGTTATTTACCTTTACAGCTGTGGAAGAAGTATAATAAGTGGAGCTGAAGCTGAGCGCCCATTTATAATAAGGAGTTTGCGCAATTGCGGAAAAGGATGTCAGGAACAGGATGACAATGGCGAGGCAACGATTTTTAATGAAGAGCATGGGCCGGGGTTTCGGGAATAAATACTGCCCGTAAATTTACGATTATGTTCCGATCCTGAAAGAGCAGGCCCACGATATTGTTGAAATATCGTGGGCCCTGCGCTAATTTTTCTTCTTACATATTCCTTAGCTCTGTTTTCTTTTTCCTTGGCAGGATGTTGAACTGCACGCCGTAGGAAGGCACTATCGTAAATCCTTTGAGGGTAACATTACTGCCGCCGAGCAGTGGGAAGGTGCCGTATTTCTGGTAATAGCAGGCAATTCCCGCATTGAAATAAATGAATTTCCAGCCGGCCTTCACGCTCAGGAAAGAGCCGTACGATCCGTAATTCTTCTTTGCGTTCAGAGGCTCCAGCATGTGCTGAACACCTTCATTATCCCGCAGGTACACATTCTTTGGGTTTACGCTATACTTCACAAAGCTGTGCGTATATATCAATCCGAAGGAAAGCGCGCCGAATTTTTCCTCCGGCCCGAAGGACTTGCTGAAGATCAGCGGAATGGCAATATCCTTGCGCGACATGCTCAGGTCAAAGACCCTTTGCAGCTGGTCGAACTTTTGATCACCGAACCCGAATTTCTGCCAGCCGTATTGCAGCCCGATGCTTCCGTACAATCCCTTATAATCGGAATATTGATAGGTGCTATTGGAGCCGAGGAACTGGTACCGCATATCCACCAGGTGCGCCTTGCCGGAATTACGGTAGCCAAGGTCTATATTATGCCCTAATCCATAACGCATGTAAAAATCGGCCTTGTAGCCGATCGGATCCAGGCAGTAGGCCAATGCCGCGGCATTGATGTGCTCAAGCCCTTCATCAAGCTGGAAAGAATCCTTATTGGAGAAGCTGCTGAACTCTTTTATACCTTTTATAGATTCGGTGATGGGCGATGTGGATACGTTCACGGAATAGTTGGTACCGAACCGTACCTGGTTCTTTGTCACCACTTTACCGGAATTAACGATGGATTTCGGAGGACTGCAGGAATAAATCATACCCAGGGGGACCAGAAGCGCAGCAAGCTTCATCAGGTTATTTTTTTTCATGTTCTTTCTTTCGGGTTAAGCCGGGTTGTTTGCCGGACGTTGGTTCTGACCGTAATAATATCTCAAGGTTTAAACACCCTGCTGAAAATAATAACGTTTTTTCTTGCACCGTATTGTATTAATGCAATATCTTTGTGATATCAAAACAATATCAAACCCAAACAAACCATGATCACTGAAAAAAATTTAAACCCGCTCTCCGGATACGGAATGCTGGTATTGAGCTTCCTGCTGCTTGCAGGGGCTGTGGCAAGCATGATCGCTCTTTATGTACCGGTGGCGATCATTCTTATTCTTTTATTGGCATTATGCCTGAAAGGCTCCGTCATCGTGAACCCGAATGAAGCGGTGGTTTGCACCCTTTTCGGCGATTACAAGGGAACCGTGAAAAAGCACGGCTTTCAATGGGTGAACCCATTTTACCTTACAAAGCGTATTTCCTTGCGGGCGCGCAATCACAACGGCCAGTCGCTCAAGGTGAACGACAACATCGGTAACCCGATCGAGATCGCCGCCGTGATCGTATGGCAGGTGCAGGATACGGCGAAAGCGGTATTTGAAGTGAACGATTACAACCAGTATGTTGCCATCCAGAGCGAAGCGGCCGTAAGGCACCTGGCGGGATGCTATCCTTACGATGATTTCAATGAGCATGGCACTGCGCAGATCACCCTGAGAGGCGGCGCCGACATTGTGAGCGAGCTGCTGGAAAAGGAATTGAACGAACGCCTCGCTCCTGCCGGGATAAAAGTGCTGGAAGCGCGCATCAGCCACCTGGCTTACGCTCCCGAAATTGCAGGCGCAATGCTCAGGAGGCAGCAGGCAGCGGCAGTTGTGGCTGCAAGAAGGCTCATTGTTGAAGGTGCCGTGGGAATGGTGGAAATGGCCCTGGCAAAATTATCGGAGCGCGAGATCGTACACCTGGATGAAGAGCGCAAGGCTGCCATGGTGAGCAACCTGCTGGTTGTGCTTTGCGGCGATAAGGATGCAAGCCCCGTGATCAATGCGGGAACACTGCATAATTAAATTATTACAAAACAGGCTTCGAACCAATGGCTGACAAAAAAGCATTTGTATTACGGATCAACCCCGATACCCTGAAAGATCTTGAACGATGGGCGGAGGACGAATTCCGCAGCGTCAACGGGCAGATAGAATACCTGCTCCTGAAAGCGCTGAAGGAAAGCAACCGCAGCAAGCCCGAGAAAAAAAATCCTAAAAAAGAATCCTGAGCGATCAGGATTTTTTATTTTTCAATAAAGGCCATCCTCAAAAATTGCCATTCATCATTTATGTACAGCGCATAAAAATTATTTTCCTATTTTCGTATCTGATCCTGAATACTCAAAATACATCCCCTCTATGAAGAAATTAGCTTTGCTTGCAGGTTGCGCACTTCTTTTCACCAGCCTTTCCGCTCAAAAGAAGAGCATCACCCTTGAAGATATATGGAAAACCGGCACTTTCCGGGCAAGCGGCGTGTTCGGCCTTGCCTCTATGAACGACGGACTGCATTACAGCGCTTTCGGTAACACGGAAAAGGATGCGTTCATCCTGCGCTACGAATATGCAAAGCTCTCCAAGCCCGACACCATCCTGAAGGAAAGCCAGCTGAAAATAGATGGCAAAGCGATCGCTATAGATAATTATACATTCAGCCCCGATGAAACAAAGCTGCTGATCTCCAGCGAAACGGAGCAGATCTACCGTCATTCCACCCGCGAGAATTATTATGTGTACGACCGGAAATCAAAAACCACCACAGTAGTTACAGGCGGCGAAAAACAAAGCTATGCAAGCTTTTCGCCCGATGGCAGCAAAGTGGGATTTGTACGAGGCAACAATATTTTTATCAAAGACCTGGCAAGCGGCAAGGAAACACAGGTAACTACGGATGGCAAATTCAACAGCATCATCAACGGTGCCACCGACTGGGTGCACGAGGAAGAATTCGCTTTTTCCGTTGCCTACTTCTGGAGCCCCGACAGCAAAAAGATCGCTTACTATAAATTTGATGAAAGCAATGTGAAGGAGTTTTCCTTTAATGAATTCAACAACCAGCTCTACCCTACCGAATACAAATTCAAATACCCGAAAGCGGGGGAAGCCAATTCGGTAGTTACCATTCATACATACGACCTTGCGACCGCAGCTGATAAGCTGATGGATATCGGCAAGGAAACCGACCAGTACATTCCGCGCATTAAATGGACAATGGACCCTAACGTGCTTTCCATTGTACGTATGAACCGCCACCAGAACAACCTTGAACTGCTGCTGGCAAATGCCTCTTCCGGTATAGCCAGCGTTGTTTACACGGAGAAGAATGATACCTACATCGACATCCACGAGGGAGAAGGCGATTATGTATATTTTACCGCAGATGGCAAAAACTTTATCATCCAGAGTGAAAAAGACGGCTTCAACCATATTTACCTGTACGATATGAGCGGCAAGCTTGTTAAGCAGCTTACGAAAGGAAACTGGGATGTGGTGGAGCTCAAAGGGATCGATGAAAAAACTAAAACGGTGTTTTACCTGGCCTCCGAAACCACCGCGACTGAAAAGGATGTATATTCCGTAAAGCTCGACGGCAGCGGCAAGAAGAAAGTGTCTGCCGAAAAAGGCACCCATGCGCCGGAGTTCAGCAACGGGATGAAATATTACATTGATATTTTTTCCAGCGCAAACACTCCTCCCGTTTACTCCATTGTAAACGCCGAAGGCAAGCTGGTGCGCGTGCTGGAGAACAATGTTGCACTGGCTGCAAAGATCCAGGAATATGAAACCAGCCCGAAAGAGCTGTTCATGTTCAAAACCTCCGAAGGCGTTGAGCTCAATGCATGGATGATCAAGCCGACCAATTTTAATCCGAACAAGAAATACCCTGTGTTCCTTACGTTCTACGGCGGGCCGGGGCGCAACATGGTGAACAATGCTTTTGACGGCCGTGATTACTACTGGCACCAGATGCTTGCAGAAAAAGGATACATCGTAATGTGCGTGGATAACCGCGGAACGGCATACCGTGGCGCCGCGTTTAAAAAATCCACCTACAAGCAGCTGGGCAAGCTGGAAGTGGCCGACCAGATAGAAGCGGCAAAATACCTTGCAACGCTTCCATTCGTGGATAAGGCGCGCATTGGCACATTCGGCTGGAGCTACGGCGGCTACCTGAGCTCGCTCTGCATTACCAAAGGCGCCGATTATTTTAAAGCGGCCATTGCCGTAGCACCTGTGACCAACTGGCGCTATTACGACAACATTTATACGGAGCGCTTCATGGCGCTGCCGCAGGAAAATGCAAGCGGCTACGACGATAACTCGCCGATCAACCATGTAAAGGAATTAAAAGGGAAATACCTGCTGATCCACGGCAGCGGCGACGACAATGTGCATGTGCAGAACAGCATGGAGATGATCAATGCGCTGGTGGCCGCAAACAAGCAATTCGACCTGTTCATTTACCCGGATAAGAACCACAGCATCTATGGCGGTAACACCCGCCTGCACCTGTATACGAAAATGACGGATTTTATCCTGAATAATTTATAAGCTCATAAAGGTGCACCACCCCAGCCCTCCTACGAGGAGGGAGCTGATACTGCTATATTATATCAATTGAAATGTCCTCGCCTTGCACAATGCATTCCCCTCCTCCCAGGAGGGGTTAGGGGTGGTAATCTCTCTATTTTTCAAACACGCACTTCTCCAAAAACACCCTGCTCCCCGCAGTGGGGATCTCCGAAAAATAAAAATCACCGAGATCTTCGGTAATAATGTATTTACAGCCGCTCTCCACTGCTGAATAGTACTGCAGTCCGTCTTCAAAATCGTGGATCTTTTTATTCTTCTCCACCAGCATTACCGTTTCTTCGGTGATGCTCGTAAACCTCAGCTTCTCTGTAAGCACCGCGATCTTTTTCCTTGCCATCGCGGTCCCGTTCTTTTTCTCTGCAAAATAAAAAGCGATGGCAAGGCATAAGGGAGAAGTGTATACCGTAAAACGCGGATCATCCGCGAGGCTCAGCACTCTCGAGCTGTAGGTGAACAGCGGGTACTCCTTGTTCAGCACCGAAACAATGACATTCGCATCGAGGAAAATGTTCATTTCTTGCGGTTTTTGTATTCATCCTTAAGGCTGGAGCGCTTTTTGGCTTTGGTAACATACGTGGCCTTGCCTTCTGCCACGGCGTTTACCCAATCGGAGACGGGGAGATCCTCTAAAGAATTATAATTGCTGGATGTGATCTTATCCAGGAGGAATTCCATGAGGCGGGAAAGGCTCATATTCTGGCTTTCTGCGTATTGCTTGGCTCTTTCTATGATTTGCTTATCAAATGATAAAGTTACTTTTGCATCCATCTTTTCTTCTTTTACGACAAAAATATTAATTCCATACGTACAAAGCAAATTTTTCATAAAATACCCGCTTCCATTACTATTCCCGGCAGGAGAATAGTTAAATTCATTATTTTACTTATATTCGCAACATTCAAATCTTGTAAAACTAAAAACACAGTATATGTCAACAGAAGTAGCTCATAAGAGTGGTCACCCAAAAGGATTGTATGTACTATTCGCAACGGAATTCTGGGAAAGGTTCAGTTATTACGGCATGCGTGCCATTTTTATCCTTTACATGACCAAAGTACTGTTGCTCGATAAGGCATTAGCGAGTAACATTTACGGGAGTTATACAGGATTGGTGTATCTGACGCCTTTGATCGGCGGATATGTGGCCGACAGGTACTGGGGAAACCGTAAATCCATCTTTGTAGGCGGTACTTTAATGGCCCTGGGCCAGTTCTTAATGTTCTTTTCCGCCACCCTGGCGCATAACGATGATAAAGGCTTTGCCATTACAATGATGTGGGCAGGCCTTGCCTTCCTCATCTTCGGAAACGGTTTTTTCAAACCGAATATCTCCACAATGGTCGGACAATTATATGAAACCAACGACAGCCGCAAGGATGCCGCCTATACCATTTTTTACATGGGGATCAATGCCGGAGCCTTCATTGCACCGCTCATCTGCGGTTACCTCGGTGAGAACGTAGATTTTAAATGGGGCTTTTTAGCTGCCGGTTTAGGAATGGTTGTCAGCCTTATCATTTTTTACCTCACAAAGGACAAATACATCACTGCGCCTGACGGCACCCAATTGGGAACAGGCCCTAACAAATCAGCGGATCTTTCACCGGAAGCGAAAAAGGAAGCGGCATTCAGCCCTTTGCAGCTGGGAATCCTCTTAGGAGGTATCGTCGTAACCTTCAGCATTATCCATTTCGGCTTTGAAGTGGATGTATGGGGCTCACTCATTTACGGTATGACGCTGGTAGGCCCATTTGTGATCATCACTGATAAGTCGCTCAGCAAAATTGAGAAGGACAGGCTTTGGGTGATCATCCTCATTATGATCTTTGTTATTTTCTTCTGGATGTGCTTTGAGCAGGCGGGCGCCTCACTTACCTTTTTCGCCCAGGAACAAACCGACAGGAACATTTTCGGCTGGGTGATGCCTGCAAGCTACTTCCAAAGCTTTAATGCCGGGTTTATCATTATCCTCGCCCCTATTATCAGCGCTATGTGGCTGCGCCTTTCTAAAAAAGGGATCAACCCGGCAGCTCCATACAAGCAATCATTAGGGCTCGCATTTTTAGCATTGGGCTTCCTGCTCATCGCATTCGGGTCGAAAGTGATCCCGGTGACAGGTGCAAGTATTTTCTTCTTAACAGGCCTGTATTTCCTGCATACCATCGGGGAATTGTTCTTAAGCCCGATCGGCTTGTCAATGGTAAACAAGCTTACTCCTGCCCGCTTTACATCCTTAATGATGGGGATCTGGTTCCTGGCCATTGCAACCGGGAACAAGCTGGCCGGCACCATGAGCTCATTGTATCCCGATGCGGCAGCTACTACGCATCCAAGCATCCTTGGCTTCGAAATCAAAGACCTTTTCTCTTATTTCATGCTGTTCGTAGTGTTCTCCGGTATTGCTTCAGTGCTCCTCTTCCTGCTCTGCAAAAAGCTGGAAAAAATGATGCACGGAGTAAAATAACATACACTCTCTTTAAAATGCAGGCCGGAACCTCAACGTTCCGGCTTTTTTTTGTCCGGGGCGGGGCTTTTCTTAAATAAAACTTATTCTTATCTTTACTTTATTAATTACAGGAAATGATCAGGAAAGTTTTTATCGCTCTTGGAATAGCCGCCATCATCGTAGTGGCGCAAAGCTTTGTAACCACGATACAGGCACCGGCCGATGAGCTGAAAGGCCCTGTGCACTGGTATACCTTCGCGGAAGCGGTAGCCCTTCAGAAAAAGGCGCCCCGGCCTATTATGGTGGACGTTTACACCAGCTGGTGCGGCCCCTGCAAAATGATGAGCAGTAATACATTCGGGAATGCCGAAGTTGCAAAATACCTCAATGAGAACTATTATCCCGTAAAATTCAATGCGGAAACCTTCGACAGCGTAAGCTTTAACGGCTATACCTTCAAGAACAAGAATGCACCCGGAACTCCACGCCCGGTGCACGATTTTGCCATTTCGATCCTCGATGGGAAGCTCGTATATCCTTCCATCGTGTTTTTAAATGAGCAGATCCAGCGCATCCAGATCTTTACGGGCTATTATCAGCCTGCCCAGTTTGAGCCTTACATGAAATATTTCGGCAGCGGAAAGTACAAGGATACCAAGTTCGACGATTACATGAAAACCTTCGTAGCTGAAATAAAATAAGTCTTTTAGCGTTCATTATAAGACGGTTATAACCTTTTCGGTTAATTGCCGTATAACGGAACAATTCAACATTATCGCTATATATAATTTATGAAAACTACAGTAGAAATGGTCAACCTGAAATCCAAAATACTCCAGGTGCTCGAAATGAAGAAGTTTACGTATGCCGACATGGCATCGTACCTTAATATTTCGGAAAACGACCTCGATTATGCTTTAGAGAACAATACGCTCGAGATCAGGACGCTGGAACTGATCTCCAAAGAGCTCCGCATTCCGCTTTACAGCTTTTTCCGGGAAAATTTCGAAGGCTTCGACTTCGAAAAAGAGCCTTATTACAATGTAAATATCTGGAGCAAGGAAGAAAGCAAATACACCCTCGAATTAAAAGCATTGCGCCAGGAAATACAGCAGTTACGCATCGACCTCCGCAACAAGGACCTGCTGATCGATGCGCTTGAAGCACAGGTTGCCAAAAGTTAGAAATTCCAAAATTCCTTCTTATCTTCACGTCACAGAACAAGAGATTAGTATAACATGCCCGCGATTTGCCACGGGTATGGAATGCAGTTCCTCTCCGGATCGCATCATCTAATAACACAACTATGACAAACGAGGAAAAAATCAACCTCATCGGCCAGAAGATAATGCTCCTGTCCAACACTCTTGACAATTACAAAACAGAGCTCGATCAGCTCAGGCAAGAACTGGCGGCACTACAACGCGGACAAACGAACCCCGAGCCTGCCATTGTTCCGCCTCCTGCGGTGAATATCCCGGAAGTAAAGCAGGAGATCTGGAAAGAGGTTGTTTTAGAAGAGCAGATCACGGAGAAGCCTCCTGTGATGAGCCAGCCTGTTAAAATTTCTACTCCTGTTCCACCCAAAGCGAAGCCGGCATCCACGTTCAACCTTGAAGAATTTGTGGGTGGCAAGCTCATCAGCATCGTCGGTATTGTTGTGCTCGTGATCGGGCTTTCGATCGGCGTGAAATATGCGATCGACCGGAACCTCATCACTCCGCTTACCCGAATAGTCCTCGCTTATGTAGCGGGCGGCATTCTTCTCGCCATAGCATTCCGCTTAAAGCAAAATTACAAGGCATTCAGCGCGATACTGCTCAGCGGCGGCATGGCTTCGCTGTACTTCACCACCTTCGCGGCGTACAGCATGTACGACCTTTTTCCGCAGATGGCCGCTTTCGCGATCATGGTGGTCTTCACTGCCTTCACCGTATTTGCGGCAACCGTGTACGAGCTCGAGGTGATCGGCATCATCGGGCTGGTGGGCGCCTATGCGGTGCCTGTGCTCCTGAGCGACGGCAGCGGGAAGATCCATGTGATGTTCAGCTACATGCTGATCATCAATACGGGGATCCTTGTGCTTTCATTCAAAAAATACTGGCAGGTGCTTAATCATATCGCGTTCGGGCTTTCCTGGCTGATCGTGGGAGGATGGGCCGCCGCAAAATATGATCATACCATACATTTCCCGATGGCGATGATCTTCAGCTTCCTCTTCTTCATCATCTTTTACATCAGCAACATGTCGTACAAGATCCTGAAGCAGGAAAAGTTCGGCGTGATCGATATTGTACGCCTGCTGAGCAACAGCTTTATCTTTTTCGCGATAGGATACGGGCTTCTCAACAACGATGCGTACAGCGATTACCTTGGGATGTTCACCCTTGCAAATGCCCTGGTGCACCTTGTGTTCAGCTACATTGTGTTCAGGAACAAGCTGCTCGACCGCAAATTGTTTTACCTCCTCATTGCCATGGTGCTCACCTTCATAACCATTGCAGTGCCTGTTCAGCTGGAAGGCAGCTGGGTTACATTGTCGTGGAGCGCCGAAGCGGCATTGCTCTTTATCATCGGCAGGTACAAGGCGGTGCGTTTCTACGAATGGCTCGGCGCTATTATGATCTCCCTTTCCGTGTTGAGCCTGCTGGAAGACTGGAGCCATACGTATTATGTTTCTTATTACGACACTCTCCTGTTTAAATTCTGGACACCTTTCCTTAACATCCACATGTTCACTTCGCTGTTCTTTGTCGCGGCGCTTGGCAGCATGACATACGTACATTTCGGCAAAAAGCTCCCGCCCGAAGAGCGCGCAGCAGCAAGGATCTACCCACTGCTCGATTATCTCTTCCCCGCGCTGCTGCTCGTATTCACTTACCTCACATTCGGCAACGAGATCAATGCATTTTTCAAGGCAAAGTATGAGCAATCGTTCCTGAGTGTGCCCGACAAAGAGTATGGCAATGTAACGGAGATCTACGATTACAGCTGGCAGAAGCTGCAGGGAATTGCTTCCGGCCTGTACAGCCTCTTCTTCTTCTGTATTGTAACCCAGCTGGCCATCCGCAGGTGGAACAATCCTGTTGTGCGCTGGGGCGCGTTTATCTTCAACATGCTCTGCGCGTTCATCTTTATCCTTGCCGGGTTGCACATGCTTGGCGAGCTGCGCAGCGAGTACCTGGCGCAAAACAGTTCTGAATATTACCAGCTCAGCCAACCTGTTATTTTCCTCCGCTACGTTTGCTTCGGCATGCTGGGGCTCCTGCTGTTCCTTACTCATTTACTGCTGAAAACGGAAACCTTCGCCAGGTTCAGCATCTCACGCGTATACGCAGGCTGCATCGTGCATTTTTTCATTCTTGTGATCCTCAGCAACGAGCTCATCAACCTCAACATCCTGAACAATTACGACATCGCGAATGAGTATTACACCGGGACGAATGCCGCATACAAAATGGGCTTCACGGTGCTCTGGGGCATCTATTCGTTCATTCTCATCGCCTGGGGCATCTTCAAACGCAACCGGACCATGCGCATCTCCGCTATTTCTCTCTTCGGCATCACGCTCGTAAAGCTGGTAACGTACGACACATGGGACCTTTCAACAGGCTATAAGATCATCGCCTTTATTTTGCTTGGCGTAATTTTGCTGGTGGTTGCGTTCCTGTACCAGAAATTCAAAGTGCTGATCTTTGGTGAAGATGGGAGGAGTTAGGAGGTTGGAGGCTGGAGTAGCAATTCGTATATTAGTTCAGATTCGTAATTCGCAGTAAATGAAAAAAGTAAGCACTATTCTTGCCTTATTGCTCGCCGGCAGCGCGTTTGCACAATTAACTTCTTATGATTACAACAGGAAGCTTGGCGCCGTTGCGAAGGAAGATTTTTATTCGATCCCGCTTTCACCGGAGATCACAGCACATTCAAGATCGGGCTTGAACGACCTTCGCATTTACAACATCAGCGGGAGCGACACCGCGGAAGTGCCTTACCTGCTGGAATACCAGGGGGACAAAACCGAAGAAACACCCATTGACTTTGAGCTGATCAACGATGTATCGCATTTGAAATGCTGCTCCTTTGTGACGCTGAAAATGAGCAAAAGCAAAGTGATCAACACTATTCAGCTCGATGTGCTGCAGAATAATTTCGATAAGATCCTGAGCATTGAAGGAAGCAACGACAACAGGGAATGGTTTACCATCAGGCAGCATTTGCGTATTGTGGGCTTCGACAATGGCGGCGTCAGCTTCCGCTCTACCTCTGTGAGCTTTCCTTCAGCCGAATACAGCTATTTCAGGATCCGCTTTGATGATGATTCCAGCGAGAAGATCGAAGTAACAAAAGCCTACGCCTTTGAAAGCACAACATCGAAAGGCCAGTACGATGAGCTTGCCATTAAGAACAAACAGCAAACTGAGAACAAAAAAGAAAAAACATCGGAGCTGGTGCTGGAGCTGCCGGACAATTACATGCTGAGCTACCTGAGCCTGGAGAGCAGCAGCAAAAGTGATTTTTACCGGAACATCAATATTTACAGGTCGGCAGGCACCTACCATACGCCGAAAGGAGATCAGGAAAATTGGCAAATGGTAAATTCCGGCGTCATCATTTCAGGCGAAAAGAACACGTTCACACTCGGGAATGAGCAGTCGAAAAAAATTAAGATCGAGGCCATCAATTATGACAACCAGCCGGTGAGCCTCGATGAAGTAAAAGTGTTTTCCGAAAAAGTAGCGCTCACCGCAAAGCTCCCCGCAGGCGGCAGCCTGTACCTCGCGTATGGAAAGGAAAATGCAGCTGCTCCTGTTTATGACCTCGTGCATTTTAAAGATAAGATCCCAGCAGCGCTTAACGTGGTAACACCGGGAAAGGAAGAGCAGAAAGTATCTCCAATGTTGAATGCTTCCGCAGAGCCGCTGATCAGGAATAAAATGTGGCTTTGGGTGGTAATGGGCCTGGTGATCGTGCTGATCGGCTATTTTGCGCTGAGCATGCTGAAGAAGGAGAAGTAGGTTGGAGGAGGGAGGTTGGAAGTTGGAGGTTGGAGATTGAAGGACGTAATGCACTATATCTTTAGTCCTACTATCAGGATATCATCCACCTGCTCGTGATCGCCTTTCCAGTCGTTCACAAAACCATCAATGATCACCTTTTGCTCTATCATGTGCCTGAAGCGCAGGGAAGCGATAAAATTCCTGAACCGTTTCTTCATCAGCTTTTTGTTCTTGTCTCCGCCAAACTGATCCGGCAATCCGTCTGTAAAAAGATAAAGAATATCTCCGGGTTCCGCCTGCAGGATATGCGTTTCATATTCGGGGCCATCCGAACCGCGGAAGCCGCCTATTGGCAGCTTTGTTGGCCGGATCTCCTCGAGCCCGCCCTGGTGCATGATCCATAGAGGACGGTTTGCTCCGGCAAACTCTACCTGGTTTGTATGGATGTCGATGCTGCACAGCGCGATGTCCATTCCGTCCTTCGTGTCATTATCCCTGAAAAAGCGGCGGATGCCATGATTCAGGTGCTGCAGGATCTCGGCAGGCTTCGTAATATGCTTCTCATTCACGATGCGGTTTAGCAATCCTATTCCCACCACGCTCATGAGCGCGCCGGGCACGCCATGTCCTGTACAATCGGCTACAGCCACGATCAGCCGGTTATGGCACTTCTCGAACCAGTAAAAATCACCGCTCACAATATCCCTCGCCTGGTTAAAAACAAACCAACCCGATACCAGCTCGTCGAGCCGCGATGGCTCCGGCAGCATGGCTTCCTGGATGCGGCGTGCGTATACGATGCTATCGGTGATAGCCTTGTTTTTCTCCTCGATCTCCCTGAAGGCATTCTTCAGCTGGCGGTGCAGCTCCTCCACCGCTTCCTTTTCCTTTTTCAGCACATTGCCCGCCAGTATGTTGTTTACGGCGGCCGGCAGCCGCACCAGCGAATTCTTAAGGATATAATCGTTCACTCCCGCTTTCATGCAGGTTACGGCAAACTCTTCCGAAACGGAACCCGTTACAAGCACAAAGGGAATGTTGTAATTTTTATTGACGATGGCAAAGGCCTCCAGCGAATTAAAGGAAGGCAGGGAATGATCGGACAGGATAATATCCGGCTCAAAGTTATTAAGGCCGATGATGAACTCTTCGCGGCTATCCACCACATGCATGGAAAACAGCATCCCGGAGCGGCTCAGCTCCCGGCTGATCAACTCTGCATCTGCAGGGTTATCTTCAAGCAATAGGATCTTTATATGCTTTTTCATTGCTGCCGGGATAAAAACAATAGGAGTGCAATTAGCTTACCTATGAAAATATTGTGCCCGGAGGCTCAGGAAGGAATGGTGATCTCTACAGTTGTGCCAATGTGCTCAATGCTTTTGAGGCTGATGCGGCCGCCCAGCTTCTCGGTGCCGATCCTGGCAAGATACAGGCCGAGGCCGCTGCCCTCCGACTCGTTATTGGCGCGGTAGAACATATCGAATACTTTTTCCTGCAGCTCTTCCTTAATGCCGGTGCCATTGTCGGCAATAGAGATGAAGGCGCCGTCGGAATCGGTTTTGAGCCTGATGCTGATGTAGGAGCCCGGAACCGCATAATTATGGAACCTCAGTGCATTATCGATCACTCTTTTCAGCACCATTTTTAAAATGGCCCCATCGGAGAAAAAGCCGGTGGAAAACTCGGTTTCCACGGAAATGCGCAGGTTGCCCTTTTTAATGACGGCCTGATAGGAAGCAAGCAGCTCTGTAACAATGGCCTCAAGGTCTACCTCTTCCCGCTTTACACTGCGGTCGCGGATTCCGAGGGTTTCGATCAGGTCGACCACGATCTTGTCCAGCTTTTCGGCGCTGGAGTCCATCAGGCTGATGAGCTTGGCCATTTGCAGCGGCTCGGTTTCTATCCTGGCAACATTGATGAGGCCTTTCATAGAGCTGAGCGGGCCGCGGAGATCGTGCGAAGCGCGGTAAATGAAGGTTTGGAGCTCCTTGTTCACGGCCGTAAGCTTTTTCATGTGCTCCTCGTTTTCCATTTCCGCCTTGCGCTTGGCATGGGCATTCAGTATGGCGGAGGGAAGCCGGGTAAGGGATGATTTCAGCACATAATCGTCGGCGCCGGCTTTGATGATCTTTACGGCGAATTCTTCCGATACGGTGCCTGTAACAAGGATGAAAGCGCTTGTCTTGCAAATGTCTTTTGCAATGGGCAATGCTTCTTCAGAAGTAAAGGAGGGCAGTGAGTGATCGGAAAGGATAACATCCGGCTGAAAAGTCTGCAACGCCACAATATAATCCACTTTATTATCTGCTACGCGGTGTTCAAATTGAAGGCCTGAGCTTCGTAAAGCCCTCAGCGTCAGTCCCGCATCACCTGAATTGTCCTCTAAAATCAATATCTTCAACGTTCGGGACATGGGGGAGATTCTTAAAAAATAAAATTTCGATAATTGAAAAAAAGAGCAAGATGAAAACGGCTACTCCTCCGTTAACACCTTGCCTTTTAGAGTTTAATAACCAAGCATGTTCATTAAACTTTTCTCTTTAAACAAAAAAACTATATAAAAAAAATCATTCAAGCGAATCGAGGTGGCCTTCAATGCGCTCACCGTTAGTAAACACGGTAGCGATGAGGTATTCGCCGTTCTTTACTAAGAAGGCAAGCCACTTATTGCTGTTCTTCACAGGTGTAATGTTGCAAACCACGTAGCCTTTACCTGTGAAATAATGGCTCACCTGCCTTGCTGTTACACTCGACTTCACCTTTTTCTTCTTCTCTTCCCGCATGTCCTTTACGATCATACTGACGGAGATGTATACCAGGATCCCGATCGCTGCAATAAATACGATGAAGAACAATGTTTCCGGTAATGAGGTGAATATTAATTGCATGTTTTATTTAATTATAGTAGTACTAAATTACATCGCTACATCGCCATGAGTTATAATACTATATGATGTACAATAAATGGTAGTACAATAAGTAACATTATTCTTAACAGTACGGGCAATCCAGTCATATTTCGTTCCTGCCTTAGGTTCTAACGTAATTACCGTGTAGCCATTTGCCACTAAATATTCATAAACCTGATTATAGGTTACCGCGTTCGCCACGCTTACGGTTTTTACGCTTGCAGAAGACATTACTGCCGAGCTCCCTGTTAAAAGAACAACAATTAAAAACGCTTTTAATACTGATTTTGTAATGTGTTTCATGATCTGTGATTTGTGTGGGTTAGGGATGTCATTCAATTCTTTGACAAAATAACGCCACTCCACTTGATAAACCGTGGACAAATCACCCCCGAAATTCGACTCGGAGCAAATCACTGATAATCAATATTTTAATCGTTTTCTTTTAAAAACTCAATAATAAATTTTGATTTTATAGAAACAAAATTGATCAAATTACAAGAGCTTTCCATGGACAAATGAGCCTCACAATTCGACTCGAAGTAACACTCTACCAATCAATCAATTAGATATATTTTAATCTTTTTTATCGCCCTGTGTGTTTAATATTCTGCATAAATTAATTAAATTACTTTAATTTGTGTACACCCCACTTTTACAATATGGCCAACCTTCATATCATTAGTTTTATACATGGTTTATCTTATACTGAAGTTCGCTTGGTAGAAGACTACCTGAATAAAACTCAAGGCTTAATTGATAAGGGTAGTCATGAAGTAATGGAAGTCAAACTTTTCAAATTCATTATTAACACTCGAGAAGCGATCACAGATGAAATGATCATTGCAGAAACAGGTACCAAAAGGGTAACTGATCTTAAAAATAATTTATTTAGCAAAATTCTTGAAGCTCTAACACTCGATAAATATATTACGAACTCTACACTGTTTACTGAAAATGATATTATTAATTTCAATCTTCGAAAAAAGCTTTTGGTTTGTAAAATTTCATTAAGGGTTTTAAATCAAGATAAAACAGAAGCAATATCTGAATTGCTAAATGAAATTATTGATATCTCAACGGAGTTTGAGCTGTATGACATCTTGGTTGAAGCTCTTCATACTAAAAAGTACTTTAAAGGCATTAGATCAGGCTTAGCCGATTTTGAAAAAATAAACACGACCCTTAAATTTTATGAATATTGCCGTCAAGCATTAGTAAATGCTAATGATAATTATTACAGATTAATATTAAATGATGGTTTTATTAAAACACTTTCCAAGTTAGAAGCCGACAAGCATTTAGCGGCTTCTATACAGGAAATGAGGGCTGATTATAAAAAAACAAAATCGGAACAAATTAATTATTATCTCCACATTATGCAGTTTGCCCTTGCGGAAAGACAAAAGAATTACTCTTTTGCAATTGAATGCTGTAATAAACTTATTTCTATTCTTAAAAAACATAAATCTATATATCGCAGTGAACGCATGGGGTTTGTTCATGATAATTTAAGTCTATTTAAAACCTATTTAAAGAAATACTCCGATGCCACTAAAGATGCGAAGCATGCCCAGAGGTATTACTTTGAAAACAGCTTGAATTATGCAAAATCAAAGGAACAAGAGTTCTATGCCAATTTTTATAACGAAAATTATAATGACGCAAAGAAATGCCTCAGTGAACTTTTAAATCATTCAGCTATTGATACTGGTGAATTTTTAAAGTCAAAATTCGTTTATTATCGTGCTTGTGTCTTTTTCGCTGAAAGCAATTTTAAAGATGCACTATTACTTCTAAATGAATCACTTGAAATTGAAAAAGATAAAAGCCGCTGGAACATTTCGCTTCGGATCCTGAACATTATGATCTATATCGAAATGAATAAGATCGACGAAGCCTTCAGCCATGTTGAATCCCTGCGCAAATACATGGAGCGCACCAGCAAAACCGATGAAGTGAGGCCACGCGACGTAATTATTGTTAAACTACTGAGAGAACTTGAAAAGAACGGTTTCGAGTACGATCCCGAAAACAAGAACGCCACAAAAATGCTTAAACAGCTTTCTGAAAAGGATTCTGATATGTCATGGGAATACTTCAGCTCCGAGCTCATTCCTTTTCATGAATGGCTGTTGAAAAAAGCAAAGAAGAAATAAATAAAAGCCACAGGCCACTGTAGGTGAACCTGTGGCTTCTGCCCTATTGCTTCATCATCTTCTTTGTTTCAATGATCTTACCATCTACCACCAGCGTGTAGGTATAAATGCCGTTGCTCAGGTCGCTTGCAAACACATTCAGCTGTCCTTTGCCTTTCTGCGTAAGCTCGGTCGACTGGATGAGCTTACCCTGCGCATTGTAAAACAGGATCTGCGCCTTGCTTATATTCTCAGGAAGATAGTAGCTGATCGTGGTCTGCTCTGCAAAGGGGTTGGGAACGTTCTGCTCTAAAACAATGCTTTGCCCGTCTTTGAGCTCCACATCAAGGCCTGCTGCAACATTGCCCGGTTTCACCTGCGCCTGGTGGCTTGAGCAGCAGGCATTGATCATATCAGACAATACATTGATCTGATCCTGTAAAGAGCCATTCACAGAGTCGTTGTTCTGTTTCAGGCTGTCAAACCTCGATTGCTGCTCCTGCATGCCTTTCATTAAGATCGCTATAAAAGCATTATAATTTAAGGTTTTGTAGGTTACACCCGGAGTTACAACATTTCCGGCCGAATCGGTCATTGCAGGCTTTGTAATTTCACCTACCAATTCGGGAAGCACCAGCTCCACATCCTGGGCGATCAGGCCATATTGCTTTTCAGAAGGAAATTTAATTCCATAACCGTTGGCAGTATCCAGAAAGTAATTCCGTGGCTTAAATTGCCGGATCAGCGCCAATGCATTGGGTATTGAATCTATGTTTGTTTTAAACAGCTGATCCGAAGCATAAAAGATCCCGCTTGAACCCGTACCGGTCCCGTTTATATAAACATCCCCGTCAAAATATCCTGCATATCCGGGAAGCCCGTTATTTGGGTTATCCGCATTTCCATATACCGCTATTGCATAATCGGCAGGCAAGGCAGTGGAATGGCTGTTCCCCGCAAATGCCGACACAGCTATATAAGCACCTGTGGCTCCTGTAAGCGGAACATCGGTAACAAAGCTGCCTGCTATATTGCGGAGGGTAGAGCTTGTTGCATGTGCCTGGATCCCCACATTGGAGCCAGTGGTATTAGTGCCCACACCTTCAAAAAAGCCGCCTATGTTATTTTTAGCTCCCTGCACTGTTGAGCTAACCCCCATATTCAAATTAGGCGCCCCCCCGAATACATTCACAAACACGCCGTAATTCCTTGCGGCCGTAGTGCTCACATTTACCTCTGCTCCCATTGCACCCGTAGTGTTGGCGGGGGAAGAAAACAATTCGGCTTTTATGCCCCTTACATCGCTGCAGTTGGAGGCGGTAAAATAACCTCCGATATTCAGGTTCTTGGGAATCGTCTGGATGCCGCTGGCTTCACCCTTTACACCGATAAAGCTCAGGGCATTGGTATTGGCTACATCCTGGTTGAGAAAACTCCCTGCCATGGTAGAGGCACCTACAGATACCGGTGCAAGCTGCAATGTATTGAATTTAGCGGGCATTACAGTTCCGCAGGAATAGCCTACCCCGACAGCATTTTTCGTAAGCAGGCTGGTTTGGCCCGTAAAATAGTAGTTATTATCGTTTAAGGGCATTTCATAATCTGAGGCCAATGCACTGGATGGCGCACTGCAATAATTGCCGGGGCCGCCTGAACCGCTGCCACCCGGAACATAGATCACGTCCCCGCTTGCGTTCACTGAAAGCACGCCGGGTCCGGGGTTAGGAGTTGTAGGGGAAACGCCCGCCTGCAGATTTGTAAAGCGCAGTCCGCTGCTGCCACCTGCAACGCTTGTTGCGCCCCATGAATTAACTTCGAGTGTTGCGGTTGGATTAATACTGGCACCCGAATATAAGTTTGCGCTGGGATCACCACCTATCCCGGTATAAATCCCTGTAGCTGCCGTAGGCGTCATCCGCATGCCCTCAAGCCCGTCCGCGCCTGTTGCCGGAGGAAAGCCGGTAACGCCCGTGGTAGTGGCTGTGAAAATAAAGCGCATGTTATCCGGCCCGGTGCCCAAAGGCCCAGCGGTTTGATTATCGCCCCAGTTCAATACCATATCCTGGCGATCACCGGCAAGGCCGCCGGTTTCGGTTTTCAACCCAAGGTAGCCATTGTCTGTACCGTTACTGATGAACATTCCGATGTCCATCCAGGGCCGCCAGCCGTCTGTTGAGCCCGGAGGAATGAATGGCGTGAGGCCCGTGTTATAGCCCAGGTGAAGCAGGCTGAGCGGGCGGGTTACCGGAAAGGCAGGATCTTCACTAATGGACATTCTTGTAAAGTCGGAGGTGACAGCACCCGTACTTCCCGGAGGTGTATAAAGGCCGTAGCCGCCGGCGGGTAAATTTGTCGGCGTTCCAAAAGCCGTGATCCTCATGCGCTCCGCAGTTGCGTTTACAGTAGAAGGAGTTGCATGGTTGGTGCTGAAGAGCAGGTAACGGTTCTCCTGGTTGTAAAGGAAAGCATTCCCGTTCTGCGGATTGGAGGCAGGCGCAGCATCGCCAAGGATCCCCAGCTTCAAACCATCGGTATTTGTTTGCCCGGTTGATTGCGCAATGCTCATCTGGAACCAGTTGCTCCAGTACTCTTCGGAGTTCATGTGCAGGCGGTTCTGCGGTGGCGCGGCATTGGTAAATACAGGCCCGATCCCGATATTCCCTACCGGGAAGCCGGTTGAATTGTTTTGTGTAGGCGATGATGACATGCGCATGTACTCATAGCCGTTGAGCGAGCGCGGATCCAGCGGGTTTAAGCCGTTGCCGTTCCCATTGGTATAGGCGCCACTGAAAATAAAGCGAAGCTTGTCAATGTCGGTCTGTCCTCCCACACCGTCATCGTTCCAGCAGATGATCGCGTCGGAGCGGTTGGTTCCCGTACCAGTTCCCACTTCGGGCTTCATGCCGACATACATGGCATCGGAGTTTTCATTGACCAGCATTCCCGTTCCCATCCAGGTTCTGTAACCTCCGCCAATACCGAAACCCGGTACGTTATTTGGCCCATACAGGTGTAGCATGGTTGCTGGCGTATTCGCCGCAAAATAGCCACCCGGAGCTATTCCAAAATAACCGCTGGTATTGATCCCGGGAACGAGGTTAATAGTTGCTGTTTGCGTACCGTTTAAACGGGTTCGTTCCTGGTTGTTTGTGATGGTGTAGATTGGCGAATTAAATGCTGTGCCGAAAATATTATTGGCTCCGCCTGTACCTGCAATAGTATTTCCTCCTCGATACCATGCAAGACTTGAATTAGGTGGAGAAGGAGGTACAATACCAGATGAAGCACCTGTTGGCGGTTGTCCAAAAGAAATGGCAACGATCAAACAACAGATAATTGTCAGAAATTTATTTTTCATGTATCAATTGGTTTTTACCTTACCAACTGAACAAACCCCTTTAATGATTCTTTTTCTTCTTCCCGCTGTAAAATATAATAATAGACACCGTCCACACAGTTTTCGCCTGCTGTTGTTCTTCCATCCCATCCGCTGTTTTCGCCTGAAAACTCAGCGACCTTCATACCCCAACGGTCAAACACCACTACTTTTTCATCATTTTGAAGACCTGCAATTGAAAACAAGTCGTTCTGTCCGTCACCATTGGGAGTGAAAATATTTGAAGCGCCCTCCACTTTTCCGGTTTCAGTCAAAGTGCAGGCATCAATGAAATAGTAAGTTCCAAAATGGTTTGGATCAAAGAAAGGAGCAAGCTGCTTTAAAGTATCTAAATTTATGGTATCAGAAAAAAAACCAAGTGTAATGTACTGTTCGCCTCCCTGTGCGACAAGTTTCCCTTTAATCTCCATCCAATGCAGGGTGTCAGTGAGATAATTTGTAGCTGAATTTAGTACTTGCGGTGTAACTCCACTAAATGGCTTGCCATCTGTTTTTGAAATTGCGTTTGGTGTAAAAGCCGCTCCAAATTTCGACAATGCATAGTCCCAGCCAAAATCGCTCATTACAACTTGACATGAAAATTCATATTCATATCCAGCCTTTAGCGGTGTGATTAGCCCTCCCTGAAGATACTCAAACCAGTATCCATAAGTAGAATAAGGTGGTGCAACATATTCAATAAAAATTCCACAATAGGCATTACCGGAATAAGGATATTGATAACCGAAAGTATTAGTTGGCACACCAACAATTGAAGTAGCACAAACATTATAATAATCACTTGTGGCATCGGTAGGAGATTTCCAGCCAAAGCATGTTTCAAGTTGTGGATCACCAGGTTGAGAAACAATTACCGGACAAGTATCGTACATTTCAAAATCTCCATTATACACAAGGTTAGTCTGCGCCTTAGTAAAAGCGGAAGCAAGAATAAAAAGTAATATGTAAAAGGATTTATTCAATCAATAAGATCGTTTAATGTATAATTAACCACTGTTCGGAGCCGTGGTGCTTCCATTCAAAATTACAACATTTTAAATGAATCCTCAATACTGTTTAGCTCATGGTACCTCCTTGTTTTATCCGGGGGAAATTTCCAACAAATTATTCCAAGTACCATGGACAAATCAACCACCAAAATGACATGAGCCAATTTCAATGCCTTTATGAAGTATTTTAGCCGCACACAAATTTTTCACATTCATCATGGCACATACATTCATCGATAATTTTTTAGGCAACCTGCAGGCGGGCGAAAAAAAGGCGATCGGCCGTTACCTCCGCAATCACATTTCAAATGCGGAGCAAAGCAAAACGATCTCGGTTTTTGAGCAGCTTTCGGAAGGCAGGCCTGTACAGTATAAAAGCCCGGCTGCCCTGAACAAGATCAAATCGCGCATTTTTGAAATGAGCCTGGATGCCTTGATGATGGATGAAAACTACCTGTCAACGACCTTTTGTGACTTTGACCAAAAGCATTTCCAGCTGAAAAAACAAATGCTTCAATGCAAAATTCTGAATCTAAATTCATCTAAATCAAAAACAGAAGTGATAGATCATATTTTAAGCAATTTGATCAAAACGGCGGAGAAATATGAAGTGTATCCCATCTTAATAGAAGCGCTTACTTTCAAAAAACATCTTCACTTCGCCCGTGTGTATAAATCACACTTTGAACGCATAGATAAAAAAATAATATTCTATGAACGTTGTAACAAAGCGATGTATGAGGCCACCGATCGGTATTACTGGTTCATTTTAGATATTGAAGGAATTAAATCCCGTTCCAGACAGGAGTTGTTCGCATTTTTAATCTCTTCAGTAAAAAAAATGAAATCGGACTACAGGGCAACAAAATCTCAACAAATAAATTACTACCTGCAATTATTCAATCTCATATTATTTGAGTATAAAAAAGAATATACTTCGGCAATTAAACAGTGTAAAAGGATTCTGGAGCTTATGCAAAAGCATCCATGCATTTACCGCAAAAAAAGAGCTGGCTTTATGTATGACAATTTAAGCTATTACTCACTGTTTCTGAACAGGCGGCGGGAAGCTGAGTTGTTCATACAAAAAGCGAAAGACTATTTTAGTCCCGATAGTATTGACATGATGATCTGCAATGAAATCGAATTCGGTGTATTCTTTTACAACAAAAAGCTCAACTTAGCAGAATCGAGCGCTGATCACTTGCTTACATATCCCACCCTATTCACGGGATTATTCAGAAAGGCAAAATATACTTTTTACAAAGCCTGCGTTCATTTTGAGCAAAGAGAATTCAACAAAGCCATGAAGCTACTTTTAAAACCATTGGAAATTGAAAAAGATAAAAGTGAATGGAATATTGTGATCCGCATTTTCACCATCATGCTCTACATAGAGCTTAACAAGATCTCCGACGCATCCCGCACACTCGAAGCCCTGCGAAAATACCTCGACAGGAACAAGCAGGATGATAAAATAAAGAAGCGGGATCACCTGATCGCGAAATGCCTGCGGGAGCTGGAAAAGAATGATTTTGAATATGACGCCGGAAATAAAGCCCTGAAGAACATTCTCACACAGCTTGCAGCAAAGAGCTCGGATGTTTCCTGGGAGTATTTCAGCCCGGAGCTGATCCCTTTTCATGAGTGGCTGGGGAAGAGGGTAGAGAGGCTGTAACAGGCCTGAACCCACAATTATACTGAGTAATTTTAAAAGATTTATATTTGACTTAAGATTCAGAAACCGACCCAAACTTCATCCATGAAAGAAAAAGCCTCAAAGAACCTCCGGCGATTTATTGTAAGCGTTGGTTTTATTATCTGTTTGTTGCATAGCGATCTTATCACCGGCCAATGCGCTAACTGGGAATGGGCCAGGGTAGCTACTGACGGAGGCAGCGGAGGTGGTGAAGGCATGGCCGTGTGTAACGATTCCGCGGGGGATATATACATAACCGGATCGTTCGAGCTCACTCCTATAACCTTTGGAAGCTACACGCTGCCAAATGCAGGGTCTACTGACATTTACATTGCAAAATACAATTCCGCAGGCACTGTGCTCTGGGCTAAATCAATTGGCGGTTCTTCAGATGAAACGGGATATTCCATTTGCACGGATAACTATGGGTATATTTACGTAACAGGCTTTTTTTACAGTCCTTCAATTTCCTTTGATAGTTATACATTAACCAACAATGGAATCACTAATATTTTTATTGCAAAGTACGATCCCCTTGGAAATGTAGTGTGGGCTAAATCGGCCGGCGGCAGCATCCAGGACTTGTCGTATTCCGTTACCTCCGATAATTCCGGCAATATTTATTTATCAGGCTCTATGTACAGTCCGTCAATGATTATGGGAACTGATACACTTATAAATTCCGACGCTTCCGGAAATTCCAGTGACTTGTTTATCGCTAAATACTCTTCAGCCTCAGGAAATGTTCTATGGGCAAAATCGATGGGAGAAAACAGTATTGACGAGGCATTGTCTATTTCCGCTACAGCGGCCGGAAACTTATTTATTACAGGTTATTTCCTTTCGCCTTCGGTAACTTTTGGGAGCTACACTGTTAACAATTCAGATCCTACTGGAAATACCTGGGATCTTTTTGTTGCTAAATATAATTCTGCGGGGAATGCTTTATGGGCGAAATCAGTTGGAGGTCCCGGATACGACTATGGAGCCTATATTTATGCAGATGACAGTGAAAATGCATATGTAACCGGAAGCTTTAATGATACGGTATTGAATTTTGGAGGCCATATTCTTACAAACATGAATAATTCAGGCCATTCAGACGATGCCTTCATTGCAAAATACGACCCCTCCGGGAACGTAATATGGGTGAAATCCGGGGGAGGGACCAATGCAGATCTTGGATATTCTGTTTGCAAGGATCTTTTTGGAAATATTTACGTAACCGGCAGCTTCTTCAGCTCATCCATTGTATTTGATTCAGATACAATCACCCCTCCACCACCCCTACCGGGCCCATACGATCCAATGTTTATACTAAAATATGATCCTTCGGGAAATATAAGCTGTGCAACGTACCTTAACACAGGGGGTGATGACAGGAGTGGAATCAGTGTTGATAAATGGGGAAATGCTTATGTTACAGGGGATATTTATACAAACCCATCGATTATCGGAAATGACACATTCTATCCAACAAGTTCAGAAAACGTTTTTCTCGCCAAATTAAAAAGTGGTGGTAGTATTGGAGTAACCGAATTAGTAAAGAAGCCTACACTAACTGTGTTTCCAAATCCGTCCACCGGGGAGTTTAATTTCAGCGGACTGGAAAAAGAAAGCACAATAGAAATTTATGATATCACCGGCAGGTTGGTTTATAAGGTAGTTTCAGGAAGCGATGCTCAAACGATCAGATTAGCCGGGGCGGATCAGGGTGTTTATTTCTACAAAGTAGTTGCTGCGAACCAAAACATCAAAGAGGGAAAAATAATCCTAATTCAATAACATACTATACCGGAGTTGTGCTCCCCATTTTTCTCTTTTTATTATAAATTTTCTCAGGCAATGATCCTGCACGCCAATGGGGCTCCCTTCGACTCCGCCTTCGTACCTCAGGCTGCGCTCCATCGGCCGCCAAAGGCTTGCCGACGGCGAGGCAGGGCAGGCTTCTCGCAAATGATTACGTATATAAAAACTTTTCAGAAAACAGAATGATCCTGCACGCCAATGGGGCTCCCTTCGACTGTTCCGCGAAAGCGGAACGCTCAGGGCAGGCTTCTCGCGAATGATTACGTTAAACAAAAAATCCTGCTTTCGCAGGATTTTTTGTTTTGGGTGGCCAATGGGGCTCGAACCCACGACCCTCGGTACCACAAACCGATATTCTAACCAACTGAACTATGGCCACCATAGAATTTGAGGCTGCAAATATACCAAAATTTATAATCAGGAGAAATTATGGAAGAATATTTTAAAGAATTTGAACAGGGATGCTATTTCACTTGTTATTAAAGCATTCTCCGCAGGAACAGCAATGAATAAGCATAAGGCTATGCGATAAATTCCGTAAATTTGTGTGAAACATGGCTTCAGATCCCAAACATATTACCCTGCTTGTTGAAGGCATGGATTGCGCCAACTGCGCACTCGGCATCACCAAGGACCTCCAGAAAAAAGGCCTTGCCGATGTGCATGTGAACTTCGCCACAGGAGAAGCCTCCTTCCTGCTCGATGATAAAAGCCGCCTCCAGTCGATCATTGAAGGTATTCACAGCATCGGCTACAAGGTGGTCGACAGTAAAACGCGGGAAGAGAACGAAGGAAAAATGTCGCCGGTGGAGAAGCGCTTTTATTTTACGCTGCCCTTCACCATCCCGCTTTTTTTCGGCCACATGTTCCTGGGGCACGATTTCATTCTCAATCAGCCGCTTGCACAATTGCTGATCTGCCTCCCGGTATTCATCATGGGCTTTATCCAGTTCGGCGGAAGCGCATGGAACTCTTTAAAAGCCGGCGTTCCCAACATGGACGTGCTCATCTTCATCGGCTCCACCTCCGCTTTTATTTACAGCCTTGCCGGCATGTACCTCTACCAGGGCAGCCCCGAGCTGCACAATTACCTCTTTTTTGAAACCACCGCCACCATCATCACGCTTGTATTGCTCGGGAATGTGTTTGAGCACCGCTCCGTAAGGCAAACCACCACCGCATTAAAGGAGCTGAATACCATCCGCGTGCTGAAAGCCAAGCTGGTAAGCCTGCAGATGGGCAAGGAAGTGATCACGGAAGTGGATTACAAAAGCATTCATACAGGCGCCATCCTGCAGGTAAACACGGGCGATAAGATCCCGGTTGACGGCGAGATTATTTCCGGGGATGCAGGCATCGATGAATCCATGCTCACGGGTGAAAGCGTTCCCGCGGAAAAAAGCGCCGGCAGCAAAGTGATCGGCGGCACCATCCTCGTGCACGGCAACATCCGAATGCGCGCGGAAAGCGTTGGCGATGAAACCGTGCTTGCAAAGATCATAGAACTGGTGAAGCAGGCGCAGCTCTCGAAGCCCAACATCCAGAAGCTCGGCGATAAGATCAGCGCCATCTTCGTTCCCGTGGTGCTCGGCATTGCTATTCTCACCTTTCTCATTTCCTATTTCATTCTTCAGATTCCTTTCCAGGATGCCATGATGCGGAGCATCGCCGTCATGGTGATCTCCTGTCCCTGCGCAATGGGGCTTGCCACGCCAACAGCGGTAATGGTAGGCATTGGCAGGGCTGCAAAAAAAGGCATCCTCATCAAAGGCGGAAGCACGCTCGAGGAATTTGCAAAAGTAAAAACGGTGGTATTCGATAAAACGGGAACACTCACCACCGGCGATTTTAAGATCCGCAGCATTGACTTGCTCAACAATACTTCAAAAAAGGAAGTGGAAGAGATCCTGTTCAGCATCGAGCAGCATTCCTCCCATCCTATTGCAAAGTCGGTGGTAAGGGAGCTGAAAGATACTTCCTACAAAGCCTTCAAAGAGATCAGGGAAGAAAAAGGATCGGGCATGTCGGCAACCGATGATGCCGGCAACAGCTACAGCATCGGTTCCTACCGGGTTGCGGCGCAGCATACGAAGGACGATACCCGCAGCCTGTATGTATTAAAGAACAATACACTCATCGCTACGGTGGACCTTGAAGATGAAATAAAAAAGAATGCGGCGGAAAGCATTGCGCTGTTCCATGCGGCCGGCATCCGTACTATCCTGCTGAGCGGCGATAAAAAAGAGAAATGCGAGTCGCTTGCCAAAACGCTGAAGATCGACCAGGTGTACAGCGAGCAGCTTCCTGCACAAAAGCTGGATCTCCTCGAAAGGCTCAACAGGGAACATTCCACCGCCATGGTGGGCGACGGCGTAAACGATGCGCCGGCGCTTGCCAAAGCTTCCGTAGGTATTTCACTCAGCAATGCCACACAGGTGGCGATCCAGTCGGCGCAGATCGTGCTCCTGAAGAACAACGACCTTTCACAGCTGTATGAAGCGCAACTCATCAGCAAGCATACGCTGCTCACCATTAAGCAGAACCTGTTCTGGGCCTTCTTCTATAACATTGTCGCTATTCCCGTAGCTGCCACAGGATTGCTGCTGCCTACCTTCGGTGCGCTCATCATGGCATTTTCCGATGTGATCGTGATCGGCAATTCCATCCGCCTCAAAACAAAAAAGCTCAGCTGAGCGAATGAAGCCCTGCCGGCAGGCAACATCCGGAAATCTTTTGTTAATTTGCAGGGCATTGGTATGACAAAAAAACGGAACATCTTATTTTTATCGGGCTGGTATCCAAACCGCGTGCTTCCCACACTCGGGAATTTTGTGCAGAAGCATGCCGAAGCCGTTGCCCTGCATTCGAATGTAGCCGCGCTGCATGTATGCGCCGATGCTTCCTGCGTGCAGGAGTTCGAGGTCACCGAAAATACCATCAACAACGTTTTCACCGTGAACGTATATTATAAGAAAGTGAATCACGGCATCCCGATAATTTCACAAGTGCAGAAGATCAGGCGCAACCTGGAAGCATGGTCGATCGGCCTGCAGCACATCAATAAAAAGCTCGGCCACATCGACCTTGTTCATCACAACATCCTTTACCCTTCCGGGATCATCGCCCTGAACCTGAAAAGAAAAAAGCGCATTCCGTATATTGTAACCGAGCACAGCACAGCATACCTTCCTTCCAAAAGCAGGAGCATGGGCTTTACCGAAAGCATACTTTCCAAAATGATCGCCCGCAATGCTTCTTTTATTACGCCGGTTTCAGGCGATCTTAAAAAAGCGATGCTGGATCACGGACTTGCGGGAAATTATGAAGTGGTGTACAACGTAGTAAACACGAAGCTGTTCAGTCCATCGAAAACCAAACCGGGAAATGCTAAAATAAATTTTCTGCACATCTCCACGCTGGACGATCCTCATAAGAACATTTCGGGGATGTTGAGCACCGTCGCTGCGCTGTCAAAAAGGCGAGCTGATTTTCAATGCCATTTCATTGGCGATGGCGATACCGCACCGCACATAGCAAGGGCGAAGCAATTAGGAATTCACAATACATTTGCATTTTTTGATGGCACAAAAACAACGGAGGAGATCGCTGCGCTGATGCACAATGCAGATGCATTTATGCTCTTCAGCAATTACGAGAACCTTCCGGTGGTGATCATCGAGGCGCTTGCAAGCGGGTTGCCGGTGCTGTCGTCAAACGTAGGCGGCATCCACGAGCACATTACGCAGGAACGTGGAATGTTAGTAGAAGCCAAAAATGAAAAAGAGCTGGAAGAAGGCATGGCTCAGCTCATAGAGAACATCCGCGCAGGGCGCTACGATGCGGCAGCGCTTGCCGCTTATGCGGAAGAAAATTTCAGCTATGAAAAAGTGAGCGCAAAATTTCATCACCTTTATCAGCAGGTTTTAAAGAACAATGTTTAAAAAGATCGCCTTCACATTCGGAATCAAGGTCATTATCGCGGTGCTCAACCTCGCGATCGTGATCCTGCTTTCGCGGAACATCGGGGCGGCAGGAAAAGGCGAAGCCAGCCTGATCGTAACAAGCATTGCCATGATCCTGCTGTTCTGCAACATTGTTGGCGGATCATCACTCGTCTATTTTGTACCGCGCCATAACATCCGGCAGCTGTTCCTGCTCAGCAATGCATGGTCGCTGCTGGTTTGCGTTGCATCATACTTTATTTTCCTGGCTTTCCCGCTTGTCCCGGCAGCCGCTGTGGTCCCCGTGATCCTGCTTTCACTCATCAGCTCCTTTCTTGCCACCAACCTCACCATTTTGCTGGGCATGGAGAAGATCACCACGCATAACCTTGTATCGCTGCTGCAGGCTGCCGCCAACATCGTTATCCTCTGGCTGATGATCAAAGGGCTCGATCAATACAACATCGGCTCTTACATACTGTCGCTTTACGGCGCAATGGGAGTATGCCTCATCGTGAGCAGCATTCTTGTTTACCCGCTCATTGCACAGGATAAAAAAGAAAAAGAAAAGGGGCTTAGCGCAAAGCTGTTCCAATACGGCGCGTACAGCCAGGCCGGACACATCATGAAATTCATGAGCTTCCGCTGCACGTATTACATGCTTTCCGCTTATTCGGGTGAAGTGCTGCTCGGCATTTTCTCTAACGGCGTTTCCCTCGTGGAATCGGTATTGCTGGTGAGCAACAGCATTGCTACGGTATTGTACCCGAAAGTGTCCAATTCAAAAGACCCGGTTTATTCACAAACCTTAACGCTGCAGCTCACCAAGTTCAGCATTGTGCTTTGCGTGGCGGCGCTGGTACCGATGGTGCTGCTGCCTTCCTCCTTTTATGTTTGGCTGTTCGGTCCGGAGTTCGCCGGCGTACAGCAGGTGATCGTGCTGCTCGCTCCCGGCATCCTCTTCTATAACATTGCGCTGGTGATCGGGCATTATTTTTCAGGCACCGGAAAATTCCGCGTGAACACCTGGGCAAACCTTACCGGGCTGATCACCACCATTGTGCTTGCATTGGCATGGTATCCGAAATTCGGCATTTGGGAAGTTGGCATTATTTCGAGCATCTCCTACATCACTACCGCGTTGCTCGTTATCGTGTATTTTGTAAAGGAAGCGGGGATCTCTTCGCGGCAGCTCCTGCCAAGGCTTTCCGACCTTCAATGGCTGCGCTCTGAAGTGAAAGGGCTTTTTAGGAGTTAGGAGTTGGGAGGTTGGAGGAGGGGAACGCTTCGTTGGAATAATTTGAGCAGAAATTTTTAATCAGAACTTCTTTTTAAATGTTCGCAGGATCAGCTCCCTCCTCTTAGGAGGGTCGGGGTGGTACAAACGGCAAAACAAAAACACATTCTCTACTAATCCGTGAATCTGTGGCAGATTAAAATAGCATGTTCTGCCCCTCCTTAGCTTTTTTTTATTTTCTTTGTCCTAAATGAGCAAGGCACGCAAACTTTTCAAAGCACTATCACTGATCCTCCGGCAACCTTCATTGTTAAACAAGGTGCTGGACGATACCGATGTGAACAAAAAAGCCGTTGCCGAAAAACATTCGCTTCCCGAAGGGCTGCCCTGCGTGGACATTTGCAGCCTGCTCCCCGGCTTCGATGAAACAGTGAGCCCGTTCTGTTATCTCGACGGCGGCTCCACTCCCATCGACCTTGCATTGCTGAAAGGGCTTGCAAAAAGATTCAAGGATTGTGAATATTTCGAGATCGGCACCTGGCGCGGAGAAAGCGTTGCCAACGTGGCTTCCGTGGCTACGCACTGTACCACGCTCAACCTCCCCGATAACGAGATGCTCCGGATGGGGCTCAGCAAAAAATATGTAGAGCTTCACCGCTTTTACTCAAAAGGCCTTCAGAATGTAACCCACCTGCAGGGCAACTCGCTCAGCTACGACTATAAAAGCCTTGGAAAAAAATTCGACCTGATCTTTATCGATGGCGATCATCACTATGAAAGCGTGATGAGCGATACAAGAAATGCATTCTCTCTTCTAAAGGATGAGCATTCCATGATCGTGTGGCACGACTACGGCAACCACCCGAATGATGTGCGCTGGGACGTGCTGAGGGGCATCCTCGACGGAACACCCGCCGGCAGGCAGAAACACCTCTACCGCGTGTCGAACACGCTCTGCGCCATATATACAAGCGCTCCTGTTCCATCGTACCGCCAGGAAGCACCGGAAACACCAGCCAAAAGCTTCTCGATCCACCTGCGCGCCAATACAGGCGCAGCGCTGTAGATAATTTTACCCATTCCCGAAAGATTTACACAATTTATCAAGAATGTGCCGCGCAGCGCTTGTTTTCTAAGGATCGGTTCTTTATATTTGTTTTCATTAAAAAAATGCACGTCTAACCCTAAATCAATAATGCTATGAAAAAACAAGTACTCTTTGGAGTTGCTTTGGGTCTTGGGAGTTTTGCCTTTGCGCAAACAACCACGCTCAACAATGGGGTAACTCCTCCTAAAGTAAAGCCGGCCCTTGCTACGAAAGCTGAGCTTTACAAAAAGAACCAGCTTCCGGGCGCAGAAGCAACACCTTCATTTTCCGGGCTGGTAAGCGGCTTAAGGCCTGCAACTCCTGCACAGCGCGCTTATACAACAACGGCTATCGGAACAACCGGCTACCAGCTGCAAACCAATGCATCTATCTGCAACCGCCTGATCAACAATCCTGACGGAACATTATCCGCTACATGGACATTCTCCACGCAGCAGGCTAGCTGGACCGACCGCGGAACAGGCTATAACTATTTCAATGGCTCAAGCTGGGGCCCAAACCCTACTGCAAAAATTGAAAACGTAAGAACAGGCTTCACCAACATTGGCGTTACTTCTACAGGTGCTGAAGTTGTTGTTTCCCACGAAGCATCCGACCTGCACATTTCTAAACGTCCTGTTAAAGGAACCGGGCCATGGAGCGATGCTGCATTCTTAGGTTCTCCTGACGTATGGGCACGTTTAGCTGTTGGCGGTGCTAACGGAATGACCCTGCACGTGATCTCCCAGACTACCGGGGTTGGCGGTGCGCCATTCATGGGCCAGGATGGAGCCCTTGCGTATTCCCGCTCACTTGATGGCGGAATTACCTGGGATAAGCTTCACACGGTGATCCCTGAGATCGATGCTTCTTCTTATTTAGGATTTGGCGGAGACTCTTATTCTATCGATGCAAAAGGCGACACTATTGCTATTGTTGCAGGAGGCTTTGATGTGGATGTTGTCCTGATCAAATCTATTGATAACGGAGCTACCTGGACAAAAACGATCGTTAACTATTTCCCGATCCCTTTATTTGACGAGCCTACAATGTTATCGGATATTGACAGTGACGGTATTGCCGATACACTGGAAACAAACGATGCTTCCGTACACGTTATGCTCGACAACCAGGGCAAGGCTCACGTATGGTTCGGACGCATGCGCATGCTGAATGATGACCTTGGCGATGGCGGCGTAAGCTACTTCCCGGGAACTGACGGCTTAATGTACTGGAATGAATCAATGGGAGCTTCTTCTGCTTCTGTTAGCACTCCTGTAATGATCGCTGCTGCGGCAGATATCGATGCTGACGGAGTTTTAAATGTTACTGAGTGGGGAACTTACCAGGTATCGCTTAGCTCTATGCCATCTTCAGGTATTGATGCAGCAGGCCGTATCTATGTTTCTTATGCCAGCATCTACGAAGGAAACGCTGAATTAGGCGCTCCCGGCGATGGAAAAAGCTACAGGCACACCTATGTAATGCGCTCCGATGACGGTGGTGCTACATGGTGCACGCCACAGGACGTTACTGACCCTCCGGGGCCTTCCCAGCAGGATTACGTAGAAGGTGTTTACGGTGCAATGGCAAAACGTGTTGACGGATTTGTTCACCTCATCGTTCAAACCGACAATGCAGTAGGACACGGTGTTACCGCCGCTACTCCTGACCCGCAAAGCGGCGATGCTACCATCAACTACATTAAAGTACCGGTAGCTGACCTTGCATGCGTAACAGGCATCAGCGAAAATGCTGCTGCAATGTCTTCAATGGAATTGTACCCTAACCCTGCTGCTGCAAGCACAAACCTTGCATTCACAGTAGCGAACAAAGGAAAAGTAAGCATCCGCGTGTTCAATGTAACCGGACAAATGGTAGCTGAGCTGGCTAACCAGGAATTCGCTGCAGGAAAACACAACATGCAGATCAACCTTGAGAAATTCAATGCAGGTATTTACATCATCAACATGATCTCTGCAGATGGAACTTCAACTCAGAAGCTGATCGTTAAATAATTTGCCGAATAAAAAAACAAGAGCCCTTCCGGAAAACCGGGAGGGCTTTTTTTATTTCCTTTTTGTAAGTTTGTATGTCAGTTCGAGTTTCGCCTTTTCCGGCGAAGTATCGAGAACTGGTCTACTTCTCGATACGCTTCATTTCATTACGCACTCGAAGTGACACAGTTATTGCCGTTTAAAAAATCAACATTTCTGACACACTAAAACATCATGGCAAAAAAGATCCTCTCCACTGCGCTTGGCCTTATTGGCGGGCTGTTCATCATCATCTCACTGGAAGTGCTTGGCCACGTCATTTACCCGATGCCTGCGGGAATGAACCTCAACGACCCTGAAGCCATCAATGCGTATACAAGCGCGGCGCCTTCCATTGTGTTTATCCTGCTGGTGCTTTCCTATGCGCTCGGCTCTCTTGTGGGCGGACTCATAGCCTCGGCAATGGCGCCGGTGAATAAAATGGCAAATGCGATCACCGTTGGCGGCATTCTCATGGGACTGGGCGCCTACAACCTGTTCATGATCCCGCACCCGGTATGGACCATCATCATTTCCATTTTCCTGTTCATACCCTGCTCTTACCTTGGCGGATACTGGGGAATCAAGGCTTCTTCCCGAAAAGCGGGCTAAGCCACATTCAACATCGGCTGCTTTTAATGGGATAGTTCCATCTGGCATATTTTTAAAGGCAGACAAAGGCAGGTAATCCTTGCAAATCCCATCCTAAAGATTTATGGAAATAATTAACAGTGATCAGGTAGAATGGCCTAAGCTCTTTTTAGAAAATGAGTTTATCGTTGTTAATTATCAGCCGGAGGCCGATTGCCAGGGCTGTAAGGAAATGAATGACCTGTTCGAGGAGCTGTCGAAGGATAAGGATTTCAGAAAGGTGAAGTTTTTGTGGGTTGATTCGCGCAATAACCCCGTAGCGGAGGAGTTTATTAAAAAGAAACAGGTTCCGTTCATTGCTGCATTTAAAGAAGGCTTCCTTATTGAATGCGAGAATGTATCCGATGAAAAGACCCTTAGAGGCATGCTGCAACGATTATTTACCTTTAAATTCAAATTATAACACATGCCAGTTACTGAAACCACCGATTCCTATTTATTCCTGCAGGTTGCTGAGAACGACCGTGTGATCCTGAAATACCATACCGATGATTGCGGTAGGGCCTGCGCTGATTTCGTCCCGGTTTATAAGGAATTATCCAATGACCCGAAGTATAAAGATGTTATTTTTCTCGTGATCAATGCTGATGACAATCCAAAGGCGAAGCAGCGCATCCTGGATAAAAAGCAGCCTGTAATTACGCTTTATTTTAAAGGGCAGCTGCTCGACAGCAGGCATTCCTCAACAAAAGAGGGAGTGGAGGAGCTTTTAGAAGAGCTGCTTACTAAATCCGAATAAACGTTAAGCTCAACAGCACAATAAAAAAGGCCACTCTTCAGTGGCCTTTCTCATTTTATATTTGTTATCAAATTACCTCAGATCCTCCACGCTAACACCCGGATGTCCTTTCATATCGAATGTAAATTCGGTGTCCGCGATCGGGGTGTTTGACTGGAAGCTTTTGATGGTGTACGTTTGCGTAGAGCCGTCCTTCATCATCATTTTCACGCTGGAGATCTGCTTTTTCACTTTATCCACGAACAATTTAGCGGTATGGTACTTTTTCTTGTCGGGGTTCTCAGGGAAAAGGCTGATGGTTTGCGTGGTTGCATCCTCGCCATCGAACTTATATTTGAAGCCTTTTTCGTAAATAGTAAAGATGGTGGAAGGGTTTACGGCATCATCGCCGCCGGTTTCCGCATCCTTCACCTGCACTTCATTGCTCGCCTTGATGTAATCCCAGATCGTTTTGCCATCGCAGTAGATTACATGTCCCGGGATCTCTAATTTGTATTTGTTTCCTTTTGTCAGGATCTTCCCTTCCTGCGACTCCTTCGTTTTGTCTTTCTTTTCGGTGGTGAAGGTGAATTCAGCTTTTATGGTGGTATATGCTTTTGTTTTTGCGCTCAGGTCATCTAAAATGGCTTTTGCTTTCGGATCGGTCTGTGCAGTTAAAGCGCTTAAGCTTCCAACGGCTAACAGGGCAACAAGGATATTTTTCTTTGTGAACATAATTGTTTTTTTAGAGTTTCTCTGTATTATTCAAAAACTGTTCCAAAGATAGCATATCTTTAATTAGCACCTCGCGGGCCTTGGAACCCTCGAATGGCCCGATGATCCCGGCAGATTCGAGCTGGTCGACAATGCGGCCTGCACGGTTATAGCCCAGCTTCAGCCTTCTCTGCAATAAAGAGGCCGATCCCTGCTGCGTGGAAACAACAATTTCGGCTGCCTGGTTGAATAGCTGGTCCCTTTCGGAAGGGTCATCCATCTTGCCGCTGCCTTCGCCGTTCTCATCCACATATTCAGGAAGCAGGAACGCGGTAGGATAGCTGCGCTGGCTGCCGATGAAATCACAGATCTTATCCACTTCCGGCGTATCCACAAATGCGCACTGGATGCGGATAAGGTCGTTACCGGTGGATAAAAGCATGTCGCCACGGCCGATGAGCTGGTCGGCGCCGCCGGCATCGAGGATGGTGCGCGAATCTATTTTAGACGTAACGCGGAATGCGATCCGCGCAGGGAAGTTGGCTTTAATGGTTCCTGTGATGATGTTCACGGAAGGGCGCTGCGTGGCAATGATCAGGTGGATCCCGATGGCACGCGCCAGCTGCGCGAGTCGCGCAATAGGCGTTTCCACCTCTTTACCGGCCGTCATGATAAGATCGGCGAACTCATCCACCACCAGCACAATGTAAGGCAGGAACTTATGCCCGTTATTCGGATTTAATTTCCGCGCGATGAATTTTGCATTGTATTCCTTTAAATTCCGCACTTGCGCTTCTTTCAGCAGATCGTAGCGCTGGTCCATCTCGATGCAGAGCGAGTTAAGCGTATGCACCACTTTTTTTGTATCGGTGATAATGGCTTCCGCCGAATCGGGCAGCTTGGCAAGGAAATGCCGCTCGATCTTGTTGAACAGCGTGAGCTCCACCTTTTTAGGGTCCACGAGCACGAACTTGATCTGCGAAGGATGCTTCTTATACAAAAGCGAAACAAGGATGGCGTTCAGTCCGACCGATTTACCCTGCCCTGTAGCACCGGCCATCAGCAGGTGGGGCATCTTCGCAAGATCGGCGATAAATGTTTCATTGCTGATGGTCTTGCCAAGCGCGATCGGCAGATCCATCGTCGTATTCTGAAATTTCTCGGAGGCGAGGATGGTGCGCATCGGCACCATTTCGGCATTCTGGTTCGGCACCTCGATCCCGATAGTTCCTTTTCCGGGGATCGGCGCAATGATCCGGATGCCTAATGCCGATAAGCTTAAAGCGATATCATCCTCGAGGTTCTTGATCTTCGAGATCCTCACGCCTGCAGCGGGAATGATCTCATACAAGGTAACGGTAGGCCCCACTGTGGCTTTGATCTTCTCGATCTCGATGCCGTAATCGGCCAGCGTTTTCAGGATCCTGTCCTTGTTCGCGTTCAGCTCTTCGGTGTTGATCACAATATCTTTAGAGCCTCCGTAATTCTCCAGCAGGTCGAGCGGCGGGAACTGGTAATTGCCAAGGTCGAGCGTAGGGTCATATTCGCCAACCTGCGCCACCAGCGCTTCGGAGATCTGCTCAGGGCTTAGCTCCTGCTCCTTCTGCTCCGATTTTTCAACGGTGAACTGCACGCCATCGGCTTCTGTTGAAAGCACGATCGGCTCGCGCTCCACGGGCTTTTCCGCTTCTTCCACGATCTCGTGCCTTGCATCGTTGGTGATCTCCATCACTTCCTTCACCTTCAATACAGGTGGCAGCGCTTCTTCCTCCTCCTCTTCCTCCACGAGGAAAGGCTCTTCTTCAATTTCCGTTTCCTCCCTGAAGGAGTTCAGTGGCAGTGTTTTTTCTTCCGGCTCCGGTTCCGGCTCCGGGCCTTTGTCATCGTTCAGCGGGTCTTTTTTTCCAAGGTCGAAGGAGAAGTTGAAGGCCGCAACAAGAAAAACAATAAAGGCAAAGAACAGCAGCACCCCTGTCCCGATGTGGCCTAGCAGCCCATTCAGCCGGTTGCTCATGGTGTACCCGAAAGCGCCGCCAAGAAAGAACAGCGCATCGCTGAAAATATAGCCCAGCAATACGGAACTGAACACCAGGAAGAAGAAGGAATAAGCATATACCTTGCGGATATTGAAGAAGGAAACGTTGAAGGTGATCCGTAATCCCGTCGCGAAAGCAACAAAAGCAAAAATATAGGAGGCTACGCCAAACCATTTATGCACGAAAATGTGTGAAAGCAGGGCGCCGAACTTTCCAAGCCAGTTCTGCACGGTGGTTTCCGGCGCAAAAAGATCGCCCAGCACCTTGTCCTGGTCCACCTGCCAGGTAAATGCAAATGAGGTGAATGCAATGGCAAGGTAAACGGAGAGCAGCAGCAATGAAAGCCCGAAGATCCTCTGGAAGCGCTCGTTGCGGCTGAACGCGAACAGCAGGTCCACCTTTTCGGAAATGGATGGCCCGGGCGCGCTTTCTGCACTTTTTTCCTTTTTCGGCTTGCTTTCCTTCTCTTTGGATGAAGCTTTACTTTCGGCCTTCTCCTCCCTGATCGTATTCTTTAACGTGTTTTTTTTCGGCTCGGCCATTGCAACGGAAATTGAGATGATGGATCCAACTGCGGGGCAAGCGCCTGCATTTTTTCCAACATCAAAATTACCAAATGACAATGCGGTTGGGAGCGCAATGCAAAAATCTTATAAACGGGGCACTGTGGAAAACAAAAAAGCCTTCCGCAGCTGCGAAAGGCTTTCCCGGAAAGGCTTAGGGCTTATTGCCCGCTGCCCATCTGCATCATTTCCTTCTGGAACTCATCCATCGTTGTTTCCTTGTATCCTTCTTTCGGGATCTCAAACTTGCTGTCGGCAACCGTCTCCTTGGAAACCGATTTGGTGGTGAACGACATTTTTATGCCTCCCTGGTTGATGGTGTATTCCATCGGGAAGCCTTTCAGGCCTTTGTAGGCAGACTTCAGATCAGAAGTAGGGATCTCCTCGGTGTAATACACGTTCACCACTTCCTCCTTGCCTTCCTTGGTCTTCATGGTCACTTCCGCCTTTTTACATTTGTAGCCGGCGATCATTTTTGTTTCATCGAGGTATTTGATAGTGGTTTGCGGCGCATTCGCCTCTTCTTTTTTAAGGTCGGCTTCATTCATGCGGATCAGGTATTTCTGTCCCATCATATCCATAAGCGTCACGATCTGCTTTGATTTGGTGTCCATGATCGCTGAAGTGCTCTGGATGGCCAGGTTCATGTCGGTGCGGCGCTTGTCGCCTTTAATGTAAGTAACCGATTCGGCACCGTTCAGCATTGCCATCGCTTCCGGCGGCAGGCCCGATCCTTCAAAGGAAATGGTGTAAGTGATGGTTCCTTCAAAAGGAGCGTTCTTTTGGGCGGAAACATTTAAAACAGCCAATACGGCGAATGCGGCCGCAGTAAAGATCTTTTTCATATATAAAGGGTTAAGGGTTAAGGGTTATTGTAATCCTAAAAACAATTCATCCATTGCCTGCTTGGTGATGGGCTTGTAGTCGGACGGAAGCTCGAAGGTAGCATCATCGATGTCCTCATTTTTGATGGCTTTCGCTGTAAATTTCATTTCCAGCCCGAATTTCTTCATCTGGTATTCCATCAGCACGCCATCTATTTTATAAAAAGGGTTGGCAAAATTCGGGTCCTTGATGTTCAGCTCTTTGGTATAGTAAACATCGAATTCGCTGGCGTTTTCATCATTCACCTTTACATGGGCTTTCTGGCAATTGTAGCCGGCGATCACTTTGGTTCCTTTTACAGGGGTGACCTCCACGGGATAAGCGGCATTTTCTTTTTTGATCTCGGATTCGTTCTGCACGAGGGAGAACTTTTTATTCAGCAGCTTCACCAGCTGCGTCATTGATTTTGTTTCGGGGTCGGAAATAAAGGCGGTGCTGAACAATCCCATGCCGGCGCTCATTTCAGCGGCGGACTTATTGTTTTTGAACTTAATGGTCATTTTGTTCGGCGCGAGGGTGGCCATCGGATTGCTTTGATCAACAACGGCGGCATCATACTCGATGGCACCTTCCGAGATGAACTTTTCATCGGAGCTTCCGCAACCTGTGACACCTAAGATATATAAACAGCTGGCAAAAGCTATGAGTAGTGGCTTTTTCATATCGGTCCGTGCAACTCAATTGTTTCTGTGCTAAACAATTGAACACCTATATTTTTACGATTAAGGTGCGAAAGGTAGCGATTAAATGACACAAGTCAAAATTTTAGCCTGCCTGTTCAAAACTTAAGCGTAAACCCATGGAAAAACGGCATTCCCGCTCCCCGGCTGTTAATAACCCAGTGTTTTCAGCATGGATTTAAAGCTCTGCTCTTTTGCAAAAAGCCGTGTGCTGAGCTCGCCATCCTCATCCCTGTCGATGATCACATGCTTCGGCGCGGGGATCAGGCAATGCTGGATACCGCCATAGCCGCCCAGCGATTCCTGGTAAGCGCCCGTATGAAAAAAGCCAAGATATTGCGGCTCCTTCTGCTTTTCCGTTACTATCGGCATATACACCTGGTTCAGGTGCGATTCGGCATTGTAATAATCCTCGCTGTCGCAGGTAAGTCCGCCAAGGTTCACCCGCTGATATTCCTTTTCCCAGTTGTTAATGGCAAGCAGGATGAATTTCTGCTTGATCCCCCAGGTATCGGGCAATGTGGTGATGAAAGAGCTGTCGATCATATACCAGAGCTCGTTGTCGTTCTGCTTTTTCACATCCACGATGGAATACAGGGCGGCGCCGCTCTCTCCAACCGTGTAGCTTCCGAATTCGGTGAAGATATTCGGCTCCTGCACATCCCGCTCCTCGCAGATGTTCTTGATCTTCTGGATGATCTCATCCGCCATGTAAGCGTAATCGTAATTAAAGCCCAGGGAGGTCCTGATCGGGAAACCTCCGCCGATGTCGAGCGAATCGAGCGTAGGGCATACCTTCTTAAGGTCGCAATATACGTTGATGCACTTGGAGAGCTCCGACCAGTAGTAAGTGGTATCCTTGATCCCGGTATTGATAAAGAAATGCAGCATTTTCAGCTCGCATTTCGCGCTTCCTTTGATGCTGGTATTGTAATAATCGATAATATCCGCTTCACGGATCCCGAGGCGGGAGGTGTAAAATTCGAACTTCGGCTCTTCATCCGTTGCCACGCGGATCCCTACTTTGAACTTCTTTTTGCAAAGCTTTTCCAGCGCGGGAAGCTCCTTTTTGTTATCGAGGATAGGAATGGCGTTTATAAAGCCGTCGTTAATAAGCTCGGAGATGTATTTGAGATAGGTCGGCCTTTTGTAGCCGTTATTAATGATGTACGTTTCCTTTGTGATGCGGCCTGAGTTGTACAGGGAGCGGATCACCGGAACATCAAATGCCGAGGAAGTTTCGAGGTGAATATCATTTTTAAGCGCCTCTTCCAGAACAAAAGAGAAATGGGAGCTTTTTGTACAGTAACAATATGTATATTTGCCTTTATAATCAGCCCTGGCCATTGCCACATTGAACAGCTTTTTGGCTTTCTGGATCTGGGCGCTGATCTTAGGCAGATAACTGATTTTAAGGGGCGTACCATACTTTTTGATGATGTCCATCAGCGGAATATCATGAAAATACAGCTCATCATCCGACACGCTGAAGCCGTCCTGCGGAAAATCAAAAGTTTGTTCGATCAGATCGCGGTATTTATTATCCATTTTATAGTCTTTAGATCAGTTAGTAAAATTAAGCTTCACAAATGTAAGTAACTTACTTTGATATTTTTTATTCAATGTAAGTAATTCGGATAGAAATTTTATATGAAGGCGGGCTGAACAGGCACACCGCCCTAAATACAAGCAATTATTATGAAAACCTTAAAATTCATTGAAGTGAAATCGGAGATTGGCGCCGGAACACGCGGCGCCAGCATGGGAATTGATGCGATCAAGATCGCAGCCCTCGATTACGGAAGCAATATGTTCAAGCAGATCGAATCGATCGAGATCAAAACGGAGAACCAGCTTTTGTTTGAGCCGTCGAAGCCGCCTTATGCGAAGCGGATCGAAGGCATTCTCGCCATCTGGGAACGCGTAGCCACCCAGGTTTCAAATACGCTTAAAAAGAATAATTTCCCGATCATACTCGCCGGCGACCACAGCTCCGCAGGCGGAACCATTGCCGGGATCAAGATGGCGTACCCCAAACAGCGCCTCGGCGTGATCTGGATCGACGCGCATGCCGATATTCACAGCCCCTATACCTCGCCTTCCGGCAATATGCACGGGATGCCGCTTGCCGCTTCCTTAAACGAGGACAATGTAGCGAGCAAGATGAACAAGCCCGATAAGGAAACGGTGGATATGTGGAACCGGCTGAAAAAGATCGGCGGAATTGCACCAAAGATCACCTACAAGGACCTTGTATACATTGGCGTCCGCGATGTGGAACCGGAAGAGACCTACCTGCTCAAAAAGCACAAGATCAAGACCTTTACCACCGCCGAAGTGAAGCGGAACGGGGTTGAAAAGATCGCAAGGGATACGCTGGCGCATCTTTCGGGCTGTAACCTCATCTATGTTTCCTTTGATGTGGACAGCATGGATTCCTCCATTTCCAAAGGAACGGGAACTCCTGTGCGTAACGGTATTACGGAAAAAGAAGCAGGCAGCTTATGCGTGCGGCTGATCCAGAATGAAAAGGTTTGCTGCTTCGAGATCTGCGAAGTGAACCCTACCCTCGATAAGGAGAACCTGATGGCAGAGAATACCTTTGAGATCCTGCAGAAAGTGGTGAGCCAGCTGACGTACTAATTTTAGAGTTTTTGAATTTTTGAATTTTTGAATTGCCTGACTCTACAATTCAAAAATTCTACAAATTACTAATTGGATTATGACCCTTGAACATACACTTTCTCAAAAAACCATTGAAGCGCTGCAATCACTTTACAGCGCAGGCATTGAGAAAGTTTCCTTTGAAAAGACCAACCCCGATTTTGAAGGCGACCTTACCCTCGTGGTATTTCCCTTCCTGAAAGCATCGAAGAAAAAGCCGGAGGATACGGCAACGGAGATCGGGAATTACCTGAAAAGCAACGTGGCCGAGATCGCTTCCTTTAACGTGGTAAAAGGATTCCTCAACCTTGTGATCGCGGATGCTTACTGGCTGAACTACTTTAAATCCATCAACGGCAGAAGCTTTATAAAACCCGCACCGGAAAATGCCCCGGTGGTGATGGTGGAATACTCCTCCCCTAACACCAATAAGCCTTTGCACCTCGGGCATGTGCGCAACAACCTGCTTGGATTTTCGGTTTCGGAGATCCTGAAAGCCTCAGGCAGTAAGGTGATCAAGACCAATATTGTGAACGACCGCGGGATCCACATCTGCAAAAGCATGCTGGCATGGCAGCTGTTCGGGAACGGCGAAACACCTGCTTCCGGCGGTATGAAAGGCGATCACCTCGTGGGAAAATATTATGTGCTGTTCGACAAGCAGTACAATGCCGAAGCAAATGAGCTGCTGGAGAAATGGAGCCAGGGCACCTTTGAGAATGAGGAGCTGCAATTAAAATATATCGCTATCAGCACTAAGCTGGAATCGGCGAAAGACGATGAGGCAAAAGCAAAGCTGAAAGCCGAGCTGAAGGACCTTGCAAAAGCAAACACGCCGGTATTTAAGGCTGCACAGGAAATGCTGCGCAAGTGGGAAGCCGGCGACAAAGAAGTACGCGCATTATGGGAAACCATGAACGGATGGGTGTACGAAGGATTTGCACAAAGCTATAAAATGCTCGGTGTGGATTTCGATAAGATCTATTACGAAAGCAATACATACATCCTCGGAAAGAACATCATTGAAGACGGCCTCGCGAAAGGCGTACTGAAGCGCCGCCCGGATAACTCGGTATACGCCGACCTTACCGCCGATGGGCTGGATGAGAAAACACTGCTCCGCTCCGACGGCACTTCCGTGTACATGACGCAGGACCTGGGCACAGCCCTCGAACGCGCCAAGGAAGTGAATTTCGAGAAGCATATTTATACGGTAGGAAACGAGCAGGATTACCATTTCAAGGTGCTGTTCCTGATCCTGAAAAAGCTTGGCTACAAATGGGCGGATGGCTTATACCATCTTTCTTACGGAATGGTGGAATTACCCGACGGCAAAATGAAATCGCGGGAAGGCACTGTTGTGGATGCCGATGAGCTGATGGAGGAAATGATCGCTACGGCGAAAAAAACCGCCGAAGAGCTCGGAAAAGCACAGGATCTTGATACAGCAGACAAAGAGCATTTGTATAAAACGGTCGGGCTTGGCGCATTGAAATACTTTATGCTCAAGGTGGACCCTAAAAAGAAAATGCTTTTTAATCCAGCCGAGTCCATCGACTTTAACGGGAATACCGCACCTTTTATCCAGTTCAACTACGTACGGATCCGCGCACTTCTGCGCAAGGCAAAGGAAGGCCTGCATAACTTTGAGGATGTGGAGGTATTCACGCACAACATCCACCTGCTTCCGAAAGAAAAAGAGCTGCTGGTAAAGCTGCATAGCTTTGATGCCGTGCTGAAGCAGGCTGCTGCAGAGCTCAATCCATCGCTGATCGCCAATTACGTATACGACCTCGCAAAGGAATACAGCCAGTATTACCACGAAACAAATATCCTGAAGGAATCGGAGAAAGACCTCATTATGTTCCGCCTGCAATTGTCCAACACCATTGGCATTGCAATTAAATGCGGAATGGGATTGCTGGGGATCGAAGTGCCGGAAAGGATGTAAAGGTCACTTCGAGTTCGACCGAAGGGAGAGTATCGAGAAGTAGACCTTTGGCCGAACGGACATAAGCTAACGAACTCGTTTTATAAAAAAAGAAAAGGTGTTGAATAATTCAACACCTTTTCTTTTTTGCATTTTATCTCTTTTAGTTGCTCAGCAACTGGATGTATCCCTGCTGATCGATGTCAGCATCGCCCAGCGTTTTCGCATGGATGATGTAGTAATACGTTCCGTCAGGCGATCCGTTACCGTTCCAGCCCTGCTCGATGCCATCCCACTCGGCAATTTTGATACCCCAGCGGTTGTAGATCGTGCAATGGAATGAGCTCATGCCATCGCTGCTAACGCGCCATACATCATTGCTTCCATCCCCGTTCGGAGTAAATACATTCGGCACAACCAGCACCGGATCGTAGATGTTCACACATTCCGTTGTGGTATCCTTACAACCTGCCGGGCTTACCACCACAAGCGTTGCGCAGTAGTATCCAGGGTGTGTATAGTAATGGATCGGCGACCATGCAACATTTGAGTTATTGAAGCCGCTTGAATCACCGAAGATCCAGTGTGCATTTGTTCCCGGGGTTGAAAGGTTCACGAAGCCGGTACCTGTTCCCAAAGGAACCGGGCTTGAAGGCGTGATCGTGAAATTAGCAACCGGAACCGGGTTCACCGTGATCATATTGGAATCGATGGTTGTTCCCACGCAGCCGAAGATGTCGGTGCAGGTAATGGCAACAGTGTATACCGCAGATGAATCGTAGCAATGTGAAGGTGATGAAACATTTGTTGTATCGCCATCCCCGAAATCGTAATGTACATTGCTGCAGGTAGGGCTTACGCCTTCGCTGAACTGCACACATACCGGAACACATCCGCTGTTGATATCGGAAGTGATGCTTGGCACCGGCAATGCCCTTACAACAATGTTCTGCGTTGCAGTATCGCCGCAAACACCGGCCACGCCGTATGTTACAGTGTATGTACCAGGTCCTACCGAAGGATCAAATGTTCCGGATGCAGAATTTGTGATTCCTGTTCCCGACCATACTCCGCCGGCAGTTGCACCGCTAAGATTGAAGGCCGGTGCGCCATCGCACACAGGGCTTACCGCAGTGATGGTTGCATCGGCAGCGTTCATCACCGTTACATTTACGGTGTCGGTGTTGCCGCAGGCGCCTGAAATTGTATAGTTAATTGTTTGTGTTCCCACAGCAGAAGGAGTGAACACACCGTTGATAGGGTCCGTAATGCCTGTTCCGCTCCAGGTTCCGCCCGGGTGTACTGAAGTAAGGGTGATCGGGCTTGCGCCGAAGCAGATGTTAGCCGGCTGCATGATCGTAACGTCGAACAGGTTGGTAACCATAACGGTCATCGTATCCTGGTTCGCGCAGGAGCCTGTGATCGTATATGTGATCACATGCGGGCCGAGGCCTGCAACGGCAGGATCAAATACACCTCCGCTGCTGCTGGTGATCCCTGTTCCGCTCCATGTTCCGCCTCCCGTAACTGCGCTGAACACAACCGGTGAACCGCTGACACATATCGTTGGCGGCTGTGTAATGGTTGCATCGGAGAATGTTGTAACCTGGATAAGCACAGTATCCAGCGTGCTGCAGGTACCTGCCGTTGAATAAGTAATAATATGAGTTCCCAATCCTGCAAGCGCCGGGTCAAATGTTCCGGTGGATGCGTTGGTGATGCCCGGCCCTGACCATGTTCCGCCGGTACTGTCGGCAGTTAAGTTCACAGGAGGGTTGCTCAGGCAGAATGGGCCTGCCGGTGCAAGGGTCACATCCGGTGTTGACAACACAGTAATGTTAACCGTATCTGCATTTCCGCAGCTTCCCGGTATAGTGTATATGATCTGTACTGTTCCCGCTGTTGAAGGCGTAAATGTTCCCGCTACCGAATCGGTGATGCCGGTTCCTGACCATACTCCTCCCGGGTGCGCCGAAACAAGGTTGAACGAAGGTGTTCCCTGGCACATTGGCGCGGGAGCTGTGATCGTAGGGTCGAAGAGATTTGTCACCTCCACCGTTACTGTATCAATGCTTGCGCATACACCCGATATCGAGTACGTGATCACATGCGTTCCAAGCCCTGCAACTGAAGGGTCAAATGTTCCTGCCGCTCCGCTGGTGATACCGGTTCCGCTCCATGTACCGCCGCTTGTCACGGAAGTAAGAGTGGTTGGCGAGCCGCTGATGCAAATGCTCGGCGGCTGGCTGATGGTAGCATCGTATGTACTGTCGATGGTGATCATAACCGTATCGCTGGTATTACACAAGCCCGGTGTGGTGTAGGTAATCAGCACGGAGCCGATGCCTGCAACAGCAGGATCGAAGGCGCCTGTTGTGGAATTGGTGATCCCTGTTCCCGACCATGTTCCGCCGGTACTGTCGGCAGTAAGCGTGATCGGCGGGCTGCTGATACACATGGGTGGTACCGCCGCAATAATGGGATTGGCGCCGCCGCTCGGGGTCACCGCCACTACTACCGACATGGTAACAGGTGAAAGGCAGGCCGTTAAAGGCGTACCGCTTGCAGTATATGTTGTGGTTGTAACAGGGTTGGCAGTAACGCTCGTTCCTGTTGTTGGCGATAAGCCTGTGGTCGGTGACCATGTCCAGTTGTAATCGCCTACGTTTGATCCGTTCACAGAAATGGTAACAGGGCTTCCGCAGGTCCTTACCGTATCGGATACGGAAGAGCATGTTGCCGCAGGGGCACCTGCAGCACCCGGGTAAGAGAAGTATAATAAGTTGTTGATCGCATTGGTTGCGGAAGCATTATCGAGGATCACCACAAATTTGATGGTTTCCGTAGCGCCCGGTGCAAGGTTCTGGATGCGGTAAGCAAGTGCGATGGCCTCATCGGCGAACACAGTTGAGCCTACCGTTTGTGTAAATCCTGATCCATTCCAAAGGTCGGACGCATCACGGTTGCTGAAACCGCCGTAGCTCGCTCTCCAGTTGGCACCGATAGCGGCAAGCCCCAGGTAGGAGTTCCATGGCGATGTTTGCGTTGCGCTCACGTGTGCAAGGTTACAACCTGTTCCAGGCTCGCTTACAATAGTATTCTGCGTGGTATAATCACCGCTCAGCGTCTGGTTGTTATCCGGATCCAGGTTCCTGTAATAATACATATCGGGAATGGTTGCCGAAGTGTTGTTCGTGATCGATACAGTTGTTGTATAGAACAGGTCATTTTCCTGGAGGAAATAATTTATTTTGAAATGGAGGTCGGTGCCCGAAGTGGCATCGCCTTCCCAGTCGGCCGAATAGCAGCTGAAGGTATGCGACCAGTTGGTGATAGATCCGTTGATCTGGTTCAGGCTTGAGCAGTTGTTCCCGCCGACAGCCCCGCCGGAAGTGCCGATCTCGAAGCCCCAGCCGTTCTCAGGCGAGCCCGGGGTAAAGAAGTCACCATCGAACGTGGCCCAGGCATTCACCTGCGGATTGGCCACAAAGCCGAAATAGCTTGTGCCCGAGCGGTAATGCATTCCCGCCGGTGGCGGCGATACGGTAACGTCGCATCCCTCGAATCCTCCCGCACCGGCAATGCCGATCTCCACGCTCGTTGCCTTGATGTATGCATTGGCTCCGACTATTTGCGCTTTCAGTGAAGCCGAATGCAGCATAACAAGCATTAGTGCCGCACAGCCGCTGATTAATCCCCTGAGTGTTTGTTGTTTCATGTTGTTTTTGTGTTGTTTTTTTATTATCATTTATTTACTGAGTAGCTGAACAAATCCCTGTTTCTGGATCGTCTTATCATTCAATCCTTTTATATCAAGTATAAAATAATATACGCCGTCCGAAGCTGTATTTCCGCTGGTGGTCCTTCCATCCCATCCTGCATTCACGGAATTAAGCTCCGCGATCTTTAATCCCCACCGGTCATAAACGGTGCAAGTTAATTCTTTCACTCCAGTTGAGGAAATAAAGAATACATCATTATTTCCATCCCCGTTCGGGGTGAAGATATTCGGGATATTCACCGTAGCGTCATTTGCCACCACAACGCACTCTGTTACCGTATCCACACACCCGCTGGTATTGGCTGAAACAAGCATTACACAATAGGTTCCTTCATTTGCATAGGTGTGGATGTCGGCCGACAGGAACGAGGTGTTGTTCGATGAGGCAGGATCGCCGAAATCCCATTCCTGGAGGCCTCCTGATGTGGAAACATCCGTAAAGGTGATCGCGGTGTTTGTTGGCACAACGCCTGAAGGTGAAATGGACATCATTGCAACCGGCTGTGCCGATACATTGATGATCGCAGGAACAGTGGCTGTACCCACGCATCCGTTCGCATCGGTACAGGTAATGGTATATCCGTAAGTGCCTGCGGCCGTATAACAATGTAAAGGATTGGAAGATCCCGCGGTGGTACCGTCGCCAAAATCATAGCTTACAGATGTGCAGGTTGTGCTTACCGATTCGATGAACTGAACGCATACCGGTGCGCAGCCGCTTGTAATATCAGGCGTGGCGACAGGCGAAGGCAAGGCGTTCACTGTAACGCTCTGCGTGGCGGTGTCGCCACAGGCGCCGGAGATCGCATAAGTGATCGCAAATGTTCCTGCGCCGGAAACGGCAGGGTCGAATGTTCCCGCAGCGGTGTTTGTAATGCCGGTTCCCGACCATGTTCCGCCGGCAGTTGCAGCAGTAAGATTAAATGCCGGGGAGCCTGCGCAAACCGGTGCAACGCTGCTGATCGCTGCGTTGAGCGGTGCGGTTACGTTCACTGTTACGGTATCCGATGCAGCGCATGAGCCGCTGATGCTATAGGTGATCACATGTCCGCCCACACCCGCAGTGGCAGGGCTGAACGTTCCGTTCGCGGCATCTGTGATCCCTGTTCCCGTCCACGCACCACCCGGTGAAGCTGCTGTAAGGTTGAATGGCGACGCGCCCACGCATACACTGCTGACAGGGGAAATAGTGGCATTGGCAACGGTGTTCACCGTAACGAGCACCGTATCGCTTGCCGCGCAGCTTCCGCTGATGGCATACGTAATTGTATATGTTCCCGCCCCGGCAACCGAAGGATCGAATGTGCCCGCCACCGGATCGGTGATGCCTGTTCCCGACCAGGTTCCACCCGAAGTGGCTGCCGTTAAATTGAATGCAGCTGCACCCTGGCAAACTGCCGCCGGTTGAGTGATGGTTGCGTTGGAATTTGAAGAAACGGTAACAAGCGCCGTATCCGAATTACCGCAGCTTCCGCTGATCGTATAGGTGATGGTGAATGTTCCCACACCCGCTACCGAAGGATCGAATGTTCCGTTTGTACCATCCGTGATGCCTGTTCCGCTCCATGTTCCGCCGCCTGTGGCCGCCGAAAGATTGAAGGCAGAAGAAGCCACGCAGGCTGGTGGTATAGTGGTAATCGTTGCATTGAGCAGGGAGCTTACGGTTACGGTAACCGTATCCGTTGCACCGCATGATCCGCCTACTGTGTAAGTGATCACGTGAGAGCCGGTACCTGCAGTGGCAGGATCAAATGTTCCGTTAAGCCCGTCTGTAATGCCCGTTCCCGTCCAGGTTCCTCCGCCTGTTGCAGCGCTGAGGTTAAATGCAGCAGCGCTTACGCAGATGGTGGAAGGTTGAGTGATGGTGGCATCAGACGGCGCAGTAATAGTAATGGTAGTTGAATCCGTGCTGCCGCAGCTGCCGCCCACAGTATTGATCACCGTGTATGTGCCTGCAGTGCTTGCCGAAAGGTCGACAAGGCCCGTTGAGGAATTGATGCTGAGTCCGCCTGTGGAACTGAACGTGCCGGCAGTTCCGCCTGCCGCAAGCGTTGGTGAAGGATCTGTTCCGTTCTGGCAATAAGGTGTGCCCGCGTAGCTGAATGCCGCGATGGCCGGAGCCGTGATCGTAATGGATGAAGTTGCCGTTGCAGCTGCACATCCGCCCGAAGCGGGGATCGTATTGGTAACGGTATACGTTCCCGGGCTGCTCGCCGAAAGGTCGACCTCACCCGTTGCAGCACTTACAAATACCAATCCTGCCGTGGATGTAAAGGTTCCGGCCGTTCCGCCGCCACTAAACGTTGGCGATGGATCGCTGCCCGACTGGCAATAAGGAGTTCCCGTATAGCTGAACGTAGCTACAGGTGCATTGGTGATGGTAACGTTAATGGTGCTGCTCGCCGGACAAGGCCCTGCCGTGGTATACGTTATGGCGTATGTATTCAATGCGGTCGAGGCCAGCGTGATCGTTCCTGTGCCGGTATTAATGCTGATGCCGGCAGGAGAAGCCGTGAATGTTCCGCCCGGTGTGCCGGTGATCGTTGGTAACGGATCGGTACCCGAAACGCAGAACGTTGAAGATGAATAATTGAAGGCCGCGCTCTGTACCGGTGTAATGGTAATGGATGAAGTTGCCGTAACTGCAGGACAACCGCCCGAGGCAGCGATCGTATTGGTAACTGTATATGTTCCTGCCGTGCTTCCTGCAAGGTCTACCAGCCCGGAAGACGCGTTGATGCTCAGGCCGGCAGTGGATGTGAATGTACCCGCAACGCTTCCTGCTCCAAAAACAGGAGAAGGATCGGCAGCATCCTGGCAATACGGTGATGCGGTATAGCTGAAGGCCGCTGTTTGCAGCGCAGTGATGGTGATCGACGATGTGGCTGTTGCAGCTGCGCATCCGCCAGAAGCAGGAATAGTATTGGCCACCGTGTAGGTTCCGGGCGTGCTTGCCGAAAGGTCTACAATACCCGTAGCGGCTGCAATGCTTAAGCCGGCCGTGGATGTGAATGTTCCTGCAGCACCTCCGCCGCTAAACGTTGGCGATGGATCGGCAGCGCTCTGGCAATACGGTGTTCCCGTATAGCTGAACGTAGCTACCGGCTGTGCCGTAATTGTAATGGAAGCGGTAGCTGTGGCAGCCGGACAGCCACCTGCAGCAGGAATGGTATTGGTTACCGTATAGGTTCCCGGCGTGCTTGCGGCAAGGTTTACTACGCCCGTGCCCGCTGTGATGCTGAGGCCTGCGGTGGATGTGAATATTCCCGCAGCTCCGCCGCCGCTGAATGTTGGTGACGGATCGGCCGCATTCTGGCAGTAGGGAGTTCCCGTGTAGCTGAATGTAGCCACCTGTTGTGCCGTAATGGTGATCGGGGATGTGGCCGTTACTGCAGCACATCCGCCCGAAGCGGCAATGGTATTTGTTACCGTGTAAGTTCCCGGGGTGCTGGCCAATAAATTAACAGCGCCTGTTGCGGCGTTAATGCTTAAGCCTGCGGTGGACGTGAATGTTCCCCCAACTCCGCCGCCGCTGAATGTCGGGGATGGGTTCGCTGCGTTCTGGCAATAAGGCGTACCCGTGTAGCTGAATGTGGCTACAGGTTGCGCTGTGATAGTGATGGAAGCGGTGGCTGTAGCGGCAGGACAGCCGCCTGCAGCAGGGATCGTATTCGTAACCGTGTACGTTCCGGGCGTGCTTGCCGAAAGATTTACCACTCCGGTTCCCGCAGTAATGCTCAGGCCGGCTGTGGATGTAAATGTTCCGGCAACACCGCCGCCGCTGAATGCAGGTGATGGATTCGCAGCCGTTTTACAATATGGTGTTCCCGTGTAGCTGAATGTTGCTACCGGCTGCGCAGTGATCGTGATCGGTGATGTTGCAGTAACGGTAGGGCATCCGCCCGAAGCTGCAATTGTATTTGTAACGGTGTATGTTCCCGGGGTGCTGGCAAGAAGATTCACCTGCCCGGTTGAAGAGTTAAGGCTTAAGCCCGCTGTGGAGCTGAATACACCTGCAACGCCGCCGCCGCTGAATGTTGGCGAAGGATTGGCTGCATTCTGGCAATAAGGAGTTCCTGCATAGCTGAAGGTTGCCACCTGCTGCGCCGTGATAGTAATACTGGAAGTGGCTGTTGCGGCAGGACAACCGCCCGCTGCAGGGATCGTGTTGGTTACCGTGTAGGTTCCCGGTGTGCTGGCCGCGAGGTTCACCACACCCGTACCAGCTGTAATGCTTAAGCCTGCCGTGGATGTGAATGTGCCGGCAGATCCGCCGCCGCTGAAATTTGGAGAGGGATTAGCTGCATTCTGGCAATAAGGTGTTCCGGTATAGCTGAAGGTTGCCACCGGTGCAGGGTTCACGGAAACGGTCGCTACGGCGGTTCCCGAGCAGCTTCCTGTTGTGCCGGTTACCGTAAAGGTTGTTGTGGATGCCGGGCTTGCGGTAGCAGTGTTCGCACCTGTTGGTGTAGCGCCCGCGGTCCAGGTATAAGTGGTGCCGCCGGAAGCCGTTAATGTTGCCGTTCCGCCGGAGCAGATCGTTGGTGAATTTACGGTTACCGTTAAGCCGGGATTAACAGTTACAACTACCGCGATCCGGTATGTACCCGGACAGGTGCCCACATAATAGGTTGTTGTGCTTGCAAGCGCAGGTGTTGTGAACGAAGAGCCGGAACCTACTACAGAGCCGCCGGTTTGCGCATTCCACCAGGTGATGGTTGTTCCCGGGGGAACTGTTCCTGTTAATGTTGCCGTAAGCGTGGCCGTGTTGCCGGAACAAATGGTTACGTTGGCTGCCGAGATCGTAAAATTGGTAATGGTTTGTCCTGTAAGTCCGGCGCCGCCCATGGTTGCGCCGTTGGGAAGGAATTCGGAAAGTTGTGAAGACTGCGTATAGCCACTGTTGCCGCCGTTTGCCTGCTGAGCCGGTGTTCCGTTGGCCACTGCGATGTAGCCGCCGCCGCCGCCGCCGCCCGGGCCTTCCGCCTCGGTAAGATTGAAGAACCCGCTGGTGTTCTGAAGCTGGAATCCGCCGATGCCACCATTTGCACGAATGGCAACACCCGAAACAACGCCAGTCGTATTAAGGATAATAGTTCCGCCTGCTCCTGCCCCGCCGCCCGCATCCTTACCCGGATTTGAGCCTGAAATATTAGTGCTTCCGCCAACTGCGCCGTCGGAAATAATAGAGTCGTTGCCGGTTCCTGTGAATGTGCCGTATGTTACAAAATAAATGATCCCGCCGCCTCTTCCGCCTGCGCCTGCCTGTCCGTTATCCTGCTCACCTGCGCCGCCGCCGCCGCCAAGGAAGATCCTGCCGCCGGAATAATCGAGCGGACGGCCACCGAGCCCTCCTAAATTATAACGGTACGATCCGCCCCATGCATTGGTAACACCGGGAGTTCCGGGCCCGAGCGTGGTAGCGTTCTGGTTGGAGCTTGAAAAAGAATATCCGCCTCTTCCTCCACCCGAAGATGTGGAAGTTGCAAAGCCCGGGGATTCGAGGTTCCAGGCTGCTGTCCAGCCCGCGCCGCTTGTATTCGGATTTCCCTGCCCGGTCCATGCCGCGGTATTGCCGGCATTTCCGCCGCCGCCGCCGCCGGTATTCCATACGTTACCGCCGCCGCCGGCATTTGCAGGGGCTGCACGGCAGAACTTTCCGCCATAAGGCGTATAGTCGGTATCATATCCTGCAATGCCTTCTCCTTTATTTGTTCCTACATCGAGCGATGCGCAGGAATACAGCCCGGTGGTTGTCCTCCCCGTGGTTGTGAACACCGCACCGCCCCTGAAGCCGGTTCCTGTGGTATTGATCTTTGAACCCGCATTCATGGTAGTATTTCCGAGCACTTCTACTGCCAGCACCCCGCCGGTGGTCCCGCTCCATGCCTGGCAGGTAAGCACGCCGGGCGCAGTGAGCGTAAGTGAATTGTATCGCGGCACACGCACAACTTGTGTTTTCCCTGTGGCAGTATAACTATAGGTGAGCCCGCAGTCAACCGTAATGGTGGTCGCATTCGGAACTGCGAGCACTTCGGCATATTCATATCTTCCTGAATTATTGTAGCTGGTAACTGTTCCCCAGGTAGGATCGTTCGGATCGCTGATGGCAGGCACACCTGCATCGGGCTGGCCGAGAATGGTGGCGCCCTGCATCTGGATGATCATAATGAGATCGCCGGGGGCAAGGTTCCCTGTAAAGCGCCCGTTGGCATTTAAGCTGCTGGCGGTAACTGAAATCGATGTTGCACCGGCAGCCACATTGGCCGTTACACCGGTGTATTCGTTCACGATACGATTCGCTGTATTCACGGTCACGTTCCCGTCTTTACCGCGCTGGGCAAAAGAAAGAGAGGACAATAATCCCAGGCCTGCAAGAATACATGTAGGAAGTAATTTCATCAATCAAAAAAAAAATTAGTCAGAGTTCAAAAAATATTTAGCCAATATATGGGTTATTATCGGTTTTTACAATATCCCCCTCCGACTTCAGATATCAGATGCTAATTTCTTTAAAAGGGTTGCGTGGGACCCACTCGGAAGGCTTCAAATAATCAATAAAAGGCTTAATAATGCGGTTGGAAAGGGGATTCCGGTGGCGGATATAGCAGGTAAGCTCGTGCGCTTCGGCCCCTACGGTGCTTTTGATCTCAGATGCAGTGCGCCCGAGGATCAGCTGCTTTTTGCCCAGCTTTATGGCTTCGATGATGTAATCGTACAGGATGTTCTGGTACACTTCCAGCTCTTTGTTCACCTCATAGTCGAGGCCAATGAAATGCGCTTCCAGCTCATTGTTCAGGGTAAAGGCTGAACGGAAGCCCACCAGCTTTTCATTATGGTAATACCCTGTAAAGCTGAATTTATCGCTGAGCGTGCTTTTCAGCTCTGCAAAGTAAGCGGAATCCACGGAAACCATTCTGAATTTGGCCTTCAGGTGAACGTTGTTGAACAGCGTTTGGATCTCCGCCGCATTCGCGAGGATCTCGGCGGCACTGAATTCCTTCCGCTCGAGGGCTACACCTTTTTTAACAATGCTCTTTGCACGGTTCCGGTACTTTTTGCTCATGGCGCCCAGGTACTCTTCAAAGGTTTGCCACTGAATATCGACGATCATATTGGGCTCCACCAAAAAATCGTGGTACTTGTATTCTTCCAGCTCGGAGGCATGCTCGAGCGAGGCAGGATAAAAATCCTTCACCAGCACGGCGGCAATTTTCCCCCTGAGCTTTTCAGCGCGGCTGATGCGGTAGATCACATCGGCAAGCGCATCGATCACCCCGGTTTTATCCACGCCAGGGGCACAGGTAAAGCCATGCTCTCCGCTTACATAAGCATTTCCGCAAATGAGCAGGCGCATGTTGATCTTATCGGCGCTGCGCAGGATGTGATTGGCGAGGTGCTTTTTAATATAATCGGTGATGAAGCATGAAAATTCGGAATTGTCCTGCTCGAGGATGCTGTCGAAGCTTTCGGCAGAAAAATCGATGACCTGGAAATAAGAGATGGCAACCGGCTCTCCCTGGTCGTAAATAATGGCGTAATGAAATCGCATGTTCCCCGGCCGCGTTCTCTCGATCACGGATAAAAAAGGGATCTCCAGGAATTCGCTGCCATGGCCCACAATGCCGTTCCAGTGTTCCTTATTGATCATGGAAACAGAATCGTATACGGCAAAGGCAAAACCGGAGGCTTTTTTACGCACTGCCGATCTCTTCTTATTGGGCACTTTATTACAGGAAACGAGCATACTCAGTTAACAATTAGTTGGTGCGTGGGTTCATTTCCGCCAGCATTAATTCTTTGATATACTTCACGGGGGCACTTCCGTAGCTCAGGAATTTTTCATGAAATTTTTTCAGGTCGAACTTATCGCCCATTTGCTTTTTCAGCTCTTCGCGGAAATCATAAATTTCGGTATAGCCGGTATAGTAACAGCAGAGCTGCACCTGCGTAACAGAAACCCTCTTCCATTTGTTCTCCGCTTCGGTTTTCTGCTGGAAGGCTTCATCCACGAGCAGGTGCATGGCATCTTCCTTACTCATGTCCTTGGTATGGACACTGTAATCGAGGATGGTGTTGCAGGTGCTTCTCAGGTTCCATTTATAATACATCAGCCACATTTCATCGGCATTATCGCCGTAGCCGCTTTCAAGCATCATGCGCTCAGTGTACACGGCCCAGCCTTCGATCATCGCGCTGTTCCCGAATAGTGATTTGATGAGGCTTGGCGACTGGTTGCTGTACACCAGCTGTGTGTAATGCCCCGGGATGGCTTCGTGAATGTTCAGGATCTGGAGGATGTAATAATTGTATTCACGCAGGTAGCTTTCCGCTTTGGCTTTGTCCCAGCCGGAGAGGCTGCCTACATTATAATAGGTGTTGCCGTTCTTATCATAAGGGCCGGGCGCAGAAATGGACGCACCTGCAACGCCTGCCATGTAATCAGGCTCCTTGCGCACTACCAGCGGCTTGGAAGGATCGATGTAGATGAGGTCTTTCTTCTTTATAAAATCGATGAGCACCGGGAGCTGCTGTGAGATGGCTGCCTGGAAGGAATCGGCCTTCACATGCTTCTCGGAAATTTTATCGATCATCATGCGGATCGCCTTTAAGCTGTCGTCGGGAATATGCGTGCCGGAAAGGTATTTATGCCAGAGCTTTTCGGTGAGCCCGTACATTTTCTGGTGCAGGTAATTCTTATGCCTTAATGCTTTCTGGTAGATCTGGTCGGCGGTGTAGCCCGACTGTATATCAAATTCAAATTTTTTCGCATACAGCTCATTGCCTAAGCGGAAGCTGCGCGGGGTTTTGTTATCGAGCTTTTTCAGCCAATCGGCATATCCTCTGATCGCATCCACCGCCTGCTTTGCGGTTGCTTCCATCGCCTGCTTTTCATGCTCGCCGAACTTTGTTTTGTTCAGCGCCTCGTGGAAATCCGTTTCAAACACGGAGATCCCGCCAAGGTTCTGGTCGATCGCCAAGTGCGTATGCTCCACTGTAGGGTTCTTAATGTTCTTTTTCGCAGCTTCATAAAAAGCCGGGATGTTCGCCATCTTTAAGTAAAAATTACGCAGCCGCACATCCAGTGAATCATAGCTTCCATTCAGCATTTCAGCAAAAGCGCCGGAAACATTATACTCGGAAGGGTTCCACTCGAACGACTTCAGGCCGGTGATGTTCCATTCGATCCCGTTCAGCTGATTTTCGATCATGTGGTAATCCGTTTTGTTATTGTCGGAAAGCGAGCTGAGATCGTAGCTTTTCAGGGAGTCGAGGTTTGCTTTTGCGAAGGCCATTTCCTTTGCGCGGGATGCTTCATCGGGCACCACGAGCACGCTGTCGTACTTATGATAGCCCTGCGAGCTTGCCCAGCCGGGATATACTTTCCAGAGCTCCTCTACAAAATTTTCCTTGTAATGATCGAACTGTGCATCGCGGTTCTGCGTGTTCTTTGCATCGGCATGCTGCTTATCGCCGCCGCATGAAACGAGCGCGACAGACAGGCAAAAGGAAAAGGCTATTTTTTTCATAGGGGGATTTTAGACGCGTAAAGTTAAAAAAATAATCGTGTCTGCCCGTTGGTCCCTGTTCTCATCTTATATTATTTCCCGCAGCGCGAAAGGAACTCAAACAAAATATTATATTTGCGCGCTCTTTTACACAGAATTGCGCCGCCTGTTTTTAAATTAACTTTATGCCGCTCAAAAAATTATTGTCCCTTCTTGTTTTATGTTCTTTCGTTTGCAGCATTGCCCAGGCCCAAACACAGGAGAAGGGCTTTCTTCATTTACGGATCTACGGCGAGCCGGATGCGGTTTACAGGATCGATGAAAATATTTTCCGCTCTCCCGACACAACCTTCATGCTTAGTGCCGGCAGCCATCATGTAAAGATCTGGTCGCCTAAAACAATTATGAGGGATACGGTGGTTCTTGTGAACGTGAACGATACCGCCAAATATAGCTTTATGCTGAAGCTCCTGCCGGAATATATTCAATACAAAAAAGATTATGCTGAATTCATGCGCGTAAGGAACAGGCGTTTTTTTGTTTCGCCTATCTGGATGGGAATAACAATAGGCACAGGGATCTTCGTAAATAAGCAGTTTGCGCAAAAGCAATACAACAAGGCATTGGATGCAAAGACCTATTATTCGGGAACGGGGAATCAGTCAAAAATGGATGAAGAAAAAGCAAATTTCGCAACGTATAAAAGGAAGTACGATAATTTAAAAAAAACAGAGTACGGGATCTATGGTGTTTCAGCCGCTTTGTTTGTTAACTATATAAGGATTCTTATCAGGCAAAAAAACACTCCTGTGCCGCAATTCACGGAACGCAGCGCATTTTCCAGGCTCCACTTTAACATTTACCCGGATCTTGAGAACAGGGGCCTGCGATATGGCTTACGAATTGAACTTTAGAAATATGAAAAAAGCATTCTACATACTTGCGGCGGCATTCTTCCTGCTGGGCTGCAAAAGCAAGCTGGATGACGTACAGCTGAATGACAATCCTTACGACCACGAATATGCGGGCCCGAAGGTTGTAAGAATAGACAGCGTGAGAAGAATGGAGGTCGGCTTTCATGTTTATGCCACTAAGGTCAGCCTTACTTCATCAACCGAGATGTACCAGGGAGCAATACTTTACAGGAACGGCGTTGCTATTAAAACGATCAACCGGACTTCCCATGCTTCCGTTCTTACGGAAGCGCTGTATGATAATACGGCGGTTGCGGGAACGGCATATTCTTATACCGCAGCGCTTAAATACGATAATGGCAAAACCGGCCAATCCGATGCGTTTAACTTTATAACTCCCTGATCTTACATGAACTTTTCAAGCCTGTTACGGATAATTGTGTGCCTCGCTTTTATACACTGTTCCTCGGCGGTTATAGCGCAGGAGATCGTGCAGGGCAAAGGAAAGGCAATTATCTATTTCGGATCACCAACACCGGTTACAGTACGGCTGGATACGGCGCTGCTCAGGCAGACAAAAAATCCGATCCTGCTTAAAGAAGGCAAATATATTGTGAGGGCATGGGCACCGACCAAAGAATTGTTTACCGATACGATCACTATAACCGAAGGCAAAACAACGATCTGCGTTAAGAGCTTAAAAAACTCGGAGGCCTACTCTGAGTACCGGAGGGAACTATCATCCTATAAGCTGAAAAAGGCCGGGGCCCGCTATGTTGTGTTACCTGCAACATTACTTTATTCAGGCTTTGCTTATTTTAAATACAGGCAGAACGCAAAACTGATGAATGAACACCTTGAAAATGCCCACATCGCAAAGGAAGGGTATGAGCATTCCATTTCACTGTCCAACATCAGCATGTATAAGGAGACATATTACTCCGAAAAGGCAATCTACGAATCCTATATAAAGAAGAACAACAGGCTTTCCACTCTTTCCTGTGTGATCATCCCTGCAGGGATCGTAGCTTCTGCCGTCCTGATCTATTGGTCGGGCAAATTAGAAAAACCGCGTTATTCGGAAACACCCTTGCTAAGCCTGAACAGCATTTCGATCACACGTGAATTTGACCAGGATTACTCGTTATCTTTACTCATTAATATCCGCTAACTATGATCCTTCCCCGCAGGCTTTTTGTTTTATCAATAGCGCTCTTCATTCTTTTTAGCTTTGGCTGCAGAAAAAAAAGCGAGCTGGGCGAGCTCTCGCCGGAAAGCAATATTTTTGCACCTGAAAACCCGCACACCGAATTTTTCATTGTTGACAGCATACAGGTGAATGCGTATCCGTATGTGCAGCTGTACTATCATATCCGTTATGACCTTATCCCAGATGCTTCTCTTATTTCAAAGATCGTTATTTATCGCGATGGTGAATTAGCTCTCCGGCTGTCACCCACCCAGGTAAATGTTTATTATCCCCGCGATCTTAATGTTTATCACTCACAAACGTATGCTTACACCTTTGCCTTCGAAGAGGCGGACGGCACACTCTCCTTCTTTTCAAACCCGCACTATGTGCATGTGCCCTAAGCAGGCATAAACAGGGCTTTATTCCGGGTCATCGTTGATGCACCTTTCATCATCCTGTTTTTCCGCTGGTCAAATATTTCTTCCCGGGAACTTAATTTTCATACTTTTGATCATCCAAACAAAAACCCCATGTTAAAAAAGCTAACGCCCATCATCCTGCTTTCCGTTTTTGCGGCCTGCTCCAACAATGAAGAAACCAAAGAAACAGAAAAGATGAATTATCCTGTTACACGAAAAACCGATTCGGCCGATACTTACTTCGGAACAAAAGTGCCTGATCCTTACCGCTGGCTGGAAGATGATAAATCGGCAGAGACCGGCGAATGGGTGAAGGCGCAGAACAAGGTGACCTTCGATTACTTAGGCTCCATTCCTTTCCGCGACAAGATCAAGGAACGCCTTACGAAGATCTGGAACTTTGCAAAGGTGAGCTCTCCCTTCAAAAAAGGAAAGCGCTATTTCTTCTATAAGAATGACGGCATCCAGAACCAAAGCGTACTGTATGTGCAGGAAGGCGTTAACGGAACTGCGAAGCTTTTGCTTGACCCGAACACGCTTGCGGCAGATGGCACGGCTTCCCTCGGCGGGCTTTCCGTAAGCAAGGACGGGAAATATTTAGCATATAGCATCAACCGCGCAGGCAGCGACTGGAGCGAGATCTATACAATGGAGATCGAAAGCGGGAAAAAGCTGACGGATGAGATCAAGTGGGTAAAATTCTCCGACATTGCCTGGAAAGGAAACGGCTTTTATTACAGCGCTTACGATGAGCCGAAAGGCGGCAGCGAGCTCTCCAACAAAAATGAATATCACAAGGTATTTTATCATAAGATCGGCGATGCGCAGGCGAAGGATGAGCTGGTGTACGAAGATAAAAATCATCCACTGCGGAATTTCTCTACCGGTGTTACGGAAGATGAAAAACTGTTGCTGCTATACGGATCGGAATCTACAAGCGGCACCACGCTGGCTGTAAAAGACCTTACCAAAGCAGACGAATGGCATTACGTGGTGAGCAACTTCGAGCACAACTACAGCGTGATCCACAACAATGGCAACAAGCTGCTGGTGGTGACGGATGAAGGCGCGCCGAAATATCAATTGCTGGAGATCGACTTTACCCAAAAGCCGGATCAGGAAAACCGGAGAAAGATCATCCCTGAATCGAGCGACCTGCTCGAGCATGTTTCGTTGTGCAACGGCAAGCTGATCGCGCAGTATTTAAAGGATGTGACCACCCGTTTGTATGTGTATGACATGAACGGCAAAAAAGAGAACGAGATCACGCTGCCGGGCATCTGCAAGGTGGAAGGCTTCGACAGCGACAAGGACGACAGCCTCGCCTTCTTCTCCTACAACACATTTACCGCACCTGCCAGCGTTTACAAATACAACATCGTAACCAACAAAATGAGCGTTTGGTTCAAGCCGGAGATCGATTTTAAATCGGAGGATTATGAAACCAAGCAGGTGTTTTACACCAGCAAGGACGGCACAAAAATTCCGATGTTCATCACGCATAAAAAAGGGATCAAGATGGATGGAACCAATCCATGCTTCCTGTTCGGTTACGGCGGGTTCAACTCATACTATTCCCCGGAGTTCAGGATCGACCGCGCGGTGTTCCTCGAGAATGGCGGCGTTTACGCGATCCCGGGATTACGCGGCGGCGGTGATTACGGCGAAGACTGGCACAAAGCGGGAACGAAATGCCAGAAGCAGAATGTATTCGACGATTTTATTGCGGCGGCAGAATACCTGATCAAGGAGAATTACACAACTTCCTCCAGGCTCGCGATCCACGGGCGCTCTAACGGCGGCTTGCTGGTGGGTGCAGTAATGACACAGCGCCCCGACCTTGCCAAAGTAGCGATCCCAACGGTTGGCGTGCTCGACATGCTGCGCTATCATAAATTCACGATCGGCTGGGCATGGGCATCCGACTACGGCACCAGCGACAACCAGGAAGAGTTCAACTGCCTGATCAAATATTCTCCACTGCACAATGTAAAAGAAGTGGAATATCCTGCAACGCTTGTCACTACAGGCGATCATGACGACCGCGTGGTGCCTGCTCACTCCTTCAAGTTCATCGCCACCTTACAGGAAAAGCAAAAAGGCTCCAACCCTGTGCTTGTCCGCATCGACACCAATGCCGGCCATGGCGCAGGAAAGCCAACCTCCAAGCAGATCGAGGAATACGCCGATATCTGGAGCTTTGTGTTTTATAATTTGGGGATGAAGTATTAAAATGTCAGTTCGTCCCGATAGCTATCGGGATGACCGCTTTTTAGCGAAAGTATCGAGAACTGAAGATTGCTTTTTATAGAAATACAAGAACGGCTGCCGATGGCAGCCGTTCTTGTTTAAAGGATTTACGATATTTGTGTATGAAAGCAATCGTAATTACACCAAAAAATCAAGTTGAGTTTAAGTTTATTAATGATTTACTTAAAAGGCTTAGGATCCCTTCAACTACAATCTTAGATGAAGAAATGGAAGACATTGGTTTATCTAAAATGCTTAAGGCTGTTGATAAAACAAAAAAAAACAGCAAGAACTCCGTGATGCAAAAGCTCAAATGAGTATGGAGGTTAAGACTTAATTTATTCTACCTTGTCTTACGAAGATATGCGCATTTAATACGTATAAATTTGTGAATATATTATGCCATTTATCTAGCTACTCTATCCATTGAACAAAGTCTCGATTTTTTTCATAAACTTTTCTTAACGTTTGCCCAATTTTGCTTTCTTTATCTTTTATTGTAATAACAAGGGTATCAATAGCTCTTGTCAACGGAATTAAAGACCACAGATAAACAAATTTATCTCTTTTTTCTTGAAATGATTCTAACACTAACTCTTCGGTAGCCTGTTCAGTAAAAGTTTCCATTTTATATTTTATAAACTCATCTAAATGAAGACATATAACTGTCCATCCTTCAAGTCCTCTGCAAGACTCATACTGTAATAATCTATGCTGGGTTAAATCTACAACGTACTGCGATCGTAGGTCCTTAGAAGTACTATCCCAAATTTTAATTCCCATTTGATTAAACTCTTCTGCTAATTTGAAATTACGAACTTCTCCACCTGAGCCCTTGACTACGTTGACAAGATTGGGGGGGACCAAGAACATCATTTCATACTCCGTGTTTCCAAATTCTTTGCATCGTTTTACTTCTTTTTGGTGAAGTTCTTTAGAGTAGTCCTTTGTTGAAATAATTATTTTACCACCTATAAGCTCTTGTTTCGGCTCAAGTTCCCAAACTATTCCCAATTCCTTTGCATAAGCATTAATAAATGAAACCAAATTTACTTCTTGCCTAAGGCCTCTTTTTTCATTTGTTTTTTTAAAATCAATATCTGGTTTTAGTCCTCTCACCCAATTACATTTTTTTTGTGTCCGAACTAATTGATCTACACCATCTGCAATTATTACCTTTTCTTTCCCAAATATTCGAAAAATTATTGACTTCTCAAAGTCACCCCAATCTTGGGATTCATCTATTAAAATATAATCCCAAGCCACCTTATCATGTCTGCTTCGCATTAATTCTTGAATTTCTTTTTCCTGAATTAAACCGTTGTCAATATAATCGTATAACTCTTCCAAATATTGATTATACTTCTCTAGGTAATTAGGAATATACTTGACATCCGCATCTGGATTAAGCTCATTCTTTACAATCCCAAAACCAATAAGGAGTTCGAAAAAAAACTTGTGAAGAGTTGATATATTTACGGTATACGTATCAACTCCATCAGGTATCTCAGCTAACGCGAGTGTCCTTTTAATATCACTTACCAATGCATGGTTATATGTAAGAATTAAACATCTTGCGCCTTTCGAGACTGCTAAATCACAGGCAATTCTTAGCAGCTTAATCGTTTTTCCAGTCCCAGCTCTCCCTGAGATTACAATAAATTTTTGACCGATTGCCTGCGCATATTGTTGATTATCGAGCAACTTACTTGTGATCTGCTCTATTTTTTTTCGAGTCAGTTGTCCAACTCCCACTTGCACTTTTTCAAACAGCTCGAAAGTTGAATTCATTTCTTTCAAGTCAAAAACCTGACTTTTTTTCAAACATTTGAATGAAGAATAACCTTTCGGCTTTCCATCCTTGTCAGTAAGATTGTATGGGGTTGATTGAACACAAGCAAGTTGAAATAAAAATGCTAATGAAAATGTGTTTGGAAGATAGTTATGTTTAGTTAATACATTCTCATTATTCCCTAAGAGTTGCTTTATGGATTCCCAATTAATATTTCTAAACCAAATAAAATTACATATATAGGGTGTGAAATCTAGCCTATCTTTAAAGAAAGACATCAGTGCATATTTTTGTTTTTCACTTTGTGTAGTTACATCGTGAAGTTTGTCATTGTAACGCACCAAAAGTTGAATTCCATTTAACTGAATGTCTTCCGCTCTTTGTCTTTTTGTTTCAATTACAAAGCAGAAGCTATTTATATAAATTAATCTTTCTTTTAATTCTAATTCCTTTCTATTATCATAAAAACCAATCTCTGCTTTAGATTTTACTTTACAACTATAATTCTCAAAATTGCCTAATACTATAAGATCTACATCTTTTACGTCCTGTCCGAAAAGAGTAGCCCCGCTGATTATTAAAATCTCTCCTGATGTGTCTTTATTTATAAATTCTTTTTCAAAAATTTGTTTAAGTGCTAATGCATCTTTATACTCATTTGTTTCTTTGTCACCTTTGATGCTAATTTTCACAGCCATATCAATATTTTTAATAGTCTAGATTACCTGAATCGTCCCCTCCTCACGCATCCAAAAACTCCCAAATCTTCTCATGCACCTTATCCGGGCAATAATCCGAATTCAGGTATTTCACGTGCATGGACCTCACTTTTATCGGCGGGTTTGAATAATTTGCAGGAGTGATGCGCTGCTTTTCCGTTCCAACCACCCAGTCGTTCTCTTTTCCGAGGCTGGTCTTGATCACCGCATCGAGGCCGCGTTCTGCAAGGCGCTTGAAGAGTCCGTCATCCTGAACTAATATAGGATCCCAATCGCCGGTGATCGGCTGGATGCGTACTTTTTGATTGAAGGCGGTCGGCTCCTTGCTGATGATGCTGGTGAGGCGATCATCGTTGATCGTCATCTGGCGGCATCCAGGCTGTGCAAGGAAGTAGTCGGCGGAGAATTGTGCGAAGCCCAGGATCACGCTTCCCATCGGGTTTCCGGTGGCAGCGGCGAATGATTTCCAGATGCTGAGGAAGCGCGCGATGTGACGGCCTGTATCGAAATAGCCGACACCATTGGCGCAGGCGATGTTCACCATTTTACGCACCGGAAACTGGTCGTTATCCAGGCAGCAGGTAATGTATTTTCCAACCAGTCCTCCCCTGCTTGTAGTGATAATGTCGACAGAAGCATTCTTCGAAAATGTAACGCCGTTGAGGATGCGGATCAGCGCCTCCACATTCCCTTTTGCATCATGAGAGATGGTAGGATGATCCAGCGCGATCACCTGCAGGTAGCCGCGGGTTTCCATCGTTTTCTGGATCCACGATTTTGTGTTGTTGTCGTACTCCTGCTTCAGCAGCCCGTTGTAAGAGTTGTCGGTGGTGGAGAATGTCCCGTGGATGAGGAACAGCGTTTTTGCGTTCGGGTCAACAAGCACATCGTTGTTGTTCACCTCGTAAAACTTATTCTGCTTGTACACAAAGCGCAGCAGCTTGTGCCCGTCCTGTCCGTTCCTTACCTTGAAGGAAATGCTCTTCATCACTTGGTCGGGATGATGGTCGATGTTGTTGCGCTTGAATGTAAGCACTTTCAATACAAAGCTTTTGTTCAGCTCGGTATCCGAAAGCGTGAATACTCCCGGCGTGGATGTTTCAATGATCTTCTGCTTTGGCAGCACCGGAAAAATATAGGTAAGGCGGTCGCGGTCGGTAGTGAAATTTTCCGTTTTCTGCGGCAGGATAAATTCAATATCAGAGCCGTCCTCGTTGTTGTACGATTCCTTGAAATGCTGGTAGAACACCAGCGCACCTTCATCGGGACGCAGAAAAAGCGTAAGCCTTAAATTCGGAATTTCCGCTTCGGTGAATGTTTTCGGAAAAGGCGGAAATTCTATGTCATCGAAGTTAATGAAGCGCTCTGTTACTATCGAATCGGCGCCGTTCAGCTCGCTGTTGATGTGGTACAGCTCTTTCACCTGCTCCAGCGTGCGGCCTACCGATTGGTCATTTCCCGATTTTGAAAAAGCAAGATTTCCCTGCCATAAAATAGCATCGCCATTCTCCATTCCCAGCGTGCCCCAGATGCCGGGCACCTGCTCACGTACTTTTTTGTTGATCTTGGCATCGATGATCGGCTGGAACAGGCTTGTTTGCGCCTCTTCCCTGCCCAAAATAAGAAAGCGCGCATTGTTGTTGCTGAAATACGCGTGCGTATTGTGAACGGTTAATTTTCTCATGAAGGAATTTGTTTTGTGTATAACAAATATAATTTATTCCTCCGGAAAAGCAAGTATAACACGCAAAATGTCGGAAAATACCCATTGATAAGAAAACGCCGCGTCAAGTCATTGCGAGGAGGCACGACGAAGCAATCTCTATGTCGCGGCTTGAAGGGATTTTCTTCACCTTATGACTATAGAGAGATTCCGGGTCTCGCCCGGAATGACAATTACCTCAACCACTTATTCCCCTATTCAGCCACTTATCTTAAATGCCCTACTGATTGCTAAGAATCGCAGCATTATATGTTGCGCGCTCCGCACATTCATATTAATTTAGCAGTAAATTAATTTATCCTGTGATGAAAAAATACATTTACGCTGTTTTTGCTTCCTTAATATTCAACGCTGCCGCATCTGCCAATCCCGGCGACACGGTGGTTGTGCAAACCTTCAACTTCGGCGCGCCGCAGGATGCATGGTTCGTATTTCCTTCCGATACGGTCCGCTTCGAAAAGATCCTCATGCAGTACACCCTGAAGTGCAATCCTGCACAAAGCCCTGCCTGCGGGGAATGGGATTACCTCACGTACACCTACCTTTATAAGAACACAGGGCTGCTCGACAGCGCACTCGTGCATCAGCCGACCTACACTGTGAACGGGGCGACACCTGCCAGCTTCTCCTACATGAACACGCCTTCGTATTCTTACCAGCCTTCCTGGCAATACAGCACGGTGCATACCGACACCACTTCCTTATCCACACACCAGGTGGGAAGCGGCAGCACGTCTAATAACAAGCCTTTCGGCGCTGCAGCCCCTGTTTCGCGCTGCCAGTATTTATGGAAAGCAAGTGAAATGACTTCGGCAGGAATGAGCGCAGGGAACATCACGGGGCTTCAGTTCTATCTTCAGTCGACAGGCGGACTATTGGGCAACATGACCATCCGCTTAAAAGCAAGCACGCTGGATTCCCTTACGCCAGCGGCATTCAGCGCAAGCGGATTTACTACCGTGTATGCGCACAATACGCAATTCAACACCACCGGCTGGAACAGCCTGCAGCTCACAACGCCGTTCAACTGGGATGGCACTTCCAATTTATTGATCGAGATCATGTATGATAATATGGCTCCTGCAACCAACAATGTTGTTGCATCTTCCATCACCGCAAACAGCACAGGGCTTACCAATGCCGGAAGCGACCGCAGCGCATCCTTTCACAGCTACGGCTATATTGATGTGCCGCTGAACAACAAGCTCACTGCAATTGATTCATTTGTGACCGTGGCCTACTGGGCATACGGCACGCCTGCTTACCAGCCGCAGGACGGTACGGCTTTCGAAGCGATCGACTCTGCCGGCAACAGGATCCTGAATTCGCACATGCCTTGGTCCGACAGCAAAGTATACTGGGATGCAGGCTTCGGCGGGACGTCCTACGACCGCGTGAGCAAAACCGCAACAACGGCAGAAAGCGAAGGACAATGGAATTACTGGGTATTCACAAAAAATGTAGCTACAGGCTCGATGAAGATCTACCTGAACGGCGTTCTGTGGTTAAGCAATTCGGGCAAAATAAAACGCATGAACGGTATCCGCACTTTCCGCATCGGCAAAGGAAACTGGGCCGGATCGCAGACGTATGAAGGTAAGATCGACGAGTTTGCCGTGTTCAATACGGAGCTCAGTCTTGCAACGATCCAGGCTTACATGAACAGGCAGATAGACGCTGCGCACCCGAATTACAGTAACCTCGCCGTGTATTATCATTTTGACGACGGCAATTACATGACAGCCGCCGATGCTGCCCCGGGAGCACATGCGCCGGCAACCTTCACCACGGTGGATAACCCGCTGCGCGTTGCCGCTGAGCTTAACACCAATTTCACAAAAACAACCCTTCGCCCGAATGTGATCTTCGAGCAGGGCGTGTTCACATCCCATCTTGATTCGGTGCTGGTGGTTGATTCCACCGTGAATGCATCCGTGCAGGTGATCACCTACAACGATTCGATCAATAACCCGGGAGCCGCCATCGATACCATGAATGTATGGCCGGCGTATTACAACAATTACGTGTACGATGCGCAGGGCAACGCAACAGATTCCACTTTGGTAACGCCTGACGGTATTATGAACCTCGTGTATTACGACTGGTACAGGAAATTTCCGAAAGTAGACCGTTATGAATTAGCGCGCTACATCACGCCTTATGGGAACGGCCTGAGCCTTGGAAGCGGCTGGACATGGACCTTCGACGTGAGCGATTACCGCACACTGCTTGCCGACAGCGTGCACCTTGCCGCCGGCAACTGGCAGGAACTGCTCGACATGAAATTCCTTATGATCAAAGGAACACCTCCACGCGATGTGGTAGGCATTCAGAATTTATGGAACGGCGGGTTCAACTACGGCCAATCCGGCGACCCGATCGAAAGTCATTTACAACCGTTAACGATCAACATTCCTTCCAACGCCGCCAACACCCGCTGGAAGTCGCGGATCACAGGACATGGCATGGATACTCCCGAGAATTGCGCCGAGTTCTGCGCCAAGCACCATTACTTTAAAGTGGATGGCACGCAGCAATTCTCCAAGCTGGTGTGGCGCGACAACTGCGATGTGAACCCGCTTTACCCGCAGGGCGGAACCTGGGTGTACGACCGCGCGAACTGGTGCCCGGGCGCAGAAGTGTGGACGTACGACTTTGAGCTTACGCCTTTTGTAACGCCCGGAAACACAGCTGTGCTGGATCACGATGTGGAGCCGTACATCAATACCGGCGGCTGGGATTATTTCCAGATCGAAGACCAGCTCGTAAGCTACAGCGCGCCTAATTTTACATTGGATGCAGCCATCGAGGACATTCTCTCCCCGAGCACCAACCAGATGTGGGCACGCAAAAACCCTGTTTGCACCAACCCCGTGATCCGCATTAAGAACACAGGATCAACCACGCTGACCTCGCTTACGATCACCTACGGCTTGAATGGCGGCACACCATCGGTATACAACTGGACAGGAAGCTTACCATTTATGGAAACTGCAGAAGTAACGCTGGGAACATTTGCCTGGGTGCCTTCTGCAACCGATTTTACAGTTACACTGAGCAGCCCGAACGGCGGGGCAGACCAGTATTCCTACAACAACAGCAAAACCTCGCATTATACTTATCCGCCGATCATGCTGCCGCAGTTCGTGATCGAATTCCGGACAAACAACTATCCGTATGAAGACCAGTGGACGCTGAAGGATGATGCGGGCACGATCATCAGGTCGAGGAACGGCGCTGTATTGAGCGCGAATACAGTTTACAAGGATACCGTAACGCTTGCCGATGGCTGCTATGAGTTTGAGCTGACCGATTCGGGCGAGGACGGCTTATCATTCTGGGCAAACACCGCACAGGGCAGCGGCTACATCCGTTTCAAGAAAGTAACGCCGGCAGTAACGCTGAAGAATTTCATTTCCGATTTTGGCGGACAGGTATATCAGCAGTTCACCGTGAATTCAACAACGGGAATTACAGATGTTGTGTTTGCAAAGAGCAATTCACTGAATGTATTTCCTAACCCCGGCGACGGGCATGTTTATATTAACATCGACCTTACGGAAAAGCTGGATGGCAGGATCGAGATCATGGACCTGATGGGGAAAAAAGTATACGAATATGAATTTAAGGACATGGCAGCCGAAAGCATTGAAGCGGATCTTTCCGGCCTTCCGAAGGGAATGTATTTTGTGAACCTGAGGACAAATAACAGCCTGTTAACCAAAAAGTTAATGATCCAATAGATTCACAAACAACATCCCTTTCCGATCGGTATACGACCTGAAAATGCCTCTTTTCCGAAGAGGCATTTTTTTTGCCTTGGCAAAGCGTAACTTTTAATCTATTTTTTTTGTAAAACCACTTATTCATTTAAAAACCTCCATTATGAAAAAATTATTCCTTTCTTTTCTGCTTGTTTCCGCTTTTGCTTTGAACGATTGCATGGCAGGAAACATCATCGAGGGCCAAAGCAACTCCTTACTGAAAGATGATTCCGGATCAAAATGCTTCGATGAGAACTCAAAAGTGCTGAACCTCGGGGTTGGCTTCGCAAGCGCCAGCTATTACAGGAGCTACAGGGGCAAAGGCTACAACTACAGAAGCTCGCCGGCTTTCAGCCTTTCCTATGAGCAGGCGCTGAAAAATAAGCTTGGGCCCGGATTTCTTGGGATCGGCGCTTACCTTGGCTACCAGAGCTCAACTGCACGTTACAACAACTCGTATTACAACGGCGGACTTTACTATTACGAGCACAAATGGAAATCCTATACTGTGGCAGCACGTGCAGCATACCACCTCGATTTCCTGAACAGCGAGCGCGCTGAGATCTATGCAGGCGTTACAGTTGGCGTGAACATCCGCACGTACAGGTATGAAACAAACAGCCCTGATCCTAATTCGGCATATTACAGCCTGAGCAACGGCGCTGTTGCACCGGCGTATTCTGCATTTTTAGGTGCCCGCTGGTACTTCACCCAGAACATCGGCTTGTTTGGCGAGCTTGGAAGCTCTAACATTTCTTGGGGAACGTTAGGGTTCAGCTTTAAGTTGTAAATTTTAAATTAACAGAAAAGTTCCCGTCATTCCGTGCCTGAGGTACGTCATGCCGTGCGCGGACACAGCATCTCTCTGTAATCATGATGTGAGAGGAATCCTGCACTAATTAAAATCGCGTAGAGATTCCGTGTCGTGGCACGGAATGACATTGACTACGTAAGACATAAAATAAATAACCCCGCATCTTTCAATGCGGGGTTATTCATTTTATTATTCCCTGTTAATTCAGCGTCACATTATAGCTATGCCCGTTGATCGTGACCATCGCGGTGTTATCACAGACGCCTGTTCCGAAATCAACATAGCGTGTGGCTTTGCCGGATGGCGTTAACTCAAATTTTCCACTTACAAAATGGCGGCAGCCTAATTCCTTTCTTAACGCCTGCGTGATGTTAATGCTGTAGGAAGTGGAGGTTCCGCTTGTTGGCGTGCTTACGCCATTGGCAGAGCCTGTGATGAGGTAAATATCATCGCCCCAGGTTGGAGTTAACTCGCCAACAAGCCATTCACGGGTACGGCTGGATGTCCAGGTGATCGTGCCGCCCAATGCTTTGTCGATCTGTCCGTTCACAGTAACGGAATATGTTAAATGCCCTGCGGCATTATGCCCGTTGTTCACTACCGTTTTTGTCCCGCTCACTTTGTTGTTCTCCACGTAATAATTGCTGAAGGTGATGGTATGCGTGGATGCCGAATCGCGGTACATGCCGGTATAAGCCACATTGATGATTCCCCTGCGGTACCTGCCATCGTTGCAAAGGCAGTTAGTAGTACCGAAATTGATCGTGAGCATGTGCGGCACCGCTACAGTGTCGTTAGTGATGGTGGCGCAGGTGCTCAGCATGGAAGCAGCTGATTTGTATTCCGAGCTGTTCGGCGCAAAATACGTAGCGAGCGATCCTGTGGCAGCCTGGTCGGCAATGTTTACCACATCGCTGAATGTGCTTTCAGCAAGCGCGTTGTCGCGGGCGCTGGTTGTTTCCTTATCGTCATCGTCCTTTTCCTTGCGGCAGGATCCAAACACAAGACTTACAACAGCTGCTGTCATAAGTAAACGGGGTGCAAATTTTATTTTCATGTTGCTGAATGTTTTTGTTTTTGATTTGCCTTAGGACGGACGAGAATGGATTATGTTTAACAAAAATGCAAAATATTTTACAACGAACTGCAGATCAGTAATTTATTTTGATTTCCGCACAGGAAACATCGCACGGACCGCGCTCAGTGTGCTTTGATTCTGCACAGGCATGAACACGCCTTCCTTTGTATTCTTGATGTCCTCAATGGAATAAAATGCTTTGGGATTGTGAAGGGCGATGAGCTTCTCCACCGACTGCACATTCTTTCTTTTGATGATGGTGAAGATCATTTTCACCGGGCCCATTCCGCCCTGGGCATCCACAATGGTAACGCCGTGCTTTCTGTCTTTCAGCGCCGTGATGAGCGCATCCGAATTCTGGTTGGTGATGATGCGGATTACCTGCATGCCCAATGCAAGGCGCTCTTCAATGCGCAAACCCACATAAGTTCCCGTTGCGAATCCGCCTGCCCAGGCAAGGTAACATGCAAAGTTGTTGAGGTTCTTCATCACCTGCGCCACCACCACGATCCAGATCAGCACTTCGAAAAATCCGAGTATAGGAACTATCTTCCGGAAGCCTTTGGAAATAAAAACATGGCGAAGCGTGCCGAGGCTCACATCGCAGACGCGGGAAAAAAATATGATCAGCGGAAGCACGATCCAGCTGTAGTAATCAAAGCTGCCAAAAACGGAATGAAGCATGGTGATGAATAATTTATATAAAAGTAACGGCAAAAAAAATCCCCCGGCTGAGCGGAGGATCTTTTAACTAACAATTTGCTGTTTATTGAAAAAGGGGTATTCAGAACGTCATTGCGATCCGCCCAGGCGGAGAAGCAATCTATTTTAAAATGATCATGCTGTTCGTTTTCCTTCTGTCATCCGCGGTAAGCGAATAATAGTAGATCCCGGAGCGCAATGAGCCCACTTCAAACGGAACGGCATGCTTTCCTGCGGGCAGCGTTTCATTCAGCAGCGTGCGGATCACGCGGCCGCGGCTGTCCCAAACTTCGAGGCTCACTTTCGATTGCCTGTCTAAAGAGAACTCAATGGTGGTTGATCCCGACACCGGGTTCGGGAAGTTGCGCAGATCGAGCTCTGCCTTTGCGGCAAGCAATGTTTCACCTGTTGTAATATCGTTTACGCTGGTAATGTTCGCAGAATAGATCCCGCTTGCATGCGTTGCCACCACTACCAATCCATCCGAATCACGCGTTTCGATCATATCGCAAACGCTGTTGCCGATGGTGGTTGCGCCCTGCTGAACCCATACTGTCGACAAGCCATTCAGCGTGTCGGTAGCATAAAAGCCGGTGCTGGTTGCCACCATGTAAACAGTTCCGTCGCTTACGTGCATGATGCTTGCCCAGCGGAGAGAAGCCCCTGCGCCGGTTCCCGACGAGTTCTGCTCGAGGTTGCCCGCAACCTTTGCCCAGGTGGTTCCGCCATCGGTTGAATAGAACAGGCTGTACACCGAATAATTGGAAAACACGACAAGCACCTTGTCGCTGTTGAGCGGATCGGTGTTGATGCAGCTCACATAGCCGCTGCTTGGGAAGATGGTTCCTGAAACAGGCGTAATATCAACCGGTGTAGGCGTTCCAACATTTGCATTGTCGATGCGGTAGATCTTCTTTTTATCTGTTCCGTAATACACCCTGTTTGCGGTTGCCCTGCAGGCATGCACAGCCGTGATCTTTGAATTGGCAAGGGGAACGGAGTCGGCAAACTGCGTCCAGTTGGTGCTGATGGAATCCCAGTTGCCCGACATCGGGATGCCGGAAAGGTCGTTGTTCCTCCACAGGTATTTTCCGCCTGCGAGGTACATGATGTTGTTGTTGTTCGGATCGAGCACATACGGGTTGATGAACTGCGGGTCCTTCAATCCGATAGGATCGATGCGGGCAAAGGAGGTAATACTGCCGTTTGCATCGAGCGTGGCGCGCATCATCTTTGCATTCTGGATGGAGAAATAATAAGCCGACTGGTTATCAGCGATGGCGCAATACGATCCGTCGCCGCCTCTCGGCTGCACCCATGGATCGGTTGGATTGGTGCTATTGGTGTACCAGGAACCGTTGTCCTGCGCACCGCCGATAATGATATTGTTGCCCGGCGTTGCATGGTCGATCGCCACGGTATAGAACATGCTGGTGAGATAGCCGTTGTTCAGCGGCTGCCATACAACTGCCGAATCGGTATTGTTCATTGTTTTGAACACACCGCCATCGTTCGCGCTCAGCATCATGTCGGGATTCGAATTGAAGAACTCGAGGCAATGCTGGTCGGGATGGTGGTTCGCGTAAGAGTTGATCACCGGCAATACGGAGAACTGCTGGTAACCGCCAATAAAGGTGGTGCTTGTTGAATCCTGGAAGGCGCTGGTAGAGCGGTAAAGGTTGGTTCCGCCGATGTACACCGTGTTCGGATCATTCGGTTTTACTTTGATCACCATATCATACGAGCCCTGCACCTGCCAGCGGTCAAACTGTCCGCCGGTATTCGGCAGGTTCATGGAAAGGTCCTGCCAGGTGCCGTTTGCGCCTGCACCGTCGCCGGTGATATAAGTATATTTCCAGAGGCTGTTCCATTCCGGGTCGCCGAGATAGTTATAGGTTACTTTTCCGAATCCCGGTGTGTTCGCAAGGAAATACACTTCATTTTCATTGGAAGGATTGATCCCGGAAACGATCCTGTTGTATGCTGCAGGGAAAGCTGCAGGCTTGATATTAACGAATGTCAATCCGTCAACCGAGCGCCAGATCCCTTTCTGAGACCCGTCATCACTCAGTGTTGCATATACCACCCCGGAAGGGGAAACATTCACATCGGTAAAATAGGAAGCCGGAGAGCCGCCGCCCCTTACAGTCGTCCATGTGGTTCCGCCGTTCAGGCTCCTGTACACAGCGCCGTACGTGGCAGCATATACTTCTTCGATCGTATCATTGGCTGTGCTGTCGGTTGCCACGTTCCAGATGAGCTGCCAGTTGGTGGTGAACGATTGCGGGTTCCCGGAGCCTGTGGCAGTGATCTGTGACCAGGAAACGCCGCCATCGGTCGATTTGAAAATTCCATCGCCGAGGTAATACCCGCCTACACCGTGGCTTGCAGATGCGCCATACGCTTCACCGCTGCCGTAATACCATACGTTGGTATGGCCGGGGCGCTTGTCCTGCGAAAGACAGGTTGCATTTTTCAGCTGCGATGCCGTATTGCTTTGAGACCAGCTGGCGCCGCCATCGGTGCTGAGCCACATTCCGCCGGAAGGCGTCCCTGCAAGGATCCTGTTCTCATTGCTTACATCGATGCCGAGTGCGCGGGTTCTGCCTCCTAAGTTCCAGGGGCCGCGGCTTGTTACATTTAATATGGGTGCGCGATTGCCGGTAAGCTGCGCATCGGAAGGAAGCGTGGCTGCAAAGGCAAGCTCTTTCTGGCGGATATTTTCCGGGATCTGCCCGGTAGCGGGGTCTGCAAGGCGGGCAAGCTCCCACTCCATGCGCTCGATGGCATCGTCTTCCATGCCTTCATGGGAGCGCTCGCCTTCTTCATGGGATGCGGATCCTTTTGCAGGAGATGTGGTTGAAGCGATGTAGGCAACGGCAGATGCGGCTGTAATGATCGCAAAGCAATAGGTATAAAGTTGTTTCATTGGGTGCTGAAATTTTATTCAACCAAATATACCTAAAATTTTCTACATTCTCCTACTCCAGCTCCACACACTCGAGGCCTTTTTTCTTGCCAGGCTGATGATCTTACTGCGCGCTTCTCCAGCTGCAACGGTTCCTGAATTTTTCTTTTTCTTCTTCTGTCATGTTCGCCATACGCTCTTCCATTCTTTTTCTCCAGTATTCGTGACGCGGCCTTCCGCCCCATCTGCTGCCGCCCTTGCCTTTGAATCCGCCGAAAAGGATCTTTGAAAGCGCGAACAGTCCGATCGCCTGCCAGAAAGTAATTACAGGGCCGTGAAACAAGCCGGGCACCAGCCAGTTCCAGAGGCCCATGGTTACGAAGCCCAGCAATGAGCCGAACAGCAATGTCATTCCTGCGATCTTCAGCCCGATCATTAGTTTTAAATTTTTCATGTTATTTTTCAATTTAAATTTTTGATTAAGGTTGTTTTAATAATTCTTCTGTCAGTTCGAGTGACGAAACGCAGTGGAGTCGTATCGAGAACTGAGCTTTGAGCACTTCTCGATACGCTCGTACCTCGCACTCGAAGTGACATTCGTTTAGCTTAACAATTCGTCATATAACCCGCGCAGGTGTTCCCTTAAAAATTGAACCGCGTAATGTTTCCTGGAGATCACCGTTTTCAAAGGTGTTTGAGTGCGGTCGGCGATCTGCTGTAAGCTGAAGCCTTCCAGCTCATGCAGCACAAACACTTCCCTTTGCTTATCGGGAAGCATCCCGAGCGCATCGCTCAGCTCTTCCGAGATCGCCTTGAGCAGCATCTGATCATCGGCAGGCCTGTCGAGGGAAGCGAGGATATCCGTTAAGAACAGCGGCTCATCTTCCTCCTCATTGCCTACGCTCCGGTTCTCAAAGCGCTCCGGCTTTCTTTTGCGGTACCAGTCGGTGATCTTGTTCCGAGCCACCCTGTACAGCCATGCCACCGCCTTTTCGAGGGGCTCGGCTTCTCGTGCCGTTTCCACAAATTCATAGAAAACATCCTGCAGAATGTCTTCCGCATCCTCTGCAGAAGGCATGCGTGTATTTATGAAACTGAGCAGCTTCCCCTGTTCTTTGTGAACGGTTGTATCGATCTCTTTGTTCTTCGATTCATGAAGGGTGTCAACACTCATTTAACAGCGGGTTATACTTAGAAGACGATTGAGAGAAGGAAATACTTTAAATTTTTGAGATTTTTTTAAAATGAAAAGAAATGCTCATTTTCATCTATTACAAAACACACCCCTAACCCCTCTTCCTTCGGCTTCGCTCAGGATGAACCGGGGAATTGGCGCTAACAGGCAGTATACCTACTGCTCGAACGAAACAACATCAATAGCAGAACAATGCTCAATAATAGCAGCGTCGGTTCCCCTCTTGAGAGGGGCTAGGGGTGTGTTCTCCTATTCAATTCTATCCTCCCTAATAAACTTCGGCAGGCTCAAATTCATTTTCACGGCCACCAGGCGGATCCCGATAATGAGCAGCGCAGAAAGAATGAAATTCACATTCCGCTCCAGTCCGAGGGCATCGAGCGACAAATAAGCGATGGCGCCGCAAAGGCAGGCTGTGGCATACACTTCCTTTTTAAAGATGATCGGGATCTCATTGGTGAGCACATCGCGGATCACGCCGCCCATTACGGCGGAAAACATTCCCATGATGGCCGCGATCACAGGATCTACGCCAAGGCTCAGGGCTTTCTCGGTGCCCACGATGGTGAACATGGCAATCCCGACTGTATCGAACAGGAAGAATGTTTTGCGGAGGCGGATCAGCACCTTAAAGAAAATGCTGGCAAGCACCACCCCAATGAAAATGGCATACACAAAATTAAGGTCGTGCACCCACACGAGCGGGTAGCTGCCCAGCAGGATATCACGCAGGCTTCCGCCGCCAATGGAAGTAATAAAGCCGATAAAGCTGGCGCCGAACCAATCGGGCTGAGCCTTATCGTTGGCGGCAAGCGCACCGGAGATGGCAAAAAAGCCGGTGCCGGTAACTTCAAGGATGTACTGGATCTGCATAGCGTAAGATGCAGCAAAGTTATGGGAATAAAGGCACCGGGAAAAATATTCCTTCAGCCGGCTTTATTTTTCATTTACTATGCTTGCATAATAAATAAAAGATTATTATGTTTGCATAAGAAATGGCAAAAAAGCATACCGAAACAATCGATTCAAAGATCAAGACCTCCTGGCAGATCATCAGCAGGATGTACAATGCGGAAGCCGCGCAGTACGGCGGCAGCATCGCCATCGGCCATTTTCTGCTGAACATCGACAGCGATGAAGGCGCCTATGCTTCCGAGATCGCACCCATGCTGGGCATGGAAAGCACCTCCCTTTCACGCATCATCAAAACCCTTGAAGAGGAGAAAATGATCATCCGCAAAAGCGATAAAACCGACAAGCGGAAGGTGAAAATAATCCTGACACAAAAAGGCAAGGAAAATAAGGAGCTTGCTAAGAATATTGTACGTAATTTTAATACCTTGATTGAAAATAAGATCGGCAAACAGCGGATCGAGGATTTTATAAAAACGATCAGCGAGATCAGCCAGCTTGCCGAAGAGCAGCATAAACTGATCAGACAAGGATAAATATATTATGCAGAGGAATGTTGGTTAAATTACTAATGACTATGTCACTTCGAGTGCGCAACGCAGTGGAGCGTATCGAGAAGTAGACCAGTTCTCGATACTTTCGCCAAAAAGGCGAAAACTCGAACTGACGTCTACACCCACATTCAATACAAAAGCCTATAAAAATAAAATTGATCCATTATGAACAGAACAATTAAAAAGGTTGCAGTGCTTGGCTCAGGAGTAATGGGAAGCCGCATTGCCTGCCATTTTGCGAACATCGGCATTGAAGTGATCCTGCTCGACATTGTGCCGAAAGATGCGGGAGCGGATAAAAAATCACGCAACAAAATTGTGGACGATGCACTGGCATTTGCATTGAAGTCGAACCCCTCGCCTATCTACCGCAAGTCGTTTGCAAAGCGCATTGTTACCGGCAACTTCGACGACAACATGAAAGACATCGCAAGCTGCGACTGGATCATTGAAGTGGTGATCGAACGCCTCGATATTAAAAAGCAGGTGTTTGAAAATGTGGAGAAATACCGCAAGGCCGGAACACTCATCAGCTCCAACACTTCCGGGATCCCGATCCACCTGATGAACGAAGGGCGCAGCGAAGATTTCCAGAAGCATTTCTGCGGGACACACTTCTTCAATCCGCCACGCTATTTACGTTTGCTCGAGATAATTCCAACGCCAAAGACTTCACCTGAAGTGATCGACTTCCTGATGCATTACGGCGAGCTGTACCTTGGGAAAACAACCGTTCTATGCAAGGATACTCCCGCTTTCATCGCCAACAGGATCGGCGTTTACGGCATCATGAGCCTCTTCCACACTGTTGAGAAGATGGACCTCACGATCGATGAAGTGGATAAATTAACAGGGCCGGTGCTTGGCCGCCCGAAATCGGCGACCTTCCGTACCTGCGACGTTGTCGGCCTCGATACGCTTGTGCATGTAGCGAACGGCGTGGCGCAAAGTTGTCCAAAGGATGAAGCCATCGACGTATTCAAAATCCCCGGCTATGTTGCCAAAATGGTGGAGAACAAATGGCTGGGAAGCAAAACAGAACAGGGCTTTTTCAAAAAGGTAAAAGGCGCGAACGGCAAATCGGAGATCCACTCCCTCGATCTGAAAACACTGGAATACAAGCCCTCGGTGAAAGCGAAATTCGCAACACTGGAGCAAACCAAATCCATCGATAATTTACGCGAGCGCATGAAAGTGCTGCTTGCAGGAAAAGATAAGGCCGGTGAGTTTTACCGTACTTCCTTCTACGGATTGTTCGCCTATGTGAGCAACCGCATCCCGGAGATCACGGATGAGCTGTACAAGATAGATGCGGCAATGAACGCCGGCTTTGCTTGGGAATTAGGCCCCTTCGAAGCATGGGACGCACTGGGCGTTGCCGACACGGTAAAGGCCATGGAAGCCGCGGGCAACAAGCCAGCGCAATGGATCTACGACATGCTGGCAAGCGGAGCCACCTCCTTCTACAAGGTAGAGAACGGCAGCAAAAAATATTACGACATTCCTTCAAAAGCATATAAAGTAATTCCGGGAACAGAATCATTCATCCTCCTCGATAATATCCGCGCAAGCAAAACAGTGTGGAAAAATTCCGGAGCTACGCTGACCGACATTGGTGACGGCATTGTGAATTTAGAATGGAACACGAAGATGAATTCGATCGGCGCCGAAGTAATTGAAGGCATTAACAAATCGATCGCGATCGCGGAAAAGGATTTCCGCGGGCTGGTGATCTCGAATGAAGGCGCTAATTTCTCTGCCGGTGCAAACGTAGGGATGATCTTTATGATGGCGGTGGAGCAGGAATATGACGAATTGAATTTTGCGATCAAAACATTCCAGGATACGATGATGCGCGTGCGCTATTCGTCCATCCCCGTGGTGGTTGCCCCGCACAACCTTGCGCTGGGCGGCGCCTGCGAAATGAGCATGCATTCCGATAAAGTTGTTGTCCATGCGGAAACCTATATGGGACTTGTTGAATTCGGCGTTGGGCTGATCCCCGGTGGTGGCGGAACAAAAGAATTCGCTGTTAGATTATCAGATGAATTGCAGGAAGGCGACATCGAGCTGAACAATTTCCGCGACCGTTTCCTGACCGTTGGACAGGCAAAGGTGGGAACATCGGCGTATGAAGCATTCGACCTTGGCTATTTAAGAAAAGGCAAAGATGTGGTGGTGATCTCCCGCAACCGCTTGTTGGCAGAAGCGAAATTAAACTGCATCGAGCTGGCGGAAGCCGGATATACCATGCCGGCGCACCGCAAAGACATCCGCGTGCTTGGCAAACAGGCGCTCGGACTGGCTTACCTCGGCGCTAATTCCATGAAGGTAGGTAATTACATCAGCGAGCACGATGTGAAGATCTCTCAGAAGCTGGCTTATGTGCTTTGCGGCGGCGACCTTTCACAACCTACATTGGTAAGCGAGCAATATTTGCTTGACCTCGAGCGTGAAGCGTTCTTAAGCCTTTGCGGTGAGAAGAAAACGCTGGAAAGGCTGCAGAGCATTATAACAGGTGGTAAGGTTCTACGTAATTAAACAAACATTAAAAATTCCAATCGAATGAATGCATATATAGTAGCAGGTTTCAGATCCGCAGTAGGCAAAGCCAACAGGGGCGGATTCCGTTTCACCCGTCCTGACGACATGGCAACGGATGTCATTAAACATTTAATGGCTTCGGTGCCGAACGTGTCGCACGAGCAGGTAGACGATCTTATCGTGGGCAACGCAATGCCGGAAGCTGAGCAGGGCCTCAACATGGCGCGTTTAATTTCATTGATGGCCTTTAATACCGATAAGGTTTCCGGCATGACCGTGAACCGCTATTGCGCTTCCGGCCTGGAAACCATTGCCATTGCGGCATCCAAGATCCATGCAGGCATGGCCGATTGCATTGTTGCAGGCGGCGCAGAGAGCATGAGCCTGATCCCGATGGGCGGCTGGAGAATTGTTCCGCATGCAGGCGTTGCGCTTGCTCATCCCGATCATTACTGGGGAATGGGCTTAACGGCAGAGGCGGTTGCAACGGAATACAATGTGAGCCGTGAAGACCAGGATGCATTTGCGTTCAACTCGCATTTAAAAGCCATCAAGGCCATTAAGGAAGGCAAGTTCAAAGAGGAGATCGTTCCGGTGAAAGTTACTGAAACGTATATCGATGAAAATGAGAAAAAGAAAACGCGCGATTTTATTGTGGATACAGATGAAGGCCCGCGCGCCGATACAACGCTCGAAGCGCTGGCAAAATTAAAGCCCGTGTTCGATGCGAAGGGAAGTGTTACGGCTGGTAATTCGTCGCAGACAAGCGACGGAGCTGCATTTGTAATGATCGTGAGCGAAAAGTTCTTGAAAGAGAACAACCTGACTCCTATTGCGCGTATGGTAAGCTTTGCAGCGGCAGGCGTTCCTCCGCGCATTATGGGAATAGGCCCCATTGCGGCTATCCCGAAAGCATTGAAATTAGCGGGAATGAGCCTCAACCAGATCGACCTCGTGGAGCTGAATGAAGCGTTTGCATCACAATCGTTAGCGGTAGTACGTGAATTAAAGCTGAACCCCGAGATCGTGAATGTGAACGGCGGCGCTATTTCCCTCGGGCACCCGCTGGGCTGTTCGGGAGCCAAGCTGTCGGTACAATTATTTAGTGAGCTGAAGCGCCGGAATAAAAAATACGGGATCGTAAGCATGTGCGTAGGGACCGGGCAGGGCGCTGCGGGGATCTTCGAAATGCTTAACTAAATACCTCACCCCTTAATCCCCTCTCCGGAGGAGAGGGGGCAGAACTTATTCTAAGCGAAAAAATGAAACCAATTATTTAATATTTCTAATATATGTCAACATTAAAAGGAGGCGAATTCCTCATCAAAGAAACAGAAGCAAAAGACGTATTCATCCCGGAAGAATGGAATGAAGAACAGCAAATGATCGCACAAACCTGCCATGATTTTCTTGCACAGCATGTATGGAACAGCCTCGACCGCATTGATGCGCAGGAAGAAGGACTGATGGTTGACCTGCTCAACAAGGCAGGCGAGCTCGGACTGCTGGGCATTTCCGTGCCGGAAGAATACGGCGGGTTCGGGAAGGATTTCACCACATCAATGCTGGCCACAGAGATCCTTGGTGCAGGGCATTCTTTTGCAGTGGCGATCTCCGCACACACAGGGATCGGCACATTGCCCATCTTATATTATGGTAATGCTGATCAGAAAGCGAAATACATTCCGAAGCTTTCAAGCGGTGAATGGAAAGCGGCGTATTGCTTAACAGAGCCGGCTTCGGGATCGGATGCCAACTCGGGAAAAACAAAAGCGGTATTATCGGCCGATGGAAAACACTATATCCTTAACGGGCAGAAAATGTGGATCACCAATGGCGGCTTTGCAGATATCTTCACAGTGTTCGCGAAGATCGACAACGACGAGAACCTTTCCGCATTCATCGTGGAAAAAGCATTCGGCGGCATTTCCCTGAACCCGGAAGAGCACAAAATGGGCATCAAGGGAAGCTCCACGCGCCAGGTATTCTTTAACGATTGCAAAGTGCCGGTTGAGAACCTTTTATCCGACAGGCAGAACGGCTTCAAGATCGCTGTAAATATATTGAACCTTGGCCGCATCAAGCTGGCAGGTGCAGCAATTGGCGGAAGCAAGGAAACAACCACCAAGGCGGTGCAGTATGCAAATGAGCGCCAGCAGTTCGGCAGGCCGATCTCCAAATACGGAGCGATCCGCTATAAACTGGCAGAGCAGGCTACACGCATTTACGCAGCGGAATCTGCGATCTACCGCGCAAGCCAGAACATCGAGGATGCCATCAAATCACTGATCGCAGGCGGAATGGATGAAGCGAAGGCGAAATTAAAAGGCGTTGAGCAGTTCGCCGTGGAAGCGGCCATCGTAAAGGTGCATGGCTCCGAAGTACTGGATTACGTTGTAGATGAAGGAGTGCAAATCTACGGCGGAATGGGCTACAGCGCGGAAGCTCCTATGGACAGGGCTTACCGCGATGCACGTATCAACCGCATCTTTGAAGGAACGAACGAGATCAACAGGATGCTTACCGTTGACATGATGCTGAAGCGCGCCATGAAAGGCGAGCTCGACCTGATGGGCCCGGCGCAGAAAGTGGCAGCGGAACTCATGAGCATCCCGGATATGGGCAGCGCTGAAACAGGGGCTTTTTCCGCCGACAAAAAAACAGTAGCTAATTTCAAAAAAGCAGTGCTGATGGTTGCCGGAGCTGCCGTTCAGAAGCTCATGACCCAGCTTGCAAAAGAGCAGGAAGTGCTGATGAACATCGCCGATATGATCATTGAAACATACGTATCGGAATCGGTGCTGCTGCGCGTTGAAAAATTAGTGGGCATGAAAGGCGAAGATGCATGCAAGGAGCAGATCGCGATGATGAAGGTTTACATCAATGATGCGGCCGACAAAATCCATAAATCGGGCAAGGAAGCGATCAACAGCTTCGCGGATGGCGACGAGCAGCGCGGAATGCTGATGGGCATCAAGCGCTTTACAAAAACAGAACCGCTGAACACAACTGAGCTGAGGAGAGCTGTTTCGGCAAAGCTGATCGCGGAGAATAAATATTGTTTTTAAGCTTATCGAAAATAAAGTTTTCTCGCAGAGGCGCGGAGAACGCAGAGTTAAAACCCACGGGAAACTGTGGGTTTTTCTTTTTACCTTTGCAACACACATGGAACTTCATTATGCATATTACTCCTCTCCCATCGGCCTGATCGAGATTAGCGGAAACGAAGATGGCATTGCCACGCTTTATTTTGTGGATGAGCGCAAGCACAGTTCCGCCAAAGTGCATCCCGCACTGAAAGAATGCCTGCTGCAGGTGGAAGAATACTTCAAAGGCCTGCGAAAAGAATTCGGGATCAAAGTGAATCCGAAGGGCACCGATTTTCAGAAACGCGTCTGGGAGAAGCTTTCCACCCTTCCTTACGGCCGCACAGTAAGCTATCTTGATATTTCACGGATGCTCGGCGATGCCAATGCGACAAGGGCAGTGGGAAATGCCAATGGCAGCAACCCGATCTCCATCATTGTGCCCTGCCACAGGGTGATCGGCGTAAGCGGAAAGCTTGTGGGATACGGCGGAGGGCTCTGGAGAAAGGAATGGCTGCTGAATCATGAAAAAAGTAGTACCTTCGGCAAACAGACCACATTATTCAACCCGTAACACAGAAGCGGGCAGATTCAAAAATTAAGCCGCGTGAGTAAGAAAAATTTCTTTTCCGCTTTTTTAAAGCAAACCAAGAACATTGGAGCCATTGCTCCGAGCTCGCGTTTCCTGGTGAAAAAAATGCTGAGCCCCATCGATTTCAAAACGGTGAGATGCATCGTGGAATTCGGCCCGGGCACCGGCAGCATAACACACGAGCTGCTCAACCTGATGCCGGCAGATTCGGTGCTGCTGGCTTTCGAGATCAATACCGGATTCTGCAAGATCCTGAACGAGATCAAAGATCCGCGCTTAAAGATCATCAGCGACACTGCCGAGAACATCGAGCTGTACCTCCTGGAATATAAGATCGAGCATGTGGATTACATTGTGTCATCACTTCCGTTTGCGATGATCCCCAACGGCATCGTAAGAAATATTTTAACGGTGGTGAAGAAAGTGCTGAAGCCAACCGGACTCTTCATGCAGTACCAGTATTCGCTGAATGCCTATAAAAAGCTGAAAGGCACATTCAACAATGTTGAGATCGGCTTTACGCCCATCAACATCCCTCCCGCTTTCGTGTTTGTGTGTAACGACTAAGGCGCATCGATCGTTTCGAGCTGCTCGAACTCGATCACCTTCAGCTGTTTTCTCTTTTTTCCTTCGGAATAATAAATGACCACACCCCCATCAATATTCGTAGTATCTACTTTTGTATTCTGCGGTGAGCCCGGGCGCCCGCTTCCGCGTTGCTTTGTTTTTCCGAAGCTGATGAGGTAATTTCCTGTCCCCAGGCTGGAATACGAATCGAGCTTTTTATAATCCGGTGAAGCCGCATCGGGGTTATCCACCTTTACCATGTTGAACTTTACAGATTGGCCGGAAGATGTGCTGATCACCGAATCGATGCTCCATTTGCCTTTTTTGCACTGGCACAGGAATACATTGTAGGTGGTGGATGAAGTTGGCGAAGCGCCCTGGTTCACCGTTTGCATCGTGGCCTTTTTTAGCGTCAGCTCCTGGGCCGCAGCTGTTGACGATATTATCAAAAATAAAAAAAACAGTTTCTTCATAATTCGTAATTTAGCTAAAGTTAAAAATAAAAACGGTATGTATATTCCACCTTATTACCGCGAGGACGACAGGGAGAAGCTGATCGCGTTCATGCAGGCTCATAATTTTGCCAACCTTGTGAGCAGTGCGAATAATGTGCCAATAGCCACGCACCTGCCTTTTGTGATCGAAACGCGCGATGAAAAACTGTTCCTTGTATCGCACATGGCGAAGGCAAACCCTCAGTGGCAGAGCTTTGCGGGCAACGACCTGCTCATTATCTTCCAGGGCCCGCATGCATACATTTCCCCATCGCATTACGAAAAGCAGCAGAATGTACCCACATGGAATTATATCGCGGTGCATGCTTACGGAAAAGCAAGGATCATCGATGAGCCGAAAGAGGTATGGAACCTGATGGAAAGGACCATCCACAAGTTTGAGGAAAAGTTCATGGAGCAATGGAAGAATCTCGCGCCGGGATACGTGAACAATATGCTGAAGGAGATCGTTGCGTTTGAGATCGAAGTAACGAAGCTGGATGGAAAATTCAAGCTGAGCCAGAACAAGACAAAGAATGAGCAGCAGCAAATCATATCAGCACTCGGGAGCAGTGAAGACCAGGTGCAGAAGGAAATTGCGGAAGAGATGAAGAAGAATCAGTAGGCCGTGGGCAGTAGGCAGTAGGCAATTTAAAAGAGTTGGCAATAGCAGTACGTCATTGCGAGGAGCTTTTCGCGACGAAGCAATCTCATTTTAGTTGGCAGTTGGCAATTTTGCAGTAGGCAATAAAAAAACAGTTGGCAATAGCAGAACGTCATTGCGAGGAGCTTTTCGCGACGAAGCAATCTCGTCTTTGCGGTTAAAAACAAAACATGAAAAACACAATCTTATACTTCAGCCTTCTTTTCAGTCACACGCTTTTTGCGCAGCTCCCCAACACCGACATCTGGCTGCTGGATATAAAAGCAACGAAGGATACCATCATTCTCTCCAACCCCGTGAACATTACCAACCGCGCAGGTTACGATAACCAGCCATCTTTTTCTCCTGACGGAAAATACATTTTATACACTTCCATCCGCGATGAAAAGCAATCCGATATTTACAAGTATGATCTGAAAACAAAACAGATCTCACAATTTACCAACACACCTGCAACCAGCGAATACTCCCCTACTTTTATGCCGGATGGTAAAAACATTTCGGTGGTGATGGTGGAGCCCGACAGCGTGCAGCGCCTCTGGAAATTTCCATTGAAAGGCGGTGCGCCAAGCCTCGTGATGGACAAAGTGGATTCGATCGGGTATCATTGCTGGATCGATGAAAAACATGTTGCGCTCTATTTAATCACCAATCCTTTTCAACTTGTATTTACGGACCTTTCAACTCAAGTTTCAACTATAATCAAACATGATACTATTTCCAGAGGAATGGCGCTTGGAAAGGTGAATGAGCAGACACGCTTTTTCTATTCATATAAAAATGTTTTTTATACTGTTGATCTCAGAAACCAACAAAGCTTTCCATTTTGTGTAAAGAACTTTAATAGTGAAGACTTTTGCTTTCTGAACAACAAACTCATTTCATCGGTTAATGCCGAAATTATTGAAAACCAACAGCATTTCGCTGATGACTACAAAAGTGAATGGTCTGTTATGGCTAATCTTTCCCAATATGGAATTAAGAACATCACCCGCATCGCCATCAGTCCCGACGGAACAAAAATGGCCATCGTAGCCGAATAAAACTTTGCGGACTTTGCGTACACCTCTGCGAACTTTGCGGTTAACATACCCGGTTAAAAAGAAAATGAAACCAGAAACATACACACAAAACAATTACACCATCAGCAGCGACAGCTCCCGGCTCGACCTTGCTTTCATTCATGGCTATCTCAGCCGCTCTTACTGGGCGGAAGAGATCCCGCAGGCAATTGTAAAAAAATCAATTGAGAACTCCTTATGCTTCGGGGTTTATCATAATGATTCGCAGGTTGGCTTTGCAAGGGTGATCTCCGATTACTCCACATTCGCTTATCTCGCCGATGTGTTCATCATCGAAGAAGAGCGTGGCAAAGGATTATCCAAATGGCTGATGGAATGCATCATGAAGCATGAGCAACTGCAGGGGTTGCGCAATTTCTGCCTGCTGACAAGGGATGCGCATACGCTGTATGAGAAGTTCGGGTTTAAGAATTTAGAGAAGCCGCAGAACTTTATGGCGGTGAAGGCGGATAATTTTTACAAGAAGAAGAATTAACACGTTACAAGGGAAACTTCTTCTTCATTTCCTCTACTACTGCATACACAGCTGGACAAATTGCCGTATTCTTTACCGTAAGATCGAGGATCTGGTGAAAGCGCTTCCTGTTGGTATGCGGGTATTCGCGGCAGGCAGTGGGGCGGTCTTCGTACACGAGACAATAATTTTCCGAATCCAGGAAGGGGCAGGGCGCCACATTCAGAACGTAATCCTTATCCTCATCGATGTGCAGGTACTTCGCGATAAAGTCGGATGGGCGCATTTTTAACCGCTTTGATACACGGTCGATATCGCGCTCATAAAAAATAGGGCTAGTGGTTTTACAGCAATTGGCGCATTTCAGGCAATCGGTATTTTCAAAGGCTTCATCGTGCAGGCGATGCACCACATCATCGAGTGTTTTCGGTGTTTTACGCTTTAATTTATCGAACAGCTTTTTTGTGCCGAGCTCCGCCTTTTGAGCCCGCTGCTTTAATGTATCCAGTTGCATGCTGCAAAATTACGAAAAGAATTAATTGGTACGAATTACAAGTATACCACCCCAACCCTCCTAAAAGGAGGGAGCACGTTCAGCTATACTGCATCATTATCCTTTACCAATATGTTCTCGCTCGCACAATGCATTCCCCTCCTCCCAGGAGGGGCCAGGGGTGGTTCTTCATTACTTCAACACCCCATACACCACCGGAAAGATCAGCTTTTCCCAGGTGGCGTATCCTTTCGCCGAAGGATGAAGCCCGTCATCCGCCACCAGCGACCTGTCCTTCCCCATTTCTTTGGATTGCGCATACAGGTCAGCGGTTTTGAGATCCCGCTTTTTTGCTTCCTCGAGAATGATCTTATTAAATTCGGCAATGCCCTTCGAAATATCCCTGCCATTGCTGTACATTGCCCCTGTTGGCGTTACACCGAAATCAGGAATGGTGATGAGCACAAATTTTGATTTGTCCGGCAGCTTCGCCTGCACCTTTTCAATGATGTAAACAAGGTTCTTCCGGAATGTTTTTTCATCCATGCCCTGCACCCAGTCGTTCACACCGATCAGCAGGGTAGTGAAGCTCGGGCTGGAGCTTTCAAAAACAGGAAGCTCTCTTTCAATTACATCCTTGGTGGTCCAGCCGTTGTGCGCCGGATTTGCCTCGAGCACAATGCTGATGCCGCTTTCCGACAGATGCTTTGAAAGCAGCACCGGCCATGAGTTTTCAGGCGTGGTGCCCGTGCCGATCGTGTATGAATCGCCGAGGGCGACATAGGCATATTTGTTCTTTTCCATAGTGGGAAGATGAAGGAATACTGCGGTGAGAAAAGCAATGCAAAGCGTTTTCATGATGTATTTTTTTAAATATACGCAAACTGCGGCGCTTAAGATTTAGCCTAAAATTTCGTACCTTTACAGGGATATAAGAACAAATGCTTAAATACATCATTACCCTTTTCCTTGTCCTGCCACAATTGCTGCAGGCACAGATCATCACCTTGAGCAAAAAAACAGAGATACACGGGCACAGGGGCTTCCGGGGGCATTTCCCCGAGAACACATTAACGGCATTCAAGGAAGCTGTGAAGCTGGGCGTGGATGCCATCGAGCTGGACGTGATCATTTCAAAGGATTCGCAGGTGGTGGTATCGCATGAGCCCTGGTTCAACTATAAGTTCTGCTCGGAGCCTAACGGCGAAAAGGTAAAAGCCCTGAAGCAGCATAACCTGCACAGGATGACGTATGCGGAGATCAGGGCCTACGACTGCGGACAAAGGGTGAACAGCGAATTTCCGATGCAGCAGGCTTCCGCCGAATACAAGCCTTTATTGAGCGAAGTGATCGAGGTGCTGGACCAGTTCTGCCGCGACAACAATTATCCGCTGGTGACCTATAACATCGAGATCAAAAGCGGGAAGGTTGGCGATGGCAAATGGCATCCCGACCCGCAGCGGATCGCGGAGCTGCTGCACAATGTTATAACCCCATACAACATCGCTGAACGCATCCTTGTCCAGAGCTTCGACATCCGGAGCCTGCAGGCCGTTCACAAGCTCGACCCGGAGCTGAGGATCGGGCTGCTGGTTGCCAATACCGGCTCTGTAGACAATAACATCCGGAAATTAGGCTTTACGCCCTACATGTACAATCCCGCGCTGAAGCTCACAAAGGAGCATACGATCAAACAGGCGCACCAGCATGGCTGCAGGGTCATTCCCTGGACGATCAACCACGATGAGGACATGAAGCGCCTGATCGAATGGGGCGTGGACGGGCTGATCACCGATTACCCGGATGTAGCTGTGAAGCTAAGGAAATCGTAACTTTTTTATTCCCTTTGGCACCGTCATGCCGTGCGCGACACGGCATCTCTCCCCAATGCCCCTATTTTGATGGATTTCCCCCTGCTTTTGGTCAATTACCATTATTTTACTACTTTCGGGACGCAAAATTCGTTCGCAAAACACAAGTAAACCTAATATAGTTGAATTATGAAGGTAGGCATTCCATCGGAAATTTTTCCAAATGAGTTAAGAGTTGCTGCAACTCCCAAAACCGTCAAACGACTGCAAAAGCAGGGTTTTGAAGTTTATATTCAGCATAACGCAGGGATAAAGGCCAACTTTTCTGATAAGGAGTTTGAAGAAGCCGGCGCTAAAATAGTGGCTACAGCTGCCGATATATACGGCAAATCGGATATCGTGCTGAAGGTAAAAGAGCCTTCCATGGAAGAAGTGGACATGATGAAGGAAGGCCTTGTGACGCTCAGCTATTTATGGCCGGCACAAAACCAGGCATTGCTTCAGAAGCTGGCCGATAAAAAAGTAAATGCGATCGCAATGGATGCGATCCCGCGGATCTCGAGGGCGCAGAAAATGGACGTTCTTTCATCCATGGCAAATATCGCCGGATACAGGGCAGTTATTGAAGGATCCTATCATTTCGGAAGATTTTTAAACGGGCAGATCACCGCCGCAGGTAAAGTAGAGCCGGCAAAGGTGCTGGTGATCGGCGCCGGGGTGGCCGGACTTGCCGCGATCGGTGCCGCCAACTCATTGGGCGCGATCGTTAGGGCGTTCGATACCCGCAAGGAAGTGGCCGAGCAGATCGCATCGATGGGAGCGCAGTTCCTTACCGTGGAGATCGAAGAAGACGGGGCAACCTCATCGGGTTACTCAAAAGAAATGAGCAAGGAGTTTATCGCTGCCGAGATGGCTTTGTTCAAGGCACAGGCAGCCGAAGTGGATATTATTATCACCACGGCACAGATCCCCGGCAGGCCGGCTCCTAAGCTGATCCTTGCCGATCATGTGGCTGTTATGAAGCCGGGCTCCGTAATTGTGGATCTGGCTGCATCATCAGGCGGAAACTGCGAATTAACCAAGAACGGAGAGATCTATACTACCGATAACGGAGTAACGATTATCGGCAAGCTGAACCAGCTGCCGCACCAGGCTTCACAGCTTTACGGAAATAACTTATGTCATTTACTGGATGACATGGGCAAAGCAGACAAATGGAAGATCGACATGGAAGATGCTGTTGTGTCGAGAGCAATGGTAACTTATAACGGCAAGATCAACTGGCCTCCTGCCCCCCTTCCGGTAAGCCCTACGGCTGGCGGTGGCGCTAAAAAAGCACCGGCCCCTACTGCAGAGGAAAAGAAAATATCCGAGGCTGCAGAAGTAAAAAAAGCCACTGCATCTATGTTTATCCGCCTTGGCGTAGTAGGAGTATTACTGTTCCTCGTTGGCCGTTATGCACCGGCTGAATTCATCCAGCATTTCACGGTGTTTGTGCTGGCAGTGTTTGTAGGCTGGCAGCTGATCACCAACGTTGCGCACTCATTGCACACTCCCTTAATGGCTGTAACCAATGCCATCAGCGGTATTATCGTTGTTGGCGGCTTGTTGCAGACTACAGACGACATTACGAACCCTATGACCATTCTTGCTTCTGTAGCGATCTTGGTCGCAAGTATTAATATTGTCGGAGGCTTTATGGTTACCTATCGTATGCTGAACATGTTTAAAAAATAAGAAGCAGCTTCACGGTATAAATAATAAACTAATTAAGAGTTAAAAAATATTATGGCTATAGGAATTCAAACAGCAGCGTATTTATTTGCAAGTATCCTGTTCATTTTAAGTTTAGGGGGATTATCCTCACAAGCATCTGCGAAGCGTGGGGTGTATTACGGCATCATAGGGATGGCAATAGCTATTTTAGCTACCGTGCTGGGTGAAGGCGTTGCCGGACAGGTTTACATCATTGCAGCCATTGCCATAGCTTCCGTAATAGGCTTGATGCTTGCGCGGAAAGTGGAGATGACAGCTATGCCCCAGCTGGTGGCGATCCTGCACAGCTTCGTGGGATTGGCAGCCGTACTGGTTGGCTTCGGTTCTTATCTCGATCCGAAAACACAAACCCTGGAAGGTGCATCACACATCATTCACTTAACCGAAGTATACATCGGCATCTTTATCGGCGCTATCACCTTCACAGGCTCTATCATTGCATGGGGTAAGCTGGAAGGCAAAGTCCGCAGCAAAGCATTGTTGTATCCCGGCAGGCATGCGGTAAACATCATTTTATTGATCATTTGTGTGGTGCTGGGTGTGTTGTTCGCGCAGCAGGAAGGCACAAACGGCTTGCTTTATTTAGGCATCATGACGGCAATCGCCTGCTTTATCGGGGTAATGCTCGTAATGGCGATCGGCGGCGGAGATATGCCGGTTGTTGTGAGTATGTTAAACTCCTATTCCGGGTGGGCTGCATCGGCTGCCGGATTTATGCTCGGTAACGATCTTTTGATTGTTACGGGCGCCCTCGTGGGCAGCTCGGGAGCGATCCTTTCCATTCACATGTGCAAGGCAATGAACCGCTCTTTTTTCTCCGTGATCTTAGGTGGCTTTGGAAATGCCCCGGCTGCCAAAGGTGAAGCCAAAGTAATTGAAGGTGAAGTTACCGCACTGAACCATGAAGAGGTAGCGGCTTTATTAAAAGAAGCTAAATCGGTGGTGATCGTTCCGGGCTACGGGATGGCTGTCGCGAAAGCGCAATACCCGATCTTTGATATGGTGCAGACACTGCGCAGGGAAGGAAAAAATGTACGCTTTGCCATTCACCCGGTGGCAGGCCGCTTACCCGGACACATGAATGTGTTATTGGCTGAGGCACACGTACCTTACGATATTGTACTGGAAATGGACGAGATCAACGATGATATGCCTAATACGGATGTGGTGATGGTGATCGGCGCTAATGATGTGGTGAACCCAAGTGCACAAGATGATCCGGCAAGCTCTATTTACGGAATGCCGGTGATCGAGGTATGGAAAGCAGAAAAAGTGATCATTATGAAGCGCTCCATGTCGGCAGGTTATTCGGGAGAAGACAATCCGTTGTTTTACAAATCAAATTCGGAAATGCTTTACGGTGATGCCAAAGACAGCGTTGAGAAGATCTTAGGCTTCTTAAAGGCGTAATCACCGGTTTATTTTTTACACAAAATACAGGGACACAGAACCTCTGTTTCAATTATAATGGCCAGGAAGGCGCTTGTTTTTATTATTCTTATCTGTTCGCTCCATGCCGGAGCGCAGGCCCCTGTTTCCGCAAGCTTCGGGGCGGGCTACAAATCCCCGTTCGGAACGGTGGGGATTTTCGTGATGGGCGTGGACCTCTCCGAAAGGGTCACCTACCAGCTTGGGCCGGCCATCAATATCAGCTACAATGGAATGGGTGCAACCACCGGGTTTAAATGGGCCTTTGTAAAAGCAAGAAAATATTCAGTGAGCTTGAATGCCGATTATCAATTTTTGCTGAGCAGAAACATTTCAAAATTATTCGACAGCGACAAGCGCTTCTCTACTTATCGGACGCCCAACATGCATCATATTTTTGCAGGCGCATCCTTCAATGTGAACATGAGCAATTATGTGAGGAACCTGAAGGATGATAAATTTTCACTGAATGTGAATTACGGATTCGGACTGTCGGGCTATCAGCCTTTGCTTGTGGCCGGCGAACCTCACAACCAGATCCGGAGAAATGTCTCCCGGCAGATCTCATCCGGGATCGGCTTCTCGGTAACGTATACCGCTTACCTTTTCAATAATTAACTGCAATTTGTGTGTAAAAGCCGTAACAGGCCGCTCCTATGGAGCTTGAAATGCTGTGTGTTTGCCTTGCGCTACAAACAGGTCGCCCCGAAGGGGCTTTTCACAGGAAGCGTGTTAACAATAATCGCATATTCTTAGCTCCGTAGGAGTGGCCTGTTTGTAACACATAGGCTCTTATCTGTTTTCAAGCTCCGTAGGAGCGGCCTGTTGAACAAAAGTGTGAAATATCAGGAAGTATATCAGGTATAACAAAAACAGGTGAGCTCAGGGAGTGAATTATATCTGCAGACTATTGCACAATGATCTTACCTCTTCCGATCAGTGTCGCTCCATCGCTTACTTCATAGAAATAAATCCCTTTCTGAAGCCCTTCCCCTGAAATGGTAAAATCGGGATTGCGGAATTTAAAGCTGCGTATTTTTTCGCCATGTATATCGTAAAGCACACAGCTGCCGTTTACGATCTGCTCCTGCCCTGTTTTAAATACGGCTTCCCGGTCGAAAGGATTAGGGTAGACCAGCATGGAAGATTCCGGCTTGTTCTTACCTGCCACATCTGTAGCGGCGGATCCTTTGAAGGTAGCCAGCCCATACAATGTCCCCAGCCATTTATTACCGGCAGCATCTATCGCCACAGTAGGCACAAAAGCGCCCGGCAAAGGGGAGTCCGTTGTATGGTAAGCTGCCCAGGCATAATCATCAAAACTTCCAAAGCCATTGTTGGTGCCGATCCACTTCACGCCGTTCTCGTCGATCGCAATGGAACGCACGCAGTTATCGGGTATGGAACAATTGAGCGTATCATACACAGTCCAGGTGGTATCATTGAACTTTACCATTCCCCCACCAAACGTACCGATCCAGAGATTACCCGAGTTATCAGCTGCCAGCGCGACCACGTTATCGGAAGGCAGGCCGGAATTGCCGGTATTGTAGGTGGCCCAGGCGCTGCCATCGTATTCCATCAGTCCGCCCCCGTTCAGCCCCGCCCACACATGCCCTGAACCGTCAATGGTAAGAGCTGTAACGGCATCCGCGGTGGGCGTATTCATCCAGGAGCCATTAAAACGCGAAATGCCCGTTCCGGTACCAAACCATTTATTTCCCGCAGCATCAACCGCGATCGAATGTACAACTCCGCTCAGCAGTCCGCCGGGCGCAGAATGCATTACCTGCCATGCGGCACCGTTGAAATGAGCAACGCCGTTCCCCGTTCCAATCCAGAGGTCGCTGCTGCCTTCCATCGCCATGCTGTACACCGTACCATGCGGAAGAGGGGAATTGGATGTATTGTAATTTGTCCAGTTGCTGCCGTCATATTTTACAAGCCCACCGCCGTTAGTTCCGATCCATTTGTTCTGAGCTCCATCAATTTTTATACTGAATACGGAATTATCCGGCAGGCCGGAGTTGGAAGTATTTATTTCGCTGAAGGCGGAGCCATTGAATTTAAGCAGGCCATTTCCGGCAATCCATTTATTCCCCGAAGCATCCACAATAATAGAGCTGATGTCGGCATCAAGCCAGGGATGCGAGGTTCCGTTGTACAAGGTCCAGGAGGAGCCGTCAAACTTCACAAAGCCGCATTGGTAATATGCATGCGTGCTGATCCATTTATTCCCGGAGCCATCAATAGCAATATGTGAGATCGAATTATTTGGAAGGGAAGAATTGCTTGCTGTATATATAGTCCAGGAAACATCATTAAAAACAGCAAGCCCCGAACTTGTCCCGATCCATTTCGATCCATCGCTATCAATAGTAACACACAAAACCCCACCCGCCGGGATGCCGCAATTGGAGCTGTTATAAATTGTCCAGCTGCTGCCGTCAAATTTTGCAAGTTCATTGGTTGTACCGATCCATTTGATCCCTGAAGCTTCCACGGTTATGGCAAGAATATAATTTGTTGTTAAAGGTGAATTGGAAATATTATAAGTGCTCCATCCGGAACTGCTCAACCGGCTTAAGCCATTGCGCGTACCAATCCAAACTACACTGCCTTGTGTGGATAAAGAAAGCACCTGGTTGTCGGGAAGGCCCGAGTTTGCTGTGTTGAAAACCGTCCAGGCGGCGCCATCGTATTTTACAAGTCCATTATCTGTTCCAATCCATTTCACACCAGCTGCATCCACAGCCACCGCGCATATAAAATTGCCGGGCAGGCCCGAATTCGCTTTATTATAATAAGTAGCGGCCCCTGTTGATTTATTAATCCTGACCAAGCCCGCAGCAGTACCTGTCCAGATAAACGAACCTTCTTCAGCCAGGCAAACGGCCTGCTTACCCATGGCATAATAATTCCAGCTGCCCGGCTGGGCGAAAAGGCCAATAAAAAACAGGTTCATAAAAAGGATGAGCATTCCTTTTTTATAAACAGCTGCTTTATTCGGATGGGGCGTTTTCGTCATTTTCAGGTTCCGGAATTAAAGGGCTACAGCCCTGGTGTGATGCGCTGTAATTTTCTGCCCTGTTTTCAGATCAGCTTTTTTATAGCTTTTCACAACAGGTGCCGCATGCGACCTGATGGTCCAGAGCACTAAAAATGAGAATAATAACAGGAGCCCGAGCAGCTCTTTGCTAAATGGTGTTTTACTTTCGCTCATGACAATGTTCCTTTCTTATGATTAGTTTTTTATGCGCCCGACCAGTTTCGTTTCCCGATCACCCGGTTCGTGGCTTTTTGCTTGTTTTTTACTTCCCGTTCCTTTTCAGAGCCTTCGATCCTTACGGCATCTTTTGCCGGCTCAATTTCGTGGCCGAAATGCAGTGCAAACTGCTTGGTATATTCCGCACCCAGGAAAAGGATCATGCTGGAATAGTTGACCCAAAGCATTAATAAAATAATTGAGCCAGCGGCCCCGTAAGCCGATCCGGGGTTTGCTTTCCCGAAATACAGTCCGAGCGCGAATTTACCGGCGATGAATAACAGGGCTGTGATCATGGCACCGAGCCATACGTCCTTCCAGCGCACCCTGGCATCGGGTAAGATCCTGAACATCAGCGCAAATAACACTGTGAGCACTGCAAAATTCACCGCAAAGCTGATCACAAAGAATACGGCCATCATAAAATCAGGCAGGCTCGCTTTGATCCATCCGCTAAAAGCAGCCAGCCCTGCGGAAATAAGAAGGGAGATGAGTAATAAAAAGCCGATCGACAGGATCAGGCCAAAGGAAAATAACCGGTCTTTGAGGGATTTCAGCCATGCTTTCTTTGCTTTTACCTCTACTTCCCAGATGAGGTCGAGCGATTTCTGGAGCTGCACAAATACCCCAGTGGCACCCACTAACAAGGTGATCACCCCGATAATTGCGGCAAGTACGCTGTTCTTGTTCTCACTGGAATTCGCCACCATCTCTTCGATCTGTTTGGCGGTATCCGCGCCCATGGCGGCTGTTACCTGATTCGAGATCTCCCCGCTTACGGCTTCCTTACCGAAGAAATAGCCCGCAGCACTAATAATGATCACTAAGAGGGCAGGGATCGAAAAAATGGCATAATAGGAAATAATGGCGCCCTGGCGGAAAGGATCCGCTTTATTCCAGGCAACAACAGTTTTTTTACTGATTTCCCAGAAATTTGAAATGTGTTTTTTTATAGCAGTCATAAATAAGGTTAAAATTAGGTACAACCTCTTCTGACAAAGTTTATGCTTGTGGAATTTTTAAAATTTGTGGAGGGAAATACACAGACTACAGGCTGTCCCCGGATGCGGCCGCACTTCACAGGTCTCAATTTTCCAATTGACTTTACCTGAAATTTTTTTTACATTTATTATATATTAAAATCAAACCCATGAAAAAAAGCTACATCCTTTCCTGCCTGATCGCCCTTTTTTTATCCAGCTCCGGCTTTTCCCAGGCGAATGCGTATTTTTTGAATAACCCGGTTTGGCTGGTGAAGAAGGTTATCTATACGCCCGGCGGTGATAGATATGAGGATATATTCAATTATTACATCGACGGTGATACCATTATTTCATCGTACACCTACAAAAAAATCTTTAAGAGAGGAAACGTCTTCCATTATTCCGACGTTGGAATGCCGCTGGATACCACAACCTATCCTTATACAAATCCACAATTTTTCTTACGGTCAGCAGGAATTCAAATTTATAAACGGGTCCCCGGCCATCCTGCAGAAGACCTGCTCTTTGATTATAACCTGGCCGTGGGCGATACGCTGCCTATGACAGAAGCTGTGTACGGGCAAATTATTACAGTAGTGGCGATCGACAGCATTGCCACACCCTACGGTTTCAGGAAACGGTTCAAACTGGCCACAGACCCAGATCCGGCCCCAGTTTCTTTTTACCTGTATGAAGGAGCGGGAAGCAGCGGCGGACTTATAGAGTCTGTTAGCGGTAGCTTTCTTGAGGGAACCTGCGAGCTGTTGTGCTACAGCATGGACAGCACTGAATACATACCTTCCAGCGGGCCAGGCTGCCAGCTTGCATTGGAAGTTCCGGCGCTTACAAAAAAGCGTGAAGCTTCGATTTTTCCAAATCCCTTTTCCCGCCAATCTGTATTTGAATTCGGAAAAGAGCTGAAAGACGCCTCACTGACAATTTTTGACGCTGGCGGACAAAAAGTGAAAACAATTCTATTTTCGGGAAGCAGCCTTGTAGTTGACCGCGGTGAATTGCCTGCAGGGTTTTATTATTACCAGCTGCAGGACAGGCATACGGAAACAATGACAGGAAAACTTGTGATCAGCAATTAAACAACAACGTTTTCCTTGCTGAAATCATAATCCTTAAAATCGGTGATGGTATTGTAAACGGTATCGCGCTCTATCGGGTGGCGCCCTACCTGCTTGATCATTTCCACCAGCTGCTGCGTGCTGAGCGCAGGGCTTTGCTCTTCCGAGCCGGCCATGGTGTAGATCTTCGTTGAATCATCGATCGTTCCATCGATATCATCCACACCAAACGCAAGCGAGAGCTGCGCCGTGGTACGCCCGATCATGGGCCAGTAGGCTTTTACGTGGTTGAAATTATCCATATAGATGCGTGAAACCGCATAATTCCGTAGGTCTTCGATCACCGTGCTTTCCTGGATGTTGCTCATCTGGTTCCCCTTGTTGCGGAACTTCAGCGGAATGAATGTATTGAAGCCATGCGTGCGGTCCTGCAGCTCGCGCAGGCGGTTCATGTGGTCGATGCGGTCGGAAAACTTTTCGATGTGGCCATACAGCATGGTAGCGTTGGAAGGCATTCCCAGCTTGTGTGCCGTTTCGTGGATCTCGAGCCACTCGGCTGCCGTGCATTTATCTTCACAGATCTGCTTGCGGATGTCTTCCTGGAAAATTTCCGCTCCGCCACCCGGCAGCGAATCCTGCCCATGCTCCTTTAAAATTCTTAAGCCTTCTTCAAAGCTTACTTTCGCTTTCCTGCACATATATTCAAGCTCCACCGCAGTGAATGCCTTTACGTGGATATCGGGACGGATCTCCTTCACTTTTTTAATGAGGTTTGCAAAATACATCAAACCCATTTTCGGATGAACGCCGCCAACAATGTGCACTTCCGTTACCGGCTTGCCGTTATAGCTTCTTACAAGGTCGAGGATCTGCTCTTCAGATAATTCCCATGCGGCCTCTGAATCCTTTTGCTTCAGCAGTCGTGAATAAGAGCAGAATTTACAATCAAATACGCAGATGTTAGTAGGCTCGATGTGGAAATTGCGGTTGAAGAACACATAATTGCCATTCTTCCTTTCACGCACAAAATTGGCAAGTGTCCCCAGGTAGCCAAGCTCTCCTTTTTCATACAGCAGCACACCTTCATCAAAGGTGATGCGTTCCGAATTGTATACTTTCTGGGCAATATTTTTAAGTTCTTCTGAAATGTTTGAATTCAACAGAACCGCTGAGTTATCCTGGGTTTGCATGGTGTTAATTTAAGAGTACAAAGTTACGCTTTGTGCCCTTTATTAACAAATGCCACGGGCTTTTGTTTAGCAGATCCACTCGCTTCGCCCAGGACGACATACTGCATAAAACTGTCCGGTAACGGCCAAAAATCTCATTATCTTTGCTGCAATGAACGAGAAACGCATCCTGCTTGCAGAGGACGAAGAGAACCTGCTGAAGATCATCCGCCTCAACCTGGAGCTGGAAGGCTACGCTGTTACTCCCGCAGTTACAGGCATTGAGGCGCTGAAGGAATTCAGAAAAAACAGCTTCGACCTGGTGCTGCTCGATGTGATGCTCCCGGAAATGAACGGCTTCGATGTATGCGAAGAGATCAGGAAGGAGAACAAGGATGTGCCCTTGCTGTTCCTCACGGCCAAAGGCGCCAGCGAAGACCGCATCCAGGGCCTGAAGCTGGGTGCCGACGATTATCTCACCAAGCCTTTCAACCTTGAGGAATTATTGCTCCGGGTCCAGATCCTCCTGAAGCGCAGCAATAACAGCCGTCCCACAGCCAGCACGCCCGACGTTTTTAAGTTCGGCGGCAATGAAATAAATTTTATTACCTACGAGATCATTGATGTGAACGGGGAGAAAACACAGATCAGCAAAAAGGAAATTGCCCTGCTGAAGCTGCTGATCGAGCGGAAGAACGAGGTGATCTCCCGGGAAGAGATTCTTGATAAGGTATGGGGAACGGATGTGTACCCATCCTCACGCACCATCGACAATTACATACTTGCCTTCCGAAAATATTTTGAAAAGAACCAGCGCGAGCCGCAGCATTTCCACTCGATACGGGGCGTTGGGTATAAGTTTACGGAGTGACCTCTGCTCCCTCTCCTTTGGAGAGGGTTGGGGTGAGGTCTAAAAAATAAAATTATTCCTCTTAATAAAGCTCACACTTTTCTCGATCTCCGTGTACATGATCTTATCGGCATCAATAAAAGGAACTTCCTCACGGTAATCCGACACGATCTTCTCGATAAAAGGCGATGATTGCGCCGGCCTCCTGAATTCCAACGCCTGTGCGGCGTTGAACAGCTCGATGGCAAGGATGCGCTGAACATTCTCCACCACTTTATAGCATTTCGTTGCAGCGTTTGCGCCCATGGAAACATGGTCCTCCTGTCCGTTCGAGCTCACAATAGAATCAACAGAAGCAGGTGAGCACAGCTGTTTGTTCTGGCTTACAATGCTGGCGGCAGTGTATTGCGGGATCATAAAACCGGAGTTCAGCCCGGGCTTCGCAACCAGGAATGGCGGTAATCCACGTAAACCGGAGATCAGCTGGTAGATCCTCCTTTCGGAGATATTTCCCAGCTCGGCGAGGGCAATGGCTAAAAAATCAAGCGCAAGGGCAAGCGGCTGCCCGTGAAAATTTCCGCCGGAGATCACTTCATCCTCTTCGGGGAAAACGGTCGGGTTATCGGTAACAGAATTGATCTCGGTGAGAAAAACATGCTCAACGTAATCGAAGGTATCCTTTGAAGCGCCATGTACCTGCGGAATGCAGCGGAACGAATACGGGTCCTGCACATGTTCTTTTTTACGCTGGATGAGCTCGCTTCCCAACAGGATCCTGCGCATGTTGTTAGCCGTATCCACCTGCCCCTTGTGCGGGCGGATGCTGTGAATATGCGGCTTGAACGGATCGATGCGGCCATCGAATGCTTCAAGTGAAATAGCGCCGGTAATATCGGCAAGAGCGCTGAGGTTCCTGATCTGCAGCAGGCACCAAACACCGTAAGCGCTCATGAACTGTGTACCGTTCAGCAATGCCAGGCCTTCCTTTGATTGCAGCTGCACAGGCTCTAATTCCAGCTCTTTCAGCACATCCGTGGCGGGCTGCTTCACGCCTTCGTAATACACCTCTCCCATTCCAAGCAAAGGCAGGCTCAGGTGCGCGAGCGGCGCAAGATCGCCGGAAGCGCCAAGCGAGCCCTGCTGGTACACCACCGGTAAAATATCGTGATTGAAAAAGTCGACAAGGCGCTCAACGGTTTGCAATTGCACTGCCGATTTGCCATAAGCAAGCGCCTGGATCTTCAGCAGCAGCATAAGCTTTACCACATCCTGCGGCACTTCATCGCCTGTTCCGCAGGCATGCGACATTACAAGATTTGTCTGCAGCTGCTCCAGCTCATTATCCGGGATCACCACATTGCACAAAGAGCCAAAGCCTGTGTTAATACCATAGATGGGCTCTTCCTGCGAAGCCATTTTACGGTCGAGGTATTCGCGGCAGCGCGTAATGTTATTCTTCGCTTCTTCCGAAAGGACAAGCGTTTTATTATTTTTAATGATCTCAGAGATGGTGTCGAGATCCAATAATTCTGTAGTGATTTGATGCATCTTATTTTCTTTAACCACGGAAGCACGGAGTTCACAGAGATTCACGGAGTTTCTCTGTTTTCTTACTCACTGCGTCCTTGCGGTAAATTATTTTAATTTTTCTATAATATTTTCAATACTTAATTTCTCCTGCTCTCCCGAAGCCATATTCTTTAAGCTCAGCAGGCCGCTTTGCATTTCATCGCTTCCAACGATCACCACGAAAGGCACTTTTTTATCATCCGCATAGCCCATCTGCTTTTTCATTTTCGCATTTGCATCCGGGTAGATCTCGGAGTTAATGCCAGCTTTGCGAACCTGCGCCAATAAAGGCAGGCAGTAACCCTGCTCCGCTTCACCGAATGTAACAAACAGCAATTTGGTGCTTGCTGCCACCGATTCGGGATATAAGTTCAATTCATTCAATACATCGTAGATCCGGTCGGCACCGAAGGAAATGCCAACGCCGCTCATGTTCGGCAACCCGAAAATGCCGGTAAGGTCGTCATACCGCCCTCCGCCGCAGATGCTGCTGGTAAGCGTTCCTGCATTTGCCTTCACTTCGAAAATAGCGCCGGTGTAATAGTTGAGTCCGCGTGCGAGTGTGATGTCAAGCTCGGCTTCTGCGGTATTTAATGTTAAGCCGGCTACTGTTTTAAAAATATATTCAACCTCTTCAATTCCTTTCAGGCCAATCTCAGAAGATGCTAAAAGGGTTTTTAAGAAGTTCACTTTTTCAAGCGTTGTTCCTTTAAATTCGATCAGGGGCTGCAGCTTTGCGATGGCTTCATCATTGATGCCGTTCTCCTTCAGCTCTTTGTTAACGCCATCTGCGCCAATCTTATCGAGCTTGTCAATGGCAACAGTGATCGCAATGATCTTTTCCTTTTCGCCGATCACTTCTGCAATGCCGCTTAATATTTTACGGTTATTGATCTTGATCACAACCGGCACCTTCAGCGTTGTAAACACATCATCGATCATCTGCACGAGCTCCACTTCATTGATGAGCGAATTGCTCCCGATCACATCGGCATCGCACTGGTAAAATTCACGGTAACGTCCTTTCTGGGGGCGGTCGGCGCGCCAAACAGGCTGTATCTGATAACGCTTGAAAGGGAAAGTTATTTCATTCTGATGCTGCACAACGTAACGGGCAAAAGGAACCGTAAGGTCGTATTTCAATGCTTTTTCGGAAATATATTTTGTAAATGCTTTTTCCCCCTGGCTTTTCGCTTGAATGATCTCGTCATCAGTTTTAAAATCGGAGAAATAGTTTCCGCTATTCAGGATCTTAAAGATCAGCTTATCGCCTTCTTCCCCGTATTTCCCCATCAGCGTGGAGAGGTTCTCCATTGCCGGCGTTTCGATCGGCAGGTAGCCATAACGCTGAAAGACTTGCTTAATGGTATCAAAAATATAATTCCTTCTCACCATTTCTGCCGGTGAAAAATCTCTTGTGCCCTTTGGGATCGATGGTTTCAAAACAGGTTTATTTTACAGTTATTGATTTTAGCTCACACATATCGGATTTCGCAAATTTGTGATAGATCACAGTATGCGTATCATCAAGGATAAATTGCTTATAAACCCCAACATCCTTATCGGGATCATATTTGAGATCTTTGAAATAATCAAATGCGTCGATCTTTTGAAGCATATTTGCACCATTCTTCTCGAAATTCACGACCTGAACCGTCAATAATTCCTTTTCCGAAGTTCCAACAACGATATATTTTTCGTTGCCTTTACCAACGGTAACGATTGCACCGATTTTCAGATCCGGAAGATATGCCATCCTATCGGTGATAACTTCTCCCGCATCATTTATTTCAGTATAGGAATATCCTACGGTGGCCCAGTAAAACGTTCCCTTTATCCGGCACCTGTGTGCAGTGATCATTAAATAATGACCTTCCTTTGTACGGCCAATATTCTGAACAACGATGGATTTTTCGTTCAGATCAATATTTCTCGGAGCATCGGGAATTTCATACACAGGAAATTCAATCTTTTTTGACATCACCAGGCTTCCCTCCTTATCATACACCAATATTACGGTAGCATGCATGTCCACCCTGAATTTATCCTGGTACAATTGTCCAACCGCTACAATCTTCTCCGTTACCGGGTCAAAATAAGCATTAGAAAGAAAAAAGACCTCGCTCTTATCCGGATATACGGTGAAGATCTTATTTTTTATCTGGCCGGTCTTTGAATCGACCCTGACAATAAAATCGTCCCACAGGCTATGCTTCCCTTTTGTAATAAAACAATGGAAAATATCTTTATTATCAGCATAAATAATTCCGGTTGACTTCACCTTCTCAATACCCTCAATAGGCCTTACCCACTCCTGGGAATATCTTGTATCCAGCTTCAGGCCCGGAAGTGGTTTGTGTTTTATCAAACTTTGCTCCGGGTAGCTGAAATTCAGCAGATCCGAATTACAAAACTTAATATTCTCAATTCCTCTTTGAAAATTACCGGTTTCTGTTTCTAAGTCAACAGTAATATTTTGCACAGGTGAAATGATACTGTTATTGGCTTCCCTCACTTCGGGGGTAATTTCATTTGCACACAGCTCTTGCAGCGTTGACGAGAGCTTAATAAAATATGCTGTAGGTTTTGAAGCGGTATAAACGTCAATGATGTCACCGTTAATAGTACAACGTGACCACCTCACCTCTACATTGCCGGGGATTTCTTTTGAATACTGATGAATTATTTTTAAGCTGCTGTTATAATGCGTTATCGAAAATGAATATCCGTTCGTATTTTTTTCATAACCATATACCAGTATTCCGTCTTTGTAAGATACACACCTTATCCCTTCAAGCGTTTGCCTGACGGTTTGAGCGGTACTGAACAAGCAGCTCAACAGGAAACAGAAAAACAAAACCAATTTCTTCATACACTCTAATTTACCGCGAATATCGTGATTTTTTGCTTTATCCGCCCCGCTGTTTATCACCAAATATCCCCCACTCGTCCCTGCTAATAACGCATTCCTATAAAAGCCTGCCGGAGATTGCCGAAGAATGCTATTTTTGTATTCCTTAAAAACTGAAACAATCTTATTATGAAGAAGATATACACTCTTATCGCCGCCCTTTTTATTGCCGGGGCCGGAATTGCAGACGAAGGCATGTGGCTTCCTGCGCTTTTAAAGAACAACTATGAGCAGATGCAAAAGCTTGGCCTGAAGCTCACGCCGGAGCAATTGTACGATGTGAACCACAGCAGCCTGAAAGATGCGGTAGTATGGTTCAACGGCGGCTGCACCTCCGAGATCATTTCCGAGCAGGGATTGCTGCTCACCAACCACCACTGCGGCTACGAGGCCATCGCCAACCACAGCACCACGGCGAACAACATTCTCGACAACGGCTTCTGGGCGAAATCGTATGCAGAGGAAATGCCGAATGAAGGCATGTGGGTTTCCATCCTCGTGCGCATGGAAGACGTGAGCGACCGCGTGAACAAAGCGCTTGCAGGGCTTGATGCAAAAACCGCCGATGCAAAAAGAGCTGAGATCTTTAAAGCGATCGAACAGGAAGCTAAGAAAGACGGCTACGATGCACAGGTAAAATCCATGTTCAAGGACAATGCTTTTTATTTATTCGTATTCGAAAAATTCACCGACATCCGCCTTGTTGCAGCACCGCCGCAGTCGATCGGAAAGTTCGGCGGCGATACCGACAATTGGATGTGGCCGCGCCATACGGCAGATTTCTCCATGTTCCGAATTTACGCGAACAAGGATAACAAGCCTGCTGCCTACTCGAAGGAAAATGTGCCTTACAAGCCAAAAAAATCATTGCCTGTTTCCATCAAAGGATTGAACGAGGGAGATTACACTATGATCTTCGGCTTTCCGGGAAGGACCAACCGCTATGAGACTTCTTACGGCATCCAGCTGGCGATCGACAAGATCAATCCGGCCATTGTTGCTTTGCGCGATGTGCGGCTGAATGCATGGAAAGAGGAAATGGACAAGAGCGACAGCGTTCGCTTGCTGATGTCGTCGCAGTTTGCGAAGATCTCCAACTACTGGAAATATTACATCGGCCAGACCGAGCAGCTGAAGCACTTAAAAGTACTGCAGGAAAAGCAGGAAACGGAAAAGCAGTTTGCCGGCTGGAGCAAAAGCAATGCTGAATACGCTTCCATCCTTACAAATTTTGAGAATGCCTACAAGGATTACAACAACTATGCGCTGCACGCAACCTATTTCAGGGAAGGCGTAACAGGCTCATCCATCATTGCCTTTGCGGCGAACTTTACCGCGCTGGAAAAAGCATTGAAAGCCGACAAGCCGGACGATGCCGAGATCAAAAAAACAGTGGATGCGATCAAAGCTGCGGCAGAAACCTTTTACAAATCCTTCAATGCAAAATCGGAAGAGAAGATCCTTGCACGCCTCACCCAGCTGTTTTATGAGAACATCCCTGCAAGCCAGCATCCGCAATACTTAACAGACCTTGTGAAGAAAAGCAAAGGAAACACTACCGGCGAAAAAATGGATGCTTTCGCAAAGAAGGCATTCGAGAAGAGCTTTATGACATCAAAGGAAAAAACAGAGAAGTTCCTTGAAAAGCCCGAGCTGAAAAAGCTGGAAGCAGACCCTGCCTATGCTTATTTCAAGGCATTTCTCGACAACTACATTGCGAACATCAAGCCGCACATCGATGCGTTTAACGTGGTGAATGCCGCGGAAGGCAAGAAATATGTGAAGGCCCTGATGGAGATGACGGGCGGGAAAAACTTCTACCCCGATGCCAACAGCACGCTGCGCCTCACTTATGGAAGCGTGAAAGCTTACCAGCCGAAGGACGGCGTGGAATACAGCTATTACACAACACTGAGCGGCGTAATGGAAAAGGAAAATCCGGCGCAGTTCGAGTTCCAGGTGCCTGCCAAATTAAAGGAGCTTTATAAAACGAAAAATTACGGCCAGTATGCAAATGCCAACGGCGACATCAATGTTGCCTTCATCAGCAACAACGATATTACCGGCGGTAACTCCGGAAGCCCGGTGATCAACGGCAACGGTGAATTAGTAGGACTTGCATTCGACGGTAACTGGGAAGCGATGAGCGGCGATATTTATTTCGACCAGAAATACAAGCGCACCATCAGCGTCGACATCCGTTATGTGCTGTTCCTGATCGATAAGTTCGGCGGAGCGCAGAACTTAATTGACGAGATGAAGATCGTGAGGAATTAATATGATCAGTAATTGATACTAAAAAAGCCTGTTCATTTTCTGAACAGGCTTTTTTTATATCATATCTATAACTATAAGATTGCTTCACCCTTTCTTCGAAGAGGGTTCGCAATGACTGCTAAACAGTCAGCTTTTTATACCTCACCCTTTTAGGCTCTACATTTCCTAAGCGCTTCTTCTTGTTCTCTTCGTATTCGGAATAGCCTCCTTCAAAATAGTACACGCTCGAATCACCTTCAAATGCAAGGATATGCGTACACACGCGATCCAGGAACCACCTGTCGTGGCTGATGATCACGGCGCAGCCGGCAAAATTGTCCAAACCTTCCTCGAGTGCGCGGAGTGTGTTTACATCCAGGTCATTCGTAGGCTCATCCAGCAGCAATACGTTTCCTTCTTCCTTCAGCGCCATAGCAAGGTGCAAACGGTTCCGCTCTCCACCGGAAAGGATGCCGCATTTTTTCCCCTGATCGGAACCCGCAAAGTTGAAGCGTGAAATATACGCTCTCGCATTCATCGTTTTTCCGCCAAGCATAATATTTTCAGCTCCTCCACTCAGTACATCATAAATTGATTTGTTGGGATCGATGCCGGAGTGCGACTGGTCAACATACGCGATCTTCACGGTAGGGCCCACTTTGAACTCGCCGGCAGTCGGCTTTTCCTGTCCCATGATCATACGGAACAAGGTTGTTTTACCCGCACCGTTCGGCCCGATGATGCCGACAATCCCCGCAGGAGGTAATTTAAAATTCAGGTTCTCATAGAGCAGGCGGTCGCCATACGCTTTGGAAACGCCCTGCGCTTCGATCACTTCATTACCCAAACGCGGCCCGTTCGGAATATAGAGCTCCAGCTTATCTTCCATTGCACGTGCATCTTCGCCAAGCAACTTCTCATAGTTCTGTAAACGTGCCTTTGATTTAGCTTGGCGGCCTTTCGCACCCTGGCGAACCCAGTCAAGCTCACGCATGAGTGTTTTCTGGCGCTTGCTTTCTGTTTTCTCCTCCTGTGCTAAACGCTTCTGCTTTTGGTCCAGCCACTCGGAATAATTTCCTTTCCATGGAATGCCTTCTCCCCTGTCGAGCTCCAGGATCCAGCCCGCAACGTTATCAAGGAAATAACGATCGTGGGTTACCGCGATCACGGTTCCTTTGTAATGCTGCAAATGCTGCTCCAGCCAGTCAACCGATTCCGCATCGAGGTGATTGGTAGGCTCATCCAGCAAAAGGATCTCCGGCTCCTGGATCAGCAGGCGGCACAATGCAACGCGCCTGCGCTCACCACCCGAAAGGTTTTTGATCGGGGTTTCGCTTTCCGGGCAGCGCAATGCTTCCATGGCCTGCTCCAGCCTGTTATCGAGGTTCCAGAGGTCGAGCTGATCGATCTGCTCCTGCAGATATGCTTGTCGGTTGATCAGCTTTTCCATCTTATCGGGATCATCAAGATATTCCGGCTCTGCGAATTTATTGTTCACATCGTCGTATTCCTTGAGGATGTTCACATGCTCCATGGCGCCTTCGCGCACTACTTCCAGCACGGTTTTGTTATCGTCGAGGATGGGCTCCTGCTCGAGGTAGCCCACACGGTAGCCCGGTGAAAAATGGATCTCTCCCTGGTAATTCTTCTCGAGACCCGCAATGATCTTCATCAGCGTGGATTTACCCGAGCCGTTCAAACCGAGGATCCCGATTTTGGCGCCGTAGTAAAACGATAAATAAATATCCTTTAAAATTGTTTTGCCTGTTGGTAACGTACGACTTACGTTCACCATCGAAAAAATTATCTGCCTGCCTTCTGACATATTTTAATGTATGATTTGTTGAATTTTAGATTTGCTGAATTAAATATAAGGAAAAGCGTTGTTTGTTTTTAAATTTACAGGCTGCAAATATCGTAAATTCCGGGGAGAAAATCGCGTTTATCGGTTAGGAGAACATTAAAAATATCCAAAAACCCGGATCTGTGCAGTTATGTAAAATGGTATATTTGATAAACTGAACACGCCATTGAAACCATTTCTAACCACGATAGTAATCCTTGTCTCCATAATTGCCTTGGCAGGACCATCTGCTTACGGCCAAACGGACTCCCTCACGCGACAGGATTCTCTTTTAAGTTCATTGCGCAAAATGGACAGAGTGGAAAGTGAACGTATAGGTATCGCCGGCTCTCTAAGCCGGAATTATCAGGCAGCAAAATCCTTATGGGATGCTTCCTCCGTTCAGGCATTAATTAAATTTACTGATGATAAAAGTCCCATTGTAAGATGTTATGCATTCCTTGGCCTGATCAAAAAGAAAGCAGGCCAACAAACAATTGACGACATTTTAAATAAACATCAGAATGACACAGCAAAAATCACCACAATGAATGGATGCATCGTTTGGAACAGCTCGGATGTGATCACTTATATGAAATCAATATCTGCTCCCGAGTAACAATTCTGTGAAAAGCAACGAACAATAAAACGAAAACATAGTATAACCATTAACAAATAAAAAATGCGAAAATTAATATTCTCTATGCACACTTCACTTGATGGCTTTGTGGCCGGGCCTAATGGAGAAATGAACTGGATCACTGTAGACGAAACTATATTTGACTTTGTTGGCACAATGACAGACAAGTCTGACACTGCGCTGTACGGACGGGTAACTTATGAAATGATGCAGAATTACTGGCCAACTGCGGGTGATGATCCAAACGCATCCAAACACGACAAAGAGCATTCGGCCTGGTATAACAAGGCCTCAAAAATTGTTTTATCAAGAACGATGAGTGAAAAAGGGCTTGACAACACAACTGTTATCAGCGGCCAGCTTACAGAGAATATAACTAAAATAAAAAAACAGGACGGGAAAAACATCATCATTTTCGGAAGCCCGCGCGCTTCGCATTCATTAATGATCGAAGGACTGGTTGATGAGTTATGGTTATTTGTCAATCCCATATTGCTTGGAAAAGGAATGCCGCTCTTTAAAGATATTACGGAAACAACGAAGCTGAAACTTGTAGAATCGAAAACATTTTCATGCGGAGTGATTGCCCTTCACTATGAAATGAAACGTGATTAATGAAACACTATTACCCTCGAAGGACAGCATTTATCAGCACACTATTGCTGATGCTTACACTTACGTCCTATTCGAAGAATAAATTTTCCCTGAATTCTTCAGTTGGTGTTCAGACCGTGATAATTAATGGCAGGGAATATTCTATTGATAGCATTGGCAAAAAGATACCCACTCATTATCCGGGGCTTGATACGTTGAGTTTTAAAGATGAAGACCGTGAATCGAATTTCCCGATTATTTGCAATTTTAAACCGGATACCAGTTATTCCTTAATAGGAGCCTGTTGCGGCAGCATAGATATAGTTCCCGCATCAAAATTGAGTTATGACAGCCTTAAGTATTGGTCCTGGCCGGAAGACATTGAGAAGATCAAATATCAATTAATGGACAAGCCTTTTATTTCAATAAGAACAAAAAAGAACTTAAAGGATAGTATCTATGCCTGGCACGAAGACGCCTCCTGCATAACCGAACACAAAGTGATCAGCACACAGCCCTGGCGACTCGGAGTGCCTCCCAAATGCGCTTATTGGAATAATATAACAACCATATTGTTCTTCAAGACAGATAATACATTACCAAGTCATGAAGAAACCGACCTGGAAGAATTTTTATCTATAAAAAACATCGTCGGGCTAACTTCCATATCATTCCGGCTTTTTGACGACGGGCGGTTCATTATAATCTATGATGAAAAGAACAACAAAGCGACTTTGAAATATGAATAGACCGGCATTTTGAAAGAAATAACAACTAATCAAAAATATAAATTATGGCACTTATCAATCCACACATCAATTTCAACGGGAATGCCGAAGAAGCATTCAATTTTTACAAATCGGTATTTGGCGGAGAGTTCGCAAGGATCGTACGCTTCAAAGAGATCTTTGGCCCGGAGCATCCTGTACCGGAAAACGAAGCAAATAAGATCATGCATATTGCTTTGCCAATTGGCAAGAACATGTTAATGGCCAACGACGTTCCGGAAAGCATGGGCCGCGTAAATGAAATGGAGAACAGGTCTAAGATCTCTGTTAGCGCAGAAAGCCGTGAAGAAGCCGACAAATTATTTAACGGGCTTTCAGCGGGCGGCGCGGTTGAAATGCCGATGGACGACAGCCCATGGGGCTCCTATTTTGGGATGTTCAGGGACAAATACGGCATTGAATGGATGGTGGAATTCGATTCACGACAATAAAATGAAATTAGTAGTTCTTAAGTTTAGCTTTTTTCTATTAACCGGACTTTTATTCGAGTGGTGGCTCACAAAGCTTTCGCCGCTGAATTTACCTGACAATATCCCGCATACTCCAATACGGATAAGCGGATTGCTATTAATGATCCTGATCACGTTTGTTCTGATAGCATTTCAAAGGCAAATACTCCGGCTGGATTGCGAAAAAACGATATTTCAGCTCACTGTACTCGGGGGCCTTATGGTCTTACCCGCTGAAATTATGTTTCAGTCATTAAGGCAACTGACTATGGAAGCCAATGAATTTAATGACCGCATATATACCGTGAGCCGTTCGGCTATTTTAATAACAATTTATGGTTTGATCTTTTCCTTTCTTGTTGCCTTTCAGCTTAAGACAAAAAAGACGGAACAACTGGTATTGATAACAATTGGGGTATTTGTTCTTTTCGGCATTTTAACATCGTATTTCGGTAAGCCGGCCTGACGAATGACGTTTTGGTTACCTCAGGAACATTTGTATCAACCGTTGTCTGTTAACGACCTACGGGATGTAACAGTGAATGGCTAATTAAAAACAAAATATGAGAAAGATAGTTGCAGGAATTAACATGACACTTGACGGGGTTTTCGATCATACGGCATCATTGCCGGATGAAGAAATACATCAGCATTATACAGAACTGCTGAGTAACGCAGATGCAATTCTGTACGGAAGGATCACATATCAGCTGATGCAATACTGGCAAACCCTGGTTAAAGATCCTTCCGGTGAAAAATCAATGGACGACTTTGCCGGGGCTATAGACAAAATACCAAAAATTGTGTTTTCGCATACGCTGAAAGATACAGGATGGGACAGTGCAAAGCTGTCAGATCAAACCATTGAAGAAGTGGTTTTAGGGCTCAGGCAGGAGCGAGGCAGGGATATTTTAGTCGGCAGCCGGAGCATAATTATACAACTAATGAAACTTAATTTAATTGATGAATATCAAATTTGTGTTCATCCGGTTGTTGCCGGAAGCGGTTCGCTATTATTTGAACACATGAACGACAGAACTATTCTTAAACTTATAAAGACGAAGAGCTTTAGTGGTGGTGCAGTAATTCTTTACTACAAACGCAATTAATCATAATCAAATGAGGGAATTTTAATATTTTGATGCAAACAATGACCTCTAACGTTAGCTGCCAGTTCCACAGTGATAATACAAGAACAGGATCAAAGGATATTGACATTTAAAAACATGATAATGACAAAGTTCGTCACCTTAAAGCTCCTTCTTGTTTCCGCGAGTTTTTTCATCATCACAGTGACGCTTGCTCAAAGAAATGCTACTTTATTTATTGATGGTCAGGAAGTAAAAACGGTATCGGCTAATTCAGCAAGCGACAGTATGCCCGTAAAAAGTAAAAACTGGATGAGCGTTACGTATGTGAAATGCCTGCAAGAAAAGCTTCCCTGCGAATGTCAGAAAATGGAAACCCATACACTGATCCGCCTGGACAGTAGCTATGCTACAATACATGATGGAATAATCTATGACCCTAATACATTTCCTCTGAAAAAGATTGGTGATAATATTTACCAGGTATTTAGAACACAATACATCCCTGCGTTATTTCAGGACTCGACGATCATTATGGGGATCCTGCAAATTGTTTCGGACACGCTTTACTATTACGATAATTATTCCAATACAAAAATTGCCTATATTAATTATGGCTCTGCAGGAGATAACGATTGGGCTTACGACAAAGAGCATATCCGTCTGCTCGACAAAGCATTCGACATGAGAAATTATCCCTCACTTGAAAAAATATTGAACAATGACTCAATAAGTTGTAATTGCAATCCCGAACTTGGTGTGATTAATCTAATCTCATCAAAAGGAAACGGGTGGATTTTAGAACAAAAGAACGGATATCTGTTTATCTACAAATGGACAAATATTCCAAAGGAAAAGGTTGGCGACCTGAAAATTGAAAAGCAATTGCTGAAAAGTTATAAATGGTAACGGCAGGCCATGAAAGTAAATTTATCGAAAATATAATAAACACAGCGATCCTATCTTATTTCACCGGCAGATAAAGCGGATGATTTTCATTGTACCGGCGCAGGAAAATAAAGATCGCATCTGCTTTTTTACGTTTCTTCAACTTCATGAACTCTGCATACAGTGCAGGATCGTTCTTCAGCAGCAGCTCCATGTTCTTCACATTAAAATCAAGCACCTTATTGGTTTGCGTATCAAAAACGAATTGCCGCATTTCATCCGAAGTGTTGATCCCGTACGTATTCATCGGATCCTGGTACGAAACCGGCGTGCTCACGATCGAAGTAAAATGGCAAAGAGTGCCGATCTGGTTCACACGGTTGAGCTCATTATTAAAATTAATGAACAGTGAGCGGTTCTGGCAGTAGCCCCAGAGGCTAAGCGTTTCCACCTTCTGCTCGGAGCCATCTGCAGCTTTGTAGGTGATGTAGCGCTCCCCGGTTACCTGCTTCATAAAATCCACCTGCGTTTTCGGATAGCCGGAAATGATCGCGGATTTAGGTACAGGCTCGTTTTTTCTGAACTGCTCCACGTTCAGAAAAACGCCTTCCTTAAACTCGTATTCACGGGAATAAGGCACCGAATCGGCCTGTGAGAAGCCCGTTAGGCGGATGAAAAACAAAAAGACAAACACAAGCTTCCTCATAAATGGGGGCGTATAAATTCATTGTAATACAGGCGGCCGGAAATATATTTTCCCAGCGAATCGGTAAAGATCCGGGCACCTTCCATGTTCAGGTTCAGCGTCGACATAAAGTATTTTCTTGACTCTGCAATTTTCATTTTATCGAACTGTACATACTCAACTCCATAAGCATCCGCAATACCTTTTATCCTTTTCACGATCTCCCGCCTGTTCGGCTGGTATAGCAGCGCTTCCTTCAGCACCGGCGATTCATACAGCACAACTTCAATGCCGTATTGCCGCGCAAGGGCAATGGTTTTACAAAGATACTTTTCCCTCAGCTTATTCCACTCAAAATTGTAGCCATGCGGGTAGAGCTGGATGAATTCCTCGAGGTGATTGTCCCAAACCACCTGCAGCGGCGGCTCGTAGCCATCGGCATAATACGGAACGGTGCGGTGCTGTAGATAATGCTTCAGGCCCTGCAGCGCATCAAAATTTATTTTACTGCTGTACCATGCATATTTCATGAAGGGGAATGCAGTCCACTTTGCATAACCGGGATCGCATTCCTTCAGCACCGAATCCACCACGGGATCGCCCGTAAAAGCCGCAAAGCGATAGGTGTTGAACGTATTGTAATTCGCGTCCATCGATTCGGGGGTGACATATAAAAACATCAGCTTCGGAGCTTTGTTGTGCTTCAGATAAAAATATAAGTGCAGGTAATTATCGGCAAAATCGGAATGGCTGAGGGCAAGGTTATACGACCTTACATGAGTCTGGGAATCGAGCATTGCAGGCGAGATCATCCACAAGGGCTCGCAGGGGCCATGAAAAAGGATCTCCGCATCGATCTTCGCCCTTTGCACATAAGCCGCTTTGAGATTGGCATTGTGGCGCAGGGCAAAATCGTACAGCCTGCTGAGCCCGGCGAGGACAAGCAGGATAATGGCGACCGAGAGCGTTATTTTCTTTACCGTATTCAATTTAACTTTATAATTTTTCAATCCCTAAAACTGCATATAAATAAACCGCTCGCCGTTACTGAAAATCCCGAGCAGGAAGATCAGCAGCACGCAGGCCGTGGTGTAATAAAAGCTGAATCCCCCGCTGTTTGCGATCCGGTTGATCCTCCGTTCAAAAAGCAGGAAGGCCGCCGCCATAAAGATGCTGATGTAAAAATTGAACTCATCCACCTGGTGCCCCCCAACAGCAAGCGGAGCGATAAAATCATGCAGCCAGCCGGCAGGAAAAAAATCAGAAAACAGGCTTTTTATCATCAGCAACGCGGAAGACAGCGAGCCCGAACGGAAAAAGATATTGCTGAAGCTCACCGCGTTGAACACAATGAAGATCCCGGCAAGCTTATAAAAAAGATACGAGGGCTTTTCGGATAAGCCGGAGCGCATACGTTTTGTGAGCAACTCAAAGCAGAGATAAGCAATGTGGCAGCAGGCCCATAAAAAGAAAGTAATGCCGATGCCGTGCCAGATCCCCGAGATGAGGAATGTAGCAAGAATGCCCGCCACCGCAGCCGCTTTCTTGTAGCTGCGAAGCCGGTAAACCAGCGGGTAATAAACATACGCCGTGAACCAGCTGATAAGCGAAATATGCCATCTTCTCCAGAATTCGGAAACGGAAGAGGCGCGAAGCGGCAGGTTAAAATTTTCCTTTAGGTCGTAGCCCAGCATTTTTGCAATGCCGAGCGCCATGTCGGTATATCCCGAAAAATCGAAATACAGCTGGATGGTAAAAAGATAAGCACCTGCCAATGTTGTTAAGCCGCAGTTGGCATCGCCGAAATCGAAAATGGAATGTACGGCCGGCGCAAGCCTGTCGGCGAGCACCATCTTTTTAAAAAGTCCGAGCAGGAAGCGGTTAAAGCCTGCGGCAAGCCTTTCATGCGTGATCACGTTCCGGTCGATCTGCGGCATGAACTCACGCGGCAGCATCACCGGCCCGCTCACAACCTTCGGAAAGAACGAATTGTACAGCACGAAATTTTTAAAGGAGAGCTCCGGCTGCCAGCGGCCGAAATACACCTCCGTGAGATAAGAGATGTTCTGCAGGGCGTAGAACGACAGGCCCAGCGCAATAATAAAGCTGTTGACGTTGAAGCTAATGGCCGCGTATGAAAAGTCAAATCCCTGCCGCGTGGCGAAGAAATAATTGAACATGATCACCGCATAGGCATTGAGCAGGATGCCAGCGATGTAAAGCAGCCGGTTCCCGCGGATGTTCCTTGAAATGTAAAAGGTAAAAAGGGAGAATACGAGCACTGCAAGCAATGATTCGATGTTGTAATACCCGATAAAGGCGAGGCTGCAAAACAGGAGAAAAAAAGAGCGGAAGCGCTCAGGAAGCAGGTAGTTGATGATGACCGTGACAACCACAAAGCACAGAAATATGAGGGAATTGAAGATCAAGATCACAGATGGTTATATTTCTCCGGACTTCCGGCTGAGAGCAACAAGCATATCGCCAACCGCATTGAATTGCATCACTTCGCTGAAGGAAAACTTTATATTAAACTCCTCTTCCACTGCCGCGATCAATTCGAGGTGCGTGAGCGAATCCCACATCCTGATGTCTTTCGCGGTTGTGGACGCTGAGACGAGGAGATCATCCTTCTGAAATACTTTCCTGAATACCTGCTGCAAGCGTTCTGATGTGTCCATGTGCTCCCTCAAATATACGCATTTATCAGCGCTTTCCGGTCAATTTTGCCGTTGGCGTTCAGGGGAAATGCATCAACCGGGATGAATTTGTGAGGGATCATATATTCCGGAAGAAGGCTTGCCAGCCTGTTTCGCAGCGCTTCTTCATCCATGCCTTTCTGCGTATACGCGACCAGGCGGCTCAGCTTATTTTCCTGCACGCACATCACAATGCATTCGCTGCCGGATGCTTTGCGTACTGCATTCTCCACTTCCGCCAGCTCTACCCTGTAGCCGTTCACCTTTACCTGGCTGTCGGCCCGGCCATGAAAAACAAGATCACCGGTTATGTTCCAAGAAGCCAGGTCGCCGGTTTTATAATACCGCTTTTCATTCTTCACAAAGAACTTTTCCCCGTTTGCTCCATCAAGGTATTCGGGGATCACCTGTGTACCGGAAAAGCAGAGCTCTCCCTTTTCGGTTTCCTGCAGATCTTCATTTACAATGATAAGCTCTATCCCTTCAAATGGCTTACCCAGCGGCACGATCCCGTTTTCAGTTACCGGCCCTTGCGGGTCAAAAATATAGCGTGTGCACACAATGGTGGTTTCGGTAGGGCCGTAAAAATTATGGATCGCGGCATTGGGAATGCAACCGCTCCACCTTGCCGCAAGCTCATGATACAGGGCATCACCCGAGAAAAAGCTGAAACGCAGCCCCGGAAGAACGATCTCTTTAAAATAGCTGTCGAGATAACGCAGCACGCCGGGCACCATGCTTACAACCGTAATAGTGTGCTTCTGCAGGCATTCCACGATCTTCAGCGGCTTTATGCCTTCAGCCGGCAGCACATAACAACAGGCGCCAACCATGAGGGGCATAAAAAAAGAGAAAACGGAAACATCGAAAGTGAGCTCGTAAGTTTGAAGAAAGCGGTCGCGCTCATCAAAATCATAATTGGCAAGGAAGTAATTGAAAAAGCTGCGCAGGTTAGCATGAGAAACCGGAACGCCCTTCGGCTCGCCTGTAGAGCCGGAAGTAAAAAGGATATAGCTTGTTGGCTGATCCGTTCTTTTTACGATCCTGCCTTCTGCTGCCTGTGCGGAAGCTGTGAGCAAATATTGAGCATCGCCTGCAATTGCCTTCAAGCCATCATTCTCCGTGCTGCACATGATCAGCTCCAGGCCGCAATCTTCTGCGATCTTCCTGTTTCTCAATACCGGAAAATCCCTGTTCAGCGGTACATACGCCGCTCCGTATAAACTTACAGCAAGTATGGACGCGTACGTTTCAATATCGTTATTGCAGCAGATCCCGATCCGCTTGTACACTTTATCCTGCGGGATCAGGGAATAGATCCTTCCTGTGAGCTCATACAGCTCTGCATACGTATAATACCGCTGCCCGATGTACATGGCATTGTGAGCCGCAAACTTCCGCATAGCGCCTGCAACCCTTTCAGCCGGTGATTCATCTGTATGTAAAAGGCTGTGAGCCATTATTTCCGCATCTGCTATATAATTCGTAAATTTCGTAAATAATCTTTACACATGAAGAAAATACTACTCCCGGCATTCCTGCTTTTCTCGGCGATGCTTTCCGCGCAAAGCAAAATGAATTTCGACCTTGCAAGAAAAGTAAAAGAGTCGCCTGCATCTTCACAGCAAATCGATGTTTTCGTAAAAGGAAATGTGGAAACTGTAAAGCAGCTCTGCGCTGCATCCGGAGGCATTTTTCATTATGCATCCGGGAATATTTCCACCGTGCGCATCCCTGTTTCCGCGGTAAAAACATTTGAAAGCAGCAATGCCATCCAGCGCATGGAAGCCTATACACCGCATACACAGCCGCTGAACGACACCATGCTCATCCAGACGAATACCGTGCAGGTGCATAACGGCACAGCCCCATTGCCACAGGGATATGATGGCAGCGGCATCGTGGTCGGCATTATCGATACAGGCATTGATTTCAGCCATCCCGATTTCCAGGACAGCACCGGGAAAAGCCGGATCGATTTTCTCTGGGACCAATCGCAGCCCGCTGCAGCCAATACCCCATTGCCTTATAATTACGGACAGGAATGGACGAGCCTGCAGATCGACAGCGGATTTGCCGCAGCACATACCGATGTGCCTTTTTCAGGCCATGGCACGCATGTGGCCGGGATCGCAGTAGGAAACGGGCTTGCCACAGGCAATTACAAAGGCGTTGCCCCAAAGGCGGATATTATTGTGGTAGCGATCGATTTCAGCAGCAACTCTTCCACGCTCATCAGCGATGCAGTGAATTATATTTATGCAAAGGCGCAGGCCATGGGAAAACCCTGCGTGATCAATGCCAGCCTCGGCGATTATTACGGCTCGCACGACGGGCAGGACCTGCAGGCGCAGATGATCAGCAGCATGATCAATGCGCAGAGCGGCCAGGCTTTTGTGGCTGCTGCCGGGAATGCCGGGAATGTGCCGTATCATCTCGGATACACCGTTACCGCCGATACCAATCTTACGTATTTGGCTTATTCGGGACAAACGCCTTATATCCAGATCTGGGCCGATACAGCGGATTTTAACAATGTGCAGTTTGCGATCGGCGCCGACCAGATGAGCCCTTATTCCCGCCGCGGGAATATTTCTTTTTCAAACATTGCAGCGCATGTGGGTGTGTTGCAGGAAGACACGCTTTATAACAACGGCAACCGCATCGGCAGGATCCTCAGCTACGGCGACCTTATCAACGGCACTTATTCGCTGGAGTTTCTGATCTATCCCGATTCAACCGGCTATAACTGGCGGCTGATGGCCACCGGCAGCGGCAGGTTCGATGCATGGAGCTTCGATTTTTACAGCGGCGCACTTCCTTCAGTTGCCGTAATGCCCGATAGCATGTACTACAGGCAGCAGGACAATAACAAAACCACGGTGAGCAGCTTTCTTTGCCTCGATAACGTGATCGCGGTGGCCAATTATACGAACCGGCACAGCTATATCGATTATAACGGGAACGTTTGCCTGAACACTTCAACAGTAGCCGGCGCAAGACATATTACCTCCAGCGTTGGGCCTACACGCGACGGCAGGATCAAGCCCGACATTGCCGCTCCCGGCGATAACACGCTGGCGGCAGTTGTGCTTTCCCTTGCTCCGGGCATCATTGCCAGCTACCCCGATGCGCTTGCGCTGGGCGGCTACCATGTCCGCGATGGCGGAACTTCCCACTCAAGCCCCTGCGTAGCGGGGATTGCAGCACTGTTCCTGCAGAAGAACCCTACCGCTACCGCAATGGAAGTAAAAAACGCGATCATCCAATGCCCGAAAACCGATGCCTTCACAGGAAGCGCACTGCCAGATAATTACTGGGGCTACGGGAAAGTGGACGCCTTTGCAGCGCTCACCTGCTCGCTCACAGGAATAGCAGAAAGCCCTGAAAACCCTGCAATGTTCAGCGTTTACCCGAATCCTTCCGGTACAGGCAGCCTGCTGAATGTGAAGTTGAGCGGCCTTAACCAGAAAGCGAAGAACGAGATCCGAATATACAATTCCACCGGCAAGCTGGTTAAGATCCTTGTGCTGAACAACAGCGTTACCAGCTTTACGGCGGAGCTGAACGCCGGCCTGTATTTCTGCAGCCTTGTGGTGAACGGAAACACCGTTGCTTCGGAAAAATTGGTAATTTTGTAGAAAATTATAAAATTGGAAAAGAGATTAAAGGTATTAGGATACGCAAGTGTTTTCTTCGGAGCGCTTGCGGCCTTTTTATGCATCGCGCCGGTGTTGGGGATAGGATTCACATTCGCGGTTTTCTTTGCGATCCTTGCGGGATTTGTGGGTATGGTGACATCCGCCATTTACGTTTTTATTGATACAAGAAATGAGATCAATAAGCATAAATTCACCGCCGGCGTGCTGGGTATGCTCCTCAGCTCTGTTCCCATCCTGTTTATGCTCGCAGTGATCATCATGAGCAAAATGAACCATTAATGCTTCAGTACCGTGCCAACAAGAACCATCAACAATTATCTTTCGCTCGTTAAGTTCAGCCATACAGTTTTTGCACTGCCATTCGCCATCATCGGCTATTTCCTTGCCGTGACCACCACCAATGCGTCGTTTAACCTGGAATTGTTCGGGCTGGTGGTACTTTGCATGGTGTTCGCAAGAAGCGCTGCCATGGCTTTTAACCGCTACATCGACCGTTACATCGATGAGCAGAATGCACGCACCGCCGTTCGCGAGATCCCCGCAGGAATTGTGAAGCCGACAGCAGCATTGGTGTTTGTGTTCATTAACTGCATTTTATTTGTAAGCGCCACCTTTTTCATCAATCCGCTGTGCTTCTATCTATCACCCGTGGCATTGCTGGTGGTGCTCGGATACAGCCTCACCAAGCGCTTCACAGCCTTATGCCATCTTATTTTAGGCGTAGGATTAGCGCTCGCCCCGATCGGCGCCTACCTTGCCGTTACCGGGGAATTTGCATGGTTGCCTTTGTTCTTTTCCTTTGCAGTGCTGTTCTGGGTTAGCGGCTTCGATATTATCTATGCCTTGCAGGATGAAGAATTCGACCGCTCAAAAGACCTTCGCTCCATTCCCGTATGGCTCGGAAGAAAAGGCGCGCTCACGCTATCTGTCGTATTGCATGTGTTCAGCGCGCTTTTTGTGATCTATGCCGGGTTTTATGCGCATTTCAATGTATGGTACTGGACAGGGGTTGTATTTTTCAGCGGACTGCTGATCTACCAGCATTTGCTTGTGAAGCCCAACGACCTCAGCAAGGTGAACATTGCGTTCTTCACTACCAATGGCATTGCAAGCGTGATCTTCGCAGTGTTTGTGCTGCTGGACCTTTACTTTTAATTTTGGCTACAGATTCACAGATTGCTATTTCAAAAAATAATTAAAACAGATTTTCAAGCCATTAATTAGTAAACCATTCGTGTAATTTTTTTAACATCCTAAATCTGTGAATCTGTGGCTCTCCTTCAAAAAGTAAAATCACTTCCGTATAAAAAAATTTCAAAGTGGGTATCCTTCCTTGTTTTGCTGATCGCGATCATCGTTATCTTCTGCAACACATGGATCATTAAAAGCACAAAATCGCAGATCTATAATGATGTATCGAAGATCGAGGCGCGTACGGTCGGGCTTGTGCTGGGCACCAATAAATTCAGCCGCGGCAGGCCGAACCTGTTCTTCAATTACCGCATAGAAGCGGCAGCAGAGCTGTTCAAAGCGGGCAAAATAAAGCACATCATTGTAAGCGGCGATAATTCAAAAGAGGGATATGATGAGAGCACCGACATGCATGATGCCTTAGTGGAAGCCGGCATTCCCGACAGCTGCATCACCATGGATTTTGCAGGCTTCCGTACACTCGACTCGGTGGTGCGATGCCTGAAGGTCTTCGGACAAACCGATGTGATCATCATCTCCCAGGAATTTCACAATGAGCGCGCATTGTTCATCGCGAATTACTACAAGATGAATGCGCTTGCCTTCTCAACAAAGGAAGTCCCGATGCGCTACAGCATCAAGACAAGCATCCGGGAATATTTTGCGAAATGCAAAGCGGTGCTGGATCTTTATGTGCTGCACAAGCAGCCGCATTTTTTAGGGGAAGAAGTGAAGATCAGGATTTAGTCACTTCTCGATACGCTCGTTCCTCGCACTCGAACTGACGCTATTATCATTTACGCTTCGGATAATTTACACAATCCTTTTCAGCAGCCGTAAGCGGTGGGAATAATCTTTTTTATCATTATTAAAAATGCCATGATGGTCGAAGCCATCGATCCGCACCTTTCCTGAGGCATGAATGATCCTGTTGTTATCCATCACGATCCCCACATGCACGATCCGGCCTTCATCGTTGTCAAAAAAAGCAAGGTCGCCGGCCTCCGCCTCTTCTACGAAGCTTAATGTTTCACCCTGCTCCGCCTGCAGGTATGCATCGCGTTTCAGCCTTACGCCGTTCAGCTTGTACACCATCTGCGTAAAGCCGCTGCAGTCGATCCCGAACGGTGTTTTGCCGCCCCAGAGATAAGGTGCATTCAGGTACATCATGGCAATTTCTATAATGCCCGCTTTTGTAAAAGGCAAAGCGCCGCTGATAAAAGCGCCATCGTATAAATAGCTGTGGTTTTCAATGGCGCATTCACCATTATCGAAATTCGGAAGGGAACTGGCAATGACAACAGGAAATAATTGTTTGGTATTGTTATGGGTCATCACCTGCACAAGCTCGTTGGAGGAGAAGATCTCTGTGGTATTCAGAATGTCAAACGTATGCTGCTGGATCGGCTGGAATTGTTTCTTATCGATCCAGCATTCATAATCGTCATAGGCAATTTTTATACGGCACCAGCTGCCCTGTGTTTCCAGCACCTCAAAGTGATCGCCGAATAAAAGCTGTGTCACCATCTCACTTCTGTCAGAGGGCTCCTTACGGCAAGGCACAATGCTTAAATTACAAATTCCGAACATTTTCGATGTGAGATATGAGAATTGAGATGTGAGATAGGAGAACTGCTCTCAATACTCACATCTCAAATCTCTTGTCTTATTACAGCAATTCAACAACCATCGCGCTTGCGCCGCCGCCGCCGTTACAAATTCCGGCAGCGCCGATCTTTGCGTTATTCTGTTTCAGCACATTCAGCAGCGTTACCACTACCCTTGCACCCGAACACCCTAATGGATGCCCTAACGAAACAGCACCGCCGTTCACATTCACCTTGGCCGCATCAAGTTTCATTTTCTGCATGTTCACGATGCCTACTGTGGAGAAGGCCTCATTTAATTCAAAATACTGCACATCCTCCATTTTCAGTCCGGCCTTAGCAACCGCTTTCGGCACCGCAATAGAAGGAGTTGTAGTAAACCATTCAGGAGCCTGCTCTGCATCGGCATATCCGCGGATCACGGCGAGAGGCTTTACACCTAATTTCTCAGCTTTCTCCTTGCTCATCAGCACCACTGCCGCAGCGCCGTCGTTCATGGTCGAAGAGTTCGCAGCCGTAGCTGTTCCTTCTTTTGAGAATGCGCCTTTCAGCTCAGGGATCTTTTCGAAGCGTACATTCTTGTACTCTTCATCTTCCTTCATCAGGATCGGATCGCCTTTGCGCTGCGGGATCTCCACCGGCACGATCTCATCGTTGAATTTGCCGGCAGCCCATGCAGCCTGTGAGCGCTTGTATGATTCGATAGCGAATGCATCCTGGTCTTCGCGGGAAATATTGCATTCCTTCGCGCACATATCAGCTGCATTGCCCATTGCGTAATTGTTGTATACGTCGGTGAGGCCGTCTTTCGCAAGGCCGTCGATCAGCGTTACATTACCGTATTTGCTTCCCCAGCGGAGATTCTCATTGTAAAAAGGCACAGCGCTCATGTTCTCCATTCCGCCTGCTACCACCACATCGGCATCGCCGCACATAATGCTTTGCGCACCGATCATGATCGCTTTCATTCCTGAAGCGCACACTTTATTTATAGTGGTGCACTGAACGGTATCCGGAAGGCCCGCAAACTTTGCTGCCTGGCGCGCAGGAGCCTGTCCGAGGTTGGCCTGCAATACGCTTCCCATGTATACTTCCTGCACTTCTTTCCCGTCGACACCGGCTTTTGCCAATGCGCCTTTAATAGCCGCAGCACCTAATTTTGTAGCAGGAACACCTGCCAATGCACCGCCAAAGCTTCCCATTGGTGTACGAACTGCCGAAATGATATAAACTTCTTTCATAATTTTAATTGTTGATTTGTTGAGACAGAGATTGATTAGAGAGTTAAACCGGGTACAAATTTACGCATAATTCGGATGTTTAACAAGCGGAGCGGAAAACGGGGATTGCGATAAACATTGAATTCAACACCTGCGAACACACCCCTAACCCCTCTCAAGAGGGGAACCGGCGCTGCTCATAATGAATATCATGACTTACAGAATGTCTAATTCAACAAGAATGTGCAGTTTACCAGAATCAAATCCCCCTCTCGAGAGGGGTTAGGGGTGTGTAAAAATCAATTCCACGAACAGATTTCATACAGAACTGTCTTAATCCTTAATAAATGATTATTTTCGCATAGCAAATTGCAGATCTTGAAAAAAATCATCTCATTCATACGGCACAGCCATCCCGAAATATACAAGGGCATTTTATTCTGCATCGCCCTGGCCGTGATCGTTTATGTATTCCCGAAACAGGGGAAGTTCAAGTACGAGTTCCAGAACCTGAAAGGCAAGCCCTGGTACCATGAGGACCTGATCGCGCCCTTCGACTTTGCCATTAAAAAAACACAGGAAGAGCTGGCGAAGGAAAAAGCAGAAGTGATCAAAAATGCAAAGCCTTACCTCCGTTACGATGCCAATGTTCCAAAAGCAAAAAAGGCCGCGTTTGAAGCAGCGCTGAATGCAGGCTGGAATAAAAAGAGCTCGGATTACCTGAGGCAGCGCACCCTTGAGTTCGGGAAAACGCTGATCGACAGCATTTATGCACGGGGCATCATTGAGCCTGCGGATGCGCTGGAGAACAAGCCGCCGGATTATTCGGTGTTTGTGCTGAACGATAATATTGCGGAGGAGCACGACCTGAACGACTTTTACACTGCAAAAACAGCTTACGAATACATCGAGGACCAGCTGTATGCCTCTAAGATCACGGATGTTGACCGCATCCTTCCCCTGCTGGAAAACGCCATCGCACACAATATTTTTTACGACAAGGAAACCACCGAAAAGGTGCTGAAGCAATCCATCAGCGACATTGCGCCTTCCCGCGACATCATCCTCAAGGACCAGAGTATTGTTTCCAAAGGTGAGATCATTGACGCGGAAAAGTTCCAGGTGCTGGAATCGCTGAAGATAGAATACGAAGAGCAATCGAACGGCACAGGCAGCTATCTTTTTATTGTGCTGGGGCAGCTCATCATCATCTCTATTTGCCTGAGCGTGCTTGCGGCCTTCCTTCGGTTTTTCAGGAAAGATATTTATTCCGATAACGGAAAAGTGACCTTCATCTTAATGCTGGTGGTATTGCAGGTGGTGATGGCGCACTTCTCCATCAATTCGCAGTCGTTCAGCATTTATATTCTGCCGTTCTGCATTCTCCCCATCATCATCCGCGCTTTCTATGATACACGCGTGGCCCTGTTCGTCCACATTGTAACGGTGCTCATCATTTCCTTCATGGCGCCCAACCGCTTCGAGTTCGCGTTTATCCAGCTGCTTGGCGGAATGGTTGCCATCTTCAGCATTGTGAACATGCGCAACCGCTCCCAGATCTTTATTTCCGCGATCCTCATCTTTTTAACCTACAGCATTTCGTACATCGGCATCACCATTATCCAGGAAGGCAACAACGATGTGATCACCTGGTTCGACTTTGCCTGGTTCGGTGTAAGCTCGCTGCTCACGCTCTTCTCCTACCCGCTCATCTTCATCTTTGAAAAGCTGTTCGGTTTCACCTCCGATGTTTCCCTGCTTGAATTATCCGACACCAACGGAAAGCTGCTGCGCGAGCTGGCATCCCGCGCTCCCGGCACCTTTCAGCATTCATTGCAGGTGGCCAACCTTGCGGAGGAAGCGATCTACACCATTGGCGGCAACTCGCTGCTGGTACGTACCGGTGCTTTGTACCACGACATTGGCAAAATGGAAATGCCGATGTATTTCATCGAGAACCAGGCCAGCGGCATCAATCCGCATGAAGACCTCAGCTATGACGAAAGCGCAGGCATCATCATTTCCCACGTGATCAAAGGCATCGAGATCGCGAAAAAGAATAATTTACCGGAGCAGATCATCGATTTTATCCGCACGCACCACGGAACCACCATGACGGCTTACTTCTACCGCTCGTTCAAAAAGGCGTTCCCGGAAGAGGAGATCGATGAGAATAAATTCCATTATCCCGGCCCCATCCCTTTTTCCAAGGAAACGGCGGTGCTGATGATGTCCGACTCCGTGGAAGCGGCTTCGAGGAGCTTAAAGAAATACGATGCGGAAACGATCGATGCGCTGGTGGAGAAGATCATCGATTCGCAGATCGAGCAGAACCAGTTTGCAAATGCCGATATCACCTTCAGGGACATCAATACATTAAAGAAGATCTTTAAGAAGAAGCTTATGAACATGTATCATGTGCGGGTAGAGTATCCGAGGTAAACTCAACACAGATTATGCACTTCTGTCACTTCGAGTTCGACCGCAGGGAGAGTATCGAGAAGTGTTGAGGAGTCAAAATACTTTAGAGAAAGCTTTACCGCTCCACTTTCAATAACGTCGTCGCGATCACATTCCCGCCATCCGATTGAACCCTTACAAGATAAGAGCCCGCCGCCAACCCGTTCGTATCAATATAGATCGAAGGATCCTGCCCGTTAAATAACTGGGATGCTATTACTTTCATCACATTTCCGCTCATATCCGCAAGGTCGATGGTTAAAAACTGCGGCGCCCGCAAATGCAATTGCACGGTAGCATTGGCAGAGGTCGGGTTCGGGAACACCTTCATGCCCACATCCGAATTCTGCAGGCCGCTGATGCCGGTAAAAACAGACAATGGCGTCCTGTTCACAAAGATCTCGGTATTGCCGCTTCGCAGGTCGCACCAATCGCTGAACACATAATTATCGTCGAGGCAAAGGCCGATAAAATCATTTCCTTTCTGGATATTGATAAAGGGAGAAGCTGCAGAGCTTAAGTTCTGATCGGGCTTGAACGTGCTGCCGCCATCGGTGGAAACACCTGCATAGATCTCAAAGGGAGAGGAGGATGTTCCGCCTGTGTTTCTCCTGTCGCGCCAGGCCACCGCATATTTTCCCGTTGCTGAAAACCCGGCCCAGCACATATCCTGCCCCACTCCGTTACCTGTCGCATCCTTGTTCACCCTCACAGGCGTGGCATTCCAGGTGTTACCTGCATTGTTGGAATGCACGCTGAGAATATCGGGGTCGCCGTTGCGCTGGTCGGTGAACGTATAAATGAGATTGTTCGCATTTGCAGGATTCGCGCTCAGCACATAGCTTCCCTGGTAAAGCGTATCGCTGATGGCCGAGCCGGAAGCAGGAAAGCCGATGATCTTCGGGATGAAGCCGGCACCGCCGTTTGTCGACTTCAGGCAGACCATGCGCGGAAAAGGGCTCTGAGGCGGATTGTATGAAATGTAAGCAACATATACATTTCCATCGGCGCCCACTGCAGGCACTCCCATGGAATTGGTAATTAAATTGCTCGGGATACTGTCGTCCAGCATTTTGAGCGCTCCCCAGCTTGCTCCATCGTCGGTGGATGATTTCATCCAGATGTGATGCGGCAATGTGCCTTCTTCGGCGCTTTTTGTTACAATGTACAGATTGCCGTCATAGGCGCCTCCGCTGTTGTCTACCGCGATCCATGGACGGTCCACGGGAATGTCCGTTGTTTCAAGCGCGCTGATCACCTTAACAGGCGTGCTCCAGCTCATACCGCCGTCAAACGATTTCGAAAGCATCACATAACCCGAATCATGCGAAGGATGCAGGTCGATATAGCTCATGTACGCCGTTCCGCCGCTGCCGAACACAAGAGATACATCGGCCATGGTAAAGCCGGGATGTAAATGCGGAATTGTAACAGGCGCGCTCCAGGTGGCGCCGGCATCGGTGGAATAGCAGGTGCCGATCGCCAGCGTAAAGCCGGAAACACGCATCCAGGCGGCAATGAGGTTATTTGAATTTGTGGGATTAATGGCAAGGCTGGGCTCAGTGTCCCATCCCGTTGTAGAGGAAACATTGATGTTACTTTGTCCAAAGCACGCATTTGCGAGCAGAAGCAGAAAAGCTGCAAGTAGTTTTTTCATTTGTATAAAAGCCGAACGCCCTTTATACAAAGATACAAAGGGCGTTCAGGATTTGCAATTTAAATTGCAGCAGTCATTGCGAGCGGTAGCGAAGCAATCTCATTCTTTTGACAGATTGCTTCGCTACCGCTCGCAATGACGTTACTCAAGCTTCTGCAGCCATACATCCGGGTATTCATTCTTGTATTTTGCCTGCTCTGCCTCGCCATCCTTCTGGCTTTCCGCTTTCATCACATACACATAATACACTTTTGTTTTGTGGTTCTGGATCACATTTGTTTGCGAATATCCCTTGATCACATTTGCTTCCTTGAACTTGTTCGCATTGTCCTTGCTGCTGAAAGAGCCGATCACCACGTAATATCCGGTTCCCATGCTCATCCCGTTCTCATCCACGAAGTCGTTGCTGGAAGCGGTGCGCATCAGGTTCTCCGTAAGGCTTTCCGAATTGGAGGAAGAAGATGCGCCTCCGCCATTCTTCAGCTTCTGCAATTCCGCTTTCAAGCGCTCTGTTTGTGCCTGGTTGGAATCCGACTGCGCTTTTAATTTCGCCAGCATCATCTCCGTCATCGTATCTTTTGTTTCTGTTCTTGTTACCACCGCAGGCTCTTCAGCCCTGTGACTGTTTCCGCCGAAGGTATAGCTCAGCAAAAATTCAGAGGATGAGCCCGTGTATTTTTTCACTTTGCCGATCCCGAAATCATAAGCATAGCCTACAGCAAGGTTTTTGTAGCGCAGACCGATGCTGGCAGCTACCGCATAATTGCTGTGGTAAGTAACGCCAACCCAGCCCATTTTTTTCCAGTCGAGCACGGCATTTACATCGTATTGAACAGGAGCGCCTTTTGCAGCCCTTACAAAGATCAGCGGGTATGCCGTGATCTCTTTTTCCTTTACCACATCGAACACATACTTGATGGAGCCCTGGTAATGGCGCGATAAATTGTAATAGCTGTTCTCGCCCAAGTTATTTTTGTATTTGATCCTGTTGCCCAATACCTGCGGAACCGCGAATCCCACCTGCAGCCTTTTCCAGGTGTATCCCAATCCGAAATCGGCGCTGAACACGGTTTTACTTTGTGATTCGGTGAACAGGAAGGGATCGTCCACATCGCGCACTACGGCCTTTGAAAAGTCGATGCGGTTGTTCAGGATCCCCGCCGCGAGCCCGATGAACAAATTATTATCGTCGTTGATCTTCAGCTTGTAGGAGTAATTCGCGAAAGCGCCCATCCTTGAAGTGATGTCCGTTACATCGGAATACAGCTTTAAGCCAAGGCCGATGTTCTTCGCCTCGATAGGGCCGTCGAGGGTAAGGTAGCTGGTTTGAGGCCCGCCTGCAACACCGATCCACTGGGAGCGGTGCGTGATAAATGCGCGGGTATGCTCATCGGTGGTGCCTGTAAAAGCAGGATTGGTAACAAACATATTCGTATAATACTGGCTGCTGAATGGCAGCTGCTGCGCGAAGGCGGAAGCGGCCATTAAAACTACTGCGGCTGTTATATTAAGTTTCCTCATAGGATGTTGTTTTTGAGATTTGTTTTTTAACCGGATCGCTTTCATTATTTATCTCCCTCCCTGATCACGGTGATAGCACCTTTGTAAACTTTATCGTTTCCTTCCACCTGGATGAAATAGTAGTATGTGCCATCCGTCACCGTTTTGCCATAACTTTCTTTTCCGTACTGTAATCTTCCATCCCAGTTGTTGTCATACGCATCGGATTTGTAAACTACCTGTCCGTCCCTGTTCACGATCGTGAGCTTGGTATTCGGGTAGTTCTCGAGGTTCTGAATGATGAAGCGGTCGTTGTAGCCATCTTCATTCGGCGTCATCAGGTTGGAGATGGTGATGTTGAAATCGGCCTCCACGGTAATGGTCACCGAATCCTTATCGGTACAGCCGTTGATGTCTGTTCCGATCAGCTGGTACGTAGTATTCACAAGCGGTGTCGCCGATGGGTTCGGGATCGACACGCTGTTCAGGCCGGTGTTCGGGAACCAGTTCCAGCTCACTACGCCTACGCCCATCCCGTTCAGCGTGATGGTGCTTCCGAGGCTGATGGTTGTATCGGCGCCTGCATACACCACAGGTGCAGGCAGCACGGTTGTTGTTTCCATGTTATTGGAAGAGCAGCCGTTCACCGTGTCGGTAACGATCACTACAAAAGTTCCCGAAGTTGTTACGGTGATGCTTTGTGTTGTATCGCTTGTGCTCCACATGTAGCTGTAAGTGCCTGTCGCTGCAGAAAGCACAACGCTGTCGCCGGAGCAGAACGTAAGCGGCCCGCTTGCCGTGATCACATTCGAAGGAACTGCATTTACGATCACCGTTACAGTTGCCGTATCGAGGCATCCCATATTGGATGTGGTGAGCAGGCTTGCATTGTAGGTGCCGGCAGTTGCATAGTTATGTGTAGGGTTCACCGACAATGAGTTGTTACCATCACCGAAATCCCACTGGTTGAACTGGATGAATCCGGAAGTGATAGTGGACGAGTTTGTGAACGTGGTTATGCTTCCGGAGCAAACCGTATCGGCTGAAGCCATTGCCATTGGCTTCGGATAAACGATCACCGTTGCGGCGGCAGAAGTATCTGCCGAGCAAACGCCGCTCATCACGATCGCACGGTACCATGTTGTATCCGTAAGGTTGGAATAGGATTGTGTTGCTGTTGTATTTGCAATGCTGCTCCAGGTCAAGCCGCCGTCGATCGACGACTCCCAGCTCTGCACAGCGCCTGTGTATCCTGAAAGTGTAAGCGTTCCGCCGTTAGCGCCTTCGCAGCCTGGCATTGCGCCACCGATGGAGCCGGCAACTGAAACCGGATTCACTGTGATCGTCACGGCATTTGATGTCATCGCGTTACAAATGCCGCTCTTCACGATCACGTGATACATGGTAGTACCCGTAAGGTTGTTGTAGGTGATCGAATCTGTGGTATTGGAAACAGGCGTCCAGTTGAAGCCGCCGTCTACCGATAATTCCCAGCCCTGGATCATCCCGGTATAGCCTGTTAAATGCAGCACGCCGCTGTTGATGCCGGAGCAAACCGTATCATCCGCTGCAAGTGTTCCTGCAACTGTAGCCGGGTTCACATAGATCACCGCCGTGGAAGATGTATCGCTTCCGCATGCGCCGCTCATTACAATTACGCGGTACCATGTTGTATCCAATAAATTAGTGTAGGTCAATGAAGTGGTTGTGTTCGCGATCATGCTCCAGGTTGTGCCGCCGTCTGTCGACGACTCCCAGTTCTGTACTGCTCCCACAGAGCCTGTAAGCGTAAGGGTTCCTGTATTAACAGTATCACAAACGGTTGCTGTTCCGTTCAATGTTCCTCCCACTGCAATCGGGTTCACCGTGATGGTTGCCCTCATGGAAGTATCGGCATTGCAGATCCCGCTTTTTACAATTGCATGATAAATGGTGGTAATGCCAAGGTTATTGTACGTAAGCGAATCCGTAGTGTTCGAGATCGGCGTCCAGTTGAAGCCGCCGTCGGTAGATGCTTCCCATCCTGTTACCATTCCCGTGTATCCTGTAAGGTGAAGCACGCCGCTATTGCCGCTGATGCAGACCGTATCGCTGCTGGCTACCATGCCGCCTACTGTTGCAGGGTTGATGTAGATAGTTGCTACCGAAGATGTATCATTTCCGCACAATCCGCTGGAAACGATCACACGGTACCAGGTGGTGTCGGTAAGGTTGGTATACGATTGCGATGTGGTTGTATTCGCGATCATGCTCCAGGTCAAGCCGCCATCGGTGGATGATTCCCAGTTCTGGATCGCTCCCACGGAGCCTGCCAGCGTTAATGTTCCGCTGCTGATGGTATCGCAAACGGTTGTTGTGCCGTTCAGCGTTCCACCATTTGCAACCGGATCCACCGTGATGGTCACGATGTTGGATGTGCTTGAATTACAAACGCCGCTCTTCACCGACACCCTGTAGGATGTGGTGGTTGAGAGATTGGTGTACACCTGCGAAGCTGTAGTATTGGCAAGCGTGATCCAGGTAATTCCTCCGTCGGTGGAAGATTCCCAGTGCTGGATCGTTCCTGTTTGCCCGCTCAGTGAAAGCGTTCCAAGGTTGGAGCTGGCGCAAACGGTATCATCCATGGTAAGTGTTCCGCCAACAGTAGGAGGATCAACGGTAATGGTTGCCGTAGCGGAAGTATCCTGCGAGCAAACACCGCTTTGTACGATCACGCGGTAAATGGTAGTGGTCACAATGTTCAGGTAGTTCTCCGTTGCGGTTGTATTGGCAATGCTTGTCCAGGTAACACCGCCATCGGTGGAAGACTCCCAGCTTTGGATAGTTCCTACATAACCGATCAGATCAAGCGTTCCGCTGTTCGAGCCGCCGCAGGCAGTTGTGCTGCCATTGATGGTGCCGCCTACCGATACAGGATCAACCGTTAAAATAGCTGGCGCTGAATTCACCGGCGGACATGTACCATTCTGTACCACCGCCCTGAATTGTGTTGTTAAGGTAATATTTGTATACGTGTACGAAGTGGTCGTATTCGCAACGGCCACCCAGTTGATCCCGCCATCGATGGAATATTCCCAGCGGATGATGTTCCCGGTATGGCCTGCAAGGTTCAATGTGCCTGTATTATTTCCATAGCATACATTGCTGTTTACAGTTACCGAACCGCCTACCGTAGGTGACGTAACAGTAATGGTGTCGATGGATGAGGCTGCAGAAGGACAAACTCCGCTCGCCACATTTGCCCTGTAATAGGTTGTTGCTGCAATGTTCAGGTAATTCTGCGTTGTAGTGGTATTTGCAATTGTGCTCCAGGTGATGCCGTCGGTGGACGATTCCCAGTTCACTACGGAGCCTGTATGCCCGCTCAGGGTAATGGTTCCGCTGTTCGCACCGCTGCAAACAGTATCATTCATCGCGGTGTTGCCTCCAACTGAAACCGGGTTCACCGTAATTGTTGCGATCGCAGAATTAGCTGAAGCGCAGGTCCCGTTCCGCACATTCACACGGTATTTGGTGGTGGTTGTTAAATTGAAATAGCTTAAGGTATCGGCAGGGTTCGGAATATTGACCCAGGTGATTCCGCCGTCTGTTGAAGATTCCCAATACTGAACAGTTCCGGTATACCCCGTAAGCGTCATTAAAGCGGTATTGCTTCCGCTGCAGACAGTTGCGCTGGAAGAGATCGTTCCTCCCACTGAAAGCGGCCTTACAACAATAGAATCAATAGTTGAGTAGAGCGCCGAACAGCTTCCGCTTTTTACCAGTACCCTGAAATAGCGGGTAGCCGCAAGATTCGTATAGGATTGTGAAGTGGTGGTGTTGGCGATATTGCTCCAGGTTACGCCGCCATCGGTGGAAAATTCCCAGCGTGTAATGGCGCCTGTTTGTCCGCTTAATGTAAGCGAGCCGCTGTTCACACCGCTGCACACTGTTGTTCCGCCGCTTACCGTTCCACCTACTGTTGGAGGGCTTACAGTGATAATGGCCGCGCTTGAAAAAGCTGCCGCGCATGCGCCGCTCTGCACCACTGCACGGTAGCGTGTTGTGGTCACAAGATTAAGATAAGACTGGCTGGTAGTGGTATTTGCGATCGGGCTCCATGTAACGCCGCCATCGGTGGAAAATTCCCAGCGGACCACGTTACCCGTTTTGCCGGTCAAGTTCATTGTGGCGCCGTTGACGCCGGAACAAACCGTGGCAGTCCCGGAAACCGATCCGCCTACAGAAGCGGGATTGATGGTCATGCTGGCCACAGCTGAATTCGCCGTTGCACAGCTTCCGTTTTGCACCACAGCCCGGTATTGAGTAGGAACGGTAAGGTTGGTATAGCTTTGCGTGGTGGTGGTATTGGAGATGTTGATCCAGGTGCTTCCGCCGTCGGTGGAATATTCCCAGCGCAGCACGCTTCCTGTATGTCCTGAAAGGGTAAGCACGCCGCTGTTTCCGGAGATGCAGACATTGGTGCCGCCGGCGATCGTGCCGCCCACGGATGGAGCGGTATTGGTGACCACATAACCGCTGAAGGCATCATTGGTCGGGTTCACATCGCCTGCAATAGCAACCGTGGATGCCAGGGTATACGAGCCCGGGGTGCTGAGATTGGCCTGGGTGGTGAATGTGTAAATAAATGTAGAGCTGGTAAGGAGCGGAGCGCCGAGCACTACCATTTCCGTTACAGGTGCCCCGGCATTGATGGTATAGCTGACGTTAAAGCTGGTGCCTGCGGGCAGGCCGGCGCCATAGTTAAAGATACGGATCGTCACATTTTCCGTGGCGGTCATTGCGCAGCCCGATACGGGAGCTGTAATGCCGATCACGCTGAGATCCTGGGCCAGTGCCATTTTACCAATAAGAAGAAGGGAAAAAAGCGTAAGAATTTTTCTCATAAAATAGAATTTAGTTTGGAGTACCGGTGGTTCTGTGAAAACACACGGCACGTTCTACGAACAATTACAAAATAGGTTACGAATATATGAAATTAACGGTCAAACCATTTTTAAGGAGTGCTCATCGAGAGCGGAATGATCTTCCCGTTCATGAAGTGATGCGCCTTTAAGGCAAAGTCGGCAATGAACTGCGCCATCTGCACTGCAGACACCGGGGCTTTATAACCCGGGAAGGCTTCGCTGAGCATTTCGGTTTGCGCGGCACCCAATGCCAGGCAATTGAAAGCGATATTGCTGTCCCTGAACTCTTCCGCGAGGCATTCGGTAAGGCAGGCCAGTGCGGCCTTAGAGGAGCTGTAGGCGGAAAGGCCCGCAAACTTAGCGCTTCCCTGGAACCCGCCCATGCTACTAATGTTAACAATGTGTGAGCGCTGCCCTGCATTCATTACAGGGATCACTTTCTGAATAAGAGCGGCCACGGCAAATACATTTACCTTATACACGTATTCAAAATCGGCCGCGGTAAGCTCCGGAAAGGGCTTGTTGACAATGGCGCCGGCATTATTAATGAGCACATCCACAGAATCAACATGAGAACGGATCTGCTCTGAAAGCGCGCTTAACTGCCCTGCATTGCCCAGGTCGGAAGGGATGGCAATCACCTCTGCAGGCAGCTGCAATGCTGCGCAATCCTTCTTCAGCGCTTCCAGCTTTTCCGCATTGCGGGCCACGGCGATCACCTTATTGCCGGCGGAAGCTGCAAACAGCTTTACCAGCTCATAGCCGATGCCCCTGCTCGCCCCTGTTACAATAATATTCATCGTTGATTATTCGTTTAGTTCAAGCCAAAGAAAGGGATTTTTTTGTTAATTTTACAAAGCAATGCGCGCAAAATCGTTTCAAATAGCACTACTGGCTGTTATTCTCAGCCTGATCACCTTCGCCGGAAAGGCGCAGGACAGCACTATGCTGCGAAAGCACCCGCCAAAAGAGCGTTTCATCGATAAGCTCTTCACGGGAGGAAACCTTGGTGCACAATTCGGCACCGTTACCTTTATTGATGTTTCGCCGCTGCTGGGCTACAAGGTCACCGATAAGATCGGCGTGGGCATTGGCGCCACCTACCAGTATTACCATTACCGCGATAAGTACTACGATTTTGAAACCAATGTATACGGCGGGCGTGTATTCGGAAGGTACCTGTTCACCGATTACCTTTTCGCGCATGTGGAATACGAATATCTTAACCTTGAAGCCTTTGACTTTAACCGGAGAAGGGTGGATGTGGAAAGCCTGCTTGCGGGTGGCGGGTATGTCCAGAGGGTAAGCGATAATGTTTCTATTGTTGCGATGCTATTGTACAACTTTACCGAATCGGTTTACACTCCGTATACGAACCCGATCATTCGCGTTGGAGTGAATATTGGGTTTTAGTTTTTTTTATATTTCATTTTCTTATTCAAGTGTTCAGTCATCCCGTGCTCCGACACGGGATCTCTACGCGATGTTAATGTTGGCAGAAATCCAGGATGCTTATGATTTTGCAGAGATGCCGTGTCGTGGCACGGCATGACAATAATCTCGTTACTATTTAAAAAGCGGCAACGACTGCTGCTGCATATCGGAGTTAAAGCTGCCGATGGCCAGCATCCTCCAGCGCTTGGCCGCTTCTGCATTCAGCAGGTCGAGAACGGGATATTCATCTTTCAATACCACGGCATCAGCGAGGTCTATTTTATTTTCAGGAATAAATCCGGCATTGGGCTTTACTTTTCCGAGAGAAGCGTAAAACAGCAGGTTGCGCTGGTTGGGATCGGGATCGGTGGGCAGCACTTCAACATTAAAGCCCGCAGCCTTAAAGGTTTTGTAGATGGAGCGCATCGATTTGCCCATTGTTCCTTCGATGTAGCCCAGGCTGTTGACAAAAACAGTCGCGCCGGGATTCAGCAGCTTCTTCGTTTCTTCCAGCGATTCCGTGGTGAACACATGGTTCGGAACATCCTCTCCCCTGAACATGTCAAAGATGATCAGGTCGTATTTCTTATCGCAGGTTTTGATATAATGCCGGGCATCATCCACCGATACCTGCACATGCTCATCGAGGTAAAAATATTTCTTTGCAACTTCCGCAATGCGCCTGTCGAGCTCGCACACATCCACCGAAAATCCCTTTTCCGTAAGGCGCTTGGCAATGCTGCCACCGCCTAATCCAAGCAGCAGGATCTTTGAATCTTTCGGAATGGAATCGCTGAAATCGGAAATGCGGTACACGTAGGTGAAGTATTTTTCTTCCTTCCTGTTCTCATCCGCAAGCGAATCGTACATGGTTTGCGAAATGCGGTTCACGAACAGCCAGCGGCTGTGGCCATCCACCTTCTTCTGCTGATCGTAATGCGGGTAATCCAGCACCATTACCTGCCCCAGCAGGCCTTCGGCGCTATACACCACTTTTATCCCGGAAGCTGTTGATTTAAACGTTGCCGCCGAAAAAGCCCATGCACAAAGCAAAAAAAAACCAAGCGCTTTGCCTGTCTGCTTTTGCCGGAGAAGCACAATAAGCGGGATCAGGCCGAGGATGATGCCTGTGTAAATGGAAGGCATCGTTAAGCCGAATTCGGGGATCACATAAAAGCCGAAGCTGAATGTGGCAATGATGCCGCCAACGGTGGAGATCGCGTAAATGGCGCCTGCCGCCCTGCCCGACTGTTCAATATCTGTTGTGATGGCGCGGATGATCAGCGGAGATACCATCCCCATCATGAACACAGGCGGAAACAAAATAAAGCTGGCGGAGATGATCACCGAGGGGATCAGGCTGTGCATGCCGACGAGCCATAAAATAAAGCGGGAGGAGAAAGGCATCAGCATGGTAAACACTGCTGCTGCCAGCAATACATAGAACAGCGTAAGAGGATTTTTACTCCTGTAGGAAACGATACCGCCGGCAAAGTAGCCCACAGCAAGGCCTCCGAGTGTGATCGCGAGCACGCTTGCCCAAACGTACAGCGAGGAGCCGAAATAAGGCGCAAGCATTTTTGCACCCATCAGCTCGGCTGCCATTACAGAACCGCCTTCGATAAAGGAAAGCAGGAAATAGATCTTTTTGTTGCTGAAGAATTGCATCGCTTGCCTTGAGCGGATAAAGATAGAAAAAAAATGACGCCCGGTTTAGTCGTCGAAAGGCTCCGTTGAAAAAATGATGGTGATGATGCCGGTTGCATCGTGCCTGGTGCGCACAGGTTTGATCACGGTCTGTCCCCTGTACCTGTCAACCTTTGTATCCACATCGTAAGCGGGATACCATTCCTTCACCTGGCTCAGCGCGTTGAAGCAGTTCAGGTGCAGGCCGTTCATCTCCTTCACCTGCACCACATCGTACAGCATCTTCTTTCCGTTTGACATGGAATAGGTAATATCCGCGATGCGCACTTTCCCCTTTTTCGAAACATTCACTTCCAGGTATACTGTATCCGCGGCCTTTCCACGCAGGTCGACCTTGCGCGTTTTAAAATAATCCCAGAAGAATTTTGTGTAGTTGAACGGGAAAGCATGCCCGGGCACTATGGGATAAGGCTGAAAGCGATCTGGGCCGCTGATGCCGTAATCTGCCTTTGCCTGGATGTACACGGGAAGATCCTTATGCTTTGCCACTTTGATGGTGCCCTGCTTCGGCACGGTATCCGCCTGTGCAGCAGCCAGCGCAGAAAAGAGAAGAAAGATAAAACTATAGAAATATTTGGTGCCCATACCTGCATGATTAAAAAAAACAAAAGAACGCATCGGGGGTGGTCCCTCTGCGTTCTTTGCGGTTCTGCGTAAACCCCATCACAAACTAAAAAAAGCTTTCATATCATCCACCGTTTTGAACTGCTGCTCCACCCTGCTCATCGCTATATTCTGTGTGCCGCCTTTTACTGCTTCAAACTCTTCCGGCTTCAGGTAATACAACACGCCATTTTCAACGGTCCAAAGGATATTGGTAGAATTCGGATCGAATGAAAAAGTAGTTACCGGGTTCTTCTGATAGGTGAACAGGCCATTCCTGTGCCTGTCAACAAGGTACACCTCGTAGCACATCAGCTTGCCGTTCCTTTCATTGGTGAGCGTTGCATTGCAGGCAACGCCGCGCGGATAGGCAGAAGGGCAATCGCTGTTATACACTCCGAAGCTGCTGATGCGAAACACACGCATTACTTTTTCCTCCGTTGCCATGCTTGCCACCTGCTGGTCCATCTCTCTTTTCCACTTGGCTTCCAGCTCCTGCTGCTTCTTTTGCAGCGCTGCTATTTTCGCCTCGTATTCCTCTTCTATTTTTTTCTCGCTTACTTTGCGCTTATCAAGCGCTGCTGAATACTTTTCAAACTTTGCGCTGAAATCCTTCATGGCGGTTTCATAGTTCTTGCCTTCGAACACAGGGTATACTACAAGGTTATTCACCTGCTTCGAGCCTTTTTTCAGGCTCAGGAAATAGTTCTCTCCTTTTTTATTGCCTTCCTTGAGAGTAGCATCTTCCCAGATGATCTTGTTCAGCTCCACCCACATGGCATTGTTCATGTTCTTATTCTCGGCGCCCAGCTCCCACTGCACATTCTTATAAACGGCAAATTCCGGGAAATCGCTCAGGTCGAGATCAAGGTTAAATGTATACTTATCCTTGTCCACTTTAGCCGGCTTTTTAGGCTCCGGCGCAGGTTTCGGCAATGCAGCGATCTGCTTTTCCTTCTCTGCCTTCACTTCCTCTTTCTTCACTTCCACTACCTTGTATTCAGGAGTTTCCTCCAGCTTCACCACATCTTCCTTACTCCCCGATACCTTATTTGTTCCCGAATTTTCTACTTTGTCTTTTCCCAAACACGACCAGTTATTTTTCACTGTATCGAGCTTGTAGAGATTGTATTCTGTGCCTTTGTAAGCCGATGCAAGCTCTACATTGATCGTTTTGCCCGGGGCCATGTTCACAGGCTTCCCATCCTTATACGCCAGCATTTCCATCATTCCGGCCGACTCGAACTGGTACCGCACACCGGCACTGTCGTAGGTCATCGGGATGCCGCTCACAAAAAAGTCGGCTGCATCGTGAAATTCGCGGTAACGAAGCTCCACATCGCCTTTTACCGGCTTTCCGTCCTCATCCACAAACGCATCTTTCGGAATGTTCAGCTTAGAGCCTGTTTTAAAATCGAGCGCTGCGCCTTTTTCTGCGTTTACCTTAAAGCTGGTGTAAGGAATGTTCAGTCCGTTAATTGGGGGCGCAATGCAGGGCTTTGCTTCCTCCGTTTTGTAGAACGCTGCCAGCGCAAGGCTGTCGGCATCCGTTGTTTGCACGCTTTCCGTCACAACCGGCTGCTGCTCTTTTTTAGTGAGCACCAGCGCTGTGGTAATGATCGCGGCTGTTACAACCACCATGCTGGAAAGAAACCAGGGCTTCTTCAACAATGGCTTTGCACCCATTCCTGCTGTATTTTTCAAAACCGAATCAAAGTTCTTGTGCTGATTGATTTCATCGGCACCCGGCTTAGGACGGTTAATGTTTACTTTTCGTTTCATTTTGAGTAATTATCTATTCAATTTCATCTACTAATTACGAATGCTTACTAATTTACGAATTACGAATTTGTGTGCGTTGTCATTTCGAATTCGACCGAAGGGAGAGTATCGAGAAAGCGCGCAGGCTTGTTCTCGATATGCTCGTTCCTCGCTTCCCGATAGCTATCGGGACGAACTGACGCTATTAACATTTAACATAAACTCTGCTAATTACGAATTTGTACTAATTTACTAATTACGAATTCTTATTTTTTACTATTTAACACACCCCTAACCCCTCTCAAGAGGGGAACAGATCCTGCCTCATTTTAAATTCTGTCTTATTTAAGACTTCAGTCACTAAGCTAACCGTCTACGAACTCCAGCCTCCCTACTGCCAACTATTTTATCATTTTTTTCAGCTTATCCAGGATCCTGTATGTTTTCACCTTCGCATTGTTCTCCGTAATATCGAGGATCTCGGCTATTTCCTTAAATGCACGCTTCTCAAAGAAACGCATCTCGATCAGCTGTAATTCATCTTCGGGCAGCTCCGAAATTATATCCACGATCTTATCATGGTACTCATCGATCTTGCTTTCCTGGATCTCATCGATGATATGGTATACGCTCACCGATTCAATATTCACCGTACGCTGCGCTTTTTGTGACCTGTAGAGGTTGTTCACCTCGCTGCTTGCGATCCTGTAAAGCCATGAAGCGAACGGCACTCCCCTGAACTCGTATTTCGGCAGGTTGTTGATCGCTTTCATAAAGGTTTGCTGCGTGGCATCAAACGCCTGCTCCTTATCATCCACACGCTGGTATATGAACCGGAAGATCTGCTCATAGTATTTATCGTAAAGAGGGGCGAACCTTTCCGGGTTCTTTTTTGCAGCTTCCACCAGCGCCTGTTCATTGGCGAGATCGGTTTCAGTAGCATGGTATTTTGACGTTTGTAGCATATTCTCCTTACCGTGTTTCGATGATATAACGTAAAGGTCGTAAAAAGATACAGATTATCTTATCCTAAACCTGATCGGCAGGTTAAATTGTGTCCTCACGGGACTCCCGTTCTGCATTCCCGGCCTCCATCCTGATATTGAACTAACAACCCGGATCGCCTCCTGATCACATTCAGGGCAGCCCGGAGCACCTTTCAGCACCTTTATATCGCTCATGCTGCCATCCAATTCCACCACAAAGGTGATGTACGAGGTTCCCTGCCGCATACTGTCGATGGCGGATTGCGGATACCTGACATTCGCCTGTATGAAGATCAGCATTGCGCTTTCCCCGCCGGGAAATCCCGGCATCTGGTCGACCACGGCATAAACAGTGCCGGCTGCCGGCGCCTTTTTTACTTTAATAGTGCCTTTATTGGTGGTTTGTGCGAAAGCGGTTGCCGGCAGGAGCGCCAGCAGCAGGATCAATGATCTCATTCGGATCGGGTTGTATAATTACGGGGATGATCATTTGAATTCTATTTTTATATGGATCCTTATATTGGCGACCGCACCTTCCGCAACGCCCGGCGTCCAGGGGCCCATAAGCTTCACAAGGCGTATCGCTTCATCCACACATTCCGAATATCGGGGAAGCTGATGCACCTCGATGCCGCAGATCTCCCCGGTTTTCGTTACAATAAAGCTTGTAAAGCAAATAACATTTATTCTCTTTTGCTTAACCTTTTCCGGGATCCTTATATTTTTCTTAATAAATGCCTCCAGGGCTCTTTCACCACCCGGATACTCGGGAAACAGAATAAAACCGCGCGGAAGGTACTCGGTATCATACACAAGCATTGCGTCGCTGTTCTTTTTTACCGTAATTGTTCCGGTTTTTCCATCAGTCTGCGCAATGGCCTGTGTAGCAAACAACAATAAGAAGACAATCGTCAGAGATTTCATATAAATTCGTTTATTCTTATGACGAACCTATTCTTAAATGGATGCCTCGGGGAATATTCTGTCAGAATAACGGAGCATTCGCAAAAAGATACAAGGGGGGATGCGCGAAAATAACGCTGAATCAGAATATTTATTTTACCGATACTACTTCCAGGTCTTCGATGTACACCAGCAGCTTCTCGGTGACCACATATCCCATCTGCAAAAGAAGGTCGCTGTACTCGAGCACCTGCTTCTGGTGATCCCTCTTCTTTCCGCCTGTTTTATAGTCGATGACCACGGCATTCTTCTTATCGATCACCACCCTGTCCATCCGGAACATTTTCCCGTTGAGGTCGATCACTTCCGACTCGTTTTTGATCCGGGGCCCTTTGCGGAAATAAATTCCGAGCTGCGGATGCGCCACAATTTTCATGAGGGTTTCCAGCAGGTGTTCCTGCTCTTCCGTATTGATCAATCCTTCCGAAAGCATGCTGTTTACCGCCTCTTCCACTTCATCGGCATACCTGATCCGCGCCAGCGCCGTGTGCACCATTACGCCATAATCCTTTTTGGTTTCGGCCATATTGGTATTCCAGATGCTCGGGGCGGCTGTACGCATTTTGATGCTGTCGCGCCACTGGTTGGAATTGAATGTTTCAAGCTTAAAGTTCAGTGTTTGCTGCTGCTGTTTGCGGACAACATGCTTTTTCTCTTCCCCGAACGTGTAAACCGTCCTTCCATCCTGCCACTCGCCGGCCACCTGGTAGTAATAGGCCAGCATATCGCTTGTTTTTCCCATGTTGGACGGATTTTTCGATGGCTTATCGGCAAGGATATACATGCGTTCCTCGGGCCGCGTAAATGCTACATACATTACGTTCAGGCTGTCGAGCAGCGATTTGCTTTTTTCCTCTTCGTATAAATGTCCGTACTCTGTTTCTTCGAGGCTTTCGCTCACCGGCACCAGCGCCGACGCAAAGCCGGGCAGCTTTTCATTTTCAAGGTCGATCCATAAATTATCTTTTCCGTTCTTCACTTTTCCGCTGGAGAACGGCAGGATCACCACCGGGAACTCGAGGCCTTTGGAACGGTGGATCGTCATAATGCTCACCGCATCCATCCCCTGCGGGATCACGAGTGAAGCCTTGCCTTTTTTATCTTCCCAGTATTCGATAAAATCGTTGAGGTTATTGTTCTTCTTAATGCTGTAATTGAGCACTTCATCGAGATAGAACTGGATGTAAGCGTTCGGCTGTGCGTTCAGCCTGAACAGTCCGGTAAGCTCCTCTGCCAGCTCGTACAGCGCCATCTTGGATAATGCGGTAACATTAAAGGCGGGCGCTATCTGCCTGATCAGCGGCAGCAATCCGCCTTTGCGCTTTTCAAGGATGAGTGCATCGAGCGTTCTGTCGCCGATAAAGCCTCCGATGATCAGGTATTCGAGGATCTCGGCATGCACAATATCATCATTGGTATTGGCCAGGAACTTCAGAATGGAATGGATAAAATTAACCTCCCGTGAATTGCTCAGCAGCAGCGAATCGGAAGAGATCACCGGGATGTTCATCTCCGTAAGATAATTCGCGATGTCGCTGCCGTCGGTGTTTTTCCTCACAAGGATCGCCACATCCTTCAGCTGGTAATTATCCTTTAACAGGCCGGTGATGATCTCGTAAGTCCGCACAAAATTCTTTTCCCGCCACTCTTCCTGCTGCTCTTCAATGAATTCCACCTGCACATATCCCCCTGTATTTTCGGGATTGAATTCCTGCTCGAGCTTATCGTAGATGCCACGGTAACGCTCATGGAGCTTTCCCGAAAGCGTCCTGAACAGGCTGTTGTTGAACTCGATGATCTCGCGCTTGCTCCTGAAATTCCGGTTCAGCACCTGCGGATTGTGATTTCGCTTCAATGCGTCCTCCCGCTCCAGCACAAGCGGGTTATCCTGGTGGGAGAACAATTCAGGCAGCATCGCGAACTGTTCCACCTCGCCGCCGCGCCAGCGGTAGATCGCCTGCTTTCCGTCGCCAACAAGCATTGTAAAGAATCCGCCCGCAAGCGAGTTGTCGATCAGCGGCAATAAATTCTGGAACTGCAATACGGAAGTATCCTGGAACTCATCGATCAGGTAATTGTTGTAACGTTCGCCTAAACGCTCATAAATAAAGGGAATCGGTTCGTTCAAAACGATCTTCGCGATCATCTTGTTGAATTCGGAAATATGAAGGATGTTGTTCTCCGACTTGTATTGATCCAGCAGCTTCTCAATTTCATTGAGCACTGCCAGCGAATAAATATTCCTGTTGATGAGCCCGAACAGAATGTATTCGGAATAGCCCTGGTCCTTCAACACCTGGATGGAATTAAATGCGTCCAGCAGCTGGGGCCGGATGCCCTCGATCGCCGACTGCTCATCCCGGCTGATCTTCCCTGCTGCCCATTTATCTTCCCCGACTGTTGCGATCACGTAATTATTCGGGGGGATGTAATCCATCCTTCCCTTTGCGAGCTTTTCGAAATAGCCCGCAATGCCGCGGTCGCCCTGGAAGAACTGCTTCGCGGTAAGCCCTGAATTTCTGATCAGCTGCTCTGCTTTTTGTGCAGCACCTGTTACACCATTCTCAAATTTTTTCATCTCCGAAAACAGGGTGTCCTTGAAGCGGAAAAAATCATCAACGCCCAGCTCCCTTAATTTCTCTATGTACACGGCGCCTTCCTCATTCAGCAGGTTCTTCGCGAACTTCATCAGGTCGGTCTCGATGTGCCAGCTTTTTTCATCATCGGTTTTGCTTTCGGTGAATTCGATCAGCGCTTTTGTAAGCCGCTCATCATTCCCGATCTGCGCCACCAGCAGGTCGATGGCCTGCGTCAGCAGTTTCTCATCATCCATCTCAATGTCGAAGCTCATCGGGATCTTCAGGTCGAAGGCGAAGGTGCGCACCACCTTGTGCACAAACGCATCAATGGTTCCTATTGCGAAATCGGAATAGTTATGCAGGATGGCGGTCAGGATATTTTTCGCGCGCCTGCGGATCACTTCATCGCCCAGCTGTCCGCCGGCATTCAGCTTTTCATGCTCCTTTAAAATAGAAAGCAATGTTTTGGAACCGGCGGATATAGCGCTGTAATCATCCTCCGCCAGCTCTTTCAGCGCCTTTACGATCCGCTCCTTCATTTCGGCAGCGGCCTTGTTCGTAAAGGTAATGGCGAGGATATGCTTATAGGCCTGCGGCGGATTTGATGCATCATTCAATGCCAGCGCAAGGTACTCTTTTACCAGCGTGAAGGTTTTTCCCGAACCTGCTGATGACTTGTAAATCGTAAAATTCTTAGCTGACATTTTTTGTTTTCAATGTATTGCAAATTACATAATAATTCGCTAATATTGTTAAGCACTAACGTATAAGTTATCCCCCGCAAGCATCTAATGCAATTCATTAAAAAAGCCAAGCATGAAAAAAACAGTTACTTTCCTTTCTATCATTTTTGCGGGTATTTTCCAGCCGGCCGTTGCGCAGGATAACAATCACGTTCCGGGAAACCTGCTCGTGATGCTGGAAGCGGGCACCGAGGTGAATTCTCTTGAATCCGGGCTTTCAAAATTGAACGGCGTGAGCTCCGGCCTCCATGCAGAGCGCGAGCTTTCCCGCAGCATGCACATTTACCTGTTCAGCTTCAGCAACAACACTGTAAATGAGGAAACCATGCTGTCGGCCGTAAGGAATTATCCGGGTGTGAAGATCGTGCAATACAACCACTATGTGAACGAGCGTAACACCGTGCCGAACGACCCGCAGTTCGGTGTTATGTGGGATATGGACAACACCGGCTCAAACGGCGGTGCAGGCGCTGTGGCGGACGCGGATATTGATGCGCCCGAAGCCTGGGACATTACCACCGGCGGGCTCACCTCGCAGGGCGACACCATTGTGGTAGCGATAGTGGACGGCGGATTTTCACTTACGCATCCCGACCTTGTTCCGAACTACTGGAAGAATTATGACGAGATCCCGAACAACGGAATTGATGATGATGCAAACGGCTATATAGACGATTTTGACGGATGGAACTCTTCCGCAGGAAATGATAACTGGACACCACAAAGCCACGGCACGCACGTCGCCGGAACTGTGGGTGCAAAAGGAAATAACGCAGTTGGCGTAACCGGCGTAAACTGGAATGTGAAGATCATGCCGATCAGCTATGGCGGCGGCGGCGGCTCATTTGAAGCGAACGTGGTGGCGGCGTATTCCTTCGCCCGCGACCAGCGCAGGGAATACAACATTACCAACGGCGCCAAGGGCGCATTCGTAGTGGCGACCAACTCCTCTTTCGGCGTCGACCTTGCCATGCCATCGGCTTACCCGCTCTGGTGCGCCATGTATGATTCGCTTGGCGCAGTAGGCATCCTAAGCGCCGGCGCAACGGCCAATGCCAATTACAATGTGGATACGCAGGGAGACATTCCCACTGCCTGTCCGAGCAACTGGCTCATCGCAGTGACCAATACAAAAAGCAACGACACCAAAGCCAATGCAGGTTATGGCGCTACGATGATCGACCTGGGCGCACCGGGGACCAATATCACTTCCACGTATTATTCCTCCGGAACCAATAATTACAACTCCATTTCCGGCACATCCATGGCTACGCCGCACGTTGCGGGAACTATCGGACTTTTATACTCCGTGGCATGCCCGCAGTTCATTGCCAATTATAAAGCTGATCCTGCCGGGATCGCACTCATGGTGAAGGATTCCATTTTAGGCGCAACCGACCCGGTGGCTGCGCTGGCCGGAATTACGCTTACCGGCGGAAGGCTTAACCTTTACAAAGCGGTGAAGTCGATCCAGAACTATTGCCTCCTTACCGGGGTCCAGGAACCAGCAGGCGCAGAGCATGCATTTGAGATCAGCAATGTTTATCCAAACCCTGCAAAGCACAATTTAACCGTGGTGATCGATGCTTCCGAAACAGCGGATGTGATCATCACAAATGTGCTCGGACAGGAAGTGAAGCGTGTGCATAACGAAAGCTCCGCAGGAAAGCAGCGGGTCAATATGGACATCAGCGGGCTAAGCAAAGGCGTTTATTTTGTAAGCCTCGGCAATAAGAGCAAAAGCTCCGCCGTTGTAAAGCTCATTGTCTACTAAACAGCATTTACCGTACTAACCTAAAAACAACCTATGAAAAAACTAATCTTAGCCGCAGCACTGTTCACAGTCGTAAGCATTACTGCAACCGCACAGGACAAAAAGAGCGCTGTATCGATCTGCAAAACAGAAAAAGCATCCTACAGCATCGAGGACCTCGAAAAATGCAACATGCTGGTCACAAAGGATGAGAAAACAAAGGTAAAATCATTCAAGGTGATGATCCTTGTAAAAGGCGATGCCGGAAAAGATGCATTCATGGATTACCAGGTAAGCGGAAATGTATTCAGCAGCCAGGTGCTGGAAGCGATGAAGGCAAAAAAAGGCAGGATCTCGAAGATCATTATTGAAGAAGTGATCGCGGTAGATGTAAACAAAAATGAAATAAAGCTGCCGGCATTCGAGCTCATCATTAAATAGGTCAGATCACCATTATACAATAAACAGCATAAAAAATGCCTGTTCTGCATACGCACAACAGGCATTTTTTCGTTTTCCCTTAAAACTATTTTGCCACATCATATACGGCTTTGAAATCGAGCGCGGCAGTCTCATTTCCAACCCAGTCACGAAGCGTAATTGCTCCTGAATTGTAATTTACAAGGCTCCATTTTGCATTCAGCTTAATGCATGGCCTAAAGCCAAAATCGAGCACCAGCCTTTTCTGTCCGTCAACAGTAAATGTATTCCACTTACCTACAATGTTCTTTTCAGCCCCTTTTGCGATCACCACATGCCTGTCGTTAAACTCAAACACATAGTCACGGAACATCGCCGTATGGTCGGTACGCGACTGGAACTTACCGTCATTATAAGCACCGATCAGCCAGCGGTGGCTGCAAAGTGTTTGCTCAAACATATTCTGGTCAGGCTGGGCCATACGCTGATCAGGCTGCTCCAACTGCGATTTATCTGAAATATTCATAGGGCGCATCTCTTCTTTTTTACATGCTGCAAATAATGATGCTACACCTAATAATGCTACTGCGAGTTTTTTTGAATTCGTTTTCATTTGTTTCTCCTTTCTAATTAAATTAATATCCTGATTCAAAATTACAACACAATAAAGCCGTAAGAGGCGGATAATCGTTGAAGCAACATTTCTTGTCGCTAATGTGTTTGCACGGAATGCCAGACAATAAAAAACGTCTCGATCCGCGGGGATGAGACGTTTCTCTGTTACTATTTTCTTATTACAACCTCTTAAAAACAACGTATCCGGAGGTTCCGTCTGCGGCGTTTTTATCCTGCAGGAACCTCCACTGCACTGTTTTATCCTGGGTCTGCCATGTATTATTTAACAGGCTGAACGGATATTGGGAACCGAAATCGAGCGTGATGTCATCTTTCAGGTTTAAACTTCCTCTCGACCATTTTCCCATTACACGCTGTCCGTTTTTAAAGGCAGCTACCTGTCCGTCGCGGTTGAATGCAAACCGCCAATCGTTAAACTTTTGTGTTTGCCCGCCGCCTTTCGTGTTGTTACTTTCAAGGTAAAATGCGCTTATCGTCCAGAAGCCATCCAGCTCTTGCGACATGCCTTTATTCTCGTTTCCGGTAGCCGGCGCCGTTACATCTACAGCCTTAGCACTATGATGCTCAACACCCGGCAATGGGGAAATATCTTCTTTTTTGCAGCCAAAGAAAGCTGTTGCAAGGGTAAATAAAATTATCCCTAAGCTTTTTGCGTTCGTTTTCATTATTTGTTCTCCTTTCTAATTGGTTAATACTTTAAACAAAATTACTATGCTTGTTACTTCTTCACATTGGATAATCGTTGATAGAACATTTATGTACGACGATCATCCTGCAACAAGGCCCATAAAGCAAAAGCCTCCTTTGATCTTCAAAAAGAGGCCTTTCCCTTATTACATTTTTTCAAAAATCAGCTCGCCGGTGCTTCCGTCCGAATCATCATGATCCTGCAGAAGCATATACTGCGTTGTTTTCTTTGCAACTTCCCAATAATTGTTCAGTTCATAGAACGGCTCCTGTCCGCCAAAATCAAATACCATGATCTCCCTCGAGCCGTTCATTTTGGTTCCCCAGTGTCCTTTTAGCTTCTCCTCTTTTTTTCTGGCCACCACGGTTCCATCATCGTTGAACTGGAATGACCAGCCTTCAAACTTTACAGTCTCGTCACTGCTGTATTTTCCATTCAGCTGGAAGGATGAGATCTTCCAGAAGTTAAGCTCTTTTGCTATGGGCTTGCTGGTTGCACTTACAGGTGTTGGACGGGCCATTGGCCTGATGTCCTCTTTTTTGCAGCCAAATAATACTGTTACTGATGCAAGTAATGCAATTCCTAAGTTTTTTGCGTTCGTTTTCATTTGTTTCTCCTTTCTAAATTAGTATCTGATCCAAAATTAGCCCGGCTTATTGCCTTTACCGGCGGAAAATCGCTGAGCAGCATCTTCCATTTGCCAGTCACAAAAAATCCGGGCATAAAAAAACCTCTCCGTAAAAACGAAGAGGCTTCTTATGCTTTTTGCAGGCAGGCCTATTGATCTAACCTCGGATGGTTATCATCCGAATTATCTTTCTTACCAGTGAATTTTTTCTTAAGGAATGCTACCAACCCTACAACTCCTATGGCGATGAACTTCCAGGCCTTCAGGAAAAAGATCCCGAGCTTTGCAAGCAGGCCTGTCTTTAATAAAATACCTCCGGCTATCAATCCGCCGATACCGTATTCCGCCACCTTATCAACGTCCGAATCAAAATCAGCGTAGGTGTTGCCTGCGGTAAAATCGGTGCTTGCAAGGATCTTATCGATGTTCGCTTCCACCACTTTCATATTATCCATCCCCGACACAATGTTCATCACAAGAACACCTTTACGGCCAAGCATACGGATGTTATAATTGAGCGTATTCAGCGAATCGGTGCCGAACTTAATTTCCTTTGCCCAGTGCAGCTTGTGGGATGCTTTATCATAGAACGGCGTTTTTGCCCAGCCGATCAGCTCCATAGGAGAATAGCCTGCAGCAATGCGGCTCGAATTATTTGCGGATATATCCTTTTGCATGTCACCCAGCAACTCCGCGTAATCGGTATCTTCCGCGTCATCATCGTCTACGTGCCCGTCTTCCTCATAGCTGTAAATGATCGCCCACGATTCGGATGCAAGCAGGTCAACGCCTTTCGGCACCAGCATTCCGAGAATGTCATGGTCTTCGGGATTATTCCAGAGGTCGGTAAGCACAAACTGGGCATCCTTCGCATCAAGAAAGCCAAAGCCTTCAGGTACCGTAACCGTTGCAAGGTCGCCCTGGATAGCAATTTTACCTGTTTTATAATCAAGCGCTTTCATTGCGCTATCGAGCCTCGCCATTGCAAGATCGTAGGAAACTGAATCCATTTCTTCGGTAGAGGTTGTGTCTGTTACAGCCGCGGAAGCGCATACAGACATGCACATTGCCAGCGCGGCAAAAAACAATTGTTTCATGAAGTAGTTTTAAATGTTCTGCCGTAAAGATAAACTTATTTATGAAACGGAAAAGAGCAGGAGCAAATCAGGTATTATTTTATGATCCGGAAAACCGCTGTATGAGCCAGATCCAGCTTCAGCAGGTAAATTCCCGGGGCAAGCAAAGATGAATTGATCTGCGGAAAAGAAGAAGTAACAACGCCATTCATCACAGGCCTTCCTGTAATATCGCTGATCACATACCGCGCTGAAAAAGCTTCTCCTGCCGGCATTCCAATGTTGACCGCGTCGCTGAAAGGGTTCGGGTACACGCGAACCTGCGGGAGCTCCGTATGTTCAAGGTTCAGAGGAACATCACAGCTGTAGGCAACCGGATCGATCTCAATGGGGTCGCCGGGAACAAGCGCATGACCTGTAAAGCCCGCATAGCTTTGTTCATAGAACGCCACGCGGAATACATTGTTGTTATAAATGGTGGAGCCCTGGGTGGCAGGCCCTGCAAGGTTTACGGGATTTTTATAGCGCCATACAACTATTCCTCCTGCATTTATTTCAAAGAACAATCCGCCGGTACCGTTGCAGATCATTGTATTTCCATTCGGGAGGCGCTGTGCGCCCGAGATGTTGTTCGAATAAAATCCCGGTGGCCCTGAATAGCTCCAGTAAGCGCTGTCAGGCTGAAAAGAAAGAACAGGATCAAGGGTATAATTTCCCAAAGCATCCATCGGCGGCTGTATAATATCCACCGAAGAATAATCGGAAACGGGACGGTCCTTTCCATTGTTAAAGACCATGATATCACCGGCGCCGTTCAATCCCGGCTTGATCCAGGCAGCATTGTGCTGCCCGAAATAGTTACGGTCAGCGGATGTACCCCTGTGGTACATTGCCGGGTTTCCCCAGCGGTACAGAAGGCCGCCGCCTTTGCCTGAATTGCCGCCTGCATGTGTTGCCGCTTCTGCCGTTGTGGTGCTGTGGTCAATGATCCAGATCTCGCTGAAGATGCGTGAGCTGACCATTACCTGGTCAAGGGCAGGATTGTAATCTATGGAATTCAGGTGGATCCAGTCGGCGGCAGTAACAGGGTCGGCATTTATATTGATCCGGCCGGGCTCAGCGGAGATCATTCCATAGTTGGGCAAAGTGCTGTCTGCATCCTGCACAAGATGATCCCAGGCGCTCCATTCCCATACGATAGTTGCCGAGCTGCTTCCTGCGGGCTGCAGCTCGATGATCTTCTCATTCCACATCTCCCCTTCTGTCAATCCGCCCAGCCTTCCTGCAGCCGCAGCCTCCGCACTCGTTTTCCTTTCCCATACAAGCGCAAGGATATTTCCGTTGGGCAATGGATGCAGGTCGTGATGCAGGCAGCGCACCGAGTCTGAAATGAGATACGACCATACCACTGTTCCGTTCCAGGCGATCTTCTCGATCACACCTCCGCTTCCGCCGCCGCCGCCAAATACCGGATTCAGCGTATAACCCGCGCGCAGCAGCAAGCCGTCTTCGAGCAGGTCGGCCGACATTCCCGGCCGGTAAGCGCTCATCCACGAATGCAGCTCATACCCGCACTTATCGATGAGATAAGTCTTTTTATTTGCGATGGGCGCAAACAGCAGCGTGCCGGGCTGGCTCGCAGGATCCTGCTGCAGCAAACCGATGGTAGCGGTTTGAGCCGCCCCCTGGAACGACAACAGGATGAATAAAAAGAAACACGCCTTTCTCATGCGCCAAAATTAAGCATTTGGAACGGATCAAAAACAAAAGGAGCCCCCGGTTAAGAGAGCTCCTTTGCATTAAGGTATTTAAAAATTATTTGATGATCGTGAAGTTCTTGTTCACTACATAATTGGAATTCGCAAAGCGGATGGTGTATTTTCCGGCAGAAAGCGAAGACAGGTTCAGCTCTTTATTTCCGAAAGAATTGAATGCCTTTGAGTAAACTGTTTCTCCAAGGTAGTTGCTTACAGTGATCACTGTTTCATTTCCGAATTGCTCAGGAATATGGATCGTGAACACGTCGACACCCGGGTTCGGGTAGATCGCAGTGTTGGCAGCAACAGCTTTTGCTTCGATGCCTGTAGCGAAATCAACAAGCACAGTATCTGTAGTCATACAGCCTACTGAATCGGTAACCATAACGGTGTAAGTTCCCGGGGTTAATCCGGTTGCAGAAGCCGATGTTCCGCCCGCAGGTGACCACATGTAGGTTACGCTGCCGGTTGAGCCGGTAACATTCACCATTGCAGAACCATCGGCGCAGGTAGCGCAGCTTGCATCGGAAGATGTTGCTGTTGCGAGCAATGCAGAACAATCAGGAGTTCCAACCGTTGCAGTTGCGGTGCTTGAGCAGCCTGCTCCATCGGTGATCGTAACTGTGTATGTTCCCGGTGCAAGGCCTGTTGCAGTTGCAGCAGTTCCTCCCGTAGGAGCCCACGAGTAGGTTGCAGAGCCTGTTCCGCCTGTAGCGTTGGCAGTAGCAGTACCATCGGTGCAGCTTACGCAGGTAGTGTTGGTAGATGTAGCAGATGCCATGAAGCCGGAGCAATCAGGATTTGCCACTGTAGCCATAGCTGTAACCGCACAGCCGTAACCATCAGTGATCGTAACCATATAGGTTCCTGCTGTTAAGCCGGTTGCTGTTGCAGTAGTGCTTCCACCCGGTGTCCACAGGTATGTGTACGAGCCTGTTCCGCCCGTAGCACTAACGCTTGCCGTTCCATTAGGACATCCAACACAGGTTGCATTTGTAACGCTTACTAAAGCGGCAAGTGAAGAACAGTCAGGGTTCAGGTTAAGGCGCAATACATACGACTTGGCGAAAGAAGCGCCGAAATCCTCGTTATTTGCCCAGCCTGTGATAGGGCTTGTAGGCCAGTCAACCCAGGTTGTTCCCGCTTTGAAGATGCCGCTTGCCTGTGCAAGTGATAATGTGCTGTCGAACTCAACGGCAGTTACCGCGTACGTTCCAGGTGCAAGCATATAATCGCCGCCGCTGATCGCAAGGGTGTATACTCTTGCAGAATCGTCGGGATAAGTAATGGTATCAGTAGATGCAACGACCGCGTTAGGAGATCCTGCAGACATGTTCCAAAGAACAGCAGCTGTTGGCTCACCGGTATATCCGCGTGTTACATAATACGTAATGGAAGAAAGGCTTGCAGGTGCGTTGATGGTGAACGACTGGCCAAGGAAACCGCCGTTGCCTGCACCGATGCCCAGCGCGCCAACCACGTTCCCGTTGTCGCGTGCGTACACCGAATCATCCACAATGATGGAATTGTACAATGTATCATCGGCAGTGTAATTATCTGCCGTGCTGTGTGTAACAATGTACTCGAAATAATATGCATCAGGCGTAGCCGGGATCATGTAAGATCCTGCGCTTACTGAAGCAGATGCTCCCGGAGCGAGTGAAGGAATAGCAGATCCTGTATTTGTGTAGATCTGTGTAAAAGCGCCGTTGTATACGTTCAACCTCAATGCCACATTGATCAGTGGATTGGTACCGTTGTTCATCACAGTTGCCGCTGTAGGCATGTTGTACACCTGTGTTTTAGGAATGATGGTGTAATCAGGAACTGTGTCGAGGGACACCAGCTTTGCATCCTGCGGACGCGACACTTCCAGCTTCACATCATCGATCAGCAAAAGATATTTATCAAAGGCGTTGTTACGGAAAGAAACGTAAACCGTTTGTCCGGCATAAGCGGCTAAGCTGACAGAATGCGCAGTCCACGTAGTGTTTTCCGCAGTCGTTGAAAATAAAACGGTGGATGCAGTGATCAGGTTACCGATCACACCTGTTCCGCCTGTTGGCGCAACGGTCATGATCCTTACTTCGTAACCGTCACGGTAAGCTGGATCGTAAGCTACCGCATTCCAGGTTAATATGGTGTTTGCAGGCAAAGGCCCGATAGCAGGAGTAACCATCCAGTCGTTGGCAGTACCTGCCGGAGAATAATAAGAAGTGCTGAAAGCCGCTGAATCGGTAAGTGTACCTGCGAAATCCTCTCTTCTTTCCCATGCAGCGTTCACATAGGAAACAGCTGCGTTAGGTGTCCTGTTATCCACATTCGCAAGGGTCCAGCCGGAAGGGAAATTGTATGTTCCGGGACCGCCTGCCGTTGGGCCGGCAACTCCGTCGAAATCTTCATAAAACACAACCTGGGATTGTGCATTGTACATTGCCGCAATGGCAAATACGGATAGTAATAGTTTCTTCATTTTTTTCTTGTTTGCAATTTATGTTTGATGTTTGTTTTTTTCAGGGCACTAAAAGTACGTTATTTTTTCCGGCTAAAAAAGGTTTTCGCCTTCTGATATGCCAACTGGGTGACAGGCAGAAGGTACGCTTCGTAATCCACTTTGGGAACCGCCAGCTGGTTAGGATTCAGCTTTTGATTATTGATAAGCGTATCCATTTCAAACACATACATTTCTTTGGTTTTTGTGTGCTGAAGCGTGAGCTTTTCGTGCAGGCGGACCGGCGGCGGATTATTATCCGATTTCCCCTGGCAGGTCTCATAAATGGCCAGCTCTATCTTTGTGGTGGTGAAGGTGCTTTTCGCTTCTTTTGCGGTGGTCTTCAGCTTCAGGCGCTTCATGGCCGCGGAAGAATGGCTGCGGAGAGCAGATTTAAGCCCTGCCTCATCCTTCAGTGGCAGAATGGCGGAGTTGCGGCAGGCGGAATTCACCGTGACCTCTACCTCCGGGCTGGCCTCGAGCATGATCATTTTTGTGCCGGCAGCTTTGCAGCCCGCGAGGATCAAAAGCAACAGCATTCCTTTCAACAGGTATTGTTTCATCTTTATAAGCCGGTAAAAACAGCAGCGCCACACTAATGGTGTGGCGCTGCTGTTAAATTGAACGTTATTTATTCATGTTTCTTCGCACATGCGTCGCCGCATGCCGTCATGCATTCTTCTTTTGTTTTGCAGCCGTGAGTGCAGCCTTCCATGCAGGCTTTATCGCCATGCATTTCCGCTCCTTCTTTGCAGCATGATTTTCCGGCCGTGCCAGCATGCTCTACGCACATTGCTTTTTGCTCAGCCGTGCAGCCAACAGAATCGCAATATGCAGCGCAAGCTTCCTTGGTCATGTGCATGCATTTTTCCATGTCGCATTTCGGGTTCATTGCCATTTTGCAGCAATCATCCTTCATTGCGCCTGCTCCCATTTCGCATTCTGTTCCCATTTTGCATTTGTCCATTCCATCCGCAGAGTTCACTGCGATGTAAGGTGCAATTACGAGGGATACGATCGACATTAATTTAATGAGGATGTTCATGGAAGGCCCGGAAGTATCCTTGAACGGATCTCCAACAGTATCACCTGTAACGGATGCTTTGTGCGGCTCCGATTTTTTGTAGAACATTTCGCCGTTGATCAGCACTCCTTTTTCGAATGATTTTTTTGCATTGTCCCATGCACCGCCGGCATTGTTCTGGAAAATTCCCATCAATACACCCGATACGGTAACACCAGCAAGCAATCCGCCCAGGATCTCCGCAGAGCTCACTTCGCGGAACAGTCCTTTTAAGCCGAAGCCTACCAATAATGGCGTGATAAGCGCAATTGCCCCCGGAAGGATCATTTCGCGGATAGAAGCTTTTGTAGAGATCTCCACGCATTTTTCATACTCGGGCTTTGCCTTGTATTCCATAATGCCCGGAATTTCGCGGAACTGGCGCCTAACTTCCTGTACCATGTCCATTGCAGCTTTACCAACCGCAGCGATGCACAATGCAGAGAAAATAAAAGGGATCATTGCTCCAACGAACAATGCAGCCAGCACAGGCGCTTTGTAAATATCAATAGCAGAGATGCCGGCTACTCCAACGAATGCCGCGAATAATGCAAGTGATGTTAATGCCGCCGAAGCGATCGCAAAGCCTTTTCCGGTTGCAGCTGTTGTATTTCCAACAGCATCCAGGTTATCGGTGCGCTCACGCACTTCAGGAGGAAGCTGGCTCATTTCAGCGATCCCGCCTGCGTTATCCGCGATAGGCCCGAATGCATCGATCGCAAGCTGCATAGCAGTTGTTGCCATCATACCTGCCGCTGCAATAGCAACACCGTATAATCCTGCAAAAGAGTAAGAGCATACAATACCTACAGCGAGTGTTAAGATAGGCACTACGGTTGATTTCATACCTACGGATAAACCACCGATGATGTTGGTGGCATGGCCTGTGGATGATTGCTGGATGATCGAGTTTACCGGGCCTTTGCCCATTGCCGTATAATATTCTGTAACGATGCTCATGATGGCTCCTACTACGGTTCCCACGATGATGGCCGCGAATACACCTGTACGGGTGAATTCGTATCCACGCAGGCTCAGGTGCTCAGGCAGCATGTAGTTTACAACGAAATAAGATGCGATCACGGTGAGCAGCATGGATGACCAGTTACCCATGTTCAGCGCATTCTGCACATTTGATTTTTCATCCTTGATGCGAACGAAAAGCGTTCCGATAATAGAGAACACAATTCCAAGCCCGCAGATCACCATTGGCAATAAGATCGGCGACATTCCCTGGAAGTTATCCGCGGAAGCATCGATCTCCTGCCCCAATACCATTGTTGCAAGGATTGTTGCCACATAAGAACCGAAAAGATCGGCGCCCATACCTGCAACGTCACCTACGTTATCTCCAACGTTATCGGCAATTGTAGCCGGGTTACGAACGTCATCTTCCGGAATTCCCGCTTCCACTTTACCTACTAAATCCGCTCCAACATCGGCTGCTTTGGTATAGATACCACCGCCAACGCGTGCAAACAGCGCGATCGACTCGGCACCCAGGGAGAAGCCGGTAAGCACTTCGATAGCGGTTTTAACCGTATCGGGGCCCATGCCTGCAAACACATTAAGGAATACAATGAACAACCCGCCTAAGCCCAATACTGCCAAACCGGCAACACCAAGGCCCATTACGGTACCGCCCGTAAATGAAACTTTGAGCGCCTGTGCAAGGCTTGTACGGGCTGCCTGCGTGGTACGAACGTTTGCCTTTGTGGCAACCTTCATCCCGATGTATCCTGCTGTTGCAGAAAATACGGCACCTATAATAAATGCGATGCAGATGATCCAGCTTGAGTGGATCTCCTTACCGTTAATTTCGTGGATAGTTCCCGAATACGCTAATAATGCTGCTGCAAACAAAACAAAAATGCTGAGCACTTTCCATTCTGCCTTTAAAAAAGCCATTGCACCGTCGGCAATATAGCCGGCGAGCTCCTGCATTTTTGCATCACCCGGATCCTGTTTGCTTACCCAGGCACTCTTGATCGCCATTACCAGCAATCCTAAAACCCCTAATGCGGGTACTAAGTAAATTACGTATTCGTTCATAGTATCAGTTAAATTGTTTGTAGTTTGTTTCAATTCCCCTTAAACAGAAATATCCATTTAAAGGGCTGCAAACTTAGGCAAATTTATCCTAAATATCAAAATTTGGCAAAATATTGATCTTCAAAAGAATAGAAAGAAATTGCAGGGCTGTGGCTCCACTGTTTTACTCCAGCGCACGCTTGTTGAACATGATAAAGCCGAAATGGAAAAGGATGGAGAAAGGGTCTTTCACCTGGTCGTAATAATTCACGCTGAAGCACATCGGGCCCACCGGCGTATGCCATACAATTGCGCCTGTGCCGATGTAGTGCTGCAGAGCAAAGGGCTGGCCGTAGTCCACTTTCAGGTCTTCGCGCTTGATGAGCACCTCGTAAGGCTGGTAAATATATCCTTCCAGCCTGAACTCGATGTTCTTGCGGATATTCACCACGAATTTCAGGCCTCCCGCAAGGTATTTATGCGTCCTGTAATTTTCCAGGAACAGGGTTTTGCTGTCGGGAGTAGGCTGAAAGGCAGGAGCCGAAAGGATACTGGATGTATAATTATTGAATAGCGTTTGCGTGGAATAGGCGGCCTCGCCGAAGATGCCGATCTTGAGTGTTCCGCGCCTGTTGAAGTACCGCTCGCCGGTCATCTTAAATGTTACCCATTCATGGTAGTTCAGGTAGCTGGTGAGCGTATCGATCACGGTGGTGGATCCCGGCGTGTTTGTTTCGAGACCGTTCACATACCGTACACGGATGTTCAGGAATTCGCCCTTGTTCGCATACTGTTTCCTGTTCAGTGAATTGATCTCGTAATAAGCCTGTGCGCTCACCACATCAAAATCGGTACGGTCGGCGGTATCGCGCTGCGAAAAATTGCTGGTCTGGTAATACGTGTCTGTGATCTCCGCAAGTCCGGCCCCTGTTACGATGCGGCCTTTTTTGCCGGTAGGGAAACCTGTATTGATCTCACCATACATTTCACTCTGCACAAGGTACGCGGGCTTAATGTCCTCGCGGAAAGCGCTGCTGCTCCTGTAATAATCCCATTTGTTCCATACAAACACGGGCTCCACATACAATGGCGTAGGCAGCGGAAAATCGAGGCGCGTCTTCACCTGCACGGAGCTGTACAGCTTGCCGAAATAGGCATTTCCCATAAGGCTTGCGGCAAAGCGCCCGAGGTAATTGTACTGCAGCCCGAGATAGCCTTCGCTGATGGGCTTGTTGGAGAAATCGCCGCCGAAATAGGTTACAATGTTCCGCTCTTTCTTGATCCGGAGGTACAGGTCGTAATAGCCTGTTTCGGGGTTGAACTTCGCCTTCGGATAAATGCTTTTGATCCTGTTGTCGGAAGCCAGCCTGAAATAGCCTTCCTTAATATCCTCAAAGCTCACCAGCCTGTTCTTATGGCGCAGCACCTTTCGCGCATATTCCGATTGCTTTTTGTTGAGGCCTTCAATATGGATCTGGTCGAACATGACCTTCGGCTGCTTGTCCTTGAACTGTTTCCTTTTTGCCGCGATCTCGATAGGCTCCACCCGTCTTTCAACATACTGCTTTATGAAATCCATCCGGCGCATGGCTGCCGCATAGCCGCTGTCGATGATCGGCTCCACGTTATTAAAGTTGAACAGGCCCACATCGGTGATCGGCTCTATGATCACGCCGGCCTCGCACTGGATGGTGTAATCGGATTTGCTTTGCAGCATGCTTTTGATCTGCGAAAGAATATCATCCTCGTTGGGAGGCGGGTTATTCCCGGTCACATTGCTGCCGATGATAAAATCGGGGTAGAACTCATCGTACATCACATTGGAAGGAAAGTTATTGTACAATCCGCCATCGTACAGCAGCTTGCCATCCACCGTGATCGGCTTGATGTAAAAGGGATACGACATGGATGCCCTTACCGCTTCCGCAAGATCTCCCTTGCCGAAGATGATCGATTTTTTGAGCTCGATGTCGGAAGCCACGCAGCGGAAGGGCACAAAGAGGCTGTCGAAATTGTATTTTGCAGCAGCGGCAGCACCGCTTGCCAGCTCCATGGTGCCAAAGTCCATCGCGACCGGCGAAATAAGATTGGTAGGTAAAAGCGACGTAAGGCTGGAATCGGAGAGCTTGAAGGAGATCCAGGCCGCATTGTTATCGTCGCGTTTAAAGTAGTATGCAAATTTCTGGTCGATGATGCCCTCCGACCAGTTCCTGAACTGCTCGCTTTTTACCATCGCCTCTATCTGGTCGGGCGAATAGCCCATCGCGTACAGCGCACCGATGAGCGCACCCATGGAGGTGCCGGTAATGTAATCGATGGGGATGTGATTTTCCTCGAGGGCTTTGAGTACGCCTATATGCGCAATTCCGCTGGCTGCGCCGCCACTTAATACCAAACCTACCTTCTGGGCTTTTGCCTGATGTTGTGAAAAGAGCAGCAAGGCCAATACCAGGAGAGTAAGTACGGATTGCTTAAAAAAATTCATAGGGTGCTGTCTTGCAGGTACAAAGCTAAGAAGAATTAGCTCAAAAAAAACATTTAGTAAGAGTTCCGTTTTTTTATGCCGAGGCCGCCGCTTCGATGAGCGTGCTGAAATAAGCAGGCGCCTTCAGCAGCCGGGAGCCGTACCAGGAAAAGATCTCACCGTCAACCACCATCACCTTCGCATCGGGCAGCAGTTCCCGGAATTCCATGATGTGCTGCTCTTTGAAGGGATACGGCTCCGATGATAACAGGATCAGCTCCGGCTTTGCTTCCAGGATCTCTTCCCTGCTTACTTCCGGGTAACGCGAATCGCGATCAGTAAATACATTTTCAAAGCCGCAGAGCTTCATCATCTCGTTGATGAATGTATCGTGGCCGGCAACCATGTATGGCTTGCGCCAGATGAAGTAGGAAGTGCGGAGGCGGGAGGTGGGAGGTTGGAGGTTGAGGGTTGGAGGTGGGAGGCTGGTGGAAGATGGAGAGCTTGCTGTAAACCTGCGGAACCGTGATTCGATCTCTAATTTCAGATTGGTGGCAGCTTCATTTTTTCCGAGCAGGGCTCCGAGCGCGGCGATCATCTGCAATGCATCTTTCAGTGTATAGATGTCGCTCATCCATACATTGTACTCCTTCATCAGCAATTCGATCTGCTCCTTTTCATTCTCCTCCTTGTTGCCGATGATCAGGTCGGGCTGCAATGCTTTTATCTTTTCGAAATCATATTTTTTGGTGCCGCCCACGCGTGTTTTTGTGCGGAACCATTCTTCGGGATGAATGCAGAATTTAGTGATCCCCACCACCTCATCGCGCAGGCCGAGATCATACAGCAGCTCCGTTTGGGAAGGAACAAGGGAGATGATACGGCGGGGAATTGCAGTAAGACTTATTTTTCTTCCTAATTGGTCGGTAAAAATAGTCATCAGGAAAGGGTTGAAGGTTAATCGGGTATTGGGTTAATTCAGGCTAAGCCCGAATTAACCCAATCAACTTAATAACCGGTTATTTAGTCAGCGCGTTGATCACATCATGCCTTGTGATGATGTATGTTTTGTCGAGCTTAAAATCCTTTACAAGCACAGCGGGATTGTTATCGGTGAACATGGCCGACAATGAATCCACCGGCGCCGAAATATCCACGAAGGGGAATGCAGGCTGCATAATAGATTCCACCATGTGGCTTTTCACGTCAGGATTTGCGATCACCTTTGCGAACATCAGGCTTTCGTTGAGCGAGCCGATGATCCTTCCGCCATTGGTGACAGGCACCTGCGAAATGGCCATTTTGCTCATGAGCTTCACGGCATTTCCGATGGTATCATTGCTTTCGACAGTGATCAGCTTTCCATTGGTATTGTTGTTCACGAGGTCTTTAGCAACAAGCCCTTTTTTATCGAAGAAGCCTTTTTCAAGCATCCACTCATCGTTGAACATCTTTCCTAAATAGCGCGTTCCATGATCGTGAAAGATCACTACTACCACATCGCCTTCTTTCAGTTCATCTTTCAGCTGCATCAGGCCTGCCATGGCAGAACCGGCGGAGTTGCCTGCAAAAATGCCTTCCCGCTTGGTGATCTCGCGGGTCATCATCGCAGCATCCTTATCGGTTACTTTTTCAAAACGGTCGATCACATTGAAATCGACATTCGCCGGTAAAAAATCTTCCCCGATGCCTTCGGTAATGTACGGGTAGATCTCATTCTTATCGAAGATCCCGGTTTCCTTGTATTTCTTGAACACGGAGCCGTAAGTATCGATGCCCCAGATCTTCACATTGGGATTTTTTTCCTTCAAATATTTTCCTGTTCCGCAAATGGTTCCGCCGGTACCAACACCCACCACAAGGTGCGTGATCTTTCCTTCGGTCTGCTCCCAGATCTCAGGGCCGGTTTGCTCATAATGCGCCTGTGAATTGCTTAAATTATCGTACTGGTTAGGCTTCCAGGCATTCGGCACTTCCTTCACCAAGCGTGAAGAAACGGAATAATAAGAGCGCGGGTCTTCAGGGTCAACGTCGGTCGGACAAACGATCACATCCGCACCGAATGCGCGCAATGCATCTACTTTTTCCTTCGACTGCTTATCTGTTGTGGTGAAAATACATTTGTATCCTTTAATGATGGCTGCAATGGCAAGTCCCATCCCGGTGTTACCGCTGGTACCTTCAATGATGGTCCCGCCCGGCTTTAAGCGGCCGTCCTTCTCTGCATCTTCCACCATTTTCAGCGCCATGCGGTCTTTGATGGAGTTGCCCGGGTTAAAGGTTTCCACCTTTGCGTATACGGTGGCTTTTAGGTCTTTTGTAAGGTTATTGATGCGGACAAGAGGTGTATTGCCTATTGTTTCAAGGATGTTGTTGCTTGCTTTTCTGAATGCCATGGGTTCTGTTTGTTTTCTGAGAATGCGAAAGTACAAAAAAAGAGGGAGGGTGCAAATGCGATAAATGCAGGAAGGCTACTTTTTGCGCCTGAACTTTTTCCTGGGATTTTTCCGGGTATCCCAGAATGCAAGCAATTCAATATGGCGGGGCTTTACCCTGTATAGCAACAAATTATGTTTTGTGACCACTGCTTCGCGGATATTATGCTTCCGCGATTGGCGAAACATAAGCGAATTTTCAGAGATGTAGGAAATTATTTTACTGCTGGCATTAACAAAGTTGGAAACTTCGCGTTCAGTCCACTTATCCTGAAGGTAAAGTATTATTTTTTCAAAAGTGTCCTCGGCTTCCGGAGTCCATTTTACTTCTTTAGCCATTTTTTATACTTTTTCATCACATCGCTATGGCTTTTCAACTCCCCCTTATCTGCTTGTTTTAATCCACGCTCAACCGATTGTTTTATATCAGCAGGCATTTCATCCCAAAAGTCGGAATCCTCGGTTTCAAAAAGGGCTTTGATATGCTTAATCAAAGCTGTATTATTTGAATTTAAAAGTTGCTTTACTAATTCAACTTTTGTGACTGCTACATTCATTTTATTCTTAATTATATAAAGCAAATTTACGAAATTTTCAGCTAAACCTGATCGATTTCACCGGCGTAATTTTCGCAACAATGAAGCTTGGCACGATGAGCATCAGCAGGCAGCATACAAGCGTGCCGGCATTGAGCAGGAGAATTGTCACCACATCGAGGTGCACCGGCACTACTGAAATATAATATGTTTTTGGGTCGAGCGTGAAAAGGCCAAACTGCTGCTGCATCAGCGCAATGCCGATCCCGAGCAGGTTTCCCCAGAACAGGCCTTTGCCGATCAGGTACGCGGCATTGTATAAAAAGATTCCGCGGATGCTTTTATTCTTTGCGCCAAGCGCTTTCAGGATGCCGATCATATTGGTTCGCTCAAGGATGAGGATCAGCAGCACGGAGATCATATTGATCCCCGCAACGAGCAGCATCAGCGTGATCACGATCACCGCGTTCACATCCTGCAGATCGAGCCAGGAAAACACCGTGGGGTTTGTTTCCTTGATGGTTTGCGCCACAAAGCCCTGCCCGGCAAGCGCATTCACCTCAGCGCCCAGCTCATCTATCTGATTGTAATCATTGATCGCGATCTCGAAGCCGCCAACCTGATCTTCATTCCAGTAGTTCAGCTTCCTGATCTGGCGGATGTCGACAAGCGTTAATTTTTTATCCACATCCTCATAGCCGGTGTTGTAGATCCCTGAAATAAAAAATGTTTTCACACGCTGCTCATAGCTTACATTTTCTGCGCTGTCGGTTTTCCGGATCAGGAAGTAGATCACCATTTTATCATCCAGCTTCAGCTCCAGCTTATCGGCAAGCAGCTTGGAGATCACAATGCTGCGCGTAAGGCCGGTATCGCTCACTGTAAATACTTTCCCGGCTACAAGGTTCTGCTCTATGAAGCTCCAGTCGTAATCAGCTCCGACTCCTTTCAGCAGCACGCCTTCATTATCCGTCTTTGTTTTTATGATCCCGCTTTTGGTGGCGTACGACTGAATGTGTTTGATCTGCGGAAGCTCATTCAGGTCTTCGAGAAAGTCGGGCCTGCTGGTGATCGGCTGCGGCTCATCGCTTACATTGTTATCGTAATTGGTGATCTGGATATGCGCGCCGAAGCCGATGAGCTTGTTCCTGATCTCTTTCTGGAACCCGCTTACCACGGCAAGTGTAAGGATCATCAAGGCCATGCCCAGCGCAATGCCCAGCACCGACACGCGCATAATGGGGCGCGATAATTGATTGCTGCCCGACTGTCCGAAAATGATCCGTTTTGCTATGAAGCGTTCGATGCTCAATTTTTATTAGCTTTGATGCTTTAACTACGGCAAAAGTACTATTTTAAATGAAGATGAATAAAGCATATCTCCTGTTCATGCTCGTGCTGACCTTCACAGGTGCGGCAGCGCAGGGACTTGTTGCCGTTGAAAACACAGTAAAAGGCCTCAATGATATTAAAATGGGCGCCGACCGCACCTCGGAATACCTTCCGCTGCTGCAGGGCAAATCCGTTGCCATTGTTGCCAACCAGTCCTCGAACATTAAAACTACGCACCTTGTTGATTCACTCCTGAAATTAAAAGTGAACATCCGGAAAGTGTTCTGCCCGGAGCATGGCTTCCGTGGATTGGTGGATGCCGGTGAAAAGGTAAAATCGGAAAAGGACAGCAAAACCGGGCTGCCGATCATTTCGCTGTACGGCAAAAACAAAAAGCCTTTCCCTGAACAGCTGAAGGATGTGGATGTGGTGATCTTCGACATACAGGATGTGGGCGTACGCTTTTACACTTACCTCTCCACGCTGCACTATGTGATGGAAGCCTGCGCGGAGAATAAAAAGCAGCTGATCGTGCTCGACAGGCCCAACCCGAATGGCTATTATATTGACGGGCCGGTGCTGGAAGATGCCTGGAAATCGTTTTTGGGATTGCACCCTGTGCCGCTGGTTTACGGGATGACGATCGGTGAATATGCGCAAATGATCAATGGAGAAGGCTGGCTGAAAGGCGGAGTGAAATGCGACCTGAAAGTGATCACGCTGGAAGGCTATACGCATAACGACCTGTATGAGCTTCCCGTGAAGCCTTCGCCAAACCTGCCGAACATGGCATCGGTTTATTTATATCCCAGCCTGGGATTATTTGAAGGCACTGTAGTTTCCTTAGGACGCGGAACGGAGCTGCCTTTCCAGGTGATCGGGCATCCGGCATTTACAAAAGGACAATACACCTTTGTTCCGCAACCAAAAACGGGTGCGATGGAGCCTAAATACAAAGGACAGGAATGCAAGGGATTCAACCTTGTTGATTTCGGAAATGAATACATGAAGGATTATAAGAAGATCTACCTGTTCTGGCTGATCGGGATGTATGAAGGAACGCCAGACAAAACCACTTTTTTTGATGAGAATTTTAATTACCATGCCGGCAATGCCACGCTGCAGCAGCAGATCAAGGATGGAAAAAGCGAAAGCGAGATCCGCGCAAGCTGGGCGGAGGGGCTGAAAAAATTCAAGGTGATCCGGAAAAAGTATTTGCTTTACGCGGATTTTGAATAGAGCGCATTCATAGATCTGCTATGATTCGCGGTTTAAGTGCTTACCCAACGTTCTCGACTTCGCTCGAACTGAGATCGCTTTAAAGTCACTTCGAGCGGAGTCGAGAAGTAGACTTCGACAATTTGACCCTCGCCTGACACCACAGTACATCAAATCATATTTAACTCGTCGACGACGATCAGATCCCGTTAAATCATAACAATCATAATGGCCTGCGCTCCATTCTCTGAATAGTAAAAAATAAAAGAGGAGCCTTATGAGCTCCTCCCTTATTTACAGGCTAACAGGTGGTGTTTTAGCCGGCTGTTTTTTATTTTTGTTCAAGCAATAAAAAAGTTTAACATTTTGATGGCACCAGGCATTTTTCAACAGCTTCCCGGATGTGTGAAAAAGCAAAACGGTCTTTCATCACATAGTCATAAGCGCCATAACGAAGGGCTTTAACAGCGGAAGGCATATCTTCCTCGTTCGACATCATGATCACGATCGTATCAGGGCTCATTTCCTTGATCCTGTCGACAGTATAAGTGCTGTTGCTCTCGTTCGATTTTTTGTTCAATTTGTAATCCAGCAACACGATGTCGGGCTTATGCTGCTTTCCAATGTAATTGATGCACTCCTCTTTGGAGATGAAGGCCTCCACTTTCACATTCTTGTCAAATGAAGTTTCCAGCGATTGTTTCAGCGATTCAGCATACAGCTGGTTGTCCGCCGCAACAAATAAATTATAGTAATGATCTAAATTTTGCATAGTATATCGTTTATGTTTGTTTTTGTAGCTATAGTTTTTGTCCTGTTGACATCTAAATTTCGGTGCCCGGCCTTTTTTTCAGGCGGCTGAGGAAATGATTCCCCAAATGCGCCTCTAAAAAATTATAATGTAAATTTGCGGGCAGATATATTATCTTATGAAAAAAACGTTCCTCCCCTGTATTGCCCACACAAGCGTATTTATACGAAGAAATACAAATAATTTTCTGATATTCAAACGGTTATACAAACAACGCGCTATAAAAGTGATCTCTGATAAAATGGCGGAAGGAGGACTGGCCAATGCATAGCATCACCCTGCATACCCGCATCAAAGCTGCCAAAGCGGAGCTTTATCCTTATTTCCTGGATTTTGAAAAATTCGGGGAACTGCACCCGCTGATGCAGAAAGTGACAAAAACCGGCACAAATACCTTTTACATCAATGAAAGCGTATTGCTGCTCGGCTTTATTCCCATGAAGCCGGAATATACCGTTGAAGTGGCCGAGACTGACGGGACCATCACTTACAATTCCCATGTGCGCAAAGGCGTTGACCTGCAGATCCGCTTCAGCTTCTCGGAAGACGGGAATGGCTATACCACCATTACAGAGCAGGTGGACGTGAAAGCGATCACCGTTATTGCCCGTATTCTCCTTCATACCATTAAAAAAGCGCATACTGACATCTTCAGGTCGCTTGAAAGGCTTATGAATCCTTAATTCTTAATTTTCTGCTTTCCCGAAGTGCCCGGAGATCATCCCCTGCCTTACTGTTCAGAGTTATTAACAGTATTAACAATTGATGATCGTATTGATTTAATTAATGTTTCAGCAGATATTAACACTGAAATGTTAATTAAATAAAATCGCCGGGGTTATTCTCTTTTTTTCCTGCTCTACTTTTGCTGTGTTATAACCATAAATATAACCACCATGAAACGAGCGCTTTATGCGATATTACTTTCAGTAGTCATTCTTTCGGCTGCCTTTAAAACACCGGAGGGCGGAAACGATAGCAAATCGGAAAAGATCATTGCAACCTTTGTGGTTCAGTCGTTTAAGATCAGCAAGGATGGCATGGTAAGCTGGACAGCTACCAATGAGCACGGCTCCCTGCCGTACATCGTGGAGCAATTCATTTTTGATAAATGGGTGAAGGTGGGCGAAGTAACCGGGATCGGGAGCCCGACACCGAATTCCTATTCTGTTCCCGTTATTTTAAGCAGCGGTGAAAATAAATTCCGCGTGCGCCAGAAAGGATACGACAAGATCAGCAGGTTCTCCGATGCGGTGAGCTATTATTCAAAGAAGGAACCTGTAAGCTATGCCGTGGTGGACCATAACCAGACCATTACATTTACGGCAGACACCTATTTCATTATTTACAATCCCTACGGCGCTATCGCCAAGCAGGGTTACGGCAACTCTGTAGACATCTCCAATTATGCAAAAGGATATTACTGCCTGATCTACGATAACAAGCTGGGCGGCTTTGATAAAAAGAAGGTGCTGTTCGGCAACAGCTTCTGCCCTATCGTGGTGGATCCACCGGACTGGCTGAAAAGGAAAAACTAGCTCTACCTCTCCCCGATCTGCTGCCTCCACATCGCATAATACAATCCTTTATGCTGCAGCAGGTCTTCATGTTTGCCCTGCTCGATAATAGTTCCTTTCTCAAGCACAAAGATCCTGTCGGCATGCATAATGGTGCTTAGCCTGTGCGCGATGATGATGGTCATGTGATTCTCATTCTTCGACAGCGTACGGATCGTTTTCCCGATCTCTTCTTCCGTTAATGAATCGAGCGCCGATGTAGCCTCATCAAACACAAGCAGTGAAGGCTTGCGCAGCAATGCACGCGCGATCGACAGGCGCTGCTTCTCTCCTCCCGATACTTTTACTCCGCCTTCGCCGATCATGGTATCGATCCCGTTATCGGCACGCGCCAGCAGGCTCTGGCAGGCCGCTTTGTTCAGCACATCCATGCATTCCGCATCGCTTGCGCCGGGAGCAACGAATAATAAATTCTCCTTGATGGTGCCCGAGAACAGCTGTGTATCCTGCGTTACAAAGCCGATCTGCGAACGCAGCTGGTCGAGGTCAACCACCTTGCTGCTGTTATTGTTATAAAAAATATCTCCGCCGAGCGGCTGGTACAATCCCACCAGCAGCTTCACCAGCGTTGTTTTACCGGAGCCGGAAGGCCCCACAAATGCAATGGTTTCGCCCTTCTGCACATCAAAGCTGATCTTCTCCAGCGCATTGTTGGAAGCAGTCTGGTGCTTGAACGTTACATTGTCGAACTTCAGCATCTCCATTCCATTAATGTTTACAGGGCTTTTCGGCTTCACTTCCTTCGGCGTGTCGAGGATCGACTGAAAATTATCGAGCGACACCTCCGCTTCACGGTACACGTTGATGATGTTCCCTAATTCCTGCAAAGGCCCGAAAATAAAGAAGGAATAGATCTGCATGGAAAACAACTGTCCGAGTGTGAGCACATCGCCGAAAATAAAATACAATAAAATAAACAGGATCACGCTTCTCAGGAAGTTTACAAAGGTGCCCTGGATAAAGCTGATGCTGCGGATGTAACGCACTTTCTTTAATTCCAGTCCGAGGATCTTCAGCGTGGTCCCGTTCAGGCGCTTGATCTCCTGGTCGGCAAGGCCGAGGCTTTTCACCAGCTCTATGTTCCGGAGCGATTCGGTTGTAGAACCTGCCAATGCGGTTGTCTGGCCCACGATCTTCTTCTGGATCACTTTTATTTTTTTGCTCAGCACAGAAGTAATGAACCCTAAAATTGGTACTGCTGAAAAGTAAACCACTGCAATAAGCCAATGGATCTTGATCGCATAGATCATCACAAATACAACCCCCACAAGCGATGTAAATAAAACACTCACGAAAGCCATGATGAGCTTCTCCACATCGGCCCTTACCTTCTGCAGCTTGCCAAGGGTTTCACCGCTGCGCTGGTCCTCGAACACCTGGTAAGGCAGCTCCAGCGAATGCTGCAGCCCGTCGGAATAGATCTGCGCGCCCAGCTTCTGCGTGATCACATTCACATAATAATCCTGGAAATTTTTGGCGATCCTCGAAACCATCGCAACGCCCATGGCCAATAAGATCAGGAAACCAACGCCTTTCACATACTGCGCCTTGTTCAGCACTTCATGATGCTCCGTTTTCAAATGAGGCGTGGTTGCGTAATTATCTACGATCAAACTGAAGATATAGGGATCCAGCAGGGAGAACACCTGGTTAACAGCGGCTAAAACCAATGCCAGCAGCACCAGCCAGCGGTATCTTTTTAAATATGTATAGAGTAATTTCATCTGTCAGAAAAATTTCCGCAAAGTTACGTAAATCACATTGCATGTATGTACATTTAATTCAGATAAAATCAGGAAACATCATTCCGGGCGGCAGAAGGGCAATTACTATAATGAGATTGCTTCTCCGCCGTGGCGGATCGCAATGACGTTCTGCATTAAAATCTTAGCAAACCTTATGATAATCATTAAATCTTTATATATTCGTCAGGTCAAGCGGTAGCACCCCGGCCATAAATATTCCTGCCGTTAAAGCGGCAACATTCTGAACCTTAACACATCAACAAAATGAAGATCCTGAAGAAAATAGGTATCGCCTTGCTTGTGCTTGTTGCACTCTTTCTCATTGTTTCGCTCTTCCTGCCTTCGAACGTGCGCGTTGAGCGCTCCACGCAGATCAATGTGCCTGCATCTGTTGCATTCTCACAGGTAAACAACTTTCATAACTGGCCGCAATGGTCGTATTGGGACAACATCGACCCTGCCATGAAATCAACCTATGAAGGCCCTGAGAGCGGCGTTGGCGCAAAGCACCTCTGGACCAGCGACAACGAGAACGTTGGCCACGGGAACATCACTATTGTTGAAAGCAAGCCTGATACGCTGATCCTTACCGACCTTGAATTTGAAGGCATGGGAACAAGCCGCGGCGGCTGGAAATTCAGGAATGAGGGCAACGGCTGCATCGCCACCACTTATATGGACATGGACATGGGATTTTTCGGCAGGGTTCCGGGATTAATGATGGACGGCATGCTTGGAGGCGACTTTGAAAAAACGCTGGCTGGCCTGAAGAAGCACTGTGAATCAATGCCTGCAGCACCGGCTGCGGCTGCCGAATAACATGAGCGGAGCGCTTCAGCTGAAACAGCAGCAGGTCAGGATCCTTTCTGAAAAAAAGTTTGATGTGATCTCCGTTGCCATCCGTATCGATGGCCTTGCGCAGGTAAACATCAGCGGCGAAGAAGACATTGATGTGCAGCATGTAAAGCTGATCGTGGATACGCTGGAAGAGCTGGGAAGCGGAAAGCGGTTCCCCCTGCTGATCCTTGTAAGCGAATACATACTGCCTACGCCCGAAGCAAGGGCTTATATCGCAACTCCGGAATCGGATCCTTTTGCCATGGCGGAAGCCTATGTGACCCGCTCCTTTGCCCAACGGCTTGTCGGCAACATGTACCTGAGCTTTAACAAGCCAGCACGGCCAACGCGGCTGTTCAACGACGAGGAGAAAGCCGTAGAATGGCTGAAAACATTCTTAAGCGCCCCTTAACCGGGATGCCAGCTCCAGCAACGTTTCCTCCCTGATCTCGTGCCTGCCGCTAAAGCGCAGCACTTCATGGCTGATGCCATTCTCCTTCAGCAGCTGCTCATGCTCTTTCACTTGCTCTTCCTTTATAAATTCATCCTGGTCGCCGGTCACAAGCACTGTTCGCATCTCGTTAAACACGGCTTTGTTCAATTGCAGGTCCATATCGGCGGGAAAAGCGCCTGCCCACAATACCATATTATCGGCATGTGACCGCCCATTGGCAAGCCAGCGGCATACGGTGGCCGTGCCTTGTGAAAAGCCGAGCACGGTTATTTTTACATTCTTATTTTCCAGCTGCGAAAGCACTTCCTGGTACACAGCATCCAGGTAGGCCACGTAATCGCGGATCTCGTCCTCGCGGTCTTCCTTTGTCATCCACGAGGCGACAACCTTTCCGGAGAAACCGTTCCAATAAAAGCGGTTCAGCGCTTCGGGAGCAACCACGAGCGCCTTCCCCGTATTCAACGCTTCGAAGTTCTTTATGAAATAATTCGCCAGCTGCGCATAGCCGTGGCACACGAACCAGATTTCTTCTATATTGCCGGAAGGCTCTGCCGACAGAAAGTAGCGCGCAGTTTTAGGGATAATGATATTTTTTTTGAGCATGGGTAAATATAAATAAAAAGCCGCCCCTGTTTGGGGCGGCTTTTAGAATGTTATTGCTAACAAAACTTCTCGATACTTTCCCTTCGGTCAAACTCGAAGTGACATTGCGTTGTCAGTTCGAGTGTTTTTCTTTTTCAGAAAAACGTATCGAGAACTGGAACTACTACTGCTCAATTACAACCACAAGGTATTTAGATGCGCTCCAGAAGTCCTCAACATTGAGGATGGTCAGCTTCTCAGCTTTACCGTCAGCTCCTTCAATTTTGTAAGAGCCTGCAGGGTGTGTAGTTACAAGCTTCGCTTTTTTAGCGCCCAATGGGATCACATTCATAGAAGTGATGTCCACTTTGGTGAAATAATCCTTGTTGAAGTCTTCTTTCACTTTCTGGGATTTACCCAAACCGATGAATCCGCCTTCTTTTGTCAATACATTGTTCTTGATCAGCTCTTTTGCAGTACCGAATGCATAGTATGCTGTGTGCAGCTTTTCTGTTTTCACCTGTCCGGACTGGATCTCTTCCTGGTAGGTAGTGTTCAGGTTCGTCATCTCGATGTTCAGGTGCTCGAGCTGTGTTTTCAGGTCGGTGATCTCAGCATCCTTCTGCTCCATCTCTGCAGTTAAGCGGTTGATGAATTTTTCAAGCTCTTCGTTCTTCTTGTTCGAAGCTTTCAGCTTTGACCTCATGGTCTCGAGGCGCTGCTTGTTCTTGTTCATCACATCATAGATGGTCTGAATGTCGGCAACGATCTGGTCCTCTTTCGATTTGCGGGTTTCAGCATCTTTGCTGTTTGTTGATACGATCTTTTCCTTTGCTTTGATCTCATCAAGGTTCGCCTGGATCTCGTTGAATCCCTGGATAAAGTCCTGGATGCTCGAATCCTGGCGTTCGATGCGTACTCTTTGACCGCCGCTCACGGCAGTTAAACTGTCTTCTACAGATAAACCGCTTGGTTTATTACCATCTCCGCAGCTGAATGCAAATGGCATAAATGCGATCAAATAAATTAGTTTTTTCATAGGGGGTTGTTTTGGTTATTTAGTAATTGTTAATTTTCACAATGCAAATGTTCGCAATAAAATTACATGCCAATCGGTTTTTCGATACCTGGTAAGTAATTTTCGATAGTTGGACGGCGCAAAGGTATAAAAGTACGCAGGATAAGCAACTCAGCTTATTCTTCACCCTCCATTTCGGCTGCGCCTTTGCCTTCAGAGAGGATCTCCAGCACGCCCTGTACCTGGTAAGCAGTACGGTTGAACTTGTTGGAGAGTACGATAATGGTGGTTCCGTCGGCCGGGCGGCGCAGGAACAGGCTGTTGTAGCCATGCCACCAGCCGTTATGATAAATGATCTTCGGGCTTTTCCCATCGTCGATCATACGCCAGCCATAGCCATAATTGCGCTTGCCCTTGTGCTCGTTGCTGTAGCCCTTAAAGGCATCCTCGATCGTGCTTTTTTTAAGAAGCACCTCGGAATACAGCGCCCTGTCCCATTTGAACAGGTCCTCCACCGTTGAATACACGCCTTTATCACCGTACACATCATCCGCATAGGTATCTTCTTCCGGGCGGCCCAGGCCATTGTAACCGAAGGTCTTGAATTTATGTGCCGTATCGGCCTGCGGATCATGCACCCAGGTATCGTTCATGCCAAGAGGCTTGAAAATATTGGTTTCCATGAACTCGGGAAAGCGAGTGCCGGATACGTTTTCAACGATCAGCGCCAGCAGCGCATAATTGGTGTTGCAGTATTCGAACTTTTTGCCCGGCTTTGCATATACGCCGGGGCGGAACGACTTCATGATCTCGAACATGGCCTGGTTGTTAAAGCAGCTGCCTTTGTAGGTATTGGGCTTGTCGCAATAAGGCTCGCAGAAATAAACGTAGTTGCCCAGGCCGGAGCGGTGCGTAAGCAGCATCTGGATGGTGATCCCGGGATACGGGAAGCCGGGAAGGTATTTCTGTACAGAATCGCTGAGCTTCAGCTGTCCCCTGTCCATCAGCAGCAGGATAGCGGCGGCAGTAAGCGTTTTGGATGCCGAAGCGAGCTGGAATGCCGAATTTAAACGAAGGGAATCTTTCTTCTTGAAATTGGAAAAGCCGAATGCCTTTTTGTAGATCACCTGCCCATGCTGAGCCACCAGCACACAGCCGTTGAAGCCGGCATTCTTCACCTTGTTCTTAAACAGGGTATCGATGCGGTAAGCTTTTTCCTTTGCATGGATCTTAACGAGAAAGGCATTGATGCTGTCCTGGTTCTGCGGCGGCGCTTCAGTAACGCCGGTACCGGTTTCCGAGGCTCCACAGGCAACTAAGAGAATAAAAACGGAGTAGAATAAAAAGAACCTCATTATCTCCTTCTTTCTTCCGCCACCTGCACGATCAGCTCTTTACCGCGTATTTCTTTCCCGTTCAGGGCTTCGATCGCCTTTTCGCCGTCTTCCTTTTTCGCCATTTCCATAAAGGCGAACCCTTTTGATTCCCAGGTAATGGTATCGTATACTATTTTGGTGGACACCACTTTGCCGTACTGTGCGAATAAGCCTTCCAGCTGCATTTCATTGATGTCCCTGTCGAGGTTCTTTACAAATAATTTCATATGCCGATCTCAATTTTTTTTAATGTGGTGCCGTCGCGCGGGGCAGGCGCCACGAATTTACAAATCTATCCGGTACATTATTTTTAAAACCTGATTTTATTTCTTAAATTTGAAAAACGATTTTATTATGAAAACAAGCGCTTCCGTTTTATTTTTCCTGCTTTGCCTTGGTTCCTTCGCACAAACCGCGGAGGATTATTATCCGGCAAAACGAAAAGCCACTGTGAAAGACCGCATCAGCGGATCTGTTATGGCCGGCACCAGCCTTAGCTTTCAAAGCAACTCAAAAAATGCTTCGGTTGCAACATTCATAGCGCCGAAGATCAATTACAGTCTTTCTAAAAAATTCTCCCTTACCGCAGGCTTCATGCATTATTCGCTCAGCCCGGGCTTTGGCTCCGGCAGGAATGAATCATACACAGTGGCGGGAAAACGCAATCTTTCCGGCAACCTGGTGTTTGCAGGCGGCGAATACCAGCTGAACAGGAAGGTATCGCTTTCGGGCGCCCTGATGGTGGATGCAAGCGGAATGAGCAATCGCCGGAATATGTACAAGGCGGCTTCCTTCGGAATGGATTATAAAATGACGGAACATTCCTCCATCGGTTTCCGTGCAACTGTTTCACAGGGCAACATGGATTATAACTTTGATCCAAACCGCGGATCTTATGAATACCGTCCGTTCAATAACAACTCTTTCGGCAATATCTTTACAGGATTGGGCGAATGGGGCGCTGATGGCCTCAACAGGTCGATCCGATAAGCAGATGAGATCTCACATTTTTCCTGTGCTTTTGTATTAAGCGCCGATCACCAGCTCAAAATTCTCATTCAGCTTTATTTTCCCGTTCACTTTTTTACCATCCTTCACAAAGCCTTTGATCTCCGCTGTTTCACCCTTTTTGGAGAGGGCAAGGATGTGAGCTTCCGTAAATGGCTTTCCGAACAGCTCAAAAGGAAACCTGATGCTGCAGCCGTTTTTCCAGTTGCTGCAACCGAATGCAGAATTGCCTTTCAGGATGGTTCCTGTTTTGCATTTCGGGCAAGCCACCGGCCCGGCTTCTTTTTTCGGCTTTGGCGCTGCCGCTTCTTTTTCTTCAAACTCGATGTTGAAGGAGGCTGTCAGCTTTAAAATTCCGTCCTTCTTTGTCCCGCCCATGTCGAAGCCTTTCACCATCGGTGTTTTTCCTTTATCCGCCAGCGCAAGGATCTGAACATCGCTTAGCTTTTTGCCCATGAGCTCGAAGGGGATCTTAAAATCGCAGCCGTTTTTGAAGTTGCTGCAGCCGAAGGCAGTTTTGCCTTTCAGCATGGTTCCCGACTTGCATTTCGGGCATCCCGCCTTTTGTTCGCCCTTTGCTTTCGGCACCGGCTCAGCGCTTTCCACCGCAATGCGCTTCCCCGATTCTCCTTTTACCTGGATCACGAGGTCGCTCACCATCTGCTTCATCTCCTGCAAAAATGCATCTGCCTGGTATTCCCCCTTTTCGATCTGCCTCAGCTTGAATTCCCAGTTGCCGGTCATTTCAGCCGACTTCAGCAATTCATTGTTGATGGTGCGGATCAGCTCCATGCCTGTAATGGTAGGGACAATATTTTTACGCTCACGGCGGATGTACGTTCTGCGGAACAATGTTTCAATGATCGCAGCGCGTGTTGAAGGCCGGCCGATGCCGTTGTCTTTCATCAGCTCGCGCAGCTCCTCGTCTTCCACCTGCTTGCCTGCCGTTTCCATGGCGCGCAGCAGCGTAGCCTCGGTAAAGGCTTTCGGCGGTGTTGTTTTTCCTTCGGCCAGGTAAGCTTCATGCGGGCCTTTTTCATCCTTTACAAATTCGGGCAGCAGCTGGATCTCTTCCTTCTCATCCTCATCAATGGTTTCCTTGCTGTACACTACCCTCCAGCCCGGATCGAGGATCTGCTTTCCGTTCGCCTTGAATTCCACTTCTTTCACTTTACCAAGCACTACGGTGTTCGACACTTCACAATCCTTGTAAAATGCGGCGATGAAGCGCTTTGCGATCACATCGTACACATTCGCTTCCGCACCTGCAAGTCCCTGCGCACGCACATCCGTAGGAATGATGGCATGGTGATCCGTTACTTTTTTATCGTCAAACACTTTTCCCGATTTACGGATCGGCTCTTTCAGCAAAGGCGAAACCAGCGCGCTGTAATTCACCATCTGCTGCAGGATCCCGGGGATCTTCGGATAGATGTCTTCCGGGAGGTATGTGGTATCCACCCTCGGGTAGGTCACTAATTTCCTCTCATAGAGGTTCTGAATTGTTTTCAGCGTATCATCGGCAGAGAAGCCGAATCTCTTATTGCATTCCACCTGCAGTGAGGTAAGGTCGAACAGCCGCGGCGATGATTCCTTTCCTTTTTTTGTTTCTACGGAGGTGACCGTAAACTCTTCATTCACGAGCGAAGCAAGCAGGTTTTCTGCCTTTTGCTTTTCATCTCCCTGGAAGCGGTCGAGCTGCGCATTGAAAACCACATCGCGGTATTTTGTCTTGAGCTCAAAGAAAATTGCCGAGCGGAAATTATTGATCTCGATCTGGCGGTTCACGATCATGGCAAGCGTAGGCGTTTGCACGCGCCCCACGGAAAGCACCTGCCTGTTCCCGTTCCCGTACTTGATGGTGTACAGGCGCGTTGCATTCATTCCCAGCAGCCAGTCGGCAGCGGCACGCGAATAGCCTGCAAAATAAAGGCTGTCGTAATCTTTTGCATCCTTCAGCTTTTTAAATCCTTCACGGATGGCTTCTTCGGTAAGCGAAGAGATCCAGAGGCGCTTCATCGGCTTCCTGCAATTTGATTTGGCCAGCACCCAGCGCTGGATCAATTCCCCTTCCTGGCCGGCATCACCGCAGTTAATGATCTCTTCTGCATTTTCAAAAAGTGTGGAAATGGTATTGAACTGCTTCTCTATGCCTTTGTCATTTTTCAGCTTGATCCCGAATTTTACCGGCAGGATCGGGAGCATGTTGAGGTTCCATTCGCGGTATGCGCTGTCGTATTCATGCGGCTCCTTCAGCTCGCACAAATGCCCGAAGGTCCAGGTCACCTGGTAGCCGTTCCCTTCCCAGTAGCCATCCTTCCGCTGTTTAGCGCCGAGGATCTCGGCTATTTCCTTCGCAACACTCGGCTTTTCTGCAATGCATACTTTCATAGCTCAAAATTAACAATGGCAGGCAGTTTAGCGAAAAAATGATTTGAAGTTTTATCAACATTTTTATTTAAATTTGGTGAGCATTAAAAGCTCATGAAACCAGGAAAAAAAGTTATTATAAACGAGCAGGAAAGGGAGCAGATCATCCTTAACCGCACTTATACCGAACGTTTTGAAATGCTGATGAAGCTGATCCGCATTGGCCGGATGTTAAAATCGGCTAAGATCATAGAAGCAGAAAAATAAATCTTTATTATAACCATAACACTTTATGAAAAAAATCCTCTTCGCCTTCACGCTCCTGTTCATTTCACTCGCAACATTTGCAAAAGAAAAAAAGCCAAAGCTTGAAAAAGGCCTGTACGCCGAGTTCACCACCACCAAAGGCGTGATCCTGATAAAGCTGGAATTTGAAAAAGTGCCGCTCACCACTGCAAACTTTGTCGGACTTTCCGAAGGCAAAATAAAGAACACTGCAAAAAAAGACGGTGTGCATTTTTACGACAGCTTAAAATTTCACCGCGTGATCCCCAACTTTATGATCCAGGGCGGCGACCCGGCAGGCAACGGAACCGGCGGCCCCGGCTATAAGTTCAAGGATGAATTTTTACCGGAGTTTAAATTCAGCGGCCCGGGGATCCTCGCCATGGCCAACTCCGGCCCGGGCACCAACGGCAGCCAGTTCTTCATTACGCATGTAGCCACTCCCTGGCTCGATAATCACCACACCATCTTCGGGCATGTTGTTTCGGGGCAGGACGTGGTAAATGCCATCCAGCAGGGCGATATGATCATCAAGGTGAAGATCATCCGCAAAGGAAAAGCCGCGAGAAAATTCAAGGCGGATAAAGTGTTTGCGGAGCTGAATAAATAGCAGAAGACCGGAAGGTAGTACCTGCAAAGCCGTCGCACGTTCTCGATACTTCGCGCGAAAAGCGCTCAACTCGAACTGACAACGCACAAAATTTTCCATAGGCTCCGATCACAATAAACATTTCTTTCATAAACACAGATTCGTAATATTCGTACAAATTCGCTATCCGCAAATATGACCGCAACCGTTGAAATAAGCATGTACGCACTCGAAGATGCCTACGAACAAAAAGTGATCGATTTTATCCAGCGCATAAAACAAAACAAGGGCATCCGCGTTGAAGTGAACGGACTGAGCACACAGCTGTTCGGAGAGTACGACGAATTGATGAACCTGCTCCGCGATGAGATGAAAACTGTTTTTGAAAATGGAAAAGCGGTTTTCGTCCTGAAGCTCGCAGGACTGGAGCTCACCAGGGAAAAGTTGCCTCCCGTCCTGAAATAACGGCACGATTCTTTATGGTATATCCTCAGTTCCTTAAACCATTCAAAACATGAAAACCATCTTTCTTTCCTTCGCCGTTCTTGCCTCTGCAGCACTCATTGCTTTTAAGCCTGCCGGCGTTGTCGGCAACATGTTCCCCGATATCAGCTGTGAGGCGTATGACGGAAAAGCCGTGAACATCCCGGCTGATACCAAAGGAAAGTATACGCTCATCTGCATGGCATTCAGCTCTGCGGCCGAAGACGACCTCAGGACCTGGATCAATCCCGTTTACAATAAATTCATCGGGCAGGTGGATGCTTCCAAGGCCGATGTGTTCGATGTAAGCTACGACTACGATATAAACCTGTATTTCATCCCGATGTTCACCGGCGCCAACCAGATGGCGGCAAAACAATCGAAAGAAAAAATAAAAGCGAAGACCGATAAAGAACTGTATCCTTACCTGCTTTTTTATGACGGGGGAAAAACCTATAAGGAAGAACTCGATTTCCAGAAACGCGATGTTCCTTATTTCTTCGTGCTTGATAAAACCGGGAAAGTTAAATACACCACTTCCGGAAAATACGATGATAAAAAAATGGAGAAGATCCTCGACATCATCGAGGAGAACTAAGCCATCGAGTTCAGCAGCCTGAACAGCTTATCATCGGTGATCATGCAGCCGGTCTGCAACAATTCAAAGATCTCCAGCTGCCTTTCCTTTTCATATCTTTTTTCGGAGCGTACAATGTTCACCGATGCATTATTGGCGCTGCTCCACTGGCTGATCACGTCGGGAGAAGTAAGGTCGAGCGAACTCGTTTCCTTTACCCTTAAACCAGTAAGCTGCACCATCTCCTCGCCGAAATAAAAAATGTTCAGCGTTTTTGCATCGCGGTATTCAAGGTAGCTGATCTTGCCCAATACTTTTTCATACACCATGTCGCTGAACACATCGATCAGCTCATTCGCCTTGTGATTCTCCTCTTTCTTCATCTTTTCCCAGTCGGGGCCTGTTATCTGCGCCGCTGCAAGAAAATTCACAAAGTCCTGCTGCAATGCCTCCAGCTCCTCTTTGTTAAGCCTTTTATATTTCATCTGAGCCTGTTAATTTTGAATATTGCGCAAAAATACGGTAATTCGTGTTCAGTTATCAGGAATTTGTGAATCAGGAATTCAGGCAAACGCAAGCAGGCCTGGGCCATCTGTTCCTTAATATCACAGCCTTTTACCGTTTAACTTAATTAACCATTTAACTAATCCATCATGGCCATCAAACATACTGTAACCGAACGCTTTCTTAACTATGTAAAGATCGATACGCAGAGCGATCCGAACTCGCCGACCTGCCCTTCCACTGAAAAACAGAAAGACCTCGGGCGCCTGCTGGTGAAGGAGCTGCAGGAAATGGGCATTAAGGATGCGCACATGGACGAGAACGGTTATGTGTATGCCACTATCGAAAGCAACACAACCAAGAAGGTGCCTGTGATCTGCTTCTGCTCGCACATGGATACTTCACCCGACTCATCGGGAACCAATGTAAACCCGCAGCTGCACACAAAATACGATGGCCGCGATATTCAATTGAAAAATGATAAAACGCAGGTGATCCGCGTGAGCGAGCACCCTTCGCTGCTGAAGCAGATCGGCAACGACATTATCACCACCGATGGCACCACCCTGCTGGGAGCTGATAACAAAGCCGGCGTGGCGGAGATCATGGATGCGGCGAATCATTTAATGGCCAACCCGCAGATCAAGCACGGCACCATTAAAATTTTATTCACTCCCGATGAAGAGATCGGCCGCGGCGCCGATAAAGCCGACCTCAAAAAGCTGGGCGCCGATTTCGGTTATACCATCGATGGTGAAGAGCTCGGCCATATTGAAAATGAAACATTCTCTGCCGATGGCGTAACGATCACCATTCACGGCGTAAGCACACATCCGGGGTTTGCAAAGAATAAAATGGAAAGCGCAATTAAGATCGCGTCGGAGATCGTTGCGGCCTTGCCGAAAGATACGATGAGCCCGGAAAGCACTGAGAAGAAAGAGCCCTTCGTTCACCCCGTAAGCATTTCCGGCGGGATCGAAAAAACGGTATTGCAATTTATCATCCGTGCATTTGATGATGAAAGCTTAAAAACACAGGAAGACTTTTTAAAGGCCCTGGTTACAAAAGTGATCGCCGGCTATCCGAAATCAACATTCGGCTTCGAAGTAAAGGAGCAATACCGCAACATGCGGAAGGTGCTTGATAAAAACCCGGAGATCGTGAGCTACGCGCTGGAAGCAATTAAGCGTGCCGGTGTTGAGCCGGTGCTGTCGAGCATCCGCGGCGGAACCGATGGCTCCCGCTTTTCTTACATGGGGCTTCCCTGCCCTAACATTTTTGCAGGTGAACATGCATTCCACTCGAAGCTTGAATGGGTTTCTGTACAGGACATGGAAAAGGCCGTTGAAACAATTGTTAACCTGGCCATGATCTGGGAAGAGAACTCGAAATAAGCGCTATTAAATGGAAGAGGCAAAAAATAAGAATGCAAGGATCAACAGCATACTGTTACTTTCGGTCCTGTCGCTGCTTTTTGTGTATGTTGTTTACAGGGCATATCACATGGCCATTACGCTTGACGAAGGTTACAGCTACGGGATCATTCACGGGAACAAAATAACCGCGGCCACAGCCAACAATCACTACCTGAATACATTTCTAATGGCCGTTTGTTCCACCCTGTTCGGCGACAGCGAGCTTTCTTTACGCCTGCCCAGCATCTGCGGATTTTTAATGTACGCTTATGCCTGCTACATGCTGCTGAGGAATAAGCATCTGCTCATTCTCCTTTCGGGGATCGCGCTGCTCCTGCTGAACCCTTACCTGCTTGATTATTTCAGCCTTGCAAGGGGCTATGCCCTTGGGATCGGATTTTTTATGCTCTCGCTTGTTCAGCTTCTGAAGGCAGCCGATGCTTCAACAACCACCGTTTTTTTTAAGCATGCTGCTTTTACACTGCTGTTTTCAACCGGCGCCTGCCTGGCCAATCTTACGTATGTGAATGCCAATCTTATTCTCCTGCTGATCCTTTTCATCTCTTACCTGAGGCTAAAGAAAGAGCCTGCCGGAAACCGGAAAAAGATCATTCTCTTTGTAAGCGCAGTGATCATAAACTTTGGCTGCCTTGGCATTCTTATAAAAGAGCTGTTCAGGCTCCGCGCTGCAAATGAGCTTTATTTCGGGGGAACAACAGGATTTATACACGACACCCTTCATGAGCTTGTTGGTTCTTCTATGTATTTCTGGCTCCACAATTACGATGGCGCAGTGCTGCAGATCGCAAGCCAGGCTTTTATTGCACTGTTCCTGGTTATAATTGCGTACGTGCTGTTCTGCAGGCGTTACAACAATCTGGCTGTGCTTACCATCCTTCTGAGCCTCATGATCGCGGCGCCTGTTGTACAGTTCATGCTGCTGGCCACAAAGCTGCCTTTCGGAAGAACATCGCTGGCATATATTCCTTTAATGGGGCTCTGTCTTTGCTTTTTCATGCAGGAGCTGCTGGAAAAAAACCGCAAAAAAATAATCGGTTATACCGTTGGCTCATTCTCATTCCTCTTCTTATTCATCCCCGGCACCTTTAATTTTGTGCTGAACGCAAACGTGTCCTATTGCTATGATGCGAATTTCAATATGTATTCAAAAGAGGCCATGGGCACGATCAATGAGCTTTGTAAAGGCAGGCCAAGGGTCACCATTATGTACAGCGGGTACATGGGCTCCGGTGTTAATTATTACAAGCATCGCTATTCCATAAACAACCTCGTGCTTGCCGGAGACTATAAACCAATGGCCGATGAGGATATACTGCTCCTGCTGAAGAATGAAAAAGAGCAGGCAAAATGCCTGGACGGATATACCCTCCTGAAACAGTATCCTATTCCAAACTTTGATTGTTTTCTTTATGTAAAAAAAGAGCAGGCGAACAACAGGGAAGAGCTCTGCCGCGGGGATATTAACCTCAAGGCATCGAACCGGATGTATGTTTGCCGTGAATGGGACCAGCGGATCATTTCCAATAAGAAGCGCGCAACTTCATGGGAAACATTTTCCTTTATCGCATATCCCGGCAATGTATGCGCATTGAAAACCGATGAAGGGCTTTATGTCAGCGCCGATCTTGGCTCCCGGGCCGAGCTTACGGGCAACAGAACGCAACCGAACGAATGGGAGCTGTTCCGGTATATTGATTTAGGCGGAGGATCTTACGCCTTTAAAGCCGCGAATAGCAAATACCTGAGCCTCGACACAACCACGCTGCAGCTGTATGCAAAAGGAGATTCGATCGGCGCCAATGAACGGTTTGAATTGATCCACCTGCCCATATTATACGATACCGATGTTGTTCTGAAAGCGTTCCTGCAGCATTCGCCGGTTAAATAAGCACCACTCCCCGCCTGCATCTTTTAATTACCCGGGCATCTTATGGAATTTTAAAAAGGCTGCATCTCCATTAAAACTCAAACAAGATGGAAGATCAGAAAAGCATCAGCATCAGTATTCCAAAGCCCTGCCACGAGGACTGGAACAAAATGGCCCCGAATGAAAAAGGCGCTTTTTGCGGCAAATGCGCAAAAACAGTTGTCGACTTTACAAAGAAAACTGCAGATGAGATCAGCAGCTTTCTCATCGCGCAAAGCGGCAAAAAGATCTGCGGGCGCTTTATGAGCGACCAGCTGGATGAGCCGCTGAAGCCTGTCGACATTTTTATTCCGCTGAGCTTGCTTCCGAAAAAATTATCATTCAGCAAAGCTTTTGCATTTGCATTGTTCATTGCATTCGGCACTACGCTGTTCAGCTGCAGCACGCAGCAGGGAGAAGTGGTTGGGAAAATTGCGGCGGTGAACGACACCATCGTTCCCGTAAAAAAAGGTGAGGTGATGCAGCTTACCGGTGATACGGTTTACAATGTGGCTGCAGCTCCTGGAATGTTGCCAGTGAAGAGAAAAAATCCGAAACCTGAATGCGCACCTTTAAAAGGCGATGTGGACGTACGGCCAATGCTTGGTGAAGTGGCAGCTCCTGTAATTGATACAGCAACGATCAAAAAAGATACAACGAAGAACCTTCAGAAAATAGGAAAGCTGAAAATTTCCGACAGATGAAATACTCTTAAATAAAAAACGCCCTCCGCAATTGCAGAGGGCGTTTTTTATTTTGTTGACAAATACTATTTGTTAACTGTTTTTGCTAATTCAGCGCCAGCTTTAAACTTAGCAACTTTCTTAGCAGCAATTTTAATTGATTTACCAGTCTGTGGGTTACGGCCATTGCGTGCAGCTCTTTTAGAAACTGAGAAAGATCCGAAACCTACTAAAGCAACTCTGTCGCCTTTTTTAAGCGCTTTTGAAGTTGCAGTAACAAATGCATCTAATGCTCTTTGTGAATCAGCTTTAGTCAGTTTTGACTCTGCTGCGATTGCGTCGATTAATTCTGCTTTGTTCATTTTGGTTTTAGTTTTAGGGGTTAAACATTGATTTATATTTAACTAAAGTATAACAGAAACCTTATATGAAGCAAGTTTTAGGACATAAAATTTTAAAAAATGTTGATAAATCCGGTTTTTGTTAATAAAGGCCTCTGAATCGCCATGCCCACAATACTTTCAGAATTACGGCCAGGGAAAGCGGGCGTCTTTTAAAAAAACATATTTTTACAAAAAACTATGGATATGGGCTCAGATAAAGAAAATCCGGCGAACGGACAGAAAACATCCTCTGTTCCGAAGAGCTATGAAATTACGGCAGAAGGCTCGCTTGGCCTGCTGGCATTAGGCGCTGCAGGCATCAGGGCCTGGAGAAAGAAACGTGCGGAAGCGAAACAGGATCATAAAACAGGAACAGGAAATGAGTAAGAGACTTGCAAAAAAAGTACTGGTGATCGGCTGGGATGCAGCCGACTGGAAGATCATCAATCCATTGCTGGATGCAGGATTGATGCCTACGCTCGAAGGCCTGATCAACCGCGGCGCCATGGGAAACATCGCCACGCTCGATCCCCCGCTCTCGCCCATCTTATGGACCTCTATCGCAACCGGCAAAACTGCCGACAAGCACGGGATCCTTAATTTTATAGAGCCCGACCCCAACACATCCGACCTGAGGCCTGTATCCGTTACTTCCCGCAAGGTGAAGGCGATCTGGAACATCCTTACGCAGGAAGGATTTAAAACGCATCTCGTAGGCTGGTGGCCAAGCCATCCCGCAGAGCCGATCAACGGCGTTTGCGTTTCCAACTTTTTTCAGAAGCAGCCCAAAAAGAAAGATGATCCATGGACGCTTCCGAAAGGCTCCGTGCATCCCGAATCGCTTGCCGATACATTGAATGAGTTCCGCGTGGAGCTGGGCGAGATCAGCAGCGCCATGCTGCTTCCATTTGTTCCGGATGCCGCAAAGGTTGACCAGGAAAAAGATAAATCGCTGCACAGCATTGCAGCGCATATTGCCGAAGCTGCCAGCATTCATGCTGCTTCCACCTGGATCCTCGAGAACCAGGACTGGGATTTCCTCGGTGTTTATTTCGATACGATCGACCACTTCTGTCACGGCTTCATGAAATATCATCCGCCGCGCATGGAGGGGATCCCTGAAGAATATTACAACTTGTACAAGGATGTGATCAACAGCGCTTACCGCTTCCAGGACATGATGCTGGAGCGCACGCTGAAGCTTGCAGGCGACGATGCCACCGTGATCATCTTATCCGATCACGGCTTCCACTCCGACCACCTCCGCCCGAAAAAGCTGCCGCTGGAGCCGATCGCGCCCGCACTTGAGCACAGTCCGTACGGGATCATTTGCCTCGCGGGCCCGAACATCCAGGAGGACGAGCGTATTTTCGGCGCTACTTTACTTGATATTACGCCCACCATTCTTACGCTTTTCGGATTGCCGATCGGGAAAGACATGGACGGAAAGCCATTGCTGCAGGCATTCAAAGAGCCTGTTACGCCCGATTACATTGAGAGCTGGGAGCTGGTGCCGGGCGAATGCGGCATGCACCCCGCCGATGTGCAGGAAGATCCTTGGGCCGCACAGGAAGCCATGAACCAGCTGATAGAGCTTGGATACGTGGATGCGCCCGGTGAAGACAAGCAGGACCGCCTTCTGAAAACAAAGAACGAAACCGATTTTATCCTTGCAAAAGTATATGCAGGATCAAGAAAATATCCGCAGGCGATCGCGCTGCTGGAGAAGCTGTACCGCGAAAACCCCGATGCGGCGCGCTATGGATTAAAGCTCGCGCATTGCTACCAGATCACCAGGAACATCAAAGGATTAAGGCAGGTGATCGATGAGCTGAGGGCGAAGAACCTGAAGGAGCTTCCGCATCTCGACTTTTTGGAAGGCACCCTGCTTCTCTTTGAGAACAAGCCAAGGCGGGCGCTTGAATTTTTCCAGCAGGCGGAAAAAAGCATCTCCCACATGCCCCATTTACACATTCAGCTGGGAAATGTTTACAACCGCATCAAAAGATGGCCCGATGCCGAAAGGGCTTTTAAAACAGCTGTTTCCATCGATATCAATAATGCGCATGCCTATCACGGACTGGCGGTGAGCTACCTTCGCCAATATGAATACGAGCTGGCTGCCGATGCTGCGCTGAATGCGATCAGCCTTTCCTATCACTTCCCCGAAGCGCATTATCACTTAGGTGAGATCCTCTATCACATGAAGGATTTTGAGCGCGCTGCACAGGCATTTGAAGTGTCGGTATCGATGATGCCCGGCTATAAAAAAGCGCATCAATGGCTGATAAAGATCTATGAAGAGCATCTCGGCCAGCCTGAAAAAGCAAACCATTCGAAGGAGTTTATCCGCGATAAGATCAAAGGCACCGTTACAATCGTTTCGGGCTTGCCGCGCTCGGGAACGTCGATGATGATGCAGATGCTGAAAGCCGGCGGCATGGAGATCCTCACAGATAACATCCGCGAGGACGATGATAACAACCCGAAAGGCTATCTCGAATACGAAGCGGTGAAAGGCATTTCGAAGGATAATTCCTGGATGATCAATGCGGAGGGCAAGGTGGTAAAGATCATTTCTCACCTCTTGCAGTACTTGCCGGATACGTTTACCTACAAGATCATTTTCATGCAGCGCGAGCTTGTGGAGATCCTGCAATCGCAGCAAAAAATGCTCAAAAAAGATGCGACCGTTTTCCCGATGGGACTTGCTGAAACCTTTAAAAAGCAGCTGGCAAAAACGGAAAGCTGGCTCAACGGACAGCCGAATATGGAAGTGCTATACGTTAATTATAAGGATATTGTGGAGCAGCCGGAGGAGCAGTCGGAAAACATCAGCTCTTTCCTCGGAGCCGAGCTCGATCCTGCTGCCATGGCCCGGGCTATTGACCGCAAGCTTTACCGAAATAAAAGTTAATTGCCTGTTAAAAAAATAATTATATTTGAACCACAAAAAAAACCACAGATCCTATGGAAAATAAAAAATCTACTCTTAGCACAAGATTAAAATCTTATTCTGCAATTGCAGGAACAATTGTAGCAGCTGCGAATACAGCAGGCGCGCAGGTTGTTTACACCGATGTAAGCCCTGATGCATTGGTCCCTACCGGCAGCACTTATGACCTTGATTTAAACAACGACGGTACTGTTGATTACCAGTTCGCAATATCCCACGGAACTTACATGTACGGAACCTTCCCGATCCAGTATGATATCGGGATCGTTGCCCCTGCAGGAGGATCCGGCAATGCTATCGATACGCTTACAGGCGGCCCTACCGTTCACAACACAGGCGACGCTATCAACGGAAGCCTTTTATGGGTTGACGACGCAGGCGCTTCTTACCAGCTGCTTGGCGCAAACTTCCCGGTGTTAGGATACCAGACAGGAAACTTCCTCGGAGCTACCGATAAATACATGGGTTTCCGCTTTAAAATTGCAGGCGTTGACCACTACGGATGGGCTCGTTTCGACTTCAACTCCACTGCAACCCTTTTAACAATGAAGGATTATGCTTATGATGCAACACCGGGAACTTCTATCCTTGCCGGTGCAATGCCAACTGCCATCAATGAGCATGCTGCAGAGCTTGCCAATGCAGTTACTATTTTCGGAGCCGACAAAGCTATCCGTGTGAACATGAACAACGCGAAGGCGGAAGGTATGGTTGTTATCACCAACACACTTGGCCAGGAGATCGCAAAAGTGAGCATCACCGATGCACAGATGACGATCCCGATGGATAATGCAAACAACGGTATCTACTTTGTGAGCGTGATCCAGGAATCGGCAACATTCACACAAAAAGTGATCGTTAAATAAACCACTCTTTTAATAAGTAAAAAAAAGCCTTTGTGAACAGCAAAGGCTTTTTTTATGGAAATTTTTATATATTTGATTAAGCGTTGTCAGTTCGAGCGGAGTCGAGAACAAGCCAACGTTCATTAATTTTTTCACATGAAAAGAACATACGCTAAGAATTTCCAGGACAAATTAAAATCGTACTCTGCAGTTGCAGGTACCGTTATTGCTGCGGCTAACACGGCCGATGCACAGATCGTGTACACGGACATCATCCCCGATTCAACCGTAACCACCGACAGCGCTTATTACGACCTCGACCTGAACAACGACGGCACATTCGATTTCAGGTTCAACCTTACCTTGTATCCGGGAGGAACATCTTCTTCCGCGCTGCCCTCATTTAACAAGGTGGGCGTTACGCCGCTTAATTCCAACCTCATTGCAGGCTCTGCAACAGGCGCATACATTTACCCGCTTGCTATGAATGCCGGCGATACGGTGCAGGCGTCCCTAACCTTTAACATGGGCTCCAGCCAGTCGATGGGAAGCTATTGGGGCGGAACGGCCCCGTACGGCAACTGGCTCGGCGCGAACAATAAATACATCGGTTTAAAGCTCGATGTTTCGGGCAACATTTATTATGGATGGGCAAGGCTGGATGTTACGGCAACAGGCAATGCCTTCACCATTAAGGATTACGCATACATGAATGCGGTGAACCAGCCGATAGTGGCAGGCGCAACCACGAGCGTAGGCATCACGGAAAATGATCTGTCCGGGGTAACTATCTACAACGACAACCGCCGCGTTTTTATCCGCTTGAAAAATGCGGTTGACGGAACCATCAGCATTAACAATACTTTGGGGCAGGAAGTTTACGCTGCAAAAACAGAAGGGCTTGAATCGGAGATCAGCTTAACGGATGTAAGGCCGGGAGTTTATCTCGTAAGCATCCGTTCAAATAATATTAAGTTCACCAAAAAGATCATCATCAATTAATTCATTTAAAAGAGACACGCAAATGAGCTCAAACAAACAAAACATCCAGAAAAAGTTAAAGTCCTATTCTGCGCTGGCGGGAACAATTGTAGCCGCTGTAAGCTCGGCAGACGCACAGGTGGTGTACACCGATGTAATGCCAGATTCAACAGTAAACAACGGCGGGGTTTATAACCTTGACCTGAACAATGATGATGTGGCTGATTTTCAGCTGATCCAGCACTCGGGAACATACGGCGGACTTGCCAGCTACGATGTGGTCGGCGTTTACGCACTTGGTGCAAACAATGCAGTGGATACTTCCGGCGGAAACGGTACTGCAACTGCGATGGATGCGGGTGTAACCATTGACGCCACACTGCACTGGGTAGATTCAACAGAGATGGCGGCCATCTCTCCCCCAACTGCAAATGCGCTTGCTGCCGTGATCCCGATGTTCGGGATTGCTGCCGGTAACTTTATTGATTCCACGAATAAATACCTGCCTTTGCGTTTTAGCAATCTGGGCTCCACGTACTATGGCTGGGTTCGTCTCGATGTTGCCGCGGATGCCAAATCATTTGTTGTGAAAGATTACGCGTACACCGACGATCCGGATCATTACACCGTTACCGGCGATATGGTTGGTATTTCCGAAGCAGCACTGCTGAACAAAATAAACATTTTCGCTTACAACAACAGCATTACCGTGCAGCTCGACCCGCTGGTAGAAGCGGAAGGAAAGATCATGATCACCAGCCTTTCCGGGCAGGCCGTTTCCGAAACAGCTATCAACAGCACCGAAACGGTGATCCCGTTCGAACAGGCAAAACCGGGCATTTACATGGTAACCGTGAAGCAAACACACGGCTCTTACACAAAAAGGGTATTTGTTAAATAATACGTTCGGAAACTTTTAAAAGCCGCTCTTCACCCAAAGAGCGGCTTTTTTGCGTAATTTTGCAGCGCTAATTTACCATGAACGAATTCAGAGAAGCCTTACTGATCAAGACCACCACACCGATTTACGCCATTGTGATCGGTGCGGAGATCCTGTTCAGCTACCTGCACCATAAAAATTACTATTCCGTTAAAGGAACGCTTGCCAATATTTACCTGACCATATTAAACTTCAGCCTCGACATCCTTGTGCGCGGCGTATGCCTCCTCGTGCTGAACTATTTCTACCAGTTCAAATTTGCGGAGGTCCATAACACAATTTTATACTGGAGCATCCTGCTGGTGGCCCAGGATTTCATGTTCTACTGGCTGCACCGTGTAGACCACTATTGCCGGCTCTTCTGGGCTGTTCACGTAACGCACCATTCCTCAGAAGAGTTCAACCTCACCGTTGGCTTCCGCTCCTCGGTGTTCCAGCCACTGTACCGCTTCATCTATTTTATCCCGCTGGCGCTGCTGGGCTTTAAAGGCATCGATATCATGTTCATTTATGCCGCTACGCAGATCTACGGCATCCTCATCCATACCAAAGCTGTCGGCAAGCTGGGCTTCATTGAATGGGTCATGTCAACTCCCTCGCATCACCGCGTGCACCATGGCTCCAATGTACGCTACCTCGACAAGAACATGGGAATGGTGTTTATTATCTGGGACAGGCTTTTCGGGACGTTCCAGGCGGAAGATGAAAATGACGCGGTGGTTTACGGCCTTACCGAAAACATTAAAACCTACAACCCGCTGCAGATGGTGTTCCATGAATGGATCGGGATCTTTAAGGACCTGCGTAAGCCTGCACCGCTAAAAGCCAAGCTGATGTACATTTTCGGCCCTCCGGGCTGGAGCCACGACGGCAGCAAGAAAACGGCGCGGCAGCTGAGAAAAGAGATGGAGAAGCGGTGAAAAGCAGGAAAGGCATACTGATCGCTGTCCTGCTCCTGCTTTTTACCTGGTTCCTGCTCTGCCTTCCCGATCCGCTGTTTAAAAACAAAACGAGCACCGTCCTGGAAGACAGCGAAGGAAACCTGCTGGCCGCACAGATCGCGGAGGACGGGCAATGGCGCTTCCCCTACAACGACAGCATCCCCGAAAAATTCAAAGCCTGCATCGTCCAATTCGAGGACCGCTCCTTTTACTATCATCCCGGGTTTAACCCGCTGGCATTCGGCCGTGCCGTCATTCAAAACATACAGGCAAAAAAAACGGTAAGCGGAGGAAGTACGCTTACCATGCAGGTGATCAGGCTTTCACGCAAGGGCAAAAAAAGAACAATGCTCGAAAAGCTGGTGGAGATCATTCTGTCCGGGCGGCTGGAGCTCTCGTATTCAAAGGATGAGATCCTTGCATTGTATGCCTCCAATGCACCTTTCGGAAGCAACGTGGTGGGCATAGATGCCGCGGCCTGGCGGTATTTCGGGCGCGGCGCGGATAAGCTTTCCTGGGCCGAAAGCGCAACGCTGGCTGTATTGCCCAATGCACCCAGCCTCATCTATCCCGGGAAGAACCAGGAGCGACTCAAAGCCAAGCGCAACCGCCTGCTCGACCGCCTGCTGAAAGCCGGGATCATAGATGCCGAGACCTGTGAGCTCGGCAAGCAGGAGCCTCTGCCCGGGAAGCCGCATCCTATTCCACAGCTGGCACCTCACCTGCTCCAGCGTGCGGCAAAGGAAGGACATAGCGGCGAGCGCGTAAACTCCACCATCGACGGGCATTTGCAGGAGCGCGTGAATGAGGTCATCGCCAACCATCATAAAGTTTTAAAAGGGAATGAGATCCACAATGCATGCGCCATTGTGATCGAAGTGAGCACCGGGAATGTGCTGGCGTATGTGGGAAATACAAGCAGCCCCGGAAAGCCGGAATACAACAGCGATGTGGACGTGATCGCCGCACCGAGAAGCACGGGCAGCATTTTAAAGCCGTTCCTGTATGCCAGCATGCTCAATGATGGCGAGCTTTTGCCGGGCACGCTCATCCCCGATATTCCTACACAGATCGCCGGCTATGCGCCGCAAAATTACAACACCACCTTCGATGGCGCCGTTCCCGCAAGGCGCGCGCTGGCACGAAGCCTGAACGTGCCTGCCGTGAGAATGCTGCAGAATTATGGCATCGAAAAATTCAACTACAACCTGAAAAAGCTGGGAATGACCACGCTGAACCGCACGCCCGATCATTACGGCCTCTCGATCATACTTGGCGGCTCGGAGGCAAAGCTCTGGGACCTTACTGCGATGTATGCAAGCATGGCAAGGGCGCTGAACAATTATATTCCCGAAGGCGGAAAGTACAACCTGAAAGACCTGCACCCCAACACATATACAGCAAGGCCGGAAGCTGAAAAAGAAATTGCCGCTGCAAATTATTTTGATGCCGCTTCCATTTACCTCACCTTCGAAGCAATGGTTGAAGTGGCGCGGCCCGACGAGGATGCCGGCTGGCGGCAATACACCTCCGCCAACAAGGTGGCATGGAAAACAGGCACCAGCTTCGGGTTTCGTGATGGCTGGGCGATCGGCATTACGCCGAAATATGTGGTGGGCGTATGGGTGGGAAATGCCGATGGCGAAGGCCGTCCGGGCTTAACAGGCATCCAGACCGCGGCACCCATTCTCTTTGATATTTTTAGCCTGCTGAAGCCATCCAAATGGTTCCAGGTGCCTTTTGATGAAATGGAAAAAGTGGGGATCTGCCGGCTGAGCGGCTGCAGGGCTTCCGACATCTGCAGCCCTGTGGATACTGTCCGTATTCCGAAAGCCGGATTGCGCTCCGCTCCCTGCCCCTATCACCACATGATCCACCTCGACCATAGCGGAATGTACCGTGTAAACAGCAATTGCGAGGATGTTGGAAACATGAAACACGAAAGCTGGTTTGTGCTTCCGCCTGCTATGGAATGGTATTACAAATCGAAGAACCCATCGTACAAAACATTGCCGCCCTACCGCAGCGATTGTGAAACACAGGGCAGCAATGCCATGGAGATCATCTACCCGAAGCAGTTCAGCAAAATTTATGTTCCTGTAGAGATCGACGGCACTATGGGGAAAACCATCTTTGAAGTGGCGCACCGCAAAAGCAGCGCGGTGATCTATTGGCACCTCGACGGCAATTACCTCGGCAGCACACAGGGCATCCACCAGATGGGGCTTACGCCCGATGAAGGCCTGCATACCTTAACGCTTGTGGATGAAGACGGCGAATCGCTTGCGGAAGAATTTGAGATCATCAGCAGGCGGAAATAAAAGCACTGCAAAAGCAACAGAACGCAATTACAGCTTCTTCTTTAGCATCTTCCTTATATCGAACCTGTGGCCGTAATAAAATTTGAACGTGCCGTATTTGTAATTGATGGAGGCATGTGAATCGTCGCCAAGCACAAAGTTATTTCCCATCCAGTAAATGCCAATGAAATAGCTTTTGCGGTTGTAACCCATGGAGAACCTCGACTGGAGCGACAAGGCAACAGAATTGTGATTATAGGTAGACTTATCAAAAGCATTCACGCTGTAAAATTCCTGGTAGGAAATTCCGGGCAGCGTGGCAATGTTCACAAACCAGTTCTTCTTTTTTCCAAACACCAGCGTGTACGTATAGCCGCAGGAAATACCGAATGTGTACGAGGCCGCAGCATTAAACTGCATCTCTTTTCTGAACTTCGCATAAACGCTGTCGGGATAAATGATCGAATCGGCAGTTAAGCCATAAAGGAAAGCGTAAGTGCCCAGCAGTAATGATCCCGCGCTTTTGCGCTGCTTCTGCGAAAGGCTGTACGGCGCTGCGCTCGAAAAGCGCTTGTGATTGAATACGTACGTAAGGATGCATCCCGCGTTGTAATTGCGGATATCGCCGCGGCGCGAATAATCGAAAATGGTATCACCGGGAACCTTATACATGGCTGAGGTCCGGAAACCCTTGTATTCCCTGTAATAAATATCATAAATAAAGCGCCTCGCGTTCGCGGATGTGGCTACCGCAAACTGGTGCGACTTCCCGTAACGCGCATCGTCATTGTTAATGCCGGGCGGACTGTATTCAATATCGAAGCCGATGCCTTTGAACGTAAAGCTGATGCCCATGTTCAGCTTGGTATTGATCGTGTATTCGATGCTCGATAAAGAATCGTGATCGGCAAGGGTAAATTTGTTGCTGCGGATCACGGCAAACAATTTTACATTCAGCAGGTCTTTGAAGCTGGTGATGTAATTGGTATCCACCTTTTGGTAGATGTTGGTTGAATCCTTCCGGTGACGGCCTTTCTGTGCCATCCCAAAAAGGGAAAGGAACAAAAGAAAAAGCACGAGGCTTGTTTTACGCATTTTCATTTGCAGTTAAATAATCGCTTGCTGATGGCGGCACCGTTGCCCAGTTCCTCGGCACGCTTAAAATCCTCGCAGGCAAATTCCTTTTTATTCTCATGGAGATAAAGGTCGCCGCGCATCATCAGTGCCTTTACATTTTTAGGGTCCAGCTCCAGCAGCCGGCTCAGGTCCGACAGCGCTCCCACAATATCCTTCTGCCGCGCCTTTGCAACAGCCCTTTGCTCATATCCTGCCGTTTCTTTCGGATACAGCTCGATCGCCTTTCCGTAATCTTTCAGCGCGGAAATATAATCTCCCCTGAGGTCGTACGCATTCCCTCTCAGTATGTAGGCTTCGCTGTGGCTGGGCTTCAGCTGTATTGCGCGTGTGCAATCTTCGATCACCGCAGCATAATCCGGCAGGTCGTATTCCGCCCTTGCCCTTAAGTAATATACTTCCGCATTTCCGGGCTCCAGGCCTGCTGCCATATCGCAATCCTCAACAGCTCCGGCATGGTCCCCCGCTTCATCCCTGAGCTTGCTGCGCGATAAATACGCTTGGGCATCCGAGGGGTTCAGGGCAATGCCTTTGTTATAATCAGCCAGGGCTTTCTTTTTATCGCCGCTGGCAACATACTGTACGGCGCGGTTCATGTAGCCTTCATACGCATCGGGTACCTGCGCGATCAATTCCGTCAGCACCGCTATGGCGCCCTTCCTGTCCTCCAGCACGCTCAGCGACAAAGCCTTGTTCACATAGGCGCGGCTGTATTTCGGATTTAACCCGATCGCCTTGTCAAAATCTTTGATTGCCTCCTCATGCTTATTCCGCATGCTCAGTAAATAGCCCCGGTTGTTATATGCTTCCGCCATTGCGGGCGCTAAAGCGATGGCCTTGTTATAATCGGCCAGTGCAGCATCAAATTTCTTTTGCTCGCTCAGCGCGGAGCCGCGGTTGATGTATGCCTCGGCAAAACGAGGATCTAGCGCAATTGCTTTTGTATAATCGCCGATCGCTTTTTCAAATTCGCCTGTTGCCGAATAAATAGAACCCCTGCTGTAATAAGCTTTCGCATCGTTCGGGTTCTTTGCGATAAACTCATCGAAGCCTGCCAGCGCCTCACCGTATTGTCCTTTCAGCAGCAGCTCACGGATTCCCGCAGGCATGCCGGCCTGCGCAGAGACATTGCCCTGCAGCAGGAAAAAAAATGCAGCTGATAAAAAAAATACGATTTTCAATTATTTAAAGCTGTGTTTGATATATGCGAGGCACAGGTCGATCGTAGCCTCTATTCCTTTTTTATGCGTGCGCTCCACACCATGCGAAGCGGCCACTCCCGGCCCGATCAGCCCAACCCTGAAATCTTTCCCGGCGCGCAAGGCAGCTGATCCGTCGGAGCCGTAATACGGATATACATCAAGCTTGTACGGGATCTTATTTTTATCGGAAAGCTCCGCCAGCTTTTTCCTGAAATTATAATCGTATGGGCCGGACGAGTCCTTCACGCAAATGGAGCAGCTCACTTCATCGCCTTCGCAGGCATCGCCCAGCACGCCCATGTCGATCACCAGCAATTCCCGTATGGAAGCGGCATAGCCCACCGTTCCCCCATGTCCTACTTCTTCGTAATTTGAAAAGAACAATTCAACAGGCACTTCCTTTTTCTTCTCCTTTAATCGTCGCGCGATCTCGAACAATACATAGCAGCCCGCTTTGTTATCCATGAAGCGCGATTTGATAAATCCATTGGCATACTCGCGGTAACGCGGCTCAAAGCAAATGATATCGCCGGTTTTGATGCCCAGCTTCAGCACATCATTTTTAGTGTACACCTCTTCATCGAGGCGGATGTGCATGGTATCGTAATTCCGCTTTTCTTCCTCCCGCTTGTTATTTGCATGCGAGGAAGGGTTGTTCAGCAGCAGCGTACCGGTGTATTCTTTTCCGCTCATCGTGATGATGCGCACATACTCACCTTCGGCGCTTGCCAGCTGAAGGCCGCCAAGGCTTGAAAATGCTAATGTTCCGTTGCTCTTTACTCCCGACACGATAGCGCCGAGCGTATCCACATGCGCTGCGATGGCGAGGGTCGGATTTTTTCCGAGCGCGCATTTCACAGCTCCCTTGTTGGTGTATTCGGGTTGCAGTCCATAGCTTTTGAGCAGGTTAAAAATATAGGTGCAGGCCTTTTCGGTATAGCCGGTCGGAGAATCTATTTCCACCAGCTGCTGGAGCGTTTTATAAGAAGGCATAAGAAGAATTTATATTGAATGTTTTTGTGTCCCTGCTGTAAATATAAAAATAAAAACGCCTCAGTACACAAGGTAATGAGGCGTTCCTGTTTTTGAAAAAAGGCTTATTTTGCTTTCACGATCTTACGTGTTTCAACAATCACTCCTTCTTTGTACGTGCGGTAGAAATAAACTCCTGCAGGCAGTGTTTCCAGGTCTACATCAAGCTTACCTTCCTGTGTATCGATTTCGATAGATTTCAACTGCTCGCCAACGATGTTGATGAACTCGATCCTTTCGATGCCGTTGTATTTCACAGTTACTTTATCTGTGAACGGGCTTGGGTAAACGCTTGTAAGCAGGTTCACTGTAGGATCAGCAATACCTGTTGCGCTTGCAGTGAATCCGCCAACCATACCGCTGTGGAAGGTACACTGGTAGCCATAGCTACCTGCAACAGCTACCGTGTAGGAATACGTTGTTGTGCCGCCGGCAGACATTGTTCCGGAAGAGATGATAGCCGCTCCTGCAGGCTCAGTGGCAGCAGAACCTGTTACATTATGCGTTCCGCCTGTAAGTGTGAACACGATTACATCACCTACAACTGCTGTAAATGTTTGAGGCGTAAAGCTGTTACTTGCAACGGCAACATTGATGGTTGCAGCATTTGAATTAAGGGAAGCGAATGTAAAGGCTGAAGCAATAATTAATGAGTAAAGTTTTTTCATGTAGATGGTTTTAAGGTTATACACTAATTTCTGTTGCACTAAATTATAACAAATTTATGATAAAACAAAGAGAATCTATCCGCCAATAATTTCTTCGAGCACAGCCGCGGATTTCACCTGCCCGAAGGAAGGTATATGCAGCTGGTAGAACAGAATGAGGGCATTCAGCAGCTGCTTCCGCTCGGCTTTGCCCATCCGCAGGCCTGCAAGCTCAGAGTAGCCGCGGCTTATCAGCCCCGAAAGCAGGGCGCTGGCAGCAGCCTGAAGATAATCGGGATGCTGCGGCAGGTAATTCACAAATTTGCCTTCACGAAGGTCGAAAACGGAAGTGTCCGGGCCATATTCTCCCTGTGGCGGAAATCCAAGATAGCGGCTGAGCTGTACCATAAAGCCAAGGTGAAAGTTAGAGCAGCTTTCCGTATTAAGGTCGAGGATGAGCAGGGAATTTTTGATGAAGAGGAACAGCTCCTCATCGGGATGCGGCTCTTTGAAGGAATGCAAAAGAATTTCGTTGATGAAGATCGCGATCGAGCTCTTGATTACCTCAAATGGAAGATGGCTGTACGGCTGATGGATGCTGATCTCTGAGATCCGCGGAAGCGCGGTACGCTCACTGCCCGACACCACAATGTCCACCAGCGCAAGGGGCTGAAAAAGCCCCGCCTTGTTCTTCGACTTTTTACTTCTTACACCGCCGATGATATACGAACGAAAGCCAAACTCCTGCGTGTAGATCTTAACGATCAGGCTGGTTTCGGAATAGCTGATCGTATGCAGGACAATGCCGCTTGTTTTCTGAAGCATCCTGTAACCTGTGCGGGGGCGTTAATTAATGAAGAGAATCTTGGTGGCTATCTTCTGGCAGGAGTTGTCTTCGCTGGTGCAAAACACCATGTAAACGCCGGTGCTTACCCTGTCGCCCTTGAAATTCCTGCCGTTCCAGATCGCCTGTCCGCCTTCTGATTTTGTTTCATACACAAGGCTTCCGCTGATGTCGGTGATCTTCACCGTGGTGTTCTCCATCAATCCTTTGATCGCGATAGGGCCGGTATAGTCAGGCTTTACGGGATTCGGGAAAGAATACACATCCTTGAAGCATTCGTTGCCCTCGATGGCTGTTCCCCTGTAGGAGATGATCCCTTTATCCGTACCGAAATACACTTCGCCGGTAATGTGGTCGATCACAATGCTTTTGATATTGTTGCTGAACAGCGGGCTGTTGTCTTCGGTAAAATGTGAGATCTGCTGGGTGCCGTCGGCCGACATCAGGAATACGCCCGACTTGGCTGTTCCGATCCATTTGCGGTTGGCATCGTCAACTGCGATCGCGAGTACAGTTTCCGTTTCAAGCAGGATCTGCACATGGCCATCCTGTTCGATAAGGATCTGCTGCGCATCAAAGTTCCCGCCGCCGAATATATTCTCCGGGGAATAAAAAACGGCAATTCCCTTATCGGTCCCGATCCAGATCTCGCCATCCTTATCTTCCGCTACCGACCACACATCCGGGCTCGGCAATGCGCCGTTACCTGCCGCAGAGCTGAGCCTCCTTGCATTCCCCGAATTGGCAGTAGCGGTGGTTCCGGCCTTGTACACAAGCAGCCCTCCGCCATTGGTGATAAGGATCCATTTCTGGTCGTGCTTATCAATGATCATTTTACCGAGATAAGGGAAGGTACCGAGGATCCCTGAAAAATTAATGGATTGCCATACGCCGTTGGAATTTCTCACCGACAAAGGATTTAGCACGCCCGAATTAGTTATCCAGAGGTTGTTGTTGGCATCCATTGCCATTCCGTAGGTCCAGATCGGGTTGAAACCAGTAAGGCCCAAGCCTCTCAGCGAGCTGTTGGCCTCATTGAATACTTTTACGGGCACACCGTTGTAAAACTCAACAACACCAATTCCCCAGGAAGAAGCATAAGCGTGCTTCGAATTATTTGGGTCTACGAGCACATCCACAAAGTCATAAATAGTGTCGAGATTGGCAGCGGAAGGGTAATTACCTCTCGGGTTCTTCCACTCCGATTCCGAATACTGGTAAAGCCCGTCCACAAAGTATGTTTGCTTTGCACCGGGTGCTACCCAAAGGTTGCTTTCGCTGATGTCCATGCTGAACACTTTCGGGCTTGCCGGCCCGTTCGGATAGAAATATTCATAGCCGGACGCGGCCTTCCAGGAAACAAGCCCGTACTTCTCATCAGCGATCCATACCGTTCCTGCGTTGTCGAGCGCAACTGAGCGCGGCCGCGCAAAATCAGAAAAGTAGCCAGCGTAATAGGCTCCCGCCAAAGTCTGCACCACGCCGTATTGTGCGATCAACAGCTGCCCGTTGTTCTTTCTCATCAGCAGCGTGGTTTCGGAAGTGCCGGGATGAAGGCTCACGGGCGACCATGTGTTACCCGCAATATCGTACACATAAATTGAATCCTGGCCATAGGTGCCGCTGCTGATAAACTTTGAATAATTGGTATACACCTTCCCGCTGTATTCTGCTATGGTATTATAAAGTCCGTTCGGAAAAGGCAGGCCGGCCATCGGCATTTTGGTCCAGCTGGTGTAATTGGCCAGGTTGGGATTTGTAAGGGAAGCAGTATACACGCCACTTCCGGTGGATACATAAAAATCCGATCCGTCGGAAGTAATATCGGTAACGTTAATGGCATTTCCGCCGGGCCCGATGTAGTACGTATCCTTTACTTCGAGGCGGTCCATATCGATCACCACAATGCCGAAGCCACAGGCAAGATAAGCGTACTGGTTGATAAAATAAATGTTGTTGATGGATTTGTTCCCGATGATGGATTTGCGCTTTATATCGGAGATATTGGTAATGGTACCGTTGGCGACAATATCGATGTTGGAGTTTTTATACGCGATCAGCAGCTTGTTGTTGTACTGGTTAAAGTTCAGGACGTTGGCTTCGATGTCGGACAAGCCATTCACTTTTGATAAGCGGTCCATTGAGTTATCGCTCTTGTTGAGGGAGAAGATCCCGCTCGTGGTGGCAACGTACACTTTACCGTTCCCTTCGGCAACCGACAATGCGCTTTTGTAGGATAAATGCTCTTTCCAGCCGCCGATGGGCACATCCTGGCCAAAGCCTGCAAATGAAATAAATAAGGCGGATAAGAGTAAAAGAATACGGGTCATATAACGATCTTAGAAATTAAGGGCACCTTTGAAACATAAAAGTACTGATTTTATTGCATGGAGAGAAAAAAAAGCAGCGCAGGACAAAGAAGGGAAAAGGGAGAATAAAACATCTCCCTTTCATTGACTTGGAAGTGGCCCCGAGAGGGTTCGAACCTCCAACCTGCGGCTTCGGAAACCGACACTCTATCCAGTTGAGCTACGGGGCCAGGCTGCAAAGATATTATTTATCCTCTCAAAATTTTGAAAAATTCAGGGAATTCCGTCTGGCTAACGGGCAATTAACTTCCACCGGATACGAAGCACAAATTTTGTACTTTTGTAGTCTGACCTTATAAATTATTAAAATGGCCTGGGAAGATGATGATGATAATGATTTCGGATCCGGTGATGATGAATTGTCGGAAGAGGAAATGAAAAAATTTGAATGGGAACGGCAGGAGAAATACAAAGCCATTCACAATCACCCGCTGTACAAGCTGGCCGTGGAGATCATGGAAACCGTAAATGCGCTCAATGAGAGCATTGTGGACGATGACGACCGCCAGATGTACGAAATGACACTTACCGAAGCCTCCCTTATGCTGGCGCCTAAAATAGCCGGTGCCATGGGCTCGGGGTCCCGCATCCTTTCATTACAAAATGCATCCATCATCCGCTACCATGCCGAATTCCTGCTTACTTCCACTTCCGGGCTGAAATCGCTTGATTCGGTGGATAAAAAATACGTGCAGCTTCTCCGTGAGGACATGATCCAGTTTCGCAGCCTTTTCAACGCCTGGGTAAAGGAGATCAAAAAAATGCGGAAGGATGATTATGAAGATGAATGGGGATTGTACACCAATTAACAGCCATAGATTTTTTCCCTGCTCTTCCAGCTGAATAATTACGGACGCTCTTATCTTTCCATCATTTCCCTGATCGACATCGCATTGGCCACAGCCGCCAAAAACCAGGTGTTGTTAAAGTAAATATACCTTTCACTGCATTCTGCCGGAACCTGCTTTGTGAGCTTTTTCAGCTGCGGCAGCGTGTATTCCGATTTGTACAGCACCGGCTTTCCGTGAAAGCGCATGTAAAAGCGCTCCTTTGTTTGCACGATCACATCCGGCATTCCCGGGTAATCATTGTTGCAGAAAACAATGTTATGCTTCTCCAGAGCTTCGTACACTTTTTTGTCCCACCAGCTTGCATTCCTGAATTCGATAACCGTTGAAGGGTTATGCGGCACCGAGGCAAGCAGGTGCTCTAAATTCTCATCGGTGTATTTAAGCGCCGGGGGCAGCTGGTACAATATGCAGCCCAGCTTCTCCTGCAGTCCTTCCTCCACTATCTGCAGGAATTCCTGCACTTTTTCCTTCGCATTCCTCATTTTCATGGAATGCGTGATGATCTTGTGAGCCTTTACGGAAAATCGAAAATCCGGAGGAGTGGCAGCATACATGGCTTTCAGGCTTTTAACCGTCGGAAAGCGGTAAAAGCTGGCGTTGAGCTCTACCGTATTGAACTTTGAGCTGTAGTGCGCCAGCCATTTCGAGCGTGCGAGGTCAGCGGGATAGAACTTCCCCTTCCAGCCGGGATAAACAAATCCGGAGCAGCCGATATGATTTTTTTTCATACCCCTCTCCTACAAAAAAGTATTCCCCGGGCAAATGAGCAAATAAATCTACGGTGCACCGCAATCGCCACGGCAGGCAACAAAAAAAGAATCCCGCAGGAGCGGGATCTTTTTTTATGCAGGAACGGCCGTTTTATTTTCTTTGACCGATGAGACCATTGTTATAAAATCATCGAAGAGGTAGCGGGCATCAAACGGCCCCGGGCAGGCTTCCGGGTGATATTGAACCGAGAACACCGGCTTATCCTTGCGTCGCAACCCTTCTACCGTATTATCATTCAGGTTCATGTGTGTGATCTCCATGTTTTTCACTTTGGAAACATCTTCCGGCTTCACGCTGAACCCGTGATTTTGCGAGGTGATCTCGCTTTTCCCGGTGATCATGTTCTTTACCGGCTGGTTGATCCCCCTGTGCCCTTTATGCAGCTTGAATGTGGGGATTCCGGAAGCTTCCGCGATGAGCTGGTGCCCAAGGCAGATCCCGAATGTGGGAACGCCGGAATCTATGATCTTTTTGATAACCTCCACTTCGTCCTTCATCACGGAAGGATCGCCGGGGCCGTTGGAGATCATGAAACCGTCAGGATTCCATTTCATCATTTCCGCGAAGGTGGCTTTCATGGGAAATACCTGCAGGTAGCAGCCTCTTTCTGTGAGGGATCGTAATATATTGGTCTTGGTGCCGTAATCGGTCACAGCCACCCTGAATTTTGCCTCGGGGTCGCCTACAAAATAAGGCTCAGTGGTGCTCACCTTTGAAGAAAGCTCCAAACCTGCCATGGAAGGCACTTTTTTCAACTTTTCCTTCAGCACGTCAATATCCAGGGTCTCGGATGAGATAATGCAGTTCATTGCGCCCTTGTCGCGGATATACCTTACGATAGCGCGCGTATCTACGTCGGAGATGGCAACTATGCCGCCTTTCAGGAAATAATCCTTTAAAGAGCCGTTTGAGCGTTTTCGTGAATGAAATTCATTGAACTGCTTGCATACGAGCCCGGCGATCCGAATGGAGCCCGACTCTGTTTCATCATCATTCACCCCGTAATTCCCGATATGCACGTTGGTACATACAACGATCTGCCCGAAATAGGACGGATCCGTAAAGATCTCCTGGTAGCCGGTCATCCCGGTGTTGAAACAGATCTCTCCTGCGGTGGTCCCGATCGCTCCGGCCGCTTTGCCGTAAAACACTTTTCCATCTTCCAGTAATAAGATCGCGGGGGCTTTTGCTGTGTATTTCATATTTTTTCTTACCGCCAGGCGCAAAGGCGCAAGCTATTATTGATTCAACGTACTTCAGCCATCCGGCCATAAAAAAAGGATAAAGCAAAAATACTTTATCCTTTTTATGATTTAAAATTTTAATTTCACAAATTATTCACTTTTTGAGTTGTCGTCTGCCGATTCCTCTTTTTTGTCTTCCGGCTTGTCTGTCGCGTTTGCCTCAGTCGCTTTCTTTTTACCGCCGCGCCTTGAAGTTTTTGCTTTTGCAGGTGCTTTTGCAGCCAGCATGTTCTCGTTAAAGTCTACCAGTTCGATAAAACACATATCGGCATTATCACCAGCGCGGGCACCTGTTTTCAGGATCCTTGTGTATCCACCCGGACGGTCAGCCACTTTTGCAGCGATGTCCTTGAACAGCATGCTTACAGCTTCCTTGTTGCCAAGGTAAGCGAACACAGTACGCCTTGAATGAGTTGAATCATCCTTTGATTTTGTGATCAGCGGCTCAACGTATGTCCTTAACGCTTTTGCTTTTGCAAGCGTGGTATTGATCCTTTTGTGCAGAATTAAAGAGCAAGCCATATTTGACAACATCGCTTTGCGGTGTGCTGATTTTCTGCCTAAATTGTTTATTTTATCTCCGTGTCTCATTGTTAATTGTTGATTTGTAGAATTTGTGATTTTTTGATTTGAATTCTACAATTCAAAAAATCCAGAATTCAAAAATTGTGTTTAGTCTTTATCTAATTTATATTTTGCTAAGTTCATTCCGAAGTTCAGGCCTTTGTTTGCAACAAGGTCTTCCAGCTCGGTAAGTGATTTTTTACCGAAGTTGCGGAATTTCAGCAGGTCGTGCTTCGCGAAGGAAACCAGGTCAGCCAGTGTTTCAACATCAGCAGCTTTTAAGCAATTTAAAGCGCGTACTGAAAGGTCCATGTCAACTAACTTTGTTTTCAACAGCTGACGCATGTGCAGTGAAGTTTCGTCAAATTCCTCAGTCGCCATTTTTTCTTCAGTATCCAGGGTGATACGCTCATCGGAGAATAACATGAAGTGGTGGATCAGGATCTTTGCAGCTTCTTTCAATGCTTCTTTCGGGTGAATAGATCCGTCAGTAACGATGTTCATTACCAATTTCTCATAATCCGTTTTCTGCTCCACACGGTAGTTCTCAATGCTGTATTGTACATTTTTGATCGGTGTGTAGATGGAATCGATCGGAATTAAGCCTGCGCTCGAGTTAACCGGCTTGTTTTCCTCTGCAGGAACATAACCGCGTCCTTTATCGATCGTAAGCTCGATCTTTAATTTAACGTTGGATTCCATGTTGCAGATCACAAGATCCGAGTTCAGCACCTGGAAGCCTGAAGTGAATTTTCCAATATCGCCTGCAGTAAGCTGGGTTTTACCGGTAATGTTCACAGTCACTTTTTCAAAGTCAGTAGTATCGATCTGTTTTTTGAAACGAACCTGTTTCAGGTTAAGTATAATTTCTGTAACGTCTTCTGTAACACCTTTCAATGTTGAAAATTCGTGGTCAACGCCTTCGATCTTCACAGTAGTAATCGCATGCCCTTCAAGAGATGACAACAAAATCCTGCGCAAAGCATTACCTACGGTAATACCATAGCCAGGCTCTAGCGGACGGAATTCAAACTGTCCTTCAGTTTCACTGGAATTCACCATTATAACCTTATCAGGTTTTTGAAAAGCTAAAATTGCCATTGTATAGTTGTTTTAAGTTAAAAACTAATTTTAATAATCGAGCGAATTTACTGATTTTATTTCGAGTAAAGCTCGACAATCAGCTGCTCTTTAATGTTCTCAGGGATCTGAAGCCTTTCAGGAACATTAATGAATTTGCCGCTCATGGCAGACTTGTCAAAATCGATCCAGGGGAAAGAGTTTGTAGCGCCTGATACAGAAGTGTTGATCACTTCCAGTGACCTTGAACGCTCACGAACTGCTACAACATCACCCGGCTTAAGGATGTAAGATGCGATGTTTACAACGCTTCCGTTCACAGTGATGTGACGGTGGCCTACAAGCTGGCGTGCGCCTGAACGTGTAGGAGCGATGCCCATACGGTAAACTACGTTATCGAGGCGGGATTCGATCAATTGTAACAAAACCTCACCTGTTACACCATGAGCACGCTGTGCCATGTGGTAGATCTTCGCGAACTGGCGCTCTAAAATACCGTATGTATATTTTGCTTTTTGCTTTTCCTGTAACTGTACAGCATATTCCGATTGCTTAGCACGTTTTTTTGACAAACCGTGCTGTCCCGGAGGGTAATTCTTTTTTTCTAAAACTTTATCAGGGCCAAAAATTGGTTCTTTAAATTTTCTTGCAATTTTTGATTTTGGGCCGATGTATCTTGCCATTGTATGTTATAATTTAATATTCTATTTTTATATTTGGATGCCTTTCCGACTTGGTCTTAAGGCTTTTAACTGGTCTTAAACTCTTCTGCGTTTCGGAGGACGGCAACCGTTGTGAGGGATCGGGGTGATGTCCATGATCTCGGAGATCTCGATTCCTACACCTGAAAGGGTTCTGATAGCCGACTCACGTCCTGCTCCCGGTCCTTTCACGAATACTTTCACTTTTCTCAAGCCTGCATCGTGCGCTACTTTACCGCAATCCTGTGCTGCTAACTGTGCCGCATAAGGTGTGTTCTTTTTAGAACCGCGGAATCCCATTTTACCTGCACTTGACCAGGAGATAACCTGGCCGGCATTGTTTGTTAAAGAAATGATGATATTGTTAAATGTAGCGTTGATATGAGCCTGGCCCACTGCCTCTACCTTAACAATTCTTTTCTTTGCCGCAGCTTTTGTTGCTGTGGTCTGTTGATTTTGTTTTGCCATTTTTGGTTTTTATATAAATGATCGTTCCCTTTCCGAAAGCCGGAAAGACAACCGGTTGTTACTTATTATTTAGTTACCTTTTTCTTGTTGGCAACTGTCTTACGCTTACCTTTACGGGTACGTGCATTGTTTTTAGTGGTTTGGCCACGAACCGGCAGGCCTAAACGGTGACGGATTCCACGGTAAGAACCGATATCCATCAAACGCTTGATGTGCAGCTGAACTTCAGAGCGCAATGCACCTTCCAATTTGTATTTATCATTGAGGATGTTACGGATCGTTGTAAGCTGATCATCGTTCCAGTCCTGAACTTTCACGTTTATATCAATTCCGGCTTCAGTCAATACCTTACGGGCAGTGCTGCGGCCGATGCCGAAGATGTAAGTTAAACCGATTTCGCCTCTTTTGTTGTTTGGTAAGTCAATACCTGCAATTCTAGCCATTATTTTAAATTTTGATTTGTTGAATTCCTGATTTGCCGGACCTGGAAAAAACCTCCCGGATCCTGAAACCTAAAATTATTTTTGTCTTTGTTTGAATTTTGGGTTCTTTTTGTTGATCACATATAAACGCCCGTTTCTGCGAACGATCTTACAGTCAACACTTCTCTTTTTTACTGATGCTCTAACTTTCATTGTCTGTTTAGTTTTGCAGCTTCAAGTCTCAAGTTTCAAGTTTTTTGAACGTCCTGTTCTCCTAACTTCTAACTCCTAACTCCCCACTATTATTTGTACCTGTATGAAATTCTTCCTTTTGTTAAATCGTATGGCGACATCTCCACTTTCACTTTATCGCCGGTCAGGATCTTTATATAGTGCATGCGCATTTTCCCGGAAATATGCGCAGTGATCACGTGTCCGTTCTCAAGCTCAACACGAAACATTGCATTCGACAATGCTTCTAAAATGGTTCCATCCTGCTCTATTGATGCTTGTTTTGCCATATATTAATTATTGAGTTATTGTTTTTTGAATTTAGAATAAATTCTGAAATTCAATAACTCTAAAATTCTAAAATTTATTTATTCTTTAATACTTCTTCTACAAATTCAAAGCTGGATAATATATCTGCTTTGTTCTTTCCGATTGCTACCGTATGCTCAAAATGAGCGGAAGGCAGGTTATCGGCAGTTCTTATTGTCCATCCGTCGTTCTCCTGGATGATCGCCTTTTTGCCCATATTGATCATTGGCTCTATCGCGATCACTAACCCTTCCTGCAGCACTAATCCGTTTCCTTTTTTACCGTAGTTCGGCACTTCCGGCGATTCATGCAGGCTTTTGCCTATCCCATGCCCTACCAGCTCTCTCACCACGGAATAACCGTTCTTTTCGGCATGCGACTGAACTGCTTCACTGATATCTCCAATACGCTTTCCAGCCATACAGAATTCAATCGCTTTGTAAAGGCTTTCCTTTGTTACTTTCAAAAGGTTCAGCACCTCCGGTTTCACCTCGCCGATAGCGAATGTATAAGCTGAGTCGCCAAAAAAGCCGTTTTTCACAACCCCGCAATCCACAGAAACAATATCGCCGTCTTTCAGCGTATATTTCCCGGGAAGCCCGTGAACCACATGCGCATTAACTGAAATGCAGAGTGAGTTCGGAAACCCGTTGTAGTTTAAAAAAGCGGGGACCGCTTTGTTATCGTTAATAAACTCGTAAGCTACTTTATCAAGCGATAAGGTGGTAACTCCCGGTTTAATGACTTTTGCTACTTCAGCTAAAGTTTTTCCAACAAGTAAAGAACTCTCTCTTATTAATTCAATTTCATCCTTCGTTTTATAATACAATCCTTTCGACACAGTTCAGCCTCCCCGTTTGTATTATGCTGTGGTCATACTCATAGAAGTACGGCCTTTGATCCTGCCTGTTTTCATCAATCCATCGTAATGACGGTTCAACAGGTGGCTTTCGATCTGCTGCAATGTATCCAGCACAACTCCCACAAGGATCAGCAATGAGGTTCCGCCGTAGAACTGGGCGAATTCCTGCTGGATGTTGAGCTTAATTGCGAATGCCGGCAGTATCGCGATCAATGCCAGGAATAAAGATCCCGGGAATGTAATGCGCGACATGATAGTATCAATGAACTCTGCTGTTTGCTTTCCAGGCTGAACACCCGGTACAAAACCGCCGTTACGCTTCATATCTTCTGCCATCTGGTTAGGATTCACGGTGATCGCAGTATAGAAATACGTGAACACGATGATCAGGAGCGCAAAAATAAAGTTATATACAAATCCGTAGTGGTTCTGCAAAGGAGCCAGGAAGTTCTGCATGGAAGCCGACTGGGAGAACCCAACCAGTGTCAATGGAATGAACATGATCGCCTGAGCGAAAATGATCGGCATAACACCTGCTGCATTCACTTTTAAAGGAATGTACTGGCGAACGCCTCCGAACTGCTTGTTGCCAACGATCTTCTTGGCAAACTGAACCGGAATTTTCCGTGTTCCCTGCACCAGCATGATAGAGCCTACAACGATCAGTAATAAAAGAACCATTTCGATGAGCAGCATGATCAATCCTCCGCCTTCACCGCTTACACGTGAACCGAACTCCGATACGAATGCAAATGGCAGACGTGCGATGATACCGATCATGATGATGATGGAGATACCGTTACCGATACCTTTGTCGGTGATCTTCTCTCCTAACCACATTACGAACATTGTTCCAGTAACGAGGATAAGGATCGACTGGATCCACCAGAATGTGCTTGGGTCGGTAACTACACCGGCCTTATTGGTAATTTGTGTTGCAATGTAACCGGGACACTGGAATACGGTAATGATAACGGTTAAGAAACGGGTGATCTGGTTGATCTTCTTGCGTCCGCTCTCCCCTTCCATCTGCATTTTGCGGAAGTAAGGCAGGGCCATTCCCAACAGCTGCACCACGATGGATGCGGAAATGTATGGCATGATCCCAAGTCCGAAAATAGATGCACGTGAAAAAGCTCCACCTGCAAATATGTTGATCAGTCCGACAATGCCCTCATTTGCCGTCTTATTATTTGCAGCCATCAGCGCCTCTGAGTTCACACCCGGCAGCACAACATAAGAACCTAAGCGGTAGATCAGGATGAAGCCGAGCGTATTCAGGATACGCACCCTCAGGTCCTCGATCTTCCAGATGTTCTTTAATGTATTTATAAAATTTTTCATATACCGTTTTTACACGTAAATATTATGCTTTTTCTACAGCTTTCTCCAGTGATTCAGCTGTTCCGCCTTGTGCCTCGATAGCTGATTTTGCCGTTGCAGAAAATGCATGGACCTTAATAGCCACTTTTGACTTTAATTCTCCGCGTCCGAGGATCTTCACTCTGTCATTTTTGTGAGCAAGCCCTTTGGAGATCAAAAATTCAAGATCAACTGTAGTTACGTTATTAGCGTCAACCAATCCCTGGATCACATCCAGATTGATCCCGCGGTATTCAACACGGTTGATATTTTTGAATCCAAACTTAGGAACACGTCTCTGTAATGGCATCTGGCCACCTTCAAATCCTCTTTTTGCAGAGTATCCTGAGCGTGACTGAGCACCTTTGTGACCTTTTGTGGAAGTTCCGCCTTTACCTGATCCCTGACCACGTCCTAAACGTTTTTTAGCGTTTTTTACCGAACCTTCTGCGGGAGTTAATTTACTTAAGTTCATCACTTATATATTATTTCTTGTTATTAACTATTTAATTACTGTCACCAAATGTGATACTTTGTGGATCATTCCAAGGATCTGAGGTGTAACCTCTTTTTCGATGGTCTGGTTCATTTTTCTGAAACCCAGTGCGCGCAAAGTACGTTTCTGACGTTCCGGGCGGTCGATTCCACTTTTGATTTGTTTGATCTTGATTGTTGCCATGTTTTCTATTTTTTGACTTGTTGAATTTTAGAGTTTTAGAAGTAATTCACAAAATCTAAAAATCCAAAAATCTAAAATTATTATTATCCGTTAAATACTTTTTCCATTGAGATCCCGCGCTGCTGAGCAACTGTAGCTGCATCGCGCATTTTCATCAATGCATCCATTGTAGCTTTAACCACGTTGTGAGGGTTTGAAGAGCCTTTTGACTTAGCCAAAACGTCTGTAACACCAACGCTCTCAAGAACAGCACGCATCGCACCACCGGCAATAACACCGGTACCATGAGCTGCAGGCTTTAAAAAAACCACAGAACCGCTGAATTTACCAAGCTGCTCGTGAGGAACTGTCCCTTTCACGATCGCTACTTTGATCAGGTTCTTCTTAGCGTCATCAATACCTTTGGTGATCGCATCCGTAACCTCTTTTGCTTTACCTAAACCGTAACCAACGATGCCTTTTTCGTTTCCAACTACAACAATAGCTGAAAAGGTAAAGTTTCTTCCCCCTTTGGTAACTTTGGTTACACGTTGGATGCTTACAAGCTTATCTTTTAATTCAATATCGCTTGATTTAACTCTTTTTATGTTTGCGTTTGACATTTTATCTATTTTTAGATTCAGGACCGATCTTCAATCCTAATTTTCAATTTATTATTACTTAGAACTTAAGGCCTGCTTCACGTGCTGCTTCAGCAAGCGATTTGATCCTGCCGTGGTAAAGGTAGCCGTTCCTGTCGAAACGTACAGAGTTGATCCCTGCTGCTGTCGCTTTTTCAGCGATTGCTTTACCAACCGCTTTAGCCTGGTCGATCTTGTTGCCTTTTGATTCAGCAATTCCTTTGTCTGCAGAAGATGCAGCCACAAGCGTTTTGCCTGATGCGTCATCGATAAGCTGAACGTAGATTCCTTTGTTGCTTCTGAATACAGACAGGCGTGGGCTTTGAGCATCTCCTACAACTACTTTGCGGATACGCTGCTTGATCCTGTTCCTTCTGAATGATTTTGTTACTACTGCCATTTTATTTACCTTGTTGCTGCCGGGTTTGGCCGGCATTGTGAATGTTCCTATTTATTATTTACCTGCTGATTTACCTGCTTTTCTTCTCAGAATCTCGCCTGTAAACTTGATACCTTTACCTTTGTAAGGCTCTGGTTTACGCAATGAGCGGATCTTAGCGGCAACCATCCCGATGAGCTGCTTGTCAGCGCTTTCCATGATGATCTTCGGGTTTTGTCCTTTTTCAGCGGTTGTTGTTACTTTGATCTCTACAGGAAGATCGAAGGAAACGTTGTGGGAGTAACCTAAGGTTAATTCCAGCAATTGTCCTTTGTTAGCGGCACGGTAACCCACACCTACTAATTCCTGTTCTGTTTTATAGCCATCGCTAACACCTTTCACCATACCTGCAATCAAAGAGCGGTATAGGCCGTGCATTGCTTTGTGGCGTTTTTGCTCTGTAGCGCGGGTTAATGTGATAATGCCGTCTTTATTTTCGATGCTGATGGCGGAATCTACATTTTGTGTTAAGGTGCCTTTCGGGCCTTTAACGGTTACAACGTTCTTATCAGAGACGCTAACCTCTACTCCTTTCGGAAGTGATACGGGTAATTTACCTATTCTTGACATGATCTGTTCCTCCTAAAGATTAATAAACATAACACAATACTTCTCCACCTACTTTTTGCGTTCTTGCTTCCTTATCGGTCATTACACCTTTGGAAGTTGAAAGAATGGCAATACCCAGTCCGTTAAGGACGCGCGGCAGTTTAGCAGCACCGGTATACTTACGTAAACCTGGCGAGCTCACTCTTTGCAGATCCTTGATCGCAGACTGTTTTGTTGCAGGATGATACTTCAGGGCTATTTTGATAGTCCCCTGGGTATTGGTGTTCTCGAATTTGTAGCTTAGGATGTATCCCTTTTCGAAAAGAATTTTAGTGATCTCTTTCTTCAGGTTTGAAGCCGGGATTTCAACGATTCTGTGGTTTGCGCCGATAGCATTTCTCACGCGTGTGAGATAATCTGATATTGTATCTGTCATTTTATGTTGGTTTATATTTTATCCCGCACGCAGGATAATTATATGAATACTCTATTGAACAACCTGGTTTGTGCCTACCAGCTTGATTTGGTCAGTCCCGGGATCAGGCCGTCTAAAACCATCTCGCGGAATGTGTTACGGGATAGTCCGAACTGGCGGATATAACCTCTTGGACGACCTGTTAATTTACAACGGTTACGTTGACGTGTCGGAGATGAGTTACGTGGAAGTTTTTGCAAACCTACAGTATCACCTGCAGCTTTTAAAGCTTTTCTTCTGTCAGCGTACAGGTCAGCAAGTTTCTTGCGTTTAACCTCTCTTGCTTTCATTGATTCTTTTGCCATCTTTTTTTCTTTAAGATTTGATTTTATCGCCTATTTAATTCGGCTTATAAATCATTATTTTTTTTCTTCTTTTTTCTGATTCTTAAACGGTAATCCGAATTCGCTTAATAAAGCCAACGCCTGGTCATCGCTTGGTGCGGATGTTACGAATGTAATGTCCATACCCATGATCTTTGTTACTTTATCGATGTCGATCTCAGGGAAGATGATCTGCTCGGTAACACCTAACGTGTAGTTACCGTTTCCATCAAATCCTTTTTCATTGATTCCCCTGAAATCACGAATGCGGGGCAAAGCTACGGAAATTAATCGATCTAAAAACTCGTACATGGTATCTCCGCGTAAAGTTACCCTCACCCCGATCGGAACCCCTTTACGGAGCTTGAAGTTGGAGATATCCTTTTTAGAGATGGTAGATACGGCTTTCTGACCGGTAATGGTGGTCATTTCCTTTATCGCGCCTTCAATTAATTTCTTATCAGATACTGCGTCGCCGATACCCTGGTTCACACAGATCTTTTCCAGTTTAGGCACTTCCATTGAAGAGCTGTAACCGTATTTCTTCTGTAAAGCCGGAATTACATCCGCTTTATACTTGTCTTTTAAGCGTGGTGAATAAGCCATTATTTAATTACCTCCCCTGATTTTTTTGAGTAACGAACTATGTTTTTGCTTTTTTCATCCAGTTTCCTTCCAACACGTGTTGGCTTCCCTGTAGATGCTTCGATGAGCATCAGGTTAGAGATATGGATTGAAGCTTCTTTTTTTACGATCCCACCCTGAGGATTTTTAGCATCAGGCTTGGTGCTCTTTGATACAAGGTTCACACCTTCAACAAAGGCGCGGCCCTTGGTTCTGTCGATCGACAGTACTTTGCCTTCCTGGCCTTTAGAATCTCCGGCAATTACTTTTACCGTATCGTTCTTTTTAATGTTTAATTTTGACATTGCTTTATTTAGTTTTTCACTTACAACACTTCCGGTGCAAGCGATACGATTTTCATAAATTGTTTATCTCTTAATTCACGGGCAACAGGTCCGAAAATACGAGTTCCTCTTAATTCGTCTGAAGCGTTCAGTAACACTACTGCATTGTCATCAAAACGGATATAAGAACCATCCTGGCGTCTTACCTCTTTCCTTGTTCTTACCACCACTGCTTTTGACACAGCGCCTTTCTTAATATTACCGGAAGGTAATGCATGCTTAACGGTCACTACCACCTTGTCGCCGATGGAAGCATATCTTTTTTTAGTCCCGCCAAGTACACGAATAACAAGCACTTCTTTTGCTCCGCTGTTATCCGCTACAATTAATCTTGATTCCTGTTGTACCATTTCTTGTTTTGTTAACTATGTTGATCCGGATTGATAAACTATCGTTAGTCAGCGCAATCGCGGATGTACTCTTTCTAAAAAGAATTACTTGGCCCTTTCAACCACTTCAACCAATCTCCAGCATTTGTTTTTGCTCAGGGGACGTGTTTCCATGATCTTAACGGTATCGCCGATGTTGCAGGTATTTGCCTCATCATGAGCAATAAACTTGGTAGTTTTGTTAAGGAACTTCCCGTATTTCGGGTGTTTTACCTTACGCTCAACTGCAACAACAATTGACTTGTCCATTTTGTTACTTGTTACCAAGCCAACTTTTTCTTTTCTTAAATTTCTGTCTTCCATTTTCTGAAATTATTTTTTTGCTTCCGCTAATTGTCTTTTGCGAAGTTCTGTATTTAATCTTGCTACTGCTTTTCTGCTTCCGGTGATCTTTGCAGGGCTTTCAATAGGAGATACTGCATGGTTCAGCTTTAATTTAGCCAGCACCGTTTTTTCCTCTTTCACTCTCTCGATCAGGTCGCTTGTAGAGAGTTGTTTAATATCTGCTTGTTTCATTTTATATTCTTTTAGACTGATGTTGAAAATTATGCTTCCGCTGAATAATCTCTTCTAACAACGAATTTTGTCGTTACAGGTAATTTTTGTGCTGCCAGACGCAATGCTTCTTTGGCAACTTCCATCGGAACGCCTTCAGCTTCGAACATGATACGGCCCGGCTTAACAACTGCCACCCAATATTCAGGAGCACCTTTACCTTTACCCATACGTACTTCAGCCGGTTTGCTGGTGATTGGCTTGTCAGGGAACACACGGATCCAGATCTGACCTTCACGCTTCATGAAACGTGTAACCGCAACCCTTGCTGCTTCTAATTGACGTGCTGTAACCCAGCATCCTTCTGTTGCCTTTAGTCCGAATGAACCGAATGATAATTGGTCGCCGCGTTTCGCATCGCCTTTCATCTTCATTTTGTGCATCTTTCTAAACTTGGTTCTTTTAGGCTGTAACATCTTGTATACTATTTATATAACTTAATATTTCCTTATTTATTACTTAGAATCTCTTCTTCTGTCGTTGCTGCGGTTATCATTTCCACCTTTGCGGGGGCCTCCCGGACCGCGTTTGTTGTCAAATTTCGGGTTTCCGCCTTTTTGCGGGCCGCCTTTTCCGTCTTTAGAGCCGGCTGCTGTGTTTCCGATATTCGGGGAAAGATCGCGTTTTCCGTAAACTTCGCCTTTGCAGATCCACACTTTTACACCGATACGTCCGTATGTTGTATGTGCCTCACCCAGAGCGTAATCGATATCCGCGCGTAATGTATGCAATGGAGTACGTCCTTCTTTGTATCCTTCAACACGTGCCATCTCTGCTCCTGCCAAACGGCCAGAACATTTCACTTTGATACCTTCAGCACCCATTCTCATTGTAGAAGCTACTGCCATTTTAACAGCCCTTCTGAAAGAGATACGTCCTTCGATCTGGCGTGCGATGCTGTCTGCAACCAAACGTGCATCGAGCTCCGGACGTTTGATCTCAAAAATATTGATCTGGATGTCCTTTTTAGTGATTTTCTTTAACTCTTCCTTGATCTTGTCAACTTCCTGTCCACCTTTACCAATAATAATACCCGGGCGGGATGTGTTGATAGTAACGGTAATGATCTTTACGGTCCTTTCTATGACGATCTTTGAAATGCTTGCTTTTGCCAAACGAGCTTTCAAATAGTTTCTGATCTTAAAATCTTCAACTAATTTGTCAGAAAAGTTTTTTCCACCATACCAGTTAGAATCCCATCCTTTAATGATGCCTAAGCGTAAGCCTACCGGATTTGCTTTTTGTCCCATTTAAAATATTATTATTTAGTTTTTGGTTCTTGTTTTTTATCTACTACAATTGTTACGTGGTTGGAACGTTTTCTGATCCTGTTTGCACGGCCTTGCGGAGCGGTTCTTAAGCGCTTCATCTGCATTGCACTGTCAACAAACACTTCTTTTACAACCAGGTTGCTGTCTTCAGGGCGTTCGCCTGTTTTAGCTTCGTAGTTTGCAATTGCCGATGTAAGCAATTTCTCTAATCTTCCGGACGCTTCTTTCGGATTGAATTTTAAAATATTCAAAGCCAGATATACATCTTTGCCTCTTACGAGGTCTGCTAACAATCTCATTTTACGGGGAGATGTCGGGCAATTTTTCAAAACAGCAAAATATCTGCTTTTGTTTGCCTCTTTGCGTGCGTCCGCTGTATTTTGTTTTCTAACACCCATTTTTTCGTTATATTATAATCTCTTTACTTAAATTATTTTGAACCTTTATCTTTGTTACCTGCGTGGCCTCTGAAAGTTCTTGTCGGAGCGAACTCGCCGAACTTGTGCCCTACCATGTTCTCTGTAACATACACAGGGATGAATTTATTCCCGTTGTGAACTGCTACTGTCAACCCAACGAAATCCGGGGAGATCATTGACCTGCGTGACCATGTTTTGATAACTGTTTTTTTACCTGAAGCCTGGAGGTCTAATAATTTTTTCTCCAGTTTCCAGTCGATAAAAGGACCTTTTTTTAGTGAACGTGACATTTCGTTTGTTTTTTAGTTGTGAACCCTGCGTAACCTAAGCTGCTGCAAGAGCCATTAAACTGTTTATATTATTATTTTTTTCTCTTCTCGATGATGTATTTGTTGGAAGCTTTCTTCGGATAGCGTGTTTTGTATCCTTTTGAAGGCAATCCTTTGCGTGAGCGCGGGTGGCCTCCTGAAGCTCTTCCTTCACCTCCACCCATAGGGTGATCAACCGGGTTCATTGCTACCGGACGTGTTCTAGGCCTGCGGCCCTGCCATCTTGTACGGCCAGCTTTACCGCTGATCTCCAGGTTGTGGTCGGCGTTGGAAACTGATCCGATAGTAGCCATACAGGTTACAAGGATCATGCGTGTTTCGCCTGAAGGCATTTTAACGATCGCATATTTTCCGTCACGTGCACTCAATTGTGCGTATGAGCCTGCGCTGCGAGCCATGATAGCTCCCTGGCCGGGACGTAATTCAATATTGTGGATAACTGTTCCTAATGGAATATCAGAAAGGTACATTGCATTGCCAACTGTAGGTGCCGCATCCTTTCCGGATACGATCTTTTGTCCTACCTGTAAGCCGTTTGGAGCAACGATGTAACGTTTTTCTCCATCAGCATAAACTACAAGGGCAATACGTGCGGTACGGTTTGGATCGTACTCAATTGTTTTAACAGTAGCGGGAACTCCTGCTTTATCGCGTTTGAAATCGATGATGCGGTATTGTTGCTTGTGACCACCACCGATGTAGCGCATGGTCATTTTACCTGTATTATCACGTCCACCTGATTTCTTTACAGGGACCAATAAACTCTTTTCAGGTTTATCATGTGTAATATCAGCGTTATCGCTTACTAATTTAAAGCGCTGCCCAGGTGTTAAGGGTCTTAATTTTTTTAAAGCCATCTCTCAGTTTTTGTTATCACAGGCCGGAAACCTGTATATTTAATAAATATGTTCTCTCTTAGATACCTGCGTAAAAATCAATTGTATCGCCTGCTTTCAGGGTCACAACCGCTTTTTTATGCTTGTTTACTCGCCCGATGGCCAACCCGCGGGTTGTGTTACGGGTTTTCACTTTACCTACATAGTTCTGAGTGTTTACAGATTCTACGCTTACACCGTAAAGCTTTTCAACAGCATCTTTTATCTGTACTTTGTTAGCAGTCTTCGCTACTACAAAGCCAAAGCGATTGTGCTTCTCGCCCTGTGCTGTCATTTTCTCGGTAATAACCGGTTTTACAATTATGCTCATCTTATTAATTACTTAATAAATTTTCAATTTCTGTTACTGCTCCCTCTACCAATAATAGGCTTTGAGCATTCAAAATATCGTAAGTGTTTAAATCTGAAACAGTTACAACTTTCGTGTTGGTCAAATTTCGGGACGACAAATATACGTTTTTATTTGATTCCCCCAACACCAATAGTGTTTTTTTATCGGAAAGCTTTAAATTACTGATCAAATCAGCATATTTTTTTGTCTTAGGAGCATCGAAGCTGAAATCTTCCAGGATGGTCAGATTGCTTTCTTTTGCTTTGTAAGCCAGTGCCGACATACGTGCAAGACGCTTCAGCTTTTTGTTCAGCTTAAAGGAGTAATCCCTAGGGCGTGGTCCGAAGATACGTCCACCACCTACGATGGTACCGGACTTAATGCTACCTGCACGGGCTCCGCCTGTTCCTTTTTGCTTCTTTAATTTTTTAGTTGATCCGGAAACTTCATTTCTTTCTTTCGATTTATGAGTTCCCTGGCGCTTATTTGCCAGATGTTGTTTAACATCCAGGTAAATAGCATGGTCATTCGGCTCGATGCCAAAGATCGCATCGTTTAAGCTTACCTTCTTGGAGGTTGCTTTACCGCTTATATTTACTACTGATACTTCCATTGTGAATTGTTGATTTGTAAAATTGTTGAATAGTCAAGTATTAATCTGCCTTAAGGCGGACCAAATTACTTCTCTATTGTAACGAATGAGCCTTTTGCGCCTGCGACAGAACCTTTGATGATCAAAAGATTTTTTTCCGCAATCACTTTAATTACCTCTAAGTTTTGTGTTTTTACGCGATCTCCGCCCATACGTCCGCCCATTCTCATTCCTTTGAATACGCGTGATGGCCATGAAGAAGCTCCCAGGGATCCCGGTGCCCTCTCCCTGTCATGCTGACCGTGAGATTTATTTGCGTGTCCAACCCCGCTGAAGCCATGGCGCTTTACAACACCCTGCCATCCTTTACCTTTTGAAGTACCTGCAACATCAACGAAATCGCCTTCTGCAAATAATTCAACTGTAACGGTCTCACCAAGGTTTTTTTCCATGGTAAATTCCTTAAACTCGACAATCTTACGTTTAGGAGTGGTAGCGGCTTTTGCAAAGTGGCCTTTCATTGCAGAAGAAGTGTGTTTTTCCTTCTTTTCGCCGAAAGCCAACTGTACTGAAGCATACCCGTCTTTCTCCAAGGTTTTTACTTGCGTAACAACGCAAGGACCGGCTTCGATAACTGTGCATGGTATATATTTACCATTGGCACCGAAAACACTGGTCATTCCAATTTTTTTACCTATTATTCCAGACATTGTTTATTTATTTATTTGTTTTTACTTTTCTGTTAATTAAGATGCTTTGATCTCTACTTCTACTCCGCTAGGCAATTCAAGCTTCATTAAAGCGTCAACTGTTTTGGAAGTTGAGTTGTAGATGTCAAGCAATCTTTTGTAAGAGCATAACTGAAACTGCTCACGTGCTTTTTTGTTAACGTGCGGTGAACGTAAAACAGTGTAGATCTTTTTGTGTGTTGGCAATGGAATTGGTCCACTTACAACGGCTCCGGTCATTTTTACCGTTTTAACAATCTTCTCCGCGGATTTATCAACTAAGTTGAAATCGTAAGATTTTAATTTGATTCTGATTTTCTGGCTCATGATTTTATATAAAGAACGTTCGTTAGATTATACTTTTTCTGTTTTACCTTTTGATTTAGCGATCACCTCATCTGCGATTGCGCGCGGAGTTTCTGCATAGTGGTCGAATTCCATGGTGCTGGTAGCACGTCCTGAAGTGATGGTACGCAACTGTGTTACATAACCGAACATTTCCGACAGTGGTACTTTTGCCTTGATCACCTGGGTAACTCCTTTGGAGTCCATTCCCTCGATCTGTCCGCGGCGCTTGTTCAAATCCCCTACAACATCACCCATGTTCTGCTCCGGTGTGAGAACCTCAATTTTCATGATCGGCTCTAACAATACAGGCTTACATTTTGGCAATGCCTCACGGAAAGCTGTGCGTGCTGCGATCTCAAATGACAGTGCATCTGAATCGACGTTGTGGTAAGAACCATCAATTAAGCGGATCTTCAGGGAATCCATCGGGTAGCCGGCCAATACTCCGTTTACCATTGCCTGCTTGAATCCTTTTTCAACTGCAGGGATGAATTCGCGTGGAATGTTACCACCGGAGATCTCGTTGATGAACTGTAATCCGCCATCCTTAACAATATCCCAATCAGCGTCAACAGGAGATGCCACAAATTTAATGTCGGCAAATTTACCGCGTCCACCGGACTGTTTCTTATATACTTCACGGTGCTCAACAGAACCGTTGATCGTTTCTTTGTAAGATACCTGGGGAGCTCCCTGGTTTACTTCCACTTTGAACTCGCGCTTCAAACGGTCAACGATGATCTCAAGGTGAAGCTCACCCATACCGCTAACGATCGTTTGTCCGCTGTCCTCATCCGTTTTAACGCGGAATGTAGGATCTTCTTCAGCAAGCTTGTTAAGGGCTACGCCTAATTTATCAAGATCGGCCTGTGTTTTTGGCTCGATAGCGATACCGATAACCGGCTCAGGGAAGTTCATCGCCTCAAGAACGATCGGGTGTTTTTCATCACATAAGGTATCTCCTGTACGAATGTCCTTAAATCCAACTGCTGCTCCGATATCTCCTGCTTCAATGAATTCAATTGCATTCTGCTTGTTCGCGTGCATCTGGAAGATACGTGAAATACGCTCTTTGTTCCCGCTGCGTGTGTTCAGTACATAAGAACCTGCATCCAGACGGCCTGCATAAGCGCGGAAGAAACATAAACGGCCTACAAACGGATCGGTTGCGATCTTAAATGCAAGGGCTGTGAACGGCTCTTTTACATCCGGTTTACGTGTAACAGGCTCATCAGTGTCAGGGTTGATGCCATGGGTAACGTCCTTATCCAAAGGAGAAGGCATTAATTCCATAACAAGGTCAAGCATGGTCTGAACACCTTTGTTTTTGAAAGATGATCCGCAAACCATAGGAACCACTTTGTTTGCGAGGCAAGCCTGGCGCAAAGCGGTAAGTACTTCTCTTTCTGTGATCGAGTTCGGGTCTTCGAAGAATTTCTCCATCAGTGACTCATCGAATTCAGCGATCGCTTCAAGAAGCTGGCCTCTCCAATAAGTTACATCTTCCTGCATATCTTCCGGGATAGGAACTTCTTTGAAGGTCATTCCCTTGTCTTCTTCATTCCAAACAATACCGCGGTTGTTGATCAGGTCGACAACACCGATAAATGTTTCTTCAGCACCGATAGGCAGCTGCAATGGCAATGGATTACCTCCCAATACTTCTTTTACCTGTTTTACAACATTTAAAAAGTCGGCACCGGAACGGTCCATTTTATTTACGAATCCCAAACGGGTTACGTTGTAGTTATTTGCAAGCCTCCAGTTGGTCTCTGATTGCGGCTCAACACCGTCAACTGCAGAGAACAGGAAAACAAGACCATCGAGTACACGTAATGAACGGTTCACCTCAACGGTGAAATCCACGTGGCCCGGGGTATCGATAATGTTTACTTTGTATTTATCACCGCGGTAATTCCAGAAACAGGTAGTTGCTGCTGATGTGATTGTTATACCACGCTCCTGCTCCTGAACCATCCAGTCCATAGTAGCAGCTCCATCATGCACCTCACCGATCTTGTGATTAACACCAGTGTAATAAAGGATCCGCTCAGTTGTTGTTGTTTTACCAGCATCAATGTGGGCAGCGATCCCGATGTTCCTTGTATATTTTAAATCTGACATTTTATCTTTCTTTCTTTTATTCTTAATTTAAAGATCCCGGCCTACGCAGGGATAAAATAATGTAAGTCGCTAAAGCGCCAACATTATTTAAAAACGGAAGTGAGAGAACGCTTTGTTCGCTTCTGCCATTTTATGAACGTCTTCTTTCTTTTTGAAAGCAGCGCCTTCTTCTTTTGAAGCAGCAACGATCTCCCCTGCTAATTTCGCAGCCATTGATTTTTCGTTACGCTTGCGAGCATAAAGGATCATCCATTTGATACCCATTGATACTTTTCTTTCCGGGCGGATCTCAGAAGGGATCTGGAAAGTTGCACCACCAACCCTGCGGGAACGAACCTCAACAGCGGGTGTTACATTGCTTAACGCTTTTTTCCATGTCTCCAGGCCGTCAGCTTCCGTTCTTTTCTGAACGATATCGATTGCATCATAAAACACATCGTACGAAATGCTTTTTTTGCCATCATACATCAGGTTATTCACGAAACGTGTAACTAACACATCGTTAAATTTTGGATCCGGTAAAAGGATTCTCTTTTTTGCTTTGGTCTTTCTCATTGTTATTTATTTAGGGCTCGTATTTGTTGCTTCAGGGGTTTCCTTACTCAAATCCTTACCCGGTTCTCTTTATTTCTTTTTAGCCGGTGCTCCTTTAGCCGGTGCTCCTTTAGCTCCTGCTTTTGGTTTTTTAGTTCCGTATTTTGAACGCCTCTGGTTACGTCCGTCAACTCCGGATGTATCCAATGCACCACGCACAATGTGGTAACGTACTCCCGGAAGATCTTTTACCCTTCCACCGCGGATCAGAACGATCGAGTGTTCCTGAAGGTTGTGGCCTTCTCCCGGAATGTATGCATTCACCTCTTTTTTGTTCGTTAAACGAACACGGGCAACCTTTCTCATTGCTGAGTTTGGCTTTTTAGGGGTGGTTGTATAAACACGGGTACATACTCCACGTTTCTGAGGGCTTGATTCAAGAGCTGCAGATTTACTTCTGTTAGCAGCTTTTGTTCTTCCTTTACGCACTAATTGCTGGATAGTAGGCATTTTTCTGGTATTAAATTTTTATCAGTTTTTTCTTAAAATAAAATAAACCCCCGCTTTTTTGGGGAGGGCAAAGGTAATAATTATTTATTATAAACAATAGCACGTTCAAAAAAAAGTTCTGTTTTCCTGAAAAAATATTCGTCAAATCGTCGAAAACGCACAAAATTCTGATTTAACGGGCTTTTTGACGGGACGAAAAATTATTAATTCCGAAAAAAAAAGAGAAAAAAAACCGGGAAGAACATTTTACAGATCTTCCCGGTCCCTGAATTTTATTTATTTCCGGTTACCTGATCAGCTCGAATGAGCCTTTCTCAAAGTACTCCACTCCATCGATCCCTTTTGCGCTGATGATGAAGAAGTATGTTCCGTCGGGAACCAGCACTCCTGCAGCCGTACGGCCATCCCAGCCGCCGTTGGTGGTATGCCATTCGTATTCTTTCTGTCCCCAGCGGTTATAGATCTCCGCATCCATTGTTTCAAGGCCTACATTTTTCACGGTAAATACGTCGTTCACGTTATCGCCGTTTGGCGTAAACACGTTAGGGATCACAAATACCGAGTTAATGAACACATCAATGGTGGTGCAGGCCGTATCGATACAGCCTACGCCGTTATCGGCGATGAGGCACACATTGTTGCTGCCCAGCTGCGTGAAGATATAGCTCGAGTTAAAGCTTGTATCCGCGCTGCCGTCAGGGAACTGCCACAGGAAGCTTACACCGCCGGTGCTTGTGTTGGTAAAGCTTACAGGCAACGGTTTTTCACCTGTTGATGGCGTTGCCGTGAAGGATGCAACTACACCGCTTGTGGAAGTAACGTTAAATGACGAACCTCCGCCGATCATGGCCACACAGCCGTTTCCATCGGTAATGGTGAGCGTGTAAACACCCGGGCCAACATTCGAAAGATTCAGTGAATCGCCTACGTTGTTGCCGGAAACATCCTGCCACAGGTAGGTATAAGGGCTTTGTCCTGAAACGATCGTTACGCCTGTGATGGCTCCCGTGGAATCGCCGCAGGTTGCGCCTGTGATCACTGCATTTGTAGAATCGGCCACCGGCAGCGGGTTGAACGTGATGGTTACCGCTGATGAGTAGCTTGTGCAGGAGCCGACTGTTTCTGTTGCATAAATTGTTGTTGTACCTGTGATGCCTGTTGGTGTGAACGGGTTTCCTGTTCCGATATTCGTTGTTAAAGCAGCATCGGAATACCAGTTAACGCTTCCTCCCGCACCGGAGAAGGTGATCGGGCCAACCGCCGATCCTGCGCAGTATGGCGAAGGATTGGTCACGGAAGGCGTTTGCGGCAACGGTGTGATGGTAAGCACCATGCTATCGAGCACCCCGTTACAAACTCCTGAAGGATCATCTGTTGTTAAGTACAGGGTAACAGTACCTGCAGCTGTATCTGCCACAGAAGGCGTATACGTTGCGTTTAAGAGCGCCGAGTTGTCGAACGCACCGGAACCGCTTGAGGTCCATGTTGCACTGCTAGCGCTTCCGCCAATGCTTCCTGCGGTGGTATATGTTGCGCCTGCACAAACCGCCGTGTCTGTTCCGGCATTCACTGTTGCAGGAACATTGATGGTGATGGTTAATGAATCTACCGAAGCGGCACAACCGCCTGCAGCAACAATGTTATTCACGATCGTGTATGTACCCGGCGCTGAGTTGGCAAGGTCAACCTGTCCTGTTGAAGGGCTCACAAACACTAATCCCGAAGGACTTGCAGTGAATGTACCTGCGCTTGCGCCTGAAGCGAATACAGGCGTTGGATTGCTTCCCGACTGGCAGAATGACGTTGCTGCGCCTGAGAAGGAGAATGTGGCAACAGGAGCCGTTGAAATGGTCACGGTTGCTGTGTCTGTGCTTGGGCAAGGCCCGTTGGTTGTGTACACTACGGTGTATGTTCCGAGCGTACTTGCGCTCAGGTCGATCACACCGGTTGAGGTATTGATAGAGATCCCGCCCGGACTTGCGCTGAACACACCGCCTGTAACACCTGTAATTGCTGGAACAGGATCGGTACCCGACTGGCAAAATGTGCTTCCCGAATAAGTGAAGGCTGCACTGTCGAGCGGAGTGATAGATAACAGGGTAAAGTCTGTTACCGCATTACATCCGCCTGCAGGGTCGTTTGTAGTGATCGTCAATACAACTGTACCTGCGGCCACATCCGCCGCTGAAGGCGTATAAACAGGGTTCAACAGCGTTGCATCGCTAAAGTTCCCCGAGCCGTTGGTGGTCCACAGTACAGAGCTTGCGCTTCCGCCCATGGTTCCTGTGAGCAACATTGTTCCGAGCTCGCAGATGGTATCATTAAGGCCAGCAGTAACTGTTGCGGCCTGGTTGATGGTAACTGTATCCATTGCAGAGGCAGCAGCACATCCGCCGCCTGCGGCAATTGAATTGGTGATCACATAGGTTCCGGCTGTTGAATTCGCAAGGTCGATCTCGCCTGTTGCAGGATCTGCAAACACAAGTCCGCCGGCGCTTGCCGAGAATGTACCTGCGCTGGCGCCAGGGCCGAACACAGGTGTTGGGTTCGGATCGGAAGAACAGAAGCTGAGCGGATAGCCAAACAGCGCGCTTGGTGCAGTTGTGATGGTAACTGTAACAATGCTGTTGCTTGGACAAACACCGTTTGTCTGGTATGTAATGCTATACGTTCCGAGTGCGCTTGCGCTCAGGTCGATCAGCCCCGACAGTGTATCGATCACAAGTCCTGTGGACGGCGACACGCTGAACACGCCTCCCGGTGTTCCGGTGATGTTCGCGGAAGGATCAGCGCCTGTCTGGCAATACGTAGAGGACGAATAAGTGAATGCTGCGTTATCGATCGGGTTCACATTCACGGTAACTGTAACCGGGCTGCCTGCGCATCCGTTATCAGTGGGCGTGATCGTATAAACCGCAGATCCTGCAGTTGTAGCGCTAACAAGATCGAGCAGCTGTGAAATGGATGTTCCTGTTCCTGCAGCAGCGCCTGTAACATTTGTCTGGCTCACTGTCCAGTTGAACGTAGTGGATCCGAGGCTGCTTGTTAAGCTGATGCTTGTAGCTGCCGCATCACAGATATTCTGTGAGGAAGGCGTTGCAGTTACAACCGGCAATGGGTTAACCGCAATGGTAACCGACACCGGCGAGCCGCTTGCACAGCCGCTTGCAGAAGGTGTGATAGTATACACTACCGAGCCCGGAGTTGATCCTGTTGCCGTAAGCACCTGCGCTATGCTTGAGCCTGATCCGGCTGTTGCACCGGAAGCGCCGGTCTGGGAAGCTGTCCATGTAAATGTTGTTCCGCTCACACTGCTTGTTAATGCGATGCCTGTTGTAGCACCCGAGCAGATGGTGGCACCAACCGGGGTTGCGCTTACATCCGGCGTAGGATTAACCGTTACTGTTACCGGAGGCATAGTAGCGGTACATCCTGCAGGTGTTGTAGCTGTTACGTTATAAGTTACTGTTCCTGCCGATGTTCCCGTAGCCGTAAGCACCTGTGAAATGGAGCTTCCCGAGCCCGCCGATTCTCCGCTTGCGCCGGAAGCGGTTGCCGTCCAGGTAAAGCCTGTTCCCGCGATGTTGCTTGAAAGAGCAATGGATGTTGCCGTTCCTGAGCAGATCGAAGAAGAAGATGGCGTTGCATTCACCGTAGGGTTTGGCTCAACAGTGATGCTTACTGCCAGAGGTGTTCCCGGGCAGCCGTTGGCCGTTGGAGTAATGTTATAGGTAACAGTTCCTGTTGTTGTGCCTGATGCTGTTAATACCTGCGCGATCGAGCTTCCTGAGCCGGATGTTCCGCCTGTAGCGCCTGTCTGAGCAGGTGCGCCCCATGCAAACGTAGTTCCTGCAACGGTGCTGCTTAACGCGATGCCTGTTGTGCTTCCCGAGCAGATCGACTGTCCGGAAGGCGTAGCCGTTACGTTAGGAACAGGATTTACTGTAATGGTAACAGTAATGGGTGCGCCCGGACAGCCTGATGCTGAAGGCGTCACTGTATAGGTTGCCGTACCCGTGGTAGTCCCTGAATTTGTGAGCGATTGTATAATGCTGGCACCTGAGCCTGCCACAGCGCCTGAAATACCAGCGCCGTTAGATGCGGTCCAGCTGAATGTTGTACCTGCCGTAAAGCTGGTCAGGTTGATCGCTGTGCTTGCGCCTGAACAGATAGTGGCACTTGCCGGTGTTGCAGTGACAAATGGAACGGGATTCACGTTAATAACCACCGGCACGCCGGCTCCCGGGCAGCCATTGGCCGTAGGGATCACGTTATAGGTAACAGTGCCTGCGCCTGCACCCGTACTTGTAAGTGTTTGTGTTATGCTGCTTCCGGAACCCGCAGCTCCGCCTGTAGCGGCTGATTGCGTAGGTGCGCCCCATGCGAATGTTGTTCCCGCAACTGTTCCTGATAAGGAAATGCTGGTAGCAGTACCTGAGCAGATGGTTTGAGAAGCAGGGCTTGGAGTAACGTTAGGTACAGGATTCACATTCACGGTAACCGTGATTGTACCGCCCGGACAGCCCGATGCAGAAGGTGTAACTGTATAGGTGCCTGCAGCCACTACAGCGGAAGAGTTGGTCAATACCTGGCTGATGGCGGATCCCGATCCTGAAGCTGCACCGGAGATACCTGTTCCGTTAGCGGCAGTCCAGTTGAAGGTAGTTCCTCCAACAGTGCTTGTTAAGCTTACGGATGTGGGCGCTCCTGAACAGATCGTGGATACGGCAGGTGTTGCCGTTGCAACCGGTGCAGGATTAACTGTGATCACAACCGGGACAGAAGCTCCCGGACAGCCATTGGCTGTAGGAACCACGTTGTATGTAACGGTACCGGCCCCTGCGCCTGTTGCATTCAATGTTTGAACAATGCTGGAACCTGAACTCGCAGTACCACCCGAGGCAGCTGTTTGTGTTGGTGCGCCCCATGCGAATGTGGTACCCGCGAGGCTTCCGGTGAGCGTGATACTTGTTGTATTACCAGAGCAGATGGTTTGTGCCACCGGGCTCGGGGTAACTGTAGGCACTGGTTTTACCGTGATCGTGATGATCAGCGTATTTCCGGCACATCCGCCTGAAAGCGAAGTAACGGTATAGGTTGCAGTTCCGTTTACCGCACCTGTGGCTGTAAGCGTTTGTGCGATGCTGCTTCCCGAACCTGCAGAAGCGCCGCTGGTACCGGTCTGGCTTACTGTCCAGGAATAAGATGTTCCGCCTATCGAGCTCGACAATGCAATGGAGGTTGCCGATCCGGAGCAGATGGTTTGTGATGCCGGTGTTGCAGTGATCACCGGTGAAGGATTGATCGTGATGGTGTTGGTTGCAACTGCAGAAGCACATCCGCCGCTGGCAGCAATTGTATTTGTTACCGTGTATGTTCCCGGGGTACTTGCAGAAAGGTTGATCTGGCCGGTGTTCACATTCACAAATACAAGTCCGCCTGTAGAAGAGAATGTACCCGCGCTGCCGCCACCGCTGAATGTAGGTGTAGGATTAGCCGCCGACTGGCAATAAGGGCCGGCATAGCTGAACGTGGCCGCAGGGGCACTTGAAATGGTAATGTTCACGGAGCTTGTGTTCGGACAGGTTCCGTTAGTGGTATAAGTAACCGTATAGGTATTCAGCGCGCTGGCGCTTACATCTATCTGCCCGGTGGAAGTGCTCAGGAATACGAGGCCTCCCGGACTTGAGCTGAACGTACCTCCCGGAAGGCCGGTGATCGTTGCCGAAGGATCGGCACCTGTCTGGCAATACGTGGATGAGCTGTAGGTGAAAGCAGCATTATCCATAGGGTTCACAGTTACCACGCGTGTTCCGGTGGCAGTACAGCCGGCCAGCGTGTAAGTAACAGTATAAGTAGTAGTGCTTGCAGGAGATACAGTTACCGATGCAGTAGTAGCTCCGCCCGGTGCCCATGAATAAGTACCGCCGCCTAATGAAGGGTTAGCCGTAAGCGATGCCGAGGCACCCACGCAAATGGTGGATGTTGCAGGCGTTATGCTTACCGTAGGCTGAGGATTTACCGTTACGGTGCTTGTTCCTGTTCCGGAACAACCCGTTAATGTATAAGTTACAGTGTAAGTTGTTGAAGAAGCCGGTGAAACTGTTATTGATTGCGTTGTGGCACCACCCGGAGACCAGGAATAAGTTCCCCCGCCCGGAGCAGGCGTTGCAGTAAGCGTAGTTGAGGTACCCGCGCAAATGGCTGCCGGCGTGTTCACGGAAACCGTAGGAACCGGGTTCACTGTAATTAAACGCGTTGCGGTAGTTGTACAGCCGGATAAGCTGTAGGTTACCGTATACGTTGTGGATGAAGCAGGGGAAACCGTGATGGTAGAAGTGGTAGCGCCACCCGGAGCCCATGAATACGTACCTCCGCCCAATGAAGGGTTAGCGGTAAGTGAAGCAGACTGTCCGGCACAAATGGTTGAAGATGCCGGTGTGATGCTCACAGTAGGCACAGGGTTGATGGTAACCGTTCCGGTTCCTGTTCCCGAGCAACCCGCGAGCGAGTATGTCACAGTATAAGTAGTTGTGGATGCCGGAGATACCGTGATCGAAGAGGTTGTTGCTCCGCCGGGCGCCCATGAATAGGTACCGCCGCCTGTTGAAGGAGTGGCAGTAAGCGTGGCAGAGGAGCCCGCACATACCGCGGCCGGATTATTTACCGTTACTGTAGGTACCGGGTTCACTGTGATCAACCTGTTCGCCGTAGTGGAGCAGCCCGATAATGAGTAGGTTACGGTATATGTTGTGGAGCCTGCAGGAGAAACCGTAATGGTAGCTGTTGTAGCGCCACCCGGAGCCCATGAATAGGTACCACCTCCCACGGAAGGATTCGCCGTTAAGGTAGCAGACTGTCCGGCACAAATAGTAGCGGAAGCCGGTGTAATGCTGACCGTTGGAGCCGGGTTAACCGTTACTGTTCCCGTTCCTGTGTTGGTACAGCCGGAGAGCGTATACGTTACCGTATAAGTAGTAGTTGAGGCCGGTGACACGGTGATAGAAGCCGTTGTAGCTCCTCCAGGCGACCAGGAATAAGTACCTCCACCTATGGAAGGCGTGGCAGTTAAGGTTGCTGAACCGCCTGCACAGATAGGCGCCGGGCTGCTTACACTCACCGTAGGTATTGGATTCACAGTGATGAGCCTTGTAGCTGTTCCGGTACAGCCGGATAATGTATAAGTAACTGTATAAGTAGTGGTTGATCCCGGCGTTACAGTGATAGATGAAGTTGTTGCGCCGCCCGGTGCCCATGAATAGGTACCTCCGCCGAGAGAGGGTGTTGCCGTTAATGTAACGGAAGCTCCGGCACAGATGGTTGAAGAAGCAGGGCTGATGGAAACCGTAGGTACAGGGTTTACGGTAATGTTATGCGACTGGGTTGCAGAGCAGCTTCCCGAACCCACAGTATAGGTCACCGAAAAAGTTCCCGGACCTGAAACGGCCGGATTGAAGCTTGTGCCCGATACACCTGTTCCCGACCATGTTCCGCCGGCAGTACCTGTAACAAGGGTATTCAGATTGACAGAAGCCGCATTCGCACACATTGCCGCAGGAGTGGTCCATGCAGGATTGTTCGGATTGGTAACTGTGATGTTCTGACAATAAGTATAAGTAGGACAAGTTCCCGGAGGGTCAAATGAATAGCAGACATTGTACGTTCCTGCAGGTGCAACACCCGGATTGAACGTGGCATATCCCCAGTCGGTGGTGGTCATACAACCCGGGCATGCCGGTGAAATGCTCCATGTAGCTACCCCGGAAATTGTTCCCGGAGGGAATGATACCGTGGTGCAAAGTGCATCGGTGACCCAGGTGCCGGAGTTTAAAATTGTTCCGCTTGATACGTCGACGATCTGGTAAGGCATGTTACCATCGGCGGTACTCGTTTCACAAAACTGGATATCGTTGGTGGCCGAAGGCGACATCGTGGAGAACTGGATGTCTTCATTTGTACTTGTAGGGATCTGGATGCCGCAGCCGGAGGCGACAGGCCCGGCGCACAGCACATAGCTGGAGTTTTCAAACCAGTTGATCTGGAGCGTATTATTGGTATTTGATGTAAACGAGATCATGACCCCGGGGGTAATGGGATTCCCGAACGGGGTATTATTGGAGGCTATCATCCCAAAAGGGGCGGTACTACAGGCGACTGACGATGGGACGGGGCTGCCATTCGTTAACAGGTAACCATTACCTGAAGTTACGCTCGGACAGGTAATGGAGCAATCGGACGGAGGCCCGCTGGTCTGGTTAAATGTGATGGTACCATTCTGATCGGCATAGTTGGTGATAAGGATCACGTAATATTGTCCGGCACCCGGCGACACAAGGGTCATTGTTTCCACCGCAGCGGTACTGTATCCGCAATCTTCAATATTTCCCGAGCAGGCGTGATTTCCTGTACAAGAACCCGTTAAGGTGTTACAGGCGTTGGCCATACTGGCAAAAGGCCCCCAGGCAATGAAATCGACATCGATCCCCGTTCCGGCGGTATTTACCTGGCTGATGTTATACACCATGTTCCCCGCACCTGTCGTTTTTACGAAGAACCAGGCCGGATTAGGCTGTGTACCCAAACATCCGTAGCTGGGCCCCGCCTGTGAAACGGTAGATGTGTTATTAGCGAAAGTTGCGCTTCCGCAAAATGGAGTTGCGCTGGCACAGTTGCTTCCCTGGGCAAATATTGATCCCGAGGACAATACAATAAATGCAAAAAAGAATAGGATTCTTTTCATATGGCTTGGTTTAGTGTTCTTAGAGAAATTTAAAAGCAATTAATTGGTTGGATGAGCAAGATCGATCTTCTCTTTTACCCGGGGTTTCAGCAGCTCGCGGTGATTTACAAAATATGCCTCCACCACCTGGTTGTACTCCTTCAGGTTCCATTGCTTTTCGTATGCCGGGAAATCGGCAGGAAGCTCAGACACGGTCATGCTGTTCAGGAATTCGCTTTTCCGGCCCATGTACTTGTCATTCACATCGTAAGGCAAAGGTGCTACCTCTGAGCTTTTTACTTGGGACGAAGTACTTGTTGCCCTTGGATTCACCGGAGTTTCCTGCGGGGCCGGCGGCGTAGTTACAGTAGTGGCAGCTGCCGGCTGCTTTGCAGGCGGATTCTTCTGCTGCGAAAATACACTAAGGCCAAGTAATAAAAAGGAGAGAGTAAAAACCTGTTTCATGTACGATGAGATTTACGTTTTTAAATATAAAATGGAATATTTCAACGATAAAGATATAAAAAAAAACACATCATGCAAAAAAAGGAGCAATCCGTTCCCAACAGATGCGAAAGGGCTCGGAATGGTTGCATGAAGGACTTTTTCTCTGAAATTAGTGCAAAAACCAGATATTAGCGCGAGGAGCGTGACATAAGATCGTAATAGTAAGCGGATCTCTGCTTATCGCCTTTTCCCTGGTACCAGTTGGCCAGAAAAGCGTTCACTCCCCTGTTGTCGGGATTGAATTCGATCGCCTTTTCGAGATAAGGCAGGGCCTTCAGCGTATCGCCGCTTACAAAGTAAACATTCCCGATGTTCACGTACATCACATCCGATTTCACTCCCTTATCGATGGCTTCCTGGTTCAGGCGCAGGATCTGGTCGTATTTTTTCTGTATTCCGTAAAGATTGCTGAGCGCCTGGTATGCCGTTGTGAACCTCGGATTGAGCTTCACGGAGCGTAAGTAACACTTTTCAGCGAGGTCATACTTCTGCGCTGCGGCATAGCAGCTGCCAAGGTTAAAGTAAGCTTCCACATAGTTGGAATCCAGCGCCACGGCCTTTTCCAGGTGCCTTGTAGCTTTTGCGTTGTCGGCCAGGTAGGTATAATACAACATCCCAAGGTTGTTGTGCGAGGAGGTGTAATCGGGTATGATCCGGATGGATTCGAGGTAATGCGCTTCCGCTTCCAGCACCAGGCGCTTCTTTTCAGCCTTCGGCAGGCGCGGCTCCGCTTTTACCCGCGACAATGCGGTTGCAGCAAGGAGCGAATGCGTATGCGCCGACTCGGATGCCGTTTCCACATCGGTATGATAAAGCGTATAAGCATCCTTCCAATCGGCATTCCTTGAAAATGATTTACCTCCGTACAGCAGCAGGGCCAATGCAATGGCCAGCCAATAACCGTTGCTCACCAGCTTCAGCTTCAGCGCAAGGTTCTGCAGCGGCACTTTAAAATAGTTCAGCAGGAAATATGCTGCAACAATGCACAAGCCCACAGAAGGAATGTATGCAAAGCGCTCACCCACAATACCCACAACAGGCACCACCACATTTGTGAACATGGAGATCGTGATAAGGAAATAAATTATGCCATAGAACCAAAGCTCCTTTACCGCCCTCAGCTTTATGATAAGAAACACCAGCCCGGTAAGCAGGAGGAGCATGATCCAAACAACGGGATGGCTCCAGCCGACTATAGGAACCTGGTTGTAACCGTAATAAGAGATGAGCGGATGCGGAAGCAAAAACATCTTCAGATAAAAATAAAGGCTGTAAAACGCCTGCGGAATGCGTTCGGTGAGGGTGGAATGAATGAACAGCGGGTTTTCCCAAAGGAGCAGCGTACGTACATTGCTATTGGTCACCGACTTTGCCGCCAGCCTGAATATGATGGCCACGGGAAGATACGTAAGAAAAATGAGCCCGATCTTTTTCCAGCCGGCATCGCGGAAGAACCACATGGAAAAAGGGATAATGGCAAAAAAGGTGATCGCGTCCTTTTTCGACATGATGCCGAGCAGGAGAAGAAAAAAGCCAAGCGCAAGGTTCACAGCAGCATTTCCTTTTCCTTCCACATAACGCAAATAAAACAATAGGCTGCACATGCAACCAATGAAGCTCATCATTACGTCTCTGTTCTTGAGGCTGATCACCACTTCGGAATGCAGCGGATGAATTAAGAAGAGCAGCGCAACCGTAAGCGCAAACAGGTAATGATATGCCGGCAGCAAGCGGAGCAGCGCATAAAACAAAAGGATCAAACAAAGAATATAAATGAGGAGATTGATGAAATGGCTGATGTGCGGGCTCTCCCCGAAGAACTGGTACTCGATGGCGTATGTTACTTTTACAAGCGGGCGGTATTCAAAGCTGGCCTTCTCGTCGATGGCATAAGTGCTGCGGAAGATCTCGGGAATTTTGGCAATGCCGCCATGCACCTGCGTATTGTTATGGATCACATATTCATCGTCCATCGAATAGCCGTTGCCAATGCTTTTGCCATAAATGAGAAAAGTAAGCACACAAAAAAGGTAAATGCAATTCTTGAATGTTTTTTTATCGATGGAAGGAGGAAGCGAAATGAAACGTGCCATACTGAAGCTTTATGCAAACAGTCAAATTTATAAAATACTTTGCAATGGCGGCCAATTATAATTATAATCATTAGGGTATTTTTTTAAATTTGCAGTAAACCGAATTTACGTGAGCGCCTATATTCAAGCCATCAGCTATTACTTACCGGAGCATACACTTTCCAACAGTGAGCTCTGCAGTATCTTTCCTGCGCTTACGGAAAACGACATTTTCAAACGCACCGGCATCCGCAAAAGGCATATCACGAAAGATGGCGTTGTAGGCTCGGACCTTGGCTACGAAGCGGGGATGAAGCTGTTCAGCGAACACGGGATCGACCCTTCAACAATCGATTTTTTAATTTTCTGCACCGAAGGCCTTGATTACAAAGGCCCGGCAACGGCCTGCATCCTGCAGCACCGCTTAGGGCTGCCTACCAGCAGCGGCGCCATAGATGTGCCTTTCGGCTGCACGGGTTTTACCTACGGGCTTAGCGTGGCAAAAGGATTAATCGAAAGCGGGCAGGCAAATTCGGTGCTGCTGCTTACTTCGGACATACCCTCAACGGTGATCCATCCTTCCGATGCTGAATTGCGGATGATCTTCGGCGATGCGGGAGCTGCAACACTGATCACATCCAATGAGGAGATCAGCAATGGGGTTGGAAAATTCTCCTTCGGCACCGACGGCAGCGGCGCAGATAATTTAATGGTGGAGCGCAGCGGCACACGCAATGCTGCAGATGCCGAATGGTTTGAAAAGAACAAGGATGTTGGCGGAATGAAATACGGGCAGATGAAAATGAATTCGCTCGAGATCTTCTCATTCGCCATGCGCGTGGTGCCTCCGATGATCAGCGACATCCTCACAAAGAACGGGCTGCAGAAAGAAGACATCGACCTTTTTGTTTTTCACCAGGCCAACACTTTTTTGCTGAGCGTACTGCGAAGGAAATTAAAGATCGGGGAAGATAAATTTTTTATGTACATGGAAGAGATCGGCAATACCGTTTCAGCATCTGTTCCGATCGCGCTGTATGAAGCCATAAAGGCGGGAAAAGCAAAAAAAGGAAGCACTGTGCTCCTCGCCTCTTTCGGGATCGGTTACTCATGGTCAGGAACAGTTGTGAGGTTGTAAAAATATTACGTACTTTAGAGAAGATTTCCGCTTCAACATTACAGACAAAAAACACTTATGGACATTACTACTTTTATCAGCCAGATAGAAAACGAAATAGAAGAGCTTACACCAGGCTCCCTCAAGCCGGAAACCGAATTCACTTCCCTCAAGGAATGGAGCTCGATGCATGTGCTGATCCTCATCGCGCTCATCGATACCGAATACAATGTTACCATTACCGGAGCCGACCTGCAGCAATGCAAATCGGTGAACGATCTTTTCAACGTAGTAAAAAGCAGGGTATAAATTATGGCATTCCTTTCTGTCGCCAACATAAACATCAGGGGCATGGCTGCCTGCGTTCCGCAGCACACAGAAAGCAACAGGGACTACGACTGGATCTCTGAAAAGGAGCGCGAGCTGCTCATCAAGACCACTGGCATAGAAAGCCGGAGGATCGTGCAGAACGGCATGTGCACTTCGGATATGTGCTACGAATCGGCAAGGCAATTGCTCGATCATTTTAAAGTTGACAAAGCGGAAGTGGAAGTGCTCATCTTTGTTTCACAATCACCCGATTATATTTTACCTGCCACCAGCATTATTCTGCAGGACCGCCTCGGACTTCCGAAAAGCGCTATGGCCTTCGATATCCAGCTCGGCTGCTCGGGCTACCTGTACGGGCTTTCCGTGATCACCAACTTAATGAGCAGCGGCAATTTCAAAAAAGGCCTGCTGCTGGCTGGGGATGTTTCCAGCTTCTCCCAATCAAAAAAAGACAAGAGCACCTATCCTATTTTCGGTGATGCGGGAACTGCAACGCTGCTTGAATATGATCCTGCGGCAGAAAAAATAAATTTCAATTTACAAAGCGACGGCTCCGGTTACAAGGCTATTATGATCAGCGATGGCGGACTGCGCAACCCGTACACCAGCGAATCGGAAGTGATGAAGGAGCATGAGCCGGGGATCATCAAAAACAAACGCAATTTATTTCTCGACGGCATCGAGGTGTTTAACTTTTCATTGCGTGAAGCGCCGCAGAATGCGCAGGCACTAATGAAGCACTTAGGCACTACTACGGAAGACTACGATTATTTTATTTTTCACCAGGCGAATAAGATCATGAATGAGAGCATCCGTAAGAAACTGAAGCTGCCGGCGGAGAAAGTCCCTTATTCGCTGGATACCTTCGGAAACACAAGCTCCGCCTCCATTCCGCTTACCATTGTAACGCAGCTGCAGGACAAAACATTAAACAGCACGTCGCTTTTTCTTTCGGCATTCGGAGTGGGATTATCCTGGGGATCGGCCAGCCTGCATGTAAAAGATATGGTTTGCTTACCTTTAATTGAATTGTAACATGACAGCTTTTCACCTCCACAATAAAACATTTCTTGTCACCGGCGCCTCCTCCGGCATCGGGCGGCAGGTGGCGATCAGCATCTGCGAAATGGGCGGAAATGTGGTGATCACCGGCAGGAATGAAGAGCGGCTGAACGAAACATTATCGATGCTGAAAAGCGGCGAGAACAAAAGCATACAGGCGGAGCTGCTGGACGAGCAGGAAGTGCAGCGCCTTGTATCAGCGCTGCCTTTGCTGGATGGCATTGTGAACTGCGCAGGCACAGTGAGCCCCTATCCCATCAAATTCCTTTCCGATAAAAAGATCGACGAAGTATTTAACATCAACTATAAAGTGCAGGTGGTTCTTACAGCGCAGGCAACGCGCGCAAAGAAGCTGAACAAAGGCGCATCGGTGGTTTTTCTTTCATCGATCTCCGCCCTGCACCCGCACCGCGGAGGAGCCTTGTATGCAGGATCAAAGGCGGCGATAGAAGCCTTCAGCAAAGTGGTGGCGCTTGAATTCTTTCACCTGCAGATCCGCTCCAACTGCATTGCGCCGGCCATGGTAAAAACACCGATGTACGACAAGGCGGAAGCGCAGGGCACCAAGGAACAGATGGATGCGCACATCAGCAAATACCCGCTGGGAGCAGGCACTCCGGAGGATGTTGCCAATGCCGCCATCTTTTTATTATCCGACGCTTCAAAGTGGATCACGGGAACAACCATCACCCTCGACGGGGGCTTTTTATTAGGAGGTTTATAAAATGAACAAAACGGATGTATCTGTTGTAATACCGGTTTTTAACAGCAAGGAAACATTGCATGAGCTGTGCAGCAGGATCGATTCCACGCTGAGGCAAACAGACAAATCGTACGAGCTGATCCTCGTGGATGACGGCAGCAGGGATGAGAGCTGGAGCGAGATCGAAAAGATCAAGGCCGGTTCCGCTTTCAACATCTCGGCGATCAGGCTGTCAAAAAATTTCGGCCAGCACAATGCGATCCTCTGCGGATTTAATTTCTGCAAGGGCGAAGTGGTGATCACCATGGACGATGACCTGCAGCACCCGCCGGAAGAGATCCCCAAGTTGATCAGCACTTACGAAAGAACGGGAGCCGATATTGTTTACGGGCTTCCGCTGAATAAAAAACATTCGACAGTACGCAATGCGGGAAGCTTTATGGTAAGGAAAACATCCGACCATACCAACAGCAAGAACAAGAGCGGATCATCGTTCAGGCTGGTGAAGGTTTCACTCACCAACAAGCTGCTGCAGAACCACAGCCATAACTTTTTATTTATCGACGCCGTGCTCGCATGGTACACGGGCAAGATCGAGACTGTGGATGTGGAGCATCATCCGCGCAAGGCAGGCGCATCGGGCTATACGATCCGAAAACTGATCATGACCTATTTCGATATCCTGATCAACTACAGCGCCGGGCCGTTGCGCATCCTTACCTACGGCGGATTGTTCCTTTCGGTGATGTTCTTTTTCGTGGGCCTTCGCTTTGTGTATAGAAAGATCTTTCATGATGTGCCTTTGGGCTACACCTCTTTAATTGTGAGCGTGCTGTTCAGCACCAGCCTCATCCTGTTCTGCCTTGGCATTATCGGGCAATACCTCTACAAGCTTTACCAGCTGCAGAACAGGCGCCCACCCTACTCCATTGAAACGCAGCTGTAATGAGAATCCACAAATACGGAATAACCTTAACGCGCTTAAAGGAGAAGGACATCGAACTGGTGCGTGAAAAGCGCAACTCCGATGAGATCAGGGCCAGCATGCAGTTCCGCGAGAACATTTCAGCGGAGATGCAGAAAGAATGGTTCAACCGCGTGAACAACATCTACAATAATTTTTTCACCATTACTGCCGACAATAAGCAGATCGGCATGATCGACGGGAAGAACATCAATTATGAGAAGCGCACTTCCGAAGGCGGGATGTTCATCTGGGACAAAGATTACTGGGGCAACATTCATCCCGCGCTGGCATCGGTGATCATGAGCGATTTTAATTTTATCATCAACGAGTTCGAAAAGAATTACATCAAGATCCTCCGCTCCAACCCAAAAGCGATAGGCCATAACAGGCAGCTGGGATATGTTCCTTCGAACGATTTTCCACCATCCGATGAAGTGGAATGGTTCGAGCTGAGCAAAGAGAATTATTTCAAACACATCGGCAAGCTCCGGAAAGCCATTGCTTCCGGCACAGGCGACGCTTCACTGCTGAGCGTCGATGATTTTGAATTCAGGGACGATTCGGAAGATGAGCTGAAAAAACTATATTCGCCGCTGCCGGAATATTTAAAAACGAAGATCAACCATTGCTTAAAAAGGGACGGACAGCAGCCGCTGCGGCCCGCTGATAACAACACAAGCGGTGAAGCAGGATAAGAAGCCATATTATTCTTTCGTCCACAGCAGGGACAGGATCGATGCAAAGGAAACTTTCTTCGAGCCATCCTCCTTTGCATGGACCGCGGAGATCGAACAGCACCACCCTGTGATCCTGGATGAAATTTCCGCATACCTCGGCGGAAAAAATGCGCTGAAGCCATACTTTGCAACGGAGATGATGAGCGCTCCCGAAAAATGGAAAGCGTTCAGCTTTTATTTCTGGGGATTGCGAATGAATGCGAATGCCTGCAGCCGCTGCCCGGAAACGATCATGCTGCTGGAACGCATTCCCGATATTGTATCCGCTTCGGTAAGCGTGCTGGAGCCGCATGCTGAGATCAAAGGGCATTTCGGGGATACGGATGCGATCTACCGCTGTCACTTCGGATTAATTGTAAGCGGCAAGCTGCCCGAATGCGGCTTCAGGGTTGGCTATGAAGACAAAAGCTGGGAGAATGGGAAGTTCCTCATCTTCAATGATGCGAACTATCACCGGGCATGGAACCATACGGATCAGAGGCGTGTGGTGCTGATCCTCGATGTGATCAGGCCGCAGTTCGCAAACCGGAAAACGTGGGTCTGCGCAAGGGTGCATGGGAATATCATGTGGCTTACGGCTGCGCAGGCAACCGGGACCTTCAAAGGCAAAACGAACGGCTTCACAAAAGCGGTGGCATTCCTGTGCGCCTTATTCGCATGGGTAAGGCTTCATTCCTTGAACCGGAAATCGGCGTGGTTGTAGTAATTCGAGATCTTAAACTTCGCGTATAGCTTTGCATTGAATTTTCCTACCGAATCGCGGATCCAGAAGGGCATTTTATAATAGCTGCGGATCACAAAAAAATCGAGGTGGATACGCGCAAGCGCCAGCACCGACCTGATCCTGTAGCTGAGCTTTGCAGTATGCGTTTCACGGATATAGCCGTACTGCTTCGCATAATCGCCGGCAATGAAATCAGCCAGCTCAATGTCGGCAGGCGAAAGCACCTTCTTCCACTTATCCACCTGCTCCGTATTGATCGGCTTGATAATATTCGGATGCACGGTAGTGATCTCCACCACATATTTTTCTTCCTTCACCTGCTGCATGGTGGTATGAAATTCAAACATCGCGGGATTGAATTGAATGCCAAGGAAATCGCAGATCTCGGGAACGAACTTAGCCGGATTGGAAGCCAGGTCCTCGTACTTCAGCGTATAGAACCTTTTGGGATCACGCTTTTTGATCTGCTCAATGAAAATATTATATGCTTTCCAGCCCTGAGTTAGCTGCGCAATGCTTTGGCGCTTGAACACTTTCCTGTTGGATGAAATGTTATCGCGGTAATCGCGCACAAGGTGAATGAATTTCGCTTCGGGGAATACTTCGGTAAGCTCGCTGATGAAAATGGAAAAGATCGGGTTCTTATCGCCCAGCAAAGTGATGCGGCCTTTGGGAAAGGGCGATGGATAGCTCATGTAAACGAGCTTGCAAAGCACAGGGAACGTAAGCTCTTTAATCGGTAATGCATCGATGCTGCTGCGGAGCTTTAGAGGGTCGACCGACCAGTAGCGGCTGAATTTTTTATCCTTATAAAGGTCGAGAATAAATTCATCCAGCAAAGCGGGCGTCCAGCTGGTAACACCGAAATATTTCTGCTTCAGGTGAACAATGAGCCTCGACTCTATCGGCAGGATCACGCCTTCATTGGCATCGAGGATGGTCTGCATGAGCGTGGTGCCCGAGCGGCCTCTCGCTACAATGAATACAAAGGATAATTGCTTTATTTCTTCAACAGACATGGGTTCAAATGTATCCATAAAAAAACGCAATACAAAATTGTATTGCGTCCCTTACTATTTAAGTGTTCTTTTATTTTTTAGCTTTCAGCGCGCGCTTGAATTTTGCAAGCTCAGCCGTTGGCATTGTTGTGCCATCCACATTCACCGTTTCAATACCTGCCTGCTGCAGGATCTTTTCCATGCGCTCAACAGTTCTTTGCTTATCCATTTTAATTGTATAAATGGAAATGTTTCCCTGCGGTGCGGTGCTGTGCACTTCCAGTACGCCTTCACCGCCCTTCAGCGCATTCTCGAACTTAAGCCTTGTTGCATCGTCGGTAATATTATCGAGGCGAAAGGTTACCACCACTGTTTTATCATCCACAACCTGTTTGGAAGTTTCAGCGCTCAGAAAAGCTGTTGATTTCTGTGCGAATGTGTTTGCCGATAATCCCATCAATAATGCGATCATGAGCGTGCAGGAGAGTTTTTTCATTTGTTTTTTCTATGGAGTTTATATTCTTGTTTCAATACTAATTAAATAACTGCACAAAGCCTGTGAAATCGTAAGTTTTGCCATCCACTCCTTTTCCGGTGATGATCCAGAAATAAGTTCCGTCAGGTGCCGGCTTGCCGTTCTTTGCTTTTCCATCCCAGCCCATTGTTCCGTCTGTCCACTCGTGCATTTTCAATCCCCAGCGGTCGTAAACGGTTGCCTTGAACTCGCTCAGGCCTTCTGCAACGATCGGGTGGAACGTATCATTGTGGCCGTCGCCGTTCGGTGTGAACACATTAGGCGCAACCAATGCAGAGAACTCCTCCACGTGGATGCCGAGGGTTGCCGTATCCATACAGCCGCTGGCATTGGTAGCGATAAGAACGATGGTGTAATTACCCATGCCTGTATATACGGTAGACGGATTAGTAAGCGCAGAGGTTGCACCGTTGCCAAAATTCCATGCATAAGAAACAGCATTCGTGCTGCCATTGAGCGTGGTAACGCTCACAGGCGCTATTCCTGTAACCGGCGTGGCGGTGAATGCAGCAGTGATCGGATCAACAGCTACTACCTCCGTGGAAGTGGCAGAGCAGCCGCTTTGTGTTACTGTGTAAGTAATAGTCGAGCTTCCCGATACTCCTGAAGGATCAAAGACATTTCCGCTTACACCTGTTCCGCTGAATGTTCCTCCCGCTGCGCCTGTAACAAGCGTGCTCAGGTCAACCGGCGCTGCGCTCTGGCAGATGGTTGACGGCATCGACCATGCTGCGCTTGGTGTTGGAAGCACTGTGATCGACACAGTTCCCGTATCTCCGCAGGCTCCGGCTATTCCGTAGGAAATAGTGTATGTTCCCGGAGTTGCAGCTGCAGGACTGAACAATCCTGTAGCAGGGTTTGTGATCCCTGTTCCCGACCATGTACCGCCGCTGCCTGCTGCAGATAAAGTGAATGGCGATACAGTCTGGCACATTGGCGACACAGACGTGATCGTTGCATTTGCATTCGGTGTTACCGTGATGGTATGCGTGGTTGTAGACGTACATGGCGCAGTTCCTACAGTATAGGTCACCGAAATGCTTCCCGACAATCCGGCAGGATTGAAAGTGCTTCCCGTTACACCCGTTCCGCTCCATGTTCCGCCTGCAGTTCCTGTTACCAGTGAGTTCAGGTTCACTGGCGTTGCATTTGCGCATACTGCGGTGGTAGCCCATGCAGAGCTGGCCGAAGGGGTTACTGTGATATTCTGAGTTGAAGAAGAAGTACAAGGTGCTGTTCCTGCAGTATAGGTTACAGCGATCGGGCCCGACAAGCCCGTTGGGTTGAATGTGCTTCCCGTTACGCCGGTCCCGCTCCAGGTTCCGCCGCTTGTTCCGGTTACGAGTGTATTTAAGTTGATCGGTGTTGCGCTTGAACACATGGAAGTGGTTGTCCATGCCGGGTTAGCGGATGGGGTCACTGTAATGTTCTGCGTTGATGTTGCGTTACAGCCTGCAGGCCCTACGGTATACGTTACCGCAATTCCTCCCGACAATCCTGCAGGGTCGAATGAGCTTCCGGTTACCCCGGTTCCGCTCCATGCGCCGCCTGTGGTGCCTGTAACAAGTGAATCAAGGTTGATAGCGCCGGCGCTTGCACACAGCGATGTGGTGGTCCATGCTGCACTTGGCGCAGAGATCACATTAATGTTCTGCACAAGCGTATCCAGGCATGGTGCCGTACCTGCTATATAAGTAACTGCGATATTTCCTGATAAGCCGGCAGGATCGAATGTGCTTCCTGTTACTCCTGTTCCGCTCCAGGTTCCTCCGGCTGTTCCTGTTACCAGCGCGTCGAGGTTGATCGGAGTTGAGCCGGCACATACCGAAGTGGTGGTCCATGCAGCATTTCCAACAGGTGTTACGGTAATGTTCTGTGCGGAGCTTGCCTGGCAGCCAACAGGCCCTACGGTATAGGTCACCGAGATGGGGCCCGACAAGCCGGTAGGATTAAAGGTGCTTCCCGTTACGCCGGTTCCGCTCCAGGTTCCGCCAGATGTACCTGTGATGGTTGCATCGAGGTTGATGGCAGCTGCATCGGCACACATGGACGTAGTGGTCCAGGATGCATCCGATAAAGGGATCACCGTAATATTTTGGGTGGATGTGGTAAGACAGCTTCCAGCGCCAACCGTGTAAGTAACTGCAATGTTACCGGAAAGCCCTGATGGATTGAATGTGCTTCCGGTCACGCCTGTTCCCGACCATGTTCCGCCATTTGTACCTGTAACCAGCGAATCAAGGTTCACTGGTGAGCTGATCTGGCATACGGAAGTGGTAGTCCAGGCAGGATCCGAATTAGAGATCACTGTTATGTTTTGAGTGAGGACAGAAACGCAGCTGCTGCCTACAGAGTAGGTTACGGCTATCGGCCCTGACAAGCCTGTAGGGTCGAACATATTTCCGCTTACTCCCGAACCGCTCCAGGTTCCGCCTGTAGCACCGGTGATTTGCGCGTTAAGGTCGATCGCACCGCCGTTTTCACAGATGGTTGCCGACATCCACGATGGGTCAGGTCCCGGGTTCACTACGATCTGGATCGTATCATTACAGCCACCGGCTGCTGTGTAAGTAATTACATTAACTCCTGTTGCTGCCGATCCCGGAGTAAATGTTCCTGCAGAAGGATTGGTGATGCCGGTTCCGCTCCAGGTACCGCCCGCTACATCCACGTTCAGGTTAAATGCCGGAACGCCTGAGCATAACGGTGAAACAGGTGTGATGGTAGGCTGAGGGTTTACAGTAACCGTACCTGTATTGGTGCCGGTACATCCCGAAACGGTATAAGAAACGGTGTATGTTGTTGTTGAAGCAGGGCTCACGGTAATGGAAGAAGCTATTGCGCCTCCCGGTGCCCATGAGTAAGTTCCGCCGCCTGTTCCCGGTGTTGCATTAAGCGTGGCCGACTGGCCGCCACAAATTGTTGAAGAGCTTACGGCCACTGTTGGAGCAACCGGGCCGCCGATAGTGGCTGTAGCGCTAACCGCAGGGATGCAGGCAAATGCATCGTCAACAGTAATGGTATATGTTGTACCCGCAGTAAGGCCGGTAGCGTTTGGCGTACCTTGTCCGCCGCCCGGAGTTGGCGACCATGTGTATGTTAAAGGAGCAAGGCCGTTTGTTACGGTTACGGTTGCCGTCCCGTCGTTCACGCCGCATGCTGATGCAGGTGTTGTTGATGTGGCAAGCGTGGTGATGTTATTACACTGGATGATGTCGATCAACACGCCTGAGTCCATCTGACAGTCACTGGCATCAGCGATCGCCAGCTTAATGTGATAGGTTGCGCAGGGCGTTACCGCGATAGAAGGAGAAAGCACTGTTGTAAAGCCGTCGAAGTGATTGGCAAAGGTGCCAGAGTTGTTATTCACGAAATAGGCTGTATTGGTGATGTTGTTCACGTTATCCACGCTTACATTGGTCCCACCGGGAATTGTCGCAATGTTCATGTTGGTATAGCTTCCGCCGCCGGGATTAGGACCGGAAACGAAAAAACCGAAAGCATCGTTGAAGGTCTGGTTCACCCAGTTGGTATACTCATCCGAGCCAAACACGAATGTGATCCCCATATTGGTACACTGCGGCACAACGTCGAATTCGATGATACAAACATCTTTTGTGGCCGAGGAGCTCAGGGCAGTGAGCTGCGGATCGGAAAAGGTGGTTCCCACGCAAAAGTTAAAATCGTCGTTGGAATTACCCGTTCCCGGAAGAGTATTAAGGTTCCCTGTTGTCAATGCAAGCCCGTTGGAGATCCCCATCCCGGAACTTGCGCCATTGCTGAATCCTCCGTAAGCGGATGCATTACAGTTGATGGTAACATTGCTGATCGTTAAGCCTGCGCCCCCTATAGCACTTGCAACGCCGCCGGCGCCGCCGCCGGGAGTCACTATTAACTGCGCTTTTGAAATAACTGCAAAAAGGATGAATGCAAACGAGAGTAATTTTTTGTTCATGTTTATTTGAGTATTTGGGAGTCGTTAATTGATAGCTACAATCTTATGACATTTAAGCGCAAAAAAAAATCCTGTTGATTTCCTGTTTTTCAGATGAGTAAAAAGTCCGGCAGGTTGCATGCAATTTAGCACTAAACGATTAACTTTTCAACAATTTTAAAACCTCGAAGGCAAAATTTTATCTTTATAGCTTAAATTTTGAAGATTTACGGATGACGAAGAATTATTTAGAGGAACTGAACCCCGTACAGCGTGCGGCGGTAGAATGCACCGAAGGGCCGGTAATGATCATTGCGGGTGCCGGCTCGGGAAAAACACGTGTTTTAACTTACCGGATCGCGCATCTCATGGAAAAAGGCGTAGACCCTTTCAACATCCTGGCGCTTACGTTCACCAACAAGGCTGCACGGGAAATGAAAGAGCGGATCGGCAAAATTGTAGGGAAAAGCGAGACAAAGAACCTCTGGATGGGAACATTCCACTCTGTTTTTGCACGCATCCTGCGCTCGGAGGCGGAGCACCTGAACTACCCGAAAAATTTCACCATTTATGATACGGACGACTCCAAAAGCCTGATCAAGACGATCTTAAAGGAACAGGGGCTGGATGATAAGATCTACAAGCCGGGAACCATCCTTTCAAGGATCTCCGCCGCCAAGAACATGATGATCTCCCCGGAGAAATACCTCGAGAATTCGCAGGCGATGGAGGATGACCGCATGGCAGGGCGCCCCAAAACCGGAATAATTTACCAGATCTACGCCAACCGCTGCTACAAGGCCGGCGCAATGGATTTTGATGACCTGCTCTATAAAACTAACATTTTATTAAAGAACAAAAAAGAGGTATTGTACAAGTACCAGCATAAGTTCAAATACATCCTCGTGGATGAGTACCAGGATACTAACTTTTCGCAGTACGTGATCGTGAAACAGCTTGCCGCCGCCTTCCAGAACGTTTGCGTAGTGGGTGACGATGCACAGAGTATTTATGCATTCCGCGGGGCCGACATCCAGAACATCCTCAATTTTGAAAAAGACTATCCCGACCTGAAAATGTTCAAGCTGGAGCAGAATTACAGGTCGACCAAGAATATTGTAGGCGCTGCCAACAACGTGATCGCGAAGAACAAGGAGCAGCTGAAGAAGAACGTATTCACCGAAAATGCAGAAGGCGAGCTGATCAAGGTGGTGAAGAACGACAGCGACAATGCCGAAGGGAATTTTGTGGCGAACTCGATCTTCGAAACCAAAATGAACGAGCAGGCGCACAATAAGGATTTCGCGATCCTGTACCGCACCAATGCACAGTCGCGCGCCATGGAGGAAGCCCTGCGCAGGCAGAACATTCCATACCGCATTTACGGCGGCTTATCGTTCTACCAGCGCGCAGAGATCAAAAACCTTTTAGCCTATTACCGCCTTACGATCAACAACCACGATGAAGAATCGCTGAAGCGCGTGATCAATTACCCTGCACGCGGCATCGGCGACACCACCCTGGAAAAGATCATTGTTGCAGCCAACGACCACAATGTGAGCTTATGGACGGTGATCGAGAACATCAATGAATTCGAGATCGGGCTGAATGCCGGCTCAAAAACCAAGGTTGACGAATTCGCCACCATGATCAAAAGCTTTTCGGCCATGCTGAGAACGCACCATGCATACGACCTCGGGCAGCACATCGCCACGCATTCGGGCATCCTGCGCGACCTGTATGCGGATAAATCGCCCGAAGGTGTGGGCCGACACGAGAACATCCAGGAGCTCCTGAACGGTTTAAAGGAATTCACCGAAAGTGAAATTGAGACCATCGGCGATGCTGATATAGATTCGATCGCTGAAACGGATGAAAATACCGCCATGGTGCTTAACCCATCGGGAAAGAGCGACCTGTTCTCGGAAGAGGAAGCGGCAGCAAAAGCAAATGCGACCATCACGCTGGAGCCTACGCTGGATATATTCATGCGCGACATTGCGCTGATGACCGACGCCGATAAAAAAACGGAAAAGGAAGAAGACAAGAACCGTGTGGTGCTGATGACAATCCATGCGGCAAAAGGACTGGAGTTTAAATATGTGTACATCGTAGGACTGGAAGAGAACCTCTTTCCTTCGCAAATGGCCATCACCTCCCGTGCCGACCTGGAAGAAGAGCGACGCCTGTTCTATGTGGCGCTTACACGCGCTGAAAAACGCGTCACCCTCTCCTACTCCACTACGCGCTATAAATGGGGCAACCTCGTTTTCAGCGAGCCAAGCCGCTTCATTGAAGAGCTGGATCCGAAGTTCCTCGAGATGCCTGCGGAAAATCACGGGCGCATGTTCGGCGATGAGGAATACTCCATAAAGCCGAAGCCGAAATTACAGGTGAACAAGCCAAAGGAAACATTCGTGCAGCGGCCGGTGATGGGAAAAAAATTAGTGAAGATAAATTCCGCTTCGAAAAACACAAGCGATTTTGATACAGAAAGCCTGCGCGGCCTGCAGGTGGGTTCCCTTGTGGAGCATGAGCGCTTCGGCCACGGAAAAGTGATCGCCATGGACGGCGATTTCCCGAATAACAAAGCAACCGTGCAGTTTGAAGGCGTAGGACAAAAACAATTGCTTGTAAAGTTTGCGAAGCTCAGAATAGTAGGATAAATGCTCAACAATAAAATATATCTTGCCATCTTCTGTTGCATCCTGCAAATGTTCTGCTTTGCGCAGAAGGATACAGTCATCAACGGCAGGCATTACAACACGGTGATCAAATATCACAACTTCGACTACAAGGGTACTCAAAAAGAATCGTTCTTTATTACCGCCTACGGCAACATGAAAGATTCGGTGAAGGTTGGCAAGTGGATGTATGTGCTCCCCGATGGGACCGTGCTCGCTACAGGCCGCTTTCACAATGGCTATAAAACCGGCGACTGGAAATACATTGATCACGACAGGCATTATTTTATCGTCACCTGGAGGCGCTCCCGCAAGGTAAAGGATTATGTAGCTTTCGAAAACAACATTCATCCGCAGCTTGTGGATTACGACACTCAGAACAATTACAAAGTGAGGATCAACGGGCATCGTATACCACCGCCGTTCATTCGCTTTTTATAATACTTATATGAAAAAACTGAAATATCTTTTATTGAAATTATTCTCTCCGAAAGGAGTGATCAGCAAACCATCTGACAGCAAAGCCCCTATGAACAGTAAATCCTTCTACGATTTTAAAATGCGCGCGATCGACGGAAAAGAGATCGACTTCTCCACTTACAAAGGAAAGAAAGTGCTGATTGTGAACACTGCTTCGGAATGCGGCTACACCCCGCAGTACGACGAACTGCAGCAGCTGCACGAAACGCATGGCAGCAAGCTGACGATCCTCGGCTTTCCGGCAAATAATTTCGGCGGACAGGAACCGGGCAGCAATGCAGACATTGGAGCATTCTGCCGGAAAAATTTCGGGGTCACCTTCCAACTGTTCGAAAAATCGGATGTTGTGGGAACCAACCAGAACCCGCTTTACCAATGGCTTACGAGCAAAGAGCAGAACGGCTGGAACGATGAGAAACCGAGCTGGAATTTCTGCAAGTATCTTGTGAATGAAAAAGGGGAGCTGGTGAAATTTTACTCAGCAGCAGTGAGCCCGATGAGTGATGAAGTTGTGGGGCAACTGTAACCTGATGTAATTTTGCCTGACTTATATCCTGGATCAGTGCCGAATGGTAATCACTCCAATGAACGCAAGTAAAAGCATCAATTCGCTATATCAATAGCAAATGTCAACGTTCCAACCTGGTCTGTGGCCTCAGGTATTGGGTTAAATTTCGTAAGCAAAGCTGCCTGGCGGGCTTTGGCGAGCAAAGTCGCCTTGAGTGTTGTAGAACCTCGCTGTCCGGGTTTAGCTTGAATGACATTTCCTTTGTGATCTACCACGATTTCAACAAACACAATTCCTTTTTCGAAAATATCAGTAGGGGCGGGCGGGCACGAAACGACATGTCGCCCTTTCAACTCAAATGAAATTTTATGTGATGTAGCAAAGGCCTTCGTCGTATCCTTTGTTTGTGCGGCACAAAGAAAAATACTTCCAAAAATTAAGACTGCAAAAGTTACAGACCGGTAAAGCAATGCATTCAACCGCAACTTTTTCCAACCTGTGCCAGCTATACGGACTTCCTTTGTCATAGTTCAATTTTTAATTCGGGGTAAAAAGGATGAATTATCTTAAAATAAAAGGAAATTCCATTTTTTGGTACACAGTAGTCTTATTAAAAAGCGCAGTGTTATTTACTGTGCTAACTGCAGGTCCTCGATTTTAGCGTCAATATAAACCTTTGTGAGAATCGATGTCAAACCGATACCAATTAAAAATAGTGTTTTATTGGGATACGCATGGTAGTCCTTCGCCCAGAAGATTATATAACAAATTGATACAACCGCTAATGCAGCCCAAGTAAATTTTGTTCTATTTAGCACTGTTGTCACGACATTCAGAAGAATTACAATGCCGCTGAGAACTATTATAGAGAACTGTAAGGTTAGCCCCCAGCTCACAGACCTGTGTAACGGTCTACCAAAATAATTTCCAATTGTTGTCCCAACAGTTATGAGAATGACGTAGCAGACAATTTGAAAGATACTTGTCCCGAGTCCTTTTATGATTAATTGCCTTAACATTCAATTATCCGTAAACATTGTAAAAATCCGCATTCGTGCTTAACCGGTGCATGCACAGGTTTAATTTCTATAGGTCAACCCAAATTTCCACGTTGTTTGGGGGTCTTCTGGCTTTTTTTCTTTCTACGTATTCCTTTATCTTGGGCGTGTCTTCTGCATCTGGTTGTAACCTGATATATGCTTCTAAGCATTCTAACATTCTGTCAGTCTCAGAATAAGTAAGCCCTTCTGTCTTTAATAAGTTACTATATGATTTCCCAATAAACCAATTAGCCGAATAATATTGTCCACCTTTTTTGTCGATGAGCAATAAAGCTTTCTCAAAGCGCTTAATCGCAGGTCTATATTTTTTTGATTTGAAATTTCCGATTCCGCTATACCAAACAGCAGCTGCATTTAAGCTGTCTGTTTTTAATACTTTTTCAAGTACATTTTCAGCGTCATCAAATTTCTTTTGTGTAATAAGGATAAGTGCAAGTTGATTTTGATAGATTAAATTTTGAGGATCAGATATAATCCCCTTTCGAAAGATCTGTTCGGCACTGTCAAGATTTCCGCTATTTAAGAATTGATTTCCTTTGTCTAAGTAAACGTCTTGACTCAATACTGTCGAAGTAAGAATAACTATAAAATAAAAGGTCAGTGATAATATTTTCATACGAATGTCATTCTAAACTTACGCCTAACGTTCCCAAGCCTAAAGCTCGTTTGGGTTTCTACTTTAATACATCTTATTCATAAAATTCTCGTCATCAAATCTTGACAAGAATCTGTCTGCTTGGATTTTGTTATTATTTAAGTAGTCATTAACTAACTTCGATACAATTTCCTTTGATTGTGTCCTTACTTCCTCTGTCGCAAGTGATTCTCTTTGGCTTCCTCCAAATTCCAAATCCTTTCCTCTGACTGAACAGACAATGATTAATCCATTGAAAAATTTTCTCCTTTTTATTTTATGAGTTGACAGCTTATTGTCCTTCACATATTTTTTAGATGCTAAAATCAGTCCGTCTATAACCCCAGCAACCAAAGACCCTCCATTTGTTGTATTGATGTCGTTAGCAAAACTCACTACCACCGGATCCGGATGCCAGTCGAGCCGATATGTAACAGCAATCTGATATTTATTTCCTTTTATGTGGTTGTCATACAGAAGGTCAAATTCGGGCTTTCGCAGTGTGTCCCTTTTTATCCTTTCATACAGATAGAAAACACCTTCGGGAAAGCTGAAATAGTTCTGATTGACGTGTTTTCGAGTTGCGTCTTTGATAAGGATTTCAGCCCCTCTGTTTAGTAATGCGAGCACTACAAATTCATCCATTAAATTTTGATAATCAATAGTTGTTTCTTTGAAAACAACTATGTCTAAATGAAAATTTAATATAATTTCTTTATTGTTTGTTAGAACTTCAAAATTGTCGGTAACCGACTTCAGAGCTCTTAGATGATAAATTTCTCTATTGCTTTCTTCCTCAGAGAAATGCGGAATAATTGCAGAAATATCGTTTTCAGAACTGATCTTCAAAGAAAAATTGCCTTCATTTAAAATCTCAAAAAAAAAGAAGATATTATCGGTTTGACATATAAAAATACTGTCTTTTATAAGGCCACAAATCAAATTTAAGACGCCTTTGATGTCGTTACTCCCGAAATACATTCCTGGTCGAGTTCGTACAGATTTGCCAAAGGTTAGGGTTTGTGGTTTGTCAGTCATTTAGTTTGCCATTCGATGTTATGTTCGGACTTCTTACAATTGCTGGTAACTACTCAACGACTAACCTGTCTACACCGCAGCAGCTTCCTGCTTTGCCTTTTTCGCGGCTTCCTTTGCCTTCTTCTCTTTTAAATATTTATCGAGCTTGCCATATTCAGCAAGGTGGATCAGGTTGATATCTTTGCGGTACAGCTTGTATGCTTTCCAGATCGGCGGGTTGTTCGCGCACATATCGAGGAACATATACAGAGGTGCGATCTTGAAGGAATACAATGGCGGCAGCCAGCGGTAGCCTACGCCGATCGAATCGGTCATGTTCTTCACGGCATGCCAGTAGAACGGAGGATTCCATAAGATATCGCCCGGCTTCAGGTTCACTTCATAGCCGTCGATGTATTTGTAAAGCTCATTCGGCTTATCATAGTTAGGATTGAAAGGATCGAAAGGGCCGTCGCCGGCTTTGATCGGCGCATGGCGGTATACATTGCGCACAGGATCCGGATCGAGTACCGCTGAATAATAATGCGAATAGATGATCCATTTTTTTTCACCGTACACCTGCACAAATAAATTGCACTGGTTGGCATTGTGCAGCGGCGTTACAGTTCCCTGTCCGCCGATAAACACCTGGAAGGCATCGAACCAGGTAAGCGAGTTCTTGCGCTCGAGCAGCCATTTATAATCGAAATCTTTGATATGCTCCGGGTGCCTGTCGAGCAGCGGATAAAAGCGATAATATTTTTTTCCTCCTGTGCGGATGTTGTCGATCACTTCGGCAAGCGTGATGGTCTCATAATCATCGGCCATGCGCTCCTGGTTCACCATCACGATCTCATCATCGCCATGCAGCTCCTTAAAATAATCGAGCGACCATTTTTTCACGCAGTCCCAATCCTTTGCAGCGCCTTCCAGCACTACAGGAATCCCTTTTTTCATGTAATGGTTCTTGAACTCTTTCAGGCTGAGGTCTTTCCTGCGCTCGATCGGCTTGATGGAGCCTTCCCCGCTTTCCTTCAGGGTTGCAAGCAGGCGGCGGTAAAATTTACTGCGGCCTTTTCCCATCCAGCGGAACACGCGCTGTCGTCCGAAAAAGTGATCCATCCATTGATAAAAGCCATACTGAAGGCGTTGCCCTGGTTTTATATTTCTTCTGAATTCGTACATGGGAAGGGAGTTTTAGTATGTCAAATATATAAAATAAAACAGGAAATGTCAAACGCGATGTGCCGAAAGCCTCTCCTGCACTGCTTTAAAGCCTTACATCTTCACCAGCTTTTTCACCGACCTGCCTTGGCCGGAAACTACCACCACCGAATAAATTCCGTTCGCCAGGGAAGAAATATTCACCTGCTTCTGCGCCGATTCCAATACCAGCCGGCCATTTACATCAAGGATCATCATCGAGGAGAAACCTTCCGCTTCTATCGTTAACAGTCCGTTTGCAGGGTTCGGATACATCAGCAGCCCTTCTTCCTTCACCTTGTCATCAATTCCAACAAACTGGCTCAGCCTGTATTTGCGGAAGAAAAGCCAGATCTTTTCCGATGCGTTGAAGTCCTGGCAGGTGGTGCCGATGGGGTATGTATACGGCCAGGTATGTCCGCCGCCATTGATGCGGTAAAACTCAACCGTCGAACCCATCATGCCGCCGTTGTACACAAAATGATCGGCGTTGCAGCCGTCGGAAGTGTTGATATCGGGCATTGCATTGTAGACAGGCGTAGGATTACAACCATTGTTCAGCACCCAGTATTTCACCAGCGTATCGATCGCTATCGAATAGGAGCCGCCATAGAACGGAACTGTGCCATCGGAGGTTCCATGGATCTGCATCACGGGAACGGGGCGGCCCGGACTGCAGGAAGAGCGCTGCGCGGGTGTCATAGTGCCTGTAACGGAAGCGATCGCTGCGATCTTACTGCTTAAGGCGCAGGCAAGTGTATGGCTCATGTAACCGCCGTTGCTCATGCCGCATGAATAAACGCTGTTCTGGTCAATGTTATAAGTAGCGCTGAGGCTGTCGATGAGGTTTGATAAAAAGCCGATATCGTCCACCGGCATTCCGAAGCCGGAGTTCCAGGTTGGCTGTCCCATGTACACCGTTGCATTGGGGTATACCATCAGGAAATGCGCGGTATCTGCGATCGGGCCGAAATTGGTGTAGGCCTGCTCTGCGGCAGCATTGGATGTGTAGCCGTGAATGTTGAGGATCAGCGGCCATGCGGTGCTTCCGTTGTAGGCGGCAGGCACATACAGCCTGTAGTTGCGGTACACGCCGCCCGACATGATGCTGTCGATCACCGTGGTTTGAGCGCCTGAATACAGCGCGGCCAATAAAAAGAAGGAGAGGAGGATTTTTCGTTTCATTTTCAAATTTAAGATTTTTTTAGCGAATTCTGAGGTTTAACCGCAAAGAGCGCGGAGGTTTTTCGCAGAGGACGCAAAGTATTATATGTTTTATTGGAGGCACTAAACGCGCGCTTTCGCCGTTAGGTAGCAAACAAAAACTCATGCGGAAACAATTTACTTTTCTTCTCTTAGCGTTTTTATCAGCAAACACCTTCGTTTACGCAGGCTGCAGCGGGCCATACCTGTCTTCCGACCGTGGTGGTTCCTGCCCGAATGGCGGCATGTCTTACGGCCCGGGCTACGTAAGCGGCAACCCGGATACAGTGGCAGTCGCATTCGGAGCTTCCGACACGGTCCATTTCAGCCTGTATTCCGATCCTGGTTTTTGTCCGCCGATGGACAGCGTGCGCTGGTTCCGGGACGGCGTTCTTTTATATGCCGCCCCCATTGGCGCCCTGCATGAGTTCCGGTTTGCTGCCACCGGCCCCGGCACCTATACCTGCACATTCAATTACTGGGGAATGCATACTATTTACAGCATCACTTTTTTAGCAGCCACCCCGGTTCCCGAGCTGAGCTCAGAGGAAGAACCGCTTCGCATCTATCCGAATCCCAGCGCCAATGGCATTTATACTGTAAGCACCGCCGGTAACAACGTCTATACCATCCAGGTACTGGATATTTCGGGGCGCGTGGTTTATGAGCTGAAGGGGAATGAACAGCAGATCACACTTGACCTTTCGGATCATACGCCGGGATTTTATTCGCTGGTGTATACGGATGCTAACGGCAGAAAGAGGGTGAAGAAGATGGTTTATAATTAGAGGGTTTTCTAATTACCTAAAACGCTGTCAGTTCGAGTGCCCTTCCTTTTTCAGGAAGGGTGTATCGAGAACGTGCAGAGTGCCTGTCAACACTTCTCGATACTCTCCCTTCGGTCGAACTCGAAGTGACATACGGCCAGAAATAAAACACCTTAGTGTACATTATATAAACAAAAAGCCGCTTCACATTATGAAGCGGCTTTTTATTACATACAATTTTATTTTAGCTGTTCAGCATCACCGGCATTACCAGCATGAGGATATCTTCCGCAGCATTTTCTTTTTCTGTCGGTAATAAGATCCCTGCACGGTTCGGCGCGCTCATTTCCAGGTTCACATTTTCGCAGTTCAGGTTGCTCAGCATCTCGGCAAGGAATTTTGAGTTGAAGCCGATCTCCATGTCTTCACCGGCATACTGGCAGGTAAGGCGCTCGCTTGCTTCGTTTGCAAAATCAAGATCTTCCGCAGAAATGCTTAATTCGCTGCCGGCGATCTTTAGGCGCACCTGGTGCGTTGTTTTGTTGGAGAAGATGGAAACACGCTTGATCGAGCTCAGGAAAGAGATACGGTCAACGGTAAGCTTGTTCGGATTTTCTTTCGGGATCACCGCTTCGTAGTTCGGATATTTCCCATCGATGAGGCGGCAAACAAGGTTGGTATTTTCGAAAGAGAAGAATGCATTGGTGTTGTTGTATTCTATCTTTACTTCGCCGCTAACGCTTGATAAAATATTTTTTAACAGGTTCAAAGGCTTTTTCGGGAGAATGAACGCGGATGCGCTTTGTGCCTTCGCATCGCTTCTGCGGTAACGCACCAGCTTGTGCGCATCGGTTGCCACAAAGATGATGTTCTCGGGCGACAGCTGGCAATATACGCCTGACATTACCGGGCGAAGCTCATCGTTTCCTGTTGCGAAGATCGTTTTGTTGATCGCGGATGCAAGCACGCCGGCTTCGATGCTCAGTGAAGAAGCGGCCTCAATGTTCGGAAGCTTCGGAAACTCATCGCCGTTATGGCCAGTAAGCTTGTATTTACCGTAATCGGAGATGATCTCGATGCCGTATTTTTTATCGTCGACGCTGAACGTGAGGGGCTGCTCGGCGAATGTTTTCAAGGTATCCAGCAATAATTTCGCAGGCACGGCAATGTTCCCGGTATCCTTTGATTCAACCGCAATGATGGTGGTCATTGTTGTTTCAAGGTCGGAAGCGGAAACTTTTAGCTGGTTCTTATCGATCTCGAAGAGGAAGTTATCCAGTATCGGCAGCGCATTGTTGGAGTTCAACACTCCGCTGACGGCCTGTAATTGTTTTAGTAATGAAGTGCTTGAAACAATAAATTTCATAGTTCTGTCTTTTTAAAAATGAATGCGTTTTACAATTCTATCGCCTGTAAACCTGTTAGCAAATATAGCAGAATTACATATCCTTTTCCCCAGCCTCAAAAGTAACTTTTTAACAAAAAAAATCCCCATTTTCAGGGGATTCGATACCATTTGGTTGAAAACACACAACTGGTTCCTAAGATTTGGGCTTCTCCCCTGCCATGCCATCTTTTTTCATAAAATAACCGGCAGGAGGCATCACTTTCCCAAACACATAATACTGCACCATTACAAAATCGTTAGTGCTTTCCAGGAGCGCGTTCATCCTGTCGAGGTCGAATTGCACCGGCTTGCCTTCCGGCGTCATCATATCCTCTTTCTTCGGCTTTCTTGCGAAGAATTTGATCCTGTTCGCCTTTCCTGCATTGTCGGTAACCGTGAGGATGTTAATAGGCGTGGATTTCAGTGTTGAATCGATCTCCTGCTGCGTCATTCCCATATCCAGGCTTTCAAAGTTCAGCTGCTGGAAGTAAGAGAGGTACTGCTTTACGGCAAGCGGATCGATGTTCTCCACTTTTTGGCCGGAGAGCATGGTTACCGTGTAATCGTTATTGCCGTTCACTTTCAGCTCGTAGCCAAGCGCGGGCTTGTCGGGCGCTTCCAGCTTCACGGATTTAATCTCGGAAGGCACATACGCCATCGCGGTGCGGTCGCGCCACAGCTTCTCCTCCGTGAAATAACGCGTGGTGAGATAGCCTTCAAAGCCGGGAATATATGTTACGAAAGGCTTTGCGGAGGGCTTCATCGTTTCAGGATCCATCAGGATCATGTACGTGCCGGTCATGTCCTGCGTTTGCGATCCCACATAATATGCCTTTACAAGCTCGCCATGGCTGTAGACCTCGCAGCGCACCGCATCTGCCGCGAGCTGCTTCACAATATTATCCTGCGCTTTTTTTCCCACCGGCTCCTTGATGTCGACCCTCTTCATGGTCTCGAGCAGCGTTTTCATCGCATCCATGCGCACACGGTACTTTCCGTTAACGGTCCAGCCGCCTTTCGGATTCCTTTCCAGCGTTACGGCGTTGCCCAGCTTGTCGGCAAGAAAGATCTTATCCACGGCTGCGGTATCTGCAACCGCAAAGTCGCGCAGTGTTTCCTTGATGGTGCCTTTCCTTTGGTTGATAATGAACCAGAAAGAAAGTGCCCCTAAAATGATCACCAGTATGATCGTTATCCTGTTACGTTTCATGTTGTTCTTTTAATTTCCTGCAATTCAGTTTTTTCAGTCTTCAATTTCAATTTCAATTCCTTCAATTCCCATACTTCCTTTTCCTCCGGATGAAATGAATGATGCCGTACAGCAGCACCAGCAGCAAAGGCACGCAGGTGTTGATGAGCTGCCATTTGAGGCGTTCCGTCTTTATCTTTTTCTTGTCGAGCAGGCGCAGTGTAAGCTCGCGTGAGCGAACGCTGATGAGGCCGGAATCATCGCAGAGGTAATTGATGCAATTCAGGATAAAATCCTTATTGCCAAAGGTCTGGTTGGTGTATTTATCATAGCCCAGCGGGTATGGCTTTCCGGAAGAGGTCTGCACATCATTCCTGATCACATCGCCATCGGCGATCACGATCATTTTGTTATTAACGCCTTTCTTTTTGAATTCATATTCCTTTAAGAATTCAGGCGGGAACGCACGGTTCTTGAACACCGATTCAAATTCACCTTCCAGCAGCACTGCAACAGGCTGCTTCGGATTTTTAAACTGCGCTTCCTCCTGCTTGAACTGCATGATGCGCATATCCACACGCACCGGCGCATTGATGGTTTTCGAATTTTTGGAGGTGGTAAGCAGCACGGTCTTCTCTATGCCTGGCGCTTCCACGAAGTCGATGCTGGAAGTAAAATCCAGCTTGATCGCATCGAGGTTCTTTACGATCGGGTGCTTTTGCGTGGGGAGGATCACCGGCGAATAGATCCAGGGCTTTAATTCGATCTTGGGGGCTTGTCCGCGGTACGCTGTATTTACAGGCAATGCCGACGACTGCAGATCGAGCACCATATTCTGGTTGATGCGTGCGCCGTATTTAAAGAGCATTTCCTCGAGCCCGAGGTCGTAGGGCACAGCGAGTGTGCGTCCGGTGCGGGCAAGGCTGTCGATGCGGGTTTCCAGTGCATCGATGCACCACAATACTTTTCCGCCGCGCATGATGAACTGGTCGATCACAAATTTATCCTCTTTGGAAAATGTTGTATCCGGCTTCGCGATCACGATCGCAGCAAGCCCATCCAATGCATCCAGCTGTCCGTTGATCGTTACACGCTTCAGCCCGTAGAACTGCCCGAGCGCATTTTTTATATCGTCGACATACAATGTATCCAGCTCGCCATGGCCTTCAATAAAGCCGATCTCATTATTGATAGTGGTGGTGAGGCTGCGGATGGTGCTTGCAAATTCATATTCGAGCGCCTGCACGGAATTGTTCAATTGTCCTTCCGGAGAAACACCCAGCTGTGTTTTCAGCAGCTGCCACGGCGCTTCATGACCTTTATAGGAAACCAGCGCCCCGGGCCAGATCACCTGCTGCGATGTTCCCGACTCTTCCTTCACCTCGAGGTTCGTAGGCTGCAGCCCTTTATCAAACAGCTGCTTGTAAACTTCGTTCTGCTGCTTTTTATCGGGGTTTTCGGATGGATCTATAAATTCATATTCAATGTTATTGTTGGAATAGGTGCGGAACTCATCCAGCATTTCCCGGGTCTCATCGCGCAGGCGCTTAAAGCCGGCAGGGAAATCGCCTTCGAGGTACACTTTCACATATACGGTCTCATCCAGCTTGCCGAGCAGGGTTTTGGTGGCATCCGACAAGGTATAACGCTTTTCGGAAGTAAGGTCGAAACGGTGGAACACAAACGAGGCAACAACATTCAGCAATACGATCACCAGTATTGAGAGTGTTAATGCGGTAAGGTCACGTTTTTTATTTTTCATGCTACTAAATACGAATTACGAATCTTTACCAATCTGTGTTTACTAACACACCCCTAACCCCTCTCAAGAGGGGAACTGATCCTGCAAACATTATTCTTTCAACTACATCAACAAACACTAACTAACTACACACATCACTACCACTTCCTGCTTTCCAACACCGTGCGCGTGCTTAAAATGAACACAGCGATGAGGCTCAGAAAATAGATCATATCCCTTGTATCGATCACGCCGCGGCTCATGGAAACATAATGCTGGTTGATCCCGAGCGCATAGATCAGGTTGTCGATCTTGCTGAACCATGGGAATGCGCCGATGTAATCAAAGCCGGTATAAACGAAAAAGCAAAGGAACAATGCAAGGATAAAGGAAACCACCTGGTTATCGGTGATCGCGGAAGCGAATATACCGATGGATACGAACGCCGCCCCGAGGAACAGCAGCCCGATGTATGAGCCCCACATGCCGCCGGTATCAATGTTCCCGACCGGACTACCCAGTCGGTGAACCGAGTAATAATAGATGAGCGTAGGCAGCAGTGAAAAAAGCACGAGGATAAAGCCGGCCAAATATTTTGCAAGGATGATCTGAAGGTCGGTAAGCGGCCGCGTGAGCAGCAGCTCGATAGTGCCTGCCTTTTTTTCATCGGCGAATGAGCGCATGGTGATGGCGGGGATCAAAAAAAGGAACACCCAGGGCGCAATGATGAACAGGGAATCGATGTTGGCATAGCCGGTATCCAGCACATTGGAGTTGGAGCTTGAATTTGAATCGGAAGGGATGATCCACATGAACAGGCTGATGAGCGCCAGGAACACAAATATGCTGATATACCCGATGAGTGAGCTTAAAAAACTGCGTATTTCCTTCTTAAGTAATGTGTACATAAACAGAGCGTAAAAGTACTATTAAAAACTCAGGTGGGGATGTTTTTCTGCACTACGCGAAAATACAAATTAATTCGGTGCCGATCTTTCATTTATGCTAAATTTGCTACCCTTAAATTGTTAATTACTGTTAATTGAATGCTATGAGAGTTTTAAAATTCGGAGGCACATCTGTAGGGTCGGCAGAACGGATGCATGCGCTCGTAAACCTGGTGAATGATAATACGCCAAAAATCGTGGTGCTTTCCGCCATGAGCGGCACTACCAATAATCTTGTGGAGATCGGCGCTGCATTGTATGCAAAGGACCATGAGAAAGCGCGTCAGCTGATCGATACGCTGGAAGAAAAATACAAACAGGTGATCGCCCAATTATACAAAACCGAAAGTGCTTTAAACAAAGGGAAAGAACTCATCGCTTCCCATTTCAGCCACCTTCGCTCATTTACCATGGACCTGTTCACGGTGAACGAAGAGCGCACCATCCTTGCACAAGGCGAGCTGCTTTCCACGGCCATGTTCCATTATCACCTCGAGGAGATCGGTGTTGACTCGGTTCTTCTTCCTGCGCTGAACTTCATGCGCATCGACGAGAATGAGGAACCCGACATGAAATACATTGAAGCGAATGCCACGGCGGAGCTTGCAAAATATCCCGGCAAAAAATTATTCATCACCCAGGGCTATATCTGCCGGAACTCCTTCGGCGAGATCGACAACCTTAAGCGCGGCGGAAGCGATTATACAGCAACGATCATCGGCGCCGCCATCCGCTCCGACGAGATCCAGATCTGGACCGACATCGACGGGATGCACAACAATGATCCGCGCATTGTCGACAAAACACACCCTATCGCGCAGCTTTCCTTTGATGAAGCTGCCGAGCTTGCTTACTTCGGCGCGAAGATCCTGCACCCTACCTGCATCCTTCCCGCGCAAATGAAAAAGATCCCGGTACGCCTGCTGAACACCATGCAGCCGGAAGCAAAAGGAACGGTGATCAATTCCACAGCCACCGGCGACAGCATCAAAGCCGTTGCAGCCAAAGACGGCATTACGGCGATCAAGGTAAAGTCGGGACGAATGCTGCTGGCCTACGGCTTCCTGCGCTCCGTATTCGAGATCTTTGAACGCTATAAAACACCGATCGACATGATCACCACTTCGGAGGTGGCGGTATCGTTAACTGTTGACAATACCAAAAACCTCGATGCGATCGTGAAGGAATTAAAAGAATTCTGCAGCGTGGAAGTGGACAGCGACCTTACCATCGTATGCATCGTTGGTAACTTTACCGCTGAAAAGGAAGGCTACGCGCTGAAGATCTTCGAAGCGCTGAAGCAGATCCCGATCAGGATGATCTCCTACGGGGGAAGCGAGCATAACGTTTCCATACTGGTGGATACGAAGCTGAAAAAGGATGCACTGGTGGCTTTGAACAAAGGACTGTTTTAATTGTACGGATCGCGAATTTATACGAATTAACGAATCGGTACGTTATTGCAAGGAGGCACAACGAAGCAATCTTAACGAAATACGGAATACTATTTAAACAAGTTGATAATTAAAAGACAATGTTCACAACTGCGGTCATCAATAAATTCAAATCCATTCCCACCCCGTTCTATTATTACGACCTGGATGTGCTGAAACAAACGCTTCAGAAGGTAAAGAGCGAGAGCAGCAAATACGGCTTCATTGTTCATTATGCGCTGAAGGCGAATGCGAACAACGAGGTGCTGGAGATCGTTCGCGCGAACGGGATCGGTGCCGACTGCGTGAGCGGCAACGAGGTGAAGAAGGCTGTTGAATGCCATTTCGACCGCAGCCACATTGTATTTGCTGGCGTAGGAAAAAGCGATGTGGAGATCGACTACGCACTTGACAAAGATATTTTTTGCTTCAACTGCGAAAGCAAGGAAGAGCTGGAGATCATCAACGGGCTGGCGAAAGCCAAAAATAAAACCGCAAGCATTGCGTTGCGCATCAATCCGAATGTAAATGCAAACACGCATAAATACATCACCACGGGGCTCGAAGAGAACAAATTCGGGATCAACCTCTGGGAGCTGGACGATGTGATAAAGCTGCTGGAAAGTCTCTCCAACCTGAAGCTGATCGGCCTGCATTTCCACATCGGCTCGCAGATCACCGACATGAGCTCCTTCAAGAGCCTTTGCATGCGTGTGAACGAGATCCAAAACTGGTTTGTAAGCCACAAGGTCGACATTGGGCACGTGAATGTGGGCGGCGGGCTTGGCGTGGATTATCATGACCCCGACAATCACATGATCCCCGATTTTGAAACGTATTTTAAATTATTCCACGATTTTCTCGAGCTGCGCCCCGGGCAAAAAGTGCATTTTGAATTAGGCAGGGCCATTGTTGCACAGTGCGGAACACTTGTTTCAAAAGTGCTGTACATCAAGAAAGGCGTGAACACCAATTTCGCGATCCTCGATGCGGGCATGACCGAGCTGATGCGTCCGGCATTGTACCAGGCTTACCACAAGATCGAGAACCTTACGGCGCTCGCGGATGAGAAATGGGAAAAAGAAAACGGGAGCGAATCGAACTTCATGCAGAAATACGATGTGGTGGGCCCGATCTGTGAAAGCTCCGACTGCTTCGGCAAGGCGGTGAACCTGCCTGAAACATCGCGCGGCGACATCGTGGTGCTGCGCACGGCAGGCGCTTACGGCGAGGTGATGTCGAACGGATATAATTTACGCGATAAGGTGAAGGCAGTGTATTCGCATTAAGACAGATTTAATAAATAAAAAAATGCCTCATAGAATTATGAGGCATCTTTTGTTAACGTTATTTCTTAGAACAAGCCATTGATCTCCGCATCGATCTTGTGAATGATCGCGCCGAGGTCTTCTGATTTTTCAGAGAAATTATTATTGTCCACATCAATGATCAGCAGCTTTGCATCCTTATGCTCCTGCTCGTAGGAGGTGATGAATGCTTCATAGCGCTCGTTCAGGCGCTTCAGGTAATCGAGGCGGATGGCATTCTCATAATCGCGGCCGCGCTTCTGGATCTGGTTCACCAGCGTAGGCACAGATGCGCGCAGGTAGATCAGCAGGTCGGGCGGCGTTACAAAGGATTCCATGAGCTTGAACAATGCAAAATAATTTTCGAAATCGCGCGTGGTCATTAAGCCCATTGCATGCAGGTTGGGTGCAAAAATATAGGCATCCTCATAAATGGTCCTGTCCTGCACCACTGTTTTCCCGCTGTTGCGGATCTGCTGGATCTGCCCGAAGCGGCTGTTCAGGAAGTACACCTGCAGGTTGAATGACCAGCGCTGCATATCCTCGTAAAAATCGTTGAGGTAAGGATTGTCATCCACATCTTCAAAATGCGGCTGCCATTTATAATGTTTTGCCAAGAGTGTGGTGAGCGTTGTTTTGCCCGAGCCAATATTTCCTGCGATCGCTATATGCATGTGGAGAGTAGAATAAAATAATTTAATGAAACCTTTAAAACCGAAACGAAAATACTAATTCTAAGGTGCGGAGCAAGGAAAAAAGTGCGAATTGTGGATAAGTTTTTAGGCCTCTTTTTATCAGAATTCAGCAGTGGCGCTCATGGCGGAAAGCAGCGGCTTTCCTGCAAAGGGCTCATTCCGCCGCATATACTGAAATTCCTTTTGCGGTCTGGATGTAGAGTGTTTCAACTTCGAGCCGGAAGCCGGTGAAATCTGTTACGGGAACATCGAATTCGGTTTCCTCCGTGGTTTTGATGTTGTATGCCTTGATCTTATTCTCCGGCATAAAGTACAGCCAGTCGCCGATCACCTGGAACTGCTTTGCATTTTTAACAGGCACGGTCTTGTAATAGGTTCCGTAAATATCAAAGATGAGCACACCCGTTGCAGGGTTGTTCAGGTAGATCCTGTTATCGTGCTCTAAGAGCTTGTCGGGCTGAAGCTCCGTGTTCAGCAGGTTGTTCAGGTTCTCCGTCCGATGGTCGGGCTCATACGAAGTGTTCAGCTGCGTGAGGGAAAAATTCTGCTGGTTGTAGATCCAGAGCCCGTTGTTGAAGGAGGAGCACACGAGGCTTACCTGCTGAAGCCCCAGCTTATCAAAGCTGAGCGGCTCCCCGTTCAGGCTCAATGTATTGTCGAGAAAAACAACCTGTGAGAAATCTTTGTAGAACACCAGCAGCTTGAGCATGTTCGACGCATCCACATAGCTGATATCACCAAAATTCTTATTGCTGTATTTGCAGAGCTGCTTGCCGGCCTTGTTGTATTTGAAGAGCTCGTCCTTCTTTACCACATACACATTGCCCTGGTTATCGGTGGTGAAGAAATCCGCCTCCGTTTCAATGGTCGCTATCAGCTTGTACTTGCCTTGTGAAAAGCAGGCGGTGCTGATGAAGAAAAATATGCAAAGGAAATTTTTCATTGATTCAAAGGTAGCAATTATTGATCCATACAAGGCGCAGGAAAGAAACACACCCCTAGCCCCTCTCCAGAGGGGAACCGATCCTGCACTATTTTTTAATTCGGGTTTAGATTCAAGACCTGGGTTATTATGTAAACCATCTACGGACTACAAACTTCCAACTACAAACTACAAACCACAAACTACAAACTACAAACTACAAACTAATTAACTGCAAGATCTCCTCCACATATTTCCGTTCATTCGACAAACGCGGAACCTTATGCTGACCGCCCAGCTTATTCTTCGATTCCAGCCATTTATAAAAAGTCCCCTGCGGAATGCTTTTAACCAGCGGGAGCTTTAAAGCAAGGTTCTGGTAGCGCTTCGCTTCGTAATCGGAGTTGATCGACTTGAGCGCATTGTCGAGCATCTCTGTAAAATAATCAAGGCGTTCCGGCTCTTTTTCAAACTCGATGAGCCATTCGTGCGCGCCGCTTTCATTGCCATTCATGTATACGGGGGCTGCGGTGTATTCACGGATCTGCGCGCCGGTTTTGTCGCAGGCGATCGCAAGCGCCTTGTCGGCATTGTCCACGATCACCTCTTCGCCAAAGGCATTGATGAAATGCTTTGTGCGGCCGGTGATCTTAAAGCGGAACGGATACAGCGAAGTGAAGGTGATCGTATCTCCGAGGCGGTAACGCCACAAGCCGGCATTGGTGGTGATCACGAGCTCATAGTTGGTGTCCACCTCCACCTCATCCAGCGAAAGCGTGGTTGGGTCGTCGCCACCGCCGGCAATGGAATCCACGGGAATGAACTCATAGAAGATCCCGTAATCCAGCATGAGCAGCAGCTCGTCAGAATTCCGCTGGTCCTGGATGCCAAAGAAACCTTCCGTAGCATTGTACAGTTCGAGATAACACAGGTCGGGCTTGTTAAAAACTGCTTTGAACTGTTCGCGGTACGGATTGAAATATACGCCGCCATGAAAGTACACTTCGAGGTTAGGCCATACTTCGACGATCGACTTTTTGCCGCTGCGCTCCAATACTTTTTTCATGATGAGCAGCATCCAGGAAGGAACGCCGGCAAGGCTTACAATGTTTTCATTAATGGTTGCCTCCGCGATCTTTTCCAGCTTCTCATCCCATTTATCCATCAACGCGATCGACATATCCGGCGCACGGAAGAACTCCGCCCACACAGGCAAATTATTGATCACGATGGCCGAAAGGTCGCCGTTCTGCGACTCGTAGCCGTTGTGATGATCCGTTACAAGGCTTCCTGCAAGCGCGAGGTTCTTCCCGGTGAACAATTGTGTTTCGGGGTTCAGCGAGCAATGGATCGCGATCATGTCGCGGCCGCCATTGTAGTGGCAGTTGTCGAGCGACTCCTCGCTTACCGGGATGAACTTGCTTTTATCGCTGGTGGTGCCCGATGATTTTGCAAACCATTTTATATCCGAATGCCAGAGCACGTTCTGCTCTCCCTGCCTGATCCTGTCGATGTACGGCTTCAGCGATTCATAATCCTGCAGCGGGATATTCCTTTTGAACTGCTCGTAATTATGGATGCCCTCAAAATTGTGCATCCTCCCCCATTCGGTAAGCTCGGCCGAATCCACGAGCTTGCGCAGCCATTCATTCTGCACATCATACGGATACTTCATGAACAGCTCGATCTGGTGCATCCGCTTCTTCATCCACCAGCTTGCAATTGAATTTATTATCGGCATATTCGGGTTGTAGATTGAAAAGTTGAAAATTAAAATTTGTTCTTGGTTAATTAGTGATTAGGTAATTCAGGCGCAGCCCAAATTAACCCAATTAACCTATTTACTTTTTTCTTTTACGAAATGGCTTTCGATTTCCATCAGCGTCAATGAATTAAAGCACATCTCCTTCGTGAGCATTCCTTTTCTTGCCGCACAAACGCCATAATACATATCGTGGTAGCCTTCCTTTTCATGCGCATCGGGGTTGATGGAGACCTTAACGCCTTTCTCCATGCAATACTGGATCCAGCGCCAGTCGATGTCGAGACGGTACGGATGCGCATTCAGCTCTATCACTACATTGTTCGCAGCGCATGCATCAATGATCTTTTTATGGTCGATCGGGTAGCCGGGGCGCGACAATAATAACCTTCCGGTGGGGTGGCCAAGGATGGTTGTGTATGGATTTTCAATCGCTTTCAGAATTCGCGCAGTTGCTTTCTCCTCTGTCATCTTTAAATTGGAATGCACCGAAGCAACAATAAAATCAAATGTTTTCAGCACCTCTTCCGGGTAATCGAGCGAGCCGTCGTTCAATATATCACTTTCAATCCCCTTAAAGATCCTGAACGGTGCCAGCTTAGCATTCAGCGCTTCGATCTCTTTGTGCTGCTCCATCACACGCTCCGGCTTCAATCCGTTGGCATAGAAAGCCGATTGCGAATGGTCGCAGATGCCAAGATACTCATAGCCGAGCTCCTTGCAGTAAACAGCCATGTCCTTCAGCGAATGTAATCCATCGCTGTAGGTGCTGTGGTTGTGAAGGATCCCTTTCAGGTCACTCAGCTCAATGAGCTTCGGGATCTTATTCGCTTTTGCCAGCTCCACTTCATTCAGCCCTTCGCGAAGCTCCGGCTCGATGTATTGCATTCCCTGCGATGTATAGATCTCTTCTTCGGAAGCGTAGATCTGAGATGTGAGACCTGAGATCTGGGATAAATGCCCGGGAACGGCAGTTGTTTCAAACAGCTTTGAATAGAACTGGCCCGGCGGGCAAAAGATGAGCTTCACTTTTACATTCCGCACATTTTCAATTTCCGTTTTGCTTTCAGCCTTATCCGTGCCGAGCAGGATCTCGATCATATCAATGATCTCCGATTTCCTGCGCATGGCGCCTGTAAGCGAAACCAATTCCGTTTCATACTGCTTCTTCAATTCCAGCACGAGGTCCGTCGCAAACTTTTCCACGGAAGCATAATGGAACTTCCCGATGTTCGACTGGAAGAACTCGATCTGCTTCTTCACCGTTTCCTGCGTTTTGGCGCCGAAGCCTTTCAGCGTCACCAGCCTGTTCTCGTTGCAGGCATATAATAATTCACCCACGCTTTCTATCTCCAGCTCGCGCCATAATTGCCCCACCTTTTTAGGGCCGATTCCTTTGATGCGCAGCATTTCGATCACGCCCACCGGAGTTTTTTCGATCATGGCGCTCAGCTCCTGCAAGCCGTTGGTGGTTTGCAGCTCATGGATCTTCGCGGCAATGCTTTTACCGATGCCTTCGATCTGCGACAACTCCTCCTGTGTTTTTCCTTCCAGGTCGATATCTGTTTTGTCGAGCTTAAATGCGGCATTCGCGATGGATTTGATCTTGAAGGGATTTACTTCATGCAGCTCCATCAGCTGCGCCGTTAATTTTAAAGCATCCGCTATTTCTCCTGTTGTCATACAATTAAAAAAATTCTGAAATTAAAAATCCCGGATTAATTCATTAAATTTGAGATCCCGTTGCCTTAGGCAGAGAAGGCTCAACACACGTACATGTCCATTTACAAAGATGATGAATAAATTTAAAAAAATAAGCAGCCTTTTCCTGATTGTTTTCATGAGCTTAAAGGCATTTTCGCAATACGGCCAGCTGCCGCCCTTCAGCATCAGCCTTGAAGCCATTACAGGCACCGCCATTCCCGGCCTGCATTCATTTGCATTCGCGCAATCGGGCGATAAATGGCTGATCATCGGCGGGCGCACCAACGGGTTGCACGGGGTGAACAGCAATGATGGATTTCCGGCGGAGTTCAAGAACGATAATGTGATCGTGATCGATACTACTACATGGACCTCTTATACTGCCGACCTGAACCAGCTTCCCTGGAACATTGCCGACCCCATGCGCAGCACCAACATGGAATATGTGCGCGATGGCGATTACCTGTACATGGCAGGCGGCTTCGGGTTCGACAGCGTTGCGAGCATTTACGTTACGTTCCCGAAGCTTACCGCAGTGCACATCGATAACATGATCAATGCGGTGATCAATGCGCAGCCGATAGCGCCATTCATCAGGCAGGTAAGCGATACCAACCTTGCCGTTTGCGGCGGCGATCTCGGAAAAATAGGCAATGATTATTACCTCTGCTTCGGGCATAACTTCGGCGGGCGCTACAGCGATCCTCCTACTCCGCTGTTCACGCAGCAATACACCGACCGCATCAAAAAGTTCAACCTTACGGATGACGGCACCACGATCACATTAAATAATTATACCTACCTCGCTGACACGAATAACTTTCACCGCCGCGACCTTAACGTTGGCCCGATCGTACAGCCCGACGGCAGCTTTGCGCTGGAAGCCTATGGCGGTGTTTTTAAGAAAACACAGAACCTTCCCTTCCTGGAGCCGATCACCATCACCTCCGCTGGAACAAGTGTGAACATGGCCTACCAGCAGGTGATGAGCCATTATACCTGCGCCAACATTCCTGTATTTGATTCCCTGAGCGGAAGCATGTACAGCACCTTCCTCGGCGGCATCAGCCTTTACGATTACAATGCTTCAACCGGCCTTGTGGCGATGGATACACTGGTTCCTTTCATTAACGACATCACCACGATGACCACGCATTCAAGCGGCGCAGTGGAGGAAACAGTGCTGCCGGTGCAGCTTCCGGGCCTGCTTGGATCAAATGCCAAATTTGTGCTGAATGAAAACATCGCGCATTATGCAAACGAAGTGATCCACATCCGTAACCTGCCGAACACGCGCGTGCTTGCAGGCTACATGCTCGGGGGCATCCGCGCTCAGCAGGGGAACTTCGGAACAAGCGCGGCGAATGATACTGTTTACAGGATTTATTTGACGCCGAACAATGTCCCGATCGGTATTGACGAATTAAGCAGCATACAGAACACCTCGCTTTTTCCGAACCCTTCCTCACAAAGCAGCACGCTTACATTCAGCTTAAAGAACACGGAGTATGTGAAAGTAAGCGTGTACGACCTTACGGGGAAAGAGATCATGAAAGTTGCTGATGAGGAAATGCAAAAGGGAAACCACCAGGTTCTTATCAATACTTCCAGGCTTCCTGCCGGGGTTTACTTCTGTAACATTGAATCTTTGAGCGGAAAGAAGGTGCTGAAGGTGGTAGTGAGCAGGTAGTGCTAACTATCGTTTCCGGCCTTTATTATAAGAAACCGGCACCCATAATTTCTGCATTTCAATTTCCAGCAGTTCGCTGTCCACTATTTTTGACCAGAGGTATAGTTTCATATCCCGGTTTTTCATGTAATTCTCCCTTGTATTCACAATTATAGTAGAATCACGAGGGTACATCTCCCGGTATTCTGCTAATAATTTCTGCTCCTCTTTTTTCCCCGCCACCGGAAGAAAATACTGATCTTCAAGGGTCTTTTCAAAGGTAAAACCGGGGATGCTGAATTGAATATACGTGCTGCTGTTTGCAAGCCTTTTCCGGGAAATAAAAGTACGATCCATTTCATAATAAAGCCCATAAGTAATTTTTATCTCAGTTGGAATAACCCCATTAATACCATACCCGGCCACAGTGTCCCTCCTCCCGTTAAAAAGAGACTCGCGCTCTATTTCAGGCTTGTTCCTGAGGAAATAGTCATATAAAGGGATCTGCGTAAAATCCCATCGTTTTATGGTTTCATATTCGTAAAACTGATCCACTTTTTTCACAAAATAAGTTCCCTTGCTTACCCAGAAAATATAGGAAGGCGATGAATAAATAAGCAGGGAGTAGTCTGCCCCCTTTTTTTCTTCGCTCCTTTTACCAATAACCGCCTGGCCATAACAGTGCTGGCATTCCCTCGCATATACAAACATGGTATCTACCCCGCTTTTTAACAGCTCCTGCCTTATTTCTGCCATTCTCTCAGGCACAGGAATGCTTACCTTAATCGCCGTGTGGTACTTTGCATTATAATCAGGGCTCTTACATCTGCTCATCACGAGCAGAAAAATAAATGCACTAAAAAAACCGCCTGTTAGTTTCAATTTATTCATTCAGCACTAATTTATGAATTTCTTCGATACCGGGCTCCCGTTTATTGAGGGCAGTAAATTCTTCCCACTTTCTTACAAAAGTATCGCTTTCTGCGGCGGAAGGCGCAGTTGCCTTTACCTGCAGGAAATAAAACCACATGTAGATCTTCGGAAAATTATTCAGCATGAAGGCCGGATCGTGCGTAAAATACCGGAAAGGAAAGGTTTAGTAATTCCGGAATGCTAAATTGACCATTCGGCAAAGCAATTCACTGGACACTTTCACACTTTTGTGACATCCGGATTTTTATAAAAAGTTGAGATAAGGAATGGCTGGAAGAAAAACGGCTGCTTACACAGGAACACTTCCCATCAGGTACATCACGTCCATGGTCGGCGCAGGGCTGCCGCCTTCATTTTCGAGCGTTACCGCAAAGGCCTGCGCTTCGGGAATATCCTTCATTCTCTGCATTACAAAGGCAGTACCTTCCGTAAGCGTGAACACGCCGGCATCAACCGGCTTGCCGTTCACCATCGCCCAGAGCTGGTATTGCTTGCCCTGCGGAGGCGTTGGCAATGAAGCGGCATTGAGATACACTTGTTTGTCTTTGGTATTCCAGATGATCATTGCGGTGGATTCCGGCGCAATGTCCATTCCTTTTAAAGAAACCACTTTGCTGCCGGGCTTCAGCACCATGGCCAATTCTATTTTTTTATCGGTAAGCAATGCGATCTGCTGGCGGAGCTCCACGCGCTGCTTTCCCATCTCATCGGCAAGCACCTCATTTTCCAGCTGCATGGCTGCAAGGTGCACACGGGCTTTGCTGAGCTGGCTGTAAAGGGAATAGGTAACTGCGGAAACACCGATGAGCAAGCCTACGGAAGCTGCAACAGCATAGCGCATCCAATTGGAAGGGCCGCTGAGCGAGCTGATATTGACAACAGAAGAACGTTTTTTAGGGGCTGCTTCTTTTTCAAACAGCTGTGCTTCCAGGTTCTTTTTCAGCCTGCCGGAAGGAGCAGCACCGGCTTCCGAATAGCGGAGCAGCGATGCCTCGATCTCTTCCATTTCGGCTTTCACTTCAGGGTACAGCTTTTCCATCTCGCGGATCTGTTTGATCTCCTCCGCAGTGGCAGTGCCCAAAATATAGCTTTCGAGCATTCCGGATGCTATGAATTCCTGTAGTTCCAATTTACCTGATCAGTTTGCGCAATACCATCAATGCCGCTCTCATTCGTGTTTTTACCGTGCCCAGCGGGATCGACAGCTTTTCAGCGATCTCTTCCTGGGTATATCCTTCAAAATAGGCAAGGTCGATCAGCCTGCGCTGGTCTTCCTTTAATTCGTCCACTATCTTCTTAATGCCGATCCGGTCGGTGTTCTGCTCTGTATTGTTCAGCCTGTTCACCTCATGCACGGTATTATCGCCGCGCTGGATCTTCTCATCCATCTTGTTCTGCTTCGAGCGCAGGTAATCGATGCTGGTATTGCGCACGATATTGAGCATCCAGGTGTACAGGCGGCCTTTGGAAGCATTGTACATCAGGCGGTTGTTCCAGATCTTGATAAAAGAATCCTGGAGCACATCCTCTGCTATCTCATCGTCGGAAATGTTTTTTTTGATGACACCGAGCAGTGCCCTGGAATAGTTGTCGTACAGTACGGAAAACGCATGCCGGTTACCCTGCTTCAGCATTTCAACCAGCTCCTCTTCCGTATGTCGTGTTTTTGTGACCATGCTCATTCCGCTCTCAAAGAAACAATTTTTTTGCTACAAAAAAAAATTGCCCTGCTTTCATCATGTAAAGGCAGGGCAATTCAGGTATAAAAAAATTTATTTTACGATCATCAACCGCTTCGTTGCAGTGTATGCCGTTTTACCGTTCTGCTTCACTTCTATCTTGTAGAAATAGCTGCCTTCCGCAAATTTATCGAGGCCGCTAACTGTTACAGTATGGTCTCCCGGATCCTGTGATCCGTTGAGGATGGTTTTCACTTTCCTGCCGGTTACATCGTACAACTCGATCATCACTTCCGATGCATCGGAAATGCTGTAATCGATCTGTGTTTCGCCTGTTGAAGGGTTCGGGTAATTCTGCCCGATATAGTTCAGGTTGCCGGCCATAGTTGCAATGCCGGTTCCCACATGGCAGATCCTGTAGATCTGTCCGTTGGTGGTGTAACCGCCTTTCATCGCGTACAGGCATCCGTCGGCGCCCTCTCTCAGCGTAGTGATGCCCACACCTGTAGGCGTAACGATGTCGGCGAAGATCACTTTGCTGGTTACCATATCGTATGCCGGGGCATTGCCCAGCGTAAGGTCATAGATGCGGCCGTAATCGTTGTCAGCCACAAGGATATGGTTATTGAACTCGGGCATTGTTGTGCCGGAATAATAAACCGTTCCGGTGATCCCGCCCAATGGAGCTCCCCAGGTAGCTATCGGGTTGATGAAGCCGGTGCATGGCGTGGATGTGTTGTATACGAAATCCCCTTCGCAGGTGGCCCATCCGTAGTTTCCGCCTTTGTGGATCACGTTGTACTCGTCATACGCATTCCAGCCGTTCTCGCTGTAATACATGGTATCGGTAAGAGGGCTGAAAGTCATCCCGAAACCGTTGCGGTGCCCGTATGACCAGATGCGGTCATCGTTGCCTGTGGCCGGATTGCCATCGTCATAAAAAGGATTATCGGTTGGAATGGTCCCGTTGGAATTGATGCGCAGGATCTTTCCCCATGGCTTGTTGAGCTTGTTCGCATAGTTCAGCGTTGGATTTCCCTGCTGGTAGGCAAGGTCGCCGATACAGAAATAAATTTTGTCGGGCTCTGTAGGACGGAAGCGGATCATGCCTCCGAAGTGATTTCCGGCAGGTGCTGGCGAAACGCCGTTCAGATTGATGTCGCAGATAATCGTAGGGCTTGTTCCCACGTTTGCAGCTTCCGTAAAGCGAAGCACGCGGCAGGAGTTTGCCGTTCCGTATTTGTGGACATAATATACATACACATAATGATTGGTTGCAAATGCGGGATCCAGGGCAATGCCGAGCAATCCGCGCTCAAAATCGCAGTTCACGGAATCGGTAAGGTCGTAGAAAGTACCGATGAGGGCACCGGCAGCGCTGTACACGAGGATCTTCCCGTTGGAGCAGGAGCCTGTGGAATTGCCGCCTTTCAGCGTGATGAAATAGCGCCCGTCAGGAGCCCAGTCGAAATCAACAGGATACGCAAGGCCGGTAACGATGGTCTGCTGAAAATAGGTTGCAGGCAGCGCCTGTGCGTTTACTTTCCCTGAATAAAGAGAAGCAGCAATAAAGATAATTGCAAGTAAAAGTTTTCTCATAATGTGCTGTATAAATGTTTTAACAAATGTAATAAAATCAATTTAGCACGCAAGTACGGAATGTGAATATGGCTATATTTGAGCAATGAACCAGGCATACCTCATATTGGGCGGGAACATCGGCAACAGGCTCGAAAACCTTGAGCGCACAAGGAAACTCATTGCTGAGCAGGCGGGCGCGGTGGTTAAGGCATCGGGGATCTTTGTTACTGCGCCATGGGGCAATACAGAGCAGCCCGACTTTTACAACCAGGCGCTGCTGGTGGAAACGGAGCTCTCCGCCCCTGCCCTGCTGGAGCAGCTGCTTAGCATAGAAGCTGCGGCTGGAAGGATCCGTGATGAGCGCAAATGGGCGGAGCGAACAATGGACATCGACATTCTTTTTTACAACAACGATATTATCAGCATACCGAAGCTCAGCATTCCGCATCCTCATATAGCAGCGCGAAGGTTTGTGCTGGCGCCGCTTGCAGCCATAGCCCCGGATTACATTCACCCGGTACTGAACAAGAGCATTGCCACGCTGCTGAGCGAATGCAGCGACACCTCTGCAGTGAAGCTGCTCGAACCAATCCCAGGAAACGCCCGTGGATAGCCCCTATAACTTTATTGTTGTGGAAGGCAACATTGGCGCGGGAAAAACAACGCTGGCCACGCGGATCGCGAACGACAGCAATGCGCGGCTGATCCTCGAGCAGTTTGCCGACAACCCTTTTCTTCCTAAATTTTATGAGAACCGCGAGAAGTATGCTTTCCCGCTGGAAATGTCGTTCCTTGCAGAGCGCTTTCAGCAGCTGAAAACAGAGCTGGGCCGGCACGACCTTTTCCAGCCGAGGATCATCTCCGATTATTACTTCCTGAAGTCGCTTATTTTTGCGAAGGCCAACCTTAACGAGGCCGAGTACGATCTGTACACAAGGCTCTTTCATATCATCAACGATTCGCTGCCAAAGCCCGACCTCTTTGTATACCTTTATCACGACATCGACAGGCTGCTCCGGCACATCAAAAAAAGAGGCCGTTCGTACGAGCAAAACATAACAGCAGAGTACCTGGAAGAGATCCAGGGCTCGTACTTCGACTTCCTCAAACAACTAAGCGATCAGCGCATCCTGATCATTGATGTGAACCATTTCGATTTTGCCCAAAATGAGGAACATTATTCCCATATTTCAGGAATTATTAACAAGCCCTACAATGCAGGGATAACAAGGGTCACATTATAAAAACGCCCATTACGGTTGTTTTGCAGGAGGATAAATGAATAAAAACTTTCTTTATTTGAAAATTTAATTATTTTTGCATCTTAATAGTACGATATTTTAATAACCACAAAAATTAAAAACGATACGAACTAACTAAATTCAACAAATGAAAAATCAATCTTTACAAACATTAGGTTTAGCTGTGATCACAGCAGTAGCATTGACCTCCTGTACTGGATTAGGTAAATTGGTGAAGAATGCCGATAAGATTACCTATAAAGTTACTCCGGACCCAATGGAAATGCATGGAGACAGTATTACTGTTAACATTTCAGGCACATACCCTGCAAAAGTATTCCCTAAAAAGGCTACCGTTACAACTACACCGATCATCAAATATAATGGCGGGGAGAAAGCATTGAAACCACTGGTTTTGATCGGAGAGAAAGTTGAAGGTACAGGAATGAAGATCAGCAACAGCAAAGGCGGAAATTTTTCATACACCGATAAAGTTGCCTACACTCCTGAGATGAAAGTGGCTACACTCGAGATCAAAGCATCCGGTGCTGTAAAGAAAAAAACAAAGGACCTTCCTAACAAAAAGGTTGCTGACGGAACGATCATCACTCCGTTACTGGTAAAAGCGGATGACAAAGCGATCATCGGCAAGGACGATTTCAAAAAAGTGGTTCCTCATTCAGAAATGGCGCAGATCTTTTTCGTGATCAACCAGTCGCAGGTACGCGGTTCGGAAATGAACAGCGCTGAAATGAAAGCACTGAAAGCCTACATCACCAGCTCTATCACGAACCCTAACATTATGTTCAAGAACATGAACATTTCTGCTTACGCTTCACCGGACGGAGAATTAACATTGAATGCAAACCTTGCCGAGAACAGGGCTAAGGAAACAAGAAAAGCAATGGAAGCCGCTTTCAAAGACAAGAAAATGAAAGTGGAAGCTGCACAGAAGGACGAGTTCTACAACATCGTTACTACTGCAGAGGATTGGGACGGATTCAAAAAAGCAATGGAAGCTTCTTCAATTGCCGACAAAGACCTGATCTTACGCGTTCTTACTATGTATCCTGACGGAGAAACACGCGAGAAAGAGATCAAAAACCTTTCTAAGACCTACACTGAGGTTGCTGACAAGATCCTTCCTAAGCTGAGAAGGTCTGTAATGACCCTGAATGTTGACGTGAACAGCCGCACAGATGAGCAGATCACCAAACTGGCAATGTCATCACCTGACAGCTTATCAGTGGAAGAGATCCTTTATGCTGCTACATTAACACAGGACCTTAACACCAAGCTTGACATCTACAAAAAAGCAGAAACAAAATACGGTTCCGACTGGAGAACATCCAACAACGTTGGTATGATCTACTTAATGCAGAACAAGTTGAACGATGCTGAAGCAGAATTCAAAAAAGCAGACGGCTTATCGGCTAACAATCCGGTTATCAAAAATAACTTAGGGATTGTTGCACGCTGGAAAGGCGACAGAAAAGCTGCAATGGAGATGTACAAATCTGCTTCGGCTGCAGGCCCTGATGTTGCTTACAACATGGGAATCATCGAGATCCAGAACGGTAACTACGCTGCTGCTGTAGCTGATTTCGGAAGCAGCAACTCTTTCAACGCTGCACTGGCCAAATTGTTGAACGGCAACACAGACGGAGCTATGTCGACCATCGACAACTCTACTGAAAAAGATGCTGCTTTATCGTTCTACCTGAAAGCGATCGCCGGCGCACGCCAGGGCAAGGCTGATGTGATGAACAACAACCTGAAAGCCGCTATCCAGAAAGATGCTTCTTTCAAGCAAATGGCAAAAGACGATGCTGAATTCATTAAGTTCCGCGACAATGCAGACTTCAAAGCAATGGTGAACTAATCATTTAACCAATCTTATAAAAAGCGCCCCCGGTTTTCGTGGGGCGCTTTTTTATTTTAATCCGCTTTAAATTGTGATTGGTGCGTATATTTTCCTAATTTTGTTTCAACACAGACGCACCTTATCGATGAACAGACCGGCTACGGTATTTTCGCTACTCCTCTTCCTTGCATTGGCGCCTGTGGCCATCAGTCAAACGCGTACGCCTGTCAAAGGCAAAATGACGGCTGCAGATTCTATCAAAGCCAAAGATTATTATGTTGAGCTGAGAGGCTATATCCGCCAGCTGAAGGGCACTGAAAATGAAAAAGCGAACGAGATCAGGCCGCTGGACAGTGTGCTGATCACCATCTACAGCGGCGACATCCCCTACTCCGAGCTATGGACGAATAAAAAAGGAAAATGTGATTTCAAGCTTCCGCTCGACAAGAACTTCCGCATCGATATTTCCCGGAAAGGCTTTGTAACAAAAAGCATCCTGGTAAGCACCAAAGTGCCGAACGACCAAAAGGATATTTTTAATTTCAGCTTCGATGTGGACCTGTTCGAGGAAGTGAACGGCCTGGATGTTTCGGTGCTGAAGAACCCGATCGCCAAGGTAAGCTACAACCTTGCAATGGAAGGCTTCGCGTATGATGTTACGTACACGAGCAAGATCAACGCCGACTTAAAGAAAATGTACAAGAATTATTACAGGCTCCAGAAAATTGCGGCAGATACCACGCTGAACCAAACGGACAGCCTGCAAACGCAACAAAGCCCGAAAAAGAAATAACTTACCTGATCTTCAGGTAAAGGTCCCACATCACAATTCCTACGCTTACCGCAATGTTCAATGAATGCTTGGTTCCCACCTGCGGGATCTCAATTACATCGGTGCTTGCATCGATCACTTCCTGCTGAACGCCTTTTACCTCGTTCCCGAAAATGATCGCGATCTTCTGCTTTCGTGCAGGCATAAAATTATTGAGCATGATGGCCGATTCGGCCTGCTCGATGGCATACACAAGGTAGCCGTCGGCTTTCAATTCATTCACGGCCTCCAGCGTGCTTCCAAGGTATTTCCAGGATACGCTCTCGGTTGCGCCGAGGGCGGTCTTCTGAATTTCCTTGTGCGGCGGCTGCCCGGTGATACCGCAGAGGTACACCGCTTCAATTAAGAATGCATCGGCCGTGCGAAAAACAGAGCCAACGTTGTTGAGGCTCCTGACATTGTCGAGAACGATCACAACGGGCGTTTTGGACGAAGATTTAAATTCATCGACCGATTTACGCTTGAGCTCTTCGTTTTGTAGTTTGCGCATAATTAAAGTGAAGATACGGTTTTAATTTATCGTACTCAGGACAAATCATTACGCGTTAATTCTTTTTATAATACCTGATATAATCAATCAGCATCGACGCAGGAAGTGATACGGAGTTATCCGGCGCGCCTTTTCCCGATTCTATATTCAATGCAAAAATAATTGCCATTAAGTTGGTAGGATACCAGTCGTTTCTTAAAACCACCTGCATGGGCTTTATATTGGCAGCAGTCACAATGTTGCCGTTCAGGTCATACCATTGTCCCGCGCTTTTTATAAGCCTGCCATCAATGTACCAGCTGAGCGCCCACCTGTCCCACACCAGGGTAAATGTATGAAAGTCCTCCGAATAATCAGTGGTCCGCGCATTTCCTGTATATGTGCCGCAATTATTATCAATACCTGCAAGAGATGCGGTTTTATCCCATAAATGGTAATGCATTTCAGGAACTTTGCAAAGCAGCTTTTCATCATACTCTCCCAGTATATTGTATTCATTATTCATCTCAAATACATCGATCTCGTTCCCTATCTTATTTTGCTCTCCATACATCCAGAACGATGTGGTAAAACCTTTTCCTTTTGGCAGCTTGCACCTGATCTCATATTTCCCCCAGCTGAACTGCTGCTTTGAAACAACATCGGCGGAAGTGTAATGATACGTTAGTACAGGGCTGCCCGGATCCCAGAAGGTAGCCGGCCTTACAACAGTTTCCTGCTTAAGGTTAATGAGGCACACACCGGTTGCGGAAGTGCTTTCACCATAGTATGTTTCAGGGGATACGGTAACGTTATCCAGTGTACGATATGCATCGCTGCCATCTAATGCCCCTTGCGAAGAAATCTTGCCTTCCCACACTGACAGGTCCAGCGCTGTTGCATCGAACTCATCACTGAATTCCAGGTGCCATTCTGTGCCGTCATTAACAAGCGTATCGAGCAGGATCACTTTTGTACCTGCACACATCTGCGCAGAAACAGGCATGTAAATACCGCTTAACAACAGCATGAGTAAGATCAGATATAGTAAAAGGCTTCGGGGCATTACCTGTGTGTTATGAAGCAAAGTTAGAATAAATAGAGAACCTCCCTTGTCCCTTCCACGAGATATTTGCAGCCCTCTTAAATTATTCCGTTTGAATTTACTATTTTCGTTCAGATTGCTAACACCTATGAATAAAAGAATAATCTATTACTGTCTTTTACTTTTTGTACTTGCCGACATTGGTTATACTTTTTACCAGCACCTGCAGGTTCCGCTGGACGGTGACATTTCAGGAGGAGTGATCCCAACCGAAGTTACTAACCAGATCCTCGAAGACCCATTCGGCTTTAAGGTGATCACGCAGGGAGCGGTTTATCCGAACCCCAACCGCTTTTTTGCCCACTGGATGTTTTCAGGATACTTCCGGACAGTTCCTTTTATTTTCCAGAAGATAGCATCACCGCTCGACAGTATTTATTTATCTGCGGCATTTGCAAAAACAATCATACAGTTGCTGATGATCGTGCTGCTGGCCCGGTTTATAACAGGTAATAAAAACGTGGCTGCGAAAAATTATATAATGGCGATGGCGCTTGTTACGCCTTTGTTCCAGTCGAACGGATACAGGAGCTATATGGGAATTATCGATCATTCGATCACCTACACTTTCTTTTATGCGCTTCCCGCCTGCCTCCTGCTGATCTTTTGTCTGCCTTTTTTTCACAGGATCTTTCATAAAAACATCAGCATGAGCAGAGCTTTGGCTGCCGGGCTAATGCTTCTTGCAGTGATACTGATATTTAGCGGGCCGCTGCAACCGGGGATCTTCCTTGTACTTATTCTCCTCTGCGGTATTTTTTTCATCATGAAGGCCGGCGTCCTATCGCAGAAAAATTCACCTACAGGATTACTGAAGGCGCTGAAACAAATTCCTCGAACCTATTTATTCTTCATTGTGCTTACGGGTGCTTTAAGCCTGTATTCATTGTATCTCGGGACCCACAATTCCATTTTCGCCGGTGAAGATATGCCGGTTACAGAAAGATATGCAAGGCTCCCGGAAGGGTTGTATTATCTCGTTACTCAAAAGATCGGCTTTCCTGTGCTGCTGATTATGCTGATCATTAATTTCTTCCTGATGAAAAAACAATTTGCCACAAACGAAGGCAAAAAGATCATCGCCCTGTTCAAATGGATCGGACTGTTCTCTCTCTTATACATTGCATTGCTGCCCCTTGGAGGCTACAAGAATTACCGCCCTTATATCCTGAGATACGATACGGTCATGCCGGTAACAATCGCTCTTATTTTGCTTTATGGCATCTCCACTTATTTCTTAATTAAAAATTACAGGCGCAGCTGGTATCTCTGTCCGGTAATCGCTGTTGCAATAATATTTACCCTTGCCGACCAGCCTCAAACCGGCGCGAATCAATGTGAGAAGAACGCGCTGAATGCAATAGCACAGTCGAAGGAACGCATCGTGCTGCTGAATACGGATTGCACCATCATGTCATGGAACAAGATCACCCAACCTGAAAATTCCGCTCAAAACACCCAATTGCTCCGCTTCTGGGGCGTACTCGCGGAAGAGAAACTGTATTATCAAAAGTAAGCAGCGCCCTTGTAACTGCTCAAAACTGTTAAAAACTTTGCAAATCGAGTGTACATCCGTTTTGTATTTTTACCTGTGATGGCAAAGAGCAAAACGGCAGCGAAAGGTGCGGCGGCGGAAACGGAAACTCCGCTAATGAAACAATACAACCAGATCAAGGCAAGATACCCGGATGCCCTGCTGCTGTTCCGTGTGGGCGATTTTTATGAAACATTCGGCAGCGATGCCGTGAAAGCTGCAAACATTCTCGGCATTGTTCTTACGAAGCGTGCCAACGGCTATGCCTCCTTTATCGAGCTGGCCGGCTTTCCCCATCATTCGCTGGATACCTACCTGCCGAAGCTGGTGCGTGCCGGGCAGCGTGTTGCCATCTGCGACCAGCTGGAAGACCCCAAGCTTACCAAAACCATTGTTAAACGCGGTGTTACCGAGCTGGTTACTCCCGGAGTTTCCTATAACGACAAAGTACTTGACCACAAAGCCAATAATTTTTTAGCAAGCGTTTACCTCACTGAAAAGATCTCAGGCGTATCGTTCCTCGATGTGTCCACCGGCGAATTCTTTATCGCACAGGGCGCAACCGACTATATCGATAAGCTGCTACAGAGCTTTCGCCCGAAGGAGATCCTGTTCCAGAAGAACAAAAAGAAGCTGTTCACCGAATCGTTCGGCGATAAGTTTTACATCTACGGCCTCGACGACTGGGCCTATACTTCCGAGTTCGGGCACGAATGCCTGCTGAAGCATTTCGGCACCAAATCGCTGAAAGGCTTTGGAATTGAAGGATTGGAGCAGGCGATCATAGCCGCGGGAGCTGCATTGCATTACCTTGCCGATACGCAGCACGATAAAGTGAAGCACATTTCCACGATCTCGAGGATAGAGGAAGAAAAATACGTTTGGCTCGACCGCTTCACCATCCGCAACCTCGAGCTGTTCGGCTCGCATAACGACAGTGCACGCACGCTGATCGACATCATTGACCAGACCGTTTCCCCCATGGGCTCGCGCATGCTGAAACGCTGGCTGGCATTGCCTTTAAAAGACAAAGCACCCATCGATGAGCGCCTGGAAGTGGTGGATTATTTCCTGTCGAACGCAGAAGTATCGGAAGGCATCATTGAGCAGCTGGAGCTGATCGGCGACCTGGAACGCATTATCTCAAAGGTTGCCACGGCACGTATTTCCCCGAAGGAAGTGGTGCAGCTGAAGCGCGCCTTATCTGCCCTCGCCCCGATCAAAAAGGCCTGTGCCGAATCAAAGAACCCATCGCTGCAGAAGATCGCGGAGCAGCTGGATCCCTGTCTGCCGGTGATCGAGCGGATCGAAAAGGAGATCACGGCCGACCCTCCCTACCTGGTCATCAAGGGAAATGTGATCACGGAAGGCGTGAATGCAGAACTGGACGACCTGAGAAGGATCTCCTATTCCGGCAAGGATTTTCTGCTGCAGATCCAGCAGCGCGAAAGCGAGATCACGGGCATTCCGTCGCTGAAAGTGGCGTTCAACAACGTTTTCGGCTATTACCTCGAAGTTACCAATACACATAAGGATAAAGTACCCGTTGAGTGGATGCGAAAGCAAACCCTCACGAATGCCGAGCGTTATATCACTCCTGAATTGAAAGAATACGAAGAGAAGATCCTTGGCGCGGAAGAAAAGATCCAGGCGCTGGAAGCGCGGCTGTTCACCGACCTGGTGATCTCGCTCATGGACACGATCCCGGCCATCCAGCTGAATGCCTCGCTGATCGGGCGTTTGGACTGCCTCTTATCGTTTGCCACCATTGCACACAAGAACAATTATGTGCGCCCGCATATCCTTGAAAACAAAACGCTCGACATCAAGAACGGCCGCCATCCCGTGATCGAAAAGCAATTGCCTGTTGGCGAGGAATACATCGCCAACGATGTGTACCTCGATAATGAAAAGCAGCAGGTGATCATCATCACAGGGCCCAACATGAGCGGTAAATCGGCGCTGCTGAGGCAAACCGCCCTGATCGTGCTGATGGCGCAGATGGGCAGCTTTGTGCCGGCCAAGCATGCGAACATCGGCCTCGTGGATAAGATCTTTACCCGCGTTGGCGCTTCGGATAACATCTCCTCCGGCGAATCAACCTTTATGGTAGAGATGAATGAAACGGCGAGCATCCTGAACAATCTTTCCGACCGCAGCCTGATCCTGCTGGATGAGATCGGACGCGGAACGAGCACATACGACGGCATTTCCATTGCCTGGGCGATTGCCGAATACATCCATGAACACCCATCCGCGAAAGCGAAAACCTTATTTGCCACACACTACCACGAGTTGAATGAAATGGCAACGAGCATGCACCGCATCAAGAACTTCAATGTATCGGTGAAGGAGGTCGGGAACAAGGTGCTGTTCATGCGCAAGCTGGTTCCCGGCGGAAGCGAGCACAGCTTCGGGATCCATGTGGCGAAAATGGCGGGCATGCCGAAGAAGGTGCTCGACAGGGCCAACCAGATCCTGGCGCAGCTGGAAGGCGAACGCGATAAAACAGGAACGGCGAACGGTGAAGGAAAGAAGAATGCAGGCCGGAGAGCGGAGGAAGTAAAGATCCAGCCGGCTGATAATATGCAGCTGAGCTTTTTCCAGCTGAACGACCCGGTGCTGGAGAACATCAAGGATGAACTGCAGAAAACCGACATCAATACATTAACGCCTGTGGAAGCGCTGATGAAGCTGAACGAGATCAAGAAGATGATCGGCGGGTAAATCCTACGAATTACGAATTTATACGAATATACGAAATACGAATTAGGGCATCTACACTCCTTCGTGTTCCGATTCCCAGGCAAAGAATAGTTCTTTCAGGAATTTATTTTCTTCCGGGGTGATCTTTTTATCGGCTTTTACCATTTTCACGGCAAAATTCAGGAAATCCACGCGCTCCTGCGGGATGGAATCCTCATAGAAATCGTTCATGGCATTGTTAAAATGCAGGAAATAGTCTTCCTGCGGCAGTGAGCTCAGCACTTCCACCTCGTTATCGAGGTTCACATGGAAAGGGAAAGCATCCTTCAGGTACTTTACGATCACTTTGCCCTCGCTTTTATCAAATTCTCCGTCCACCTGCGACAGGATCATCAGCATGTGATAGCCTGCCATTACTTTATTCATTTTGGTCATTCCTGGTAAATATTGTGAATATGCCCTAAATATACGTACTCTGGGCAACCGGGAGCTATTTTGCGAAAAAAAATGATAAATGATTTTTGCGTAAATATTTTGCAGAATTAAAAAAATACTTACTTTTGCAATCCATTATTGCGGGAGCAGGTTTCCAATGGCTTTGGAAAGCGGACCGCAGGAGTACGATGGTTATTTGATTTATTGCGAAAGTAGCTCAGTTGGTAGAGCGCGACCTTGCCAAGGTCGAGGTCGCGGGTTCGAACCCCGTCTTTCGCTCCAGAGAATCCCTCTCTTAACCGGGAGGGTATTTTTTTGAGCAATCGCCGGTTCTACCAAACCGGAAAGATTAAACGGATCCCGATTAACATCGGGATGCAACTCAAACTAAATCTTGCCTCCGGCAAATTCAAGTTTGAGTAACATGCCCAGGTGGTGGAATTGGTAGACACGCAGGACTTAAAATCCTGTGATCATTGCGATCGTACCGGTTCGACCCCGGTCCCGGGTACAGCGTCCTCCGAAGCTTCAGCGAAGGAGGGCAAAACTAAATAAAGAGCGATAGGGCTGAAAGTCTTGTCGCTCTTGTGTTTTTAATCTCTTTCCATTAGTTTTTCTATTTGATAATTGGCAGGTCAAATTTAAAGCCCAATTCTTCTTCCCGCGACAACAGTCATTTCGATCGTAGGATTCTACGTTCAATAAATTATCTCTTAACGGTGGCCTGGACGCGACGCTTCCCTGATTTTTTGTCGGCGCGGAACCAATATAGCCTACTTAAGGACAATCATTCTCTTTATAACATTAAATCCACTTTGGATCTTAATGAAGTATACACCTTTTGGCTGGTCTTGCAGATCAAACTGACAGCGGCCGGAAATGGGCGGCTGAAGTGAAAATACCAATGCCCCTAAAGAATTATATACTTCAAGATGTGTGTTCTTATCAGGAAGCGTTGTCAGATCGAGGTTAAAGATGCCGGCGGATGGATTAGGATACACAAAGACAGACAAGCCAGTGTTCAAATATTGCGCGCCCATCGGGGTGCTGATCTCGTAAGCGCCTGCATCAATAACGCCGCCCGCAGTACTTCGCGGAACCAAAGCCGAAGTATATGATTGATACATTTTTACCGGGATAAGCGGGAAGCTTTCCGATGTTGTACCAGCGGCCACGCCTGCATCAATCGCCGCAACAGCTGATGCTGTCAGCGAATAATCATTTGCGGCAGCGTTTGCAAAGCCGAACGTGGAATAATTTACGGACATCACATTACCCGCTGAATCGAGTGATGATGGCGTGTGGCTGCTGAACATTGTGTTGCTCGCCCCGGGAACAGACGCAAAAATATTATTGTAAATTTTGAATGTATTGATGCCAGACGCCGGAACTGTATTAAAATATTGAATATTACCAGCGTATTGATTTATCACGGTGTTATTCACAAAATAAAGATCTTCAAGTGGATTTGAAACTGCATCATAGCCGATAATCCCATGATTTGCGCTCCCGGGCCCCTGTATGATCACATTCCCCATGATCACGTTCAATCCTCCCTGCGCAATGTTCAGCTCCCAGCTTCCATATCCTGTCGCTTCCTCATCAATCAGGTTATAAAGGATATAGCTGCGTTGTGCACGCGTTTTAAGCGAGTTCGCCTGTCCGCGCGGACGGTGAAAGTAGCAATTCTGTACCCACAGTGTATCTGCACCCGCGCTGATGTAGATGTTGTGCTCGTAGCCTGAATACGTCGGATCGTTTTGCAGCTGGTATCCATTGTTCTCAAACTCCGAATCATAGATCATCACGTTGCTCGTTGTTACCGCGCCGTTGCCTTCCAGGATCCCATTCTGACAATTTACAAACCGGCAGTTTTTAACGGTGATGTTGTTCGCCTGGAATCGGATTCCCGCGCCATTGGCGCCGTTTGCGTCCGACACCTGCGCGCCGTCGAAAACAATGTTTTCAATGTATGGATTATCACAGGTGCCAGGCGTTTCAAAAACAAAAATGCCCTTGCCGTTTCCGATGTCGCCCGAATGCTGCAGGATGCTGCGATTGCTCCCAGTACCAAGACCAATGAACTTAAGATCTTTCTTCGTCCATTTTGTTGCATCGTTGGCGTAAACACCACCATCGAGATAAATGGTGTCTCCGTCCGCCACCAGATTTTTCACCTGGCTCGGCAATGTATACGTACGTGTTGCCCCCACAAACCAAACGGTAGCAGAGCAAAAACCTGACATAAGGACAATGGTCATAAACGTAAAAAAGAATCTTAGTTGTTTCATAGGATGTATTTTGGTTAAAAATAGGAAAAATTGTCTTTGGAAGGGTATGACATAAAGGACTTAAAATCCTGTGATCATTGCGATCGTACCGGTTTGACCCTGGTCCCGGGTACAAGGCGAAAAACCTAAAGCTTAAAGCCTCTCAGAAATGGGGGGCTTTTTTGTGGCCTAAGCCTGCAAAACTATTTGACTCAATATTCCATTGGCCTTCTTCTTGAGCTGATATTAATAATTTAGACATTTAAAAAATATACTTTTTCGCAATCAAATCAATCATACATTATCCTCGTTAAGATACCTAATAAGAATAATCTCAAGCCAATTAATCTCAAGAGGAATACGTTTTTTAGCTGCTGAAAGAATCTGTTAACTAAAGGCAGTAACAATATCGCTAACTTTTGTCTGTGAATTTACAACACAATTTTCATTGTACCCCTGATCATACATCATTAAATCAACCATGGGCTTTGTAAAATCAACGATCCATTTTGCAAACTCAGCACAAGCTTCAATATCCCCTTCAAAACCGATAAACTGCTCACTTTTATGCAAATCTCCGCTCAGCTCATCGCTTTTAAATGGAATATTAAAGGAATAAGCAAAGTGTGTTGATTCATTTTCAACATTTCGTATAGTTGCATTCAACCAATGATTTTTTATGTCTTCAGATAATTTTGAGGTATTAAATTGCCAATCACCTTTTTTTAGTCCTGAAATCAAGTATCTCATACAATAAATTTACTGCTTTAAGGTTTTGCTACAATAACTTCTCCCGGAATTCCATATTGAATTAGCATATTCTGAAAATAGGGTACTCCTTCCGGCAAATTTACATATATTATTAATTTTTTTATCGGAACATTTTCATCTGCGATTAATTGAGAATACCTTTGCATTTCACCTGCAATATCAGCTGTTGCACCCTCCCTTACAAAGTCTGGTACGTTTGATCCTTCAACATAAGGACTTTTTGCCGGATCTTTTATATACTTGGCATCTTCAAAGGCTTGAATTTTTTCATTAATCCCATCTGCCCAAATAGAAGTACTTCCATTAGTAGCTTGGTACTCCGTAGGACCACATTGTTTAATCTGATATTGATAGCGAACATCTCCTGAGCAGTTCGCGTTTTCAATGAATTTTTCCAATCAACTGCTTTTTGAATATTTTCTAAAGATGTTCTTTTCGCCTGCTCCTGCTCCGCCTTCAACTTCTCCTGCGTCTTTTTCAAATATCCTGCATGGCCTGTTCCTGCTGCCCTTGTACGCGTTTGTTCAGATTCTCATCACCAAGGCTGGCTTCGTATTTTGTTGTAGCGCTACGCGCTGCCCCAGCTGTTTCAGCTGTAACACTGTTTTAAAACATCAATAAAAGATTTGATCCGACTTTACTAAAGAAATAGGTAGGAATAAGGTTAACTAAGAACTGACTACTTCTTGAAAAGTCCTTGTAAGTCTGACTCAGAATAAAACCGATCTGCAATATCATACAGCCATTTTTGGATAATTGACAACCCTTCATTGTCAGCATATTCTTTATGCTCCACAATTTCGTTATTTAAGATGGCAATTTGATTAAGTATTGCATCATCTTTCTCATCCATCCGGTCAATATTTTCAATGGAGATCAAATCAAATGCGCTTTTGAAACTGCCTTTAAGGAATTCGCTGGATTGTCGGGCCTTTATTGCACTAAAGTTATCAGTTAAATACAGTTCGGGATTGTATATTCCCCAAGCACAATAGAGACCATCCCCAAAGAATAAAGAAACATCCTGCGCTATTCGCATCTCTACAAGTGAACTAACAGAAGATGATTCCTCTCCGAAGGACAATAGTAAATTGTCGTTAATGCTGTAATATCTGTAATCAAATGGAGAAATATCGAAATCTTCAGAATCCTGAAGTTTAGGAATGCCTGTGATCCGTTCTGCTTTTTTAAAAAGACTTAGATTGTCTGGCATTTTGTTTTGTTCAGGATAATATAAATAAATTAGCTTTAGTAATTGGGATTCTATATCGAAGCCAAAAGAATCGGTTTTGTCAAAATGCAGCCAGTCTTCGACACTTCCAACAGAAGTGGTTGTTTCTTTTTCAAAGTCTTCAAGTGTAGTGGCTTTGCTTAATAACAACCGGGTATCAGAAATGATCAACCGGGGCTTGCATGAAAGCTGTTGCCCGGGAAGGAACTCTATATGTTTTTCGGTTTTAAGTTCGAACATAAACTTCAATTTTTATGGATATAATTTAACTCCAGGTTCAATAAATCCTTTGCGTCCTTTCCCTGCAGGAATTTTACCTTCCAGTATCATTTCCTCTGTTACAGGGGCACCGGGATCGCTTTCCAACCCACCTAATGCAGCTTTACCACTTGCACCCTTTATGCCGGATGACCCATAGGCTGTTATGGTATTACCTTTTCCGCTGCCATAAGCTTCAACAACAGCGATGTCGCCACCCTTTAAATAAATTAGTCTTTTACTTTTACTTATAAAAAAAATTGCATCAGGATTAGCAATTATATCCGCGACTATTTCATCAGACATGTTATGATCACTAAGCCCGTGATAATCCTTACTTTTTTTAAACTTGCTATTCTCCTTTACTTTGTCTGAAAGCTTTAAAGCGTATTCTCTGTATAGGTCAAGGTCAATGGACGATTTCTTATCAAATTTATCCTTTTTATTGGGATCTTCTTTGCTGCTCTTCTGATTATTTTCCGCCTGCTCCTGTTCCGCCTTCAATTTCTCTTGGGCCTTTTTCAAATAATCCTGCATAGCCTGCTCCTGCTGTCCCTGTACGCGCTTGTTCAGGTTCTCATCACCAAGGCTGGCTTCGTATTTTGTTGTAGCGCTGCGCGCTTCACCCGCCGTTTGTGCTGCGGTAATGTTGCTCTTGTAAGCATCAATATCATCAATAAACGGCTTGATCGTTTGATCCACAATTCCCGGCCCTTCAGTCACCAACCCATCGTGCAGTGATTTAATCATGCTGCCGATGGCATTCTTCCCTTCTGTGGAACCGAGCAATTGCCGGTATACAGCCACCTTATCCTGTGTTATTCCTGTGAGGTCCATCAACGGCTTGTCACCCGCTTCAAGCTTTGCAACAAAATCTTCAGCTGTAAGGCCTTCAAGAAGCTGGGCCATTGCAGCGAGTTCCGCTTTCGCATTAGCAGCCATTTCTAACAGTGAAGCACGGCGCAACTCCAGGTCGCTGAATAACGGCTTGCTCATTTCCTCTGTGAGCTTATCCGAATCAATCAGGGCAGCAAGTTTTTCGCGGAATGAAGCGGTCATATTTTTGGCGCTCTTGATGAATTCCGGCATTGCCTTTATAGTAACCCGCGCACCTTCCATAAAAATGAGCATGGCCATAGAAACGATTGCATTTGTTAAAGCTGAAGCGCCCTTATTGATCTGCTGCTGAGCCCCTTCAGCCGTGTTCTGCTGACCGGCCGCCTTTATCCGCAATTGCGATTCGGCAGTAGAAAGTACAATAGAGGTTGCCATAGCATATACGGCAAGGCTAACCAATGCAGCAATTTCACCAACGCCGGTGGCCATAGAGATAACAATACAAACCACAGCAATTGCAGCAACCCAACCGCTCATTTTAGAACCGTACCCAGCCCCGGCCGCAAAACGAGCCCATGCATTCGCATCGCCGTCCTGCATTTCCTTCATGTCGTTGGCTGCACCTTCGGCTACCTCATTTGCATTCATCAGCGTCATGCCTTTCGCCATCTCGTTAGCTGTCTGCACAGGATGCTCCGCCATGTACTTCATCTCGATCTGGGCGATATCATTCATTTGTTTCCGGGCAAGATCTTCTCTCTGCGGAACAGACATAGTATCCCAGCCCGACGTATCCTGGCTTTGCCAGTATTCGCTTACCTGCTTATCCAGCGGCTTATCAGCTTGTTTTGTCTGGTCCGCAGTCGGTGCCTGCTGCTTCTGCATGGCCTCCGCAATCTGTTTTCGCTTTGTCTCAATGTTTGCAATGTAAAGATCCAGGAACTTTTCCATAGCATCCAGATTGGCAGCAGGAAGTTTCGATTTAACTGCGCTCAGCACCTGGATATCTTCATCAGACAATGACTCCAGCTTAGTGATGATCCGGAAGTACTGTTCTTTTTTATCTGCCGGAACTTTACTCAGGTCGCCGACCAGTGGCCTGAGGCGGTCGGAAACATTTCCAAGCTTATCCCTTTCCGCAAGGACCTCATCGCGGATATCATTCCACAATTGCGTATGCGGCTCATCTCCTTCCTTGATGGGTGCTGTGGTACCAGCTCGTTTATAATAGCGCTTATTGGTTTCATCTGTTACTTTCTTTTTATCCTCAGCAGACAACTCATTGTATTGCTGATCCCTGTCCTTTTCACCTGTTCCGCCAACCTGTCCATCCTTTACACCGCCTTTTTGTCCACCAACCTGTCCGTCTTTCACTCCACCTTTTACCCCTCCCTGCTGTCCATCCTTTTTGCCACCGTTATTTTTTATTCCGCCCTGATCATCTCCACTTCCACCCTTCGTTTGTCCAACGGTTCCTTTTGTCCCTTTCGCTTTTTTGGGCTGACTGTAATCATAACCCGGATGAAGTATAGCCATATTGCTCCGGTAAAGGTTCGCATCGACTGTAAACTCAACCCTCGTATTGACCATTTCCTTAGTTATAGGCCTATCCACGCCTATTCCCCAGAACCTACCATGATTGATCTGATCCAGGGCTTTGGGGTCCTTAATGTTATATGCCTGCATTTCTACATAATGGATCCATTCTATCCCGTTCATTACTGAAGGAATTGTGATAGAGAAAGAGTAGTGTCCATTCGGATAATCATCCGGCTCCCGCTGTATCTTCCTGCTCATCCCCTCCTTTTGCTGAACCGTATGCGTCAGCTCATGTGCCAGTAATTCTTTTCCGTCCGTAGAGCTCGTATCAAAATTTCCCTGCTTAAAATAAATGTCCTGCCCATGTGTAAATGCTTTTGCGTTGATCCCCTCGCTCATTTCATGGGCTTTGCTGTCGGTATGGATTTTCACATCGCTGAGGTCGGCGTTCATCTTCCCGCCCATCTCGCTTTGGGTTTTATCATCCAGTGCCTGTCCGCTGCCTTTTGAGCTATCGAGCTTGCTTTGCAGCTGTTCAGTTCCCTTGAGTGTTCCGCCTTCACTCTTTGCCATAAGAGATCCGGTGTCCTCTTCCTTCATACTTATTCCCAGAGAAGAATTATTTTCTTGTGTCGTAATATCTGCATCACCTCCATGCACCACTTTCTTAGCTACAGCATCCGCTTCCTGCTCATACTTATCATTCGGCTCTCCTATTTCAAGGCTGGCTGAAACCGTGCTCCTGTTCTGCTCCTGCTCTGCATCGATTAGGCTTTTAGCCTGCTGCATACGCACAACCAGGTCCCTCCGCCTTTTCACAGCAGCCCACCGGTCATTCTTCTGGTACTCGTATTCTTTCATCTGGCCTTATGGTGTTCGTCCTTCTTTTGCAAATTCCCGCATGATCGCATCCGCAAGATCCTGTCCTGTTATTTTATTATCTCCCCTGTGAAAAGCTTCCAGACAGGACGCTTTTAAAATATTGATGATATTTCCGCCTGTAAGGTCATGCTTCGCAAGCTTGTCCATATCAATATTCTTGTAGCTAAACTCTTCGGGCAATAGCTTTATCCATTGCTGCTTGCGTTGTTCCTGCGTTGGCCGCCCAAAATAGATCGAGGATTGAAACCTCCTGTTCATAGCAGAATCAAGGTTGGCCTTTAAGTTGGTTGCTAAAATGGTGAGGCCCTGGTATTCCTCCATACGCTGAAGCAAATAGGACATTTCAAGGTTCGCCCATTTGTCTTTTGAATCACTGATATCTGTCCGCTTTCCAAAAAGAGCATCGGCTTCATCAAAGAAAAGGATCCAGTCTTTTCCTTCCGCCCTGTCAAAAAGATAAGCTAGATTCTTTTCTGTTTCTCCCACATACTTTGATACGATCATGGACAGGTCAATCCTAAAAACGTCCCTTTTTAAAGTTTTGCCTAATAGCTGTGCTGCTAACGTTTTTCCTGTTCCGGGCGGGCCATAGAACAAACAGGCAAAGCTTGCGCTCAACTTGTTGTCCGTCAGCTTTACAAGTTCTTTTCCCGATTTTGCCCATCGGGTGATCCGCTGCAATTCATTGAACGCATAATCAGAAACAACCAATTGATCCCAATTCATGCTGGTGGTAATAAGCGAAGCTGGAAAAGCTTTTCCAAAATCGGGCATTGGCTTCTTTCCCGAAATGAAATAGTATAAATATTCCTGTGCCAGCTCTATAACCTGCTGACGAAGCGAACCTTCCATTTCAGTCCTTACCGCAACAAGGTTTACGATCTGTTCACGGATAAGAACGCTCTGCTCCATGAAACCAATGTGATAATAGCTCGCGTTGGTCTGATCCTCGCCTGCAAGCAGGTGCAAGGCTGTTTGTAAGTTGGGCATAAACACATGGAATGTACTGTCGATATATCCGCCAAGCTGTGGATATTGAATATCAAATGAATTGCTTTTCTTAAGCTTTGAAGTAAACAGTTCGGGTGAAACATGAGGCGCCAGGCTGCAAATAAGCAATAGCCGCTCCGGAGCACTTAACTGAAATTCATTGATGAGATTGGCATACGGAGAATCCGAGTCGTTTAATGCTGGCGGAACTTCATCATGAAAGGCCAGATCGGTGGCCGTTTTATTTTCCAGCTTTGATAAACGGGCATTTAAAATCCGCTCGAGCCAATTGAGATCGCCGATTATATCTTTTGAATTCTTACCGATAGTTAAAAGGTCTACCTTTAAGGACCTGTTGTATTTGTAGGAAAAATCGCGGTTGTTTCCTTCCTTACTTTTTTCGTGCTCCATGTAAAATTTTATAGTTGAGGAATTTCCGCCTATAAATCAGCAAACACAAGGACAGTTTTAGGATATTGAGACAGCGTGTGGATAGGCGCCGCCACACCAACACACTGGCTAACAATCACTTAAAACGATAAATCATATTTGAAAAATGAGAATTATTTAATAGCCCCTAAGCCGAATCTTGTTGACTTCAAGCCAGACAAGGCAAAGGGCTGCGCATACCAAAGCCTGAAAAGCTTTTATTTTCATCTTATTCACTTCTGAGAATTTTGTAACTTATTCTTAAAATAGTATAACTCTTTCCGTTTAAATTGAGCTCATCTTTGTTCTGCAATAATTCAAGCGATTTTATAATCAATCACTTTAGTAAAAGGATAATTGCGTAAAAAATAATTTAAACTTAACAATGAAAAAAGTAAGACTATTTACAATAGCAATTCTGAGTGCAGGGCTTTTATGCAGCACTTCATCTTGCTTGGTTGTGGCTGGCAAGGATAACGGACAACACAGAGGTTGGTATAAAAATCCTAATAATCCCCATAATCCAGCTACTACCAATCCTGGAAAAGCAAAAGGAAAAAGGAAGTAAACAGAAGGGCATTCATCAGAATGCTCTTTCTTTTTGCTTTTAGTTTAATTTTCCAGCCATTGTATTATGGCTTCAATTTCAGGGCTTAATCTGCCCATCAACAGCTGGTCATCAACCGCTAAATCACAGGCCTCCCCTTTCTAAAAAAAAATAATTCAAAAAATTTGCGCAACCGAATAATTGCGCATATATTTGCAATCACATAGTTGCACATTATTAAGCAGATGGAAATAAGACGAGATGTTTTTCAGGCAATAGCCGACCCGACACGCAGGGCGATACTTGTGCTAATTGCTTCTCAGGCAATGACCCCGAATGCGCTGGCTGAGCATTTTCACTCGAGCAGACAGGCGGTTTCCAAACATATCCAAATCCTCACGGAATGCGAATTAGTGAAACAGGAGCAAAAAGGACGAGAGATTTATTATCACATCAATGCCGACAAAATAAAAGAGATCGATCAATGGATCGATCAATTCAAAAACATTCTTCAAACCAAATTCAGTCAATTGGATAACGTATTATTAACCCTAAAAAAAAAGAAAAAATGAGCATGCCATTATTCTTCGACTTCACTGTCGACAAAACTGAAAACACCATCAACATTAAACGTGAATTCGCAGCCGACCGTTCCACCGTTTGGGATTGCTATACTAAATCCGAGCTCCTCGACCAGTGGTGGATGCCAAAGCCCTGGAGATCACGAACAAAAAGCATGGATTTCCGTGAAGGCGGAAAATGGCACTATGCTGCGGTTGGGCCTAATGGTGAAGAGCACTGGTCGATCACCAGCTATCTGAAAATTGATCCGGAGAAAATGTTCCTTGCCAATGATGCTTTTGGTGATGCCGATGGAAACATTAATCCGCAAATGCCGCAATCAAAATGGACAATGAATTTCAGCGACATGCAAGAGAACACCCTTGTGCATGGGATCATGCAGTTCCCCGACCTGGCCCAGCTGGAACAAACCATCGCTATGGGCTTCAAAGAAGGCCTTATTATGGCTATGGAAAGCCTTGACCTGATGCTGGCCAAGCGATAAAATGAGGATATTGTAATGTATCTTTGTTCAATAATTAAAAAGCAAAAGAATTGAGCAAATCTCAAAAAACAGATCCCGGTATTTTCGAAAGCATGAGAAGCGGAGAGCTAATTGACCTGGCTGAACCGCGGTATCAGAGGATCCGGGAAATAGTCGCAGCAACATTAAGATTGTCCGTCAGCCTCAATGCCTCCACCGATGTTGACCAGGTCAGGGAAAGGTTAAGTGAAATAACCGGTGTTGAAATTGATGAAAGCACCACCATATTTGCGCCCTTCCATACCAATTTCGGGCGTTTTATACAGCTTGGGAAAAATGTATTTATCAATCATGCCTGCTCCTTCCTCGATATGGGAGGAATTACAATCGAAGACAATGTATTGATCGGGCCGAAGGTTAATCTCATTACCGAGAATCATTCGCTGGAACCTTCGAAGAGGAGGTACCTGAGCTGTAAACCGATTGTAATAAAGCAAAATGCCTGGATCGGAGCTTCAGCCACCATATTGCCGGGTGTTACTATCGGCGAAAATGCTGTTGTTGCCGCAGGCGCTGTAGTTTCTAAAGATGTACCCGCAAATGCTGTTGTGGGAGGAGTGCCGGCGAAGCTTATTAAAAAAATAACGGATTGAGAAATAGTAATGATGAAAACAATATTTGATAAGAAAATAAGAGAGGAATTGATAAGCAGGATCGCTTCCCTCGATGAAAACAGTAAGCCACAATGGGGCAAAATGAATGTTTCCCAGATGCTGAAGCATTGTTCCCAATGGGATGAGATGGCCCTGGGCAAAACGGCGTACAGGCAATCATTCATGGGGAAGCTGTTTGGTAAGATCGCACTGAAGAATATGCTGAAAGATGAGCCGATCAAAAAGAATTTACCAACGGTCCCATCTTTTATAATAAAAGAGTCTGGCGATGTGATCCGGGAAAAAGACAAGTGGATCGGGCTGATCCATGAATACGATAATTATTCAAATACGACTTTCATTCATCCCTTCTTCGGTGCAATGACAAAGGAAAATACGGGATACCTGGCGTATAAGCATGCGGATCATCACCTGCGGCAATTTAATGCTTAGCAAAAACAAAAGCTCCCTGCATTGGCAGAGAGCTTTTTATTTTTCATCTTATATTTCTAATTATTGCCTGATCACTTTGATCATCGTCTTCTCCCCTGCCCCATTGCTGATCTTCACAAAATACATTCCCGCAGTGCCTTCTATATTGAAGCTCTTCGGCTGTGCACCTGTGATCATTTCACTTTGCACCGTTTCACCTAAAATATTAACGATCTCCACCAGGAGCTTTTCCTGCTTATCGCTGCTGATGATCGTAAATTGTCCCTGCGTAGGATTTGGATATAATGAGATCCTGGATGCAAGATGGTTCTCATTTACGCCGGTACCAACTATGGTGAAGCAGGCTGAAGTATCTGTACATAAATTCTCTGTTACAACAACCGCGTACATACCATCGGCAGTTGCCATGAACGACTGCGCTGTTTCTCCTGCAAGCGGCATGTTGCTGCTGCAATCGATCCACTGATAGCCTGCACCCACTGCATTCGCGGTAAGCGTAACTCCGCTTGCAGAAACAGTAACACCCGTGTTTACCGTATCGATAGTAAGGTTGATGGTCATGATGCTGTCGCAGCCGGCCATGTTCGGAATAGTATCCATGTAAGTCCCGCTCATTGTATACGTTTGGTTTCCGCTTGGAACGGTGTAGCTATAGCATGCATTCACGCTCTGTGTGCTTGCCGAGCTGTTCGTAATAGTGAGATTGAAGGTCATTACGCTGTCGCAGCCGGCCATGTTCGGAATGGTATCCATATATGTTCCGCTCATCGTGTAAACTTGTCCGCCCGGAACTGTATAGCTGTTGCAGCTGGTGATCGTTTGCATGCTTGCCGAGCTGTTGATGATGATAAGATTGATCGTCATCACACTGTCGCAGCCGGCCATGTTCGGAATGGTATCCATATAAGTGCCGCTCGCAGTGTAGCTTTGATTGCCGCTTGGAACGGTGTAGCTGTTGCATGCAGTAACACTCTGCGTGTTTGCTGTGCTGTTAAGGATGGTAAGGTTGATCGTCATCACACTGTCGCAGCCAGCCATGTTCGGAATGGTGTCCATATAAGTGCCGCTTACAGTGTAGCTCTGATTGCCGCTTGGAACAGTATAACTGTTGCAGGTGGTAACACTCTGCATGCTTGCGGAACTGTTAATGATGGTAAGGTTGATCGTCATGATGCTGTCGCAGCCCGCCATGTTCGGAATGGTATCCATATAGCTGCCGCCGGCGGTGTAGGTTTCATCGCCGCTCGGCACAGTATAGCTGTTGCATGCCGTAATGCTGGCGGTACTTGATGTACTGGTGATCATCAGCCCCGCGATCTCAGGAACCGTAAGCGCGCGGTTATACAGGCGAAACTCATCCATAAGCGAAGCGGCCGGAAGAGATGCGCTGCCGGAATATGCTCCTACTTTAAAAGGCCCCGGGCCATTGATGGAAACGGTGGTTTGTGCAACGGTGCTTACAAGCACGCCATTCACATAGGCGCGGATCTCGTTTGCAGGCATATCATACACGAAAGTGGTGAGGGATGGACCGGTGGACGCGCCGCCTGTAGCAAGCACGTCCGTAAATCCGCCACGCAGGATCCAGTTCCCGGCTCCCGCAACACCGCCGGTAAACACCCTGAAGCCGCCGGCATTCACGTCGCCGAGAATATACTGGGTAGAAGTGGTTGAAGGTACATTGTTTGTCCAAAATGAAAGCGTCCACGACGTTCCATCAAGATTGGTCGCCCAGTTTGTATTTACATAATTACTCGTACTGCTAAGCCCGTTACCAATGAGCGCTCCGCTGCATTGCCCGTTGCCGCCCTGTGCCTGTCCGCCAATTATGGTGGCAGTGGCCGTGCCTGCAGGAGGTGTCAGCGCCAGGTTTGGAACGGTTGTGCCGCTGCCGTCAAATTTATAGTAAAGCAGCTCGGGAACTGATTGAGCGTAAGAATGGCTTAGCGCGAGCAAAAATAAGAATAGGGTAAGGGTTCTTTTCATGGTGTTTTTTAAGTAAAATTTTAGTTGAGCGGTAAATATAAGAATATAGCCCAACATAGCCGGCTTTTAGTTGGGCGCCAGTTAAGCAACCGAAGATGGCTTGATTTTGTAGTCGGAACAAATATGAAAACAAAAAGCATAAAAGCATTCGGCACCGAGGCGGCCGATGCACCTTTAAAAGAAATGAAGATCGAACGCAGGGAAGTTACTGCGGCTGATATTGAGATCGAGATCATGTATTGCGGAGTTTGCCATTCCGACCTGCATACTGCGCGCAACGACTGGGGCGGAACAATTTACCCAGCAGTTCCCGGCCACGAAATAGTTGGAAAGGTAACTTCCGTTGGAAGCAGCGTTACCAAGCTGAAAGTGGATGATTTTGCCGCAGTGGGCTGCCTTGTCGATTCCTGCCGGAACTGCCACAGCTGCAGGAAAGACCTGGAGCAATATTGCCTGAACGGATTTACCGGCACATACAATGGCAAAGAAAAACACCTTGGCACACAAACCTTTGGCGGTTATTCCGAAAGAATTGTAGTGGACGAGCATTTCGTTTTAAAAGTGCCCGCCAACCTCGACCTGGCTGCAACAGCGCCGCTGCTCTGTGCCGGGATCACAACGTGGTCGCCGCTGCGGCACTGGAAGGTGGGAAAAGGCAGCAAGGTGGCTGTTGTGGGCCTGGGCGGACTCGGGCACATGGCGATAAAGCTTGCAAAAGGCTTAGGTGCAGAAGTAACACTTTTTTCAAGATCTCCCGGCAAGGAAAAAGATGCCCTGCAGCTGGGAGCGGATACGGTAATTATTTCAACAGACGAAGGCCAGATGAATTCCGTAAAAGGAAAATTCGACCTGATCATTGATACGGTTCCTTATGTTCATGATGTTAATCCTTATGTATCTTCCTTAGCGGTAAGCGGAACGCTCGTGATGGTTGGCTATTTAGGCGGGCTGGAGCCTATCCTGAATACCGTTCCCATGATCCTTGGCAGGAAAGCAGTGGCCGGATCGGTGATCGGCGGCATCGCGGAAACACAAGCGATGCTGGACTTTTGCGGGAAGCACAACATCGTATCCGAAATTGAGCTCATCAACATGCAGGATATTAACGAGGCGTACGAACGAATGCTGAGAAGCGATGTGCGTTACCGTTTCGTGATCGATATGGCTTCGTTAAAGCGCTGATTTATTTTTTTCACATTGACTTGCGAAAGGCATATTTTTTTAGGCCAAAAAGAAAAAGAACCGAGATGAAAAAAGAGAACAATCCTACAGAAGACAGATTCATTCCGATGACTTCCGTTGCAAGCGGAAAAGGCAATGAGATCAGAAAAGATATTTTTTATTATACAAACCAGATCGTTAACATCATCATGATCGGCGAGCCATCCTCTTCCCGATGGTTCCTCGTGGATGCCGGGATGCCCCGCTCATCCAAAGAGATCATAGAGCAAATAAAGAACAGGTTTGGAGAAAACAGTAAGCCCGAAGCTATTTTCCTCACTCACGGACATTTCGATCATGTGGGAGCGCTGTCGGACCTGGTTGAAAAATGGAACATACCCGTGTACGCACACAAAAATGAATTTCCGTATCTGAGCGGTGAAATGGCATACCCGGAACCCGATCCAACCGTTGAAGGCGGGCTCCTGGCAAAGATCTCTTCGATCTACCCTACTGATCCTATAAATATCAGGCACTCCCTGAGAGAGCTTCCAGCCGACGGCTCCCTGCCCGGTTTCCCGGAATGGAAATGGATCCATACACCGGGGCACTCACCCGGCCATGTATCTTTTTTCAGGGAAAGGGATAAAGTGGTGATCTCTGGCGATGCAGTAATAACCGTTCGGCAGGATTCCTTTTATAAAGTGCTGATCCAAAAGAAAGAAGTTAACGGGCCTCCGAGATACCTTACCACCGACTGGAAGGCAGCATTTGATTCCGCGAAAAAGATCGCTGAATTAAAACCTGGGATCCTGATCAGCGGGCACGGCGAATACATGGAAGGAGAGGAATTAACCAGCGGATTGAATGAGCTCATAAAAGATTTCGACGACATTGCAGTTCCTGATGACGGCCGGTACGTCAAAAAATAAATTACGCTTCGGGGGATCCAGGACAACATTTAACAGCCGTCGTTACCTAAAGGAATGCTGAACTGCTCCTTCACTTTTTTGCCTTCCGCATCTTTCGCAGGCGTCCATTCCGGCATGCTCCTGACCGCATCCAGGATCAATTTATCTATCCGTGGATCGGCAGAACTCCGGGTTAGCTTAGCATTGATCACTTTTCCTTCTTCATTAACAGTGAAGGCTACAACCGCCTGCTGAATGTTCCTGTAAGCATCCGGCCCTGGGGCTTTATTAAAAACATTTTTCAGCAGGTGATCCGTGAGCTGCTTAAATCCACCCGGGTAGGCAGCTTCCGTTTGCGGGATCACAGCAACAGTATACTCGCCTTCCCTGATCCTGCTGCCTTCATCAGGCGGAAGATTGGCCCAGCTCTTATACCGGAACCTGATCCGTACACTTATGGTTGTGCCGGGGTCAACAAGGTTTAAAAGATTCTTCTGCTTTGCGCTCAGCTTATCACCCGTGCCTTGGGACGTAAGCACCTTTCCTCCGCAAATACCTGTGATCCCTATCGACACGTACTCCATTACCTCCTCGTAGCTTTCCCTGTTGCGGATGATGCCGGCAGGCGGGTAAGTGTATTTCTTTTGCTGAGCATCTACTATCTGCAATAATTTATTCAGCTGATCCTGCTCCTTGTAGGGCAGCATAAAGCGATTACCAAATTCCGGCATGATCTCGCTTATGAACGTTGCTTTGGCCAGCTTCTCTTTTATGATCGCGGGTGAACGCCTTCCGGTATATTCAAACGCGGCGCTTTGGGAAAAGCTGCAACAGGAAGCCACAGAAAAAAGAATGATGAAGAGTGAATGTTTCATTTTACGTTTTTATTAGAGTTATTTTATTTCGGTTGTGTTGCTTTTATCGAAAGCACATATTTATAAACGGCATCTTTTTGTGGATCGGTGATACTGGCCCTTACTGCCATATCGTCGATTATATCTTTCCATTGCGCATGCCCGAAGCTGTAAACATCTACTGCTCCGTGACAGCCAACGCAGGCGCCTTTTGTATAGATCTCATGTCCTTCTTTCAGCTTTTCCAATGTCAGCTCTTTGTATTGAGCCTGCATGGCAGCAAGCTCTGCATCGCCGGGAGCACGTAATCCATCAGCAGGCTTTCCAAAAAGATAGGCATCACTTTCGGGAATAACAACGCCGGCCGGAGGCGCCGTTGATGCTGACGTATTTTTAGCAGGACGGCATGCTGCAATGAGCCCGATAAGGCTCACTAAAATCAATTGGAAGGTTCTCATTTTCATAATGACGTGATTAAGATACAGGGCAAAAGTAGCTCTTGCGCCAAAGCGATCTTGTTACTGAGTAGTTATTGACTTGTTAACGATTTGTTAATGCTGGCGGGATGCCCGGAAAAAGGCTAATTTTGCAGAGCAACATGAAACTGAACAGAACCGGCCTCTTTATAGCGATCTCTTCCACGGCATTATTAATAGTGCTCATTATCCAGGTGGGCTGGATCATCCAGACCGCGCAGATCAAGGAAGATTTTTTTAATGAAAAAGCGAATATGGTGCTTTCACGCACTACCGAAGCCATCCGTGCCGACAAGCAGGCCTGCACACGAATACAGGCCTGCGGTGAAGTGGCAGGCGACTCTGAACCGGCAGCTCAATTAGGAAAGGACGAGGTCCATAAAATTGATTCATTGTTCAGGTATTACATGCGGCTCTATAATTTTCATATCGATTATTCTTTTGTGGTTGCCAAGCCGGAACTCACTGCGGGGAATGAAAAGGGCTTTGCGAATTACATCTATAACAAGCCCCTGGAAGATGTGCCGGGCAACGGAGTTGAATTAAAGCTGATCTTCCCTGAAAAGAAACAATTCATCATGGCGGAAATGAGCACAACATTCATTGCTTCCGTGATCCTGATCCTTATAGTGCTTGTCATGTTCTGGCGCACCGTACGCTCGCTGCTGAAAGAGAAAATGATCTCGGAGCACACCACCGACTTTCTGAATAACATGACCCATGAATTTAAAACCCCCTTAACGAACATTGCCTTAGCCGGCAGGATGATCATGAAGGATGCGGAGGCGGGGCAGGAAGATAAAACAAGGCATTATTCAGCGATCATCCTTGAAGAGAATGAGAAGCTCAGGCTGCAGGTAGAGCAGGTGCTGAATATGACGGCGCTTGAAAGAGGAGAAATTCCCCTGCAAAAGCAAGCGCTGAATTTTCATGAGATGATCACCGATGCGTTAAAATGCATGAACATCCAGATCGAGAATAAAAAAGGCATTGTAAACCTCTACTGTGAAGCCGATAACTTTGTGATAACGGGAGATAAGACACATCTTACGAATGCCCTGTGCAACCTGATCGACAATGCCATTAAATATTCAGCCGGGAAGCCTGAATTAACTGTCAGGACAGCCAATCAAGACCACAATTTAATTGTTACCGTTTCTGATAAAGGCATTGGAATAGAAAAGGAATACCGTCAGAAAGTATTTGATAAATATTTCAGGGTGCCAACGGGCAATGTACACGATGTAAAAGGCTTCGGGCTTGGCCTCGCCTACATAAAAAAGATCATTGAACTGCACGGAGGAAGCATTATGCTGGAGAGCGATAAAAGCGAAGGCATGTCACGCGATGCCGGAACATCATTCATCATCACATTGCCTTATGTTTAAAGAAAAGCCAAGGATATTACTTGCCGAAGATGACCTCAACCTCGGGATCCTCCTGGTGGATTACCTGGAGGCCGAAGGCTTTGACGTTAAGCTTTGCAAGGACGGCGAGCTTGCTATAAAGGCATTCCACGGCGGCAGGTTCGACCTTTGCCTGCTGGATGTGATGATGCCAAAGCTCGATGGCTTCTCGCTTGCAAAAGAAATGCGCCTGGCGAATAAAGAGATCCCGCTGATCTTTATCACGGCAAGGTCTTTAAAAGATGATAAATTAAAAGGATATGATTTAGGCGCGGATGATTATATCACCAAGCCCTTTGATGAGGAAGAGCTGCTGTGGAAGATCAAAGCGCTGATCCGCAGAGTCCCGAAAAACAAGGCCGAAGGCAGGGCTGAAATTATTCCCATTGGTAAATATGCATTCGATTTCAATAATCAATCCTTATCAATAGCAGGAAAAACAAAACGCATCACCGAAAGGGAAAGCGATATCCTTAACTATTTATCGGCGCACCGCAATAATGTGATCAAACGCGAAGAGCTGCTCAAAGACCTCTGGGGCGAGAATGATTATTTTTTCGGAAGGAGCCTCGATGTATTCATCACCAAGATCCGGAAATACCTGAAGGATGATCCTGAGATCAGCATTGAGAATGTGTTTGGAGTTGGCTTTATTTTTAATGTTCCGGCGAAATAATAAACTCGGCTCACTCCAGCAAATGGTTCCTCACCGCATACATTACAATCCCGATCACATTTTTTGCCTTTGTTTTACGGAGGATCTTTTCCTTGTGTCCATCCACCGTACGCGCGCTGATAAACAGCTGCATTGCGATCTCCTTGTTTGTTAGTTCCTGGCAGATCAGCCTTATTATCTCAATCTCCCGGAGCGACAGAACCACCGGTGTAAAATCTGGAGAAATTGTATTATTTCTCATAAGCTCCTTCACCATCTTTTGAGAAATGTGATCGTTAAAATAATAACCGGTTTCCATTACGGATGAGATCGCAACAGTTACGGTGCTGATATCGCTATCCTTGAAGAGGAATCCCCGTGCCCCTTTTTCGAGCAGCCAGAGCAGCGTAGCATTGTGGAGATACATAGAAAGTACAAGGATGCGTATTTCAGGATAAAGTTTTCCGAGCTGCTCTGTAACCCGGAAGCCATCCATTTCAGGCATTTTCAGGTCCAGCAGCAGTACATCCGGTTGCTGAACCTTCAGCAGCTCCATCAGCTCTTTGCCATTCCGGGCCTCAATAATAATTTCCAGATCTTCAAATTCCCTGATCAGGGCGATCAGCCCTTTTCTGAATAATTGCTGGTCATCCACAATCGCCAGCCTAATCCTTTTCTTCATAAACAGGAGTAAAAATTAATATGTGGGGATGCTTTTCCCAATGCCCACGACTCTTCAAAATAACTGTCCGCTGAGATTTTTATTTTCCCGGCTTCATAAAATTTTTACGGGTCTCAGCTTTGCGATGCCTGCTATCATTTTCCTCGAACAATGATGCTGCTGTCCGGCCCTTCCTGCGTTGCCGGGGAATGCAACGGTTGAACAGGAGCGCAGGCAATGCTTCTAAAATAAGATAGAAGCAGTTCACAATTTCCCGGGCTTGATACAAGCCGTTAGCAGGAAATGGTTTCAGGAAAATTAGCCAATAGCCATAAAAAATCCAAAATCCAGGAGCTATTTTCGGAACAACTGGTAAGCTTATTTATTGTGCGGTTGAATTTTAAAAGAAAACGGGTAAACACATTTAAAAGTGCTTACCCGTCGGCTCATTTTATTCGCCCGTTACATCATGCCCTACTACGCATACCTGATCGTGAATGAATAGCTGCTTCCATTGCTGCATGCGCTTGTGTACAGCACAAATGTTACAAAATAGGTACGGTGAAGGCTTGAGCTGTTCAAGGCGAGGCCGCCTTCTCCATGGTTGAAGGTGACGCTTCCCCCGGCGCTTGTTCCTGTGTTCTTGATAAATGCCCCGCCAAGGTCATCTTCCAGGATCACATCCATGCGGTCGAAGCTGTGGCCGGATGGTAAAACCAGGCCAATCTTATCCTGCAGGGTAATGCTTCCATTCGCATGCGTGGCGGTTACCGTCTGGCTGCTTACCGGATCGAGCACTGTTCCATTTGCATCGGTGTATTTAGCAATACCTGTAAGCGTTGTAAGATCGTCGCAGGGCGTGTATGTATAAGCAATGTTATAGGTTACCTCATTGCCGGCAGTACATTCGTCTGTTACCACATTGGCCGTGATCACATAGCTGCCGTTCGGACTGGTCAGATCGATGCCATCAGCATTCGTAAACGTAACATCGGTATCGGCCGGATTCATGGTTTTGGTTGCAAAGGCGCCGGTATTATCTGTTACGGTGATGTCGATATGATTGAACGTCATGCCCGAAGGGAAATCATCGATCCGCGTGAGCTGCAGTTGCACCGGTGCCGAAACACCATTATTCACATTTCCTGATACCAGCGGATCAATGTCATGATTACTGTCCGTCAGCTTAAGCAATGTGCTTACCTGGCGAAGGTCGTAACACGGGCCCGCCAGGTAATTAATGGTAAACTTTTGTACCGCACCTGCCGAGCATGCATCGGTGTACATTTTTGTAGTAATGGTGTAGATCCTGTTTGGCCCTGTAAGATCCAAAGCAGGCGCTGTTACAGAATCGAATGTAACAGTACCTCCGGGGCTCACGGATAGCGTTTGGGTATTATCCAGGTCGTCCTTTACCGTGACCGCAATGCTCACCAGGGTATTATGCCCGGCCGGCAATGGCGCTACTATATTTGAAAAGATCAGCTTACCGGGCTGATTCGCTCCTGTAACAATTTCCTGGCTGCTTAACACCGCAAACGAATGTCCATTGTCATCTGAAAATGAAAGCCTGCTCTCTATTTCCTGCAGATCGCTGCAGCCCTTCGCTAATGTTAATTCAAATTCCGACAAATTAAACAGGCCCGAAGAATTTTCCACCTGCACTCTGAACCTGTGATAAATTGGCTTTCCATCCTCGTCAAACCGCTGCAAAGTCTCCGTTTCCGGGAAATTTGCAAAGTCTGGCAAGCTATTAATATCTAAGGGCGGATATTGCATCGGTGCATCCGTTACCTTAACACTGTATATCTGTACCCAGTTGCCACTTGAATTTAATTTTTGCAAGCGATAGGTTCCGTTATAGCAAGTAGGATCCCATCTCAATATTACATCCTGAAGCTCAGTTGATGTTGTGGTGCCATTCTCTGAATATAACCGTGGCGCAGGCGGATTAACCACATCTACGATCCCGGCCCTGGATATTTCCGACGGCAATGAAGGAAGATCCACAATTACGGTAGGCACTGGGTCGCCCGGCATTGGTGCAGGTGCAAGTAAAACGTCTTTAACATCTTCCACTTCACGGATTGCAATGATCCTGTAATAAAGAGTTTCGCCATACAACGGAAAAGGCACATCACTGAAATCGTCCACCAGCGGAGAGCCCCACGTTAAGCTTTTCGCCTTTTTCATGGTCCTGATACTAAGCGCTTCTATTTCACTTGTTGCACGGTATATCTCCACCTTTGAGATCTTTTCGTTCGCGCTATACTCATTTATTTCAAATAAAACGGATGAAGGAGTATTCGTATTTATATCGCGGAGCTTTGTTAAGAGCTTTCGTATTTGCGGCTTATCAGGAGGGAAAGCATTTACCATCAGCACAGGGCCGACCGGTAAGCTTGCCGGACTGAATTTGAACTTATCATCCATTTCCACTGCGCGATAAAAATAGAGGCTCTTTGATGCACCATCCAACGTGTAATCCGTAAAACGGATCACGGTGTCGCCGCTTCCCGGCAATTTTCTTATCATCGGGAAAATATCGTTTGTAAGCGGATCGAGAAGGTTTCCGCTGGCATCGCGTGATTTCGCCTTAACGGAAGATGTAACAGTTCCCGTTTTGAAATAAGAGAACATAGGCGCCTGCTCGGTCATCGACAGGAATGCATCCTGTAAAACCCTTCGTACGATCTGGTGCGGGGTCCATGGCTTTCCATAAATAGTATAAGCAGGAGTATCAAATTTAAAAATAAAGCTGCTGTTTGAGAATGGAAAAACGAGCGCGCCTGATGGCGGCGGGTTGGTAGTGCTCAATGCCTTATTGCTTTCATAGGTCAGAGTAATGGTATCGTTATCAGGCAGCGGCCAGTTAAATGTGCCGGCGGTTGTTGAGTACGTTACAAAGTCGGGCCCGTTGCTTGTTGATGCATTTTCAGCGGTATCTGTCTGAACACCGAAAAGAATATTCCAGAGTTGAGGATCGTGTTTAACAGCAGTCCCCAGTGCATCAAGCGCATCTAATAAAGCCTGCTTCGTATCTTTCTTATAAAGCACATCCAGTACACGGTCTTCACTTGTCCTGTAGAATACAACACTATAAGGCACTCTTCCGGGAATAGTGGCCGTATCCAATCTCGTATCAAATGTATAAGTTGATTTCCCATAAAAGTCGGGGCGGGTAGCATAAAGCGGCCCCTGCGGAGGGTCCGGCGCTAACGGAATCATGATCTTTTGAGCTAAAAGCACTACAGGGTTGGAGAGAAACGATTCAAGCTCATTTTTCACATCATAGGAACGAACAGACATATAAGTTTGCCTGCTTCCTTCATTTATATCTGAAAACACCGGAAGGATCTCATTGCTGTCGAAATTTCGCGCACTGCCTGCCAAAGGAGTTCCGGTAACCGGATCCACTCCATTATCGGCGGTAAGATATAACCGGTATCCCGGATGAAAATTAGCTTCCTGCGCAGTGCCCAGATTCAGGGTATAAAAATCGGAGCCGGATCCTGCGCTTGCAGGAACAAAGCCGGGATCCTGGATCACAATAGCAAGATGCGGTGCAGACGATGAACTTAAATTGCCGATGTAGCTCACAGGATACACCTGCATATTTAAGGCAGCATCTCTTAACCGTACTGTCCCCTTGTACCAGGTAACTTCAGGATCAGGATGAGGCAGAAGGTCATAATTCTGGAATTTCAATTGAATATATCCTGTCCCTTCCGGAAGCACTCCGGAGCCTGGAGCAGGAGTAGTTAAGATCGGCTCGAAATCTACCATGTCCTTTATTCCACCCACCACAAACCTGCTCATAGTGCCGTCGCTTTCCGTTTTGTATTCCAGGTAGGCCGCATCAATTTCGCTTACCATATTCCCGGCAATCACAAAGCTATTGGTAACCGCATTTATAGAGCTTATAGCTCTTGATACAACTATTTCCAGCAATCCGTCATCATTTGCAACATTGGGAATAGCGCCACTTACAGTGATTATTGTATTGCCTCCGGAGAATGAGCTTGAATTAACAGTATATGCACCATCATTATCCTTATTGGCAAACACCCGGAACATCTTTCCGACAGTAAAATCAGAAGTTAAATTCCCTGCAATAGTAAACGTCCCCGATCCTACGGCGGTGATCTCATGCTTTACAGAATATTCCAGGGCCATTCCGGAAATTAAGCTCGTATCAATTGGCTTTTCAACAACGATGGTTGTATTACCACCCGAATATGCCACTGATTTTATATCAAACTGCTTCACTCTTGTTGGTGAAAACCGTAAGGATACTTTTGCATTTGAGTAAAACTTTTCAAGATAAATGCGTTTGGTCATTCTCAGATCCCAGTTCGCCGCAGCTCCCATGTTTTCAGCTGTGAAAAACAGATCACCAACAACCGGCGATTCGAATGTTTCATTTGAAACAAACTGCCCGGGATGAAGATCGTCAGCGCTTGCGACGATCTCCTTCAATTGCCTTACCGTAAAAGTCGGATTTACACCTGTGGAAGAAACATTTTCGATCAGATAGTTATTCCCGCCGCTGCTGAAGAACGACCCCACAAATTTTCCGGCATCTGCCGGAGAGATAGCCGGAGTAACGGTAGTTACCGGGAACGTACTTGAAATTGTATAGGAGGTGGTCTCTATTTCAGCCATATGCTGCGGCAATACGGTTACAGCGGAGATCTTACCCTTCACAATTAACGGCTCCGGCCGCCTGAAGAAAATATCGGCGTAATCGGCATACTGATGGGCATGGTGATGCACATGATTCCAGTCAAAAGTTGTCCGTACCAATGTTTTGTCGCTACTGGTGGGGATCATCGACAAAATATTCTGTTCTGCCTGGGTGGTCAGGATAAGAGCTTTCTCAGAAATAACAGGCTCTGCCGGGTCTTCATCCTGGATCAGCTGTACTGCAAAATTAAATGGAGGCAGTAAATTCGCATGCTTGGGGAATTCCGTAACAACTTCTACGGGATCACTTAAAGGGGAAACCCTCGAAAACCAATTTATCGCGTAGGCACTATATTCATGGGTGCCCTCCTCCACTTCCTGGTGGGTGAATATTTTAGGCGTACCGCCTTCAAGGATCGGAACGGTTTCCGGCATTCCGGATACATCCAGGTATTCGGAATCGTGACAGATCTCCGGCTTGCGGTATCCTGCCTCGCTAATTTCCCGGTATTCCAGGCCATAAGCCACAGGCTGCGTTTCTTCGCATAAACAGAATTCCGTTGTGTCGTAATAGAACGGGCCAAAGGGCCTTTCAAAATTGAACGGCCCCCTGTTAATATTTACAAACCGGATATCTCCAAAAGCGGCATATCCGTCTGCATCGGTAAGCAACGTAGGTGTAGGCGTTCCGTTATCCACCGAGATCCCATAAGTTACCGGCGCCAATTGCGGCGCTGCAGGCAAGCGGTAATCGGTAGGAGAAACAGGAGTTGTCATATAAATATGCGTTCTCTCATCCTTACTGTTCAAGGGCGGCTCCAAACCAATAAATGTTTTATATTCCAGGCAATATATGTAAGGTGGGTTTTTCAGCCTGGTCAACTGATCAATATGTCCTAAGCCCAGTATCCGCGCAACATGATAATCAAGGGACATTAGCCTTATCATATCGAGATAGCTTATATCCTGTGTAGTAGGATCCGCACTGTCATCCGAAGGTATGCTGGCCAGCGCCCTTTCATCCGATGCGCTCAACTCCATATAGGTATGAACGAAATGCTGAAGCCCGTTAAAATCATTGGATGACGGGTTATCCTTATCGAAGCTAAAGCCCGGCCGTCTCCAGCGCTTTTGATAATTTAATTTATTCACTGTAAACTCACCCGTTAAAGGATTGTCATCATTGAATTTAGGCCAATGCCCGGAAGCGCCGTCGACCTGGGCGGGAATAAAGCGCGGCCCTATCACGGCATCGTCTGTGGTAAGTGCGAATTTACCTACTTCGTCCCAGGCATCCTCCTCGTTAATACCTGCGATATAATCCTCGTAACAGTAGATCTGAATATCCTTCCAGCTTACCATGTTATAATCAAACCTTAAATACTGAATGTTATCGCATGATACGATCTTATCAACGGTTCCAACAAATTTTTTCCGGCAGGACACTTGCTTTTGAGCATAATCCAAGCTGTCAGGGACAGTAACCGATTCCGCGCGGACATAACTGTCTTTTGCAGTCAGGGTGCCGTTGAACTTGGCATAAAAGAAAAGCTTTCCATCCGTTTCAATCTCCACAATGCCGGTGTATTGCGTGAGCAGGTCGATTGTATCGAATGTTGACTGGGAAGCTATTATAGCATCATACTGCGTGTAATCCGTGAAACGGACTGTCACATCTCTCGTTACTCCGCTCAGGCTGTCAACCGGCAGGGAATATTGCCATGCCCTTAAGGTTCCTGTGTTAACTTCAGTTGTTTCGTTTACATCAAAATTAATAGTAATGAAGTACTTTGTAACAAACCCGGTGCGGCAGATCCGGATAAAATCGTCCTCCCTGTTAAAGCCCGTTTCGGAAACGTAAGGCGTAGTCAGTGTATAATCACCTTTCGCCAAATGGTTATCTCCTAAAGTTCTTAAAAAATCCCAACGCAAATGAATCCCTTTTACCGTTCTGTCGGCTCCATCGGAACCCGCAGCCTGTAAATAAGTATACGGGCTTTGAACAACAGGGAGGCTTGATAAATCGATTGTAGACATAATATTTCTTTTTAAAAAATGTAAGTGCTTAAGTCAATTTCAACGTTAACCACGCTTGCATCGGCATAGTCAACTCCGTTATATAATTTGTACCTGAAGGTGAACTTTAATACGGAAGAAATATTCATCTCATAAGAAAAATCGCGCGGTGTAATAAATATCCTCGAGCGGTCTTTTGAATGGATCACATAATGCTCCTCCGGGCTTTCCCAGGCGCTTGTGCCGCTATTCCACCTTGATACTTCCAGGGTTTCATAAAATCCGGTACTCGATAAATTCGGATCGGCCTTAGGCAACTTCGGATCATTGAATGGCTCCGGGTTCCGGATTAGGATCCCGATCACTGTTTCCGGTGTATCCGGATGTGTGATGAGATTAAACTCTGTTGTGACAGCAGCATGTAATTTATTGTAATCGATATGCAGAACGCCATTTATTAACCGGTCGAACTGATCAGCGTATTGCAGCTTAATATCATCGGGTATGGACGCTGTATTATTAGTGATCACATCCGTTGCCAATCCAAGATCAAGGATAGAATTAACCGTTTCCGCGCTAAGCGTAAATACCGCCGCCTTTAAAATAGCGCCCACGCCATCCGTTTTCAGAATATAGCTTTCCACCTGCTCTTCAAAGCTGCTGTATCGCGATGTCTGGAAGGAATAGGAATGCACGAGCGACTCATACGGACTTGAAGCATACTGATCATCTATCAGAGGATTGTATTTCGCGATGAACTGAGCAGTGTATAGCTTTAATGGCTTGAGGTCCAGCGTTTTTTTAGTGGAGATATCTATTGGCGCCAAAGGAGTATAACCTGCGCAGGGGTTTCCATTCAGAAGGATGTTATTAAGCGTGCTTATATCGTTATTAATGCTGTTGATATTGACCGGCGGCAGGCCCGTTCCTCCCGGGTTAGCATGTGAAATGCTGCTGCCTACAAAGCCCGATTCGGCATTCATCTCGGGAATAGACGAATCTTCAGGATCCCTTACCAGTACTTCTAATGATGATTGTGCAACATAAGGATTCGCTGCAGAAGTGTTTGTATCCACCCAATCATTAAAGAACTCATAAACATAATTGTAAAGGTAGAACAGGCGCAATTCGGCATTCACATAAAATAACGGCTTGGCATTGATTATATCGCCATCGGCGTTCGGGTAGCATTTATTAAAATCGATATAATATTTTAATGACAATAATTTAAAGTCATCCTGCCTGTCGGCATCGTCTAACAGCTGATAATCCTGGCGGAGCACCTGGGCCGGAGGCGAATTATCTACAGCATAATTGTGGTAATGGCCAACAGGCCCGGCGGTTTTAAATCCATAAACTATATCAAGATTGAACTTCGGCACTAATAATGAACTTTCTCCTTCCCGCGAAAGGCAGTCGGATGTTTTTATCCTGATCGCAAAAGTTGTATTAGGCCTCCAGATCGGCTGCAGTGTTTTATTGATCCCCTCGAGGAGCGCATCATTGTTCGCTTCCTGTTCAGAACCGTCCGGGATGGTCTGGTTCAATAAATAATCGGCATACGATAAATAGCAGATCCGGTATAAACCTGTGCTGCACTTATCAAAGCAATAAGCCGTTGGCATGCAGGTTTTGCCGATGATCTGAACCTCCACCACTTCACCGTCTATTTCTATTGTTACTGTAAGCAGAAACGTATAATTTATTCCGGCTGTTGCTCCCGTGGTATAAGGCACAATACTTACAACGGATTCAATTTTATTAAAGCTGAAACCTTCCACCGGTTTTAGGAGCTCAAAAGAGTAATTACAGTTGAACCCTAAATTATCAGAAACCGTAAATAATAATGTGGTTGAAGAAATATAGCCCTGGGTCAGGTTTATTATCAGTGTCCGGGTAGCTATATTCGGATATAAGCTTGTCCCTATATATGTACCATTATAAATATCATTGTTCTCAGGGTAGAGCTCAACAAAGCCGGCCGTAAAATGCCCGTTTTCAATGAGGGCCCCGATAAAACCTTCCAGCTCACTCAGCCTTGTTCCGATTGACTCATCCGCTTTCAGGCAGGTGATGGTGCTCTCTTCCTCTTCTTTTTCTTCTTTTTCTTCCTTTCCCCCGCCCTTCTCTTCTTCATAACAGCTGACCGATGTGATCTTCACATAATCAATATTTTTATCCGAATGCTCATAATGAATTTCATCCGCCCAGTCAGTATCATAATAATTTACCGATTCGATCAGCTCGTATTGAAAAACAGGTAATCCTCCCGATAAAATTTCTTCCCCTGCACCATCAACAACGGTAACACGCTGATAATACTCAACTGTTATATATGGTGCCCCGGAGTTAATTGTGAGGTTAACAAATCTCATTGGTTCATTAAAGAACAATTCAATTGTATTTCCCGGCTGGATCATCAGGCCATTATCGATGCCCAGATACGGCAGGTATAAAACAAGTCCGTCCTGCGTGGTGATCTTTATAAGAATCCCCTTAAAGGTATTCAGCACATTCGCCGGATAGCTTTTATTCACCTGGCCTTTTCCGAATTTTATACAAGTTTCAGGAACAGGTTCCCCCGGACATAAAATAGTGCTGCCGGTAATACCAAGATCCTCAATTGGCAGGCTTCCCGTTTTGGCAATGTATGATAAAGGGGTAGTTGCAAGGATCCTTAACTTATTATTGAACCCCGGCCTTTGCTGCTGCCAGTAGCCCCATTTCATATTAGCGAGCACGGCAGGATCGATCAATGCACCCACTTGTTCTGTTCCCGGGAACATTGGGATCATTGCATCGTAAAAGTTATAATTCTCCCAGGTATTTGAATTTTCATCCCAATACTTTATTTCAATATCCTCAAAATAATATTCATGACGAACCCGATCCGATTTTCCTCTTTGAGGCGGAACAAATTCCACGAACTGACAGGGAGATGAAATCCCACCGATCTTATTGAGGTTGTTAACGAGGCTGGAAGAAGGCGATACGTTCAGGCCCTTCTTAAATTCTATATCTATAAACGTATCTACAGGCACTCTGAAATCATCGGGGCCATAGCCGTTTATCCAGGCATCGGGATGTGGAATAGCTATTGAAGAAGTTCCCTGTCCGTCATTTAAAACTTTATAGGCAAGGTTCAATGTTTCTCCGGTAACCATGTGATTCGCCTTCGCAACCTTGTTTAGATCATTCAGATCGGAAAGACCACTGCCATCGGTCCTGGCTTCGGCTAACACTCCATTCCTTGCCTTATTTAATTCATGCTCAAAATTCCATGTAAATTCGAAATGAGCGCAGCGCTGCTTCTTAAGCACTTTTACACATACTTCGAACTCACCCGTAATAATGTGAGGCCTCGGCGCTTCAGCTGCAAGGGTGGCTCCACCGGAAACGCTGAACCCGAAACCGCAGCATTTTAAAGCCACGGTACCACCCATCTGGATGGCGCCGCCAATTTGCTTAGGCCTGAAGCTGATCTTTCCTTTGGTATCGATGTATGCTTTCAGCTCGGCGCTGAGCGGGCCGAATGATTTCTTCAGCTCGAAGCTCACGCCGGCGCCGGCGCGGATCCCGCTATTGGAGATCATAAAGTAGAAATACATGTTAAGGATATCAAAAACCCTTGCCTGTATTCTCATAGAGTCCGGCGACTCTCTTCCAATATTAAAGTACCATGCTGCTGAATCGCCGAAAAAGAACCCGAGTTCTGTAACGCCATCAACGGTAACCAGCCTTCCTGTTTCTTCAGGCATTTTGTAATTGATCCCAAATCCCGCTTCAATTGAATGCTTCGTAATGGCAATAAGCGCAAAGAACGGCGGATCGGGAACCGAGTCAAGGCTGATCCTTCCTTTCAGGAACTGTGCTTGCCCCTGGAAGAGGAATACATCCGGCAATGAAAGCAGGAAAAATAATTTGGAGGAGAAGGTCTTACCCGAATCGCTCGACGTTGCTAAGGATACTCCGGCACCGATGCTGAAACCTTCTTTGATAGAGAATTTAGAAACCTGTATGCCTTCCTTATAGTCCGGATCGATCTTGGCTTTATAATATTGCCACCATTCTCCATCCTCAGGTATTTCAGCAGCCATCTTCGTTGCAACATAGCGCTTGCCGAATATCGCCCTGAAACCATAGATCCCAAGGCCTGTAGTTCCTAATAAGATCGGAGTTGAGATCTCGATGCCAAGGTCTATGATGAACGCGGGAACCTGTGGCGTGAACTTCATGGAGGCGCTCGCTTCCAGGCCCTTGAATTTGGGGATGGAAACATATACGCCACCGGCATACTCGGTTGAGTTTTTAAGAGTTGTTTTTAAGGGCTCGGGTGTTAAAGGATCTATTTTAGGATCTTTGATAGACAGGAAGCCTTTGATAATTACTGCGGCATCTTCTTTTTTAGCGCTGCCCGGAATAATGATATCGATCGCCAGGCTTTCAAGCCTGATGAACCATTTAAACGGGTCGCCATCAACGGTATAATAATATTTAATTCCTTTTCCGCGTGCGTCAACCCCTCCCGGATTCACATTCACTCCACCGTCGAAACCGAAATATTTATACTGACGGCCCTCTTTCTCGTATGAACCTAAATGGATTGCTGTAATCCCGATCTTAGCAGGCCCCAGCTTTAATTCAAATGCCTTCGGCAGGTATATTGAGCCGCCTTCAATTTCAAATTTTCCATCGTCGTATATGATCAGCTTCTTTATATCGATCTTATCAGGCAGGAACTTCCCGATCGGGTCCTGCAATAAGAAATCAATATCACCTGAAACGCCGATATAAAAGCGGCCATCCTTCTTTCCGATAAAAACGCTTTTTATATCAAATGCGAATACATCGGGTATTTTGATGGCAGGCATCGGATGCTCAAGAGAGGCCACAACATTAAATTCGCCGTCCTGCCCGATGTGGATATCAATAAATATTTTAGCATCGTCCCCGGTAACATTATCCTTAAAGCCGGGAATGGTCATTGCACCTTTTATGTTGGAGCCGATGATCTGATTCTGCTGAAAGGTGAGGTCAAATGCATCGAGCTCGGCGCTGAAGCCGCTGCCGAATGTGATTTTTATTACAGGAGATAAAGTGCCGGCAGTGATTGCCCTCAACCCAATTTTACCGGAAATGCCGCCAGTACCCGCTAATAAATTATGAACATATAATTCGGCCGTTGAACCTGTGGAGTTATGATTCCAGTCGGCAGGAAAGCCAATGGTCGCATCAGTTATATACACCCCGATAAAATCATTTGGCCGCCCGTCTGCTGTCGCTTCCGGAATGTTTTTAGTCCTGCTCAGGTCTAACTTTAAACCGATAACCTCTAATGAAAATTTAGTTCCCAGAATAAATGACTTTTGGAATCCAAACGTGCCTCCCGGCTCGAAACTAAATCCCGTTTCACTCGAATAGCCCATTGACCCGATGTCAAATGTCAACCTCGTCTTATAAGGCTCGGGCAGAGGTTCTCCCAGTGTCGTAGGCGGTATTGAATTGTAAGTCGGGGTTGCGATCGGAACGAATAAATCCCGGGGGAATTCCAGGGCTGCTTCAATTTCATCAATAGAAAGTGAGAATTTGGGAATTAGCAATTCCTTTATATCGTTCAATGTCAGCTGATCTACATAAGAAGAAAGTAAAGCCTTTATATTCTTTAAGATAGTGTCAAAATCATTTCCCGCAATATAAAGATCGTGAATCGCATCAAGGGGATTGATATTGTTGTCGAGCGCCTTTTCAGCTATTGTCAAATAAGGATAAGGATCCGAAGCATTATAAACCAGCGGGACAGCAGGACTATACTTAGCATTAAAATCCGAAATGAATTTCTGTACCGGATTCGGATCATCTACTAATATAGTGATACACTTCGTTATCAGCTCCTCGTAGGAAACATCAAATAAGTCTGATAAAAATTCAAGTATAACTCTTGGATCTTCAGTTATCGACTCTATACTAAGGGTCTTTAAGTACTTCAGTGCAACTAAATTATAATTAAAGCTCAGAGGCACCTGTGTTCCACCTGTGGCACTGGGGTTGAGTAATAATTTAGTCCCGTTCAAGCCAGGTATTTCAATACCAAGAGAGTCTCCAAAGATCAGGTCAAGGGAATGTGTAACCTCGTCGCCATACCGGCTTTTATCAAACACATGGTTCCCATAGAATATTTTTGCCAAAAGAGTATTGTCGAACGAAAAGTTATCTCCCAATACCTTTTCAAGGATATCTTTGTCTACTAACCTTATAATGGATGGATACATAAGCTATTATTTTAATGTGATTTCCCTATTGAATTTCTCTTCAAGCTTGTAATTATGCCCTTTTATTTTTTGATCCGATTTTTTATAGTCATAATACTCGTAATTTTCATCTGTCTCCTCAATCCACTTTACCTGTACTTTATTTCCCTGCATCACAGAATACCATTTTACATCAACCCTATAACTTTCCAAACCGTTGTAATAAGTTGTTTTTAAGATATATGAACCTGTTCTAGGATAATAATACATGGTAGTTTTTTGCTCCACTTTATATTTTACAAAACCTATATGCCTTTCGTATAAATCATTTTTCCTGAATGCAACCGTATCCAATACTGGCAGTTCATTGTCCTGAAGCTCTATGAGGTTGACCGAATAGCCAAAATAATCGGAATTATAAATATTGTATTCTTTCTTAACGGAAGTTTTATTCTTAATACCACTCTGCTGATTTAAATATGTGATATATTTTTTCAGTAGGCTTTTATTAGAAACAGGTGTATTTAAATCAATTTTATCTTTTCCTTCGAAATAACCCTCACCATGAGTTTCTGCGTTCACGAAAAGGATATCCTGACTTAACTTATTGAATCGAATTACTCCTTCAGATATTTTAGGATCTAACTTTTGTTTTTCCAGATTCTGGACAGCCTGATTAAAGGAGTCCATAAATAAACATCCATTATTTGAGTTAACAACTACCCTTAAATGTGTAGTAAAAAAAGCCGGTATAATTTTATCATCCATTAAGCCATCGGGAAGATCCATTAACTGGAGGCTTTTCATACCTTCGAGTTTTTTAACATCAAAATAAAATGCCGTCAGTGGAAATCCGTTATAACTGTTGGGAGCCAGGGAATTAGTATAAAATATTTTAAGATTCCCCAATGAATAAAATTCCGGAGAAATATATTTAGGGCGGCTTGCTAATCTCTCAGCATAAGTATCGCTGTTACGACTATCATCACTATTATTAGAAAAAAGTACTTGAAGTTTTCGAAACTCACATATATTTAAAGGCAATGGATAAAAATTGTTCAAAATCAGGAACTGCAGGTTGGGGAAGTCCTTAGCGGTGAATGGCAACTCATCCCAGTTTTCCTTTTTGGACCGTCCAAAATTGAAAGTATAGCTAATTGCATATACTCTTTCCGGGTGCTTATAAGCATCACAGGTCTTCAAAGAATCCTGAGCTGGAATGTCATATACTTTACAATTAGCCAGTTTCGAAAGCGGCAATAGTTTTTCCTGGGCTGTAGTATTTATACCAAATGCCAATCCTGAAAAGACCAATATATTTAATTTCTTAATCCAACTCATGTCTGTAAAGGAAATGTTCATAATTGTCGTTAACGGGATCATTATGTACCTCCACCTGGTTCGTCCCGGCTTTATAAGTTGTTTTAAAAAGTCGGTACCATTTCAAGGCCTTAAAGTCTGCATATGTTATGGGAGAGCTTAACTCATACTGCCCCGAAAATCCTCTTACCGTTCCCGTTTTATCATAAGATTCCACCACAGTTGATGTACTGTTCAGTATCGCTTTCAACGTTGTCGCGGCAAGAGTTGCTTCCGAAGGATGTGCCCCTATCCAAACGTCATATAATCTGTAAAACACAGCTTCGAGAGTACCAAGAGATCTCAAACAGGCCAAGGCCTGATTATAGCTTTTAATGTAGTAAGTCACAGAAGATACCGTAATTGCCAAATTATATCCCGGGAGTGTGAAAGAATTGAGTAGGGTCATGCTTGGAGCAGACCCGCCGGGTAAGGAGGGATCACCCGTATGAAACGGTGGCGGAACTGGTGGAACATCATTCCTGTAATCCCAGTCATAATCAGTACCATCATTATGAGGCTGCGCTGTGTTTTTCGTAAATCTGTCGTCCAGTCTCGACCGAAGAGGGCTAACCCATGAATCTATTACAATACTTACGGAACTCCCATTTGCAGCAATCTGCAATGTCCCGAAAGAATATCGGAACTTCTCATAATCCGGCCCGGCTATACCAGCTTCAATATTAGTCGTTGAGTTATCGGGGATATAGTCAGGATCGGCCTTTACTTTTGAGTCAGTTTCTCCTGACAATTTCCCAACGAATTGCCCGGATAATGTATAATTAAAAGCCGGAGGAGTTGTTGTTTTTAATAACTCCACAAGATGCTTTAAAGTGGATATATCCTGACTTGTGGTTAATAATTTATCTATCTCCGCTTTTTCAAGTTCAAATTTATCGTCTGAATATTTATCCTGCACCTCAATCGACATAGGCGAACTTAAAATCTGGATGGAGTTAAATTCTTCGACAACAGAAACCAATAATTGAACCTCTTCAAATGCATTAAACACCAAACTCTGTGCAGATTCCAATTTAATATTAAATCGTTTCGGCTCATCAGTAAGGTACTTAAGGTTTTGTTTAACACTATCGAAAATTGCCAACGGGGTTTTAGAGCCATCATTATTAATGCGCTTAATCAGATTTCCCACAAATTCTATTGAAGTACCTGATGTTGATAATACCAAATCGGGAGAAGAAACATTTGCTGTTAATGTAAATGTTTCATTCGGATCAGTAGGACTTGTAATAACAACTTTTGATGGGACAGCGGCGTCCAAACCAAATATTTTAAAATGAACTACCGATTTTTTATCTTGTTTTAAGTCAAATATTTCGTTCGTAGGCAGAACCTTCCCGAATTCATAACTATAGAAAGAATAATTAAAAAGTAATACCCCAAATAACTCTAATCCCAAAATTCCTTTTGAAGACGAGCCATCACCTGTAGCAATAATTCGAGCTTCAGGTTTTTTTGTCGTATTCATAACGCCCTTGAAAAAGCAATCAATTTCGTCATCAATATATTTATTTATAATATCAGATAACGATTTGTAAAGATGTTCAGCTATGTAAAAAGCCGTGCGTATTTTAAATTCGGGCGACTTAATTTTTTCCGGATCAAGATCGTCATTTCTGCTTAAAACCAAGCGAAACAAGGTGTTTACCGCATCATTGAAATACATCTCATCCATAATACCAGTATTTAAAACAAACTGCGCACTCACACCCTTATGATGATCTGGATTAATTAAAGCGTGGAATAAAGTAAAAAAATGAGTCTTGTATTTTGTATTATAACCCGTTTCTTCTTTATAAAAAGAAGTCTGAAAACCTGTATCATATTTATTTAAAGTATCCAAATGGTTAATATCGGCCTGCAAGTGCAGGATTGAAGCAACCGGATTCAACAAACTATTCACCAACACTTTATTGTCTACCGGCAATGAACTGTTATCCATAATACCGTATTCTGAAATTTTTGTTCTAAGCAACTTAAAGATATAGGACTTATTGGGATCGTTTGCTTTAGCTTCTAGCTTTGCTGTTGTATCCAGAGGCCTCACTATATTCACTTTAAGCGGGTCATAAGACACTTCAGAAGGGTTTTGAAAGGCTGTTGAATAATCAAAGGTTTGATAATATTTCAATCCGGGAGTATTTTGATTCAATTCCCATTGGGTATCCAATGCAAGATTAAGCGTGCAATAGAAGTAGGCAAAGATAGTGGCAGCCTCACTTGCATAATTATTGGGTATATTAATTAAAACACTGTCGCTTAAAGGCAAAGGAAGCAGTAACGGCAATCCGTTAGTGTCCAGGGTAGGAATCCCTCCACTTGTAACAACAATGTGCCTGAAAAAATCGTCCCATAAATTCGAGTGAGGAAAAGTGAATGTTTCATTATCATCAGGATCCACAGGATCGTTTTTATCAAGTGCCGTTTTACCTTTGTTATTATAAATAAGCAATATGAACTCCCTTAACCTTTCATATTTATCCGACCCGATTGTATAATCACAAATGAAGGTAGGAGCTGGCGAAGGCGGTGCTGGAACCGGAATCGAATTCGCAGTTTTTTCAGTATATATCGGCATAAAAAAATATATTTATTCGGTTTCTACTATTACATCTTTTACTTTGTAACCATAAACACTTCCACTGCTGTTGCTTGCCAGCTTAAACGATCCGGATGCCGAAGAAAATCCAGAAGTAGTAATATTAAACTGAGTTACACTTTTTCCATCGATCATAGAGGTTGTTACCTCCCGGCCAAATTCGGATCGCGGGTATTTCAGGTCAAGAAAATATGGCAGTCCCTGGATGTATGTGCTGTAATTATTTACGATTGAAGTATACACGGTTGGATTTATCTCAACGGAAATAAATTCGTGATCAAATTCAGCCTCTTTTAATCTGCTTCTTCTTTTTACCCTCACGAACTTATATAAGTCAACCATCTCCGGCGTGCTGGTTCCGGTATCGACCTGCTCTGAGGTCAAATTAACTTTATCATTTGTATATTCTTCGTCTATCAAATGCAGAAAGTGTTTATCTACGCGTTTTTCTTCACTGACAATAGATTCCATATGAGCTTTTTTCAGCTTATTGCTTTTCACTCTGATGTCTGTTGCGAACGCAAATAAGGAGATATTGTGCAGATCTTCTGCAATGCCTATTTTCCCGACAAAGTCCACCCCGAAGAACTCAGCTGTATCAAAATAAAAGTCATCGTCATAAGTTTTTATCTTAACGCTAGTGAGAGTGGCATAGGGAATAATTAATTTATCGGGTTGAAATACCTTATCTAAAAAGCTATTCTGTCGCGGCGAAGCATTTTTATCCGTAATATAAAGATTGGATGCATCCAGCCGTCTGTATATATAGATCTTGTTGTATCCAGCAATAGGAACATATGTACTTAAAGTTGTATTGTGATATACTTTATATTTTATCGTTACCCAGTCAAGCATATAAAAATTTGACCGATCTGTTTTAGGGAGGTAAAACCGTTTATTTTTTCCCTGGGCTTTATCCCTGTTATTCTGATACCATTCCCCTATTGAAAGGTATAATAAAGGAATAAAATTATCCCCGACTGGAAACTGGAAGCGGACAACCTGATCGGTTGCTGTGGTAGTAATATTCGTTTCATTTAAGATAAGTATAGGCCAATTCTGGTTATTGGCTTTTGCATAATAGTCCTGGAAAGTTGCAGGTGGTGCAGTTTGGTTATTAGTCGTATCTATTAAAATTTCTTCCGTATAATCCGAAAAAGTATTAAACGAATAATTAAAGTCATTCCTAACATCAAAATATACGGTACTCTTATTTTTAAAGGTTGAGAGAATTTCCGTGAAGATATTTTTTGAACTGTGGGTATACTTAAATGCAGATGTTACAGTATCAGTTGAATTTCTTCCGTAAACAGTTATTTTGGAATTGTAAAAGCTGCCGAAAAAGGCTGCCGGATCAAGGAAGGCTAATATCTGTTCCTTCTCAATTTTCCTCTTTAAAACGTTTTCCGCGGATGAACCTGCCGGTGCAAGGTCCAGCAAGTGATATGCCTTCCTGGCAAAAGTTAAATCAGGTTGAAACAGGAACGTATCTATAATGATCTCAAATTGTACAGAGCCGTCAAATTCACCCATTGAGTCCCCGGCATCAATAGCGGGCAAAGCATAGCCGGATTTTGGTGCATTAAACGCTTTCTCAATATTATAATCATCTGCATAACCATTGACCAGCGTAAGCCCAAGCCCTAAGATTTTTTTATCCGGGTTATGATTATTAGTTTCTTTATAGTGATCCTCGTGGACCTTATAGGTCAGGGTATTGAGATTGGATGCTACTAAACTGCCGGAAACCAGGGTGGACGCTTTTATATTCCTGTAAACAAAAAAACGGATTTTAGGACTTAGCTCACCAAAATTAAATTCGGGGTCAGGCTTTAAAAAAACATTCAGCCTGGACCCTCCACTGCCAGCAACTTCCTGTGCTAAAACAGTTCCTTTACACACCGCATAAGCATTTGCGACCTTGCCCGGATTTAACGTATGAATATTTGTAAGGCTGAACTGCTCATTTAAAGCCTCATATTCTACGTCAAGGCTATCCAATAAGCCATAAGGCCTACCATCGTTCGGTGCCTGCGCCTTTATTGCGTCAAGATCGGTATAGAAATATATTTTATCAGCCATAATTATTTATTTAAATGATATAACGGGCTTCCGTGATTTAGATACCAGGAATTTTAATATTAATTCGGACGGAACAAAAAAACGCTTTATTAAACCTGAATATTGTAAAGGGAAGGATTCTTTTAAAGAAAAGCAATAGGTAAAAATACCTGTTTTGAAGAGCAGCTATTTCACGCTAAATCAAAGCCAGAAGTGTAACACATTAATTTCCACTGGCTTTATTACAAACCAATGAAAAGTGTCTTTTGACATGAAATATTTTTGATAAACTATAAATAAGGTAGTATGTGATATTGATTTAATACTATTTATATAGTCATTCGTAGCTGATAAGCAAAGGCCTCTTCCGAAGAAGAGGCCGTATCCTAACTACCGCACAATTAATTTCAGTACGCTGCCATCATTCAGCTTCAGATAATAAACTCCCGCCGGGAATCCACTCACATCAACAGAAATCACCGGCTGCTCTTTTGCTATGATCGCATTGTATACTATTTGTCCAAGCGGATTCAAAATTTGCATGGCTGCGTCCTTATTCAATGAAAAGCTAATCATAATTTCATCATCGGCAGGGTTCGGGGATACCGTGAACATCTCATTACTTACCGCATGATCAATGCCTGCAAAAGAGATCACATAACATGAGGAGGTATCCACACAACCGCCCTGGTTTATGATCAAGGCATAGCTGCCTCCTGTAGTGCTTGTATAGCTCTGGCTTGTTTCGCCCGGAATGGATGTTGCGGCATTGCAATCGTACCATTGATAGGCCGCACTTGTGGCATTGGCCGTTAAGGTGGCACCTGAAGCTGTGAACGAAGCATCAGGTGTATTTACAGTAACCACGGTACTGGCCGTGGACGCACATCCGTTGGTATCCGTTCCTGTTACCGTGTAGCTCATCGTAGAAGTAGCGGAAAATGCAACTCCGTTTGTGATCCCTCCTGTCCAGCTATAGGCAGAAGCGCCGCTTCCGTTCAGCACAATGGAAGAGCCGTTACACACGGTGGTGTCGGCCGTAGCTGTTACTACCGGATACGGATGAACGCTGATCATAAAAGCAGTTCGTGATGTGCTCACTGCACAGGTTTTTGTTTCCGCATAAAATACCGTATCCGCATACAAAGTAGGCGTGGTGAAATTAAAGCCGGTACCAAGGCTGACGCCACCGCTCGCGCTTGCATACCATTTGATGGCACCTGGGTCCATAACGCTTAATGTTGTACTTTGTCCGGAGCATTTGCTCAGCGCGGAAGGTGGTGTGGTGCTGGCCGGCGGCCCCGGGGCAACGCAAACCGGAACCACTTTCCTGATACAGTGATTCGTAATGTCTGCGATGAGGAGGTTTCCATATTTATCACTGGTTGATCCCTGCGGCGATACCTGTGCACTTGTAGCAGGGCCGCCATCGCCTGTGTAGCCTGTGCCTCCGTTCCCCGCATACGTAGAGATAATGCCTCCTACGTTCACGAGCCGTACACGCCTGTTCGTATAGTCATCAATATAAATATTTCCGGTAGTATCTACTGAAATTCCAAAGGGATAACTAAAAGAAGCGCTGGTAGCCGGGCCCCCGTCTCCACTGTAACCGCCCGAACCATTTCCCGCCACCGTGGTAATGATACCCACAGGCGTGATCTTACGCACCTTCCGGTTGCCATTATCTGCAACATACATATTTCCGTATTTATCAAATGCCATTTTACCATTGCTGTAAAACTGCGCGGCACCCGCAGGCCCGCCATCGCCAAGCGCGCCCGCCACGCCGGTACCTGCATAGGTGGCGATGATCCCTGCCGTATTCACAACCCGGATGCGGTTATTTCCGCCATCCCCGATGTAAATATTGCCTGCAGAATCTACCGCGACACCCGCGGGGCTTTTTAATTTGGCAGCCGTTGCCAATCCGCCGTCGCCACTGAAGCCCGAAGCGCCAGTACCTGCCACGCGTGTAATGATCCCTGAAGGTGACACTTTCCGGATCATGTTATTCGCATTGTCGGCGAAATATACATTTCCCAAACGGTCGACCCACACATCATACGCTCCCTGTATGTAAGCGCTGACAGCAGGCCCGCCATCACCGCCGTAACCGGCAATGCCATTACCGGCAATGGTGGTGATCATACCGGACGGACTGATCTTCCTGATGCGGAAATTGGTTTGATCGGCTATATAAACAGCTCCGGCTGTATCCACCGCAACTGCTGTAGGATATGATAACTGGGCCGATGCCGATGAGATCCCGTCGCCGTTATAACCGGCCATGCCGGTACCGGCAATAGTATAGATCACCTGGCTTTTAGCAGAGCCGATGATCATTAAGAACGTGAATAAAAATAAGGAATAAAGAGCTGATGTTTTTTTCATGGTGTTGTTTTGGTTAAGATTAATGGCAGAGCAATTGTTTGGCGCCGGCTTCGATCTGAAGATTCCTGCGGCCCATTAAGCCCTTTGAAAATTTACAGGGAATTTATTTTGTTACACAGTATCTTCTCCGGAGTAGTGGAGAATGAACACTGTAGCATGAAATTACAAATAATAAATGGCATTTCAATGAAGGCAGGTAACATTTTTTCACAGGCCTTGAACTATTTTTCCGGGAATCCTGCATATCCGGGAATTCAAATTAAATACAAATCCCTTCTCCTGTTTTAGTTACTTTTGATATAAAATAATATGCCCGAAGCGGCATCTTTTTTTATATCAATTGTACATAAAACGCACCCCGGATATGCCCACATTATTCTCTCCTCTTACCATTAAAAACATACAGCTGAAGAACCGCATTGTTGTATCGCCCATGTGCCAGTACTCGAGCGAGGATGGCTTCGCCGGCGACTGGCACCTTGTTCATCTCGGCAGCAGGGCTGTTGGCGGTGCCGGGCTTATATTCACGGAAGCCACTGCCGTTTCACCGGAAGGCAGGATCTCGCCGGGAGACCTTGGCATCTGGAAGGACGAGCACATCCCGTTTTTACGGCGCATTACTTCATTTATAGAAAAGCAAGGCTCCGTACCCGGCATCCAGATCGCACATGCAGGAAGGAAATCGAGCCAGCTGCCGCCATGGGAAGGCAGCAAAGAATTACCGAAAGAAGCGGGCGGCTGGCAAACCTGCGCCCCAAGCGCCCTTGCATTTAAGGAAGGCGACGCTGTGCCAAAGGAATTAAGCATCCAGGAAATAAAGAAAGTGATCAGCGATTTCCGGGATGCTGCCGGAAGGGCGAAAAAAGCCGGGTTCAAAGTAATTGAGCTGCATGCCGCACACGGATACCTCCTCAACGAATTTCTTTCGCCATTGAGCAATAGGCGCAGCGACGAATACGGCGGCTCTTTCAACAACCGATGCCGTTTTTTGCTGGAGGTCATTGAAAGCGTAAGAACCGTTTGGCCGGAAGAATTTCCGATGTTTGTAAGGATCTCCGCCACCGACTGGAAAGAAGGCGGATGGAATGAAGATGATTCAATAAAGCTGGCAACACTTCTGAAAACAAAAACGATCGACCTGATCGACTGCTCCACAGGCGGAAATGCGCCGGATGTAAAGATCCCTGTAAAGCCGCTGTACCAGGTAAGCTTTGCGGAGAACATCAGGAAAGCCGGCGGGATCATGACGGGCGCCGTAGGGCTGATCACCACCTCCAAAGAAGCAAACGAAATTATTGAAGAAGGCAGGGCCGACCTCGTATTCCTCGCCCGTGAATTCCTGCGCGACCCCTATTTCCCGAGAAGGGCTGCCACCGAGCTGGGCACAGATCCTCAATGGCCGCTGCAATATGAGCGGGCGAAAAGAAAACACTAACCCAAAAGCCGGGAACCGGCATTTGAAACCTGACCCTGCTGGAGCAAAATAACAGTTGATTTCAGCATTTATACGTATATTTGATACACGGCGAGAGGGCTTTTCAGCTCTCTTTTTTCGCCAGGCAGATCAACTATCAATTACTCTTAATGAAGCTCTACATTAAATACATGGTCAGCCTCCGCTGCAAAATGATCGTAAAAACAGAACTGAAAAAGCTGGGCTTAAGGTATGTGATGGTTGACCTCGGACTGGTGGATGTGCTGGAGGATCTTACAAAGGAACAGCGCGACCTGCTGAAAGCCAATCTGCTGAAATCGGGCCTTGAGCTGCTGGATGACAAAAAAAGCATCCTGATCGAGAAGATCAAGAATGTGATCACCGAAATGATCCATTATTCGGATGAGCTGCCCAAGATCAATTATTCCAATCACATCGCCGAAAAGTTGAATTACGACTATACCTACCTGTCCAACATTTTTTCCGAGGTAAAGGGTATCACCATCCAGCAGTTCATCATCATTCATAAGATCGAACGCGTGAAAGAGCTGCTCCTGTATGATGAGCTGAACCTTACCGAGATCTCCTACAAGCTGCACTACAGCAGCGTGGCGCACTTATCCAAGCAGTTCAAAAAAGTGACCGGGCTCTCCCCTTCCTTCTACAAGCAACTGAAACAAAAGCGCAAGGGCAACCTCGAAAACATATAAGCCCGCCGGCCAAAAATGTGTGATTTATATAACTTTTCCCAAAAATTGTATAACACTTTGCGTCACAGATCCCCTCACCTTTGAGGAAACAAAGCACGGAGCGTAAATTTGAAATTATACATAAAATACATGGTAAGCAACCGCTGTAAATTAGCGGTGAAGGAAGACCTGAAGAAACTTGGCCTGCACTTCATTGTGGTCGACCTTGGGGAAGTGGAGATCATGGAAAACATCTCCATTGCCCAGCGGGCAGAGCTGAAAGCATCTTTGCTTTCTTCCGGGCTGGAGCTTATGGACGACAAAAGATCCATGCTTATCGAAAAAATAAAAAATGTGATCATCGAAATGGTGCATCATACGGATGAAATGATCAAAGTGAATTTCTCCGACTTCCTGAGTGAAAAGATGAACCACGATTATACGTATCTCGCCAACCTCTTTTCAGAGGTGCAGGGTACCACCATCGAGCAATTCATTATCTCCCATAAAATAGAGCGCATCAAGGAGCTCATCATTTACGATGAACTGAACATTACCGAAATTGCCTGGAAAATGAACTACAGCAGCGTAGCCCACTTATCCAACCAGTTCAAAAAAATGACCGGCCTCTCCCCTTCACACTTCAAAAAGCTAAAGACGCAGCGGCGCGTCCCCATCGAAGAGATCGGGAACCCAAATAGCTAAGCATACACATGGAAACAAGAAGACAAGAATCACATTACGCAAGAAGGCTGATCGAAGCCAGCCTCGACCCGCTGATCACCATCAGCATCGAAGGCAAGATCACCGACATGAATGAGGCGCTGGCGAATATAACCGGCATTACCCGCGAAAAGCTCACGGGAACCGATTTCTTCGATTATTTCACCGACCCGCAAAAAGCACGTGAAGTATACCGCGAGGTTTTTGCAAACGGCTCAGTGACGGATTCCCCGCTAACACTGCGCCACAGGAACGGCAAGCTTACCGATGTATTATTCAATGGCTCAGTTTACAGGGATGATGCAGGCAATGCGCTTGGTGTAGTGATCGTAGCGAGGGATGTAACTGCGCAAAAGCTTCTTTTCAATTATTCACTCAGCCTCATCGAAGCCAGCCTCGATCCTTTGGTTACCATCAGCACCGAAGGAAAGATCACAGATATGAACCAGGCAACTGTCAATATTACTGGCATTACACGCGAGAACCTGAAAGGCACCGACTTCTTCGACTATTTTACCGAGCCCCAGAAAGCACGCGAAGTATACGAGGAAGTGTTTGCAAAAGGCTCCGTTGCCGATTCCCCGCTTACGCTTCGCCACAAGAATGGAAAGCTTACGGATGTGCGCTTCAACGGTTCTGTTTATAAGGACGACAGGGGAAATGTACTCGGCGTAGTGATCGTTGCACGGGATGTTACCGAGCAGAAACGCATTGCTACTGAGCTTACCGAAGCCAAAGTATTTGCAGAGCTTGCAACCGAAATTGCAGAGCAGGCAAAAAGCAAGGCTGAAAGCGCAACGCAAATTGCAGAAGCTGCCGTAAAATCGAAGCAGCAGTTCCTTTCGAACATGAGCCATGAGATCAGGACGCCGATGAATGCGATCATCGGCTTTACAAAAGTGGTGCTGAAAACAGAGCTGAGCAAAAAGCAGCAGGAATATTTAAATGCGATAAAAATATCGGGCGATGCACTCATCGTACTGATCAATGATATACTTGACCTTGCAAAGGTGGACGCAGGAAAAATGACATTTGCACATGTCCCTTTCAAGCTCTCCTCCTCCATTTCCGCCATGCTCCATTTATTTGAAACCAAGATCCATGAAAAGAACCTGGAGCTGATCAAAGAGTATGATCCGGCGATCCCTGAAATTTTACTGGGCGATCCTGTGCGTCTTCACCAGATCATACTGAACCTGGTGGGCAACGCGGTAAAATTCACTTCCGAAGGAAAGATCACTGTTTGCGTGCGCCTTCTCGAAGAAACTTCGGAGGTCGTTACCATCGAATTCGCCATTACAGACACAGGTATCGGCATCCCGGAAAACAAGCTCGGAAACATCTTTGATGATTTCCAGCAGGCTACCAGCGGCACTTCCAGGTTGTACGGAGGCACGGGGCTCGGGCTTGCCATTGTGAAGCAGCTTGTGGAGTCCCAGGGCGGAAGCATCACCGTAAAAAGCAAGCTGGGCCAGGGCTCTACTTTCGCATTTTGCCTGAGCTTCCTGAAAACAAACGCCAGCGTGGAAACAGAAGCTGATATGGGAATAGAGCTGGAAACAGGAATAAAGAATGTGAAGATCCTTGTGGTGGAAGACATTGCGCTGAATCAGCTGCTCATGAAAACGCTGCTTGAAGAATTCGGCTTCGAAATGGAGATCGCCGGCAATGGAAAGATCGCTATTGAAAAAATGAAGACGACCTCGTATGACATTATCCTGATGGACCTCCAGATGCCCGAAATGAACGGCTTCGAGGCCACTGAGTATATCCGCCGCAACATGGACTCTCAAGTGCCCATCATCGCGCTTACGGCAGATGTGACCACGGTTGACGTTGAAAAATGCAAGGCCGTAGGAATGAATGACTATATCTCCAAGCCGATCGACGACAAGCTCCTGTACAGCAAGATCATCAAATACCTGAAAAAAGGTGATGGCAGGGAAACCGGACATAAAGAAAGGGCAGAGCTGCCGGCACAGGAAAAATACACGAACCTCGACTATATAAAAAAGCATACACGGAATAACCAAAGCTTGATCAATGAAATGATCTCGCTTTACCTGGAGCAAACACCGTCCCTGATCAGTGAAATGAAGCAGTGCCTTGTAACTGAAGACTGGCCGACACTGCAGGCAGCTGTTCATAAAATGATCCCCTCATTCTCGATCATGGGCATAAGCGGACATTTTGAGAACAAAGCCAGGCAGATCCAGGAATATGCCGGCACAAAGCAAAACACAGAAAAAATAGGCGCCCTCGTTTCCGAGCTGGAAGAGGTTTGCACACAAGTATACACAGAGCTCGAAATGGAAATTAATCTGATCAAAAAGTAATTAAGATGAACACTGAAAACAAAATAAAAATTTTCCTGGTTGATGATGATGCCATATTCTTAAGAATGATGGAGATCGAATTTATGCAGCAGGATAACTTTATCGTGAAAACATTTGCAACGGGCGAGCTTTGCATGCAGCACCTGCCGGAAGACAAGCCCGATGTTATTATTCTCGATTACCATCTCGACGGCATCGATAAAAATGCAATGAACGGAATGGAAACGCTTGACAAGATCAAGGCATTAAACCCATCTATTCCGGTGGTGATGCTGTCTTCCCAGGATAAGATCGATGTTGCCATCAACTGTATGCACCACAAGGCCTTCGATTATATTGTGAAGAGCGAAACCGCTTTTATGCGCCTGCAGAAGATCATTACAACCATTCTCCATTACCAGAAAATGGAAAAAGAGCTGAGCTGGTACATGGAGCGCATGTAAGAGGTAACAAATCGCAAGGTGTGAATAATGTAAGTTTTTGAAGGTATTTTGTAACTGCTGCCTGTTGGCAGTTCAGTAATTTAGCCTCAGAACATTTAAACACTTTGCGATGATAAATAAAAGCCCATTTTTCAGGGAACCCTCCGCTATTATATTTTCCCACCCCCTTGTTAAGCCGGTGGAGACAAGATTTCCACATACGCCTGCACACGAAAGCAGACCGGCTGAGCCCTGCGCAGATTCTGCAGAGCTCGTGGAAATAAAGGCAGATCTTCAGGACTACGTCCGTGGCCTTCAGCAGATCATGTTCTTCACCACACACCAGCTAAGACAACCCATCACAAATATTTTAGGAATATCGAGCATGCTGGAAGAGCAGGAGCTTTCACAGGAAGAGCTGAGAACGGTATCCGGCTATCTGACTCAATCCATTTCCAGGCTCGACCTGTTTACGAAAGACCTGATCCTGTTCACCGATAGTCTTGTGAACAGCAAAAAACGATAAAATCATAAGCCTCCCGAAAAGTAATATGTGAATCATGTAACTTCTTTATAAAGTTATGTAAGCTTTCCTGAGTCAAAGAGCTTCACCTTTGCGCTGTTAAACCGGGCCATTCCGGTACATTCAAACAGTCAGACACCTATGAAATTCTTTACCATCTTTACACTTACCTTATTATTCAATTTCTGCCTTAGCGCACAAAACAGCCAGGAAAGCTTTGAGAGAAGCTTTAACCACGCCGAAGAAACATTCTCGAAAGTTTACCAGGACGGCAAGGACGAATCGCTGATCCATTCCAAAGGAGGCTATTCGGCAGCGCTTCCCATTTTCCTTGAGCTGTATAAGCAAAACCCGGAAAACATGAACCTTGCCTTTAAGATAGGCGTATGCTATCTTGGCTCTAAAAGCGAGCGCGCCAAATCGATCCCATATCTTAACAAGGCCATTACTTCCACTACGGATAATTACAACGGCGGTTCCTACAAGGAAACAAAAGCACCGCTTGTTGCCTATAAGCTTTTAGGCGATGCATGCCATTTAAATTATGAATTTGACAAAGCGATCACCGCTTATGAAAGCTATAAAGCGCTGATGTCGCAAAATAAAGCAGACAAAAAATCCATCAGCGAAACCAACCGTAAGATCGAAATGTGTAAAAGCGGGCAGATCCTGATGGCCACACCGGTGCGCATGAAGATCCAAAACCTCGGCACTGCTGTTAATTCGGGCAATGCCGATTACTCCCCGGTGCTTTCTGCCGATCAGAATACCATCTTCTTTACATCGCGCAGGCCGGAAACTACAGGCATTCAGAAGGATGAAGAAGGCAACAACATGGAGGATATTTATACCGCCAACAGGACAAAATCAGGCTGGTCGAAGGCAACAAATATTGGAACGCCGGTGAATACGGAATGGCATGAGGCCACTGTAGGCATTTCCCCCGACGGCCAGACCATTCTCGTTTATAAGGATGACATGGGAGACGGGAATATTTACAGCACCTCGCTCGACGGCGATGTATGGAGCACACCTGTAAAGCTGAATGAGAACATCAACACCAAATACTGGGAGCCGAGCGCATTCATCTCTGCCGATGGAAACACACTTTATTTTACAAGCGACAGGCCCGAGGGGCTTGGCGGAAGCGATCTGTATATGAGCACCCTTACAACAGAGGGAGACTGGGGAAAAGCAGTGAACATGGGGCCGAACATCAATACGCCTTATGACGAAGACGCACCATTCATCCACCCCGATGGCGTTACGCTGTCGTTCAGCTCAAACGGCCACAACACAATGGGTGGATTCGACATTTTCACCAGCCTTCTTTCCGAAGAAGGGATCTGGTCAGAGCCAGTAAATGCAGGCTACCCGCTTAATACAACGTATGACGACATATTTTATGTGGTAAGCCCCGATAACCGCACAGCTTATTTCTCTTCTTTCCGCGCAGACGGGTTCGGCGAAAAGGACAATTACATGGCTACCTTCCCCGACCGGAAAATAACCCCTCTTACACTGATGAAAGGTGTTGTAAATAATGAATCGGGCAAGCCGGCGGGTAAAGTTATTATTACGGTAACGGATAATGAAACAGGCCATGTGGTCGGAGTGTATCATACAAACAAAAAAACCGGGAAATTTCTCTTCATCCTTACACCGGGAAAAAATTACAACATCACCTACCAGGCCGAAAACCACCTGTTCTATTCGGAAAACATGGAGATCCCGAAGAAATCAAACTATTACGAGATCGACAGGTCAGTATCGCTGATCCCTATCGTAGTCGGATCAAAGATCATCCTCAACAACATTTTCTTCGATTTCGACAAGTCGACCTTACGCACACTTTCCAACGTGGAGCTCAGGAATCTTGTGATGCTCCTGAAAAGCAACCCGAACCTGAAGGTGGAGATCTCCGGCCATACCGACAGCAAAGGCGATGCGGAGTACAATCAAAAGCTTTCTGAAGAGCGCGCCCAGGCTGTTGTAAACAGCCTTGCAGTAAGCGGGATTGATGCAGGCAGGATGCAGGCCAAAGGTTATGGAAAATCGATGCCGGTATCGGGCAATAAAAAAGCCAATGGTACGGATAACCCCGAAGGCAGGCAGCTCAACAGGAGAGTAGAGCTGAAGATCACGCAGATCAACTAACACCGGGCTTCATCACAGATCCGATATGTGAATCTTGTAACTTATTGATAAAGTTATGTAACACCCGCTAAGGAGAATCTTAACAACTTTGCAACGTGAAATTTATCACACCTGTTCGCCAGTAGCGTAACCTTAAAAACAAAAAAATGAAACGTAAAAAAATAATAACCGCTTTAGCAATTGTATCGATCATCTTTATTGTAGGCTGTAAAAAAGACACGGATGAGCCGCAGCCGTCGAACCCTTCTGCAAGCGCACAAACAGTGCCACTGCAGACGACCTCACAAGCCCCTGTGGCAATGGGAGCAAACTCAACCCTTGCCATCCTTGCGGGTTCCGCCATCAGCAATACAGGTGCAACACGTATTACGGGCGATATGGGATTAAGCCCCGGAACATCGATAGGTGGATTTCCTCCGGGGATCCTTGTAGGAACACAGCATATCAATGATGCGATCGCCACCCAGGCCAAGCTCGACCTTACAGCAGCATACAATGATGCAGCCGGCAGAACTGCCACTGATATTGTAACCTTATCGGGAAACATCGGCGGCATGACCTTAACCCCGGGCTTGTATAAATCCACATCATCACTGGCGGTTTCCTCAGGAGACGTAACCTTTGACGGAAAAGGAAATTCAAATTCGATCTTTATTATCCAGATCGCATCTACGCTGACTACTACTGCCGGACGCAAGGTTTTCCTTACAAACGGTGCATCAGCAGCTAATATCTACTGGCAGGTAGGCACATCTGCAACATTCGGGACCACTTCCGTTTTTAAAGGAACCATCCTTGCCATGCAATCGATCACCTTTAATACAGGCGCAACGCTTAACGGCAGGGCACTGGCCCGCACAGGCGCTGTGGTAATGGCAGGGAATGCCATCACAGTAAACTAAGCCAACCATATATTGAAGAGTGCTGTCCCTTAAAAGACAGCACTTTTTGTTTGGGTAAATCCTGCCCCATGTGTGAATCATGTAACTTATTCACAAGGTTGTGTAACACATCCGCTATCGAAGAGCCCCATCTTTGCACCGTGAAAATTAATTCACTTAAAAATAAAAAACATGAGAACTAAATTACTTAAAACATTATCAGCAGGAATGCTACTTTTGATACCCGCAATTAATTTCGGCCAGTCAATTACTTTAGGAACAGCGGCAAATTTTGCGCTTTTCACAACCAGCGGAGCTATTGTTAACTCGGGCATTACCCACGTAACAGGAAACGTTGGAGCTAACAGCGGATCAAGCACAGGTTTTGGAAACGTAAACGGACAGATGCATGATCAGGATCTTGTAAGTGCTCAGGCTTCTGCAGATCTTTTGATAGCATATAATCAGCTTAACAGCGCAGTACCTACCTTTTTCCTTGCTCCATTATTAGGAAACGGTGATACACTTACTCCGGGAGTTTATGCTGTGTCGGGTGCTACTGTATTGAATCTTAACCTGTATCTGAATGCACAGGGAAACCCTAATTCAGTATTTATTTTCCAGATCGCGGGATCTTTATCTGCAAATGCAAATACAAAGATCAAACTGATCAATAATGCAAAGGCATGTAATGTGTACTGGAAGGCTGAAGGCCTTGTAAGTATCGCTGCTGCCTGTACAATGAAAGGAACGATCATTGCAAATAATGCTGCGATCGAAATGAATACAAATGATACACTTGAAGGCCGTGCGCTTACCACTGCAGGTGCTGTAACAGTTGATGGTGTTGTTGTTTACACACCTATCGGATGCGGAAGCCCTACATTAACAGGTCCTGCTGCTCCTGATCTGGCTTCAACTGAGTGTTATGCAATCTTCTCTTCTGACGGTGCAGTTACAAACGCTGGTGTTTCTTACGCTACCGGTGATATCGGAACAAACGTAGGTTTAACTACTGGATTTACTGCTCTTAACGTTACAGGAAACATTCACCCTATCCCTGATGGTTCAACTGCTGCTTGTGCTTCAGACCTTTTGAATGTTTATAATTACCTGAATACATTGCCGACAGATATTGAATTATTATATCCTGCGCAATTCGGTGCGGATCTGGTTCTTACACCACATACATACCTTATGAATGCAGCATGTGTATTTACTGATACATTGTATCTTGATGCGCAAGGAAATACAAATGCAATTTTTGTTATCAAGATCAATGGTGCACTTTCTACAAGCACGTATGCTAAAGTTAAATTGATCAACGGTGCGCAGGCAAACAATGTTTACTGGAAAGTAGACGGTGCAATTGACATCAGTGATTATTCTGTATTGTCAGGTACATTCATCGCAAACAACGGAGCTGTTGATGTTTCAACAGGTGTAGTAATCAACGGACGAATCATGTCTACTACAGGAACAGTGACTACTGAAGCTGTGACTGTAACTGTTCAGACTATCTGTACGCCAACAGGGATAAATGAGCCTAAGGCTAACAGTGCATTAGCTGTATATCCTAATCCATTCTCAACATCATTAACTGTTAAGATGGATGATAAATTAAGCATCTCTGAATTACAGATTTTCAATGTCCTTGGTGATGTTGTTATGGACAGAGTGTTAAGTGAGCAAACTACAACAGTTTCAACAAGCAATCTGCCTTCAGGAGTTTATTTTTACAAGGTTATTGCTGAGAACAAAGTTATCCAGTCAGGAAAGCTGATCTCACAACAATAAAATGCTTTATACACAAGGCCTCCGTTATGATGAACTCGTAACGGAGGCTTTTTTTTAGAGTAAAAAACCAATTACGTTATGTGTGAATCATGTAACATATCCTCAAAGTTCTGTAACACATAACGGCTCCCCATACCGCACCTTTGTCAGAGAAAAACAACCACACACCAAGCAAAATGAACGATCACGAAGAAACCAAAGAAAGCTGGAACGCAACTAAAGAGAAGCTGAAGCAGCAATTTTCCATGCTAACAGATAATGAGATACAACCTGAAGAAAGCAAGACAAATGAAATGATGGACCGCCTGCAGGTAAAGCTCGGCAAAACAAAAGAAGAGATCCACTCCGTTATCCTCGGAACAGATAATAACAAAGCAGTTTAAAAAAAACAAAAAAACAAACCCCATAAGACCATGAAAAAATTAATCATAATAGCAGCAGCATTCCTGTCATATACAGGCGCAGTTAATGCACAGGACACACACGATACCGACAACCGTGAAAAGTTCCAGTTCGGACTCAAAGCCGGCCTGAACTATTCCAATGTGTACGATGAAAAAGGAGAAGAATTTAAAGCAAGCCCTAAGTTCGGCCTGGCTGCCGGTGCATTCATGGAAATTCCTTTCGGAAAGTATTTGGGCATAGCCCCCGGAGTACAGATCTCCCAGAAAGGCTTCAGGGCCACCGGGATGATGCTGGGAAGCACGTATACTTTCACAAGGACCACCACCTACCTCGACGTTCCCCTGGAGTTCCAGCTGAAGCCAAGCGAGTTCATCACACTTGCTCTCGGAGGTCAGTACTCGTACCTGCTGAACAAGCGTGATGTGTTCTCCAATTCATCCACCAGCTATGTTCAGGAGCAGCAGTTCCAGAACGACAACGTGCGTAAGAATGTATTCGGTTTCGGTGGCGGCCTCGACATTAACTTAAGGCATATCGTGTTAGGCGCAAGAGTTGGCTGCGATGTTCAGAACAACAACGGCGACGGGTCATCCACAACACCACGCTACAAAAATGCCTGGTTCCAGGGCACACTGGGATATAAATTTTACAAACAAGGAAACTAAACTAAAGACCAACTAAACTAAACTAAACTAAACTAAAGATTATGAAAAAGTACATTATGATTTCCATTGCACTGATCACATCATTTGCAATGAATGCCCAGGACAAGCCCGACAGGGAAAAATTCGGAAACACGCTTAACCTTGGTGCAGGCATCGGCTACTATGGCTACGTTGGCCATACACTGCCTGTTGGAACGCTGAACTACGAATTTGATGTGGTAAGGAATTTCACACTTGCGCCATTTGTAGGCATCTATTCTTACCGCAATTATTACTACTGGAACAACCCGAATCATGGCGATCCATATTACCGCTCTTATTCGTACCGCGTAATTGCAGTGCCTGTGGGAGTAAAAGCAACCTATTATTTTGATGAGCTGTTTCGTGCAGGGCCTAAATGGGATTTCTATGCAGCAGGCTCAGTGGGCTTTGTATACAGGAATGTAGTGTGGGAAAGCGAATATTACGGCGACAAGCACGTTTACCAGACTTCAAGCCCATTATATCTTGATGCGCATGTTGGAGCCGAATATCACATGACTCAAAAGGCAGGATTATTCCTCGACCTCTCAACCGGTGTGTCTACGTTCGGGCTTGCACTGCACTTTTAGAGATCAATCACTCATAAAATAAACACAAAACAAACAAACAAACAAACAAACAATGGGAAACCTACTATACACCATCGCAGTAATACTTGTTATCATCTGGGCCATTGGCTTTATCGGCTACAGCGCAGGCGGCATTATTCACATCCTTCTTGTGATTGCGATAATCGCCGTGCTGTTCAGGGTCATCAGCGGCAACAGGCTTTAATCCACATTATTAATCATTCTAAAACCAACAACATGAATTCAGGAAAAGTAGTATTAGGCGTATTGGCGGGCGTTGCCGTAGGTGCAGTGCTGGGAATTTTATTCGCACCCGACAAAGGCTCGGAAACAAGAAAAAAGATCGTAACAAAAGGTTCCGAAACAACGGATGAGCTGAAAGAAAAATTTGATGAGCTGCTTGCCGGCCTGTCACAAAAGCTGGAAGCGGCCAAAGAAGAAGCTGCGGGCCTTTACGAACAAGGTAAGGCAAAGGCAGAGGGAATCAAAAGAGACGTTAAAGACGCGATCAGCTAACAAATAATAAATACCCCCGGTAAAAAAATAAAACTTATGGAAGATCCGATCAAATTTATCGAGCCCCTTGTTGAAAGGGCTGAAGCATACGGAAGAACGAGCTACGAGCTCCTCAAGCTGAAAACAGTTGACAGGACAGCAAGCCTCACCTCCAGCTTAGCCTCGCGGGGCCTCGCCATTCTTTTCCTTTCCATGTTCACCGTGGTTGCGAATATTGGAATAGCGCTGTGGCTCGGAGAGCTGCTCGGAAAAACATATCTCGGATTCTTTTGTGTATCGGCCTTTTACGGCATTGTCGGGGGTATTTTATATTTCTTCATGCATAAGCGGATCAAGAACTACATCAGTAATTCCATCATTTCACAACTGCTTAGCTAAGCCACATGCAAAAGATCACAACATCACAGGAACTGAAAGCCTCGATCCTCCTGCTCGAAATAAGACAGGCAGAGGAAGGCCTGCTGCTCAAGGAACAGTTCGCCAGCACCTATGAAAGCCTCAAGCCGGCTAACCTGGTGAAGAACGCTTTAAAGAACATAATGAGGGAACCCGGGATCAAGGACGACCTTCTCGGCACTGGCCTGAGCGTTGCTGCAGGCTATATTTCGAAAAGGATCGTTACGGGAGGCGGATTAAATCCCATCAAGAATATTTTAGGCACATTGCTGCAAATGAGCGTAACACACTTCGTTGCAAAAAACCAGGATGGCATCCAATCAGCCGCCCTGAAACTGGCCGGATTTTTCAAGAAAAAAGAGGATAAGGACAATTAGCATGCGGGCTCATCGGGTTAGATCCTGATGCCAATGATCGCTACATCGTCCAGCTGCTCGAGGCTTCCCCTCCAGGCTTCGAACGTGGCATCCAGCTCATCTTTTTGTTTGCTCACAGGAAGTGCGCTGATGGAAATTAATTTCTCCTGCAGGTGCTTGCTCTTGAACTTCTTTCCTTTCGGGCCACCGAACTGGTCGGCATAGCCATCACTGAATAAATACACCGTATCATTCTTTTTCAGCTTTATTTCATGGTCGGTGAAAGGCACCGCGTTGATCGTATACCCGATCGGCTGCTTATCGGGCTCTACCACTTTTATCACTGAGGCGCCGTTCTCCTGTGATGAGATCCACAAGGCATTGTTGGCGCCGCACCACGTCATTTCACCGCTCTGCAGGTTGTAGCGCATCATGGAAAGATCCATCCCGTCCTGGCTTTCGCCAGCCTCACCCGTTTGCTTCAATTCCTTTACGATCTTTTCACGCAGCCTGTTGAGGATCTCCGCAGGCGTAAGCAGCTGCTCCGACGCGGTGATCTCGTTAAGGTAAGCGATCCCAAGCATGCTCATGAATGCGCCCGGAACACCATGTCCCGTGCAATCGGCCACACAGAGATACCAATAGCCCCTTTTCTCGCTGCTCCAGTAAAAATCACCGGAAACAATATCTTTTGGCTTGTACAAAACAAAATGTTCCGGCAGGTGCGCGGTAATGTGGTCTTCCGATTTCAGCAATGCTTCCTGGATGCGCCGCGCATACGTGATCGAATCGATGATGCCTTTCCTGTGCTCTTCCACCTCCTGCTTCTGCTGCTCGATCATCAGGTTCTGCTTTCGCGTGATGCGGAGGGAACGGAAAATAAACACGAGGAAAACAAGCGATAGCAGCAGTCCGCCGATCACCGACCCGATGATGATGTGCTGTGTGCGCTTTTCAGCGGCAGCTGTCGCTTTCGCGATGGCCTCCTTCTTTTCATATTCATAGCTCATCTCCTTGCGGGTGATGTCGCTTGTTTTGTCCTGGTTGAAGATCGAGTCCTTAGCCTCCTTGTGATCCAGCAGGCGCTCATACGACTGCTCCAGGTAAGCGATCTTTTGCTGCGGCGTGATCCCTTTCTGCTTAGCCATTCCAGCATACAGGTCGCTCAGGTGCTCCGAGGTCGACATCACACCATATATATCGCTGATCTCCTTTGAAAGCTTCAGCGACTGCAACAGGTATTTCTCTGCCTCGTCATACTTCTGCATATCAATATACACGGATCCAAGGCTGCCGAGGTTGATCAGCCTTGTTGATCTCTCACCGTCCTCACCGATGTATGCCAGCGCTTTTTTGAAATAGGTAACAGCCGTAAAGAACTCGGCGATCTCTGCAGGCGCCTTGCCCTTATCCTTCTGCTGAAGCGCAATGTCTCTATAGATCAGCCCGATGTTCCCGAATACAAAGGCGATCCCGGAAGTATCTTTCAGCTCTTCGTAAATTTTGAGCGCGCGTGCGCAATAGCTCAATGCACGCTTGTTATCATGTATGTCCATGTATGCGGTGGCAATATTTCCGTAGAGATCGGCCTCAGCACTTTTTCCCTCCATCGCCTTTGCATATTTCAGCGCCCTGAAATAATAATTCAGTGATTTTGTATGGTCGCCGAGATCATCGTACACAATAGCGATGTTACACAGGTGCCGTTCCATCCCGGCAAGGTGCCCGAGGCTCTCATCAATTCTTAACGCCCTGAAATAATAATCGAGCGCCTTCGGAAGGTCACCGATATCGCTGAAATAATTGCCTTTATTTCCAAAGCCGATGGCCTGCTGGTGCAGGAGCCAGTCTTTGATCTCCTTAGCGGGATCGCTTTCAAGCAGTGAATCGATAAGCCCCAAAGCCTTATCGGTATGCAGCTGCTCATTGGCCTGGTCTGTTTCGCTGTAGAATTTTTCAGCAAGCGCATAATAAAGCTTGATCCGGGACGTGTCGGCGCTGATTCCCTGAGAAGCCTGATCGAGCTTTCCGAGCTCACGCTCCAGGGAATCGATGATGCGCTCCTGCGCCATTGCCTGTACCGAAAAAAGAGAAATGAAAAGAGAGAGTATTACTGCTTTATGTATGAAATGCGGGATCATTGAATTCGCCTGTTCTGCTTAGAGGAGATGAAGGTAACTGAAATTCCGCAAATAAAACAGCGCTTACAAAATATCCTTGGGGATCAGCTTCATCGGCTGTAACTTCAATCGCTTTTTCAGCCCGGCTTCCGCATCGGGATTAAATTTCAAGGTCGTTTCCCAGGAGTTCTCCGGCTTCAGCTCCTCCTCCATGCCTTTCTGCACTTCCTTCGTGATCGCTTCGGAATAGATCACCGTAACGCATTCCGTGTTGAGGTTGGCGCTGCGCGGATCAAGGTTAAAGGTGCCGATCACCGTGATCTTTCCATCGATCACCATCGACTTTGCATGCAGGCCAAACACCGGCGTGTAATTTATTTTTCGTTGCAATGCCGCCGTCATTATTTTATAGCGCACTGCTGCATCGGGCCGGAACTCGAAGATGCGGGCTCCCGTAAGCAGCAGCTCCGTACGGTCGCGCTGGTAGCCGCTGAAAGCTTCCAGGTTATCCGTTGAAGCGAGGCTGTTGGTCATGATCCTTACTTCCACACCTCTTTTCACCGCATCTGCAAACAGCGTTTTGCCAAGGGCGGTGGTAATGAGGTAGGGCGACTGGATCAGGATGGAGCGCTTTGCATTTTTCACAAGGCTGATGAGCGCATCGGTTGAAATGCCGCCTCCGGCAAGCCCTTTGGAGCCATCGTTCTTTCCCGGGATGTCGCTTACGAACACCACGCTGTCAACCCACCGCAGCTTTCCCGACCTGCTGATCTCATCAAATGCAAGAGGAACATTCTTTATCTTTTCCCGTACCTGCGGCCAGAAATTAGCTGAATCGCAGGCATACAGGTGCAGCTGATCGAACTTGCCCGCTGCGTTAAAATCAAAGCCGGCAGTATCCACCAGCCTCGTTACATCAACGCTCAGGGGGCTGTTCCAGAATTCATCAAATGAGCGCTGCACATCCTTTACCACTCCGCCGATCAGCAATACATCGCGATCGCGGAAGTTATATTCATGATCGTAATCGAAATATTCATCCGCGATGTTTCGTCCGCCCGTGATCACCACCTTGCCATCCACTGTAAAGGTCTTATTGTGCATCCGCTGGTTGAAGCCCGCAAAATTCAGTTTCATGCTGTTCAGCTTCTCTGCAATATTTTTTCCCACGTTGGCGGAAGGGTTGTAAATCTTTATGCTGATGTTCTCATGCGAATCGAGCGTCAGCAGCTTTTTATCATCCGCTTCCACCATCACATCATCCACGAGGATTCGCACTTTAATCCCTCTGTCGGCAGCGCGCACCAGGTAATCCGCAGCGATCAAACCTACATTGTCGGTAGAGAAAATAAAGTATTGGATGTCGATGCTCTTTTCCGCATTCTCGCAAAGCCATGCGCGTGATACCATGGAGCCGTCGCCGTCTTCCAGCACATACACGCCGGTTTTATGCTCCATTATTCCTGCAAGCGAATCCAATCGCCTGCTAAGCCCATCGTGGGCAGCGGGATGTATGGAAGAGCAAAAATCGGGTATTGCAGCCTCTTCTTTCGGAGCTTCCGCAGAGCAGGCTGCCAATAAAAATAAAGCAAAGAGAAGAGCAGGATTTTTCATCGGGAATTTTTTTTAAAAGTACTAAAATTATGTAGTTCAGCCTCCGCGCGTTCTCGATACACCCTTCCTGAAAAAGGAAGGGCACTCGAACTGACGGCGCACAGTACTACTGCGAGATGATCGAGGCAAAACGGACTGAACATTTTTCAAACCTGTTTTTTTGATAATTGTCAAAGGCGATCCGCGTACAGCGCATGACCTTTGCTTCAACAAAAAACACTCTCACATGAACAACAAAAACGAAAAAGCAAGGATCGTCATCTCTCTTATCTTTATTGCCTGCATTGGCATCACCTTCATGCATCCGCTTGCGCAGGATCCGGCTTATCACTCATTTGCAGATGCGCGCAGCTGCTTCGGCATTCCGAATTTCTGGAATGTTATTTCCAACCTTCCATTCCTCGTTGCCGGAATGCTCGGCATTCTTTACCTGCTGTTCCGGGATAACTATTCAGTATCAAAACATCCTGCTTATCTTATGTTCTTCCTTGGGATCACCTTTACCGGGATCGGCTCGGGATGGTATCATCTTCATCCTGATAACACTTCTCTTGTATGGGACAGGCTGCCGATGGCCATTTCCTTCATGTCGTTCTTTTCAATTATTATTTCAGAATACATCAGTCAGAGAAAAGGGAAAATACTGCTCTTACCTTTGATACTTCTCGGGATCAGTTCTGTGCTTTACTGGCATTACACGGAGCTGCAGGGGCATGGCGACCTGCGCTTATACATTCTTGTACAGTTTCTCCCGATGCTTCTCATTCCGATGATCATGCTGCTGTTCAGGCCGGCACCGCCCAATGCGTCGTATATATGGCTGATGCTGCTCGCCTATGCATTGTCTAAATTCTTTGAAAGCTCCGACCGGCTTATTTTTGACTTCACACCTTTTCTCAGCGGGCATACATTAAAGCATTTCTTCGCAGCGCTGGCGCCGTTTATTTTTCTTTATGGGATGAGGAAGTAAACAAATAAAAAACCGCCAGGATTTGCCCTGGCGGTACTATTCAACAAGATTCTTCGCTTCATTTCATTACGCTCAGAATGACAGTTCTAAGACATCCCCGCGATCTGCCGCCTCCAACCTCAGCTCTCCAACCTCCAACCTCCTACCTCCTACTCCCACCTACTCAACCTTATCCTCTTTCACACGATCCGCAATGTGCATATCGCGGATGTTCTTCTGAACCGCAACAGCGGCAAAAAGCGCGAGCGTGAACGACATTCCGTAAAACCCTTTCTCACTTCTTAATAAAGTTGCATTCCAGAGGCCGACCACCAGCAGCAGGATGGAAAGAATCGTGGAGATCCAGCTGATGCCGTAATAGATCATTGTTACCGGAATCCCTTCGAGCTGGTCACGCACCGCCTTTTGCAGCGAAACAGCGGAGAACAGCCCGTACATTAAAACAGTGAAGTAATATCCCTTTTCATTCAGCTGCATGTCGGCATTCCACAAACCGATGTTGAAGGCGATAGCTCCCGTGAACAGCGCTACCCAGGAGGCAGCAATAAATGCATTTGATGGCTTTTTCATAATTTTTTGTTTTTGATTATGATACAAAATTAGGCAGGCCGCCATTCATGGGATTTGACATATATCAAAAAGCGCTTTCTTGCAGGATTAATTCTCAGGGCCGGTGTCACGAATCTTCAAAATTGTTATTTTTGCAGTACAACAGAACCTGCTCCATCTTTTATCCCCCGAAATTCCATGAAACACGGTATTTTTACAGGCATTGCCTCTTTATTGTTCATCACCTCCCTTACTGCTCAAACCCCGAAAGGCAAAGCCACCTTTATTGAAAAAGTGGAAAACCAGGAAGGCAAGCTCGTAGTTCCCTATGAAAAATACAAGCTCGATAACGGCTTAACGCTGCTCATCCAGGAAGATCATTCCGATCCGATGGTGCATGTGGAAGTGATCTATCATGTAGGCTCCACGCGTGATGAAGCGGGGCGCTCGGGCTTTGCGCACTTCTTTGAGCACATGATGTTTGAAGGCTCCGATCACGTTGCCGCAGGCGAGCTGCACAAGATCATCGGCGATGCCGGGGGCACCAATAACGGAAACACTACTGTTGACCGCACCGTATATTTTGAAACCGTTCCTGCAAATTATCTTGAAACGGCATTGTGGCTGGAGTCCGACCGCATGGGCTTTTTCCTCGATGCCGTCACTGCAAAAAAGTTCGAGCTGCAGCGCGCCATCGTTAAGAATGAGCGCGGGCAGAATTACGACAACAAGCCTTATGGCCTCGTGGATGAAAAAGTGTTCGCGGCGCTTTATCCCGTTACCAACCCGTACTTCACGCCTACTATCGGCTACATCGAAGACCTCAACCGTGCCGACATCAATGAGCTGAAGCGCTTTTTCCTTCGCTGGTATGGCCCTAACAATGCAACACTGATCGTTGCAGGCGATGTAGATCCGAAAACGGTTGTTGCGCTCACAGAAAAATATTTCGGCTCCATTGTTTCCGGCCCGCCCATTCCAAAGCTGAAAGTGGAGCCGGTAAAGCTGGAAGGCAACAGGTATGTTTCCTACGAGGATAACATCCGTAACCCCATGCTTGAAATGGTGTTCCCTACCATTCCCACGCATCACCCCGATGAGGCTGCCCTCGACATGCTTGCCGATATCCTTGGCGGCGCGGGCACCAACCTGCTCTACAGGAAATTTGTAGGCGCCCAGGAACCCACGGCCAGCAGCATCGATGCCTCGCATCCCTGCTACGAAGCAACAGGCAGGTTCGAGATCACCATCACCGCCCTTCCCGGCGAAGACCTTGCTGATATTGAGAAAAATGTGCGCAAGGTGCTTACCGATTTTGAGGCGCGCGGAGTGACCGATGAAGACATGGTGAAGTTCAAAGCGGATCACATGACCCAGTTCTTCGACCGCATGACCACCATCAAGGGCAAGGCAGAGCGGCTCGGCTATTTCGAATGGCTGCACGGCAATCCGAATATGTTCCAGTCGGAATACGAGCGCTACATGAACGTAAAGAAAGCGGATGTGCTGTATGTGTATGAGAAATACATCAAGGACCAGCCCGCAGTGATCCTCAGCGTTTACCCGAAAGGAAAGTCAAAGATCATTGCAAAGAAAGACAACTACCTTATCCCGAAACGTACGGAGCTTGTGCCGGAGGAATCGGAATACAGGAACCTGGTGTATACAAAATCAACCGATAATTTCGACCGCTCTAAAAGGCCTGTAGTTGGCCCCGATCCGGAAGTGAAGGTGCCGGAGATCTGGCAGCAGGAATTTGCGAACGGGATGAAATTAATGGGGATCTACAACAATGAGATCCCTTGTGTAACGCTTCATATTTCAATAGATGCGGGGCATACCAATGAAACGCGCGACAATGCCGGCGTGGCTACTTTGGTGGCAAGGATGTTCAATGAATCCACCGAGTTTCACCGCGGCGTTTATTACAGCACCGAATTAAAAAAGCTGGGAAGCGAGATCTACATCGAGCCCCGCGTGGACGACCTCCTTGTGACCCTCACTTCTACGAAGGCAAACCTCAGCGCCACGCTGCTCCTGCTCCAGGAAAAATTGTTCTCCCTCAAGTTCGTGGATGATGAGTTCGACTGGGAGAAGAACCGCCTGCTCGACAGGATCGCATCACAGGTGAAAACCTCATCGGTGCTGGCCGATAACATGTTCCTGAAATTGATCTATGAGAACAACAGCATTGCCGGAACGCCCGTTATCGGAACCACGGCAAGCATCCGCGACATTTCCCTGCGCGATGTAAAGAAATATTATAAAAGCAATTTCCTGCCGAACAATGCAAGGCTGATGGTAGTTGGAGATATCAGGATGGAGGAGCTGCTGCCGAAGCTGGATTTCCTGAAAGATTGGGAAGCAGGAGAGCTGAAGAAGGAAGCAAAGCCTATCGTTCCCGCGGTGATCGATAAAACGCGCATTTATTTCGTGAACAAGGAAAATGCCGCGCAGAGCGAGATCCGCATCGGCTGCGCCGCGCCGTCATACAACCCTGTGGGCGAGCAGTACAAATGCATGATCATGAACGGGCCGCTTGGCGAAGGCTTCAGCTGCAGGATCAATCAGAACCTCCGCGAGGAGAACGGGTATTCGTACGGAGCGCATTCCTATTTTTCAGCTACCAAATACATGGGCCGCTTTGTCGCAAAATCCTCTGTGAAATCGGGCCAGACCGACAGCGCCATTGTGGAGCTGATGAAAGAAATTAAGCTGTATGCCGATAAGGGCGTAACCGAAAATGAGCTGGAGCAGACTAAGAAATCCTTTGTGCTCAACGAAGCGCTGAGCTATGAAAGCCCGGATCAGAAGGCCGACCTGCTCTGGCGCCTGCAGTATTACAACCTCGATAAGAATTACATGAAAAAGCGGCAGGAGATCCTGGCCGGCCTCCACAAGGCTGAAACGGACGCGCTTGCAAAGAAATACCTGGCCTATAATAACATGGTGATCCTCGTGGTGGGCGACCGCTCGGTATATGCAAAGCTGCAGGCCCTGGGCTATGAGCTTACAGAGCTCGACCCCGATGGAAAAACCGTTTCACATTAAGCTGTTGGGCAAGCGGGCAATGCTTTTGAAGGGAATCCCTTCAAAAGCATTCTTTGATTCCCGCTAACCGCAGGATAGATAAACCGACCGTTCAGCCCATAAAAAAAGAGGAAAAAACTCCCCATTTTGATTTTTTCACTATCTTCAAATTCTAAACATTTCTTCACATGAACAAAGCCATTCTTTACACGGGCATCTTATGCTCTGCATTATCATTTTCGTTCGCTCAGAACAAGCCTGAGGTCGATTCAAAAAAGATCATACAAAAAGGCGTTGAGCTGCACGACAGCGAAAAATACCTCGAAGCGATCAATGAGTTCAAAAAGGTGAATAAGAACGACACCAACTTCGTGCTCGCCTGCCTCGAGCTTACCAATACATACATTGCGAACGGACAGGATTCACTCGCAATACAGGTTTGCGATGCGGCATCCATCCTGCCTTCCTCCTTTGCGCCAACCATTCTGCTGTACAAGGCCAATGCCCTCGACAACATGAAGCGCAGCGATGAAGCGATCAAGCTGTACCAGGAAGGCATCCAGAAATACCCATTGAACAATTCATTTTATTACGAGCTTGGTGTTTTAAAATACCGCCAGGAAAAATACAAGGAGGCGAACGACCTGTTCATCCAATCCATCAAATGCAATCCATACCATGCGGCAAGCCATCACCAGATGGCCAACCTTGCGCTGAAGCAGGGCAAGCTGATCCCGGCAATGCTTGCATGGCAGTTTTACCTGCTCGTTGACAACTCTTCCGAAAGGGCAAGGGCAATTGTAGGCGAGCTCGAAAAAATGGCAAAGAACGAATACGAGTTCAAGGATGTGGTGAAGGTAGAAGGCCTGAGCGAGCAGGACGATTTCTCCGAGATGGAAGCGCTGCTCCGCTCCAAAGTGGCGCTGAGCGACAAATACAAGTCGAAGCTGGATGTAACATTCAATATCACCAAACAGCTGCAGCTGATCTTTGAAAAGATCCATCCCGACAAAAGCGATAAAGGATTTTACATGGAATTCTATGCGCCGATCTTCGAACAGGTTAATAAAAAAGGCTATTTCGAGCCATTCGCGTACAACATCCTCGCAGGCATGGGCAACGATAAGGTTGATTCCTGGATGAAAAAGCACAAGGATGATTCGCAGGAATTCTCCAAATGGTTCATCGCTTATCTGGGAGATAATTTTTCAACCTACGAAACAATGCTGGGCGGAAAAATGGTGAAGGCACGCCACTGGTATTCCGACAGCAAGATCCTTGCAGTAGGAAATCAGAACTCATCCGGGAATAATGTAGGCTACTGGAACTTTTATTATTCCAACGGCATCCTCCGTTCCGAGGGCGCATTCAACGAGAGCAGCAAGCGCGAGGGCGTATGGAAGTTCTATTATCCTTCCGGGCTTATCAAAGACCTTGAGAATTACAAGAACGGCGAAGTGGAAGGGATTGTTGAAGGTTATTTCACTAATGGAAGCATTGAAACACAGAAAAAATATGTGAACGGACAGCTGGATGGACTGCAGTCGGTATACTACTCCACAGGCGGAAAAGAAACCACCTACGAATACAAGGCAGGCAAGCAGGAAGGCAAAGAGAGCAGCTATTACAAGGATGGCAAGCTGAAGTATGAGATCACCATGACCAATGGAAAATACGAAGGGCCTTTTATCCAGTATTACAACAATGGCCACATCATGGATAAATCCAACTTCAAGGAGAACAACCGCAGCGGCAAATACGAAAGCTATTATAACTATCCTGAAAAAGCCCTGAAATCGGAAGCAACCTATGAAAAAGGAATTGCTGTGGGCGAATTCAAAAGCTATTACAGGAACGGCAAGCTCGACGAGACCGGCATTTACAAGAAGGACGGCAGTAAGGACGGTATCTGGAAAGAGTTCTACGACAACGGCAACGTACAATCGGAAGAAAGCTTTTCCGATGGAAAATGGGATGGCTCTTCAAAATATTATGATGATGCCGGAAAGCTGATCGAAGAATACATTTACAAGAACGACATTCTCCAGGAATACAAAGCTTATGACCCTACAGGCAAGATCGTTTACCAGAACAAGAAAGACGGCAAGAACAATTACGACGCGCAGCTGTATTATTCAAATGCGAACAAGAAGCGTGAAGGCCGCGTGCAGGGCGGAAAGCTTACCGGCGTGTGGAAAGATTACAACATGAACGGCTTTATCACCTCCGAGGATAATTATGCAAGCGGAAAGAAAGACGGCAAATCGGTTACTTACCATGAGAACGGAAAAATAAAAGCGGAGACCGATTATTCCGAAGGCGAAACAAACGGCTACTACCGCGAATACTTCAAGAACGGCAAGCTTCGCATGGAAGGCGCTTACATCATGGATAAAGAGATCGATGTATGGAAAACCTATTATATCAACGGGAAGGTGGAAGCTGTGAATTTCTACATCGATGGCAAGCAGGATGGCTGGCAGGAATACTTTGCCATCAATGGCAAGCCTGATTACGATGAGTTTTACGAGCTCGGCTATGTGAAGAAGCGCGTGTTCTATGATACCACAGGCAAAGTTGCGCAGGAGATCGTGTTCAACAAAGGTTCCGGTGATCTGGAAACAAAATATAAAAATGGCAAAACAAAATTGAAATCCACCTACAAGGACAACATGCTGCAGGGAGCTTCCAATGCATTCTATCCTGACGGAAAGCCCTTGAGCACAAAGAATTTTGTGAACGACCAGGCTGAAGGCGAGATCAAATTCTTCTATCCTGACGGAAAAACGGAATGGTCGAGAATGTACCTCGATGGCGACAAGCACGGCAAGCATATTCAATATTATGAGGACGGCAATGTGCTTCGTGAGAACAATTATGCTTACGGACGCCAGGATGGAAAAACCTTCTTCTACTATCCGAACAAACAGCTGGAGCGCGAGTACGATTACAAGAACAACGACATCAACGGAAAAGCGACCATTTACACCGAAACCGGCGAGCTGGCCATCGAGCGCTACTACAAAGGCGGATACCTTCTTTCGTACAGCTACATGGACAAGACCGGCGCAATGGTGCCGCCTATCGCAGTGAAGAATGAAACAGGCAACATTAAGACCTACTACAAAACAGGAACGCCCGCCCTCGAGTATTCACTCAAGAACGGCGACCTCGAAGGCAAGCGCACCATGTATTTTGCAAACGGCAAAGTGCAGGAGGATGAAAATTATGTTGCGAACGAGCTCACAGGAACCTGCAAGTATTATTATGCATCCGGCAAGCTGAAGGCGGAAGAGAATTACAATGCCGACGACAAGAACGGAAAATGCACCTATTACTACGAGAACGGAAAAGTGAAAAGCGAGGAGTATTACGTGGAAGGCAAGCAGCACGGAACTTTCAAATATTATGATGCAACCGGCAAGCTCACAAAAACGTATGTATATTATAATGATGAGCTGATCGATGAAAAACAATAAAACGGATTACAGGAAGCCCGCTTCCATTCTTCTTGCAATGTTTGCCGCAGCGGCATCCTTTGCGCAGCAGCCTGCGGTTGACCAGGCGCGCGCGGCCTACCCGGATGCAAGCGCAGTATACCTCAGTAAGCAGCATGAATACAAAATTTACGTGGAGAATGGCAACCTGTTCGGGGTTTCCACCGTGCATGAGCAGATCCTGATCAACAAGGAATCGGGATTGGGATACCAGACCCGCTCCGTGTCCACAAGCAAGTTCGTGGAAGCAGCCAATGTAAAAGGATATACGCTGGTGCCGAAAGGCAAGAAATACGAGAAGAAGGAAGTGCAGAACATCGAGCTGAAGGATAACCCGGGACGGAATTCCTTTTACGACGACCAGCGCTCCTATAATATTGTATTTCCTTCGGTGCAGCCCGGCGCTGTGCTCGACCTTTCCTACCAGCATAAATACATCGAGCCCCGCTTCATGGGAAGCTATTACTGGATCGATTATGCGCCCTGCATGGAAAGCGAGCTGGTGATCTCCGTTCAGAAGAACATCAACATCGCCTACAAGCTGTTCAATTGCGATTCGTCCAATATTGTGTTCACCAAGGAGGACAAAAAAGGCGAAACAGTTTACCGCTGGAAAATGAAAAATGTGTCGACAGGCACCATGTACTCCGATGCGCCCAATTTCAGGTATTTCGAGCCGCACATGATCTTTTACGTAACCGATTACATGGTCGACGGAAAAGTAAAGCCCCTGCTCGGAACGCCGAAAGAGCTGTACACCTGGTACACCGACCTGCAGAAGAACATCAATAAAACGGAAGACAGCAGGCTGAAGCATATCACCGACAGCCTTGTCGCCGGCGCCACCACCGAGCTTGAAAAAGTGAAGCGGGTGTTCTACTGGGTGCAGGACAATATTTCTTACGTAGCATTTGAAGACGGCCTTGGCGGTTTCGTGCCGCGTGATGCAGGCCTTGTTTGCACGCGGAAGTTCGGCGACTGCAAGGACATGGCCAGCATCATTCACGAGATGCTCCGCATGGCAGGCGTTAAGGCATATCTTACATGGATCGGCTCGCGCGACATCCCATACAGGTACAGCGATGTTCCTACACCTGCGGTAGACAATCACATGATCACCTCTTACCTCGATGAGCAGGGGAACTGGAATTTCCTCGACGGCACCGGCAAGCACGCACCGCAGGAGCTTTACACTTCCTTCATACAGGGCAAAGAAGCGCTCATCAGCATTACGCCCGACAGCTTTAAGCTGGTAACTGTTCCAATAAAAGATACAAGCGTAAGCCAGACGATCGACTCGATCACCATCGATATTAAGGACAACGTTGTGGTGGGCAAGGGAAAAGTAAAGCTGACAGGCTATGACCAGCTCGATTATGTGTACAACGTGGAAACCCTGAATAAGGAAGAGCGCCTCGACTTTTTCAAAAGCTATTTCTCGAAGGGAAACAACAAGGTGAGCTTTACTGATATTGCGGAAGCAACCAGCTCGAACCGTGAAGCTCCCGTGCAGATCACCTACAATTTCACCCTGCCTGATTATGCGCGGAAAAACCAGGATGAAATGTACATCAACCTGAACATGGACGGCGGCTGGGACCTTGAACAGGTGCCGGAAACACGGAAGGTGCCTTTGAACTTCAAGCACAATACAAAGAAGCGCCTCGTTACAACGCTGAACATTCCAGCAGGATACAAGGCCGAGTTCATTCCGCAGAGCGTAAGCTTCGGCAACAATGTGGCAGGCTTCACGAGCTCCTACATTTTAAAAGGCAACAAGATCATTCACATAAGCGATTTTTATATCAACACGCTGATCCTGCAGGTATCGGATTTTGCGAAGTACAACAAGGTGCTCACCGAGCAGATCAAAGCAAACAAACAGGCCGTATCATTAATAAAATCATAACCATGCGTTTAAGAACGAAACTAACAGTAATTGCAGGACTCATTTGTGCAGCGGCAACGCAGGCACAGGTAACTACCGACTTTGCATATAAAAAAGCAACCTGGGACCCGAACCCGAAGCTGCACCAGCTTACCGACAAGGAAAAGGAAGGCAATTATGTGATCCTGAAAGACAAGATCCTCATCGAGTTCGCGTATGAATCATCCGGGCAGCTGGTGGAATATTCAACCCGCCACACCATCATCCATTTCAACAATGAAAAAGGGATCGAGGAAATGAACAAGATCTACGTTTCCTATACCAACATCCTCGAGGAGATGGACCTCAAAGGAAGGACGATCACCTCGGAAGGTAAGATCATTCCTTTGAGCAAAAGCTCCGTAAAGAAAGTGGACAACATCGAGAACGCCGGCTCCTTCCTGATCTTCGCAATGGAAGGCATTGACAAGGGCAGCGAGATCGAATACATGTACACCAATAAAAAAACGGCTAACACCAACTCCTCGTGGACACTTCAGAACGAGATCATCCACAAGGATGTGAGCGTTGATATTTACTCACCCGAAAATCTTGTTTACGAAGGCAAAGGATATAACGGTTTCCCGCAATTTACAAAGGACACAAGCATTACCGGGAAGAACCACATCTACGCCTCTATCCCTTTCATCGATGGAATGACAGAAGAGAAATATTCCACCTATGATGCCAATAAAATGCGCTTCGATTTCCAGCTGACCTATAACACAGCAAAAGGAAAGGCCCGCCTGTACTCTTGGGAATACTGCGGCACCGACCTGTATGCCGCGATCTTCAATTACCAGAAAGGCGAGCTCAAGGCGATGGACAAGCTGATCTCCAAGCTCGGACTGAACAGCATGAAAACAGATGAGGACAAGATCCGCGCACTGGAAGTGTTTATGAAAACCAACATCAACATGACGGGCGAAAATGTGCCTATCGATAAAATGCTGGATGTGAAATACGGCGATGATTTTGCAATGCAGCGCCTTTATGTGGGAGTTGCAAAAGCACTGGGAATGCCTGTGGAAGTGGTGCTTACCACCGACCGCACCAACCGCAAGTTCGACAGCAGCTTCCCTTCCTGGAACAACCTGCGCGAATATTTAGTGTATTACCCCGCCATCGATAAATACCTTTCCTGCTCCAATTATTCGAGCCGCCTCGGCTTTCCGCCTCCCGAGCTGACCAATAACAAGGGCCTGTTCATCAAGGAAACAGAGCTGGGCGATATTAAAACGGGGATCTCCAAGATCAAGACCATTGAAGCGCCGGTGTATACCAACTCGTACAACAACCTTACGGAATCTGTTGTGTTCAATTCAGAGACCTTTACGCCTACGATCAACATCAAGCAGGAATACATGGGCTACCCGGCCTATTACATCCAGCCTGCCGTGTTTTACATGGAAGCTGCGCAGAAGACCGAGCTCATGGATAATCTTTCAAAGTTCATCGGGAAAGAAACGATCGTGAAATCGAACAAGATCTCCGGGACTGAAAAGAACGATATTCTCAACAAGCCTTTCGTTGTTGAAAGCGTAGTTGAAACACCACAGCTGATCGAGAATGCAGGCAACAAATACCTCTTCAAGGTTGGCGCCCTCATCGGGCCGCAGGAAGAATTGTACCAGGACAAAGCGCGCCAGTCGGACGGCGAGATCACCTACACACACAGCTTCGGAAGGAACATCGAGATCAAGATCCCGCAGGGCTATAAGATCAAGAACCCGGACGACATCAACATCAGGAAAGAATATACAGTTGGCGGAAAAGTGCTTTCCAGCTTCGTTTCCAGCTATACGATCGAAGGCGATGTATTGAAGATCAAGATCTACGAGGACTACGAAGCAATTGTTTACCCGAAGGAAAATTACGACCAGTTCAGGGCGGTGATCAATGCATCTGCGGATTTTAATAAAGTGGTATTGATATTGGAGAAGGCGTAAGATTAAGCTGTCCGTTAAATTGGACTCTACTTGTTAAGTCATGCCGTGCTGCGACACGGCATCTCTCTATAATCATCATGTGAGGGGAGTCTGCACGCCTCATAACTGCGTAGAGATTCCGGGTCAGGCCCGGAATGACGTTAGAAAAGGGATTGAGCTCATGCTCACTCCTTCCCCATCACTTCAAACTTCACTGACACGGCAATGCCATTCTCATCAATGAGCATCAGCTTGTGCTTACCCGGCGAGGGGTTCAGCGAAAGCTGGTGGATTTCTTTTGTTTCACCAAGGTATTCATCATCGAGGTGCCAATAGATTTTTGTATTGATGTTCCGGTGTGTCGCTTCAAAAACCGTCCTTCCCATTTTTCCATCGATCTCCACGGGCACATAGATCCTGCTGTTGGGCTTCGGGTACAATACCGCGATGGCCCTGTCGGAGATCTTTGCCAGGCATTCCGCTTTAAAATCGGGAAGGATGCGGTAATTGGGATGATTGAACTTGTAATAGCGCTCGATCAGCGGGGGCAGCACAAACCATGCGGTATTCTTCATGTTGTACACCGATTCGCAATCGCTGTCCACACGCTGCTTGCCATCCTTCGTTAAATGCACCATCACATGATACGGACAGGCGGTTGTGTTCAGGCAGGTCTTCGGCATCCATACCGAAACCTTGTGTTCGCAAAGATCGGAAGCGCGCTGCCCGCTCTCTTTGCAGATCATTACTTTGCATTGCTCTTCCCGCGGCGCCCTGAACCATGCCGCTGAGCGCGGAAGCTGCGCAAACACATCGAACAGCAGCGGCGCCGCAGCTTTGATCCCCGTTAATCCCGGCCTTCCTTCACCGTCGGCATTGCCCACCCAAACAGAAACCACGTAATCAGGCGTGATGCCAATGGCCCATGCATCGCGGAACCCGAAGCTGGTGCCTGTTTTCCAGGCGATCTTCTGCGCGGAGGCAAAAGCTTTCCAGTTGCCGTCGTCATCAGGCCGGTTCACTTCCACCATTGCTTCAAAGGTGCTGAAGATTGCAGCCTTGTTCGTTTTCGTTGCCCATCTCCCCTTCTCTTTTTTGGCCGGCGCTTCCTTCGGCTGAAACCGTAATGGCAATGCCTTCCCGTTTTGCAGCTCCTGCGCCATTTGCGTATACACGCGGTTGAGATCGTAGAGCTTTGCCTCCGCGCCGCCGAGGATCAGCGATAAGCCGTAATGCTGTGCAGGCTTCGCAAGCGTTGTCATCCCGTAATTTTTCAGGTCGCGGTAAAATTTTTCCAGGCCGTAATCATTGAGCAGTCGAACCATCGGGATGTTCAGGCTTCTCGACAATGCTTCATTTGCGGACACTGCCCCATCGAACTGCAGTGAAAAGTTCTTTGGGGAAAAGCTCCCGAACTGTGTCGGCACATCGGGCAGCAGCATTGCTGGTGTGATCAGTCCGTCCTCGAGGCTTTTGGCATACAGCAGCGGCTTCAGGATGCTTCCCGTGCTTCGCGGGGCAACAATGCAGTCCACATCGCCGCTGTGCTCCGCATCGGTTGCCTGCGTATTACCCACGTATGCAAGCACCTCACCTGTCTTTACAGAAGTGATCATGATGGCGCCGTTGTAGATCTTGTTCTCCTGCAGCAATTCACTGTGCGCCTGTAATTGCTGCATCGCCTTTGCCTGCAGCGATTGATCGATCGTGCTGCTGATCGTTTTTCCCCGGCCGCCTTCCTTCATGAACTTTGCAAGCAGGTGCGGCGCCGACTGCGGGAGGCGTAAAGGCTTGTCGGGCAACGGTTCTGAAAGCGCCAGCTGATAGGTAGTTTCATCAATTGCAAGCATCTCATACAAACGCTTCAACAAGCGGTTCCGCTTTTCGAGCAGCCGCTGATGGTTTTTGCCAGGATAAATAAGTCCGGGCGCATTTGGCAACACCGCCAGCGTAGCGCTTTCAGCCCAGCTGAGCGTTTCCGGAGGCCGCCCGTAATACCGCCATGAAGCGGCTTCCAGCCCTACCACGTTGTTCCCGAAAGGTGCGTTTGAAGCATAATAGTTCAGGATGTCTTTCTTGCTGAATCGCATCTCCAGCCTTGTCGCCATCAGCATCTCGATCACTTTTTCCGGGACCGTGCGCGGCGGGTTCTTCCTCATGATCCGCGCCAGCTGCATGGTAATGGTGCTTCCGCCGCTCACTACCCGCTTGTGCTTTACATTCTGCACCACCGCCCTGCCGATCCCGTTGATGCTGATCCCGTAATGCCCGTAAAAATTGCGGTCCTCGAACTCGATGATGCATTTTTCAAATTTGGAAGGGATGCTGCCGGCCGGGCTGAACCGCCATTGCCCGTCGCCGGCGATCTTCGCCCCAAGCAATACGCCGTTCCTGTCGAGCAGAACGGTGGAGGTTGGATCGTTGAACAGCTTTTCCGGGATGCAGCGCAGGTACCAGGTGATGAACAGGCAAAAGCCGATGAATGCAACATCCCTTGAAATCCCTTTTAACAGCGGCTTATTGATCCTGATCCTTTTCATGCCTCAAAATTAAGGCAGCGGCACCGGGTATTTTTGAGCTTTTATTATTCGCGGCCCTTTTAATCGGAAGTGTTTTTTATCTTTGATTAAGTGAAACCGCCCCTGAAAAAAACGCTCTCCATCCTCTGTTTCCTGTTCTGCCTTTTGCCGGCTTTCTCGCAGCAGTATAACTTTCACAATTATTCGGTGAAGGACGGTGTTGCGCAATCGCAGATCTACAGCCTCCTGCAGGACAGCCGCGGCTATCTCTGGATGGGTACGCACGGCGGCGGCCTCTGCCGCTTCGATGGCATGAGCTTTAAAACCTATACGGTGAACGACGGGCTTTTTAACAACAATGTTTTCTGCGTCCGCGAAGACCAGAAGCACAACCTCTGGCTCGGCACCAACGGCGGGCTGTCCATGTACAACGGCATTGCTTTCACTAATTATTATCCAAAAGATTCAAGCCAGCTGCAGGTGCTCGACCTCGATTTCGGCAGCAGGAACAGGAAATGGCTGGCCACTTATTCCGGCGTGTGGTTTCTCGACGACCGCAACACGTTCACGAATGTACACGACCTTCTGAAACAGAAACGCGCGGTGGTGAATGCGATCATGGTTGACAAGGACGGTGGTGTTTGGTACGGCGGCGGGGATGGTTTGTTTAAGATCACAGAAACGGGAAATTCATTTTCCTGCATGCGCTACGGCAAAGAGCAGGGCTTCATGAACAATTCGATCACCAGCCTGAAGCAGGATGCGAAAGGGAATATCTGGATCGGGACTTACGGCGACGGCGTTTATGTGTACGACGGAAAGACATTTTCACGCATCGATTTCCATCTCGAGCTTTACAAAAAAACAGTTATCGATATTTACTTCGACCACCGCGATAATGTATGGCTCGCCACGCTGAACAATGGCGTTGCACAGTACAATACCATCGCTAAAACATTCAGCTGGCTCACCGAGAACGAAGGCCTCAGCAACAACCATGTGCTGAGCATCCTCGAGGATAAAAGCGGGAATTACTGGTTCGGCACTTCCGGCGGCGGGGTCTGCAATTATTTCGGGAAGCAGTTCACCAATTACGATAAATCGGCCGGGCTCGGCGGCAATTTTATTTACAGCATTTTCCGCGACAGCCGGAACCGACTGTGGATCGGTACTTCCGACAAAGGCGTAAGCATCTTCGACAGCGCAAGGTTCTCCAGCTTCAACGCAGGCAATGGCTTTGCGGATGTGAAAGTAAAAGCGATCAATGAGGATGCAGCAGGGAACATATACCTCGGCACGGAGGGCGACGGCGTGTACATCTACAACGGCACAGACTTCAAGCCTTGCGAAGGGTTGACAAGAAAATACGTGCGAAGCATTGTAAAGGATAAATCAGGCAGCCTGTACATTGCTACTGCCGGAACAGGCATTTACAAGCTCAGTCCGGGAGAGCCAAAGCCGAAGCTGGAAAATTTCCGGGCCAGCGACGGACTTCTTCACGACCGCGTTACCTGCCTGCATTACGACAAGGAAGGAAAGCTCTGGTACGGAACGGAAAGCAATGGCATCGGGTATTTGATGAACGATGTGGCACAGAAAGGATCCATCAGTAAAAAAGACGGGCTGCAATCGAATACGATCCGCTGCCTTGCCGAGGATGAAAGCGGTTACCTCTGGATCGGCACCGGCGAAGGAATTGCATCTGTGCCCCTGTACCAGGGAGACATGAAGGTGCAGGCTTATGATCACACGGCACATCTCCGCCTCACCTCTTCCAACATCTACCTCATCACTGCCGACAGGAACAACAATTTATTTGTGGGAACCGAAACAGGCCTGGATTACATCTACCTCGACAAAGCACGCAAGCCATCTGAAATTAAGCATTACAGCAAGGGCGAAGGATTCACCGGCATTGAAACCTGCCAGAACTCCGTGTTCCGGGATGCAGACGGCACCATCTGGTTCGGCACCATCAACGGCCTCTCGAAATACAATCCCGCCAACCTCGTGAAGAATGAGAATGAGCCGGTGACCAGCATTACAGACATTAAGTTATTTTATGAAAGCATCTCCAACACACCGTATAAAAACTTTGCAGGCGACTGGAATACGATCACTTCGATGAACCTGCCCTATGACCAGAACCACCTTACATTCGATTTCTTCGCCATCAATTTCAGCAATCCCGATGCCGTTAAGTATCAATGGAAGCTGGAAGGCTTCGACAAGGACTGGTCGCCTGTTTCGAAGAATCACAGCATCCTCTACTCCAATCTGAATGCCGGCGATTACACATTTATGGTGAAAGCCTGCAATGAGGATGGCGTGTGGAACAAAGAGCCTGTGATGCTTCACTTTCACATTTCCCCTCCTGTATGGCTGCGCTGGTGGTTCATTGCGCTTGCAGTGATCATTATCATCAGCATTGTGTTCTTTATTTTTAAATGGCGTGAGAACCGCATCCGGGCAAAGGCGGAAGAGCGGCAGCGAAAATTACAGCTGGAGAAGGATGTGGTGGAGCTCGAGCAAAAAGCGCTGCGCCTGCAGATGAACCCACATTTTATTTTCAATGCGCTGAACTCCATCCAGTCGCAGATAGGCACCGACAACGAGCAGGCAGCGCGCTATTACCTTGCGAAATTCTCCCGCCTGATGCGGCAGATCCTCGACAACTCAAGAAACACCGTGATCACGCTGGAAGAGGAAGTGAACACGCTCGAAAATTATCTCCTCATTGAAAAGTTCTGTAACGGCGACCGCTTCGATTATAAGATCAGCGTTGACCCTGCGATAGAAAAAGACTATATCAAGATCCCACCGATGCTGCTGCAGCCCTTTGTGGAGAATGCGATCAAGCACGGACTGAAATACATTGAAGGAAAGCGCGGGATGATAGAGGTGGAATTCAGGGAGAAGAACGGCCTGCTCGAATGCTCTGTGCAGGACAATGGCATCGGCCGTGAAAAGTCGGAAGAGCTGAACAGGATCAGCAAGGAAACCTATCATAAATCAACGGCGCTGCTGGTGACGCAGGAGCGCCTCGGCCTGCTGCAGGAAGCTGAAGATGTACAGTCTCTGGAGATCATCGACCTGTATGATACAACCGGCAATGCAAGCGGAACGAAGGTGATCCTGAGGATCCCGCTTTCGTAGCAAAACAGTATATTAGCAATACCATGATAAAAGCAATCATTATAGACGACATCGAGCAGGCGCGCATCACGCTGAAAAAAGACCTGCAGGTGTATGCAAAGGATGTGACCGTGATAGGAGAAGCGAACGGCGTGGTGGAAGGCGCAAAGCTCCTGCGCAACATGCAGCCCGATGTACTTTTCCTCGACATCCAGATGCAGGATGGAAGCGGCTTCGACCTGCTCGACATCCTGAAGGACATTCCTTTCAAAATAATTTTCATTACAGCTTCGGATGCTCATGCGATCAAGGCATTCCGCTATGCCGCCATCGATTACCTGCTGAAGCCGGTTGACCCGGATGAGCTGATCACAGCACTTGCAAGGTTCCGCGAAGAAAAATTCAACGAGAACGACAAATACAGGCTGCTGAATGATTCACTGAAAAACAACCAGCGCCCGCATGAGCGGCTGGCATTACATACGCAGGATAAGATCCACATCGTGAACATCAATGACATCATCCGCTGCGAGAGCAGCATCAACTATACGGAGTTCCATTTTTCAAACGGCAAAAAGCTGCTGGTGACAAAAACGCTGAAAGACTTTGAAGACCTTCTTGCCGACCAGGGATTTTACCGCGTTCATCAGTCGCACCTCGTCAATACGAAATATATTAAGGAGTTCATCAAAACCGACGGTGGCTACCTGCTGATGACCGATGGCTGCAATGTTCCTGTTTCTACGAGGAAACGGCCGGAGGTTATTAAGATGCTGGAGGAGCTGTGAGGTTTTGTTCTGGTTTTGAGATTGCTTCGTCGTACCTCCTCGCAATGACCAAAAAAAAACCGGGCGCCTCTGCGCGCCCGGAAAAATCACAAACAATTTTATTTCAAAATCCATTCTTCTTTACTTGACGGCTACCGCCGGCATCTCCTTCACAACTTCCACCCAGCGCCCCGGTACACGCGCATTGATCGTTTGATCGTACATTGCTTCGGTGTAAACCGTAGGCAGGTAGAACCTTCCCAGGTAAGTTGCATTCAGCTGGATCACAAAGGTCTTGCTGCTGTTCGCCGTAAGATCGTAATAGCTGTACACCCTGTCATCGCGGATATCCTGGTAGCGTGCCGCATTCGCAGCGCCGCTCTCATCCATGCGCGTATTGTGGATCTCCCATCCGCCCGGGAAGATCTGGTTCAGCGCCATCTCTTTTAAAAAGCCTTTTGTGCCGGGATTCATGATCTTAATTTCCGCAACAAAATCGGTGCCCTGCACCAGCTTGTCGGGCTGGATCTCCTTCCCATTCATGTCCTTGTATTTAACTTCCATCACCAGGTTGTTGGATGCTGCCGTTTTATCACCGATCAGCGGAATGCCCCGTACAAGCACTTTTACAAACAGCGTGGACTTGCCGGTATTCTTCAGCGACACCTTCGCATTTTTTTCAAAATCGCTTTCGGTGTATTTCACCTGCGCCATTGTTTTTTTGCTGCTCAGCATTTTAGCGGCGCCCTCATTCAGTGCATAGAAGCAGCTCAGCTCGGCATTGTTTCCCTTTGCACCGATGTAGCCGCACAATGCGAGGAGGCTGTATGCCGTTTCCTGCGTGCTCATCCACGATTCCGAAGCAAGCGACTTCGCCACTTTTTGCGCCAGCGGCAATGCTTTTGCGCGTTCACCCAGCATGCTGAGCGTTTCAAGGATCATTGCTTCATCGCGCGTATCGGAGCCATAGCTGTAGGATAATTCTTTGTAAGGTGCAACGCTTACGGACAAGCCTTTGATAAGACTGGCTGCCACCTCATTCTGTCCCACAAGCCTGTATGCTGCAGCCAACCTCCATTTTGCCTCTGACGAAAGATTGTTCTCTTCCCTCAGCCTGTTCATTGCACCGAGCTCTGCATTGCCGCTCAGCGCCAGCACAAATAAGCGGTACGCCTGGATCACCTGGTTGCTTTCATAGCCGTGCGGATGAGTATACACGCCGCTCGTTGACGACCAGTTCCTTGCCTGCTGCTGCTGATACTTCAGCCACCTTGCCTTTAAATTGCCCGGCAGGCTGTATCCCTGTTTCTCCGCTTCAATGAAGAAGTGACCCGCATAATTGCTTCCCCATTCGCTGTCGCTGCTTTCTCCCGGCCAGTATGAGAATCCGCCATTGGAGGTCTGGAACAGCTGCAAGCGCTTTAATCCTGCTTTCACGTTCTGCGAAATTTTATTCTTCTGCGCATCCTTCATTTCAACAAGATTGGATACATACAGCTGTGGAAATACCGACGATGTTGTTTGCTCGATACAGCCATGCGGATATTGAATTAAATAGTCCAGCCTTTTTTCAAGCCCGAGGGAAGGAATGGTAGAAAGCTCTACAGTTGCCTTGTTCGTTCCTGTAATGCCTTTGAAGGTCAGATCCGTTTCCCAGGACTTGCCCGGCTCCAGCGCTATCTCCACACCTTCCACCACTTCCGGGTTTGGTGTGCGCACATCCAGCTCTATCTCCTGCACGGCTTTTTCCTTCCCGCTCACCGCGGTGATCTTCACTTTTGCAATTCCCACTTTCTGGGCGACATTCAATTTAAAGTTGATCACCTCATCACCTGTCTGGGTGAAATGCATCGTTTGCTGCTTGCTTCCATCTATCACCAGGAAATCATTCACCTCGATATCGATCTTCACATCCTTCACCTGCTTTTCCATTGCAAATACATCCACTGGCAATGCAACGCTTTCACCGGGGCCAAGCACACGGGGCAGCGTGGCAAGGATCATCAGTGGCTTTCTCACCGCCACCGTTTTTTCTGCATTGCCGTAAGCCCCATTGTTTTCAGCAATCACCATTACCCTCACCGAACCCACATAATTCGGGATCTGGATGGAGTGCGCTTTTTCCTGCCCGGCCTCCAGCGTGAACGGACCGATATATTTCACCATCGGCTTAAAGCGGTTTGCCTTCAGCCCTTTTCCACCATTGCCGTCGCCATCTCCGCCGATGCTCAGCAGCTTGTTCAGCTTTCCTGCATAGGCGCCGATCACATCATCGTACATATCCCATGTTTTCACGCCAAGCGCTTCCCTTGCATAAAATGTATTCCATGGCTGCGGCGTTTTAAAGCGTGTAAGGTCCAGTAATCCTTCATCTACGATAGCAAGGGTATACGTCATTTTCCTGCCGTTCTTTTCCTTCACCTTTATCGCTGCGATGGATTCCGGCTTCAGCACATCCGCCATTTTTATTTCAGGATACAGGTGCGTCGCCGGCTCATCCACGAGGATCGGAACAACGCCATACATGCGGATCGGCAAGTCGTTCTTCGTGCTTGCATGCGGCTGGATCAGCGTTACATGCACATACGCGTTCGGCGTCATCTCTGCAGTTGCGGGAAATTCATAAGTGGTCTCGCCCTTCTTTGTCTGGATCCAGAACTTCTTCACCACCTTCGTTCCTGTTTCAACGCTTACGAGCGCCATTCCATCGGAGGGTGAAGGAAAGGAAAGCTTGATGCTCTCGCCGGTTGTATATTTCTCCTTGTTGCAGGCAAAATTGAGCATGTTCGCATTTTCATTCGAGCTCCTGTTTCCCCTGCTCCAGTATGGCCAGTCGATGTAGATCACCTTGCCCGTTTGGTGCCCGCCAACCGGATCGGTAACTGTAACAAGGTAGCGGCCGTATTCGGGATAGCTGATCCTGAATTTAAAGGCGCCTCTTCCATCCGTCGCTTTGATCATGGTATCCTTCATCACGATGGTTCCCGTTCTTGAAATGTAATCGGCAATATTATCCTGGTCCTTCTCGTACCACCAGCGCCACTGGATCTTGTAGATCTTCACCTGCAGCTTGTTCGCGGTCACCAATTCGCCTTTGGCATTTACCGCTACCACATCAAACCTGTATGTGTTGCCGGTTTCCAGCGTATTATCATAATTCTTTGCTGATGGTGTATGCAGCCCCACGTATGTTTTATACGGTGAATACGGAACGCTGTACCTGTCGATGCTGAAATCGCCGCCTTCCTCGAACACCTTTGAAATATAAGTGCTGCGCAGCATTCCCGGCGCCGTGCGGCCAACGTTCAGCGATGTTTTCAGCACAGTTTCTCCTTTTTCATCGAGGTTGCCATCGAACACTGTTTCGGTATTAGAACTGTAGCTCCTGATCGGCGAATCGAATTCATAGTCGCCATATTTCGGGAAGGAAGTTTTCGACTGGTTTACGCTTACATTCACAATGGCGTGCAGGTTCTTTGCGATAGCGCCATGCAGCCATTTAACAGAAAACTTCGCGGTGCTGTCGTTGATCTTGTCGGTATCAAAATCAAGATAGATCTTCAGGCGGTTCGGCTTCACTGTTTCTATCTTGAAATACTGTGTGAACGTGCGGTTACCAACCTTTGCCACTGCGGTATAATTCCCGGTAGGCGCTTCGGGGCTTGTTGCCGTGCGGAAATCATAATTGCCATTCACGTTCTTTGTTTTCGTTACCTGGTAGATCACCTGTCCGTTAGGGTCCTGCAACTCGAACTTTACAGGATGGTTCGGCGGCAGGCGCTTTTCCTTGTCTTCCATTATAAAATTGATGTACAGCGAATCTCCCGGGCGCCATACTCCGCGCTCACCGTAAATAAATCCTTTCACGCCTTTCTGAACAACTTCTCCTTCAATATCGAACTTGCTCATGGAATTGGCATTGCCATCCAGCAGCTTCAAATAGCCGCGCTGTTTGCCGTATTTCGCAAGCATCAGGAAAGGCTTCCGCTTCAGCTGAACATCCAGCATCCCGTTGGCATCGGTCATGCCGGTAGCGATCACCTGCTTCACGTAATCGTAATATTCAACCGATGCGCCGGCAACGGGCTTCGCAGTAACAAGGTTGCTCACGAAGGCGTGCGACATCTTATTATCATCGAGCTTATAGATCAGCCCCAGGTCGGAAGCGAGGATATTCCTGCTCACGCCTTTGCCGTAATAATAGTCATCATCACAGGGTGTGTACCTGTCGTTGTAATAATCCCAGTGGTCATAATAATCATCGTAGCTGTAGCGGTCCCAGTCGTTTTCGTTCCAGTCGTCCTCCTCTGGTTTTTCTCCTGTTTCTGCGGCAGTTTCTTCCGTTGGAGCGCAATCGCAAAGCGTATATGGTTTCGAGAACTTAATGCTCACCCTGTAAATAGCGCCGGGATCAGGCGTTATGAGCTTTCCAAGATCGATCACGAACGTATTCCATTGCTTTAAATTTTTCTTCTTATCATAGTCGAGCGCGATCTTTTTCTCTGCGATCACCTTACCTACACGCGTTAAGCCATCGCCCCCGTCGAGGCTGTTCACCTGCAGGAACTGGTGCACATTGTTCTCGAATATTTTGGTGATCCGCACATCCACCGCTTTTAAGCTGATGGCTTCGAAGGGAAAGATCAGCCCGTTGGAGTTGGGCAGAATGCAACCGCTGCCGCTCAAGCGCACCAAAGGATTCGGCTCTGCAAATACAAGGTTATCCGTATAGGCGACATTCATCTTGTAGCCTTTGAAATTTTTAACGCCGGTGGTCACAGTGAGCAGCTTATCGCCTTCGAGGCGGTTTGCAAGGAACACTTTTACGTGGTTTCCTTCTATTCCATAGGTGAGCTCATTCATTCCTGCTATCGTGATGATCCCTTTTAAATTCTGGTTGAACTGGATCGGGTCGCTGAACGTGAGGTCCACATACTGATCGCCATCATCCACCACATGCGCCTCCGTTACGGAAAAATCACCCATGGCAGGCACATCCACAGCCTGGCTGCCATTGCTCGTGCTTTTGATCGGCTCGCCGTTCCAGCTTACGATCACCTTCCCTGCTTTTTCCCCGCGCTTGATGCTGTCCACATAAAAATAGAACTCATTGCCGTTATAGCTGTTGCTGAGCCTTACCGGCATCGTCTTCCCGTTTTGCGTAACGGTGATCACCTTGCGGATGGATGTGGTATCTTCAAAATCGGAAGTGGTGATCTTCCCGGTGAGCTTCTGCCATTCAATGTTATAATCGTCATAGCTGCGCAGCCCGTCGAGCGCCACAAATAAATTCTGCGGATAAGCGGAGAGCTGGAAATTGAATGTTTCATGTCCCTCGTCTACCTGTGTAACATTCTTCAGGCTGAATTCCGCATTGTAGAATTGCCCCGGCGTTAATGGCTCCGCCGGTATGAACTCGATCACGCGGTCGCTCAGCCATACTGCACGCCCTTTGATCTGGGGCTCGAAGGAAAAGGCATCTTCCAGCAGGGCGGAATCGGGCAACTGGGAAGCCCGGTATGCAGTAGTGGAATCGATGGCCGCCGATCCGGAGGGAGGCAGCGCCACTGTCGCCTGGCTAACGCTGTTCGCAAGCTCGATGCGTATAGATGACTTTCTGGACACCATCCCGGATGTGTAGCCGGAGATGTATTTTGCATAGGCCGGATCGGGCTTGTTGATCCGGGGCTTTGCATTGAAGCAGGCGCTTGCGAACAGGAGGCCTGCGATAAAAAGAATGGAAAGAAAGGGGCGGCGGGTGATGTGGCTTTTCATGTGATTTTTAGTTTACAGCACAAAGATGCCTGCATTAAAAGCCATTTAAGGGATGCTTTTATAGGATGCGGCACTTCCTTTATTAAGTGTGGTCAAAACCCGATTATTTGTGTTTGGTAATTCCGGATAAGTACCACCCCGGCCCTCCTAAGAGGAGGGAGCTGATACTGCGATACACTATCATTATTTTTTTCGATATGCCTTTCTGTTGCACAATGCATTCCCCTCTTCCCAGGAGGGGCAAGGGGTGATCGTCGCTATACCACCCCGGCCCTCCTTAAGGAGGGAGCTGATCCTGCTATACTATACCATTATGCTTTACCAATATGTTCTCGCTTGCACGATGCTTTCCCCTCCACAGGAGAGGAAAGGGGTGGCCGCTTCTGTACCACCCCAGCCCTCCTTAAAGGAGGGAGCAGATACTGCTGTACTATGTCATTATTCTTTACCAATATGCTCTCGCTTGCACTATGCGTTCCCCTCCTCCCAGGAGGGGTTAGGGGTGGTGACTGCGCTGAATCATAAAAATTTAAAGCCCTGCCGCAATACACCGGAAAATATTTAGTTTCTTTGTATAAACTACTTTACTATGAACCAGGAAATTACAGGAACAGCCAGCACTCCGGGACGGAAAGCTGCCAGGATATTAAGCGCATTCATCTTATTTTTCAGCATCAGCACATTTGTTGCGGCGCAAAATGATTTCAATTATTATTTCAACCAGGGACAGGAAAAATATTCGAAAGGGAATTACAGCGCTGCCGCGGATGACTTCAGCAGCGCACTCAAGAACCGGAAGACCGCTAAAAACGATTACCGCATCGCCAACGCATACATGGCAAGGGCAATGTGCAAAATGAGCATGCAGAGCTACAAATCGGCCATCGACGATATCTCCGATGCTATTGAGCTGAAGCCCGAATACTCCGACCTGTACATGGCGCGCAGCATTATTCATCTCCAGGCCAAGGAGTACGACGAGTGCATCAAATGGGCAAACAAAGGGCTGGAGCTAAAGCCGGAGTTCGAGGAGCTGATCCTGATGAAGGCGAAAGCAAAGCTTTCCAAAAAGGATTATGCGGAAGCGCTGAAGGATCTGGATACGGTATTACTGAAGGTGAACCCAAGGAACCTCGAAGCATGGAACTTAAAAGGCGATGCAAAGCAGAAGCAAAAAGATTTCAAAGGCGGAGCGGAAGCATTCACAAAAGCGATCGAGATAGATGCGCAGAATTACGCGGCCTTTTATGACAGGGGCATCTGCCGTGCGCATTTAAAGGATTTTGACGGGGCCCTGGCCGACATGACAAGGGGAATGGAGATCGATTCTACGGAAAAATGGATCGGCTATAACAACATTGCTTACTTCATTAAATTTGAACAGAAGGATTACAAGGGCTCACTCGCCCTTTTTGATGAGGCGATCAAGCTGAACCCGAAATTCGCCTATGCCTACAACAACCGCGGATATGCAAAGCTGCAGATGAACGACCTGAAAGGCGCAAGACAGGATATTATGAAGGGCCTCGACCTCAATGAGGAGAATTCGTATGCCTATAAAACGCTTGCACAGCTGCTTTTTGCGGAGAAGAAGGACAAGCTTGCCTGCGAAAAGCTGCAGAAGGCGCTGGAGCTCGGATACACGGAAACGTATGACGAGGAAGTAAACGAGATGATCAAAGAGCACTGTAAATAGCAGCATTCTTTTCCACAACTTTGCTTAGCATCATTTTTTCATGGTCGGATAAAAAACTAATCTGATCTATGGAAACAACACTAACAAGCAAATCACCAACACTTGAGCTGCAATGGCTGAGAAGTGAATTCGGCCGCTACAAAGAGATCCCCGAAAAATACGAGGAAGTTATCTTAACTGTTTTATCGCATTACCCCGAGCTGAAGGATACATGCATTCGCTTTGTCCTGAAGGATAAGCATCCGGTTCCTTACGGCACCATGCCTTCCCTGAAAACAATATTTTCGGAGCCGGCGGAGCGGGAATACATCATTACTATCCGCGAGCAGGCCGACTACCCTACATTTTACGCATTGTTCAAAAACCTCACGGAAGATGCGAAAAAGGCGGTGATCGCGCATGAGGTCGCGCATGTGATGCAGTACAGCACCTGCAGCAAAACGGAGCTGATGAAGTTCATGCTCTTTTACCTCGTGCCTGAATTCCAGGAAAAAGTGGAAAAAGCTGCCGATATGGAGGCCATCATTCGTGGCTTCGGACACGAGCTGCTCGAGCAGGCGATCTACCTTCGCGCTATTCCCGGCTACGTGGAAGAGCGCCCGGCGATCAATATAAATTACCTGAAGCCGCAGGAGATCGTTGAATACCTGCCCGACGTTGACGATTGATCAGAATTTGATCCCGATCACCAGCACATCATCCACCTGGTCTTCACTTCCCTTCCAGGCCTTAAAAGATTCATCGAGGAGCACATACTGCTCCTCGATGCTTTTTCCGGCAATCTCAGTAAGCAGTGTTTTAAAGCGGCGGGTGGAAAATTTTTTCTTATTGTCGCCGCCGAACTGATCTACAATGCCGTCTGAAAATATATAAATGGTATCGCCCGGCAGGATCTCTATCTCCTCATCCGTAAATACCTTGTTCATGTTCTCATAATAGCCCCCGATGAAATATGGGTTGCCTTTGAGCTCTGTCAGCGTATTATTGCGCACATGGAACAGCGGACGGAGCGCACCGCCGAACTGCAGCTTATCTTTCTTTTTACTGATCGCGCAGATGGCCATGTCCATGCCGTCGTGCGATGAATTGTAATCGGCTTTCTGGCGCAGCACGCGGATAATGGAGCTATTGAGCTTCGCCAGCAGCGAAGAGGGCTGCGTGATCTTCTTATTGCTCACAAGCTCGTTCAGCAACGTAGAGCCTACCAGCGACATGAAGGCGCCTGGAACGCCGTGTCCTGTACAGTCTACAGCGGCAATGAGATAATTATCATCTGTTTCGGCAAACCAGTAAAAGTCGCCGCTCACAATATCCCTCGGCTTGTAATAAATGAAAGATTGCTCAAACACCTCGGCAATAGAGGCTTTGGAAGGAAGGATCGAGGCCTGGATCCGCTGCGCATAATTAATGCTGTCGGTCACATTTTTATTTTTCACCTCGAGCTGGCCCTTGATCTTTTCAACGGTAGCCTTCTCTTCCTGCAGCAGGGCGGTCTTTTCATTTACCTTCTGCTCCAGCAGCACCTTTGCCTCCACCAGCGATTTGGTGCGGTAGCGCGTTACCGAATACGAGAGCGAGATCGTGAACAGCAGCAGCATGGCATAGAACCAAACACGTTTCCAGTATGGCGGCTTTACTACAAAGCTCAGCTGCGCGGGAACGGTATTCCACACGTTGTCGCTGTTGGCGGCCAGCAGCTGGAATGTGTATTCGCCGTCGTTCAGCTTCGGGAACTCGATGAACTTGGTATTGGTATAGCGCCAGATCGTATCCTGGCCCAGCAGCCTGTATTTGAAGTTGATCTTTGAGGGATCGGTGAAGGAGATGGCGATGTAATCCACCTTTACGGAATAATCATCGTAAGGCACTTCAATTTTTTGGTCGGGCCTGTAAAGCGCATTGTTCAGCACAAGCCCGGAGATATTTGTTTTTGGCTCCGACTTTTCCCTCGTATCACCATCCGCGTTGTATTTGATCAGCCCGTTCGAGGTGCCGAACCAAAGGTTGCCGCTCACATCGCGGAAGCAGGAATTCTTATTAAAATCAGTGAACAGCAGCCCGTCTGTTTTTCCATAGGTACGGAACGATCTCAACGTTGCCGGCTTGTAGCTGAGACCGTTCTTGTGTCCGCACCATACATTTCCATGCTTGTCGGAAATGATGAAATAGCAGTAATTTGAAAACAGCCCGTCGGAAACCTTGTAGTTCACAAAACCGCCGCGCTCATTATAGCTGAACACGCCGTCGCCCTCTGTGCCAAGCCATACGGTGCCGTCCTTTCCCTGTGTGATCGCGGTGATGCTGAATGATTTTAATTCAGGGATGTTATTGAACACATTGAATTCATTGTCTTTCAGGAAGTATGGGCCCGCCCCGCTCGAGCAGAACCAGAGCCGTTTTTTATCATCCTCGAACACTTTTGTTACATTGTTGTGAAGGAGCCCGTCGAGGGTTGTCAGCTGCCGGATGCTGCCTTTCGCCTGGTCGTAAAAATAAACGCCTTCGGTTGTCGCGATCACAACCGTATTGTCGGCGGTAACAATAATGGAATTGATATTTCCTGCAATAAGGTTATTTTTTTTAGAAAAGTTCGAGAATGCATTTCGATTCTTATCATAAGTGTACACGCCTTTTTCCCGCGTTCCGATCCAGAGTATTCCCGAATGGTCCTGCGCGATCGTGCTTACCTCTCCCGTAACGAAGCCGCTGGAAGCATCGAACTGCCGGCTCATTTCGGCGGTGCGGATATTATACAGGAACAGGCCTTTGTCATTTCCCACCCAGAACGATCCTTCCTTGTCGATGAATACGCTTGTGGCATTTTTATAGATCAGGCCGTTCTTCATTTCGAAGAACGAAAACTTTTCAAGCGGCAGCTCGATGAGGCCGGAGCCAAAGCTGCCAAACCACATGTTGCCTTCGTAATCCTGGAACACCGACTGGATATAGCCGTTCGGAAGGCCGTTGCGGTCATCGATGCGGTTCACTGCAAAGGAGCGCTTATCCTGTCCATCATAAAACGAAACCTTGCATACTCCCTCGCCGAAATCCCCGATCCAGAGATTTTCCTTCTGATCCACATACAGCGCTGTAAAATTATAATCCTTCAATCCCAGCTCTGTGCTGATCTTCATGAACACCGTGTACTTATCGCCCGATCTGCGGATGCCGTAAACCCCGTCATCGTCCACCGCCACCCAGAAAGCATTTTTCTGCGCATCTACCGGAACAATGGCTTTTACCGGCTTTCCAGAAAGCTCCGGAATCTCCTGCATTAATGTTAACACACGGCCGGTCCGCCCAACCTTATAAATGAACAGGCCGTTATTGGAGCCTTCGAAAAGCATGTTATCACGGTCAAAGCAAAGCGCATTCGCTCCTTCCTCGTTCTTTGAATCAATGGCGTCCAGCCTGAACGCCGTGTCGATGCGGTAAATGCCTTTGCTCTGCGTGGAGAACCAGATGTTCTTTCGCGCATCCTCTGTAATGCCGGTTACTTTGGAGGCAAGCTCATTGCTCTGCCAGATCCGGTGGAATTTTGAATCCTTCTGATAGCTGATGCCCTTCTGGTAATGGCCAAGCCAGGTTATATTCCGCGAATCGGTATAATGGGTGGTAACAAAATTTTCCTGCAGGCCATCGGGCATTGTAAACACTTTGAACCTGCTGCCTTCAAACGAGCAGAAGCCTTCGCCGGTAGAAACATTCAGGAAGCCGGTCTTTGTTTGTGAAATGGAATATACGTACGATTGCGGCAAACCTTCGTCAACGCCGTATATCCTGAAATTGTAGATCTGGGCATTGGAGAAATGTGACAGAAACAGGTAAAAGAGAACAAGTATGATTTTTCCGCTGCGCATGATCTTTAATTAATTGTTCACCTTTACGCCGATCTTGTATTTATATTTCGGGATCCCGCCGATGGGACTGGTATAGAACGGCATCAGCTGATTGTACTGGTTGGTGATAAACACAACGATGTTATTGTTCTTTGCTTCCTTCTGCTTAATGAACTGGATGTCGAATGAAGTATTATACTCCTGCGCGATCACTTCATGTGTGTTCACTGTCCATTCCGCATCTCCCGATACTTTCGCAATGTCGCCCCTCTTCGCTACCGACACAAGGCGCACCATTCCGTCGTTATCAAAATCAAAGATATTCACCTTCACCGCAACGAGGTTGGAAGTGATGAAAGGATATAAATGCGATACGGAGTTTTTCACATCCGATAAGCGGAAGGAATATTCATACGTAAACATATTGCCGCCTTCAATGGGCTTGTTATCTGTTTTATCGGAAGAGAGGAACAGCCTGTACAGGTTGCCGTCATCGCCATCCAGCCCTTCGATCACCACCTTGAAAACATATCCCCCGACATCGGGCTGCATCTCGCCTTCCACAGGATTGAACGGCCCGAGTGAGAACCATTTATCATCGTAGGCCATGTCAGCATCAAACGTTTTTGAGGCTAGCTGTACGCCGCTTTTAAAATTTCCTTCCGGATCGTGCTTTTTTGCGTCGGGGTTGGAATGAGCGCCAAGCCCGCCGTATACGCTGAAACGGGTCTTGCTGTTGAACGGCCCGTGTCCTTCATCGTGCTTGCCGCCGTTGTTGGGGTCAAATATTTTTATGTAAATGGGATTTTTTTCTGTTGCAGGCATCACGAAGAAAATGATCTGAACATTGTCATCGTCGCCCCAGCTCTTGTCGGCAGCTTTGCTGAACGTACAGAGGAAAGGGATGTTCTCCTCCTGTGATGGAGCCTGCTGCGCCACTGCAATGCTTGCAGAAAGGACAGTGGCGATTAAGAGTATGATGGGCCTGAGGTACATTTCAATTCATTTTACGACAAGTATTGTTTTTTCTGAATAGAAGGTGGCTTCCTTACCGCTTGCATCTTCCACTGCAAGCACCCCCAACTTGAGCTTATGTAAGCCGGTGTTTAAATATTTATGCCTCGCGCGCATTCCGAGGCTGTACCAGCCGTCATCAAACGTCCAGTAGTACTTTTTGATCGTGTAACCGGCAATTAATGATGTTGAAGCGTCCATAGCTGTCGGCGAGCCTGCCGCAACCGTATCGGGACAAATGATGTTGATCTGTTTCGGTTCTTCCACAACAAAGTCGTAGCTCACATCATTCATGAAGAGCTCGCCGGAAGAGCGGTCCACAATATTCAGCTGCACAGGATAGGTTCCGGGCTTATCGAAGCAATGCTGCACCTCCAGCCCTTTGAGCTTTTTCCCGTTCCCGAAATCCCATTCGTATTCAAGCCCGCTGGTGTCGAGTGCGGCTGCGCTGGCTTCCTCGAAGAATGTATAGCAGAAGCGTGTTTTGGGCTTGATCTCCTTTTCGAAATCAGGCAGGATCTTATAAAAATAAAAAAGGTCGTCCTGTTTTCCCTCATTCCTGTTAGAGCTCAGGTATCCCGATGCACCTTCCCCATCCACCCAGATCCCGAAATCATCCGAAGCGCTGTTCAGCGGATCTTCAAGCGGCTTCACTTGCGCAGTAAGGCTGTCCTTCATCACCATGCTGTACACATCGAGCCCGCCTGCACCACCGGGCCTGTCGGACGAAAAATACAGCTCACCATTCTTACACACAAAAGGGAATAGTTCATTCGAAGCAGAATTGATCTTGTTCCCGAGGTTGCGCGGTGTGCTCCATTCATTATTTACCCGTTCCGAAATGTAGAGATCCATTCCTCCAAAGCCTCCCGGCTGGTCGGAGGCAAAAATAATTGCATCGCCGTTGCCTGCAAATGTCCCGTGACAATACGAATACGGGCCTTTGCAAAACGGGAGCAATTGCGGCTGCGACCATTCCCTGCCGCCTGAGGAAGCATAGAACAATTTCAGCTGCTGCTGTTCCTTCGGGTCTTTTATCACAAAGCCGTAATCTTTTTGATTGGAGGTGATGAGCGCAGCGTTGCCCTGCTCATTGATGCAGAGCGGGCCATCGTTGAAGAGGCTGCTCCATTTTTTTGAGACAGCGGGTTTGGAGAAATGAATTGAGTCTATCTTTTCAGCGCTGAATACATCGTAAAAATTGCCTTCCTGGCTGGGTGTGGAATAAGTGATCGCGCCGGGCTGCCTGCGGTTGGCGGAAAAGTAAAGGGTTTTCCCTGCAACAAAAGGGCTTATTTCACTGAAAGCGCTGTTGAGCTCCAGCGGCAACACATCAAAGCGGTTCCTGAACTCCCGGAGGGAATCCTGCGCCTGCCCATTGAATTGCAGGAAAGCGATAACAAGAATAAGAACGCTCTTTTTTCTCATATCAGAAATACCTTGGGCTTTTTGTATTTACTTTATAGCTGAACAGATACCTGAGCATGAACTCATGGCTTCCTGCGGAATAGCGGCTCAGGGAACTAAGTGTGTAATCATAGCAGTAGCCTGCGCTGAACTGTTCATTCAGCTTCAGGTCGATAAAAGCGTAAGCAGCATCGTTGCTGCGATAGCCAAGGCCGAGCCCGAAGATCTCCTTTATGTAAGCCGAGCAGGAAAGATCACCTTCCGGCGGCGAGCCTTTCACATACTTTAATAACCCTGCGGGCCTCAGCGTAAGATTGTCATTCAGCTTCAACAGGCATCCGGCCGACAGCAGGAAAGGAGTATATTTCATATCAGCATCTTTTCCGGTGCTGTAAAACTGCGGTGATGAAAGGCCGATGAACATTTTTTCCGCCTTGTAAAAGATCCCTGCTCCAAAAACTCCCGCCGTGCTTTTGTTTGGGACATCCGTAAATACAGGATCGTTACCTTCAGTGGTTTGCACCTGGTTCCAGTTATTTTTATTGAACTCAAGCCCGCCCTGCAATCCGAACGAGAAGCTACCCTTCCCGGCTTTGATGCGGTATGCATACACGCCGAGGAATTTCGTTTCACAGCTGAGCCCGAATTTATTGTTCAGGAAAACAAGCCCTGCATTTGCCTTCCTGTTCCTGAACGGACTGTGAATGCCGATGCTGAGATTCTGCGGCGAGCCTTCCATCCCCGTCCACTGGTTCCTGTAGATGCTTGTAAAATTGAGCGCCCCCTGGCTTCCCGCATAAGCCGGGTTGATGAGGATGCCAGAAAAATAGTACTGGCTGTACAGGTAGTTATGCTGGGCATAACCGGCTGCGCTGATAAAGAATAATATAATGAGTAACTTTTTCAATTTCATTTTGTTTTAATGATCACGAAACCGCTGTACTGCATTCCCGGCATTACCTCGAGGATAAAATAATAAGTATCGTCGGCCAGCTTCTGGTTATCTGAGTTTCTTCCGTCCCATTCATTGCTGTATTCATCGCTGTCATAAACCGCATTTCCCCAGCGGTTGAAAACGCTGAACTTTACATGCGGATAATATTCGAGCGCTTCTATCGAGTAGGTATCGTTAATGCCATCGCCGTTGGGTGAAAAGCCATTGGGGATGTGCAAGGGGTTCATGGTGATCACTACATCGTCGGAGCTTGCCGGGCATGTACCGTTCCTGATCTCCCAGCGAAAGATGTTCGCACCTACCGCAAAGCCGCTTACTGTTGTTAAAGGATCTGTTACAGAAGCAATGGTTCCGGTTCCGGAGAGCTGCGACCAGGTACCGGTTCCTACAGAAGGCGAATTGCCCTGGAGCTGCACGAAAGGAATATCCGTTGTTAGATCGGCGCCTGCATGTGCCGTGTCTGGCAATTCATCTGCAGTGATGGTAACGCTTGCTACCGAAGAAGGACATACGCCATTTGAAATGGTATAGGAGAAAACATTGGCTCCGGGCGACAAGCCGCTTACAGAAGCGAGCGGCGCTGATGGAGAAGAAATGGAACCGCCTCCCGAAACCATTGCCCAGGAAGGGTTACCAACCGCCGGCACATTTCCGTTCAAGGGAACGGATGGCGATGAGATGCACACAGAGCGGCTATTCCCCGCATCAGCAGCCGTAGGCAGGGCGTCCACCCGTACATTCAGCGTAGACACGGAAGCCGGGCAAACTCCGTTCGTGATCGTCCATGCCAGTGTATGTGTTCCGGGTGTGCTTACATTCACCGTTGACACAGGCGATGCGGGATCTGAAAAGATACCCGATCCTGACTGTACCGACCATTGTCCTGTACCGCTTACAGGAGCATTTCCCGACAAACTTAACAGCGGTGAGCTTTCGCAGGTGATCAGATCAGCGCCGGCAAAAGAGCTGTCGGGAAGCGCGTCAACAATAACATTCACCGTTGAAACAGATGCGGGACATACACCATTCGAAACCGTCCATTGAAAAGTATTTACCCCCGGCGCCAGCCCTGAAACAGCTGTAGAGGGTGATGATGCAAGAGCAATGCTGCCGCTGCCGGAAAGCTGTGCCCAGACACCTGTTCCCACGGATGGAACAACTGCATTCATTGTTGCGGCAGAGGATGATACACATACGTGCTGGTCGCCTCCCGCGTTTGCCGCGCTCGGCATTGCATCGACCATAAGCGATACGGTATCTGAAGAAGAAGGACAAACACCGTTGCTGATCGTCCAGCTCATTACCGTGGTGCCTGCGCTTAATCCGCTAAGGGAAGATGTGGCTGATGATGTATTGCTGAAGGAGCCGCTGCCCGTGATCAGCGACCAGGAGCCTGTTCCCACGGATGGGGAATTTGCATTCAGTGAAGCGCTGCCTGCGGAAATGCAGATCGTTTGGTCAGCGCCTGCTATGGAAGCTGTGGGCAGCTGGTCGGCATACACCTGAACCGAATCGGTTGATACAGGGCACACGCCGTTGCTGACCGTCCAGTTGAAAATGGTAGCTCCGGGAAATAATCCGCTTACAAGCGTTGCAGCGGAAAATGGTGTAGAAATGGAAGCGCTGCCGGAAACCAGCGACCATGTACCTGTTCCGGTCACAGGCGGTAAGGCATTCAGATTCGCCACCGGGTTAGAGACGCAGATCGTTTGATCGCTTCCCGCATTTGCAACATCCGGCATCGCATCGATCCTGATCATTACTGTATCTCTCGATGGAGGACAAACGCCATTGCTGATCGTCCAGCCTAACACCGAGGTTCCCGCACTGAGTGCGCCAAGCGATGCTGTAGCAGAAGCTGAATCGCTGAAGGTGCCGCTGCCTGAGATCAGCGACCATGCTCCCACTCCTGTAAGCGGAAAATTTGCATTCAGCGGAACTGCTCCTGCAGAAATACAAACAGCCTGGTCGGAGCCGGCTACCGACAATGTTGGCGGCAGGTCAACGAGCACATTCAGCGAGTCGGATGAAGAAGGGCAAACGCCGTTGCTTACTGTCCAGCGGAAAATATTATTTCCGGGAGTTAAGCTGTTAACAGCGGTGGATGCGGAAAACGGCGAAGCAACCGTGCCTCCGCCGGAAACTATTGTCCACAGCCCGCTTCCCGTTACCGGGGCCATTGCATTAAGAATAGTGGAAGGCGTGGATGCGCAGATCTCCTGGTCGGCTCCCGCGGAAGAAACATCCGGCAAAGCGTCAATAGAAATGCTTACGCTATCAACCGACGAAGGACAGGTCCCGTTGGAGATCGTCCATGCAAGCACAACGGTGCCGGCTGATGAGCTGGTTAAAGAGCTGTTCGCTGAAGCGGGTGAAGCAATGGAACCGCTGCCGGAAATTATCGTCCACAGCCCGTTCCCAACTGCCGGTGCATTTCCGGCCAATGTTGCGCCGGATGCAATGCAAACAGTTTGGTCGGCACCGGCGTTAGCCGGTGTTGGCAGCGAATCAACAAGGATCCTTACAGTGTCAATAGAGGAAGGGCAAGTGCCGTTGGCGACTGTCCATGTAAGCACATTGATACCTTGTGAAAAAGTAGCGGCAGAGGAAGGCGAAGAGGGTGTTGTGATGCTGCCGCTTCCGGAAACAATATTCCAGGCGCCGCTTCCTACAGACGGCACAGCGGCATTCAGGCTGGTTCCGGATGTTACGCAGATGGCCTGGTCTGCTCCCGCGTATGAAACGGAAGGCATTGCATCCACGCTGATCGTAACAGTTGAAGAGGAAGATGGACAAACGCCGTTGGAGATCGTCCACTGGAAAACATTGCTGCCTGCCGACAGGCCGCTGATACCGGTAGTTGCAGAGGCCGGATTTCCAATGGCTGCGCCTCCCGAAACAAGCGTCCATACCCCTGTGCCGATCACAGGCGTATTCGCATTCAGTACAGCAGTGCCCGGAACAGCGCATAATGTTTGCGGCAAACCCGCGGAAGAAACATCAGGGCGCTGGTCAATTGAAATGGTGATCACATTGCTCAGCACGGTATTCATACAGGACGCTGCAGAAAAAATCCTTCTCCGGTAGTAAGTCACACTGGTCAATGCAGGCGCGGAATAATTCTGCGTATTGTTAATTCCCGTTGCCGGAACCCAGGTAATATTATCGCTGCTTTGCTCCCAAGCGTATGTCAATGCAGGAGTGCCGCCTGATGGCAGGCTGCCGCTCAATAAGGCTGGCGCAGTTCCGGTGCATACCGTTTGAGAGGAAGAGATCGTGTTGTTCAATATCGCCGGACATGCGATCTTCGCTATAAAAATATTTGGGCCGCCATCATCGGTAAGAGTAGAGCCTCCGAATACAGGATCCTTTTTATATTCACCCGCAATATAAACTTCATTGAGCGTGCTGCAGGCTATTCCATAAGGCTCATCCCTGCCGTTATTCCCCGACTCCCTCACCCAGCGGTACGCTCCGGCCGGTGTATAGGAAACAACAAAGATCTGCTCGCCATCCCCTCCGCCTGCAGTAAAGGTAGGCCCGCCTGCAAAGCTGATCGAGTTTTTATAGAAGCCGCCGACATACACATTTCCAAACTCGTCATTGGCTACGCACAGCGCGCCGTCATCATCGCTGCTTGCTTCGCTGATCACCCACTGTGTTGTTCCTGCAGCTTTCGTAAGCTTCGCCACATACATATCGGTATGGGTTCCCGAAGCAGCAACAGGATTGGCTGAATAACCCGGAAAATTAGTATTCGCTCTCAGTGTTCCTGTAACGTACAGCATGTTTCCTGAGGCGCTGACCGAATATCCTTTTTCATCTTCAGTGCTGCCTATGTCGCCTGCCCACCTGAACGCGCCCGATGTGGAATAAGAAAGCACATAAGCATCGTTCTTTGTCGGGCCGGTGTTCGTGACCGCAGCAGCGATAATTCCCGAAGAATTGAAGATGGAAAGTGCTGCGCCTTTGAAGTCGCCCGTTAAATACACCGCAGAATTATCTGCGGCGATATCACGCCCGAAGGATGCCTGTGTTGCGCCTGCATCGGCCAGCCAGAGCTCGCTGCCGGAGAAGCTGTACGCACATACGAAAACATTCTGTGTTGCATTATTGGCAACCGTATTGAATGTTCCGAAAGAGCCTGAGTTGGAATAATAACCCGTGATGAAAACCGCTGAGGAATTAAGGCATACCGACAAACCGGCATCAGCCGCAGCTCCGCCGCCTTTCTTCACCCAAAGAAGCTGCCCGGCAGAATTATACTTTGCTATAAACACATCGAAGTTGCCGGTTGCAGTAAGGTTTGTAGTTGTTGATGCAAGGCCCCGAAAATCGGCGGTATTCTCAAATGTCCCCGTAACATAGATATTACCGGATGAATCGATCGCCACACCATTGCAAACGTTGTCGTCGTTGGTGCCGATCTTAAATCCCCAGAGCACATTTCCGGCAGGATCATATTTGGCTACAAAGCCTCCCTTCGTGGAACCAGAGAACGACGAGCCATAAAAGGAAACAAGGCTGCTGCCGTATTTCCCGACCATTACCACATTTCCGGAAACGGGATCAACAGCCACGTCATTCGCCAGTTCCGGCGCCCCGGTATGTGCATCCCTGCCCCATGCCCAGTTTGGCTGCGACCTGGCTTGAGGACACAGAAACACCAGCAGAAAACAAATGACGGTGCTCCCGCGGAAAAGAAATATCCTTATGTTTTGTAAAGGTTCAACCATTTTTGAAAGAGTAGCAAAAATGATATAAGACATAATTATGCCATGCTGATCCCCGCAATACACAGGTGTTCGGGCTTATAATAAAAAGGGGCAGCCCCGAAAAGGTGGTAAATTTTCTACAGGATCAATCGACGCATTCCCAGAGGATGTTTTTTTGCAGAGGCGAATACTTGTAATCCGGCAGCGTGAACTCTTCCATATAAATGATCCGTACAGTTTTCACCTTTAGGTCGGGATGCTTCTCGTTCCAGATCCTTTTGGAGTAATTGCAGTAATATCCGCGCATGAATTCATTCTCCGCAAAGATCATGTTCTCCGAATATTTTCTCCAGCGGTCGTTCTTAAACATGGAAACAATGTGCTCCGGCTTGCGGTAATCGGGTTCCTTTCCCGTAAGCAGGTCTACCTGCCGCTGGTCTTCGGTGATCCCTTCCAGGATGTACCAGCCGTCGTCCTTGAACACTCCGGGAGCAAACATTCCCCAGTTCTGATCCAGGCGCAGCCCGTAGCCTATAAAGCGCAGGTTATCGGAAAGCCGGCTGCGGATAAAAGAAAGGTTGCTGAAGTTCCAGTCGAACACGAAAAAAATAAGAAATACAAGAATGGCTGTTCGCATACGTTCCCTGAACAGCGAATATGTATAGTTTGGCCGTTTCCATTTTATAAGGAAGCTGGCGAGGAAGGCAATTCCCGTGAATGAGGTGCGCACCCTGCTTTTTAAGCGCTGCAGTTTCCTGTCGAAGATATCCATGGCCGCGGAAGGCAGGATGCCGATCGAGGTAGAGATCCCGATAAGCGGGAACAGGCCGATGAATAAGGTGGAAAAATTCATGAGGTGGAAAAGTATGATCGATCCTACGGCGATGGACCTGAACAGCTGATGCAGGAATGGAATAAAGAATAAAACAGGCACGAGGAGCTCAAAATAGTAAGCGACCATTGTGCATTTTTTCAGGAGCTCCGGATAATAATAAAAATATTTGATCACGGGATAAGTGATCTGGTCGAGGCTGTATGCATAATACATTGCAGTGAAGTCGCGGCTCCATTCCGGCCCTTTCAGGAGTGCCGAGCCCGTGTAGATATAACAGATCTGCAATATATAGGCAACGGTAGCCGCAGTAAAAATATACGGCCCTGTCCGGTCTACGCGGTCGATCAGCTGGTCGCATGAGTAGCGCGCACCCCATGGAATAAAAATTCCCCAGAATAAGACCATGCGCAGAAGGTCGTCCCCACCCTGCAGGATGAGCCCGTTCCTGTTGTGCAGGGAAAGCATCATGAGCCAGGAAAGGAAGGTGAATAGTTTTGTGCGGTAGCCGATAAACAGCATCACTCCGCAGAAGAAAGAAAACAGGAACAGCAGGAGCTGCACCTGCCACAGCCCGCTGATGGTGTGAAAAGATATGAAGTAAGCATTCCAGCTGTGCTCAAACAGCATCTCCAGCGGCATTACGCCGGTGTTGGCATAAAATGCCTCAAGGTCCGTTAACCGGATCCCCAGATCAAGTAAAATAACGCTTGCAATACACACTCTCATGAGTGCCAGTGCGCGTACATCCAGTGTAAGATATTTCATAACTTATTTATCATTACATAAATAAAGCCACCCCGGAAGATGGCTTTATTCAGAAAATATCATTGCAGGAAATATTACATTGTTGTAGATCCTGTTGAAGATGTGCTTGATGTGCCTGAAGTACCTGATGTGCTTGAAGTACCTGAAGTGCTTGAAGTGCTTTTTGTTGTAGAGCCGGTACCTTTAGTGCTTGAGGTAGTGCCTGTAGATCCTGTTGTGCCGCTGGTAGAACCTGTGCTGCCTGTAGATCCTGTGCTTTTTGTTGTGGAACCGTTACCATTGGTTGTTGAGCCATTACCATTGGTTGTTGAGCCATTGCCATTTGTTGTTGAACCCTTTCCATTGGTTGTGGAACCGTTGCCATTAGTGGTAGAACCGTTACCATTGGTTGTAGAACCGTTACCATTGGTTGTAGAACCGTTACCGTTAGTTGTAGAACCGTTTGATGTAGAGCCTGAACCTTTAGTGGAGCCTGAGCTTTTTGTAGAGGAAGTGCTGCTTGTAGATGAGCCGGTTCCTTTAGTTGATTTTGTAGAGCTTGTTCCGGAAGTTGATTTCTGCGAAGTTTTTGATGAATCTTTTCCGCTTGTAGTTCCGGTTGTTGCATTGTCAGTGCCTGTTGAGCTTGTGGAGCCGGTTGTGCCATGATCCATTCCAGTTGTTCCATGATCCATGCTCGTTGAGCCTGTAGAACCTGTTGTTCCGTGATCCATGCTCGTTGATCCGGTAGAGCCTGTTGTTCCCTGATCCATGCTTGTTGATCCGGTAGATCCTGTTGTTCCCTGGTCCATACCAGTTGACCCTGTGCTTGTTTCTGTCTGTTGTCCGCGCGATTCTGCAGAAGCTGATGTAGTTCTCGTAAATCCAAGTATGATCACCGAGGATGCGATGCAGCCTGCAAGAAATAAATGATTTTTTTTCATAGCTATTAAAGTTTTAAAAGTTTAAATTTGGGTTAATTGGTTTTTCAACACCCATTAAAAACTCGTACCAGAGCGCGCATCAGTAATTTTAGCAGCGGCAAAAAATCTGGGGAAATAACTCTACGGATGGTGGAGATTCGCCCCTGTTGCAGTTCTTTTTATGTTAAAAGAGCTATGAAACAGGCGGATTTCAGAATGGTACACTTTCTGCCCGCTAATTACACCTGGAAATAAAATAACAAGCGCCTGCCAAATTATTTTCAGCTTAGAGTGTTATTTACCTAAATCATTCATCATGAAAAAAATCTACTTCTTCCTGTTCCTTATCGCTTTTGTAAACTTCTCCTCCTTTGCGCAGCACAGCTGGAGCGGTTATGGCGACCGTCTTAACTCTTCAGTATATTCAATAGTTCCCGACGCTAACGGCGATTTTTATATCGGCGGCTCATTCACCGTTATCGGTACCGACAGCATTGGCGGGATCGCAAAATGGAATGGTACCAAGTTCTCAAAGCTCGGACTGAAAGGGATCACCGGGTCGAAAGTTGCCGCAATGCTAAAGTACAACGGAGGTATTGTTGCTGCCGGCAGCTTCAGCAGGATCGATACTGCCGGCTGCCATAACATCGGCTTCTGGAACGGCTTAAAATGGGCGCCAATGGGCAGCGGGCTCGATTATACGGGAGCCACCACGGTAAGCACGCTCACTGTTTATAATGATGACCTTTATGCAGCCGGAACATTCAGCTCTTCGGGAAATACCACGGTGAACAACATTGCAAAATGGAACGGAAGCTCCTGGGTAGCATTGGGCACGGGGCTTAACGGTCCGGTAAAGGCAATGTGTGTTTATAACGGCGACCTTTATGTTGCCGGAACATTCACAACTGCGGGCAGCGTTTCTGTGCATAACATCGCACGCTGGAATGGAAGCAGCTGGCACGACCTCGATGGCGGCCTTGAATATACAGGAGCAACCACAGTAAGCACGCTTCATGTTTTCAACGGGAACCTGTATGCTGGTGGAAATTTCAACACAGCAGGGGGAGAAAGCGCCGCACACATCGCCAAATGGGATGGTACAAGCTGGACAGATATCGGCAGCGGAATGAGCTATACCGGCGCAACAACAGTAAGCACGCTGTGCATTCACGACTTTGACGGCAAGCTTATCGCGGAAGCGAAATACAGGTCGGTAGCCGATACGAACATTTACCTGTACCACATGCAATCGTGGAACGACACTGCATGGGCGCAGCTGGATGCCAAAACAAACTTCCCTGTGAATACATTGCAGGTGGTTGACGGCTCTCTGTTCGCAGGCGGTGACTTTACACAGATCGCATCCGATTCTGTTTTCTATCTTGCACAGTGGGCAACCTCGTCGATCCGCTCCATGGCATTTGAAACAGCAGGTGGAGAAAGCACATATAATGCGGGAAATGTTTATCCAAACCCGGTGAAGGATCAGTTATATTTCAGTTCAGCAAAAGCATCCCTGAACTACTCGATCATAGTAAGCGACCTTTTAGGCAGGACGATCTGCAGCAAGATCAGCAACAACGGATCGTTCAGCTTTAAGGAAGAGAATATAAAGCCGGGCGTGTACATCTACAGGATCTGCGACGGCTCCGGAATTGCGGTCAAACAAGGAAAGATCATTTTTGAATAAGACATAAAAAAAATATCCCGGGAGCACCGGGATATTTTTTTTATTTGCCTGCTTTCTTTTTACTGCCGACCTGCTTTTCAGCTTTTGCAGCATTCGAATTGAATTTTTCCTTCACTACTTCGGCGAACGATTTCCTTTCTATTTTAGAATCCAGCCAGGAGATGTAATCAAAATATTCAAAGGCCTTGCTTTCATATTCATCGTTGGCAATTTCCATAAAATCACGGCGCAGCTCTATGAAAGCCTGCAGCTGCTGCTTTGCAGTGTGGATCTTCGGCATCTTTTTGCGGATGAACTGCAGAACGATGTTCTCCATTTTATAAAGCCTCTTACTTTTATATAAGAAGCGGTAGGTGGAGATCGCATTGTATTCGAGCAGCCTTGTATTGCCAAGCTCGAAGTGCAGGATGAGGTTGAGGATCCTTACAGCGCTCTGTATGTCATAGCGCAATTCTTTCTGATACTCATTCAGCAATTTATTGATGATCCCTAAAGCCTTTGTAAACTCAGCCGTTCCGAAGTAGGAATAAAAAAGATTATAGAGCAGCGTGATCTCCTCGATGATGTTGATCTTATCATGATACTTCTGCAGGCCTTCCATCACCGGCTCTCTCACGGAAACGCTTTTATCGAACTCACCCGAATCGAGGTACATCACCATCTCAAAAATATAGGAGTTCACAAAACGGCTAACTTCGATGTTGGTTGATTTCACCTGGAACGACCTGAGCTTATCCAGGGTATTCGTAAAGTTATCGTACTTGTGAAGGTGGATCTGGCAGAGCAGCACATTGTACAATGCGCTCAGGTAGATCTTCGGCGTTTCCCGGATCTTGTGAGGGTACTCCTCTATCAGCTTCATCTGCCCGCTCGCGAGCCTGAAGCAGGCTGCGTTATCGCCTTTTGCGTGGTTATAGATGAGATGGATGTGATAAAAATACTGCTTGGCCTCAAAGCTCAGCGCTTTGCTGATAGAGCTCAGCAGCGGATGCTTGATGATGGACTGGAACTGCTCGAGCTCTTCCTTATTCCTTGCTTCCTTGATCTTCCGGTTGATCAGCACCATTTTATTATACAGGTGGCGGTACTGGATCGCATTCTTCTGCGCATCAACCGTCACCATCTCCTCTTCCAGCGAGCCTTCCAGCATGCGCTCAAACTTCTCGATCGGCAGCAGCTCCAGCAGCACCTTTTCCTGCCATACATTGATCTCGAGCTGCGGAAGGGTTAGTTCATTTGCCTTCGCAAGCTCTTTTGCGCGGTCCAGCACCTTCGCACATTGCTTGTAAAGCCGTTTATCATACAGCACGGACACATCCTCCATCATTTCCCTCAGCTGCGAATCCACAGTGTTTCCGGCATTGATCACCCGCAGGCTTTTCAGGATCTGTCCGTGCAGGTAATTTTTAACCGCGGGCAGGCGCTTCAGAAAATCTTCCCCTTCAAACATTTTCCGGATCTTTTTCTCATCGTAATCACCCAGCTTTTCCACGGCATCAAAAAGCTTTATATAGCCTTTTTCACCCCCCTGCAGGGCGGTAAACATCTTGAAATACCTCTTTTCCGACTTGGTTAATGACTGGATCAGCCTCGCTAATTCATCCATGGGATTATCGTTTTAAAATCAACTTTACTATAAAATACAATTGAAAATCAACTAATTACAGTTTAAAAATACAAATTTACGAAAAAAGGGTTTAGTATTTTAACAAAACTATGGTTTTGTGGGTTGGGGGATTCCGGATACTTTTATCTCAGTAAATAACAAAGAAGGAAATTAAAACGGTTGAAACTGAATGTAAACATTTTTTTATGAAAGCAGCTCTCAATTATCGCTATCCCGTTTTAGAAACCTTTACAATGGTTTACTACGAGATGACAAATAAATTATTATCAGAACATAAATTACCGATGCTCATGGAAAAGAAAAAAGAACTTAATGTATTGCTGGCCGATGATGATGATGATGATCGTGAGTTTTTCACTGAAGTGATCCATGAAGTGGCACCGCGCGTAAGCATTAATTGTGTGAAGAACGGAACAGCGCTGATGAGCCTCATCAATGAGCCGGGCACTTCCCTTCCCGACCTGATCTTCCTTGACCTTAACATGCCCTGCAAAGGCGGAAAAGAATGCCTGAAAGAAATAAAGAAAAGCCCGAAGCTAAGGCATATCCCTGTAATTATTTATTCCACTTCATCGAATGTAAAGGATATTGAGAATGCTTACAATGAAGGCGCCGACCTGTATGTAACAAAGCCAAACACCTGCACGGAGCTGAAACGGATCGCAAAAAAAGTGCTCAACATCGACTGGAGCAGCTTTATACTTAACCACCGCATAGAGAGGTTTGTTCTGAAATAAAATGTCTAACCCCATGGCAACCACCCACCTTGCCCCTCTCTTAAAATATGCCACTCTTGTGGCATATTTTTTTGCCCTTCCGGGTAGGAATTATCCAATTAAAAAATAAAAAAAATAAATCATGGAAGACAAAGGAACAAATAAAAGAGTGGCTGTACTGGCCACCAATGGCTTCGAACAGTCGGAATTCGAAAAGCCGGTGGAAGCATTAAAAAATGCGAACATGACCGTTGAGATTATTTCCCTGAAATCCGGGAAAATAAAAGGATGGAAGGAAAAGAACTGGGGAGATGAGTTCCAGGTAGACAAAACAGTGGATGAAGTAAGCGCAGATGATTACGATGCGCTCGTGCTTCCCGGCGGCGTGATGAACCCCGATGCGCTTCGCAGCAACAAAAAGGCAGTTGAGTTCGTGACCGGATTCTTCGAGCAGGACAAGCCGATCGCCGCTATCTGCCATGGGCCGTGGACGCTCATCGAAACAGGAAAACTAAAAGGAAGGAAGCTTACATCGTTCAAATCGATCCAAACTGATTTGAAAAATGCAGGTGCCGACTGGAGCGACGAGGAAGTGGTTGTTGACAACGGCCTTGTGACGAGCCGCACACCGGAAGACCTTCCCGCTTTTTGTAAAAAGATGGTGGAAGAAATAAGAGAAGGCGTTCACTCTCACTAAAAGAAAAATTGTTGAAAAGATAAAACACCCTGCGGCCTGCAGGGTGTTTTTATTTTAATGGCTTCGGCTAATTATAAATGAAGCTTAATATACTGCAGGATCCCCGCCGCTGAAAATGTAAAGCCCTTTTTTTTCAAATGGCCTTTGAGCTCCTTCGCGTGCAGGCTGCCTGTTTGCAGGATCGCTTCATGCAGCTCCATCCTGCTGATGCCCCATTTTCTTGTCCAGTAGTTCAGCTCCGCAACTTCACCAGGATAAATAATATGATTTTCCATGTCCTTATTAATTTTAATCGTTTATCCCCGCTTTCTCATCCATCTCATTGGTATAGTACGCAAGGTCATCATTAGCAGGGCCATTCAGCACTTTGCCTTCTTTTGTAAACCGGCTGCCATGGCAGGGACAGTCCCAGCTCTGCTCATCACCATTCCATTTAATAATGCATTTCATGTGCGTGCATTCAGCGCCCACCATGTGAAACAGGTCTTTCTTATCCCTGTACACGCCGAACTTCTTACCGTCGATCTCAACGATCTTTCCCTGCCCGGCCGGGATGCTTAGCAATTCAACCGACTTCGCATCCTTCGGCCTTTGCTTCAGGTAATTGATCATTCCGCCAATGAGCTCCTTGAAATAAGTTTTTCCCGAGCTGAACAGTTTGAACCTTGAAGGGTCATAGATCTTCTCCCATGGATTTTCTTTCCCCATTATCAGGTCCGTGATCAGCATACCGGCAATGGTGCCATGCGTCATGCCGTTGCCTGAATCGCCCGTTACAATGAACACGTTTGGCTCATCCTTCGGGTTGCGGCCTATATAGCCGAGCGAATCCATTGGCTCCAGCACCTGTCCCGACCACTGATAAACAATGTGCTCCACATCGAAGCGCTGGCGCATCCAGTATTCCAGCAGCCCGTAGCGGTCCTCTTCCGAGATCTTGTCCTGCTCGGCAAGGCCCACAGGATGATCCTCGCCGCCGCAGATCAGCAGGTCGTATTCATTATCCAGCTTCTGAAGCCTTACATAATGATACGGCGCGATGTCCGCATTCTGTGAGAAATCACCGGTATCCCACCACAATGCTTTTGCGATGCTGCCTTTCTTTACTTTCGCACCCACCACGTACGTCCTGTACGGATACTGCTTCAGGTGCATCACGTATTTATTATTGACAGGCGTATTTGTTGCAACCACAACAAAATCCGCCTTCACGGTAAACCCCTCTTTTGTAACAATTCCCTTGTGGTCGATCTTGTCGGCCTTTGTGCCGGTGTAGATCTTAGCACCTCTTTCCACCAATGCCTTGCATAATCCATTCAGGTATTTCAGGGGATGGAATTGCGCCTGGTTATGAAATTTCAATGCACGCGAAGCATCCTTTATTCCGGGCATCACCGAAAATGATTCCACTTCCACTCCTGCTTTCTGCGCAGCCTTCAGCTCTTTCTCCAGCGACTCCTCCTTGTCGGTAGGATGCAGGAACAGGTATCCGTCGAGGCGCTCAAAATCACAGTCGATATTTTCCTGCTTTGCGGTACGCTCTATAAAATCAATAGCGGCCTTATGGCTTTCGGCAACATGCTTCGTTTGCTCCTCGCCGAAAATGCGCATCAGGTCGTAATAGCGGTCGTCGAGCGCCGACACAAGATGCGCCGTTGTACGCCCCGTTTCCCCGCTCCCGATATTCCCATCCTCTACCACAACCACTTTCTTTCCTGCCTGCATAAGGTTATACGCTACGGAAATTCCGGCAATGCCACCTCCTATCACTACCACATCCGTTTCAATATCCTCGTGCAGCGGCGCTGTGATAAAAGGCTCTGACGAATCCAGCCAGCAGGAGATATGCCTTCCCGATGTAACTGATGTTTTTGTGTTTTCCTGGTCTTTCATAATCCGGTTTTTTTTGAACTTTTCTTATTACAAAAAATATTCCTGCTGCGCCCTTTACTGTAGCGGGCACATTTTTTAGAAATAAACATAAAACACCAGTCATGCTTCAAACAGGGATCAACATAACAACTTCGAGGCTCCGGGCTATTTCCGGGGATGTGAAAAAATGCGTGAAAGCGGTGAACCTGATCTATGTAAGCGACGGGGAGCCGGGCATTCAGCGGCTCAAAAAGGGCAAAGGCTTTCTGTACATCTACCAGGGAAAGAAGCTCTCCGATAAGGAAGAGCTGGAGCGGATCAGGAAGATCGTGATCCCGCCGGCATGGAAGAACGTGTGGATCTGCAGCATCAACAACGGGCATATCCAGGCTACCGGCTATGATGCGCTTCAGCGGAAGCAATACCGCTATCATCCGCTCTGGAATGAATTGAGGAACCATACGAAGTTTAGCCGCCTCCTTGAATTTGGTGAAAAATTACCCCAGCTGAGAGAGCAGCTCGAAAAGGACCTTTCACTCAAAACGCTTTGCGAGAAAAAAGTGCTGGCCACGGTGATCAGCCTCATGGAGCGTACGTATATCCGCATAGGCAACAGCGGCTATGAAAAGCTGTACGGCTCTTACGGGCTTACCACTTTAAAAGACCAGCACGTAAAAATTCACGGAAGCTCATTGCAGTTCTCCTTCAAGGGAAAAAAAGGAGTGTTCCAGGAGATTTCCCTGAACAATAAAAAGCTTGCGCGCATTGTAAAGCAATGCAGGGAGATCCCGGGCAAAGAGCTTTTCCAGTATTACGACGAGCATGGCAACCGCCATTCCATCGACTCGGGAAGCGTGAACCGCTACCTGCAGGAGATCACGGGAGAGGATTTCAGCGCGAAGGATTTCAGGACCTGGGCCGGAACACTAAATGCATTGCAGGCTTTCAGAATAGTGGGTGATGCGAAAACGGAAACGGAGAAAAAAAGAAAGCTGCTCGAAGCGCTGGATTATGTAAGCAAGAAATTAGGGAATACGAGAACGGTCTGCAAAAAATATTATGTTCATCCTGCCATCATACAGCTGTATGAGAACAATTCATTAACGAATTATTTAAGCGAGCTCGACAAGATCGAGAACGATGATGACGCCAGCAGCAGCCTCACACCTGCAGAAAAAACGCTGATGAACATTCTTCGGAGCAAATAGCTGATTACTTCAGGTAAAGCACCTGGCAGTTCTCACAGAAAAAGCTCCTGCGCTGTCTCCTGCCCATCTTCTGCTTTAACACGATCTTTGAGCCGCAATCGGGACAAACACTTTTTGTGTGCACCGTGTAATGCTTCTTCAATTCGAATTTTCTTTTCCAGCGAAGAAAATCAAAACAATATTCCCTCGCGGTCTTTACGATCTCCTTCAGCTTCTTCCGCGGAATATCCTTCACGAGGGATTCGGGCTGCACCTTTGTAAGGAACAGCACTTCATTCTTGATGATGTTCCCCACTCCTGCAAAGATCTCCTGGTCGAGCAGGCTGTCGCAGATCAGCTCTTCCTTTTCCGCGACAAGCGACTTATATGCTTTTTCGGGATTCCACACATCCGACATCGTATCCCTTTCCCAATCGTATACATCATTCACATCGCCTTCAATGATCTTCACCGAGCAGGCATAAAAGCTGAACTCACCGGCCTTAAACTCGAGCCTCAGGCGCGGCGCCGTTTCCTTCAGCTCGTTCACGCGGTAGCTTCCGAACATGAGCAGGTGGATGCGGATAAAAAAATCATCGAAGGAAATGAGAAAATGCTTTCCCCAGCTTCTCATGTCCAGCACTTTTTTGCCTTTCATGCGCTCCAGCTCTATCTTCGAGTTCCCCGAAACCTTCAGCACTTTCTTCCCTTTGAACTGGCTGAGCTCTTCCCTTAAAATAACAATGGATGGTCCTTCCGGCATAACAGCATTGGTCTTAGATGCATAAAAGCAGCCCGCTTTGAAGCGGGCTGCTTTTATAACATGTACTTATTTATTCTTATTTACCGCCAGCGCCACAATACCGCCAATGAACAGGATACCGCCAATGATCGGCGACCACTGCACCGGGTGGTTCTCTTCCTTATTGATCTCCAAAGGCCCAAGGTCGACAACCTTTTCCTTTGTCACATAATTAAAGCCGGTAATGGCCATCATAAGGCCTCCGACCACGAGCAAAATGATTCCTAATGTTTTCATTTTTTTTGTTTTTAGTTAAATGCAATGTATCCTTTTAAAATTACTTGCCAACTGCAAATGGCACTATATTTTAACCTTTTACAAAAAGTCACAATCATGAAAAAACTGATCACTCTCCTCCTGCTTGCCGTGTGCACATGCTCTTACGGCCAGCAATATGGAAAATATATCCGGAAGGCCGAAAGGGCCGCCTATAAAGGCGAATACGGCACAGCCATCACTTATTACGATAAAGCCCTCGAGCTGAACGCCGACGCTTATGAAGCCAATGCGGGAAAAGGGATCATCCTTGGCGAATTCATGGAGCAATACGAAACAGCGATCCCTTATCTTGAAAAAGCCCTGGGGAAAAGCAGCAGGGACACGCTGCTCACCGTCTATTACACACTGGGCAGGTGCTATCATTACATGGGCGATTATAACCGCGCCTTGTATTGCTACAACAAGCTGACCGCGTATGAGGATATTGATAACGAAATGTTTTCTTATTCCCTGCAGAAGCATATCGCGGATTGCCACTATGCGCTCGCTCACCAGAGCACGGCACCGGAATATACGGTCACCGTTAAAAATGCAGGGCTTGCGATCAACAGCGCAGACCCGGAATATGCACCGGTATTCACAGGCAGCCACGACCTGATCTTTACTTCCAAAAGGAAAGACGATGACAGGGAAAAGCTCAACCAATGGGATGGAAAATATTTCGAAAGCATGTATATCTCCAAATGGGAGAACGGGCAATTCTCGAAGCCAAGAAGGTACACACGTCCCGACCTTGGGGAAGGATCGGCATTCTCAAAATACAATGAGTCCTCTGTTTCCATTTCACCCGACGGAAAATCATTCTTTATTTACCGGATGGGCGACCTTTATATCGTTCCTATGAACGACCCGCAGAAAAAGCCGGAGAAGCTCAGCGAAAAAATAAACATAGCCAGCTATCAGAACCATGCTGCCCTCGCTCCCGATAATGCCACTATTTATTTTTCAAGCGCAACAGAGGAAGGATATGGCGGAACCGACATTTTCAGGTCTGTGAAAAATGCGCAGGGTGAATGGTCGAAAGCCGAGCTGCTCGATTCAACTATCAATACTATGTTCAACGAGGATGCGCCGTTCATTGGGGAAGACGGCACCCTGTACTTCTCTTCCAACGGACATCCCGGCTTTGGCAGCTACGATATTTATAAAACACGCATGGAGAACGGCCGCTGGACAAAACCGGAGAACCTCGGCCAACCCCTGAACTCCCCGGGAGCAGATATTTTCCTGAGCATGGTGAACAGCAACGAAGGCTATTATTCCTCCTCCAGGAAAGGCGGCTCCGGCGATCTCGATATTTATACCGTTCAATTCGGCCCGCTGCTGAAGCCTGATACAGCTGCTGATCCGCTGCTTGCGCTCAAGCCTTTAAAGAAGGAAAATGAAACAAACACTTCCGCATCCGCATCTTCAAAAGATAAATACCTGCCGGGGAAAGATCTTGAAAAGGCAGGCTGGAACAGTGCAGCATTGTATTTCAATTATAATGAGATCACGCTCAGATCTGATGCAAAGGCTATTCTCGATAACAATATCAAAGTGATGAAGGCCAATAAGAACATGACGATCGTCATCAACGGATACTCCGATGCGCGCGGCCCTGAAAAATACAATACACGGCTGTCGTCGAACAGGGCGCAGGCAGTTCAGCAGTACATCATCAGCAAAGGCATAGACCGCAGCAGGATAAAAGGCACCGAAGGCTTCGGCGAAGCAGGATTGCTCAATGATTGCGGCGATGGAACGGATTGCAGCGATGAGCAGCACCAGATGAACAGGAGAGTAGAGATCCGGGTGCTGAATGAGAGTTACAAGGCGGGTGCGGTAACAACCGGGCTGAAATAGATCTCAAGGCATATATAACTAAAAAGCCTGTAAGGAAATCCTTACAGGCTTTTTAGCACAAACAAACAAAACAAATAGCCGGTGGCTATTTCACATTATTCTTACCTACGTCTTTCAGGGAATTTTTCATCTCATCCATATCGTGGTTGAACTCACGCTTAAAAGATTCCCATTTGGTATTGTCATTTGAATCATCCTTATATGCATCCAGCTTTGCTCTCAGCTCTTTGTTGCGCTGCTCCAGGGAATCTGCACGGCGCTCATACTGCGCGCGCATCTCTTCCTTCTCGTTTTTCGCATTTGCACGGTACGTTTCAATGGTCATGTCATTTTCACGTAAATTGTTTTCAGATTCTTCTCTGAATTCATTTTGTGCCTGGCGCAGATCCTGGTTTGCGTCGACAACATTCTCCTGTGCATTTTCAAGCTTCTGCTCTTTTGTCTGGCAGGAAGACATTACTGCCATACCGGCAATAGCTGCAACAACGATTGTTTTAGTTTTCATGGTTTATTATTTAGGTTAATTTTTGGTTGGTTTCCTATTTTTAATTTCCCCATTTAAAATCTGATGCCAACTGTACCCTGGAGCCATATATTTTTGTAGGTCGGAGTGTTGGAAGTGCCGTCGCCATTGTTTTGCTGAAGGTCAAAATTATATCGCCCCGAAAAAACAAAACGGCTGATATTCACATCCAGCCCCACCGCAGCGCTCAATATGTTCTTCCTGATATTGTCATTTTTAAACTCCTGTGCCTGTATGGCCGTATTGTCGCTGCTTTTTAAAACATCCGTCTGGGCAAACAGATAAGAGTACTGTGGCCCCGCCATAAGCGTGATCACCGGCAACGGCTTGAACTCGATCATCAGCGGAACATCCAGGTAAGTGGTGGTGCGGCTCAGGTCATACGGCTTCCCCGATAATGTGCCTGTTGCATGAAAGCCTTTCTGGGAAACCAGCGCCGCCGGCTGCACACCCAAATATTTCCCCACAGGGATCGACAGGAAAGCGCCTCCCGCAAAGCCGTATTTAGGCTCCGCTTTGAACTGCTCTCCCTTCTCATTATATACATTCGAGTTGTTTACTCCTGCCTTTAATCCGAAGTGCATCCTGTCGCGGCTATCCCTTTTCTTTTGAGGCTGTTGGGCCTGCTCCTGCGCATTAGCTGCTCCAATCGATACGAATAAAGCAACTGCAACCAATATCCTTTTCATGTTTATCTTTTTAAATCGTTAGTAATTCAATGTAATGAGCCATCAAAAAAAAACATACCATGCAAGCCATGAAAATTCCTGGGATCCGGCATCCGGGCAACATTTTCCCCGTTTTGCATGATCGTGCTTTGCCTTTTTACCTGCTGGCATGTAATTTTCAAAGCATGATTATCCTTTAAACCTATTTTATGGAGAACAACAACCCACTGAACGTATTTATCGCGGATGAAGACAAGATCATAACAACCGCGTTGAAAGATGATCTGAAGAAGCAATTCGGATCCAACATTAACATCACTGTTTTTAACGAAGCGAAGGCATGCCTCGAAAAGATCGACGACAACACTCATCTCGTGATCCTTGCCTACGACTTTAAAAAGAAAACAGGGCCGGCCAACGGGCTCGAGCTGTTAAAGATCATCAAGAAAACACATCCGCTCACCGAGGTGGTGATCCACTCCTCCAACGACGACATGCGCGTGATCCTCCGTTCGATCCGTGCAGGCGCTAAAGGATACGTGGTAAAAGAAACCGATTCCTTTTCAAGGATCAGGGGAATTGTCCGCAGAAGGTTTACCGAGCCTATCCGGAAGATCATCACGGAGTTCGGCGTTAATAAATTCGTTGCAGTGTTTCTCATAACGTTTATACTTATAGGAATAATTACATGGATCGCCATTAAACGCTGATCATCCACAAACACTTCATGCTTATGAAAGCTGCTTTATATACAAGGCTCCTGCTATTAATTATTCCGGGCCTCTTAACAACATCCGCCTTCGCCCAGACCAAGCCTAAAGCAGATACGCTGCCTGATCCTTACGCAACAAAATCCTCCACCAACTTTTGCGATGTGACCGGCTGGAAAGATGCAATGCCCAAAGCGCCTGAAGGCTTTACGGTAAGCATTTATTCCGATGGCTTCGAAAACCCGCGCTGGACGTATGTTACACCTAACGGTGATGTGCTTGTGGCCGAAAGCAATTCCAATCACAATTTTGCAGAGCAGGTTGGCGCTACCATCATGGGCGCTGCCAAATCCAATAACCTCAAGCACAGCGCCGACCGCATCACGCTTCTCAGGGATACCGATAAAGATGGCAAGCCGGATCAGAAGGAAACATTTTTAGAAAACCTGAACCAGCCTTTTGGAATGCTCGTGATCGGCAAATGGCTCTATGTGGCGAACACGAATGCCGTTGTGCGCTATCCTTACAAAGCAGGACAAACGCACATCAGCGATCCGCCTCAAAAGATCGTTGACCTGCCTGCCGGCGAACATAACAGGCACTGGACAAGGAACATCATCACCAATGCCGACAGCTCCAAAATATACATTGCTGTAGGCTCAGGAAGCAACGTGGCGGAATTCGGGATCGATAACGAGCTGCTGCGCGCCGACATCCTTGAAATGAACCCCGACGGAAGCGGGCTGAAAGTATATGCTTCAGGGCTTCGCAATCCTGTGGGAATGGCATGGGCTCCCGGAACAAAAACGTTGTGGACCGTTGTGAACGAACGCGATGAGCTCGGCGATAACCTCGTTCCCGATTATCTTACAAGTGTTAAGCCGGGCGGCTTTTACGGCTGGCCTTATTCATATTACGGGCAGCATGAGGATCCGAGAGTGAAGGAAACAAAGCCCGATCTCGTAAAACGATCCATTGTGCCCGACCTCAGCCTTGGCCCGCATACGGCATCGCTCGGACTTGCATTCTATACCGCGAAAGCATTTCCCGCAAAATACCAGGGCGGCGCTTTTATTGCCCAGCATGGCTCCTGGAACAGGTCGGTGCTCTCCGGCTATAAAGTATTGTTCGTTCCTTTTAAGGATGGGAAGCCATCGGGGAAACCGGAAGATTTCCTCACAGGCTTCATCGCCAACCTTGAAAAAAACGAGGTGCACGGAAGGCCTGTGGGTGTGACCATACTTCCCGATGGCTCTATGCTTGTGACCGATGATGTTACCAACACCATCTGGAGGGTGAGCGTAAAAAAATAAACCATGAAAAAGGCTGTTCTCCTTCTTTCCGCTTTTTTATTTTTTGTTACTGCAGTGGAAGGCCAGGGCATTGCCGACACTACCCTCGGGCTTAGCGAAGTGACCATTGCCATTTATCCGGGCAAGCCCTCGCTGCTGCATTCTGCGGCTTCCGTTTCTGCACTTGGCCGTGAGGAATTACACAATCATCCTTCTTACACCTTCCTGCCGGCGCTGAATACGCTTGCAGGCGTTCGCATGGAAGAGCGTTCTCCCGGGAGCTACAGGCTCTCTGTGCGCGGAAGCCTGCTGCGCTCTCCTTTCGGGATCCGTAATATCAAAGTGTACATGGATGAGTTCCTGCTCACCGATGGCGGAGGAAATACATATCTGAACCTGATCGATGCGCAGGCAATTAAAACAGTGCAGGTGTTGAAAGGCCCTGAAGGAAGCATGTTCGGCGCAAATACCGGCGGCGTGGTAGTGCTTGGCACAGAGCCCGGTGATTCATCGCTTGCAAGGCTTTCCCTTTGTGGCGGCTCTTACGGGCTGTTGAACGGGCATGTATCCCTGCAAAAGCAATGGAAAAAATATTCGATCCAGCTCGATCAGTCGTACCTGCACTCCGATGGTTACCGCCGGAACAGCGCGCTGGAAAGGAATTACACGCGCCTGCTCCAGCAATTCAGGTATACCAAAGGCACGCTCAAATTAGTGTTCCTCGGCTCACAGCTGCACTATGAAACGCCGGGAGGGCTTACGCTTTCACAGTACCTGGAGGATCCGCGGCAGGCACGGCCCGCAACGAGGACGCTCCCCGGAGCGGAAGAGCAAAAGGCGGGCATCTACAACACAACAGCCTATGGCGGGATCTCCAATGAGCTGCAGATCCTGCCACAGCTGAAACATGTGATCACATTATTTGGCAGCTACACCGATTTTAAAAATCCATTCATCACCAATTATGAAACGCGCTTTGAGAACACTGTAGGACTGCGCAGCTACTTCTCGCTCAGCGATCATTTCGGGATCATGAAGATCAGCTGGAATGTAGGATTTGAATGCGAGCAAACCCGCAGCCTGATCTCTAACTTCAGCAATGAGAAAGGCGCAAAAGGACCGATGATGGCAAAGGATGATCTTACCGCAGGAAATTATTTTTATTTCAGCCAGCTGAATGTATTGATCTCAACAAGGCTTCAGCTCGAAGTTGCGGCAAGCCTGAACAATTATTATTACCGTTACAAAAATATTTTCCCGGCAGATGAAGCGGCAATGCAGCGAAAAAAGCTGAATACACAGCTGCTGCCGCGTGCAGGGCTGAGCTATCGCCTTGTTAATAATCTTGTATGGCGCGCTTCTGCAAGCAAAGGATATTCGCCGCCAACCATTGCAGAGATTAGGCCTTCCGACAATCTCATTTATGAGAACCTGCAATCGGAGCATGGATGGAATTATGAAACAGGGCTCCGGTACAAAACCATGAACCAGCGATGGGAGGCCGACCTGGCCGTTTTCCGCTTCGATCTGCGTGATGCGATTGTAAGACGGACAAATGCAAACGGGGCCGAATACTTCGTGAATGCAGGCGGTACAAAGCAGCAGGGCATGGAGTTTCAGTCGACGCTGCAATTAACAAAGAAAAGAACATCCGGCTTCTTAAGGGAAGCCAGGCTTTACAACGGGTTCAGCTGGTACTATTTTCATTTTGCGGAGTACCGGCTTAATTCGGCGGACTATTCAGGAAACGAGCTGACCGGCATTCCTGAGTTTACAGCAAACGCAGGCATCAAAACGGAATTTCCTTTTGGGCTCAGCCTGTTCCTCAATTATAATTATGTGGAACGTACGCCTCTTTCGGACGACAACTTATTTTACTCAGCCCCCTATCATTTGCTGGCGCTTAAAGCAGGCTGGATCCATAAGCTAAAGAACCGCGCAAGCCTTGAGCTGTTTGCCGGAGCCGATAATATAACAGATATAAGCTACAGCGCCGGGAACGACCTGAATGCAGCCGGAGGGCGATTTTATAATGCAGCTCCCCGTAGAAATTTTTACGGCGGCATCGCCATAACATTATGAACATGAAACTGAAACCACTTCCGAGAAAGGACAAGAAATTAAAAAATGGCTTTTTTGAGCGCTTTGCCGCGAGTGTAACAAGGGCAACCGGCAGCACGCCCGCATTCCTCATTGCCCTGCTGATGGTGCTGGTTTGGCTCTTCACCGGGCCGATCTTCGATTATTCCGAAACCTGGCAGCTGGTGATCAACACCGGCACTACCATCGTTACTTTCCTGATGGTGTTCCTCATTCAGAAATCGCAGAACAAGGATTCGCTCGCGATCCAGCTGAAGCTGAACGAGCTCGTGGCTGCGCATGAATACGCGAGCAACCGCCTCGTAAACGTGGAGGATATGACGGAGGATGAATTAAAGACCATTCAGAAATATTACAGGAAGCTCAGCCAGTTTTCCAAGGAAGAGCATAACCTTCAGAAATCGCATTCCATCGACGAGGCGGAAGAGAACCACGAGGTAAAGACAAAGGCCGGCAACAAGCATCCGAAAAAGAAAAAATGATCATAAAAAAAGGCTTCCCGAAAGAAGCCTTTTTTTTATGACTAATGTGATTGTGATCCGGTTTTAGTTCAAAACCATTTGTTCCTTCTTGCGCATAGTGCTGTTTGGAATTCCAAGCAGCTCGCGGTATTTCACTACCGTCCTTCTTGCAATGTTCACGTCTTTCTGCTTCAGCAGGTTCATGATATCGGTATCGGAAAGCGGCTTTTGCTTATTCTCATCCTTCACTATTTTCTGGATCAGGTCCTGAACCTGGATCGCTGTTGAAGGCGATGCGTCGGAATCGGAAACAAGAGCGCGCATAAACAGGTTCTTCAGGCTGAAGATCCCGAAAGGTGTCTGCACATGTTTGTTGCTGGTGATCCTTGAGATGGTGCTGATATCATAACCCGTACGGTTGGAAATATCCTGCAGGATCATCGGGCGTAATTCCTGGATGTCGCCGCTCTTAAAGAAATCAGGCTGCATCTGCACGATCACGTTAATGATCTTCATCATGGTGGTTTCACGCTCTTTCAATGCATTGATGAGAACATTGGCATCGGAAACAAGCGTTTGAAAATAATTTTCCGCCTGCTTTTTCTCGTTCTGGTTGGATACGGATAACGACTGGCTGGAAAATTCAGGGTTCACCCTCAGCTTGGTAAATTCGGAGGATGTAAGCGCGATATACAGATCGGAATCCTCTATTGAAACCTCGAAGTCGGGAATGATCTGCTCTTTGATGAGCTCATATTTATTTGCTTCGGTAATAGGCTTCGGATTTAGCTTTTTGATGTAGTTCATGCAATTTTCAAATTCTTCGCCTGTGATGCCAAGCTCATTTTTAATTTTCTGAAAATTTTTCTGTACAAAATTCTGGTAGTGGTCTTCAAAAATGCGGATGCAATATTCCCTTGTAGCGCATTTTTTGGTTTTCCTTTTTAACTGGATAAGCAGGCATTCGTGAAGGCTGCGGGCGCCAACACCGGCAGGCTCGCATTTCTGAAGAAGCGCCAGGGCTTTTTCCATTTCCTCCTCGGGCATCATCTTGCCTCTTAAAAAAGCGTAATCATCGATCACGTCGCTTACCTCCCTGCGGAGATAACCGTCGTCATCGAGCTCGTCGATAAGATAACATACAATGTTCACCATTTCTTCATCGAGGTGCATCATATGGATCTGCTCTTTCAGGTTCTCCTGTAAAGAGCTGAACTGGATCACCGGCGCCTCGTAATAATCTTCATTGGAAACCGGCTGCTTATAATTTTTTTCGAACAGGTCCTCATCGTCCTTGTTCCACATAAGTTCATTGTCAAATTCAGTCTCAGCCTGTATTTCCGGCTCCTCCTGGTTATCTTCCTTATCTTCCGTCTCTAACACCGGGTTTTGCTCCAGCTCGTTCGCTATATACTCCTGCAGCGCATACCCGGATAAGTGCATGATATGCATCAGCTTCATGTGCTGCTGAGACATATAATACCCGCGTTTTAACTGCTGGCTTTGTTTCTGATTTTGCTGTTGATTCATAAAATTGAAAATTAAAATGTATGGGCACTTATTGCACTGGGCAATTATTATTTCTGAAATTCAATTTCGATTATGCTTCAGCCTCAACTTTTTTAGGCATGAACTTCGCGATCATATCGCTGATCCAGCCTGCAATCTTGGGTTTATTATCTTCTGCCACATTGCTCGCCACATTTTTGGCCAGGTATGGAACAATGAGCTTGGTAATAAAGCCTGCATTTTTCAGGATCACATTTTTAACAAGCGCATTGGTAATGAACCCTACGGAGTCTCCAACTACGCTGTTATCCTTGCTTGAAAGGAATTTCCCTGCGGTTTGAGCAAGATGATGAACCGGCTTCAGCTGCTCCTTCATCTCGTTGAAATTCGTTTTGATCTCTGTTTCGAGAAATGCCTGGCGCATATAAAGACGCTGGCGCTCTTCCTTCAGCTCTGCGAGTGTATTAATGGTTCTCATGAAATGTAATTTTTTTGATAATGGAATTAATGATCGGCATCTTGATCCATTTATCCCTGTTCAGGTATAAGACCAGCGCTACCAGCAGGTAAAAACCCGCGATGGAAAAAAAGCCTATGGAAGGGCTGTGAAGATATTCACCGAGGGACCAGGCTGCTCCTACGCTCAGGAACAACAGTATAAAAAAGCCCAGCGTTCCCAGAATTACAGCTGAAGCCATGGACGAAATTACATGTGTTGCCTTGTCCTGTGCATTCAGCACAACAATATCAAAGCGTGTTTCTGCATAGTCCTTGATGTCGGTAAACATCTTTTCCAGTTTATTTTTCTCTTCCATAGGTTTTTTCAGAATTAAAAATTAGTGTGAATGATTTGAAGTCGATGTCGACGAGGTAACAGTAGAAGCAGTTTGCTTCGCTTTGTTCTTCATGTTGCTCAGCTCATCTTCTGCTTTTCCTTTTAATTCGTCAGCTTTCGACATTGCTTTGTCTTTCAATCCTGCTAACATTTCTTTTCCTTCTCCGATCTTATCAGTAAGCTCATCAATCAGATCGCCTGCATTATCGGAGATCTTCTGCCTTAATTCGCTACCTTTGCTTGGAGCAAATAATAATCCTAATACTGCGCCTGCTGCTGCACCGAGCACCAATGCGCCTAAAACTTTTCCATTGTCTGACATAGTGTTTATTTTTTAAAATTGTTTTTATAAATTTTACTTTCACAAAAGAATAATCGTGCCGAACTGAAAAGCCTTTAAATTCAAGGGGTTTGAAGGTTGAACCGAGTAAGCTAATCAACAGTGTGTAGAATTAATTACCATTAAAACGAGATAAAGAGATCATTATGGCACTAATACCCTTTTTTAAAAAAGGGCACTGCTTTTGAACTTATAGGATAACTTAAAAAAAATGAAAGAGTTCAAACCTATTATGAAAGCACGAGACATTGCTGCCGAAGGTTCCGTTTTACTGAGTGAGAAAACAATGGCTGGTGCAGAAGGCGCAAAAACGTTTTTCAGCCGTGCCGGTAATATGACCGTCTTTACATTACAAACCTTTAAACAAACCTTCTCCCTTCCATTCGAATTCCGCGAGTTCCTGAAGCAATGCTTCGAGCTTGGCAACAGGTCGCTCCCGCTGGTAGCCATCACAGGTGCCATCATGGGGCTGGTGCTTACCATTCAGTCGAGGCCCATCCTCAGCGATTTTGGCGCCGAAGGAATGCTTCCGCAGATGGTAGCCGTTTCACTGATCCGCGAGATCGGCCCGGTGATCACCGCGCTCATCTGTGCCGGTAAGATCGGCTCCGGGATCGGTGCCGAGCTGGGCTCGATGAAAGTAACCGAGCAGATCGAAGCAATGGAGGTTTCCGCCACCAACCCTATGAAATACCTGGTGGTGACACGCGTTATGGCAGCCACGCTCATGCTGCCGGTGCTCATCCTCTTTGCCGATGCAATGGGCCTGCTGGGCAGCTGGGTAGGCGTAAACATTAAAACCGACCTCAATATCGTACTTTACTTTTCAAGGGCTTTCAGCGCCGTTGAATTCATCGATTTCCTCCCCGCATTCATCAAATCCTTCTTTTTCGGCGCAGTGATCGGGCTGGTAGGATGCTATAAAGGCTATACCGCCGGGCGCGGCACCGAAAGCGTTGGGATAGCGGCTAACTCCGCCGTTGTGCTTTCGTCCCTGCTGATCATCATAGTTGACCTTATCGTGGTTCAAATAACAGACATACTGATATGAAAGAGGAAGCTGATAGCGTAAGGCAGGCAAATACCGCAGGGACCGAAGCGGTGATACAGATCCGTGACCTGAAAAAATCATTCGGGGCACAGCATGTATTGAAAAATGTATCGCTCGACCTTATCAAAGGTGAAAACCTGATCGTGCTCGGGAAATCGGGCTCGGGAAAATCGGTGCTGATCAAATGCATTGTTCAGCTCATGACAGCCGACAGCGGCAGCATTAACGTGCTGGGCCAGGAAGTGGACAAGCTGAAGTCGAAGGAGCTGGCCGAGCTTCGCAAGAAAGTAGGCTTCCTGTTTCAGAGCGGCGCCTTGTACGATTCTATGACTGTAAAGGAAAATCTTGAATTTCCGCTCAAAAGAATTAAAAAAGACCTTTCTGAAAAAGAGGTACGCGAAAAAATAATGGAAGCGCTGCAAAATGTAGGGCTGGAAAGCGCACTCAACAAAATGCCTTCCCAGCTTTCGGGTGGAATGCGGAAACGGATCGCGCTGGCGCGCACCATTATCCTCGACCCGGCCATCATGCTGTACGATGAGCCTACCACCGGCCTCGATCCCATCACATCACAGGAGATCAGCGCGCTTATTAATGACATCAGAAACAAATACCACACTTCCTCGCTGGTGATCACACACGATATGCCTTGTGCACGTGCCGTGGCCGACCGGGTGCTGATCCTGAAAGAAGGAGAGGTTTATGCCGAAGGAACCCTGGAGGAAGTGCAAAAAATAAACGATCCCTGGATACAGTCATTTTTTAAAGATTAAACAAAATTATGGAACCCACCACACGATTTAAAACCAGGTTAGGAATGTTTGTAGCGACAGGCCTGGCGTTATTCATTGCAGCGATCTTCTACATCGGCAGGCAAAAGCACCTGTTCAATCCCGTATTCACCATTCACAGCCTGTTCAAGGATATTAACGGGCTGGAGATCGGGAACAATGTACGCTTTTCGGGTATCAATGTGGGCACTGTGGATAACATCGAGATCATTAACGATACCACGGTTCGGGTAAGCGTGATCGTAGATAAGGATGTGCAGAAGTTCATCAAAACCGACTGCCACATCGCCATCGGCTCCGAAGGGCTTATCGGCGACAAGATCATTAACATTACACAGGGCAAGGCGGCCGAGATGGTAAAGGAAGGGCAATACCTGCTTTCAAATCCTCCCCTCCAAACCGATGCGATCCTGGCCAGCCTGAAAGTCACCGCAGGCAATGCAGAAGTGATCTCTGACGAATTGGCTCAAATATTGTACAAGGTTAATAGCGGAAAAGGAACTTTTGGCATGCTGATCAACGACAGCAACATGGCTACCAACATAAGCACCACCATCAATAACCTGAAACGAAGCACCAAGGGACTTGATGAAAACATGGAAGCTGCCAAGCATAACATCCTCCTGAGAGGGTACTTCAAAAAGAAGAAGGACGACGCAAAGGATAAAGCAAGTGAAAAGGATAAAGGGAAGGATACCGGGAAAACCGAAGAGAAATCCGGGCTGCTGAAAAAGCTTTTTAAGAACAAATCGAATTCAACTGAAAAAGAGCAATAAATAATAAGTTAAACAAAAAGATTCACACACCATCAGATAGCCTGATATTACTATATTTGCCATGTATTTCCTCTATAATATAACGAATAAGAACGAGCAGGAGCAGCTTAAAACAAAGCTTGATGAAATGAACGCACGCAACATTTTAATTATAGATGACGAGAAAGAGCTTTGTGAACTGCTTGAGAATTTCCTGGCGAAAAAAGCGAAATCGATCGATTACTCCAATTCCCTTGAAAACGGCGTTGCAAAGTTCAAGCTAATGAACCCCGACCTGCTGATCCTCGACCACAATCTCCCGGATGGAAACGGGATCGACAATATCTCCCTTTTCAAGAAGCTCAATACATCGCTCCGGATCATTATCATCAGCGCTATGTCGAACCTTCGCGGAGAAGCCATGGAAAAGGGCGCCGACTTCTTTATTGAGAAGCCGATCAGTTTCAGCCAGCTGAAGAACATCCTTGCTATAAAGTGAAGACTTTCCCCAACTTTACCTTCTGTAGAATAATTTCACCTGCCTGAGGAATCATTTCCCCAAATTATACATTTTTGTCTTTATCCTGTTCTTTGGCCTTAATTGCACACTTTTTGACAAAAACGCCACATCGCTCTATCGGCAGGCGTTTTGAAAGATCAAGCCGATTTTTTGATCACTAAAAAATTCAATCTGGCATTGCGGCACACTTTTTACTTTACTTATTGTGCCTACCTAAATGTTCTGTGTAAAAAAAAAACGAGGGTATTTGCAAAAATACTTGTCCCATCTCTCAGCGAAGCAAAATCCAAAAATTTTGCTTCGCTTCTTTTTTTAGCCAACCCTGTTATTGGCACGCTTCTGTAATATCTGGTTCTGTAAAAAAATATTTTTATGGATAAGACCGAAAAAAAACATAAAGTTAAAAAGCCCTTCTTCAGAAGAACAGGCATCCGCATTTTGCTGGGCCTTATTGTGGTGCTTATAGCGCTGCGCATTGCGCTTCCCTATATTGCCTTAAAATATGCGAATAAGGCGCTTGCCAACATGCACGGATACTACGGGCATGTGAACGACATTGATATTGCGCTGTACAGGGGCGCATATAAGATCAACAATATATACCTGCACAAGGTGGACACCCTTACGCAGGAGGAAACCGAATTCTTTGAAGCGGGGCAGATCGATCTGTCGGTTGAGTGGCAGGCATTGCTTGATGGAAAGATCGTGGGTGAACTCGAGTTCCGGGACCCGCGCTTACGGTTCACGAAAGATAAGGCGGAACCCGACGATGTAAAAAAGGACACAACCGATTTCCGCAAGCTGCTCGATGGCTTTATGCCCCTGCGCGTAAACAGGTTCGAGATCATCAGCGGCGTGATCCAGTACATCGATGCCGGATCTACCCCGAAGGTGGATATACAGCTCGACAATGCGCACATCCTTGCGGAGAACCTCACAAGTGAAAAAGACACCTCGCTCCTGCCCGCTACCGTAGCAGCCGATGCAAACATTTACCAGGGGCATCTCGACCTGCACATGCGGCTCGATCCGCTTGCAAAAGAACCTACCTTTGATATGAACACCGAATTAAAAGACACGCACCTGCCCGACCTGAATGAGTTCTTTAAGGCATACGCAAAGCTGGATGTGAACAAGGGCACGTTCGGGCTGTATGCAGAAGTGGCGGCCAAGCAGGGAAATTTTATTGGCTATGTGAAGCCGGTTATAAAGGATCTCGATGTGCTCGGGCCTGAAGACCGGAACGACAACATCCTGCGCAAGATGTGGGAAGCGATCGCAGGAGGCGTGGGTCAGCTTCTCACCAACCCGAAGCACGACCAGGTGGCGACAAAGATCCCGCTGAAGGGATCATTTAAAAATTCGAAGGCCAATCTGTGGTATGCAGTGGTGGAAGTGCTCAGGAATGCGTTTATTGAGGCGCTGCATCCATCCATCGACCAGGAGATCAACATCGGATCGGTGGGAAGTGATCAGGAAAAATCAAAAGGCCTCTTTGGAAAAAGGGATGAGAAAAAAGACGATAAGAAGGATGATAAAAAGGAAGAGCCTAAAACCGAGAAAAAAGAAAAGAAAGGACTTTTAAATAAGCTCTTTAAGAAAGATAAAAAGAAGGAGGAGGATAAGTAGCGCGGGCCTGAACAGGGTGAAGGTTCTACAACTCTTCGCCAGCGCGGTTCTATCATGAAAAAATTTCCCTATTTTGCCCTGAAAACCGCTGGCACATTTACTTAATAGGAGATAGTACATACACTCTATATATACAATAAGGATCTTTTAAGGAAGTCCTTATTCCCAAAAAAGCAGCCGGATGATCCGGCTGCTTTTTTTTTGTGTTACCAACTTACAAACCGATTCCGAAAATTGCTCAGCACTTCTCGATACTCTCCCTTTGGTCGAACTCGAAGTGACAGTGACGTCAGTTCGAGTGCGAGGTACGAGCGTATCGAGAACAAGCAGATCATCCCGATGATAGCGGCATTCTTCAGCATAAAAAAAGCGGGAATCTCTTCCCGCTCTTTTTATTTTTAAGCCCGGTTATTTACCAGGGCATTTCATCATAATTATCATCATCATCATCGTTAAATCCTCTTCCGCCCCTGTTCTGGTGAGCCCTGTAATCGCGCTCATCATAGCGGGACTGGCTGTTGTTCCCATAATGGCCATTGTTTCCGGAATTCTGCCTGAAGTCATAATCATCGTCATAGCCGCGCGCCTCGTTGTATGGCCCTTCATTGCGTCCCTCCTCTATATCGCTCCAGCGGTTCCTGTGATTCCTTCCCGATGCATAATTGTTCCCATTCCCGCGGGAAGAGCCTTCATTACGCTCATCCCTGCGCGGGTTGTTATTCCCGAACTGGTAATGATCATTCCAGCTGTTATCATAACCGTTTCCATTACGGCCCGAATGATTGTTACCGCGGTAATTGCGGTCATCATCATGATAACGGCTGCTGTTGCTGTTTCGATTGCCCGAATTGTTGTTGTCGTAATAGTTCGGAGTGTTGTGCCTGCTGTTATTTCCGTTCCCGTTATAGTTCCCGTTGAAGCTGCCGTAATAGTTATCGGACCTTGAATTGCGGCCGTTGCCGTTCGGGCCTTCATTGTAACGGGAATGATTTCCGTAGCCGTTTCCGTTTCCATGGCCATTTCCGTTTCCATAATAATCATCGTGGCCGCGGTTATGGCTGCGGTTATCGTAGCCGGAATTGTACTGGCGGTTATCGTAGGAATTATTGCTGTGATTATTGCGCGAAGGATTGCCGTTTGAATTACGGTTATTCATCTGGGAGCCGCTGTAGTGATTTTCATTATCACCATAGCTTTCATTATACCCTTCATTTTTATATTGCCTGTTGCGCTGGTTGTAGCTGTGGTTGCTCTGCTGGTTGGCATAGGCAGAAGAGCGATGGCTGTTTGCGCCATTGCCTCCGTCTTCCCTGTCGTCGTAACCGGAATACGAAGAGTTCCTCTCCCCGTTATAGCTGTTCTCATCCTCAAAACGCCCATCGTCCATGAATTCGGCTGAGCTGTGCTTTCCTTTGGACGAAGCAGATTTTGATGAACCATTCCTTCCGCCGTTCTTAAATATTTTAGATACGATCGAATCAGGTTTATCTTTCATGCTGTCGGAGCCATAGCGGTCGTCATTGTCGCGCTCATCCGATGAAGAGCCTTTACCGGAGGATGTTTTTCGTGCGGATGAGGATGTAGCTGTCCTGGAAGAAGATTTTCTCTGATCGTCCTTCCTGTTTTTATTCTTGTCCATATTGATATTTTTTTAGGATTAACACTTTGTGCTATTCCTAAAAACAATATGCCATTAATCTGTTTTATTATGCTCGCGCTTGCCGATCTCTTCCACCTCTTTTATGAACTTGGCAACGTGTGCATCGCTGTAGGCGCCATAGGCATCAGTGAGCGTTCCTTTTTCGCCGCTTGTAGTTTCGATCGCATACAGGATCGAGTTATCCGAAGGATCGGAGTCACCTTCAAAACGGTAAAAATTGGTGATCTTCACTTCTTCCGGCAGATAGATCTTTTCGGTAGTGAGTGATTTTAATCCATGCTTCAATGCTTTGAACTGCGTTTCGAAGCCCTTAGCAAGCAATGAATTGGTGCACGATGTAAGCGTTTTCATGTGCTCTTTGTCCATTTCATTGTTCAGGTCTAATCCATCTTCTCTCATAATTTTCTGTTTTTTTTAGTTGTTTAAATACTCATTAAATAAAATTGTGCCAGCCGGAATTAATTATACCCGATAGCCGCAGGCTGGCTGATATCAAAGCCGCGGAAGCCGAAGTCGGTGGTTTTTACCGGGTTCACTTTAAATACATTATTTCCCACCCCGGGAATGCTTGGATAAAAAGCCAGGGAAATCTGGAAGTTTGTAAGGATCAGGTATTCGTTCTTGATCAGGAGCCCGATGCCGAAAAAAGAATACAGCGGCGCCCTTGTAAAACCGCTTTTCTCTGAGCCGAGCATCCCGAAGCCGCAAATAACATAAGGCCCGAAACGGAAGCCGAGAATGTTCCAGGGCGCATAGGACTGCAGCTGAAAGGTAAGCGAAAAGCGCTCCTTCCCCGAAAGCCCGGTGCTGTTAAATCCGCGCAGCGCCGCATCATTGTTCAGGCTCAGGTTTTCGTACGGCTGGCGGTCAAAGCCAATGATGTATTGCGGCTTTATAAACTGCCTCAGCCTCCAGCGCCCGATGCGGATAATGTTGCTGAAATAATTGATGCCCGCCGAAAATGAACCTTCCTCCGTATTTTGCTTGCGTATAAATGTTCCATACTCGAAATAGATATTGAAATATCCCCAGTTATGGTAATTGGCCATGTACACCCGCGCGCCGGCATACCAGCGCGGTATATTGTCCTTTATCTGGTACCCGCCCACAACGGAATAAGCGCGGCCTGTAGGCACATCCTCCACGTAGCCATACCGGAAAATGTAATTGTCCTGCTTGTAAAGCCGCTTCGAGAGGCCCACCCCAACAAGGTAAAAATCTTCATTCGCATGCAGGCGAAGCGTATCGAGATAGGTTGGCGCCCGTTCGGGATAATGGCTTCGCATATACCGGAGGGAAGAGATAAGGCTGGTGGTACGCTTTTCCTCCGTTTTTCCCCTGAACAGCTGCCAGGATCTCCCGATCCAGTAATCCTGCAGATTATTCCGGTACACCTGCATGAACGCCGTTGAATCCAGCTCGTACATGATCTCCTTCGTTTGGCTCCGCTGCAGCGTAGCTCCGCCGGCCCAGGCGGTGAACACCGAATAAAATGAACGGTTCAGTGAAATACCCTGAACATAATTTTTATTTTCATCCACGGTATACCTTACGGTTGAGTTGATGTAAGTATCATAAAGATTTGGAATGGTATACACTGCTGAATAATTATTCTTTCCGGTTGCCACATTCTGCCTGAAATCACCCTGGAACTGGTGCCCTGCGCCAAGGAAGTTCTTATCCCTTCCATTCAGCGAAAAGGCGGTGGTTGTGGCGGAGCCCGTAATGATAATGCTCCATACATCGTACACACGAATAAAGAGATCGACCGAGTCACCCGCATGCACCGGCTCCATGTACACTTCACGCACATACGACTGGCTGCGGATCAATCGTTCCGATTCCTTCACCCTGAGCGAATCAAAGGTATCATACTTTTTCACAAGCAGCACATCCTTGATCTTCTTCGGCCAGGTTTTTATATGCACCGCATTGCCTGCCTTCGGCACTATCCCATGCGGCGTTACCGAGGTATCGCGCGAATCGTATCCGAAAGGATCATAGGTAATGATCTGGATGTAGCGGATGATCTTGCCTTCGAATTCGGCATATTTAACAGGCTTCAATACGATCTTCGAAATAACGGGAGTGGTTACGGGCTTTGGGTTTATCGGGCGGAACACAAGGCTGTAAAGCAGGCGCGTGGCTTTTCTCTTGTTTGAAAAGTCCTCTATTTTCCGGTAGATGTACGTAGAATCCAGGAACTCATTTTCCTTATGCTGGCTGAAAAGATTTCCATGCACGAAGTAAAAGATCAAAAAGAAAACAATGCCGCGATACATGGTTCATTCATTTTTTTAAGCTTATTTTTTTTCAAGCAGCCTGGTGCGCTTCAGGAACTTCGACTTTTCCTCGCCTTCAATGGAGGCCGTAATGCCGCTGAGCAGCGACTGCATAAAGAAATACGGGAAGTACCTGTACGGGTTCCTTTCTGCCCTGATCTCCACCACCCGCAGCACACCGTCTTTTCCCGGGTTGCTCCGCCTCAGCACCAGCTGGTTTGCAACAAAGTTTTTAAAATTGGTCATGAATTTTTTTTCATCCTTCACCGGCGCCACATCAGCAGTAAGGTCATGATAGGCAAGCGTCATTTTACCATTCGAAAAATTGCCCTTCGCCGTAAACGAGAACCTGAGCGAATCCAGCCTGCCTGTTTTTACCGTAAAGCCTTTCGCCTTGCTCAGCAGCGGGTTCAGGATCTGTATGTCGATAGGTGAAAGGCTGCCCGAGCAGTAGCACAGCTCCGTGCGTGTGTCAAGCGGAAAATTATACTCCGCATGAAAGTTCCCCTGCTTCATGAATACGGCATCGAGCGTAGCCCTGATGCTGCTTTTATCGGTAAAGGCGCTGCTGTCGTTCTGCAGCCCCGTAACCGTGCCGTGCACGCGCTCCAGCGTCATGATGCCTGCCGCATTCCCGCCTTCGGGCACGTTTTCCGAAGCTATATCAACATCCGTTAATGTAACCGTATCAATGGAAATAAAGAAAGGCACATCGCGGATCATCGACTGCAATGAGGGGCGCACAATAGGCTTTAAAGGAATATTGTTATCGCGGTAAGCGCTTACATTTCCGCCTTCAATGTCGAGCCGGCCGGCTACCAGCCAGTTCTGCTCGAGGAACGATTTTACATCAATGCTCTTAAAGCTGATCTTCGGCGCAACAATTTCCACCCGTGTAACCTGCCTCTCCGCCATTTTTCCAAATTCACTTTTCGGATAATTCGGGATGAGCTGAAAAGAATCCACAGTGATCAGCGAGTCGGTGTATGACGCATAAAGGCTTTTACCAAACAAGGTATACAATCCATCTTTCAGGTGATAGGCAAATTTATTGATCACCACCTCGAACTTCTCCGCATTGAATAAACGCTCTGCGGCATCGGTGGACCTGTTTACCGAGAATTTATGGATCGTTATGCTGCTTTCTTTTGCCGACATCAGCGAAACGGTATCGGTGCCATCACGGTAAATGTTAAACTTGGAGCTGAGAATATCTATCCTGTCGATAGCCAGTGAATGCAGCTGAGGCGACATCAGCTTAAAGAGGCTAAACGGCTCCTTTTCCGGGGCTTTCTTAACCTTCGGGAACCTGTTCTTTCCCTGGAAAATGGAAATCTGCGGCTCTTCACATTCGATGGTACCCAGCTGCAGGTCCTTCCCTTTGAGGAAAGCCATTACCGAGAAGCCGGACACCCGGAGCAGGGCGGCCTGGAATACATAAGTTGCTTTGTCAGAAAGATTCCGTTTATTTGTAGGAGCTACGATCAGGTTTTTAACTGTTATGGAATGGGCGAGCAGGTGAATGCTGAGGTCATCCACCGACAGTGAATACTCACCGTGGCTTCCTTCGCTTACCTTTTCCTTCAGAAGCGTAACTACCCGCTTATCGAGGTAAAGGCCCAAAAGGCTTGCTCCCAGCAGTACAAAGAGCAGGATAGCTGAAATAACATATATAACTGTACGTAACCTTTTTTTCTTTGGCATGAAACTGTGATAGCCCAAAAGAGTGCCACACTTATTTTTATGAAAATCAACATCGACTTCAGGAAGGCCGGAAGGGCCCTTAAAGAGACATTCACAGAGTTCATTGACGATAACGCCATTAAGCTCAGTGCTTCTCTTTCGTACTATACAATATTCGCATTACCTCCTCTCCTTATCGTGATTATTGCCCTTTGTGGGGTGTTTTTCGGTAAGGAGGCTGTAAGAGGGGAAATTTTTGGACAGATCAACGGCTATGTCGGAAATGAAGCGGCATTGCAGATCCAGGATATTATAAAGAACGTTAAGCTGAAGCACGACAATGTATTTGCAGCCACTATCGGTGTTATAACCCTTCTGATCGGTGCTTCCGGCGTATTCGGGGAGATCCAGAGCTCCATCAATTACATCTGGGGGCTCAAGGCAAAACCGAAGCGCGGCCTGTTCAAATTCCTGAAGAACCGCCTCATGTCCTTTTCAATGATCGGCGCGATGGGATTCCTGCTGCTGGTAGGGCTCATCGTCAATTCCGTGATGGATATCCTGAGCGACCGGCTGATCACTTATTTTCCGAATGTAACCATTTATCTCTTTTATGTCATTAATATCCTCTTTGTGTTTGTTATTATCACTACCTTGTTCACGGTGATCTTTAAAACACTTCCCGATGGAAAGGTTGCAGTGAGGGATGCGCTTGTTGGCTCCTCCTTAACCGCCCTGCTTTTCATGCTCGGGAAGTTCATCATTGGCCTTTACCTCGGCCGCTCTACCGTTTCAAGCACGTACGGCGCCGCGGGGTCTGTAATTCTTATTTTACTGTGGGTGTATTATTCTGCGATCATCCTTTACCTGGGGGCAGAATTCACTAAAGTGTATGCGCGAATGTACGGTAAAAAAATCATTGCGAATGATTATGCAGTAAAGATCGATAAAACAGTGACTGAAATTGAACCTAAGGTAGTTTATAAAGGAGAGTAAGGCCGCTTTTGGGGAAGTGATTGCACAAAAAACCTTGCTTTTGACTGTCAAAAATTTCTGGCAGGATAATTTAAACTACCTGTTAAACAATTTAAAAAACATATTATGGGAAATTTACTTTACATCATTGCAGTTATCCTTATCATAGGCTGGCTGATCGGGTTTGTTGGCTACCATGCAGGTGGCCTGATCCACATTCTGTTGGTTATTGCGATCGTTGCTGTATTGCTGCGACTCATCCGTGGCGACCGAGTGTAAGAAACCTTCATTAATTCCTGTGAATGTCCCGGGTAAGCCCCTGGACATTCATTTTTTTGCCCTATGACCAAAGTAGCTTCCGTTTTAAAAAAAACATTCAAGGTCCTTGCCTGGATCATCTTCAGCATTATTCTTCTACTGGTTGCAGTAGCCGTGCTGATCCAGGTACCTGCCATTCAGCAAAAGCTCATCTCTGTCGCCACCGGATACATCAGCGATAAAACACATACGAAGGTAGAGATAAAGCACATCAGCCTTTCACTTCCGAAATCACTCAGCATTGAAGGTATCTTCCTCGACGATGTTCAAAAGGATACGCTTGTGTACGCTGAAAAATTATCTGTGAACTTTTCGCTCACAGACCTCATGCAGCATACCATCCACCTCAAAAATATCACGCTCGACAACGCCACCGTGAATCTCAGCCGGAACGAGGCCGACACGCTGTTCAACTATAATTTCCTTCTCACCGCTTTCAGCGACAGCACCAAAGTGGAAAAGAAAGATACCGCAGGAAAAACCAAATGGGCGCTCCAACTCGATGAGATCGAGTTAAGCAGGATCAGGCTGCGGTACAAGGATGATTACGGAGGCTCTTTCGTACAGCTGTACCTCGGCAAGCTTAATTTACAAATGGATAAGATCGATACGGAACAGCGGCGCTTCGATATCAACGACCTGCTCATTGAAAACCTTGTTACCAGCATCCTCATTAGCAAAGAAGCGAAAAAGGATGATACGCAGCCTGAGAAGCCCTCGCCGGTGCTTACAGCGCGGCGTGTCCGCATCAACCATTCAAACATTGCATTTGCCGATTCGGTGAACAGGCAAACCGTTTCAGCCATTATAAGCGAGTTCAGCGTCAAGGCCCTGCTTGCCGACCTGCAGGCCGAAAAGATCGGCATCGATGAAGTAAAGCTTTCCAAAAGCGGGGTTGTTTATGTAAGGACAGGCGACACGCCAACGGACAGCACAGCCGCTCCCGGAAAAAAGAGCAACCTGCTTATTACTGCTGCAAGCATACAGCTTAACGATAACAGCTTTGCCCTTTCCGATAACACAAAGCCTGTGATCCTTCATTCATTCGACCCTTCGCACATGAAGCACGAAGGGCTCACGCTCAGCGCCAAAGACCTCTCGTACTCCTCAGCCCTCACAAAAGTGAATGTTGAAAAGTTCAGCGTAACGGATGCGAACGGCTTCAGCGTCCTGAGCTTCGAGACGAAGTTCAGGATGGATCCGCATTCCATAGAAGCGACCGGCCTAAAGCTTAAAACACTTGCTACCACCATGGACGCAAGCATCCGCCTGGCGTATTCATCGCTCGGCTCAATAAAGGATTCCGTCGGGGCGCTGAAGATAGATGCGGTAATGAACAAGATCCGCGTGAAAACTTCGGAAGTCCTTTATTTCAGCCCGCAGCTTGCAGCGCAGCCTTTCTTCCAGCAACCCGGGAACATTACCACCGTTTCAGGAAAAGTAAGCGGACAGATCAATAACCTGAAAGGCGAGAACCTTTACGTGACCACCGGCAGCAGCACTTCCGTAAAAACGAATTTCATCATCGGCGGGCTGCCCAACAAGGACCTCGCTTATTTTTATTTCCCCGACCTGAAAATAAATACCGGCAGAACAGATATCGAGATGATGGCAGGAAAGAAAGCCATTCCGCAAAGCATTGCACTGCCCAACCAGATCAGCCTCCTCATCAATTTCAAAGGCGGCATCAAAGCGTTTACCACCACGCTCGGGCTCGGCAGCGATTATGGCTCCGCACGCGTGTTCGCGATCCTCGATAAGCAGGAGAATTTCACAGCCGATGTTGAGATCGGAAAATTCGACCTCGGGCTGCTGCTGAAAAACAAAGAGATGTTCGGCCCTGTTACATTAAGCGCACAAACGAAAGGAAAAGGGCTCGACAAGAATACCATCCGTGCAAGTATTAAAGCGAGCGCTCCCGAATTCTACCTGAACAAATATTCCTATAAAGACCTCACGATCGACGGGAACATCGAGGGACAAAAGTTTGAAGGGAAGATCAGCCTCAACGATGTGAACGCCGCGTTCGATTTTGACGGCCTTGTGAACCTGAACAAAGGCCAGGAGCAATATAAATTCCGCTTCGACCTGAAAGGCGCAGATCTTCAGAAGCTCCATTTAACACAGGATGACATGCGCATAGGATTGCTTGCCGTTTCCGACCTCAAAGGAAATTCCGCAGCAACCATCAATGGGAAAGCGGGCATCTCAAAGATCATTATTGCGCATGATGAAAAACGCTACATCCTCGATTCACTGCTCTTTGCATCCATCAATGAAAAAGGCAAAAGCGGGCTCGACATCAGCAGCGCGGTGATCGGCATCAAATACAGCGGCACCTTCTCCCCTGCCGACCTTGGAAAGGAAATGCAGAAATTCATAAACGGTTATTTCCCGTTAACGGACCCGAAGAAGGATACAGCTGCCAGCCAGCCGCAGAATTTCACATTCGAGGTGCAGCTGAAAAACCATCCTGTGCTTTCAGAAGTGTTTTTCCCGCAGCTCAAGGAATTTGAACCGGGGCTCATACAGGGAAGCTTCGACAGTGAAAAGCGGCAGCTGAAGCTGGATGCCACCCTGCGGAAGATCATCTACGGCACCATGCAGGTGAATGATTTTGCGCTGAGCATAAATTCCGATGCAAAAGCCATCACGTATAACCTGAACTGCGCAGAGCTTTCAAACTCGCAGATAAAAGTAGATAACCTCGCCATTTCGGGGAAGGTTGGCGACAGCATCGTTACAAGCACACTTTCATCCACCAACAGCAACAATGTAAAAAAATTGCAGATCAGCTCCTCCATCGAGAAGGATGGCGGCACCTACACGATGAAGATCAGCCCCGACGATTTTATTATCATGAACGAGCGCTGGCCGGTAGCGCCTGATAATTACATAGCGTTCAACAAATCGGGATTCCTGATCCATAACCTCGACATCAGCAAAACAACAAGCAGCATTAAAATAGCTTCCGTGCACGACCAGTTCGCCGATGATATCGACATCAATATCAAAAGCCTGCAGATAGAAGACATTTCAAGGATCATTGAAAAAGACACGAGCCTTGCCAAAGGAACGATCGACGGCCACGTGCTGCTCAAAAAAGTGGATTCCACCTATGGGCTCATCGCAAACGCAGCCATCAACAACCTGGTGATCCGGGAAGTGCCTGTTGGGAACTTTACCGTAAAAGCGGAAAACCCGACCACGGAAAGATATTCGCTGGAAGCTAACCTGAAAGGCCCTGACAATGATGTAAGCATCAGCGGATACTTCCTGCCAAAGGCCACCGAGAATGCGATCAACATAGATGCCGACATCCGTTCGCTTGCGCTGAAAACGGTTGAAGCCGTATCGATGGGCAAGGTCACCGAAGCATCCGGCACCGCGAGCGGAAAATTCATGATCCGCGGGAAGGCATCAGAGCCGGAAATTACAGGCTCCCTCACATTCAACAATGCTACCATTAATCCCACTGCATTAAACAGTCCGCTGCGACTGAACCATGAAACCATCGAGCTGAAAAGCGATGGCATCTATTTCAATTCCTTTACCGTGTTAGATTCAACCGGCAGCCCTGCCGTGATCAACGGAAATGTAAAGATGAACCATTTCAAGGATTTCAAATTCGGGCTCGATGTGAGCACCACCAACTTCACGCTGTTCCACACCACCCCGAAAAGCAATGCGGTGTATTACGGCTCGATGGTGATCGACAGCAAGATAAAAGTAACGGGCGATATGAATCTCCCGGTAGTGAACGCCAAAGTGAAATTAAAGAAGGGCTCCAACTTTACGTTTGCAGTGCCGGAGAAAAAATTAACGACCGACAAAGGCGAGGGTGTTGTTGTATTCAATGATTCCGCGCATCTCGACCCCATCCTCCTCAGGGATGACACTAAGGGAAAGGAAAAATCGGAGCTGAAGGGCGTTGATATTTCTTCCATAATTGAAGTGGACAAGGAAGCCACGCTTAAGCTGATCATCGATCCTTCATCCGGCGATTCGCTGGTGGTGAAAGGAGATGCGGCGCTCAGCTTCGCGCTCGACCCAAGCGGAAAAATGAGCCTTACAGGCGCTTATAACCTGAATGAAGGAAGCTACCTCGTATCGCTGGAATCGGTATTGAAAAGAAAATTCAGCATCGAGCCCGGCAGCACGATCATCTGGAACGGCGATCCGCTTGATGCAAATGTATCCATCAATGCGATCTATTCGGTAAGGGCCTCGCCGATCGACCTTGTTGCCGACCAGCTTTCCAACCTGAGTGAAAGCGAGCAGAGCGGCTATAAGCAGCGGTATCCATTCCTTGTATATCTCAAGCTCAGGGGCGACCTGCTGCATCCGGAGATCAGCTTCGAGATCCAGCTTCCGCCGGAAGACAAAGGAATATTAGGGGGCGCAGTGAATGCAAAGCTGAACATGCTTAATGAAGATCCTTCGTCGCTGAACAAGCAGGTATTTGCATTGCTTGTGCTTGGCAGGTTTGTACAGGAAAATCCATTGCAGACGGAAACAAATGCCGCATCCACAGCAGCCCGCACAACTGTCGGAAAATTTCTCTCGGCGCAGCTGAACCAGCTCAGCTCGAAGCTTGTTCCCGGTGTGGAGCTTAATTTTGATGTGCAATCGTACGACGATTATGAATCGGGCTCATCCGAAGGCCGCACCGAAGTTGAGGTTGGAATTAAAAAACAATTGTTCGACGAGCGCCTGAGCGTGCAGGTTGGAGGAAGCGTTGATGTGGAAGGCGAACGCGCGAAGCAGAATTCGGCAAGCGATATCACAAGCGATGTAACGCTGGAATATAAGCTGTCGAAGGATGGCCGCTACCGCCTGAAAGGCTTCCGCCACAACCAATATGAAGGTGCGTTGGAAGGCCAGCTGGTGGAGACCGGCGCCGGCTTGCTCTACATCCGGGATTTTGATAAGTGGAAAGAATTTTTCAGGCGCCCGAAGAAAAAGGGAGAAGCCGCAAAAAACGATAACAAATGAAGCATTTCGTTTACATATCTGCTGTTATAGCCTGCCTGCTCTTCGCATCATGCAGCGGTACCAGGCGTCTTCCGGAGGGAGAGAAGCTGTACACCGGGGCCGACATCAAGCTTGAATACGAAGGCAAGATAAAAAACAAAAAGACGCTGAAGGCTGAAGCCGAGAGCGCTGTACGCCCTAAGACCAACAAAGGCTTCCTCGGCATGCGCCCGAGGCTCTGCATGTACATGTATGCAGGGGAAGCTCCAAAAAGTAAATTCAAAAAGTGGCTGAAAAAGAAGGGCGAGGCGCCTGTGTTGCTGAGCAGCGTGAAGCCCAGCGCCACCAGCGGCTTTATCGATGCGAAGCTGTTCAACAACGGCGTTTTTAAAAGCAGCACGCAGTACAAAATTGTTGAAAAGAAAAAGACGGGAAAGGTTGTTTACACCTGCCATATTCACAAGCCATACACTATTAAGGAGCTGAAGTTCCCGGCAGGGAATACCGACCTCATACGCCTCATCGCCTTTTCAGAAGAGAAAACGCTGATCAAGCCGGGACAGGATTACAACCTCGACGCATTAAAAACAGAAAGGGTGCGCATCGACGCGATGCTGAAGGATAACGGCTATTATTATTTTAATCCCGATTATTTATTTTTCGGCGCCGACACTTCCGAAACGGACCGCAGCGTTACACTCAAGCTCGCCGTTAAGGATGATGTTCCCGAGAAAGCGCTTCACATCTATCACATCAACAATGTGTACATCGATCCTGATTTTTCACTTGACGACAGCAAGGACAGCTTAAAGAACGATACGCTTCATTTTGAGAATGCATTCTTCATGGTGAAGGAGCCGAAGATCAGGCCGAGGGTAATGCTTCGCTCCGTATACCTGCGGAAGGGCGAGGTGTACTCCCGCAAGAACCATAACATTACGCTGAACCGCCTGATGTCGATGGGAAATTTCAAGTTCGTACGGGTCAACCTCGTGGAAAGCGATACCAGCGCACCGGGCTACCTGGATGCAAAAGTGCTGCTCACCGCAATGCCGAAACGTACGTTCAGGAGCGAGCTCGACCTTGTTACCAAATCGAACGATTTTACGGGGCCGCGTCAGAACCTCAGCTACCAGAACCGGAACACCTTCAACGGCGCCGAGCTGTTCAACGTGAACATGGCCGGATCATTTGAAATGCAGTTCAGCGGAAAGAACAAAAATATTTATTCCTATTCGCTCAACCCGAAGGTTGAATTGTTTATCCCGAGATTCGTCGTGCCATTCAAAACACCGCGCACCAACGGCATGTATGTCCCCAAAACGCGCATCTCACTGGGATATAATTACCTCAAGCGGATGAGCTATTTCGACATGCGCTCCTTCCAGTTCTTATTCGGCTACAAATGGAAAGAGGACATCCGCAAGGAACACGAGCTGAACCCGGTTAGCATTAATTACACATCGGTGAAGAACAAATCGGAAGAATTTACAACGCTGCTGAACGAAAATCCATTCCTAAAAAAAAGCTACGAAGAGCAATTCATTGCAGGCGCAACCTATTCGTACAGCTATAACGAGCAGGTGCTGACCGGCAAAAAAGAACAATACTTTTTTTACGGCGCAGCAGAGATCGCAGGAAATGCATTTTCGCTGGGCAGGGCCATCGCGGGGGAAAGGATCTCTCCCGACAACCCCGGGAAGATCATCGGATCGGTGTACTCGCAATATGCAAGGCTGAGCGTAGACGGCAGGAGCTATTTTAATTTCCGCAACAAAAGCAAGCTCGTGCTTCGCCTGTACGGCGGTGTAGGTAAGCCTTACGGAAACTCTTCCACCCTGCCTTACATCAAGCAGTTCTTCAGCGGCGGGCCAAACAGCATCCGCGCTTTCCGCATCAACTCCGTGGGCCCGGGAAGCTTCCAGCAAAGCTCCGATAAAAAAAATGCTTTCCTCCAGATGGGCGGCGACATCAAGCTTGAGTCGAACATCGAGTACCGCTACGACATTTTCCGCTTCCTCAAAGGCGCTGTGTTCGCCGATGCCGGGAACATCTGGCTGATGAAATCAAACCCCGCAAACACAGTTCCCGCATTCTCAGTGTCAACATTCTATAATGAGATAGCAGTGGGCGCCGGTGTGGGATTAAGGGCCGATGTATCATTCTTCGTGCTCCGCTTCGACCTTGCAACGCCGCTGCGGAAGCCGTGGCTGGAAGAAGGCCACCGCTGGGTGACCGACAAGATCAGCTTTGGCAGCCCTTCCTGGAGAAGCGAGAACCTCATTCTCAATGTGGCAATAGGATACCCTTTTTAGTCTGGCATATTTTTATATAAAATAAGCAATTAAAAAACCAATCCATGCCATGAAAACTATGTTTCAAAAGACATTCTTAAAACTATCCGGAATTGCAGTTGTCACGCTGCTTTTAGCATCATGTGATAATGCAAACAACAGCTCAGATCCGAAAGATGTAGCTGAAGAGCACAACGATGCGAAATTCGACAAAGCCAAAGAAAAGGACGCACAGTTCCTCGTTGACATTGCCGACATTTTTATGAAGGAAGTAAAGCTTTCCGAGCTGGCAGCAACACAGGCCGAAGCTTATGATATCAAAGAGCTCGGGCAAATGCTCAAGGAAGACAATGCAAAATGGCTGAAGGAAACAGAAGCGCTTGCAGGAAAAAAAATGGTAACGCTGCCAACCGACATCAGCCAGGGAGGAAATAATTCCTACAGGAAGATCGCCGATACGCACGGAAAAGATTTCGACCGCGATTATCCTGCCATGATGGTTGACTTTCACAAGGAAGCAATTGAGAAATGTGAAAAGGCTGCCGCAGAAGCACAGGATTACGAGATCAAGACCTGGGCCGGTAAACGACTGGTAGAGCTGAGGACCAACCTCGACAGGTCGATGGTGTGCAGGGACAAATACCAGGGACTGAAGAACGACAAGGAATTAAAAACATCGAACGACACGAGAAAACAATAACCGAGAATACCCTTAATAAACCTTTATACTAATATATCTAAAATCATCAAAATGGAAACAACAAGTAACAAAACCGTATCGCTAATAAACGACCTGATCATTATTAACCACGACCGTATTGAAGGCTATGAAAGAGCTGCAAAGGAAACTGAAGATCCTCAGCTGAAATCTATCTTTACGCACATGGCAGACGAAAGCCGCCAGTTTAAAAATGAGCTGGTTCGCGAAGTTGTAAACAAAGGTGGCAGCCCTGCAGAAGGCACAACCACTTCAGGAAAAGTATTCAGGGCCTGGATGGACATCAAAGCTGCGCTGACCGGAAAAGACCGTAAGGCAATTATCGCTTCCTGCGAGTTCGGGGAAGATGCTGCATTGGAAACGTACGAGGACGTATTGAAATCCGATGAGCTGAGCGCCGACAGCAGAAACATGATCATGCGCCAGAAAAGCAGCCTTCAGCAGTCACACGATAAAATCAAGCTGATGAGAGATTCTGCTAACATCTAATCGATGAAGGATCACATAAAAAATCCCCTCTGCGAAATGCAGAGGGGATTTTTTTATTGATCTATTATTCAGTTTATTTTCCCTGCTTGCCCGAAGGAGCTATGATGGGCTGCTCCTTGCTCTTATTCTTCTCCTCCTCCGGCAATACCGGCTTTACAGGAGTTTTATAATGGGTGGTATCCATTGGCATCTTCCGGATCTTCTCCATGTGCGTACTGTCGGTTTTCACCGTATCCTTCTTATTCTCCTGCGCATTTGCGCCGGCAGCCATTAGCAGCATCGCCAGCACACTCATTACTTGCTTTTTCATATCAGGTCCTTTCGTTTTATTGCAATTTCCCGCTGAAAGCAGCGGGAATAAAATCCACAATTAAAGTGAAGCACTCATGTAGTCATAAATATCGGCAAGGTTATCCACCGATACTTTATCATTGATCTCATATTCATCTTCCTCATCCTCCTCAAAATTTTCTTCGGGCACATCCTCATCAAATAAAGGATCCTCTTCCTCCGCATCTTCCTGTTGCTTTGATTTGCCGGGGCGGCCCGGGCTTGACGGAACTGGAGCCGGGTACGTTGTACCTGCATCCCTGATTTCTTTCTCTTTCATGATTATACTGTTTTCGTTAAAAAAAATGATCGTCTTTGATCTGCTTCCTGAAATATCTGTGCCTGCTTAAAGCGGGATAACGATCCGGAAATGGTATGTCTTTTTTAAAAAGGACTGAAACCTTCATTTTATAGCTTTATGGCCTTAAATAAATACAACACCAAAAGGAACTTCAGCAAAACACCGGAGCCGGAAGGCAAAGTGGCCGCATCAAAAAAGGATCTCACTTTCGTGATCCAGCAGCACGACGCCTCTCACCTGCATTATGACTTCCGCCTCGAGATGGAAGGCGTGCTAAAAAGCTGGGCAGTGCCGAAAGGCCCATCCATGAACCCGTCAGACAAGCGCCTGGCGATGATGGTGGAAGATCATCCGTACAGCTATAAGGACTTTGAAGGCACCATCCCCGAAGGCAATTACGGCGCAGGCAATGTGATCGTGTGGGATAACGGCACTTACCGTGAAGCCGACACGGAAGATAAGGCTGCCGGTGAAAAGAAGCTGCTTGCGGGATTACGGAAAGGCCACATCCGATTTATCATGAACGGGAAAAAGCTCAAGGGCGAATTTTCGCTCATCAAGATCCGCGGAGGAAACCAGGAGAACGCATGGCTGCTGGTGAAAAAGGAAGACAAGCATTCAACAACAGGCGATATTCTGAAAAAAGATAAATCGGTGATCAGCAAAAAAAAGCTGGAGATGAGAGAGCGGAAGAACAGCAGAAAACCTGCAGCCGCAAGCCCTGCGAAGAAAGCGCCGGTTAAAAAAAGCGCTGAAAAGAAAGCGGTGACATCAGCCGGGAATTTCACGCCAATGCTTGCCACGCTTACCGAAGGAGCTTTCGACGGGCCGGAATGGATCTTTGAAGCAAAGTACGACGGCTACCGTGCGCTCGCGCTGATCGCCAACGGCAATGCGAGCCTTGTGAGCAGGAATAACCTTTCATTCGATTCACTTTTCGCGCCACTGCTCCCCGAGCTGCAAAAGATCCCGCATGATGTGATCCTCGACGGCGAAGTGGTGGTGGAAGATGAAAAAGGAAATTCCGGCTTTCAGCTCCTGCAGAACTACCAAAACACCGGAACAGGCAAGCTGAAATTTTATGTGTTCGACATCCTGATCCTCGATGGTGAAGACACGCGCGGCTTAACGCTGCTGAAACGGAAAGAGCTGCTGAAGCTCCTGCTGAAAAAACAGAAGCTTAAGAACATCCATTATTCGGAACACATCACCGAAAAAGGAAAAGCATTTTACAAGGATGCGATGAACAAAGGGATTGAAGGCATCATGGCAAAGCGCGCCGACAGTATTTACGCTTCGGGAAAACGCAGCAAAGACTGGCTCAAGATCAAGATCACGCAGGAAGAGGAAGCGGTGATCGCAGGATTTACAGAACCGAAAGGAAGCAGGAAACATTTCGGATCGCTGCTCCTTGGCGCGTACAAAGGCGATGAGCTTAAGTACATCGGCAACTGCGGAACGGGGTTCAACGACCAGATGCTGAAAGAGCTGTATAATAAGCTGGTTCCGCTGTTCAGAAAAACAGCCGTGTTCAGGGAAAAAACAGGTGTGCCCGGAAAGATCCAGTGGGTGGAGCCCGAGCTGATCTGCCAGGTGAAGTTCTCGGAATGGACAAACGACAGGCACATGCGGCATCCCGTATTCCTTGGTTTGCGGATAGATAAAGAAGCGGATGAGATCACCGTTCCCGGGAAAGCAGTGAAGGCGCCGGCGAAAAAAAAAGGCGCAAAAAAAACAGCTGCAAAAAAAGAGAAAGCCACAAAGAAAAAGCCGGGAGATCTCGACCTCGAAGTCGGCAAGGTAACGCTGCACCTTACCAATCAAAGCAAGATCTATTTTCCGAAGGACAAGATCACCAAGGGCGACATCGTGAACTATTACCGCGAAGTGGCGCCATTGATGCTTCCGTATTTAAAAGGCAGGCCGCAATCCATGAACAGGTTCCCGAACGGCATCAGCGGCCCGAGCTTTTACCAGAAGGATGTAGACACTGCCAAGGCGCCGGGCTGGATCACCACCGAAAAAATATTTTCAGAATCCACCAATGAGTATGTCGACTATCTCGTTTGCAACGATGAAGCAACCTTGCTGTACATGGCCAACTTAGGCTGCATCGAGATCAATCCCTGGAACTCAAGAATAGGGTCTATCGAAAATCCCGACTGGGCGGTGATCGACCTCGACCCTGAAGCGATCCCGTTTAAAGAAGTCGTGAAAACAGCGCTTGAAGTGAAGAAGCTGCTTGATGAGCTGGGCGCAGACTGCTATTGCAAAACTTCCGGTGCAACCGGGCTGCACATCTTCATCCCACTCGGCGCGAAATATGATTATGATATTGTAAAAACATTTGCAGAGCTGATCGCTCAAACGGTGTTCTCAAGAATTCCTTCCATCACGAGCATTTTAAGAAGTCCGAAAAAGCGCCAGAAAAAAGTGTATCTCGATTTCCTGCAGAACCGCAGGGGACAAACGCTTGCCGCGCCTTATTCCGTTAGGCCGAAGCCGGGCGCAACCGTGGCTACGCCGCTCGAATGGAGCGAAGTGAATAACAAGCTGGACCCAACCAGCTTCACTATCAAAACAATTTTAAAAAGGCTGGATAAAAAGGGCGACCTGTGGAAGCCTGTGCTTGGCAAGGGCGCCGACCTGATGAAGATCCTGAAGAAAATGAATAAGGAATAAGAAGCGGTAAGAATAAAACTAAAAGAAAAAAGAAAGCTCAGGAGGCTTTCTTTTTTCCATGAAGGCTTGCTTTCAGCATTTCCATGAGGTCGTCGGATTTGGTATGTACAACCTTCATCTTGTGAACCTTCTTCGTACTCTTTCCTTTCGCTTTGTCCTTAATGGTTTTCAGAAGCTTCTGCGTGTAAGTGTCCTTGTATTTTGCAATGCTGAATTTCTCCGTCAGCTGGTCGATGAGCTTGGTCGCCATCGCCTGCTCTTTGGAAGTGCTTTTTGTGGACGGCACGTTCAGCTCTTCGGGGTTCCTGATCTCTTCCTCAAAGCGCAGCCTGTTCAGCATGATCACTTTGCCGTAAGGCTTTATGATCGCAAGCGCTTCCTTGTTCCTCAATACAAACGTGGTCACACCCACTTTACCCGCCGCTGCAAGCGCATCCCTCAATAAGGCGTATGCTTTTTCCCCGCTCTTCTGAGGCTCCAGGAAATAAGGCTGCTCGTAATAAATGCTGTCGATCTCACTTTGTTTTACAAAATTAATGATCTCGATCGTTTTGGTCTTCACCGCATCCGCAGCTTCAAAATCTTCCTTGTCGAGCACCACGTACTGATCGTCCACCATGTAGCCCTTCACAATATTTTCGAAGGGCACTTCCCGCCCGGTCTTTTCATTCACCCTTTTAAACTTGATATTGGAATTATCCCTTGAATCAAGCATATCCAGGTTAAGACGGCTGTCCTGAACCGCGGAAAAAAGCCTCACCGGTATATTGATCAAGCCGAAGCTGATCGCACCTGTCCACATTGCTCTCATAGCAGTAATTTTTATTTGTTAATGACCTGCATATCATCGAGGTCGTAATTTCCAGCGCTCAGCGTGAAATTAAACTCTTCGATGAATGCAAACAGCTCGGTTAATCCGAGCGTTGTTTTCTTGAACTTCTTTACCGGGATCTTATTGATGTTGTAAGTGGTTCCCTCCTGCCGCACCTTGTCGAGCGCGTAAAGTGTTACCACCATTTCTTTCCCGTAGTACATCCTGATGGCAACCGCTTCATACTGGTCGCTGTTGTAATTATCAAAATTGCGCTCGCAGAACTCATCAAGGGTTTTCCCCTGCTTCAGCGTTATTGTAAGCTTTCCGCTCAGCTCAGTATTGAGCACTTCATTCGGATCCGTTTCCATACCGTATAATCTTTTTATGTTAACCATTTACTATTTCCCCTCCGTTTGGATGTAAAAATTGCCCTGTTATATATGCTGAATCCCCGGAGGCAAGAAATACATAGGAGGGCGCAACTTCCACCGGCTGTCCCGGGCGCTTCATAGGTGTTTCCGTTCCAAAGGATTTTACTTTATCCGGCTCAAAGCTGGATGGGATAAGCGGGGTCCAGATCGGGCCCGGCGCAACGCCGTTCACACGGATCCCCTTTCCTGCAAGGCTTGCAGAAAGGCTCCGCGTAAGGGACACAATGGCGCCCTTTGTAGCGCTGTAATCCAGAAGGTTGGCGCTGCCGCGGTAGGCAGTTACCGAAGCGGTATTTATAATGCTTCCGCCTTCCTTCATCACAGGCAGCAATGCCTTTACCAGCCAGAAGATCGCAAACACATTCACCGAAAATGTTTTTACCAGCTTGTCCGATTCTATCTCCATGATGCTTTCCGCAGGATAATGTACGCCTGCATTGTTTACCACCACATCAACCGTTTTAAATTTGCGGATGATCTTCTTTGCCGCATTTTTGCATTGTGCCTCGCGCGAAATATCCGCAGGCACCAGCAAACATTCGCGCTGGTACTGCTCGCGGATGATCGTTGCCGTAGCTTCCGCATCCTTATCCTCGCTCAGGTAAATAATGGCCACATCGGCGCCTTCCTTTGCAAAGGCAATGGCAACAGCCTTTCCGATTCCGCTGTCGCCGCCGGTGATCACACATTTCTTATTCAGGAGCTTGCCGCTTCCGGCCGCCGCATTATCATACACCGGCTCGGGCTTCATCTTGTATTCGAGCCCGGGACGGTTCTGCGGCTGCGCAGGAAATATTTTACGCTTTGGATTTGATTTTTGCATAGCGATTCAATGTTAGTTCTAACATTAAAATTGTATGCCTATGGCAAAAAAAATAGCCGTAACCCTAAAGGCCACGGCTATGTGCAAATTCACAAACCAGTTTTAATTTGCAATGAGCTGGTTCAGCTCGATGCGAAACACGGTGCCTTTTCCAAGCTGTGTTTCCACGTCGATCTTACCATTATGCATGTTGATGATGCTCCGCGTGGTGGCAAGCCCAAGGCCTACGCCCGTGCTTTTACCCGTGAAGTAAGGATCAAATATTTTATGAAGGTATTCGTCTTTTATGCCGCAGCCGTTATCGCCGATGGAGATCATGCATTTTTTGTTCTCGCATTTGTAGGCGATCCTGATCTCGCCTGCATTGGCTTCAACCGCTTCTATTGCGTTCATCAGCACATTCAGCAGCGCGATCTTCAGCTTCGATTCATCCGCATCGATCTCGATGGATTCATTTTCAAAATCAGTGATGATCTTGATGTTCTTCAGGTTCGCACGGTCTTTTGCAAGCTCGATGGTTCCCTGTAAAATAGACTGCAGCGTAGACTTGCTTGCCTTGAGCTCGGTAGGCTTCGAGTTCTCGATGAGCTCTGTTACAAGGTCGTTGATGCGCTTGCTGTTCCTTTTGATGATATCGAAGTAAGGCTGGTATTCATCTTTCAGGTCTTCCTCCAGCTGCTCAACGGAAAGGTTGATATTCGTCAGTGGATTCCGCACCTCGTGTGCAAGGATCCTTGCGATCTTCCCTGTAATAGCAAGCTTCTCGGCGATCATCAGGTCATGCTCCGCTTTCTTGCGCTGCGTCATGTCATGAATGATCCCCTGGTAATAAATATTATTATCTTCATCCCTGCGCTGGATGCTGGCGGTGATCGTACAAAACTTCTTGTTGCCTTCCTTATCCCTGAGTGTTACCTCGAAGTTGGAGCAAATGCCCGTGTTGTTGATCATCTCCACAAAGCTCAAACGGTCTTCCTTATTATCATACAGATCGGCCGTGTTCATCTTCAGCAATTCATCATGTGAATAGCCGAACAGGTTCTCCGCCGATTTGTTAATGTCGAGCAGGTTTCCATCGCTGTCCGACACATAAATAATATCGTGTGAATTCTCAAAAATGCTTCTGAATTTTGTTTCGCTTGCCTTCAGCTTTTTCAGCATCTGGCTCTGGCCGATGGAATAACGGATGGTACGCTCCAGCTTCTCCGGGTCGATCTCATCTTTTACAAGGTAATCGGATACGCCCAGCTCCATGGCTTTCATATCCGCTTCCTGGTTCCCGAGGCCGGTAAGGATGATCACAGGCACATCGATGATGTCGCTGAAACATTGCTGTACAAGGTCGAGCCCCGTTTTAGCGCCAAGCAGGTAATCAAAGAAATAAATATCATGCTCTTTCTTTTTCACCAGCTCCACGCCCTGCTCATAGGAGTTTGCCCATGTGAGCGAATAGGAGTAATTCTTGATGTCGCTCAGGTATTCCTTGAACAGGAAGTGATCCCCGGCATCATCCTCTACCAATAAAATTTTTATGGCTTCCGCAGATTTCATTCGCTGAGTTTCTCCTCCATGTTATAAGCTTTCATCTTATTGTAAAGGGTTTTCCTGTCGATGTTCAGGATCTGTGCTGCTTTGCTCTTGTTGAAATTCACATCCTTCAGCACCTTGATGATGAGGTCGTATTCAGCGCCAAGCGCCGCCGATTTAAGATCCGGCTTCTCATCCTTCACTTCTTCCGAAGCATGGTGGCTGCCCTGCTCCGACCTGTCATCAGCGATTCCCATCGTTGTGCGTGTGAAGTTGGAGATCTCGAACGGCAATGATTTCGCTTCCACCATTGTTCCTTCTGTAAGGAGCACGGCCCTGCGGATCACGTTCTTCATCTCACGGAGATTTCCGTACCATGGATATTTTACAAACAGCTCTTCCACTTCAGGCGAATAGCTTTCAACATTCTTCTCGAGCTCCTGGTTGGCGATGCTGAGGAAGAAATTAGCGTACATTAATATATCGTCCTTGCGTTCGCGCAGCGGCGCAACGGTAAGGTGGAACTCATTGAAGCGGTGATAAAGATCTTCCCTGAATTTTCCTTTTTTATAAGCGTCATTTAAGTTCTCGTTGCTGGCCACAATGATCCTTACGTCGATAGGGATCTCCTTGGTGCCGCCGATGCGCTTCACTTTGCGCTCCTGCACAACACGCAGCAACGACGACTGAACATCATACGGAAGGTTAGCGATCTCATCCAGGAAGATGGTACCGCCGTTCGCCAGCTCAAAATGCCCGATCTTGGTGCCGAGCGCTCCTGTGAAGGATCCTTTCTCGTGCCCGAACAATTCGCTGCCCGCAAGCTCTTTCGACATAGCGCCGCAGTCCATTGCAATGAACGGCTGCTTTGCACGCTTGCTCTTTTTATGAATGGTTTGCGCGATCACCTCTTTACCTGCGCCGCTCTCGCCATAGATGATCACACTGTAATTGGTAGGGGCCACCAGCTCGATCTGCCTGATCAGCTCTTTCGATTGTGAACTTTTCCCGAATACATAATTATTTTTTCCTGCATACGAACGTGTTGAAGCCGCTGCCGAAGCCTGCGCGCTTTCCACAGTTTCTGCTGCCGACGATTCCTGGTGATTCATTTTATCATCCACGATATTTGCCAGCGGCTGCTGCGTGCTCAATGCACGCTTGATCAGTTGAAGTGTTTCATCCGGAAGAAGAGGCTTCGCAAGGTAATCGAATGCGCCCATCTTCATTACATTCACGGCAGTGCGGATATCCGAATAGCCGGTCATGATAATGAATGGAACACCCGGCTCCACATCCTTTACCTTCTTCAGCACTTCCACACCGTCCATGTCGCCTAAGCGATAATCACAAAGCACAAGGTCGGAAGGGTTCGCCGTAAAGGAAGCTATGCCTTTGGCACCATTTACAGCCAGATCCACTTCATAGCCGTTTTTAGTAAGGAAACGCTTGAGCAGCTGGCTCATGTCCATATCGTCTTCAATGATCAGTAATTTTTTCATATGTTTTTTGTTTGTACGTACCTCCTTGGCAAATTTACAACCAAACGGTTTTGTAGATTAATTTCCCCAATTACCCATGGGAATAAAAGTTTTAAGCACTTCCTGTTACAGGTTTCATTCTTCTGTCAAACAGCCCAAAAGTCCTTTCTTTATTAAAGTTAATCAATTTTACCCGTTTCTCAAAATCGACTGTTTTTTCAAAAAAACAAAGGTGGGAATTTCAACATTCCTGTTTTCTCGGAAAAAAGGTTGATTCCACACAGAGCGAAATATCGCATTATCAAACGATTACAAGGCTTTTAATTGCCCCAATGCTGCCTCAAAGAGCAGAAAGCTTCCCCGAATTGTGAATTTATTTCCCCATTTTACGAAGCGCGCCTTTTTGAGAATTAATGCCTAATTTTGTTAATGCCATTGAGATCTCATCCGGGAAACCGGCATAACTACTTATGAAAGACGCTTTACATTTCGAACATCTGCCTGCCTACGCGGCTTTCCTGCTTGATCATAAAGCAAGGGAATTCACAACAGAACAATTACGGCTGCTTCGGGAGCTGAAAGTGCCCATGCTCAAATTCTATGAAGGCATCAGCGATGAACAGCTGATAGAAGGCGGAGTTGAAAGAACCAAAAAATTTCTGCAGCACCTGAAAGACAATGAGGTGGAGCAATACATTGAAAGCTCGATCGCAGAATGGCTCGCCAACCAGATCCCATTGTTCTCGCGTGAAAAGCTATTGCCGGAAGACATTACACTGATCAGCTTTATGCGGAGGAAGCTCTTCCGCAATTTCCTTCCCGCCTACACTACTGATATAACAGTTTCATTGCGCATCATGGAAGAAGTGGATGCCTTCACCGTAAAGTTCGATACGCTTTGCTTCAAGCACCTGATGGAGCTGCAGCAAAGGCTCTACGAACAGGCCGAGGCACTGGCGCACATCGGGAACTGGACCTGGGACCTGAACACAAAGAACCTGGTATGGTCGGAAGAAATGTTCCGCATCTATGAGCTGGAACATAAGGACAATGCAAATGAATACGACATCAGGAAATTCACGCACCCGGAAGACGCTGCCATTGTGGATGAAGAGATGGAACGCACCATCAGGACACTGCAACCGCATGACTTTTATTACAGGATCATCCTGAATAGCGGTAAAGAAAAGCATGTGCATGCCAAGGGGCAGCCGGAAACGAACAAGGAGGGCGTAGCAGTAAGAATGTTCGGCACACTGCAGGATGTTACAGCCCAGAAAATATTTGAAACTGAATTAAAGAAAAGCGAAGAGCGCTACCACGGGATGATCAACGAGGTGCAGGATTATGCGATCATCCTGCTTGATAAGCAAGGCAAGATCTTAAACTGGAACAAAGGCGCGGAAAAAATAAAAGGCTACACGGCAGAAGAGGCGGTAGGAAAAAATTTCAGCATCTTTTACACTGAAAAAGACCGCAGTGAGAACCTGTCGGGCCAGCTCCTGCAGCGGGCCAGGGAGGAAGGAAGAGCAACACATGAAGGATGGCGGGTGCGCAAGGACGGAACTGTGTTCTGGGGCAGCGTGGTGATCACCAGCCTGCATGACGAGGCAGGACAGATCTTCGGATTCTCAAAAGTTACAAGGGACCTTACGGAAAGAAAGCTGGCAGAGGAAAAGCTGCTCCGTTATGCGGAAAAGATAGAGCGGAAGAACAAAATGCTGGAGGAAGCGAACAAGGAGCTGGAATCGTTCAGCTACGTTGCCAGCCACGATCTGCAGGAGCCTTTGCGAAAGATCCAGGCATTCACCAGCAGGCTTCTTCAGAAGGAAAATGACAATCTCTCGGAATGGGGCAAGGATGTGTTCAGCAAAGTTCAGCTCTCTGCGAACAGGATGCAGCGGCTTATTGAAGCGCTGCTCAACTTTTCAAGGCTTGATAAAACCCAGGAAGGATTCGAGCAGGTGGATGTAAATATGATGCTCGATGAGATAAAAAATAATCTCCAGGAAGTGGCCGAATCGAAGGCCGTGATAATAGCCGATCCGCTGCCGGTGATGAACGTGATCCCGATCCAGCTGCAGCAGCTGCTCAGCAACCTGATCAGCAATGCGCTAAAATACAGCAAGCCGGATGTTCCGCCTGTAGTGAAGATCAGCTACGGCCTGAAGGAAGGCCGTGCGATCCCGGGCAACTCCGCGCTCGACCTTAACAAATATCATCACATTACCATCAGCGATAACGGCATCGGCTTTGAGCAGCAGTATGCCGAAAAAATCTTTGAATTGTTCCAGCGCCTGCATGGCAAATCGGAGTATGAAGGAACAGGCATAGGGCTCGCGATCTGCAAGAAGATCGTGGCAAACCATCATGGCTTTATCAATGCCACCGGCAAGCCCGGCGAAGGCGCTGAATTCAATATTTATCTTCCTTCGGAAAGAAAAACAGAGCTTGCATAATGGAACATCCGGAAGCTGCGCTCATTCTTCTCCGCGGATTACCGGGCAGCGGAAAATCAAGCCTCGCGACATTGCTCTGTGAGAACGGGAAATACCCGGTATTTTCTATCGACAGCTATTTCACCGATCCTGTAACGGGTGCTTATGCATTTGATCCCTATAAAAATCACCTCGCTTACAAGCAATGCGAAGAGCAATGCGAAGCGGCAATGAAGAACGGGATCCAGAAAATATTCGTGGATAATACCTTCACTATTGAATGGGAATTGGAGCCGTATTTCAAAATGGCTGCGGCAAATAATTACAGGGTGTTTGCTGTAACCGTCGAGAACCGCCATGGTGGCCTGAACACGCATGGCATCACGGATGAGCAGCTGGAGAAAATGGCGGCGAAGTATAAGGTGAAGTTAGTATAATACTCCTATGTATAAGTCATCCCGTGCCCCGACACGGGATCTCGCTATAATCATAATGTGAGGGGAATCCTGCAAGTTTTAACATTGCGTAGAGATTCCGTGTCGTAGCACGGAATGACAATAACTCTTGCTCAACGTCTACCATCGGTAACACACCGTGTAATCCGGCTTCATCTTTTTTGTATTGCTCACCCTTTTTGAACAGCGGAACACCAGATCATCCCAGCGCTCACATTTTTTCCTTTTCTTTTTTACCTGTGTTGTGTTGCCGGCCTTTGTCGTTACCGCAACCGTTTTATGCTGCCGCGCATATTCCTCTTCCGCCTGCTTTTGCAGCTTGTGGCACGGACAATCGGGGTTGCGCGGATCGTTGAGCGGATACGTGGCATTTTGCTGCGCATGCGAAAGATGAACGAGCAGCATTGCCAGCATGCAGGCAATTGTTTTACAAATGGAAACTCTCATAGTGTGTTTATTAAAAGATCCCGGCAGCAAATTGCACTGCCGGGATCTTGTTGTTAGCTATTCTTTTTGATGGTGATCTTGTCTGTTGCACTCCAGGTTTTGAACTCGTTGGTGTAGTACAGGTATGCCGAGGAAGCGGGAGCATCATAGCTGCCGGGCATTTCAGCCTTCAGGTCGAGATTGATCTCCTTCACTGCGGAAGGCCCCATTCCGCGATAATACACCGCAATGTTATTCCCTTTCATCTCGTAATAGTCGAACATCTTTTTTTCCTGCAGCTCTTTCAGCTGCCATGGCTGTACTGTAAACCCGGCAGGGATGCCGATGATCGCCATGGTGCTTGGCACCTCCGTGTTTTTCCTGTTGGTGATGGTAGCTGTTAAGCGCACGGTTTGTCCGACGTTCGCCGTCTTAGCAGCCAGCTTTGTTTCCAGGCCGATGCTGCATTCCTTATTGCTGTTTGGCAGAGCGGTATTGTAATTCACCGCCATGGAATAAGGCAATGGAGTTTTCACGCCCACATATTTTATTTTCACATCATGCTTGCCTTCAGCTGAAAGGTATTCTTCCAGCCCGCTGATCTCAATAGCGCCTTTATCACCGGCCTTATACGACTTCTCCGCCACTTTCTTTCCATCCACATAGATCTCGATGGTGCCGTCCTCGGTGGTTTTTTTGCTGAACTTCGCATATTCCGTAAGCGCCTTCAATGCAAGGATAGTTCCCTGTGTTGAGCTGAACACGCCTGATCCGCTTCTTGCACCTACAAGGTATTGCACCGCGCCGGTCATCACGCCTGCATTTTTTCCCTGCGATTTAAGCATTGCCATGATTGCAAGCGACGTTGTTTCAATACTCAGCGATTGTCCCTGCGAATAAGTAATGGAATGCGTTGTGCCGGTAAAGCTGCCGTCCTTCGCCTGTTTGCTTACAAGCAGGCTCATCGCCTCATCCGCCTTTTTAGCTTCTTTCAGGCTGTACGCGGCGTTCGCCATCATTGCCAGCATGTAGGGATCTTTTGTATCCATTGCTTTTTGAAACGATGCATTGAACTCCTCTTTAATATCGGTATAGCCTGCTTCCGCCAGCGCATACACGATGTAGGCATTCAGGATCTCATCGCTGATCCTTCCGAAATCGTGGTAAGCATGCTGCTCGCGGTTAAAGCCGCCTTTGCCGTTCCTGTGCTTCAGGAGCCATGCTACAGTACGGTCGAGCATTTTCTGGTCCACATCCGCACCCGCATTTTTCATATCTGTAAATTCCATGATGCCATAAGCAGTTAATCCTTCATGTCCCGGGTTGGCGCCAAACCATTCGTAGCCTTTTTCACTCGACTCGAATGTTGTAAGGCGCTTGTATCCGCGGTTCAGCAGGTCGGTGGCACGCGCAAGCGTTTGATTGTCCTTGCTGTCTGTCGACTTCATATAATCCAGCACCATCGCATTCGGGTAAGCGGTGCAGGAGGTCTGTTCAAAGCAGCCGTAAGGTTCCTGGAGAATTCCTTCCACGCCTTTCATCAGGTCGCTCACCACGTTCGGGAACGCTGTGAACGTAGCCTTCACAGAGCCTTTCACAATATGGTCCATGCTGAATGAATACTCTTTTTCAAGCTCCTGTGAGGAAAACGAAACCTGCGCAGGAAAGCCTTTCGGCGCAATTTTGATCCGTTGTGTAAATGCATCGCCTAAGCCGCATGACTTGAACGTAAGCGTAAAGTCGCCATAGCCGATCTTATCCAGCACCTTGTAATCGAGGTAAATTGTTTTTGCAGCGCCGGGCATAATAGTTTGCACCGCAGGAATGGCAACCAGCGCCTGGAAACCATCAGGGGCCGTTACGGTGAGCAATCCGCCCAATGGCTTGTCTGTATTATTTTTCAGCGTTAATGGAATGGACAGGTTATCTTCCGTTGCAACTTCCACCGGTACTTTGGCGCTCATTGCAAAAGGCAATTGTGTAAAGAAATTTTTCTCTGTCCTGCCCGGCATTCCGTCTCCTGCAATGCCTTCCACCGTTGTGCGGAAAGAGGTAATGTCGTCCGAAGCATAGAACTCAACCGTTTTTTTTCCTGAGCGGTCGATCTCCACATCCGGATTCCAGTAAATGGTATTCCTGAAATCGTTGCGCACTTCCACATTTTCCTGCTTGTCGTACACCGGCGCGGCAAACTCCTTTGCACGGTAATACAGCTGGGCAGACTGCTGCGGCTCCTTCATGTTCATCTCATCATCCTCCATGTTCTCTTTCGACCTTGCCCAGCCGGAGTTGGCTGCAAGCCCTGCAAACACCTCCTGCTTCTTTGCAACATCCTTTCCTGCTCCGTTCTGCTGATCTTGCCTTACCAAATCGCCAGCCACATTCGCCTTCCTGTTACCCGCTACTTTGTTGGGGGCCTTCGGCTTTGCTTCATTCATGACCATCGCTTTGTCTTCATCGCGTTTCCGCATTGGCTTGTCAAAGGCAACTTCCCTCTCCGAGTCCTTCAGCATCTCTCCCGGCGCAGCGGCATCAATCGCATTGACGTTTGAAGAGGAAGCAGGAATATTGTAATAACTGTCATAATACCTGTTGCCATACAGGTACATCTGCAGGTTTTGATTATAGTTCTGGACATACTGCGCCTGCCCGCGGTAGCCGTCGGCACTGTATGCTAATGTTACCGGATTGCTCAGGTCGAGCTTATTGAAGATGAACTTTCCATTTTCATCCGTTTGATATTCCGCACCGTTGTTGATCCTGATCTTCGCGTTCTTTATTATTTTACCCGTGGATGCATCGAGCACTGTTCCTGCAACGATCGCACGTTCGCCCTGGTAAGTTGCTGCGGGCAGGTTATCGCTCATTAATTTCTCCCAGGTGAAGTGCCTCCAGCCTGCGGTCATCAGCAGGTAATCAAGCGCTTCATCGGCCTTCGGCTCCTTGCTGCTGAAATAAAATGCAGGCTCTTCCACTTTCTGGCTGAGGTCCTGCTGCAGCAGCAGCTCCGATAAAATGTTTCCCGACTTATCATCTGCAAAGCTGAGGAACTGGTCGTTCACCACGGCCATGGAAAGGTTCGCGGGCATTGGCATTCCACGCTCATCCTTTACGCTGATGGTCATTTTCACTTTTTCACGCGGCAGGTATTTCTCCTTTTCTGTTTCCACTGAAATATTGAGCTGCTTGTGCTTGTTCACAAAAGCGAGGCGCTCGGCGCGGGCAATGCCTTTGCTGTCGAACAACGTAACCTGCGCTACGCCGATCGGGAAATTAGTGGTAGGAAACGCGATCCGGTTGCTGCCTTTCTTTGCTTCGATCACGGTGGAATAATACACCTTGTTGCGCACCTGCGCCACCAGCGAAAGCTCTTCGGTTTCCGTTGTATTGATATTCAATACAAGCTCTGATCTTCCTGCATCCACGTCCATTACATAACCTCTTGCCAGCGCATCCGGCATTGGGAATGTTTCTTTGATGTTCTCCGGCTTTGTGATCTTCACACTATATTTTTCGCCTTCTTTGGGTGTGAACTTAAATGCGCCCATTCCCTGGTGAAAGCTGCTGAAGGAAGATACATACGATCCTTTTTCAGTGACCACTATTCCTTCTATATCGGCAGGCTTGCCGAATTCATTGAGCGCACGGAATGCAACTTTGCTCTCAAGCCCCGCCACAAGGTCGCCGCCTTCCGGGAACAGCTGCAGCTTTACTGTATTCAATACGATGGGAATAGAGCGTGAAATGCTTTCCGTGCTCCCGTTGTAATCGATCATTACGTTCAGGAGCCCGTCGTTCGTTTTCAGCTCTGCGGGAAGATTAAATTTCAGGTACTGCAGGCCGTTCTCATCGGTCACATCGCCTTTTGAAACGATCTGCTTTCCATCGAGGTTCGCCACAAACTTTATCTTGTAATTGGAAAGGGGCTTGTTCTCGTTGGTATTCAGCTCGAGCTTCGCTACCACTTCATCTCCCGCGCCAAATGCTTTCTTCTCAAAATCGAGCTTCATCTTTAAATTTGGCAGCACCACATCCTGCACCTGGATCTCTTTCACAAATTGGTTATCCTCTCCTTCGTTCTTCATCCAGTTGGTGTAGGCCCGTACCTTGTAGATGCCGCCCAGCGCTTCCGCATCCAGCGTAAAGTCGCCGGCCGCAACACCGTTCTTTGCAATGATATTAATGCTCTTCTCCACTGTGCCTTTCGGGTTCAGGAACTCCACATGCACAATATCGCTTTTGCCTGAAGCCTTCATGGTAGCCGCATCGCGTATAAAAGCGGAGAACCAGATGTTATCCCCGGGTTCGTACATTGGCTTGTCGAACTGAAGATAGATCCGGTCCCCAGGCATTTGCTCATTATAAGCGTCGAGCTTTTTCTTTAATGAGCGGGTGAGCTCATTGTCGCTCATCATCTGGTAATAATTGACAGGGCTCACCCAGGCGATGAGCGCCAGTGCAGCCGCGCTTAGCGTGACGGCCCCCAGCATTTTAAATGATCGTTCCTTGTGTTGCATAATGTATGGTTTATGATTGTTTTCAGTTTGATTTGTTCAGGAGATGCCCCTGTTCTGAAAATTCCATACAGCAATTGAAAAATAAATATGCGGCAAAAAAAATCCCCGCCGGGCTTTGGCCGGGCAGGGATATAATTCTGACTATTTTAACTTACTTCAATTCTTTACAGGTGATCTTCGCTGCGTCAAGGTGGGCTTTCAACACCGGCACTTTCCCCGATGCCCATTTCTGCAGGTCGGGATCCTTTGCCTTCTTCACTTCCTTTTCAAATTCGCACACATCCATCTTGTGATCGTGCACCATGCATTTCATGTACGCCTTGTCGAAATCGGCGCCCTGCTTCTTCGCGAGCCAGTCGTATGTCTTCTGGCTTTTGTCGCTCAGCTTTTCGGGAAGGCTGATCTTCTTTTCTGCTGCCAGGCCTTTCAGCTCAGCATTTGCCTTGGTATGGCTCTCGAGCATTGTTTTCGCAAACTGCTTTACGGAGGCAGCAGAAGCATTGGACTGGGCCAGCTCCGCAAGCTTTACTTCGAGCATCCCGCCATCAGCGGCACATACTGCAAACCTCGTATCGCCGCACTTATCCTTTGGGAACTTTGTTTTGTTCTCTTCCATTGCCATTCTTTTGCTGTCGGTCTTGCTGCTCATACAAGAAGTAAGTGTGAGTGTGGCAGCCGGAAACAGCAGGTATATCAGTATCTTTTTCATGGTCGTAGCTTTTTGGTTGGTACTTTTAACAAAAAAACTGTGCCATTACAACATGATGCTTTACCTTTATCATCAGAATTGCTGAAACAGGAACCAGGCTGCGATCACGAGCAATCCCTGCAAAGCCATTGTGCCATCCAGCACTCCATAATGGTAATGCTGCAGGTTCTTGATCCGCGGACTGTTTAAAAAATACAATGTGCTTAGGCCTGAAAGTAGAAATGCGGCGACAAAATGAATTTGCTGCGCGTATATGTAGTGTATGCTGCAGAGTACCATAAACGCCAGCAGTGCGGCATTCGCCATCATGCCGGCCCGCCTTTCACCTGCCAGCAGCGGCAATGTTCTTAGCCCTGCTTTTTTATCGCTTTCCATATCACGGATATCGAAAGGCACAGTGATGGCGAACACAAAGAGAAAACGCTCGGCGACGAGGAGAAGCACCAGCGGGGGATCAACCCTTAACCCTGCCTGCACAAGGGGCAGCAGGATGCAGGTTGCAGACCATACGAGGGAAATGATGAATATTTTAACGAGCGGCACTTCGCGCAGGCGGAAGATCTTTATACCTTTTTTATACACGGGGAAGGAATACAGGAAGGTGATGACACCGAGCGGAAACAGCGTAACCAGCACCTCCCATTTTGCAAAGCAGGCGGAGATGATAAAGCCTGCAACCGAAGAAAAGACTATGAAATAAAACAGCTTAAGGTTCCGCGCGATCCAGCTGAACTTATCCTCGAGCAGGGCATGCTTGTAGAAAAAAACGGCCACGAACTTATGAAGGTTGTATTCAAAGAGGGTTGCAAACAGGATGAGGAAGAGATAGGGATGCCAGTCGGGATGCATTCCGAGCTGGATCTGCGATTGCACAGTGAACAATACCGCAGCAACAGCGATGAAGAGGTTGCTGAAGATAAAAAAGTCTGTAAGTCGCTTGAACAGGTGGCGCATGTTTTGAATACACACAAAAGTACTTGTTTTAATATATGAAGAATCCTATTACCATTAAATTAATCACAGCATTACTCTTTCTTTTCTTTACGCAGCAAAGCGCAGGCCAGTCGGCACCGACAAAAAAAGGCGTTTTCGACATTCCCCATAAAACGCCGCATGAGCTCTGGATGTGGCCGCACCGTGCCACCGTATTCACGATCATCAAGGAGCGGAAAAAAGCGTATGATACCACCTATATCAAATCCTATTCGAAGCGATTTATCATTACAATGCCAATAACCACGCGGCTGATGCACTTCGACCTCGTGGACTGGAAAGCAGGCAAGCGCCTGCAGTATACGCCTAATTACCGGTACGACATCTGCATTGGCATCAGCTCCCGCTGGGCTACATTCATTGCCAATACCGGGCTTACCATTTACAACCGCAATAACAAGTCGCGCGGCGTTACGCGGTATAACGACATCCAGCTGAACCTGTACGGCAAGCGGGTGACCTCCGACATCAGCTATCAGTATTACAGGGGATTTTACATTGCGAACACGCATGATTATACGCATGAGGACAACCATAAATTTGAGGTGCGGCCGGATGTAAAAACCACCCTGTTCTCAACCAGCACCTACTATGTGTTCAATTATAAAAAATTCTCCTACCGCAGCACCTTCGCTTTTACGGAGAGCCAGCTGAAAAGCGCAGGCTCGCCCTTGCTTGGGGCATATTATACGCTGTTCGGGGTACGAAGCGATTCGAGCCTTGTGTCGAGCATCTTCATCGGTTCCTTTGATTCCTTATCGCGGGTCTGGAAAGGAAGCTCGCAGACCTTCGGGATCAATGCGGGCTATATTTACACGTATGTGAAAAAGAAATTCTATGCGACCACTTCGGTTGTTCCGGGGTTTGGCCTCGAGCAGACCACCTATGAGCGTACCGACGCGAGCAGGTTCAGGAGCAGCTACGGGCCTTCCGCGAAGGTAAACTTGCGGCTGGGCTTTGGCTACGATACAGGAAATTTTTATTACGGCACCATGGGGATGTACGACTTCTTCTTCAACTTCAGCAAAGTAAACTGCACCTTTAATTACAGCACTGGAAAGGCAATGGTGTTTGTAGGATACCGCTTCAAAGCGCTTAAAACGGAGCGCAGGGTCCTGCGGAAGCTTGGCATGATCGACTACCCGGGCGACCCGAGGAATGCCAAATAATTATTTTATTCCGATCTCGTCAATAAAGATAAAGGCATCGCCTCCCACGCCCTGGTGCCATGCGGGGAGCTTACCGTAATTTACCGCTTCCACCTTTACGTACCGCGCTGAAATTTTCTGCGGCAAAAGCATGGAGAAGTCTTTTACCTGCACCGTGTAATTCTGCACATCCACGGGATTCTCCACCTCTATTGCATTGCTGAAGTGAATGCCATCAGTCGAAAAGGAGTATATAACCTTAACGGGGAAAATGATCCAGGAGCGTGTGTCCTGTAAATACGTTGAAGAAACGGAGCTGACCTTCTGCTCTTTCAGCAGGTCGACCACCGCTTCAAAATTTTGGCCCTGGTAACCCTGCCAGTCGCCCTTTCTCCAGTTCTCCGTTCCATGCAAGCCATCGATGATCCCTTCATCGCCACCTGCCGTGTACTGCGCATTGTATTTCGAATTGATCTTTATTTTCCAATGGTTCGGACGCTTATAGAAGGTGCCTGAAACGGTATCGCTTTTTGAGCTGCCGTTATCACTGAAGGTAAACACTTTGGAGGTGCGCTTCACAGCAAAAGGCCCCGGATAAAATTCGTATGTTCCTTTATCGCCGGGCAGCTCTCTTACCGAATAATAGATCTTGCCTGCCGGGTCAGGCGCCTCTATTTTAACAAGCAGGCTGTCGTCGAACACACGTGCAGAAGAATTGATGGAAGGCACCGGGCAGATCTTAAAGGCAGGCGGCTCGTTCAATGCAGCGGCCCAACCCGGAGCATCGAGGCTTCCAGGCTTTCCACCCATTGCGAAGCTTATATTCTCCCCGTTCATGATGGATGCATAGGAAATATAATTCTCCTTCAAAAGCTGGTCATGCATTTTTCTCGACTGCACATAAAAATTTGCTTCTGACAGGTTCTCTGCATTCACTGAAAATATTTTTCCATTTTCGAGATGCACTTTTGCGCTTTTAAACAAGGGCGTTCCCAGCAGGTACTTGTCGGTTCCCGGCGTTACCTCGTAAATTCCCAGGGCATTCAGCACATACCATGCGCTCATCTGCCCACAGTCTTCATTCCCGATGAGACCATCCGGCGCAGGCTTGTAAAAATCCTTCATTACCTGGTGCAGCCTGAATTCTGTTTTTGCCGGAGCATTCACATAATTGTAGAGATAGGCCATGTGATGGCTTGGCTCATTACCATGCGCATACTGCCCGATGAGGCCTGTAATATCGGCTTGTTCACGTCCGGTAGTTTGTGCCGGGGCCGTAAATAATTCATCCAGCTTCTTTTCAAACTTTTCCTTTCCTCCCATCATTGCGATCAATCCGGGGAGATCCTGCGGGACAAAAAATGTATACTGCCATGAATTGCCTTCCGTAAAATTATTATTGACCTCGCGCGGATCAAAGGGACTGAGCCAGCCGCCGTTCTTCTTCGGGCGCATGAAGCCGGTTTGAGGGTCGAACACATTCTTCCAGCTCTGGGAGCGCTCCGTAAAATATGCATATTCATTTTCCTTATTAAGAAGCTTCGCCATCTGCGAAATGCACCAGTCGTCATACGCATATTCCAGTGTCTTCGAAACGCTTTCATGCTCATCGTCCATGCTGATAAAGCCATTCATCTTATATGCGCTTAACCCGAAATGATCAAGCATGGCGCTGTGCCGGCTTGCTTCAAACGCCTTTTCATAATCGAAGCCTTTGATCCCTTTCACCATGGCATCGGCGATCACGCTCACCGAATGATAGCCGATCATGCAGTCGGTTTCATTGCTTGCCAGCTCCCACACAGGAAGCCTTCCGCCCTGCTCGTACTGTGCAAGAAAGGTATTGATGAAATCGGAGCTGCGCTTTTGATCAATGATCGTGTACAAAGGATGCGCAGCGCGGAACGTATCCCACAGCGAGAATACGGAGTAATAGGTAAAGCCATCCGCCTTGTGGATCTTGTTGTCGCGGCCGCGGTACATGCCATCCACATCCATGTTCACATTCGGCTGGATCATCGTATGATACAGCGCGGTATAAAAGATTTTCAGCTTTTCCTTATCAGCGTCCGTCACTTCGATCTTCCCCAGCTCCTTGTTCCAGAGCGCTGCCGCTTCCTGTTTTGTTTTTTCAAAATCCCATCCTTTCAGCTCGGCTTCGAGGTTTTTCCGCGCACCTTCAATGCTCACTGTTGAGATCCCAACCTTGACCATCACGGTCCTGTTCAGCTTTGTATTGAACTGCAGGCACATCTTGTCGCCGTTGGGAACTCTTTCCAGTCCGTCTTCACCCTGCCACAGCCCGATCTCATTATCAGCCATCTTAATGCGGAAAGGCGCGGAGAATTCGATGACGAAATAAATATGCTGGTCGGTAGCCCAGGCCTGGCTTCTGCGCATGCCTTCAAGGCGGGTCGGACTGATGCTGTCGAGCGACGATTCCAGCGTTTTATCGCGCAGGGAAAGATCGATCACTACATTGCCCTGCGATTTTTCAGGAAACGTATAACGGTGAAAGCCGACGCGCGTAGTGCTTGTCAGCTCTACTTCCACGCCGTTCGATAATTTAACGGAATAAAAGCCTGCCGCGGCCTTTTCGCTTTTGTGAGAAAATTTTGATTGGAATTTACTAAGGTCAAGTGTTGCGCTGCCTGTAAAGGGCATGAGCACAATATCGCCGTAATCGCTGCAGCCGGTGCCGCTCAGGTGCGTATGCGAAAAGCCATAGATCACCGAATCGCTGTAATGATAGCCGCTGCAGCCATCCCAGCTGCCATCGATGCGCGTATCGGGCGAGAGCTGCACCATCCCGAATGGAACGGTTGCGCCGGGAAAGGTATGTCCGTGCCCGCCCGTGCCGATCATAGGATCCACATACTGAACAAAACTTGTTTGCTGCGCAGCTGCAGTACAGGCAAGCAGCATGCTTAACGTAAAAAATAAAATGCGCTTCATTTAATAGGTATCGACTAATGATTTTATAATGATTTTTTTCCCGAGCTTCCGGATGTGTACGTCCTTTGGCAGATAGATGGTTCTTTCCTCCCCGGGGAGAAGGTCAAAAAAGTTATCGCTCAGCTGAACTGATTCGCCTTTGATGCGGATGTACACGTCTTTCATCAGCACATCCGAGCTTACGGAGATGCATTGAACATTTTCACAGGTTGGCTTATAAATGGACACCAGCGGCCTTTTCAGCGCAAGCTCCTTCGGCTTCACAAAATAATGCATGTCTTTCACATCCGAGAGGTAGCTGTCCACTGTTCTCAATGATGAACGCAACACGATGCTGCTTTTATTGAAGTGGCCGGCAATGCCCTTATCAAATTTAAAATACACCTTGCTTGAACTGGCATTCACATCCACCGGAAGATACTTGAACCAAAGCAGGTTCCCGTCAAAATCAAACAGCTCTACCGCCAGCTCCGCCTTCACATTTTTCAGCCTGTCGGAAATGATATATACTTCGCACGAATCTTCTGTTTCGTTCACGGAGATCACGATGTCGTGATAATCCCTTTTCACCTCGTATTGCAGCGCTTTCCAGCTGCCGTAATAATCGCTGCTGCTCCAGGAGGTCACCGGCCAGCAATCGTTCAGCTGCCAGTACATCGTTCCCATGCAATAAGGCTTCGCCCTGCGGTGCGCTTCTATGGCAATCTTCATTCCCCTTGCCTGCAGCAGCTGTGAAACGTAGGCATAATTCTCCAGGCTTGCCGGAACTTTGTAATCGCGCTCCATGTAGGTGCGGATGGTCTCATAGCCTGAAGGATGCTTCTGGTGCGCTTTGAACGTGAGCGAATCAAATGCAGCGGACGATGCATTCAGGCCCATCTTTTCGAAGGTGCTCATTTCCGGCATCCCCTGGAAGCCGTATTCCGACATGAACCTGCCGGTTTTCTGCTTGTACACTTCGAAGGGCTGCATTCCCCACCACACGCCCCAATAATGAGCATCGCCCTCGAGCAAACTCTCCGGGTGCCCCCAGCCGATGGACGGAGAAGAAGGCCAGTACGGACGTTCCGGGTCGTAGATCTTAAACAGATCCTTTAAAAGATTATTGAACAGGAGATCATAATCACTTGCGATCTTTGCGGAATCAGCATTTGAATACCCGTACTGCTTCTGCCAGCCCCAGTTCTTCCAGCCTTCATCGCTCTCATTATTTCCGCACCACAGCGCAAGGCTCGGATGGTTCCTCAGCCGCTTTACCTGCTGCTCCACTTCTTCGGCCACATTCTTTGTAAAATCATTATCGCCGGGATACATGGCGCAGGCAAACATGAGGTCCTGCCAAACGAGGATGCCATTTTTATCGCAGGCGGTATAAAATTCATCCTCACCATACACACCGCCGCCCCATACGCGCAGCATGTTCATGTTCGACTCTTTTGCATCAAGCACTATTTTTTCATACGCATTGCTTTTCACACGCGGAAGAAAATTATCGGGCGGAATATAGTTCGCGCCTTTAATAAAAACCGGAACGCCATTCAGCCTGAAATAAAAGGAAGTTCCGAGCGAATCTTTTTCCTGCACCAGCTCCAGTGTGCGCAGCCCGACAGTGGTGCTCTTTGAATCGAGAAAGCGCGAATCGTAGGAGAGGTCGATCGTGAAGCCGTAGGTTACGGGAAAGCCGAGGTCGTTGGTCCACCAGCGCTGCGGCTGCTTTACCGTATAAAAGATCGAGTAGCTTGCCACTCCTTTTTGCAGCCTGATCTTCCGCGTACGCTGCCCGGAAATGTCCTGCGTGTGTGAATACGTAATGTCGATGTAGGCAGAGTTATCGATCTCACTCTCGATCCCGCAGATGAATTCGAGCTCTGCAATTGAATCCGACAGGGAATGCTGGATGCACTGCACACTGAGGATCCGTGCATCTTCCCAGGAAACAAGCTTTATGCTTTTCCAGATGCCGCAGGTAACATAACGCGGGCCCCAATCCCAGCCATACTGGTATTGAGCCTTTCGCGTGAATACCTTTTCATCGCCGGGCAATGTATAGGAAAGCTTCGCCGCTTCGGACCTTCCTTTTTTAACGGCAGAATGAAAAATGATCCGCAGCTCATTTTTTCCTTCGCGTACAAAAGGCCTGATATTCACATCCCAGGAGCGGAACATATTATTTGCAGAAAGAATAAGCGAATCGTTCAGAAAAACATCGGCGTAAGTATCCAATCCATCGCATTGCAGCTCAAGGTGCTTCTTCGCGAACTCTTTTTTAGAAACCTTAAAGCTTGTTTTGTATTCCCAGTCCTCATTCTCGATCCACTGCAATTGCTTTTCATTGTTACCGGCAAAGGGATCAGGGATGAGCTTGTTCTTAAAAAGATCGGTATGCACCGTGCCCGGAACTGTTGCCGCATGCCATACACCATCCCCCGCTTTCCTGAACTTCCAGTGCCCGCCATCGAGGCTTCTTTCCTGCTTTTGCGCCAGGGCAAAAAACGGGGCTAAGAAAAGAAATGCATATATGAGGAATAGCCTGTTCAACGTAATTTTTCTTTCATGAGTTTGATCTCTTTCTGATCTGCAATGCCGCTCTTGTCAGTGATCGCGGAGGAATGATAAAACAGCGCATTTGTAGCTTGCTTCAATGCCGCGATGCTGGAAGAACGCACACCGCCGCCGGGCATTATCGTGATCCGGTTCTTTGCATCCTGCACGAGGCAGGACAATAACGGCATTCCTTCACTTGCAGCTGCCGCTTTCCCGGATGTAAGGATGGTGCGAAAGCCGCAGGCGATCACATCTTCCATCGCTTTAAAAGGATCGGGAACACGGTCGAAAGCACGATGAAAGGTGCAGCTCAATGGGTCTGCCAATCTCACAAGCTCCAGGTTGCGCTGCTTATCTACGGTTCCATCTTCATTGAGAATGCCGAACACAAATCCATCCACACCCATTCGTTTTATAAAAGCGATCTCCTGCTTCATCTGTTCGAATTCCTTTTCAGTGTACACAAAATCACCGCCACGCGGACGGATCATAATGAACAGCGGAATTTCAGCTTCAGTCCTTACCTGTTCAATTGTTAAGATCCCCGGTGTGATGCCACCTGCGGCAAGATCATCGCACAGCTCGATCCGGTCGGCGCCGGCCGACTGTGCGATTGCGGCCGATTCCGCATTGAAGCAGGCTATTTCAAGGAAATTCCGTTTCATTGAATTGTTATTTCAAATGGTAATCAGCATCGATGAGGCGGTTACCCGTTGCATCGCATACCGCATAATTGAAGCCCCGCTGCACGCAGTAGGAACCGTGTTCGCCATTCTTGTCCAGGGCAATAAACCCCACCTGGATATCCTTCAGCTCTTTTTTACGCAGCTTCATTAAGTTCACCACGCGGTTCACTGCCTCTATGCAGGCTTCCTGCGGCGATCTGTTCTGCCGCATCAGCTCCACCACGAGGTGGCAGCCTGCAATGCGGATCACTTCTTCACCATGGCCCGTTGCCGTTGCAGCGCCAACCTCATTATCTACGTACAGGCCGGCGCCAATGATCGGCGAATCGCCCACACGGCCGTGCATCTTGTACGCCATGCCGCTGGTGGTGCAGGCGCCCGATAAATTTCCCATCTCATCCAGCGCGATCATGCCGATGGTATCATGGTTCTCAATATTTACGACAGGTTTATAATTACTGGTTTTCAGCCATTCTTTCCATTCCTTCTCCGAATCCTCCACCAGCAGGTTTTCCTTTTTAAAGCCCTGCGATAATGCAAACTGCAAAGCGCCTTCGCCAACCAGCATCACATGCGGTGTTTTTTCCATCACAGCGCGCGCCACTGAAACCGGGTGCTTTATGAATTCAAGCGCTGCCACCGATCCGATGTTTGAAAATTCGTCCATGATGCAGGCATCCAGCGTTACCCTGCCATCGCGGTCGGGACGGCCACCGTAGCCCACGCTTCTTTCCTTCGGATCGGCCTCCGGCACCATTACGCCCGCCTCCACTGCATCGAGCGCCCTTCCCTTGTCCTTTAATATTTTCCATGCAGCCTCATTGGCTTCGAGCCCGAATTTCCAGGTGGAGATCACGACCGGCTTTCTTACTGCATTTTTACCGGCCGCCACTTTTACATTTTCCTTCGATGAAGCTTCCTGGTTCGCAAGCAGGGCAGCCGCAGCCATTGCCGATGTTTTTATAAAATTTCTCCTGTCGCTCATGTCCTTTAATTTTGAGTGATCACATGCTTTGCATAATTCACATTCATGCGGTCGAGTAATTTTGAATGGATCTTCAGCCGCGCGATGAATTTTTTATAATCCTTGTTCTCAGGCTTCGTCCAAAGTGTTTCCGATAGTGCCGCCATGCGGGGCATCGACATATACTCCACGTGCTTAAAATCAACAATGTATTCTGTCCACACATTTCCCTGCGCTCCTAAAATATATTTCTGCTCATAGGGCCCGAGCGCTGCCGGCGTAGGGTCATAATTATAAACAGAATCAACCGGATTGAAGCCACCGATCGCCATGGGTTCATTTGTACGGTCCTTCACCTGGTAGTGATCGAAATAACAAGGCTTTCCGGGGCTCATTACCACATAATGCTCCAGCTTCGCCGCAGCAATTCCTCCTTTGGTGCCGCGCCAGCTCATCACGGAAGCATTCGGCGCAAGCCCTCCTTCAAGGATCTCATCCCATCCGATGATCTTCCGGCCTTTTGAATTGATGAACTTTTCGATACGGGTGATAAAATAGCTTTGCAGCTGGTGCTCATCCTTCAGCTTCTCATCTTTGATCCGCTTCTGGCATTTCGGGCATTTCTCCCAGCGCACTTTCGGACATTCGTCACCGCCAATGTGAATGTACTGTCCGGGGAACAGGTCCATCACTTCCGCAAGTATATTTTCAATGAATGCAAAGGTGCTGTCGTTGCCGGCACAATACACATCATCCGAAACGCCCCAGGTGGTATAAGTTTCAAACGGCCCGCCCGTGCAGGAATACTGCGGGTATGCTGCAAGCGCAGCAAGGGCATGCCCCGGCATCTCAATTTCAGGGACAATGGTGATGTGCAGCTTAGCCGCATAGGCAACCACCTCGCGGATCTCGTCCTGCGAATAAAATCCGCCGTAAGCGGTGCTGTCATATTTTACATCCTTCAATGGCTTGCCCCGGGTATCAACGGGCTTGCCGATCACGGTCGCTTTCCGCTGCGAAGAGACCTGCGTGAGCAGGGGATATTTTTTGATCTCCACCCTCCATCCCTGGTCGTCGGTAAGGTGCCAGTGGAATGTATTCATCTTGTACATGGCGAGATAATCAATGTACTTTTTCACTTCTGCCGTTGAGAAAAAATGCCGGCTGCAATCGAGGTGCATTCCGCGCCATTTGTAACGCGGCGCATCAAACACCTGCAGGCAGGGAACCACGAGGCGCCTGCTCTTTTCCACAGGCAGCAGCTGGATGAGCGACTGCACAGCATAGAAGGAACCGGCAGTGGCATTCGATTTAATGGTGATGCCTTTCTTCGTTATCTTAAGATCATAATATTCAGGATCCAGTTCCGCATTGTTGTTGGAAAGGATAGTCAGAAACGAAATAAAATTTTTGAACGGCGGATAATGCGAATCGATGATCACATTGATCCCATAATTCTCCTTTAAATACTCTTTCAGGTAATTTGCCTCGAACACATTTTCACCGGCAACGATCACGGTGGTATCCGACAACGCAAATGTGCCTCCCGTGAACGAAACATAATTCGGCTGCGGGATGATGGCAGCCTGTTCAGCCGTCTGCGCAAAGCAAACGCGGATTAAAAAAAATAATGCAATGCTGATCCTGATCTTCATATTACCTGAATTGATAGTTTGATCCTTTTACCTGTGTTAACAATGTGGCCGGCGCATCCGTAGCCACGGCGCGCCCTTCGAGCACCGGGCTAACCGGCGAATGCTTTGCAAGGTATTCTTCCATCACATCGTGAACAAGATAGCCGAGCCGCTTTGTATTCTTCACGTCCCTGATCCTGCACAGCAGGCTTTCGGGATCGCCCTCCCTTTCGCAGGAAGCTACCTTGTACACCTTTTCCGGCTCCAGCTTTTTTCCTTTTACGGTGATCTCCCCGATGCGTTTTCCGGGCTCAGCATTTATCGTGAATTTTATTTTCATTCCCTGGAAACGTACCAGCCAGCCGCCGATCCGCTTGGCAGGCTCTTTTGAAAAAACATTTTCCAGCTCCTTCTCGAGCCATTCCATAATTTGCCTTCCACTCACATCGGCCATTATTAAATTATTATTGCCGGGGATCATGCTGTATAAATAATCGGAGGTGATCTCCGCAACGTTATTGCTGTCGGCAACCAGCGGCGGACAAAAACGGAAGCCATTTGCAATGCTGATGTCGGGATTGAACTTCCACATGATCGCATCGGTGATCATATTATCCATCGGCGTTTCCAGCACATAATACCGCATGAGCGTTGTTTTTGTTTTTCCGATCACGCGCTTCAGCTCTTTTTCATACGGCTGATACGCTGTCGCGATGAGGCTTTTCATCTCTTCATCCGCTGCATACTTTTCCGGGTCCACTTCGAGCAGCTCGTACGATTCCTCTTTTATCTTCCCGTCTTCGATCACGAGATCGAGCTTACCGATGAAGGATGCGAATGCGCCCGGCTCTGTGACCTTCGCATATTTTCCGGCCAGCGGCTCGCGGATGCGCTCGTGCGTATCGGCGCCGAGGATGTAATCAACCCCTTCCGCATAAGGCTGTGAAGCAAGGTCGAGCTGCTGCGTGAGCCCCATGTGCGACATCACAAAAACCATTTTACATTGCTCCTGCTCTTTCAGCACCTTCACATACTTTGCCAGGTTCTTTTCAGGCGCGCTGAAGCGAATTCCTTTGTTGTAAGCGGGAGCCTGCCGCACAGGCGTGAGCGGGTCGTTGTAGCCGATGAAGCCGATCTTAATGCCGGCGATGTAAAACACGCTGTATGGCGAGAACATCATCTCGCCGGCTGCATCATCGTTGAACATGTTCGCGCAGATCTTTTGCGCATTGTAAGCGCCCATATCGTTGAGCAGCATCTGCTTTCCGTATACAACCTCCCAGTTGCCCGGCAATACAAGATCGTAGCCGAGGTTGTTCATGAGCGGGATCATGGCGCGGCCCTCCGACAAGGAAGCCAGCCCGCTGCCCTGGAAGCAATCGCCGCCATCGAGCAGAAGCGTATTCGGATTTTGCTTTCTCAGCCCTTCAATCATCGTTTTCAGATGCGCAAAGCCTCCGCGCTTTTTAAAGACGGCCTTATCATTCTCCATGAAAAATTCATCATGCACATTCACCTGCCCGTGAATATCGCTTGTGTGCAGCAATGATAAATGCTGCACCTTCCCGCTTTTTATACTCCGGCTTTTCAGGATCTCTTCCGCTTTTCCTTTTTCAGTGAGCGCATAAGCAGTAACAGGTGCAAGCCCGAGGCCCGCGGTTACGGCGCCGAGCTTACGCAGAAAATCCTTCCGCGAAAAGCCGTTTGTATCCACCGGGATGCAGGAAGTGCAGGCGCATTCACTAACATGGTTCTTCTTCTGCTCCATAGCGGATTTATTTTTTTGCATGCTTTTTTTTAAATTCTGCGATCGGCGCGAAAGGCCCGTATTTATGCTGCTGCTCGTTAAAGCTATCGACATACGGGCCGAAAGGATGATCCACCGGCTTTCCTTCTATCTTCGGCCAGTCCAGGGCAAGATCCTTTGCCGGCCTTTGCTGTGAGTTCACATACGCCGCCACATCCCAGGCCTCTTCCGCGCTCAGCTGCGGTGCATCATAGCTTGCGCCGAAAGGCATGTTCGACATTACATATCCGGCAAACCTCGACAGGCGGTACAATCCGGCGCCCGTGTTGTAGCTGTGCGCGCCCCAGAGCGGCGGATACTGGTAGGTTAAAAGATCAGCGTTCATTTTGCCTTCGCCGCCTGCGGCATGGCAGGATTGGCATTTTGCAGCATATATCGATTTACCTTTCACCGGATCGGCAGCATGATCCATGAATGCGAGATCAGTAATTCCCACCCCTTTTGGCTTATCACCTTTCTTTACGTCCTTTCCCAGCCATACGATATAGGCTGTGATCGCCTGCATCTCGCGGCTCATGCTATCCAGCGCTTTTCCGTTGAGGCTGCGCTCAAAACAATCGTTCACTCTTTTATAAATGCTTTCTGTTCTTCCCGAGCGCTCACGGAATTTAGGATAGGTTGAAGCCACGGCGCTGTAATTATTTCCGAAGGGCTTTGTGCCTGCATCGAGGTGGCAGTTCTGGCAATTCATGCCGTTGCTGCTATGCTGCACTGTACCCTTGGGCCCGAGATAATAGGATGTGTTCACGATCAGCGACCTTCCGTAACGGATAAGCTCGCCTTCTGCTCCGGCAGGAATTGATAAGGTATCCGGCGCGATCCATACATCCTGCGCAGGAGCGGACTTTTTCTCCGCAGGCGCAGCGGCATCCGCCACCACGATTTTTGAAGGAAGGAAGATCTCCGGGACACCACAAAAATTCACATACACCAGCGCGCCAGCAAGCAGCATCAGGCAAATGATCACGTTGATGAGCTTAACAACCACATCAAGCAATTTCTGTTCATTGTTCTTTTCCGGCGTCATTATTTCAGCTCCTTCCAGATCAGTGAAGCGGCGCCAAGAAGCGCAGCATCATTCTCTTTCAGCTGGGAAGGAAGGATCTTTATCTTATTCCTGTAAATGTGCAGCAGGTGCTTTTCGAAGCTTGCCCTTGTAGGCTTGAAAATAAAATCGCCGGCAAGCGCGAGTCCGCCGAAAAGAAAGATCGCCTGCGGGCTTGTGTATGCAACGCTGTTTGCCAGCCCCAGCCCAAGGATCTCGCCGGTGTAGTTAAATGCTTCTATCGCGTCTTTATCCCCCGCAAGGGCTTTTTCATGGATGAACTTTGCATCGGCAACAAGCCCGCGCATATCCGTCTTCATGTGATGGCTCATCTGCAGGTCGGAAAAAGTCCTTTTGATGCCAGTTGCCGAGCAATAGGTCTCAAGGCAACCCTTTCTTCCGCAGCCGCATTGCCTGCCGTCGGGGAACATGATCACGTGGCCGATCTCGCCTGCAAAGCTGTCGTGCCCGTAGATCATTTCACCATTCGCCACAATGCCGCTGCCAAGGCCGGTTCCCAGCGTAATGAAAATAAAATCCTTCATGCCTTTCGCGCCGCCGAAGATCATTTCACCGATCGCGGCTGCATTGGCATCGTTGGTGAGCATCACCTTTGTCTTCAGCCTTTCGGAAAATAATTTCGCAAGCGGGATCACGCCTTCCCATTTTAGATTGGGAGCGAACTCAATAGTGCCTTTAAAGCAATTGCCGTTGGGTGCGCCGATGCCGACCCCGGCGAGCTCATGATCGGGAAATTGCGAGACTGCTTTTTTTATCCGCTCGCTTACTACCATCACCAGATCTTCCGGAACAGGAAAATGCTCCGTTGAAACGGTTTCCTTCAGGAGGATCTTCCCGTTCTTATCCACGAGCCCGAACACGGTGTTTGTGCCGCCTATGTCTACACCTGCTACTAAATATTGTTTCATCACTGAATGGTTAAGCGATTAATGATTGGGGCTGATGGCCTTATCGAATTCAATTCCCTGGCTGCTGTAGATCCCTTTTACGATGTACGCATAAAAGGCCAGGTATACATAGCAAAAGATAGGGATCACGAACGAGATGTGAACGCCATACAAATCTGCGATCAGGCCCTGCACAGGAGGAATGAGCGCGCCGCCAAGGATGGCCATCACCAGCAGCGACGAGCCCTGGCTTGTATTTTTTCCAAGCCCTGCAATAGCCAGCGCAAAAATAGAAGGCCACATGATGGAATTGTAAAGACCGAGACTGATCACCGACCACAGCGCTACTTCACCCGTAGTGAACAGGGAAACGATCAATAGTAAAATACAGATGACAGAGAAGAGCAGCAAGGTACGCGCCGGCTTTTCCTGCCCGATAAAAAAGGCAATGATGCTGATCGCGATGAAAGGAAGGTACAGCAGCATGGACTGAAAATCGAAAGGCGTATCACCCGATTTGATCTTAAAGATCAGCAGGATGAAGAAGAAAGTGACAACAGGCAGCACAGCGGTGAATACCTTTTTTAATATTGGTGAGAGATTGAACACGGATACAGAGCTTGTGAAACGCCCCACCATCAGGCTTCCCCAATACAGCGCTACATAGATTGTTGCCGCTGCCGGTGGAACCCCCTTGATCTCAGGTAATCCGACAAACCCTGTCATGAAACTGCCAACAGTTACTTCACCGCCAACATAAAAGAAGATCGCGAGAATTCCCCATGTAAGCTGCGGATATTTTAATGCGCCCATACCTTTTTCAATGTTCTGGTGATTGGTGAAATTGGGAAGCGGGACCATTTTAAATACAACGATCAGCACGAGGAAAATCCCCGTGAGCACGAGGTAAGGCATCTTCACGGAATCGATGTCGGTTTCATGCCCCGATGTGGACAGGATCAACGTGCCGCCAATGATCGGGGCAATGGTAGTACCGAACGAATTGATGGCGCCGGCGAGGCTCAAACGGTGCGAGCCTGTTTCGGGGCGGCCGAGCAGGATCACATAAGGGTTCGCCGCGATCTGTAATAAGGTAAATCCGAGCGCAAGCACGAACAGTGCTGCAAGGAAAAAGGCAAAGGACTGCATCAATGCCGCAGGGTAAAACAAGAATGTACCGATCGCGGAGATCAGCAGGCCGAGCAGGATCCCGTTCTTATACCCGATCTTGTTAATAGGATCGCCATAAAGGGAGGAGATGATAAAGTAAATGAGGGAGCCCACGAAGTATGCGCTGAAAAAAGCGAACTGGATGAGCATGGATTCAAAATAAGTAAGGACAAAGATCGCTTTGAAATGCGGGATCAGAATATCGTTCAGGCAGGTAATGAAGCCCCACATAAAAAACAGCATTGTAAGAAATGCGAGGGGCATTGAATAATTCTTTTTCTGTTCCATAAACCGTTTTTTTATTTACCGAAAAATAATAAAATAATCGGGAAATAAAATTGAACCTTTCATAAAGTTATCCGCAATTACCATTTATACTATTTTCCCGCCGCCTGTTCCATATTTGTTTATTTTTATAGCGGAGCTTTGAGATCACTTGATTTATATGACACGAACAACCAGACAACAACCGAACGTTTCACATGAGTAAAGCAGCATCCGTAAAAAGATTACGTCCGCTGCAATTAGCCGCGATCATCTTTCTTACGATCTCCGGCGGGCCGTACGGACTGGAATCCCTCATCAGCTACGTGGGAGATCACGGCGTGTTCATCCTGCTCATCATCACGCCGATCCTCTGGGACATTCCAACCATCTTCACCATCCTCGAGCTAAACAGCATGATGCCTGTTACCGGTGGCTATTATCAATGGGTGAAGCATGCGCTGGGGCTGCGCTTTGCATGGTATGAAGGCTGGTGGACCTGGCTATACACCTTTGTGGACCTGGCGATCTACCCGGTATTGTTTGTTGAATACCTCGGCTTCTTTTTTCCCGAAGCGGAAGCGTACAAGCTCCCGGTCTGTCTGATCATCATCTGGTCATGCGCATTGCTCAACATCCGCGGCATTGTGCCCGTGGGAAAATTTTCCGTGATCCTCGGGATCATCATTCTTGCGCCTTTCTTTATTCTCTTCTTTTATTTTCTTCTTCATCACAGCGGCCCGCTTGCGCTTCCTTCACCTTCGCTGGAAGGCGTTAAATTCCCCGCACTCGGACTTGCGTTGTACACGGTGATGTGGAATTTTTTAGGCTGGGACAATGTGACCACCTATGCCGAAGAAGTGACGCAGCCGATCCGCACGTATCTTGTGTCTGTATTCACTGCGTTTGCACTGATCTTCATCGTTTACTTCATGGCGCTTTTCATTTCCATTCAATCGGGAATGAACCCCGAAACACTGGCCGAAGAAGGGTTTCCGGCGCTTGGCGTATTTGTGGGCGGACAATGGCTTGGCGCGCTCATCGCTGTGGGCGGGCTTGCAAGCGGGCTTGGATTGTATTCGGCAGTGCTGCTCTCCGTATCGCGCATCCCCAAAGTGATGTCGGACGATGAGCTGCTTCCCCCGCAGCTTCACAGGCTGCACCCTAAATTCGGAACGCCCTACATCTCTATCATCTGCTGCTCCCTCGTAGTAAGCGTTATGGTGATGCTCACGTTTGCCGACCTGCTGATCATCGATGTGATCCTGTACGGCGCCGCTTTATTCCTTGAATTCGTGGCGCTGATCATCCTGCGCCGGAGAGAGCCCGACAGGCCGCGCCCGTTTAAAATTCCATTGAACATCGCAGGCCTTTGCATCATGTTCCTGCTGCCTGTGGGTGTGTATGTGATTGCGCTGATGGGTGCATTCTCGGATGCGGGAGGAACATTAACGCCGGTGCTGATCGCCTTGGCAACGCTGCTTTCCGCGGAAGTGATCTGGCAGCTGATCATCTGGAGGAAGCCGCAGCTGAAAAGCCGGTAAGAGATGAATTAAGATCTGATTTTCACGGCAGCCATGATCTTCTCCGTTGCGCCGGTCCTGCTTTCCACATAATGCTTCGAAATATGCGAAGCCGTTTTAAGCACCTGCTTATCGCTGAGCAGCGCTATCACATTTTGGAATTCCGCATTGTCCGAAACCGCAAAGGCGCCACCTGTTTTTACAAGGTCGACAGCCTCTTTGAAGCGTTCATAATTAGGGCCAAAAACAACCGGCAACCCGAAGGTGGCTGCCTCTAAAATATTATGGATGCCCTTTCCGAAACCGCCGCCGATAAAAGCAAAAGTGCCGTACTGGTATAAGGACGAAAGCATCCCGATGTTGTCGATCACCAGTACCTGAGCCTGTGCCACCGTGCTTTCAGTTGCGTGCGAATAGCGGATCACAGGATATTTCGAAAACAATTCACAGATCGCTTCGATGTGCTTTTCATCGATCTCATGCGACGCGATGATCAGCTTTACATGTTCCGGCTTCGCGCCTGCGATCAGCTCTTCATCCTCTTTCCAGGTGCTTCCCGCGATCAGCACATCCTGACCGCCTCTGAATTTTTCAATCAGCGGAAACGGCCTCACGTTCTTCGCGATCTCTGAAACCCTGTCGAAACGGGTATCACCGGTCACCGTTGTGTTTTTATAACCAATGGAGTGCAGCAGCTCTTCCGATCTCCCGTCCTGCAGGAAAAAATGCGTGAAGCTGCTGAACTGCCTCCTGAACCAGGAGCCGTAAAACTTAAAGAAATGCTGCTCTTCCCGGAAGATCCCGCTGATCAGGTAGGTTGGAACATCCCGTTTCTTCAGCTCAGCAAGGTAGTTGAACCAGAACTCATACTTGACAAAAAAAACAGCGGAAGGCTTTACGATCTCTATGAACCGTTTTGCATTTGAAGGAGTATCGGCAGGAAGATAGCAAACGAGATCTGCGCCCTTGTAATCTTTCCGGATCTCGTAGCCCGAAGGTGAAAAAAAGGTAAGCAATATTTTCACACCCGGCTGCTGCGCTTTGTATCGTTCGATGAGAGGACGGCCCTGCTCGAACTCCCCGAGGGAAGCGCAATGGAACCAGATCAGCGTTGAACCGGGACTGCGCAGCGATGAGATGGAGGAAGCTAATTTTTCAAAAATATTTCTCCGGCCATCCAGCCATAATTTTGCTTTGGGATTGAGGGACGAAGCGGCAGTTATAAGGATCTTATAGACATGTATTGAAATGTTATAAAGTATTCTCATAGAGCTGCATCCCTTATTTAAAGGGGATTGTGGAGATCAGTAGGTATAAAATTCCTGCGGTGCTTTTTTATACAGCGGCAGGATCCATGTTAGCCGCGCCCCGAATAAAATATCCATTCTTTTTTTGGTATCCTGCATCATCAGGTCGTAATCGAAGCTCCTGCGGCTGCGTGTAAAGCCCTGCATGCAATCGAAGCCGATGTAAAAATTCGCCAGCCTGTTGTTGCTCAGGTACTGATAACCGATACTTTCCGTAAGGAGAAAGCCATTGGATAATTTATCGTAGCCCTTCTTGTATTCCTTCGCCATCTGCGGAACCTTGTTGCCGATGGTCTCGATGCGGATCTTATGCTGCATAAAGCCAAAGCCAAGGTCTACACGGATGCCCGAATTAGGGTTCGGCTTTTTGAATGCGATCAGCCTGCCGATCGTGCCCGACACGGTGAAGCCGCGCTCGTAGAGGCGGATGTCGGCCAGCTCGCCATCCTGCGTGATCAGGTAGCCGCTGGAAGTTGAAATGCTGTCGAACAGCCTTTCCTTGACCTGCTTCCCGAAAAAGTAGCTCCCGTTGATCCCGAGCACCCAGTTGTATCTTGTTTTAAAATCAACATTCAGCTGCAGGGTGGAATTATTTCCGAAACGCTTCACCATATCGCCTGCAGGCAGGTAATAGCCGTATGAAGCGCCGATCATGGGCGTGTAAATGGAAGAGTCCTTAATGCTCACCTGCGACCTTAAATCCGCCTTAAAAAGAAATGCAATCGTAAATAGAATAAGGATTTTTTTCATCGTGTGAAATAATTGTCAAATATAGCCTTTTTTAACGAATTAAAGGGGTCAAAATTGCCCGCCCGGTTTGTTAATTTTCATTATATTCGCATTCTTAATTCAGACACTGAAACAATGGAAAAATTAGCTAAAAAGATCCAGATGGTTGACCTGAAAAGTCAATACGAAAAAATAAAACCCGAAGTGGATGCCGCCATCCAGAATGTGCTGAACAACACGGCATTCATCAATGGCCCCGAAGTGAAAGCATTCCAGGCGGAGCTGGAGCAATACCTCGGTGCAAAGCATGTGATCCCCTGCGCAAACGGCACGGATGCCCTGCAGATAGCCATGATGGCGCTCGACCTGAAGCCGGGCGACGAAGTGATCACCGCTGATTTTACGTATGTGGCTACGGCCGAAGTGATCGCCCTGCTTGGATTAAAGCCGGTGCTCGTGGATGTGATCCCGGATACCTTCGACATAGATATTAACGCGATCGAAAAAGCGATCACCCCGAAAACAAAAGCGATCGTGCCTGTACACCTGTTTGGCCAGTGCGCCAACATGGAAGCGCTCATGGCGCTGGCGAAGAAGCATAACCTGCACGTGATCGAAGATACCGCCCAGGCGATCGGCGCCGAATACATTTACGCCGACGGCACACGCAAAAAAGCAGGCACCATCGGAACCATCGGCTGCACCTCCTTTTTCCCCTCAAAGAACTTAGGCTGCTATGGCGATGGCGGAGCGATCTTCACCAACGATGATGCGCTTGCCGCAAAGATCAGGATGATCGCCAACCACGGACAATCGGTTCAGTATGTACATGATTCGATCGGCGTGAACTCCCGCCTCGACAGCATCCAGGCTGCGATCCTGCGCATCAAGCTGCGCGACCTCGATAATTACGCAGCGGCAAGGAACAAGGCTGCAGATTATTACGACAAGGCTTTTGCAGGAAACTCAAAATTGAAAACACCGGCCCGCGCAAAATATTCGGACCACGTATTTCACCAATACACATTGCAGCTGAACGGTGTTGACAGGGCAGCGCTGCGTGATTTCCTGGCATCGAAGGACATCCCGGCAATGATCTATTACCCGATCCCGCTGCACATGCAGAAGGCATACCTCGACCCGCGCTACAAGGCCGGCGACTTCCCGGTAACGGAAAAGCTCTGCGACTGCGTGGTTTCACTGCCAATGCACACCGAGCTGGATGAGGAAACATTGAAATACATCACATCCAGCGTGCTGGAATTCTGCAACTAAATTCAAGCGCGGATCTTTATTCGAAATTCAAACATTCAGGAATCTAAAATTAAAATTATATGAATATAGCAGTAGTAGGGACGGGTTATGTAGGGCTGGTTACAGGCACCTGCCTTGCAGAAACAGGAAACGATGTGATCTGTGTGGACATCAACCAGGAAAAAGTAAAACAGATGCAATCGGGCATCCTTCCTATTTATGAGCCGCACCTCGATGTGCTGTTCGAGCGCAACATCAAGCAGGGAAGGCTTACCTTTACCACCGACCTCGCCACTGCCATTGAAAACGTCAAGATCATTTTCCTCGCGCTTCCAACGCCTCCGGGCGAAGACGGATCTGCCGACCTCAGCTATATCCTCGGCGTTGCAAACGACCTTGGGAAACTTATCAAGGATTACAAAGTGATCGTTGATAAAAGCACAGTGCCGGTAGGCACCGCAGAGAAAGTGCGCCAGGCTGTCGCAAAGAATGCAAACGTGGAATTCGATATTGTTTCCAACCCCGAGTTCCTGCGTGAAGGCTTTGCAGTGGACGATTTCCTGAAGCCCGACCGCGTAGTGATCGGCACATCCTCCGAGAAAGCGCGCAAAACAATGGAAGAGCTCTACAAGCCTTATGTACGCCAGGGCAACCCGATCATCTTCATGGATGAAAAATCTGCCGAGCTTACAAAATACGCTGCCAACGCATTCCTCGCCACCAAGATCACTTTCATGAACGAGATCGCAAACCTCTGCGAAAAGGTGGGCGCCGATGTTGATTCGGTACGCATCGGGATCGGCTCCGACGACAGGATCGGCAAACGCTTCCTGTTCCCGGGCATCGGCTACGGCGGAAGCTGCTTCCCGAAAGATGTACAGGCCTTAGCCAAATCGGCGGCAGAAGTGAATTATGATTTCAAGATCCTCGATGCGGTGATGGAGATCAATGAAAAGCAAAAAACGATCATCATCCCAAGGATCAAAGCGCATTTCAACAACGACCTCAAAGGAAAAAAGATAGCCCTCTGGGGACTTGCATTTAAGCCCGATACAGACGATATCCGCGAAGCGCCTGCATTGTACCTCATAGAGGAATTGCTGAAAGCGGGAGCTACCGTTACAGCGTATGACCCGGAAGGAATGAAGAACGTGAAGAAGCTGATCGGCGATAAGATCAGCTATGCCGCTGATGAGTACGAAGCGCTGAAAGATGCGGATGCATTGCTGATCGCAACCGAATGGGGGCTGTTCCGCACGCCGAACTTTGAAAAGGTAAGCGCATTGCTGAAAAACAAGCTGATCTTTGACGGACGCAACTTGTACGGCATCGAACAGATGAAGGAGCTTGGATATACGTATTACAGCATCGGAAGAGAGAATGTAAAATAATTTTTGAATTGCTGAATTTTAGATTTTTTGAATTGCTGGATTCAAGTCTAAAATTAAAAATCCTGAAATTCTAAAACTGAATTATGAAAAGAATACTAATTACAGGTGCTGCCGGATTTTTAGGCTCACACCTTTGCGACAGGTTCATCAAGGAAGGCTATTTTGTGATCGGGATGGACAATCTCATTACCGGCGATCTTAAGAACATCGAGCACCTGATGAAGCTGAAGAACTTTGAATTCTATCACCATGATGTTTCAAAATTCGTATTTGTGCCGGGCGAACTGGATTACATCCTGCACTTCGCATCACCGGCCTCCCCTATCGATTACCTCAAGATCCCGATCCAGACGCTCAAGGTGAGCTCTCTCGGAACACATAACCTCCTTGGACTTGCACGTGTAAAAAAAGCGCGCATCCTTGTTGCTTCCACATCCGAAGTGTACGGCGATCCGCTGGTACACCCGCAAACGGAAGAATACTGGGGAAATGTTAATCCCGTTGGCCCCCGCGGCGTGTACGATGAAGCAAAACGCTTTATGGAAGCCATGACAATGGCCTATCATACGTACCACGGCGTGGAAACCCGCATCATCCGCATCTTTAACACCTACGGCCCACGCATGCGCCTCAATGACGGGCGCGTATTGCCGGCATTCATCGGGCAGGCGCTCCGCGGAGAAGACCTCACCATGTTCGGCGACGGATCCCAGACACGTTCATTCTGCTATGTGGACGACCTCGTGGAAGGCATTTACCGACTGCTGATGAGCGATTATGTACAGCCGATGAACATTGGCAACCCGAGCGAGATCACGATCAAGGAATTTGGCGAGGAGATCATTAAGCTGACAGGCACCAAACAAAAATTAATTTCAAAGCCCCTGCCGCAGGATGATCCGAAACAGCGTAAGCCGGACATTACAAAAGCACGCGAGATCTTAAAATGGGAGCCCAAAGTAGGACGCGAGGAAGGATTGAAGATCACCTATGAATATTTTAAATCGCTCTCGAAAGAAGAGCTGAATAAAACGGAACACAGGAGTTTTAGTTAGCCAGATAGTTGGGAGGTTGGAGTTGGGAGATCGGAGACGGTTAACAGTCATAATTCTGCCGCTATTTAAACTTTGAAAATAAATCAAACATCAGAGCAGGATCAATTCCCCGGTTTATCCTGAGCGTAGCCGAAGGAAGAGGAGTTAGGGCTGTGTTCATAAAAAGAAACTATAAACTGAATGGAGTACTTTTCTCACGAAACCGCAATAATAGACGAAGGCTGCACGATTGGCAAAGGAACGAAGATCTGGCATTTCTCGCATATCATGCCGGGCTGCACGCTCGGGGAGAATTGCAACATCGGGCAGAACGTGGTGATCTCGCCGCAGGTAGTGCTGGGCAGCAATGTAAAGGTGCAGAACAACGTTTCGATCTATACCGGCGTAACCTGCGATGACGATGTATTCCTGGGGCCATCAATGGTGTTCACCAATGTGATCAACCCGAGAAGCGCTGTGAACCGCAAAAATGAATACGCAAAAACACATGTTGGAAAAGGCGCTTCGATCGGTGCAAATGCAACTATCGTATGCGGGCACAACATCGGTGACTATGCATTTATCGGCGCAGGCGCGGTAGTGACGAAGGACGTTCCTCCTTACTCATTATGGGTGGGGAACCCGGCGAAGCAGCTGGGCTGGATCAGTGAATACGGACACCGCCTGCAGTTCGATAAGGACGGAAATGCGGAATGCCCCGAGAGCAAGGAGAAGTACAAATTGGAAAGTGGTAAAGTAAGTAAGATTGGTTAGATAAAATGAAAATAAAATTCGCAGTCATAGGCCAGGGACATATCGGGAAGCGCCACGCAGAAATGGTTCGCAGGAACCCCGAAGCGGAGCTGGTTGCCGTATGTGATGTAGCCACAAAAGAGCAATTAGGCATTGCGGATCTAAAAGAAGATTTTTTTTCCAGTCCGGAAGAAATGCTTGCAAAGCATCCCGAAATTGAGGTGGTGAATGTATGCACGCCAAACGGCCTGCATGCACAGCATTCACTGTTAGCGCTTGAAGCAGGAAAGAACGTGGTATGTGAAAAGCCGATGGCGTTAAGCAAAGCGGATTGTGAAGCTATGCTGTACAAGGCATTGCAGCATCACAAAACCGTTTTCTGCGTGATGCAGAACAGGTACTCGCCTCCATCGGTATGGCTGAAAAAAATTGTAGAGGAAAAGATCATCGGCGACGTGTACATGGTGCAGCTGAACTGCTACTGGAACCGCGATGAGCGCTACTATAAAAAAGGTGGCTGGAAAGGCACGCAGGAGCTCGATGGCGGAACGCTGTTCACACAGTTCTCCCACTGGATCGACCTGCTGTTCTGGATCTTCGGCGACATTAAAGACATCCAGGCGAAGTTCAGCGATTTTAACCATGCCGCTTTAACGGATTTTGAAGACAGCGGATTCGTCAGCTTTAACTTTGTGAACGGCGGAATGGGAAGCATCAATTATTCCACTGCCGTGTGGAACTCCAACCTGGAAAGCAGCATCACGATCATCGGAAGCCAGGGAAGCGTGAAAGTGGGCGGACAATACATGGACCAGGTGGAGCATTGCAACATCAAGGACTATACATTGCCATCGCTTGCACCTACCAACGAAGCCAATGATTATGGCGCTTACAAAGGCTCCGCAAACAATCACCCGCAGATCATCGCGAATGTGATCGATACATTGAAAGGCCGGACAACGATCACTACGAATGCCATGGAAGGATTAAAGGTGGTGGATATGATCGAGCGGATCTATGCATTGCGCGGGCCTGACAAAAAAAGTTAACAGCGAATTACGAATCTAAACGAATTACGAATCTAAGCGCACTTAATGCCTTAGTGGTAAAAAGAATGATGATATGATAAACAAGATCAAAAACAAGGAAGCCAAGATCGCCGTCATCGGCCTTGGCTACGTGGGATTACCGATCGCGCTTGCCTTTGCGAAGAAAGTAAAGGTGATCGGCTTCGACATCAACGAAGAGCGCGTGAAAATGATGCAGAACAATATCGATCCTTCGCAGGAGCTGGAAGCCAAAGACTTTGAAGGCTGCGACATCGAGTTCACCGCTTCCATCGACGTGCTGAAACAGGCGAATTTTTTCATTATCGCCGTTCCCACCCCTATCGATGAGCACAATCTTCCCGACCTGAAGCCTTTGCTCGGCGCATCCCGCTCCGTTGGCAAAGCCCTCAAAAAAGGAGATTATGTAGTTTATGAATCCACCGTATATCCGGGTTGCACCGAAGAAGATTGTATCCCCGTCCTCGAAGATATCTCGGGATTGAAATTCATGTCAGATTTTAAGGTCGGCTATTCACCGGAGCGCATCAATCCGGGCGACAAGGAACATACCATCACCAAAATATTAAAAGTAGTTTCAGGATGCGATGAGGAATCGCTGGAGGTGATCGCTGAAACATACAAGATCATTGTGGAGCCCGGCGTTCACAAAGCAGCATCCATCAAGGTGGCCGAAGCTGCAAAGATCATCGAGAACACACAGCGCGATGTGAACATTGCGCTCATGAATGAGCTCTCGATCATCTTCAGCCGCCTTGGCATCAATACGTACGATGTGCTCGAAGCAGCGGGAACCAAGTGGAACTTTCTTAAATTTTCGCCGGGGCTGGTTGGCGGCCACTGCATTGGCGTAGACCCGTATTACCTTACCTACAAGGCGGAAGAGCTCGGCTACCATGCGCGCGTGATCAACTCCGGACGTTATGTGAACGACTCGATGGGATTCTACGTGGCGAAGCAAACCGTGAAAAAGATCATTGCAGCAAAGAAAAACCTGTCAGAATCGCGGGTGCTTGTGATGGGCGCTACCTTCAAGGAGAACGTGAGCGATATCCGCAACTCAAAAGTGGCGGATGTTATTAAAGAATTCAAATCATTCGGCGTACAGGTGGATGTGGTTGACCCTTACGCGGAATCACATGAGCTGGAACATGAATACGGCTTCGGACTTGCGCCATCTGTTGGCAAGGGCTACGATGCCGTTGTAGTTGCAGTAAATCACAGGGATTATCTTACACTCGATGAAGCCTACTATAAATCGGTGCTTTCCGAAGGCGGGATCTTAGTGGATATAAAAGGGATCCTGAGAGGAAAGATCAAAAGTTTAACTTACTGGAGCCTGTAATGTCAGACAAAAAGATACTCATTACCGGCGGCGCCGGCTTCATCGGATCGCACGTAGTGCGCCTGTTCGTGAACAAGTACCCGGCTTACAGCATTGTAAACCTCGATAAGCTCACCTACGCCGGAAACCTGGCGAATTTAACGGACATCGAGAACAAGCCGAATTACACATTTGTAAAAGGCGATATTGTTGATGCGGCATTTATCTCCGCACTGTTTGCGGAACATAAATTTGACGCGGTGATCCACCTTGCGGCGGAAAGCCATGTTGACCGCAGCATTTCCAACCCGCTTGAATTTGTGATGACGAATGTGATCGGCACGGTGAACCTGCTGAATGCTGCAAAGCAGGAATGGAAGGACGACTTTTCATCGAAACGCTTCTACCATGTTTCCACCGATGAAGTGTATGGCGCATTGGGTGAAACAGGAATGTTCACCGAAGAAACAAAGTATGATCCGCACAGTCCGTATTCGGCATCCAAAGCCTCTTCCGATCATTTCGTAAGGGCATACCATGATACATACGGACTGGATATTGTTATTTCCAACTGCTCCAATAATTACGGAAGCCATCATTTCCCGGAAAAGCTGATCCCGCTGGCGATCCACAACATTAAGAACAATAAGCCCGTACCTGTTTACGGGAAGGGCGAGAATGTGCGCGACTGGCTGTATGTAGAAGACCATGCAAGGGCGATCGACATTGTTTTTCACAAGGCAAAAGCCGGCGATACCTACAACATCGGCGGGCACAATGAATGGAAGAACATCGACGTGATCCGCCTGCTGTGCAGCATTATGGATAAAAAGCTGGGGCGTGCGGAAGGCGAATCTGCGAAGCTCATCACATTTGTGAAAGACCGCGCGGGGCATGACCTCCGTTATGCCATTGACTCCTCGAAGCTGCAGCATGAGCTGGGCTGGACGCCTTCCCTGCAGTTTGAAGAAGGGCTGGAGAAAACGGTAGACTGGTACCTTTCCAATGAAGAATGGCTCAAGGGTGTAACATCCGGCGATTATAAAAAATATTACGAAGACCAGTACGCTAAACGGTAAATTAAATCCTGCACCGGTCCGATCAACCTGATTAAAATGTACACTACTCCGTTCCACGCTTCCGACATCTCAGACAAGGCTTTCCTGGTAACAGGCGGCGCAGGCTTCATCGGCTCCAACATTGTGCAATACCTGCTGAAGCACCGTGCAGGAAAAGTGGTGGTGCTCGATAACCTTTCCACCGGCTTTGAAGAGAACATTCAGCTCTTCGCATCTGCTCCGAACTTTCAATTCATCAAAGGCGATATCTGCAGCCTCGATGATTGCATCAAGGCATGCGCCGGGATCGATTATGTGTTTCACCAGGCGGCGCTGGGCTCTGTGCCGCGCTCCATCAAAAATCCGATCGCTACGCATAACGTGAATGCCACAGGCTTTATAAATGTGCTGATCGCAGCACGCGATGCGGGCGTTAAGCGCGTGGTGTATGCAAGCTCATCTTCCGTTTACGGCGACAGCAAAGTGCTTCCAAAAGTGGAAGAGCAGATCGGCAAGCAGCTTTCACCCTATGCCGTTTCCAAAATGACAAATGAGCTGTACGGGGAGATCTTCGCAAAGACCTACAACATGCAGATCATCGGCTTGCGCTATTTTAATATTTTCGGCCCACGCCAGAACCCGCAGGGAGAATATGCCGCAGCGATCCCTTTATTCATCAACGCACTGCTCAACAACCAATCGCCCGCGATCAACGGCGACGGCGAGCAGACACGCGATTTCACATTTGTGGCGAATGCCGTACAGGCAAATGTAAAAGCCATGCTCGGGTCAAATGCGCCGGCAGAAGGAAGCGTTTTCAACATTGCGGTCGGCGAGCGTGTTTCACTGAACCAGCTGATCGGGATCCTGAAAAAGCTGACAGGCAGCACGGCAGACCAAACGTACAGGGCAGAGCGCTCCGGCGACATCCGCGATTCGCTTGCCGATATTACAAAAGCAAGAACAGCATTGGGATACGATCCCGGATACAAAATTGAAGAAGGATTACAGCTTACGCTGGAATGGTTCCGTTCGGGATTGAAGAAGTGATAACCGTCACAGTTTTTATATAAAGTAAAGTTTTTATAAAAATGTTGTGATAGGGATGTCAGTTCGAGTTTTCGCCTTTTTTGGCGAAAGTATCGAGAACTGGTCTACTTCTCGATACACTCCACTGCGTTACGTACTCGAAGTGACGCAGTTTATAAAAATTAGAGTTACTATAAATTTCAGTAAACAAACATGGGAATCTTCAGCATCTTCAAAAAGAACAAGCGCCTGAAAGAGCCGGTAGACCTTTCTCTCCTCGGCTGCGACATCCATTCCCATCTCGTTCCCAACATCGATGACGGCTCCAAAGGCCTCGACGACAGCGTGAACATGATCACGAAGCTGTATGAGATGGGCTACAAAAAGATCATCACCACGCCGCACATCATGAGCGATGCCTACAGGAACACTCCTGAAACTATTCTCGGCGGACTGGAGCCGGTGAAGGCTGCGCTGAAAGAGAAAGGCATCCCGGTCGACCTCAGCGCCGCTGCCGAATATTACCTCGATTTTGACTTTGAAAGAAAGCTCGACAACGAAAAGCTGCTGACCTTCGGAAACAATTACCTGCTGTTTGAAGTGTCGTACATGAACCCGCCGGATAACCTGTACCATGCCATCTTCAAGATGCAAACCCTCGGGTACAAGCCCGTGCTGGCGCATCCGGAGCGTTACAATTTCTGGCATCCCGATTTTGAGAAGTATGAATCATTCATCGACAAAGGCGTGCTGCTGCAGCTCAATATCAATTCGCTCAGCGGGTATTACTCCATGGCTACAAAAAAAATTGCAGAGCAGATGATCGACAAGAACATGATCTCGCTGCTGGGCACCGACTGCCATCACACCGGCCACATCAACCTGATGAAGGAAGTGGTGTATGAGCCGCACCTGCAGAAGCTCATGGAAAGCGGGAAGCTGCTGAATACAACTTTATAATTTCAAGCATGAAAAAATATATCTTTTCCCTGATCGCGATCGCATCTCTCACGGCATGCAGCGACAATCCAACACCACCCGAAAACAAACCCGAGGAAACGAAAGTGGAAGAGTTTGTGCCTACCATTGAGTATACGCTGGCGGGTACATTGCCTCACGACACCTTATCGTTTACGGAAGGCCTGTTGTTCCACGACGGAAAATTATTTGAAAGCACCGGATCACCGGAGGATTTTCCCGGGCTGCGCTCTGTGTTAGGCCCGGTGGACCCTAAAACGGGGAAAATTGATGTAAAGGCCGAGCTGGATCCTAAAACATATTTCGGTGAAGGCATTGTGTTCCTCAACAACAAGATCTACCAGCTCACCTACAAGAACCAGGTAGGATTTATCTACGATGCAAAAACATATAAGCAGCTCGGACGCTTCAGCTTTAACAGCAAGGAAGGCTGGGGAATGACCACGGACGGCACTTCGCTTATCATGAGCGACGGAACCAACGTATTAACATACCTCGATCCGCAAACGCTGAAAGTCACAAAAACGCTGAATGTCACCAATGGCGGATATGCCGAAGATTACCTGAACGAGCTGGAATACATCAGGGGATCGATCTATGCGAATGTGTGGATGAAGAATTACGTGGTGAAGATCGATCCGGCAAGCGGAAAGGTAACAGGGCTGCTGAACTTTGCTTCGCTTACCGACGATGCGAAAAGAAAATACTCAAATGCCGAAGTGCTGAACGGCATCGCCTATGATTCCATCTCCGACAAAATCTATGTAACCGGCAAATTATGGAAGGATCTTTACCAGGTTGATTTTAAGCATTAAGCTGTTTAGCCTTTCAGGGGCCGTGCATACGCGATCACATCCTTGTCGGTAATGGTTTTATCGCAAAGAATGATGAGTCGCTCCACCACATTGCGGAACTCGCGGATATTTCCCGTCCAATTGATCTTTTGTAATTCTTTGATCGCATCCTTGCTGAAGCTTTTCAAAGGCATGTTATGATCCTCGCAGATCATCTTTAAAAAATGTTCTGCAAGCAGCGGAATATCATCCTTCCGCTCATTCAGCGATGGCACATGGATGAGGATCACGCTCAGGCGATGATAGAGATCCTCGCGAAAATTCCCTGCCGCTATTTCTTTCTGAAGGTCTTTATTGGTTGCAGCAATCACGCGAACATTCACTTTAATTTCCTTCTCTCCTCCTACACGTGTGATCTTATTCTCCTGTAAGGCGCGCAACACCTTTGCCTGCGCGGAAAGGCTCATATCGCCGATCTCGTCCATGAACAGCGTGCCTCCTTCGGCCTGCTCAAATTTTCCTTTGCGCTGGTTGATCGCGGAAGTAAAGGCGCCTTTCTCATGCCCGAACAATTCACTTTCGATCAGCTCGCTGGGGATAGCGGCACAGTTCACCTCTATGAGCGGCGCTGCCGAGCGGCTGCTCTTTTCATGCAGCCAGCGCGCCACCAGCTCCTTCCCGCTTCCGTTGCCCCCTGTGATAAGGACACGCGCATCGGTAGGCGCTACACGCTCCACCATTTCCTTGATCTGGCCAATGGCTTTTGATTCGCCGATCATATCAAATGTTTTGCTTACTTTTTTCTTCAGCACTTTTGTTTCCTTTACCAGCACCGACTTGTCCATTGCGTTGCGGATGGTGACCAGCAGGCGGTTCAGGTCGAGGGGCTTTGCAATAAAATCAAAAGCCCCTTTCTTTACTGCCTCTACTGCCGTTTCAATATTACCGTGGCCGGAAACCATCACAACAGGCGTATCGATGGAAAGCTGCATCACTTTCTCAAGCACTTCGATGCCATCCATCTTCGGCATTTTAATGTCGCACAGCACAATATCATATCTTTCTTTCTGGATCATTCCTAAGCCTTCCACTCCATCCGAAGCTTCATCCACCTGGTACTTTTCGTACTCGAGGATCTCCCGCAGGGTTTTGCGGATACTTTTTTCATCGTCGATTATCAGGATCTTGGCCATTGTGTAAAGTTATGAAGTTCAAAATTAAAAAAACGTGCATCAATTCAGCAACTCATACATCACGCCTTCTTTAAGGGCGTAGGTAGAGAGGCGCATCTTCTTTATCTCAAAGGATGTAAGAGTGAAATAAACGATAATGCTGGAAATAACGATCATGTCCACCCGCATTTCCACAAGCCCTTTCATATTCAGGCGTTCCTCGCGCGTCGACTTTAAAATAATATCATACACCGCGGCGCAATCATCGAGGTTGAATGTATACTCCGTTTTTCCATCGAGAACCTCGGGCGTGTAAAAGCGGTGCGTGATCATTTCCGCAAGCGAATCAAAAGAGCCGGATGAGCCGATCAGCTCTGTTACCGGATATTCCTGCACCGCATCAAACAATGGCTGCAGCTGCTCTTTCAGATAGCTGTTGATCTCTGCGATCTGTTTATCGGTAATGGGGTCGGAAGGATTGAAGCGCTCGAGCAGGCGTGCCGCCCCAAGTAAAAAGCTTTGCTTCCAGAAGATCTTGTCTTTGTTGGCGATGATGAACTCCGTGCTGCCACCGCCAATATCAATAATGAGCGAGTTCTCATCCGTAAGCTCCACAGCTTCACGCACGCCGTAATAAATAAATTCGGCTTCCCTGTCGCCATCGATCACCTGCACTTCAAAGCCTGTCTCGAGCTTCAGCTTTTCCACGAATTCCTGCCCGTTGACTGCTTCACGCACAGCCGAAGTGGCAAAGGCATATACCTGGTGCACATCATACTGCTCTATGGTTTTCTGGTGCTGTTTTAAGGCGTTGATGCCGCGCTGAAAGGGCACAGGCTGGATCATGTTCTCGTTGATGCCTCCTTCGCCAAGCTTTACGGGAAGCTTTGCCTGGAAAATGGTGCTGTAGCTTTTATCGGAAGCGACCTCTACGATAAGAATGTTGAATGTATTTGTCCCCAGGTCTATAACGGCAATCCTCATAAATCGCTTCTCTCTTCATTAATTGTTTATAGGCTTAAATGTAGCTATTACAGGCGTAGGATACAAGCAATGGAAACAATAAAATTGTTCTTAGGATGAGATTGCTTCTCCGCCGCGGCGGATCGCAATGACGTTAAAATTATCCCTTATAGAACAGCCATTTACCCAGCTCTTTCCAGCTTACCTTTTTGCCATACATAAGAATGCCGGTGCGGTAAATGCGGCCTGCAAGCCAGGTGGTTGCCACAAAACCGCCGATCAGCAGGCTTATGGACAATGCCAGCTCCCACATTGGCACACCGAACGGAAGGCGCACCATCATCACCACCGGCGATGTAAGCGGGATCATGGAGAACCAGAAGGCGAGGCTTCCCTGCGGATCCTGGGTAACAAACTGCGCGATCATAAAGGAGAACACGAGCGGTATGGTGACGGGCAGCATGAACTGGTTGGTTTCGGCTTCATTGTCCACAGCCGAGCCTATCGCAGCAAAAAGAGCGCTGTACAGCAGGTAGCCGGCAAGGAAATAAAGCAGGAAGCAAACAAGGATCTCGGGCATATCCACATTCTCGAATTTGCTCCAGAGGTCGACCACCGGGTTGCGCTCGATCTTGCCCATGTGGCTTGCATCGAGGTCCTGGCTGATGCGGATCACCTCTTCCTTCTGCTGCACGCGCTTAATGTCCATGCCTTTCAGCACGGTTGCAGCAGCGATCGAATAAATGCTTGTGGTGAGGATCACCCAAAGGATGAACTGTGTAAGCCCTACCATCGCCACACCGATGATCTTTCCCATCATCAGCTGAAAAGGCTTTACGGAGGACAGGATCACCTCCACGATGCGGCTGGTCTTCTCTTCCATTACGCCGCGCATTACCTGGGCGCCGTAAAAGAAGATCAGGAAATAAATAGCGATGGCGCATGCGAAGCCGATCCCGACATTCACCGCGGTGTTTGTTTCTTTGTCCTTGCCGGTTTCATCCAGCTGGATCGTTTTGAGCTCGAACGTAGATTTATCCTTCGCATCCTTGATCACGTTCATGTTCACCTTGTTCTGCGACAGCATTACCTCGTAGATCATTTTGCTCATGCTCGTGCGGATGTGCTCCTGCACGCTGTTGCTGAGCTGCTTCTTGTAGAAAAGGCTGATGCCGAGCTGTCCGCCATTCAGCAGGTTCCGCGGCACATACAGGATGGCGTCGTAATCGGTATCGTAAAATCCGGCGCGTGCATCTTCTATCTTTATCTCGGGATAATCAAAATGAACGCTTTCATTCTCCGGGATCAATCCTTTGCGAAGCCCGTCCTTGCTGCTGATGTAAGAGAACTGGTAGCTCTCATCGATCACCTCTATCTTTTGCTTTTCGGATTTCTGAAGCGACAGCCAGATCGGCACCACAAGGATTCCCGCCATCAGTATCGGGCCGAGGATGGTCATAAGAATGAAGGATTTTTTCCGTACCCTCGAAAGGTATTCACGCTTGATGATGAGAAGGATCTTATTCATATTACGGATAACGAATTTGTTCTAATTTACGAATCTTGGGTGCTACTATGCCCGCAATGACAATTACTCAGTGAAATTACTTTTTGTTCCCAACGGGTTTTCAGCGTTCACTTTCGAGATGAAAATATCGTTCATACTTGGAATGATCTCGCGGAAGGAATGGATCTGCGCTACAGGCAGGATGGATTCCAGCAATTGGTTCGCGGTAGTTCCGGGAGTAAGCACCACCTGCGCCTTGCAGTACTCACCTTCCAGCTTGTGCTCTCCAAGCTTGCCGAAGGTCCACAGTGAATTGGTGAAGCCCATCATGTTGCCGCTGAACTCGATCTCGTATGTATTCGATTTATGATTTTTGCGGATCTCCTTCACCGGCCCGTCGAGGATCTTTTTCGAACGGTTGATCAGCGCGATGTGATCGCACAGCTCTTCCACCGAGCCCATGTTATGTGTAGAAAAAAGGATCGTGGAGCCTTTTTCCTTCAGGCTCAGGATCTCGTTCTTAATAAGGTTGGCATTGATCGGGTCGAAGCCGCTGAACGGCTCATCGAGGATGAGCAGCTTCGGCTCGTGTAGCACGGTGACAATGAACTGCACCTTTTGCTGCATCCCTTTTGAAAGCTCTTCCACCTTTTTGTTCCACCATGCGTTCATATCGAACTTATCGAACCAAACCTTCAGCTTTTTCTTCGCTTCGGCCTTTGGCATTCCCTTCAGCTGCGCAAGGTACAAAGCCTGCTCGCCCACTTCCATCTTTTTATAGAGCCCTCTTTCTTCCGGCAGGTAGCCGATGTTTTCGATATGCTGCGGAGAAAGCTTCTGCCCTTCAAACAGCACGGTGCCCGAATCGGGGCCGGTGATCTGGTTGATGATGCGGATCAGCGAAGTTTTGCCGGCGCCGTTAGGGCCGAGCAATCCGAAAATACTTTGTGCGGGAATTTCAAGTGATACATCGTCGAGCGCCGTATGTGTTGCGTACCGTTTAACAATGTTCTGAGCAGATAAAATTGAAGGCATCCTTTATCGTTATTTAATTATTACGCGGAGGGAATCCATTTTTGCAAACCCGTCCGGCGCATGAACCACTACATTTTTAACTGTGAAGGCTTCTCCTTTTTTCAGGTTAAGGAGCATTTTCTTCTGGGAGCCTGTGAAGAAGGAGCTGTACGCCATCAGCGAATGCGCCGTAACGCCGCTGCCTGCCCAGAGCTCAAACGAAGCAACAAACACATCTGCATGCTTCTTTGTATCACAGCGATCGTCAATGGTAAGCTCCATATTTACATCACCGGAAAGTGCCGACAGCGGAATGCTGTCGGTAAAGCACTCTTTTTTGATACAGATCCGGAGCGTGCAGTACCTGTCATCTTCCGGCCGCCGGATCCTCACCGTGTCCTGCGCCTGCAATACATTCGCGGCAAGCAAACAAACGAAAAGGGCCAGCGCGCTTTTTAACATGACCGATGGTTAATGATCTTTAATTGAAATATTCTTTCATCCGCTCAAAGAAGCCTTTGTCTTTCCTGCTCGGGTGCGGTTTGAAATTTTCCGCGCTGCGCAGGTCTTCCAGGATCTTCTTCTCTTCCTTGGTCAGGTTCTGCGGTGTCCATACGTTGATGTTCACCAGGATATCGCCGCGTGAATAGCTGTTGAGGTCGGGCAGCCCCTTGCCTTTTAAGCGCAGCACTTTACCGCTTTGCGTTCCGGGCTCTATCTTCACCTTTGCTTTTCCGTCGATCGTAGGAACCTCGATCTGTGTGCCAAGCGCGGCATCCGCGATACTGATGTAATGATCGTAGAACAGGTTCATTCCATCGCGCTTCAGCAGCTCATGCTCCACTTCCTCGATCACTACGATCAGGTCGCCGGCAACACCTCCGCGCGCGCCCATGTTCCCACGGCCTGCAACGGAAAGCTGCATGCCTTCGGCAACGCCTGCAGGCACCTGGAATGTAACTACTTCTTCTTCGCGCACAATTCCTTCTCCATGGCAGGATTTACATTTATCGGTAATTGTTTGTCCTTCACCTCCGCATGACGGGCAGGTGCTGGAGGTTTGCATGGCACCGAGGATGGTTTGCGTCATCCGGGTAACCTGGCCTGTACCGCGACAGGTAGAGCATGTATTTTTAGCGGAAGCGTTCTGCGCCCCGGAGCCGTTACAAGGCTTGCAGGAAACAAACTTATTCACCGTAATTTTTTTCTCAACTCCGTTGGCGATCTCTTCCAGCGTAAGCTTCACTTTTCCGCGCAGGTTGGATCCGCGGTTTACGCGCCTGCCTCTGCCTCCACCAAATCCGCCGCCGCCGAAATGTCCGCCGAACACATCGCCGAACTGGCTGAAAATATCATCCATGTTCATGCCGCCAAAGCCGCCGCCACCTCCGCCGCCAAATCCGGAGCTTCCGCCAACGCCGGCGTGGCCGTACTGATCGTAGCGCTGCTTTTTCTCGGCATTGCTCAGGATCTCGTATGCTTCCGCAGCTTCCTTGAATTTCTCTTCCGCAGCCTTATCACCCGGATTTTTATCGGGATGGTATTTAATGGCCATTTTACGGTATGCCTTTTTTATCTCATCGGCACTCGCGCTCCTCGACACTTCCAGGATCTCGTAATAATCTCTTTTTGACATAATCTGTATGTTTCTTCTGCACTACAATGTGCGGCACAATTTAACTCTCATTAATTTCCGATCACCACTTTTGCGAAGCGGATGATCTTTCCATTCAGCATATATCCTTTTTCGAGCTCATCCAGCACTTTGCCTTTCATGTCTTCGGAAGGTGAAGGAATGCTGGTGATCGCCTCGTGCACATCGGCATTGAAAGGCTCACCCAGCGCTTTCATCTCTTCAAGGCCCTTCTGGTTCAGGGTTGATTTCAGTTTGTTATAAATGAGGTTTACACCATCGTTCACGGCTTTCACATCGGAGGTTTCGCTGTTTGATTTAATGGCCCTTTCAAAGTCGTCGATCACAGGAAGTATGCTTTTAAAAACATCTTCGCCACCGGACTGGATCAGCTCCTGCTTTTCTTTTGCAGTGCGCTTCCTGAAATTATCAAATTCGGAATACAAACGGAGGTATTTATCATTCAGCTCATCCACCTTTGCCTTCATCTCGCTCAATTTAACATCCCTCGGGTCGGACTCCTGTACAGGGCTCTCCTGTTGCTGCTGCTCCTGTTCCTGCTCGTTTTGCTCATTCACGGTTTCGTTCTCCTGTGTGCTCATCTTTTTAAATAATTTTTTAATGTTTTTCATTCATTTTTCAGACCATCCGGTTATTCAAAATGCCTGCCAACAAAGATAATAAGACAATTTGACATAATTTGCCCGGGCTGCCGCAATTCAATTAAAAAAAGCATAGGCTCCCGCAATGACACAGTCATTCCGTGCTACGTTGCTAAAGCTGTGTAGAATGGAACGCAGATCTCTTAAGATTTTTATGCTTTAAACGATGATCGCTTGAGCGACCTATGATTAATTATGATCTGATCCTGCTATGGCTTTGCCGGAGCAGTTGTCATCCCGACCGCAGCGGAGGGATCTTGTTATTTGCTGTAATGCTTTATCTGCCGCAGATTCACAGATTCTGTATGAATTAAATGAAGGCAGATTGTATCGCTTAGCGATTGATTTTTTTGCGTGCCCGTCCCGACAAACCTCTTCGTCTTTGCGCCTCTGCGGTAATTTATTTTGTGAACTTGAATTCCGTCCGCCTGTTCAATTCATGCTCCAGCTCCGAGCAATCCACGCCATTCTTACAGCGGTTCTTGATCATCGTTTCGCCGAATCCTTTGGCTTTCAGCCGCTCCTGCCCGATGCCTTTTGCAACGAGGTATTCCATTACTTTTTTCGCTCTTTTTTCCGAAAGCCCCATGTTGTAGGCATCATCGCCGTTGGCATCGGTATGGCTGGAAATAGCAAGTTTTAAAGCGGGGTTCTGCTTCATCGCGCTGATGATCTTATCCAGCTGCGCGATGGAAAGGTCGTTGATCTCGTATGAATTGGGCGCATAGTAAATATCCTCGATCACGGTAAGCTCACTCTGGCTCGACTTTCCGAAATTACGGATGCGGAGCTCGGTATCTTCCTCGTCCTCCTTTGCCAGCTGGAACAGCTCGGCGGGAAGCACGGAATAAACGAACAGGTTCCCTTTTTTCTCAAAGCTTTTCACAATGGTGCCGTCCACCTTGGCGAGGTAAAGGATCTGGTCCTTCAGCTTCGGGTTATCGGCCGCCATCACGCTCAGCTTGTAAGATTCATCGGCTTTGAGATTGCGGAACGTAAAATCTCCATAGCTGTTGGTAACGGTGATCTGTACCACGGAATCGCGCGAATCCTTCAGCTGCACTTTTTCGCCCACTACCGGCAGATTCCGGTCCTTACCGGTGAGCAGCTTCCCTGAATACTCGAGCACAAAGAGCGTGTCGGAACCGGCCTCGCCGCAGGCTTCACTGCTTTTCCGCGCAATGCTGATGCTGATAGGCGCTACGGTAACGATCTCCTTCGTTTTTGTTTTGCTGTTGCTGAATTCCACCTTGATGTTGCTGATCATGAACTCTTCGCCGGGGGCCAGCTTCTTTGCCATCTCAAAGCTTTCCGCGTTAAGTTCGATGCCCGTGTTTTCAATTCCTTCGATGGCCTTCGGATTTCTGCGCACATCCATTTTCGGAACCACGAACGTATACGACACGATCCTTACGTTCACTTTCGGGTTAAAATTAATGATGGAGAATGTAGGGTAATGCAGGAGGTCTTTCACGGAAGCCACATCGCCGTTCTTGAAGCAGGAAAACTTCAGCATGAGGTCGTCCTTCGCCTGTGCGGTTTTTTCATCACATACTTTCAGCGCTTTATTATTGAGGTAAAACACTACGGAGTCGAGCTTCGATTCCACGCCCTTTCTTTCGATCACAATATCCTTGATGACTACTCTTGTCACCGCCTTGAACTTATCCAGCATGGCATCCTTCATTTGCGGGGTGATCACATTTGTCGCCTTGGGGTTGTGCTTAAAAGTGTATGTTTTTTTGTTATTGACGGTCATGGCGAAGCTCCATTCCTTCAGGCTATAATCGCCCGAGCCGTCGCCGAACAGGTTCACCGAGCTCACACGCTTCACGGCTTCAACGGTAAGCGTATCGCCGCTGGCGTAACAGCCCATGTGCACTGCGGGTTTCGTTGTTTGTGCGAACGAAAACAGCGGGCCCAGGAGGCAAAGAATCAAAAGCAGTTTTTTCATGATTTGTTCTTATTTAAGAACCAAAGCTAAGGAAAAACAAAAGACAGGACCCAAATGAATCCTGTCTTTTATATTCCTACGAAATACGAATAGTTACGAATTGTACGAATGACGGTTTTAGCCTTTCGTATCCGCTGCTTATTTTGCGCCTGTCTTGATCAGCTTGTTCAGCTCGTTCTCAAGTCCCGGGCCTCTCAGCACATCGCCTTTTGCAACGATCACACCGTTCTCGTCAATTAAGAAGCCCGCAGGGATGCCCGTAACGCCGTACTGTGCGGCGCCTTTCGACTGCCATCCGCCAAGGTCGCTTACATGGTTTTCCCATACAAGGCCATCTTTCGCGATGGCGTTCACCCATGCATCCTTATTGTTATCGAGCGATAAGCTATAGATGGTGAATCCTTTTGCTTTCTTATTGAATTTCTGATCCTTGAACTTATTGTATGCAGCAACCACGGTTGGCATTTCCCTTCTGCAGGGGCCGCACCAGGAAGCCCAGAAATCGATCAGCACTACTTTTCCGCGTAAGGAAGAAAGAGCGATCTCTTTTCCCTGCGGGCTCATGAATTTAAGGTCCGGAGCAATATTTCCGACATTTGTTCCCTCAACGGCACCAGACTGTGCGGGGGTATTTGTTTTTGCGATAAATCCGTATGCAAGCACCGAACATGCGGCAAGGATCAAGAGGACATTTACTTTTTTCATGGCTTAAAAATACATTTTTTTGTTGAAGAATGCTACTTCCTAACAATTTGTGCGCCAAGTTTCTGTAAACGTGCATCGATGTTCTGATATCCCCTGTCGATCTGCTCTATATTATGAATCGTGCTTTTCCCGTTTGCGGAAAGCGCCGCGATCAAGAGCGATACACCCGCGCGGATATCGGGCGAGGTCATGGAGATGCCTTTGAGGCGGTGCTCGTGGTTAAGGCCGATCACCGTTGCGCGGTGCGGGTCGCAAAGAATGATCTGCGCTCCCATATCAATAAGCTTATCCACAAAGAACAGGCGGCTTTCGAACATTTTCTGGTGAATGAGCACGGTTCCTTTTGCCTGTGTTGCCACTACTAAAATAATGCTCAGCAGATCGGGCGTTAATCCGGGCCAGATCGCATCTGCAATGGTAAGGATGGAGCCGTCGATAAAGGTATCGATCTGGTAATGGTCCTGCTCAGGGATAAAAATATCATCGCCGCGGCGCTCCATTTTTATTCCTAATCGCTGGAAGGTATTCGGGATGATCCCAAGCTGGTCATACGCCACATCCTTGATGGTGATCTCGGATTGTGTCATGGCCGCCATGCCGATAAAGCTGCCGATCTCGATCATATCGGGCAGCATACGGTGCGTGCAGCCTTTCATTTTCTCCACGCCGTCGATGTACAACAAGTTGGAGCCGATGCCGGTGATCTTCGCACCCATCCTGTTCAGCATTTTGCAGAGCTGCTGGATGTACGGCTCGCAGGCTGCGTTGAAGATGGTTGTGCGGCCTTCTGCAAGCACCGCCGCCATAATAATATTGGCGGTACCGGTAACGGAAGCTTCATCGAGGAGCATGTAGCATCCTTTCAGGTTGCTGGCCTCTACCTTATAAAAATCATTTCCTTCATCGTAAATGAATTTGGCACCGAGGTTCTGGAACCCGATAAAGTGTGTATCCAGCCTTCTTCTTCCGATCTTATCGCCGCCGGGACGCGGAATATATCCCTTGCCGAAACGGGAAAGCAGCGGCCCTACGATCATGATGGACCCGCGGAGGCTTCCGCCTTTCTTTTTGAACTCTTCCGAATTCAGGTAATCCACATTCACATCATCAGCCTGGAAGGTGTATTCCTCATGCCCTGTCTTTTCGATCTTTACGCCCAGGTCGCGCAGCAGGTCGATGAGCTTGTTCACATCCACAATATCGGGGATGTTCTGGATCACCACCTTTTCGGGGGTGAGCAGCACTGCGCAGAGGATCTGCAATGCTTCATTCTTAGCGCCCTGCGGGATGATCTCGCCTTTCAGCTTAGTACCGCCTATGATCTCGAATACACTCATTTTGTTTTGAATTAAAATTGAAAATTAATGGTTGGGAAGTTTTCTGAACCTCTTTACGAAGTACGAGGTAAAACAAAAAGAGTTGAAGAGGGTATGTGGCTTTTTACCAACCGGGAGTTGTTAATAGCAGGGTTGTATTTATTTCAATTCATTATTAAAACAACTGTACTTAGTCGATAACTGTCATCCCGTGCCACGACACGGGATCCCCTCAAAAGAAACTGCTACCATTTATGAGATCCCGTGTCGGAGCACGGGATGACGGACTCTATATGTGACGGGATAAAAAAAAGGACTCTCCGCTTGAAGAATCCTCATTTTACTATTTTATCCGGGAACTTAAAACGGCTTGCGCTTGAAATTCTGGTTGTTGCCGCTGTTGTTGCTTTTGTGATGCTTGTGTCCGCCGGCATTCTGCTTGCCGCCGCCGGAATGCTTCTTTTTATCCTTGTGCTGCGTTCCGGTATTGCTGTTGCGCGGAACGAATGTCTGCGTGCTTTTCAACACGGAAATATCGGCTTTCAAATGTCCTTTCGACAATTCCTCGAGCTGCTTGATGATCACCTCATCATTCACGCTGTCGCGGTTCCAGTTCAGGTACGAGCGCTTCATCAGGTTTGCGATCTGGTTGATCAGCTCATTTCTTTCTTCGCCATCGGGATATTCCCTTGCTTTCGCAATGATCTGCTCCACGGTTTTACCGTAATGCTTGTAACGGATATCGTTATGCGGGTATTTCAGCAGCTCGGGCTTGGTCTGGAATGTTTCACGGGTAGGCTTCGGGTATGGGGAATCCACATCGAGCTGAAAATCGGAAATGATGAACAGGTGATCCCAGAGCTTGTGCTTGAAATCGGTGACATCGCGCAGGTGCGGGTTAAGCTGGCCCATTACATCGATGATGGCGCGGGCAACTTTATTACGTTCTTCGCGGTCGGGAACGGTGATCGCGAAATCAAGCATTTTTTGAATGTTTCTGCCGTATTCAGGAATGATCAGTTGTGGCAGATCGGTATTGTAGTCCATTGACAATTGTATTGAGGTGGTAACTTTAACGGTTCAAATATAAGCATTTTTTGGCAAACACCAGATTAAATTGATGTCTGCCTTCATCTACTTAAAAATCCTGCCAGGCCTCTGTATCCTTATTGTAGATCCGGTGTGCAAAAAGCATTTGCTTCCCATCCTGGTACCGGTATATAAAGAGCTCCAGCACTTTTCCCTTGTCATATTTCCGTGAAAGGCGGCCATCCTCCTTTATCACATCTTTTGGATCTTTGTAAAAACGGCTGCCCCCGCTGTAGCAGATCACATCCCTTATCCCCGTGCAGGTGATCCCGCGCTTTTCCGCCTGTCCGTTCTCATTTTGCCTTAAGGTTGCCACCTCGAACAATTTCCCGTCAAGATATTTGTAATACGTATGCTCGTACTCAAACAGCTCATCATCGAAATCCCGCTTATTCACAACAACTTCCAGAAGCTCATTCTTTGCATTTTTCCGTGTAACGATCACTTCTGCAAGCAGGGCATTCACATAACGGTTCTCAGTGATGCATATTACGGCAGGATCGCCCCGCATAAAATTCTCCTCCTTTAAAAGCACGCCCTCGCTGTACCATCTTTTGAGGCAAACCCTGCCCTTTTCATCGTAATAGGCCCAGAGGTTCTCCATCTTACCCTCTTCGTAGCTTCCAATGGAGAGCGGAGATGCAGAAAAGTTATTATATATTTTCCAGGTGCCCGTTTCTTTCCCTTTGCTGTAAGCGCCTTTTTTGAGGGTATATTTCACCGGGAGATTCTTCTGCCAGTTATAGTAATATGAAATAAAATCGCCGTCCGGCATGTCGTTTTTATACTGCGCCACTTCCTCCAGCCTTTTACTGCTCCATTTTTTCCAGGTGCCTTCTTTTTTACCGTTCACATATTTTCCCTGCTCTGCTTTCACGTACCGGAAAGTGGAGCCATCATCCGAAAAATCCTGGTTATAAAAGGTCCAGGTTCCTTCTTTTTGCCCGTTCCTGTAATACCCTTCCGCAGCACCTGCGTATTCCGTCCAGTACCCGGTTTTTATCCCCGAACGATATGTTCCCTTTTCTATATAATACGCGGGTTCGCTGCATTCGGTGGGGCTGGCCCTTACATCCGTCCACAGGCCCTCTTTTACGCCATTTACATACGTGCCTTCACCTATCAGCGCCGCAGCCGAATTCCTGAAAAGCACCTTGCCCTCATGCCTTCCCTGCACCATCCGGCCTTCTTCAAAAACGAACTCCTTCACGCAATCCCTTTGCTTCACAATGTAGCTTCCCGTGTACAGGGTATCGTTCCTGTAATAGCGCTCCGACCTGCAAACAAGGTCGCGAAGCTGCACCTGCCCGTAAACGCGGGCGAACAAGCTGACACAAACCACTATCAATGTAATTCTTCCCGGCATCAGAGCATATTTGATCAAGGCTTTCTCCTATAACGAAAGATCAGCATTAAGATACAGCCACAAGGCCGCATTGTTACCGGGAAAGTGACAGAAGCTGCTTTATCACCTGTTCCGCCTTTTTTTCAGCGGGAAATACCCCAAAAAAATCATTTTTTTATACGGCAGATATTGTTAAATTTGCCCTTCGTTTAAAAAAATTAAAAATCCGTATTCTATGAAAATATTAGTTTGTATCAGTAATGTGCCGGACACAACTACCAAAGTTACCTTCTCTGCAGACAACTCCACTTTTAACACCGCGGGCGTTCAGTTTGTGATCAACCCGTACGATGAGTGGTATGCGCTGGTGCGTGCGCTGGAGCTGAAGGAAACCCTCGGTGGAAATGTTACGATCATACATGTTGGGGCTGCCGACAGTGAAGCAACTATCCGCAAAGGCCTTGCGATCGGCGCTGATGATGCGGTACGCATAGATGCAGAGGCGAACGATGCTTTTGCCGTAGCTGAACAGATCGCGGCTTATGCAAAAGACAAAGGCTTCGACCTGATCATGGCCGGTAAAGAAACCATCAACTACAACGGTTCCATGGTTGGCGCCATGCTGGCCGAATTGCTGAACCTCCCTTTTATTTCAATGGCTACCAAGCTGGATATTTCAGGAACAACCGCCACCATCGAGCACGACATCGACGGAGGTACCGAAGTAGTGGAATGCCCGCTGCCGCTGGTGCTTTCTGCGAACAAAGGAATGGCGGAAGCGCGCATCCCTAACATGCGCGGGATCATGGCTGCACGCACAAAGCCTCTAACAGTTGTTCCTGCGGCGGCTGCCGACAAGCTCACAAGCATCAAAAGCTACGAGCTTGCAAAAGGAAGAACGGAATGCAAATTCATTGATGCGGCTCATCCCGAGCAATTGATCGAATTGCTGCATAACGAAGCGAAGGTGATCTAATAGGAGACTGGAGCTGGGAGGAAGGAGTAACTCTGCGCCCTCTGCGACTCTGCGAGATTCAACAATTCAACAACTCTAAAATTATATAAACTATGTCAGTTTTAGTATATACAGAAATAGCAAAAGGAAAGATCAAGAAGGCATCGCTGGAAGCCGTTAACTACGGAAACCGCATTGCAGCGCAGATGAACACCGGCGTTACTGCCGTGGTGATCGGTGATGCAGACCTTTCCGACCTCGGAAAAGCCGGTGCAAAAAAAGTGCTGCGCCTGAAAAGCGATAAGCTTTCCGACCTTAACGGACAATACCTCACAGCTGCCATCGAGCAGGCTGCCACTGCTGAAAATGCAGCGGTAATTATATTTTCAAGTGATTTTACGGGTAAAGAGGTTGCACCGCGACTGGCTGCCAAATTAAAGGCTGGAATTGTGTCGGGCGCCGTTGGCGATCCTGTGATCTCCGGCGATTCTTTCACCGTAAAGAAAAATGTATTTTCAGGAAAAGCGACTGCGATGTACGCGATCCATTCGGCTAAAAAGATCATTTCCCTGCTGCCGAACTCATTCCCTGTAACATTGGGCGAAGGCACAGCAGAAGTATCCGATTTCGCGGTGAACCTCGACAATGTGAACTCCCCTGTGAAAGTAAAAGAAGTGAAAAAAGTGACCTCCGAGCTCAACCTTCCGGATGCGGAGCTGGTTGTATCTGCAGGCCGCGGAATGAAAGGCCCTGAGCACTGGGCAATGGTGGAAGAGCTGGCAAAAGAGCTGGGCGCTGCTACAGCATGCTCCCGACCGGTTGCCGATATGCACTGGAGGCCGCACCATGAGCACGTTGGCCAGACGGGCGTTGCCATCCGCCCGAACCTGTATATTGCGATCGGGATCTCCGGCGCTATTCAGCACCTTGCAGGCGTGAACGGCAGCAAAACCATTGTGGTGATCAACTCCGACAAGGAAGCTCCTTTCTTTAAATCGGCTGATTACGGGATCGTTGGCGATGCATTCGAGATAGTGCCGAAGCTGGTTGCCGCAGTTAAGAATTTCAGGGCTAATCATAATTAAGCCTTACCGATTGCCGAGTTTAAGAAATTTCGTAATTTAGTTATACAGGTTCAGGCATCTTTTTTTAGCGAAAAAGATTTTGGGATTAAAAAACATTACAAGTGAAAAAAGTTAAATTAGAGATCGTAGGGTTATCATACAGTCAGACACAAACAGGGGCGTATGCGCTTGTACTTGGAGAATCAAAGGGCAAACGCAGGCTGCCGATCATTATCGGCGGCTTTGAGGCTCAGGCCATTGCCATTGAGCTGGAGAAGATGACCCCAAGCAGGCCGCTCACCCATGACCTCTTCAAAAGCTTCGCTGAAGGCTTCGACATCAGCGTAAGCGAAGTGCTTATCTACAACCTCGTGGAAGGCATCTTTTTCGCGAAGATCATCTGCAGCAACGGAGAAAAAGATGTGGAGATAGATGCCCGTACTTCCGATGCCATTGCAGTTGCCGTCAGGTTCAACTGCCCGATCAATACCTACGAATTCATATTGTCACAGGCCGGCATCATCCTCGATGATGAAGCCATTAATGCCGCCGGAGAAAGCGGTGAGATGGACGACCTCGTGGAAGCCGATGTGAACGACTACCTGAAAAAATCCACGGAAGAGCTGAAGCAATTGCTTGATGCAGCCTTGGCCGACGAGGATTATGAAAAAGCCTCCCGCATCCGCGATGAAATAAACAACCGGAAAAAGTCGTAGATTAGCGCATCTTTTCACAAGAACGCTATGAACATAAAGAGCCGCCTCACCTTAATGAGTTTCCTCCAGTTCTTTACCTGGGGGGCCTGGCTGATCACCGTTGGGAATTATTGGTTTGCAACAAAACAATGGAGCAGCGACGACTTCGGTGATATCTTCGCTACACTTGGCTACTCTTCCATTCTCATGCCTGCCCTTACCGGCATCATTGCCGACAAATGGATCAACGCTGAAAAGCTTTACGGGATCCTGCACATATTAGGAGGCATTGTGCTGATCTGCATTCCTCAGGTAGAAACCACCCGCTCATTTTTCTGGGTCATTTTCATGGCAATGATGTGCTATATGCCCACCATTTCCCTTTCCAACTCCATTGCCTACCGCATTTTAAAGGATAATAATTACGATGTTGTAAAGGTGTTCCCGCCGATCCGCGTTTGGGGCACCGTAGGCTTTATTGCGGCCATGTGGACCACCAACCTTACAGGAAACAAGGCATCCGCAAACATGTTCTACATTTCAGCGGCGGCAGCCATCGCGCTCGGGATCTATTCCTTTACCCTGCCCAAATGTCCGCCGCCAAAGCTCATTTCCGAGAACTCCACCTTTGCGCAGAAACTCGGACTGGATGCTTTTAAGCTGTTCGCCAACTATAAGATAGCCTTATTCTTTACATTCTCCATGTTCCTTGGAGCCGCCCTGCAACTCACCAACATGTACGGCGACCGTTTCCTTTCCAATTTCGAGAGCATCCCGGAGTATGCAGATTCCTTTGTAGTAAAGTATTCCACCATTATCATGTCTATCTCGCAGATCTCGGAAACACTGTTTATCCTCGCGATCCCCTTTTTCCTGAAACGCTTCGGTATCAAGCAGGTGATGCTGTTTGCGATGCTGGCCTGGGTGCTGCGCTTCGGGCTGTTCGCTTATGGCGATCCGGCAGGCGGCCTCTGGATGATCATCCTTTCCTGCATTGTATATGGAATGGCTTTCGATTTCTTTAACATTTCCGGCTCGCTCTTCATTGAAACAACCACCGACCCCAAGATCCGCTCCAGCGCACAGGGGCTTTTCATGCTGATCACCAACGGCTTCGGCGCTGTACTGGGCGCGAAGGTCAGCGGGATCCTCATCGATAAGTATTTCAGCAAGGGCGGCGTAATGGACTGGCATTCCATCTGGCTCTGCTTTTCTCTCTATGCACTGGTGATCACGGTTGCATTTGCCATATTCTTCAAGCACAAGCACAATCCTGAAGAAGTAAAGAACGTAAATCACTAAGGATTTCAGAGACCTTGACCTGACATTTCCTGTCAAAACTGCTGCTCTGCGGTTGATATGTTGTGCATATTATCAACCCGCGCTTTTCTGCCCCTGCAGGAAATCGCTCTACCTTTGCCCCGTATTTTTACTACACAGAACTCAAACAAAAAACCCTTCTTATGGAATTTCTCGAAAGCTATTGGTGGCTCCTGCTGCTCGTCCTATTGATCCTGCTTTACAAAGTGATCCTTCGCCTTTTATTCGGCATGGTCATTATCCCGGAAGACCGCATCGGTCTTGTAACAAAAAAATTCGTCCTCTTTGGTGAGAACAAAGAGTTAACCGACAGCCGCATGGTGGCAACCAAAGGCGAGGCGGGATTCCAGGCAAGGACACTTGCTCCCGGCCTCTATTTCGGGATGTGGGTATGGCAGTACGACATTACCCGCCAGCCTTTCATCATCATTCCGCAGGGAAAGATCGGTCTGGTGCTTGCAAAGGACGGCGCGGAGATCCCGACAGGAGCGATCCTCGGCCGCAAGGTGGAATGCGATAATTTCCAGGATGCGGATAAATTCCTCAACGGCGGCGGACAGAAAGGCCGCCAGGCTGCATACATCACAGCAGGTTCGTACAGGATCAATACCCTGCTGTTCACCGTAAGCGAAGTGGACATGGTGCAGATCCACGAAAGCATGGTGGGGATCGTGACCACACTCGACGGAACACCGATCGAAGGCGGACAGATCGCGGGTAAATACATCGACGGGCACAACAACTTCCAGGATTTTGACCACTTCCTCAGGAATTCCGGTAACAGGGGCTTGCAGCCGCAGATCGTTCTGGCAGGTTCATACAACATTAATCCATGGGCGGTGCAGATCGAAGAGATCCCGATGACGGAGATCCCGATCGGGCATGTGGGCGTGGTAATTTCTTACATTGGGTTAGAAGGAAAAGATACCAGCGGAAGCGAGTTCAAGCATGGCAATATTTTCGAAAAAGGCCACAAGGGCGTTTGGAATGAGCCTTACGGCCCGGGGAAATACCCGATCAACAAATACATCATGAAAGTGGAGCTGGTGCCTACCACCAACCTCGTGCTCAACTGGGCGAATGCACGCAGCGAATCGCACAGCCTCGATAAAAATCTTTCCACGATCACCGTGCGCTCAAAGGATGGTTTCCCTTTCAACCTCGACGTGGCACAGATCATCCACATTCCATCCACGGAAGCTCCGAAAGTGATCGCACGCTTCGGGAACATGAACAACCTTGTATCGCAGGTGCTGGAGCCCACTATCGGTAACTATTTCAGGAACTCCGCGCAGGACAGCGATGTGATCTCTTTCCTCGGCACCCGTAAAGAGCGCCAGCAATCGGCAAAGGAGCACATTTCCAAAGTGCTGGAGCAATACAATGTAAACGCGGTGGATACCCTCATCGGCGATATCGTTCCGCCTGCATCGCTGATGAAAACGCTCACCGACCGTAAAATAGCGCAGGAAGAAGAGCTGACATTTGAAACGCAGAAAAAAGCGCAGGAAAAGCGCCAGGGCGTTGAAAAGGAAACCGCTATTGCCGACATGCAGAAGGAGATCGTGAAGGCGCAGCAAAGCGTGGAGATCGCGGAGCGCACTGCAAACGCAACCGTGAAGAAAGCGGAAGGAGATGCAACAAGCATTAAATTACAGGTGCAGGCCGAAGCGGAAACCATCAAGATGCGCGCACATGCATCGGCGGAAGCGACACGCTTCAAAGCACAGGCCGATTCGGAAGCAACAAAATTAAACGCGAATGCCGATGCGGAGAAGATCGCGGTGACCGGTAATGCGGAAGCAGGCAAGATCCTCGCGATCGGTAAATCAACCGCAGAAGCTTACCAGCTGGCAGTAAGCGCTATGGGTGGCGACAACTTCACGAAGTACAAGATCACGGAAGAGATCGGCAAGGGCAAGATCAAGATCATCCCGGAAGTGCTGATCAATGGCAGCGGCGGGGAAGCAAACCCGATGAACGGATTGCTGGGATTAAAGCTGATGGAGATGATAGATGCGACAAAGAAGGAGGATGATGGTCACAACAATAAGGACATCAAAAAATAATCAGGTTTGATGTTTACAATTGAAAAACACACCCCTAACCCCTCTCAGGAGGGGAACAGAGCCTGCTCATAATAAAATTATATTCATCCGTATGCTTATTGGCTTAGATAAAGATTTTCAATAAGCAGGATCAACTCCCCTCTTGAGAGGGGGTTGGGGGTGTGTAATACATTTCGTAAATTCGTAAAAAAATTCGTTATCGTACATGAAACAATACCACGACCTTATGCAGCACGTCCTCGACAAGGGCGCAACCAAAACCGACCGTACAGGCACGGGCACGATCAGCGTATTCGGCTACCAGATGCGCTTCGACCTGCAGGAAGGCTTCCCGATGATGACCACCAAGAAGCTGCACCTGAAATCCATCCTGCACGAGCTGCTGTGGTTCCTGAAAGGCGATACCAACATCAAATACCTGAAGGATAACGGCGTGAGCATCTGGGACGAATGGGCGGATGAGAACGGCAACCTCGGCCCTGTATACGGCTCGCAATGGCGCAGCTGGCCTGCTGCCGACGGAAGGCACATCGACCAGATCACGCAGGTGATCAACCAAATAAAAAATACACCCGACAGCAGGAGAATGATCGTAAGCGCATGGAACGTGGGCGAGATCGATAAAATGAAGCTTCCTCCCTGCCATGCATTCTTTCAATTTTACGTTGCCGAGGGAAAGCTCAGCTGCCAGCTGTACCAGCGCAGCGCGGATATCTTCCTCGGCGTTCCGTTCAACATCGCATCCTATGCCATCCTTACCATGATGGTAGCGCAGGTTTGCGGATTGCAGGCGGGAGAATTCATCCATACACTGGGTGACGCGCACCTCTATTCCAATCACATCGAGCAGGCGAAGCTCCAGCTGTCGCGCGAGTTCCGCAAGCTTCCCACATTAAAGATCAATCCTGAAGTAAAAGATATTTTCGGGTTCAAATTCGAAGACTTTACCCTCGAAGGCTACGATCCGCATCCACACATTAAAGCAGCAGTTGCAGTTTAATTTTTGAATTGATGAATTTTAGAATTGTTGAATTAATTCTAAAACATATTCTAACATTTTAAAATATGGTTTCGTTAATAGTAGCTGTTGGTGATAACAATGTAATCGGGAAGGACAATGCCCTCATCTGGCATTTGCCTGCCGATATGAAATTCTTTAAGGAAAAAACAACGGGACATTGTATCATTACCGGCCGGAAGAATTACGAATCCATTCCCGAAAAATTCCGTCCCCTGCCCAACCGCACCAACATTGTGATCACGAGGCAAGGCGACTACCATGCACCGGGTGCCATCGTAGTAGGCTCAGTGGAAGCAGCGCTTGAAAAAGCAAGGCAAACCGGCGATGAGGAAATTTTTATTATCGGGGGTGCTGAAATATTCAGGCAAAGCCTTGAGTATGCCGACAGGATCTATCTGACCGTGATCCATCATTCATTTGAGGGAGATGTGTTCTTCCCGGAGATCGAACCTCAGGAATGGCGCGAAACCGCGCGAATACAGGGCCCCGTGGATGAAAAGAACAAATACCCGCATGATTATATTACTTTAGATAAAATTACCTAAATTTGATAGATAATCTAAACACCAACACTCCCATGACCTCCAACATCACCAAATTATTTACAGCGCTTTTGCTGGTTTCTTTTACTGCGCTTGTGTACACAGGCTGCAAGAAAAAGGAAGACGAAAAGCCGAAGGATTACTCTGCCTCTACCGACAACGCCAATGCAACCAACGCATTTGCCGGCATCTGGAAAGAGATCAGCACGGTAACCGACAGCTCGAACACGCTTAGGACGCCAACGTCGGGCTGCGCTACTGCTACCATCACTCCATTCGACATGGTTACATGGCCTAAAACGGTTGTGATCGATTTCGGTACTGTAAACTGTACGGGATCCGACGGCAACAGGAGAAGAGGAAAGATCACCGCGGTGTTCACCGGCCCTTACCTGGATTCAAACACCGTGATCACAGTGACGCTTACCAATTATTACCACAATGATTATCATGTGCAGGGAACGCAGACGATCACCAACCGCGGACACAATTCCGCCGGGCACCTGGTGTACAACGTAATTGTGAACAGCGCAACGGTTACCACTCCTGACGGAGCCCACACCTCCACCTGGAGCACGAACCAGAACCGGGAATTTTACGCGGGCTACACTACCAACCTGAACATCTTCGACGACGTTTACCTCATCACAGGAAGCGCAAACGGCACCGCTGCAAACGGCGAATCCTACACCATTGTTGTAAATACGGCATTGAGGATCAATGTAGGCTGTCCATGGATCGTAAGCGGCTCATTCACATTAACACTGGCTGATTATCCAACCTACCCTATTGTATTCGATTACGGTGCTGGCGCCTGCGATGCAAATGCAACCGCATTGCTGAACGGAACCACGTACAACATTACGATGTATTAAGAGCAGGAAAATTATAAAAAGGAAATCCCCGGATGATGATCATCCGGGGATTTTTTGTGGCACAGTAAGGTGCGCATGGTGCCGGCGCACTTTCTCGACTTCGCTCGAAATGACAGCGCGCCCGGGAGACAGTGCGTATCCCTCTATTTTGCCTTATCGATGCTTCTGGTTTCAGGAACAGGCTCCCATAATTCTATTTTGTTTCCATCCGGATCGAGGATGTGAACAAATTTGCCGTAGTCGTAAGTGGCAATGGTATCGAGAACGGTCACACCTTTTTCCTTCAGCTGGCTCACAAGTGCCTCGATATTCTGCACGGTGTAATTGATCATGAATTCCTTCTTTGAAGGCGCGAAATATTCACTTCCTTTTTTAAACGGGGTCCACTGGAGGGTGTTAACTTCATCAGGCCGGCTGAGGTTCCGGGTTTCAAAGCCGGAGCCGTAATCATTGGTTTCAAGCCCCAGGTTCTGGCTGTACCATTCCCTTGTTTCTTTTGGGTTCTCGGAGAAAAAGAAAATCCCCCCGATCCCTGTTACCTTAGGGGTTGTGTCGTTTGCTGAAGGCTTGCTTACCGTGTCATTTTTTTGTTCTTCCATTTCTTTTGGGTTTTTATTTGTTTCGCCACAGCCTGTAAGAGCCGCTGCAATTGAAAGGGTTAATAGTGATCTGATCATTTTGTGTTTGGAATAAGATTCCCGGACAAGCCCGAATGACATTACATTTTAATAAATTTCAGTGTCTTTACCTTTTGCTTTTCCACAATTGTGATGTAATAAATGCCTTTGTCCCAAGTGCTGCAATCGATCGTATAGGAATTATTATTCAGTGCCATCAGCTCCACGGAAGCATGATCGGCGATCACCTGCCCGAGAGCATTGCTGATCTTCAATTCAACGGTAAGATTGGAGCGGCTTTCATTGGAGATATAAAATGTTTCGTTGGAAGGGTTTGGATATACATCGATAGACAGGTTCGAGGCGATCTCCTTTTCAAATCCGGTTACGATCATCGCCCAGATGCTATCGGCCCACTCGGGATGGTCGATAAAAGGGTTCCTATTGTTCTGGATGCCGTAAATATCATTGTTGCGGTCCACTTCCTTTGTGCTTACCGGGTCCATGTGGCTCCAGCTCAGCAATAAGGATGCTTCCCAGGGCAGGATCACCGATTTGTTGGTAGCGAAGGAAGTTGACCAGGAGCCGTCTTCCGTGAGGTAGCGTGTCGACATGTAAAAATAGCTGCGTGCCACATCGCCTTTGTACTCATCGATCGGCTCAAAAACAGTGGAGCCGTAACCGGGATCGACACAATAGCCCAGCTTGCTCCCGTTCAGGGAAGTCCACACGGGCGTGCCCACCGTTCCATAGGGATAATTGCTGCGCTTGTTATTCACATAGCCGTCGGTCGGATAAATATGAAAGAGGTCAGAAGAAGGAATAGTAGCGGAGCTGAACCAGCTTTGCGGCCAGGAATGCTCGCGGTTGTAGCAATCGGCTTCCCCGCTGTAGCTGCCGCACTGGTCGGTGCCAAATGTAAATTGATAAGGCGGAGTTCCGGAAGGCACATCGCTGTAAATGTCCCAGACCTTGCCGCTTGGCTTTTTATCCGTGACCTGGAAATGCGTCCAGAGGCTTGCATAGCTCACCGAATTATGGGCTTTGATGATGTTGTGCAATGCCATCTGCAAAGCAGGACCGCTGAGCCCTGCTGCGGAATTATAATATCCCGGCGGGATCTGGGCAATTATCACAAGCGGAAGGGCAAGCGAGACAAGGAAAGCGTATATTTTTTTCATCCGGAGCGGTTTACAACAAAGATAATAAAAAGAGCCTCACACTTTTCAGCATGAGGCTCTTTCATTAAACAAACAAAAAATTACTTTTTATCGTCTTTCACTTCTTCGAAGTCCACATCGGTCACTTCAGAATCATTGGAAGCATTTGCGTTAGGGCCGGCATTTGCACCACCCTGGGCATTTGCATCACCGCCCTGAGCGTTGTACATATCCTGGGAAGCAGCCTGCCATGCAGTGTTCAGCTTCTCGAGAGCCGAATCAATCCCTGCCACATCCTTAGCACCATGTGCTGTTTTCAGGTCTGTGAGGGCGCTTTCGATCACCGATTTTTTCTCAGCAGGGATCTTGTCGCCGTATTCTTTCAGCTGTTTTTCTGTCTGGAAGATCATTGAATCAGCGGAGTTCACTTTTTCGATCTCTTCTTTCGCTTTCTTATCGGCATCAGCATTTATTTCTGCTTCGCGCTTCATTTTTTCGATCTCTTCCTTCGACAGGCCGGAGCCCGCTTCGATCCTGATCTGCTGCGATTTTCCTGTTGCCTTGTCTTTAGAAGATACGTGAATGATCCCGTTGGCATCGATATCGAATGTTACTTCGATCTGCGGTACGCCGCGTGGTGCCGGTGGAATTCCGTCGAGGTTGAACTGCCCGATCGTGCGGTTATCTTTTGCAAGAGGGCGCTCGCCCTGCAATACGTGGATCTGTACGGAAGGCTGGTTATCGCTGGCCGTAGAGAATGTTTCCGATTTCTTTGTAGGGATAGTTGTGTTCGCCTCGATGAGCTTGGTAAACACGCCGCCCATTGTTTCGATACCCAATGAAAGCGGGGTAACATCCAACAGCAATACATCTTTCACTTCGCCTGTAAGCACACCGCCCTGGATGGCAGCACCAACTGCCACCACTTCATCCGGGTTAACGCCCTTTGAAGGAGCTTTTCCGAAGAATTTCTGCACCGCTTCCTGTACGGCAGGAATACGGGTTGATCCACCAACGAGAATGATCTCATCAATATCTGTTGTGCTCAAACCTGCATTTTTCAATGCCGATTTACATGGCTCGATCGTGCGTTTGATCAGGTCATCCACCAATTGCTCGAATTTTGCCTTTGTTAAGGTACGAACCAAGTGTTTTGGGATTCCGTCAACCGGCATAATGTATGGCAGGTTGATCTCGGAAGAAGCCGTGCTTGATAACTCGATCTTTGCTTTTTCAGCAGCTTCCTTCAAGCGCTGAAGCGCCATCGGGTCCTTGGAAAGGTCCAGTCCGCCGTTCTCCGATTTGAATTCCGTAACGAGCCAGTCGATGATCTTCTGGTCAAAGTCATCACCACCTAAGTGAGTATCACCATCGGTAGATTTCACTTCAAACACGCCATCACCAAGCTCCAGGACGGATACGTCATGCGTACCGCCACCGCAGTCGAACACCACAATTTTCATGTCATGCTTTTTATCGAGGCCGTAAGCCAATGCCGCAGCGGTAGGCTCATTAATGATCCTTTTCACCTTTAAGCCTGCAATTTCGCCGGCTTCTTTCGTTGCCTGGCGCTGTGCATCGTTAAAGTATGCCGGAACGGTGATCACCGCTTCGGTTACTTCGTGGCCGAGGTAATCCTCAGCTGTTTTCTTCATTTTCTGCAGGATGATCGCAGAGATCTCCTGTGCTGTATATTTTCTGTCGTCGATAAGCACACGCGGGGTGTTATTATCGCCTTTTACAACCTTATAAGGAACCCGGGTAAGCTCTTGTGTTACTTCATCAAAGGTATGCCCCATGAAACGTTTGATAGAATACACTGTTTTTGTCGGGTTTGTGATGGCCTGGCGCTTGGCAGGATCTCCCACTTTACGCTCTCCGTTCTCCACAAATGCAACAATGGAAGGAGTTGTTCTTTTTCCTTCGCTGTTTGGTATCACCACCGGCTCGTTACCTTCCATTACAGAAACGCAGGAGTTTGTAGTACCAAGGTCAATTCCTATTATCTTACTCATAATTATATTGGGTTTAAGTGTTATTGATTCGTTTTTTAGTCCACAGGCTTTTTTCAATCATTATGCCATTAGGGATATGCCGAAAATATGACATAAAAAAAGCGCTGCAAGGAACTTGCAGCGCTCATATTCTGACAAAGAGGCAGATTAATTACATGGAATGGATGCTCCAAGCCAGGTGCCGGAGGAGCCTAAAAACTTCAGGCAGTGGGTATAACGGCCTTTGGAGAGGGAATCTTTCGTTTGGGATGCGAGCGGACGGTTAAAAGGGATCTTGTAATACCTTGCGGAGAAGATCCCCAGGCCGTTGGCAATATTCGTGTATTCGGGCTTCTCCTGCACAATGCTGGTGGAAGGCTTGTTCACATTGATAAAAGTATTGAGCTCATCGGCAGCGGAGATCACCACGATCTTCAGGTTGCCCGGGATGCGGCATATAAGGCCGGAGTAATCGCTGAGAGAACCGCCCAGGAAACGCATATAATCCTGTCCTTTAAAGCCGAAGTCCAGCTCCTGCCCGCCGTCAAGGTCGTCTGTCTCTTTCGGAGCGAAGGCCCAGTCGATGCTGTCGTTCACATTGCCTGTGGTAGTGGAATCAACGTAATTCAGGCGCAATACAACCTGGTAAATACGGGCATTCGGAGCGCTGTTCAGTTTCAGGGCATAGCGGTAATTATCGGAAGAGCCGATCACGGAAGCTACTGTAGCCCCTGCTGAAGGCGATACAAGATTTCCGAAATCCTTCACAAGGGAAGTCTGGGAAGTAACCTCCGTACCCGTTTCCGAGTTGCGGATGACCAGCTTGTACTGGCTGTCGTCATGAAGGGCTGCCGGGCCGATAGACATAAATGAGTAAATGGCATTTCCCTGGTTGCCGGAGTAAAAAATGCCCGGATCTTTCGGAACCGAATTATCCTGTGTGAGATTATAAGATGCTATTTCACTGCCGTTCCTGATGCGTTTTAAAGTTACCGTGAGAGCATTTGCAAACTGTACGGAATCTTTCACCTGTGCATATTCAAATGCATTTCCTTCGCCGAGGAATGCCTTGTTGATCTTGATGTACTGCTTCGGCTGGGATTGATCCAGCAGGCCATACACCACCATGGTTTCCTTCCAGTCGCCGTTCAGCTCAAAATCCGTGCTGCAGGCGCTAAGCAGGATGGCAGATACGACTGTTAAAATGCCTAATTTCTTTTTCACTTTATTGATTTTTTGAATACGCACAAATGTATCAAATAATTTGATTTTTTACTAAATAAATGTGTGGGTGGCGGGCTTTTGCTGATAAGCGGCTGAAATTTCGCATCCGAAAAGTATTTGTAGATTTGCAGGACAAATCTTGCAGTTGGCAATTTTACAGTTGGCAATTTCAAAAACTCAGGAACATGTCAGTACACAAGGAAATAAAAAAGGTTACCACCAACGTTTTGCAGGAAATGAAGCGCAGCGGGGAAAAGATCTCGATGCTTACTGCTTATGACTATACCATGGCAAGGATCGTTGACAGTGCGGGCATCGATGTGCTGCTCGTAGGCGATTCGGCCTCCAACGTAATGGCAGGACATGAAACCACGCTCCCCATCACGCTCGACCAGATGATCTATCACGCTTCTTCCGTTGTGAGGGCTGTTAACAGGGCGCTCATCATCGTCGACCTGCCATTCGGCACCTACCAGGGAAACTCCAAGGAAGCGCTTAACTCTTCCATCAAGATCATGAAGGAAAGCGGTGCCCATGCCGTAAAGCTCGAAGGCGGAATGGAAGTGACGGAATCGATCCAGCGGATCCTTACAGCCGGCATTCCCGTGATGGGACACCTCGGGCTGACACCGCAGAGCATTTATAAATTCGGCACCTATACGGTCCGCGCAAAAGAAGAACTGGAAGCAAAAAAGCTGATCGAGGATGCACATGCGCTTGAAAAAGCAGGCTGCTTCGCGATCGTTCTTGAAAAAATCCCGGCGAAGCTGGCAGAACAGGTGGCAAAAGAGCTGACGATCCCTGTGATCGGCATTGGCGCCGGCGGCGGGGTCGACGGGCAGGTGCTCGTATTTCATGACATGGTGGGGCTGAACAACGAATTCAATCCGCGCTTCCTGAGGCGCTACCTCAATTTGTATGAGGAGATCCAGGGCGCTGTGAAAAGCTATATTACGGATGTGAAGTCGAAGGATTTTCCGAATGCGAATGAGCAGTATTAAAGTGTAAGATCCTTTTTAAACGTCATCCCGTGCCCCGACACGGGATCTGCCTGTCAGATACTGCATGCATTGAAAAGATCCCGTGTCGGAGCACGGGATGACGCTCCGGCAGGAGATTCGAGTCAAAAGAAAAATGAAACAGCTACAAGTCCTCTACGAAGACAACCACATCATTGCCGTGAACAAGCGCCCATCCGACATTGTGCAGGGCGACAAAACCGGTGATGCACCTTTGAGCGACTTTGTTAAACAATACGTAAAGGATAAATACGACAAACCCGGGGAAGTTTTTATCGGGACCGTACACCGCATCGACAGGCCTGTGAGCGGCATCGTTTTATTTGCACGCACGAGCAAGGCACTGGCACGGCTTAACCAGATGTTCCAGACAAAAGAAATTCAGAAAACATACTGGGCGGTTGTAAAGAACAAGCCTGCGAAGGAAAGCGGGAAGCTTGTGCATTACCTGAAAAAGAATGAAGCGAAGAATATGTCGAAGGCCTTTGACAATGAACAGGCCGGAGCATTGCGCAGCGAGCTGGATTATAAGCTGATCTGCAGCTCCGATAATTATTATTTGCTGGAGATCACCCCGCTTACGGGAAGGCATCACCAGATCCGCGTACAGCTGGCAAGCATGGGCTGCCCGATCAAGGGCGACTTGAAATACGGCTTTAACAGGAGCAACAAGGATGCATCCATTCACCTGCATGCACGAAAGATCGAGTTCATTCACCCCGTAAAAAAAGAGCCTGTTGTGATCGTGGCGCCGCCACCGGATGAAGTGCTGTGGAATGAGTTTGTGAAGAGGGTGGGGTGATGTGTTACCAATCCTTCTTCCTTAATTTTTTAATATCGCCATCGCGCTTCTTGCTCGTTAAGCGCCTTTCTTTTGCGCCGCGCGAAGGCTTGGTAGCCCTGCGCTTTTTCTTCACCACAAAGCAGGCATTCATCATCTCGTAAAATTTCTTTATCACAATTTCCTTGTTGCCAAGCTGGTTGCGCTCCGTTTGCGAGATCACCTGCAGGATGCCTTCCTTCGAGATCTTATTGCTCAGCTTTTCAAGGATCACCGCTTTCTGTTCTTCCGTAAGCAAGGCGGAATTCACCACATCAAAATCAAGCTCCACCTTTGTGGAAACCTTATTCACATTCTGTCCGCCTGCCCCTCCGCTCCTGCTTGTTTTAAAGCTGAATTCCGGCTCGAATTGTATTCCCCTGATGTTCATAAAACAAAATTAGTGAAATAAAACGGGATTGATATTTGATTAAATTTACTCGGCACTAACACTTAGCCACAGTAAAGAATGAAATTAAAGGCCTGCATTGTTTTTTTATTCATCAGCACATTTGTCTTTTCCCAGGAAAGGATCACGCAGGATATGATGCGCCGCTATGCTGAAAAGGCGCAGAAATACCTCGACAAGGAAAAAGCACTTTCAGCATACTACTCCATTGATACTTCCGGCATAAAGATCTTCTCTTCGCTCGAAAGCAAGCTCAAAAACAAGCCGGAATTTTTTATCGGCTGGGCACAGCTGGGCGATTACAAAAATAAGCTGCGCTACGAGCCGGAGGCAGCATTCAAAATGTACAAGCTGGGGAAATACCAGCTGCCGGAAGAAGATCACCTGCCCATGCCCAAGCTTAAATTAAGCCAGCAGAATGAAATTGTAGATTACATCACCGTTCCTCAGCGCAAAGACCTGCGCGGCCTGAAGATCGCGATCGACCCCGGACATATTGCCAGCGACTTCGAAACCGGCGACCTCGAAAAAAAGCACCTGAAATTCAAGCAGGATGTAGTCCGCGGCATCCCCGACTCCATCGAGATCGCGGAAGGAATGCTTACCTATGCCACCGCGGTATTATTAAAGCAGAAGCTGGAAGCAGAAGGCGCGCAGGTGATGCTCACACGCCCCAGCGGTACTTCCGCATTCGGCAAAACATACAAAGAGTGGAAAAAAGATGATCTTAAAAAAGCTGTAGATAGCCTGTTTAAAATGGGGGAGTTAAAACCTTCACAAAAAAATTATTTCCTCAGCGCAAAGGCCGACGACCGTGATATTTTCCGGGTGATCTTCCGCGACCTCGACCTGGCGAAGCGTGCAGAGCTGGTCAATGCTTACCAGCCCGACCTTACGATCATCATCCACTTCAACGTTGACGAAACAAACACGAACTGGGAGCATCCTACGAAGCGGGATTTCAACATGACCTTTGTGGGAGGTGCTTTTATGAAGAACGATTTATCAAGCCCCGAAAAGCGCTTTGAATTTTTGCGGCTGATGATTACAGACGACCTCGAAAGATCGATCGCGCTCAGCTCCTGCATGATCGGCAGCTTCGAAAAAATACTGGAAGTGCCAACCGCCGGCGACCTCGATGCCAAGTACCTTTCCGAAGGCTGCTTAGGCACGGGAAAGAAAGGCGTGTATTGCAGGAACTTACAGCTCACACGGTATGTTCACACCCCGCTTGTATATGGCGAAACGCTTTACCAGGACAATATCAAAGAATCGCAATTGCTCAATAAGGAAAGCGACAAGACAAAGAACATACGCGTACAACAGGTTGCGGAAGCTTATTTCCTGGGCGTACTGAACTATTTTACAATTCAACAATGACCTCAACCATCAAAACAGCATTGCTGCTGCTCTGCCTCGTCTGCTGCATGAAAGGCAAGGCGCAATCCACTACCGACAGCCTGCAGGCCGCCCTGAAAACAGCAGCGGCAGATACCCAGAAAGTGAACCTCCTGTACGACCTGGCAGTGCGGCAGGATGAGCCTGTAACAAAAGAAAAGTATGCGAACGAGCTGCTGAGTCTCTCTGAAAGCCTTTCCTATCCGAAAGGCATTGCATGGGCCTATAACCTGCTGGGTGCGGCTTCCCGCTCGAAAGGGAATTACGCCGATGCGCTGGCTAATTATAAAAAAGCGCTCAGCGTGGCGGCAGCACGCAGGGATTCATTAAGCATCGCGAAAGTGAACAACAATATCGGGGAGATCCACAGGCTGCTCGGGGAATATCCTTTAGCATTATCATATTACCTGGAATCGCTGGCCATGCTGGAAAAGCTGAACAAGCCAAGGCTGGTTGCCACCAGCATGAACAACATCGCGATCATTTACAGGTACCAGAAAAATTATGAGAAAGCGCTCGACTATAACAGAAAGAGCCTTGCCATCCGCGAAAAGCTGCAAAACAAGCAGGAGATGGCCGACAGCTACGATAACATGGGCATTATTTATTACGAGCAAAAGAATTACAGCGAGGCGCTAAAAAATGCAACCAAAGCGCTCGAGCTGAAGATAGAAGTGAAAGATACGATCGGCATAGCATTGAGCTATAATAACATCTCAAATGTGTATTCGGGTGTGGGCGACCTGGCAACAGCCCTTGAATATCAGCTCAAGGCGCTGGAGATGCGGGAATATTTGCAGGATAAGCGCGGCATTGCCATGAGCTACAACAACCTGGGAAACATTTACAATCTGTTTGGCATTTACAAAACAGCGATGGACTACCAGATGAAAGCGCTGCCACTTGCGAGGAAGACCGGCAGCAGGGGGCTTGTAAAAGACATTTACGAATCGCTGGTGGAGCTGAATAAAAGCAGGAAGGATTTTGAGCAGGCCTTTTATTACCAGGGCTTGCTGGGCAGCCTTAAGGATTCGATCCTGAACACCGAAACAAACAAGCAGATCGCAGAAATGCAGGCGAAGTACGAAACCGAAAAAAAAGACCTTGCCCTCGGGAAACAAAGCATAGAGCTTGAGCGGAACAGGCTCGAGCTTTTTCAGCAGAAAACGCTGCGCAACATCCTGTTCATCTCGTTGCTCATCCTTGCCATTTTTATCTTCCTGCTGTACAACCGCCATAAATTAAAGCAGAAAAATATTTTACAGGCAGAACGCAGCGAACAGCAGATCCTGCGCACAAAAGCTATCGTGGAAGCGGAAGAGAACGAGCGCACGCGCATTGCCCGGGAGCTCCATGACGGCATCGGGCAGCAGCTTTCGGCGGTAAAACTAAACCTGAGCAGCCTGCAGTCGACCCTCGGCAGCGGCACTGCAGAGCAATCGGTGCTGATGAAGAATGCCATCGAGATCATCGACGATTCGGTGAAGGAAGTAAGGTCGGTTTCCCACAGCATGATGCCGAATGCCCTTTTAAAATCGGGGCTGGCAACGGCAGTGCGGGAGTTCCTGAACAAGATCAGCACCACCGGCAAATTAAAGATCGAGCTGGAGATCAGCGGACTCAACGAGCGGCTCGAGAGCATGATGGAAAACATCCTGTTCCGCGTGGTGCAGGAAACGGTGAACAACATTATAAAGCATTCGGGCGCCTCGGTGGTGAACATCCAGATCGTGCGCTACGAAAAAGAGCTCAGCATGATCATAGAAGACAATGGCCGCGGATTCGATCCCGCGCTGGCCTCTTCCGGTATCGGCCTGAAGAACATCCGCTCGAGGATCGAGTTCCTCAACGGCACTGTGAACGTTGATTCATCGCCCGGAAAAGGCACCACCATCAGCATCGAGGTGCCCCTGAAAACAAACGATACAGCCTGATTTGATTGTTAGGCCCGTATTGCCTATCTTAGCCCTATGGCAAAAATAAAAGTATTTATCCTGGATGACCACCAGATGCTGATCGATGGATTGAAGGCGCTGCTTATCAACGAGAAGGAATTCGAGATCTGCGGAACTGCCAACACTGCAAAGGCGGCGCTGGAGCAGATCGGGAAGAATACGCCCGATGTGGTGCTGAGTGACATCAACATGCCGGAAATGGACGGGATCGCTTTTACAAGGGAAGTGAAAAAGGCCCATCCCGAAGTGAAGGTGCTTGCGCTCTCCATGTTCGGGGAAAAAAGCACGATCTCCGAGATCCTCGATGCAGGCGCTTCGGGTTACATCCTGAAAAACACCGGGAAGGAAGAGCTGATCAATGCGCTCCTGAAGATCTCTGCCGGCGGCATGTTCTTCAGCGATGAGATCTCTGCCGAAATGATGAAAGCCCTGAGCGAACGAGGCCAGAAGGAAGAAAAGGTGCATCTCACCGAAAGGGAAAAGGAGATCATTAATTTAATTGCCAAAGAATACAGCAATGCCCAGATCGGTGAAGCCCTGTTCATCAGCGAGCGCACCGTTGAAACCCACCGTAAGAATATTTTCCGCAAAGCCAATACAAAAACCGTGGTAGGACTTATGAAATTTGCCATTGAGAACAAGCTGATCGGCGATTAGATCCTTCACTCCTCCCAAACACGCCTCCGTACCAGTACGGATATGAAAATACCCTCCGGCAGGGATTGCCTCCCCCATTTTTTTAAATGATTTTTGATGCTCATTCAGTAAAGGTGAATTCCACAATTCGCCTAAGCGGATGAGCAAACTATTAACCCAAAAAATAAACCATTAATCATTAATAACGCATCCATGAAAACAAACGGACTCCTGAAAAAAATTGCTGTGGCAGCATCCCTGATGTTTGGCCTCGCTTCAGTATCTAATGCGAACAATGTGGCCATCACCGGAACATCTGTTTCGGGCTCGAACATCACATTTAACATCAGCTGGGACAACAGCTGGAACACCAACCTTGCTCCCAACAACTGGGATGCCGTATGGGTGTTTGTGAAGTACCAGGATTGTGCTACGCGCTTATGGGCGCATGCAGGCCTGAGCAATATCGCATCGGACCATACAGCGGCAGCGCCTTTACAGGTTGACCCCGTTACCGACGGCAAAGGCGTATTCGTAAGAAGAAGCGCATTGGGCGGAGGAAACATCGGAAGCACCTCGGTTACCTTAAAAATGACCATTCCTGCAGGAACGTACAACTACAAGGTGTTCGGGATAGAAATGGTGAACGTGCCGCAGGGCAACTTCGATATCGGCGACGGAACAAGCGCTTCCACTTATAACAGCATCAGCATCACTGCAACATCACAATCGGGCGGACTTACAGCTGCCGCGCTTGGCGGCTCATCTGTTGCGGTTCCGGCAACTTTCCCGATGGGATACAATTCACTCTACTGCATGAAGTACGAGATCACGCAGGAACAATACGTGGAATTTCTGAATGCACTTACCTATGACCAGCAGAAATCGAGAACGATCAACGATCCGATCAGCGCGGCAGGAACGTATGCATTTGCAAACGGACAAAGGAACGGGATCCGTATTTCGGTACCGGGTAACAACAGCGCTTTGCCTGCAGTATATGCATGCGATGCAACCCCGGGTGTTGAGAACAATGCGAATGACGGACAGAACATCCCTGTGAATTATTTAAACTGGGCCGATGTGATCGCTTACCTCGACTGGTCGGCGCTTCGCCCGATGTCGGAAATGGAATTTGAAAAAGTTTGCAGAGGCCCCGTGGCACGCGTTGCAGGGGAGTACCCTTGGGGAAGCACAGCCATCACCCAGGTATACAATACACTTGGAGGCATGTCCGGATTACTTACGGCAACAGAAGCGTATACACCAGCATCCAATGGTATGTGCAGCTATGGGGTAGGAACGGCAAGCGCTGTTTACGGCCCGCTGAGAGCAGGTATTTTTGCAACAGGTAGCTCCGGAAGGGCATCTGCAGGCGCAACATATTATGGCGTTATGGAAATGGGCGGAAACCTCTGGGAAAGAACCGTTACCACAGGTAATGCTGCAGGCGTTGCCTATACAGGCGTTGCCGGCGACGGAACACTGGATGTCAATGGCGAAGCGAACCAGGCTACATGGCCTTCACCAGTTACAGCTACAGGCAGCGGCTTCAGGGGCGGCGATTATGTGAACACTGCAGTTTATGTACGCACCTCCGACAGGGCAAGCGCTACTTCCGCAGTAACAACACGCAGCTACAACCAGGGCGGCCGCGGAGTAAGATAAGATCATCTGATTCGATACAGTGTACACCGAATGTTATGCCCCAGGCATAGCATTCATACACACGCATGGATTATTAACACTATAAAAACCGATCAGATGACAAAAACAACTAACTATTATATAGTTGTATTCATAGCGTTTGTACTGATACAGGCAAGGGGCTTCGCTCAATACAGCGGAGGTAGCGGCGATGGCGCCCATACCGACGGATTGAGCCTTACCACCTGCAGCATTCCGCCTCCGTTCTACGCATACTTCGGCGGTGCGGATGATGCGGCAGCTGCAGACCTTCTCAACCAGACAGCCTGTGCAACGCCCCCTCTCTTCTATCCTTATTTCGGGGGAACCGGCGACGGCGGGCATACAGACCTGCTTATGAATACAACCTGCACCACTCCACCGCAATTCTTTGCCTACATGGGAGGAACGGATGATGGTGCCGGCGTTGACCTGCTCAGCCAGACCGCCTGCGGAACACCTGCGCCATTCTACGCCTATTTCGGCGGAACAGATGACGGTGCCGCAGCGGACAACTTAACGCTCACAGCCTGCGCCACACCTACGCAATTCTATGCTTATTTCGGCGGAGCTGCCAACGGCTTCGCGATAGACTCGGAAATAGTTTGCCCTGCGGTTCCGCCGGTGGCGAACTTCTCTTCCAACTTTACAACTGTGTGTGCAGGCGCCTCCGTTTCATACACCGACCTTTCCACGAACATACCAAGCACATGGAGCTGGTCGTTCCCCGGAGGTACTCCCGCAACATCCACCGTTCAGAACCCGACTGTTGTTTACAACACTCCCGGGGTTTATAACGTAACGCTGGTTGCAACAAATGCGCATGGAAGCAATACGAAAACCGTTACCGGCTATATTACCGTTAATGCGATCCCTTCGGCAAACGCAGGCCCTAATGCCTCGATCTGCAACGGCTCTTCCACCACATTGAACGGAAGCGGCGGAACGTCGTACAGCTGGCTGCCTGTTACAGGATTAAGCTCGGCAACAATTGCAAATCCGGTTGCCAATCCAACGGCAACCACCAATTATACCGTAACAGTTACCAACGCCGGATGCTCTGCAACCGATGTGGTAACGATCACTGTAAACCCAGTGCCTGTTGCAAATGCAGGCAGCGATGCTTCCATCTGCAGCGGATCTTCTGCGCCATTAACGGCAAGCGGCGGATCGTCTTACAGCTGGGGGCCGGCGGCAGGCTTAAGCTCTACAACTTCTGCATCGCCTGTTGCGAGTCCGACTGTAACAACAACATACACTGTTACTGTAACAGCGGCGGGCTGCTCTTCAACGGATGCTGTGCTGGTTACTGTAAATCCAACACCTGCAGCGAATGCAGGAAGCGATGTTACTATCTGTAACGGAGCCAGCACCACCCTGAACGCCAGCGGCGGCACATCTTACAGCTGGCTGCCTGCAACAGGATTAAGCTCCGCCACCATTGCAAACCCGGTGGCTGCCCCAACAGCATCCACCAACTATACCGTGACCGTTACAAGCGGCGGATGCTCCTCAACAGATGTTGTACGTGTAAACGTTACGCCTCTGCCGGCTGCCGATGCAGGAAGCAATGTTGCTATCTGCAGCGGATCGTCCACAACGCTGAATGCAAGCGGCGGAACAGCCTACAGCTGGCTGCCGGCAACGGGATTAAGCTCCGCCAGTATTGCCAACCCGGTAGCTAACCCTTCAGCAACTACAACCTATACAGTGAATGTAACCGGCAGCGGATGCTCTGCAACGGATGTGGTTACAGTAACTGTAAATTCACCGCCAGCAGCAGATGCAGGAAGCAATGTGGCTATTTGCCTGGGAAGCTCTGCAACACTTGCTGCTACAGGCGGAACCTCGTATACCTGGCTGCCGGCAGCGGGATTGAGCTCTGCAACAGTCTCAAATCCTTCAGCAAGCCCTTCAGGTACCACAACCTATACCGTTACTGTTACAAGCGGAGGATGCTCTGCAACGGATGTGGTTACTGTTACTGTTAATCCATTGCCTCCGGCAGATGCAGGCACCAATGCTTCTGTTTGCAGCGGTGCGTCCACCACATTAAATGCAAGCGGCGGAACAGCTTACAGCTGGACACCGGCAACAGGCTTAAGCTCCACCACCATCGCAAATCCTGTGGCAACACCTGCAGCGACCACAACCTACACAGTAAGTGTAACAGGCGGTGGGTGCTCTGCAAACGATGTGGTTACAGTTACTGTGATCCCATTGCCTGCAGCTGATGCAGGAAGCAACGTGACCATCTGCGCGGGATCGTCGGCAACCTTGAATGCAAGCGGCGGAACATCCTACAGCTGGACACCGGCTGCCGGATTGAGCTCCACCACTATTGCAAACCCCGTTGCCAATCCTTCCGTGACCACAACTTATACCGTGACCGTGACCAACAGCGGATGCTCTGCAACCGATGTAGTAACAGTTACAGTAAGCACAGGGCTCACGGCTGATGCAGGAGCCGATACATCTATCTGCAACGGCTCATCCACAACACTGAGCGCAAGCGGCGGAACATCCTACAGCTGGTCACCTGCAGCAGGCCTGAGCTCTACCGTTATTGCAAACCCGGTAGCAAGCCCATCTGCAACAACCACATACACAGTTACTGCTTTCAGCGGAGGATGCTCTTCCACCGACACAGTGCAGGTTACTGTGAATCCATTGCCAACAGTCACCATCACAGCAAACGGCCCGACTACCTTTTGCCAGGGCGACAGCGTGATACTGACCGCAGGCAGCGGCAGTTCCTACCTCTGGTCGGATGGAAATACAAACGCTTCCATAACGGTGCTTGCTTCGGGAAGCTACTCGGTGATGGTAACTTCTGCAAGCGGATGCTCTGCGGCATCGGGAGCTGTGAACGTTACTGTTCATAGCATCGGGTCGGCAAGCATTTCAGCAGGAGGCCCTCTTACCTTCTGCCAGGGCGGCAGTGTAACGCTGTCTGCAAGCACAGGCAGCTCGTATGCATGGTCGACCTCCGACACCACACAATCAATTGTGGCCACATTACCTGGAACGTATTCGGTAAATGTTGCCGATGTGAACGGCTGCTTTGCATCTTCAGCTTCGGTAACTGTTACAGTGAACCCGAACCCGGCAACACCAGTGATCACCGCAGCAGGAAGCACAAGCCTGTGTCTCGGCGATACGGTAACACTCGTATCGGATACGGCAAGCAGCTACCTCTGGAGCACGGGCGCAACAAGCGCTTCCATCGATGTAACTACAGCAGGAAACTACAGCGTTACCAATTATAACAGCTTTGGCTGCGCGGCTTCGTCGCCGGCAGTCGCGGTAAATGTAAATGATCCGCTGGTTGACTTTACAGGAACACCGCTGCTGGTATTCATCCCGACAGCCAATGTAAGCTTCACGGCCACGCCGGCGGGAGTGCCTCCATACACGTACCTCTGGGATTTCGGCGATGCTACAACGTCAACACTTGCAGCTCCGAGCCATACATACGGAAGCGTTGCCTATGAAACAGTTTCATTAACGCTGACCGACAGCACAGGATGCTCGAAAACGATCACGAAGCCAAACTACGTGGAAGTGGAGCAATTGTTCCCAAGCTGGGCAATGAATACAGGCACTGCGCTTGATCTTACAGGCGTGTCGTTTGTGGATGCGCAAACAGGGATCATCAGCTTAACGGATGGCAACTGCCTCATAAGCCTCGACAGCGGGAACAACTGGAGCCCGCTCCCAACAGGGAACCTGGAGCCTCTTACAAGCGCCTGCGTAATTCCGGGCAACTGGTTTGTAACGGGTGAGAACGGAACGATCCTGCTGTCAACAAACAGCGGAGCATCCTGGACGCCTTTCACAACAGGAACTACAGAGACCTTTAACGGGGCTTCGTTCTACTCTGCTTCCGACGGATATGCCGTGGGGACAAATGGAACGATCCAGCGCTACAACGGCTCTGCATGGACGCCCGAAACCTCCGGAACAGCGCAGCACCTGAACAATGTGTTTGCCACAGGCAGCGGAAGCGCTGTAGCGGTTGGCGATAACCAGACGATCCTTTCATACAACGGCTCTGCGTGGACGCCACAAACCTCCCCGCTCAGCTTTGATGTGAAGGATGTACGGTTCTCTTCCCCGCTGAATGGCTATGCTGCCGGAACAAACGGGATCATTATTAAGACCACCGATGGCGGAGCAACATGGACGCCTTCTTTAACCGGCGTTGATATTGACTTCAACAGCATCGAGGTGGCGGGAGCTGATTCGGCATGGGCTGCGGGAACAAACGGGATCGTGTATACGACCATCGATGATGGCGCAACGTGGATCCGTTATTCTGTAGGCTATCCAAGCGACCAGGAAGAGATCCGCGTGACCAATGGAAAAGGCCATACGGTAGGCCACGGCGGAAATGGCCGGAACTTTGGCGAAGGCAGCGGCTTTGTTGTTACGGGAACTCCGGATACAGACAATATCAATACGTTCAATGTATATCCGAATCCTGCCAAAGATGAATTTAATATTTCCGGATCGATCACTGATATGGAGAACCTGAAAATTGAGATCAGGGATGCCAACGGGAAGCTGATCGAACGGATCGTGAATACAAGCGCTGCCGGAGCATTTGAAAAAACGGTAAGCACTGAGCACTACCGCCAGGGAGTTTATTTCATTCATTTTTATGAAGGGAACAGATCCTGGGTGAAGAGAGTGGTCATTATCAAATAGTGCCGCCACAAGGCATGAATGCAAAACCCATGGGACAAATCTCATGGGTTTTGTTTTTATTATGTTATTTTTGTTTGATATGCCTGGCTTTTATTTTAATCCTGCTGCTTTGAAACCCATTCATAAAACAGCTCTTGTTGTTTTCTGTTTTCTCTTCCTTTTTCCTGTTTTTACTTTTTCACAAAAACCGGAAGGCATTCCTTTTGTCCGGAATTACACTCCCAATGAATATGATGCCTCCTCCGACAGCTGGGCTGTTGCGCAGGACCGGCGCGGCATTATGTATTTTGGGAATGCCAGCGGAATACTTGAGTATGATGGAAGCAAGTGGCGGCTGATCCCTGTTTCCAACAATTCGCTGGTGCGTTCCCTGTCCATTGCCGACAACGGGATCATTTACGTAGGGGCAGTAGGCGAATTTGGCTATCTCGCTCCAAACGCAAGCGGGCTCATGGCCTATCACTCCCTGCTGAACAGGCTGCCTGCCGGCGAACGTGATTTTGCCGATGTATGGAAAACATACGTAACGCCACAGGGAATTTATTTTCAGACATTCACAAAGCTCATCCGCATCAACGGCAATTCCCTTAAAATATGGAAACCTGAGACCTCCTTTCATTTCAGCTTTTATATAAACAATGAGCTGTACATCAATGAAAGGGAAAAAGGGCTGAAGCATATTATTAATGATGAGCTAACACTCGTTGCAGGAGGGGATTTCTTTGCCGGGCTGCGGATTTACAGCATGCTTCCTTATCCCGCAAACAGGATCCTTGCAGCCACACGTGAAAAAGGGCTCGTGCTTATTGACCTCTCAGGGAACAGCCCTTCCATCAAAAGCATGGATGCTGAAGCAAACAGTTTCCTGATCAATGACCAGGTGTATGGCGGTGTGGCGCTGCACAACAAGCATTTTGCCTTTGCAACTCTAAAGAACGGCGCCATCATTACGGATGAGGCCGGGCGGGTGCTCCAGGTTTTCAATAAAGGTACCGGCCTCCAGGACGACATCGTGAAGTTCGTGAGTGAAGACAACCAGCATGACCTGTGGCTTGCTTTGGGGAACGGCATTTCAAGAATTGAAACATCGTCGCCCCTTGCATTTGTTAATGATGTGCAGGGACTGAAAGGCTCTGTCGAGGACATTGCAAAAATCAAAGGCTCGATCTACATTGCAACATCACTCGGCGTATTTTCTACTGCCGGGTCCACGGACAAAAACAAGCTGCAGCCGATCAAAGGTATCGGGGCGCAAACGTGGTCATTGCTTCCCTTTTATGACGACAGGGACAGCTTTCTGCTGGCCTCGTCCGAAGCGGGCATCTTTAAGATCAATGGTGCAGCCTGCACGCTTCTTGCAGATGAGTCGGGCTATATCCTTTACCAGTCAATGGCTGATCCGCGCCGGGTTTATATCGGGACGGGCGATGGGCTTTCTTCGATACGCTGCCAAAACGGGAAGTGGGTCAATGAAGAGCGCATTCATGGAGTGGACAAAGAAATAAGAAGCATTGCAGAAGACGCAAACGGAGACCTCTGGCTGGGCACGCCCTTCGACGGAATTGTAAAGGTGAGCTTTAACAGCACAAGCAATCCCTCCGACAGCCTTGTTACTGCATGGCAGCGGCATTACACCATCCGGGATTACGATACAACGAGCGGCCTGCCGGAAATGCAATACAACATTCCTTATTGCTTCCTGGGGCGGATAGTTTTTGCTACGTATAACGGTGTCTATGAATTTGATGAGAAAGCGGACCGCTTTATTCCCTCTTCGTTCTTAAAAAAGGAATTACAACAGCGGCAGGTATACCGCTTTGTGCCAAAAGGCGATTCAACCGTATGGCTGTATACCGATGGCCCGAAAGAAACAGGCATTGCAAGCCTTCAGCCCGATCATTCCTACTCCTGGTATTCGAAGCCCTTCGGCAAGATCCGTGAAAGCGAAATCCACGCGATTTTTCCCGACAATAACGGGATCACATGGCTGGGCGGGCCTGACGGACTTTTACGCTACGATGCGGGAATCCGGAAAGATTTCTCGCAGCCCTTTTACACGCATATCCGCACTGTGAGCATCGGAAAAGATTCGCTCCTGTTCGGCGGCAGCTTTTTCATTACAAAAGACAGCATGCATGTTCCCGTGCTTTCGCAGCCGGAACAGCTCATTCCAACGATCGGCTATTCATTCCACTCCCTGCGCTTTGAATATACTGCCACCACTTTCGGTGATGAGCAAAGCAATGTGTTCACTATTTTTCTTGAAGGATATGATACCGACTGGTCGGGATGGGACCATACAAGCCTGAAGGAATACACTAACTTAAAGGAAGGCAATTATACATTCCGTGTAAAGGCAAAAAACATTTACGGAACGGAAAGCATCGAATCCAGCTATTCATTTACGATCCTTCCGCCCTGGTACCGAACCATCTGGGCATACATCGCTTACGTGATCGCCTTCATACTTTTTATTTACCTGATGGTTCAGCTGAGCATCAGGCGGCTGAAAGCCGCGAAAACACAGCTGGAAAAAACAGTGAAGGAACGCACCGCGGAAGTGGTGAAGCAAAAGGAAGAGATCGAGCACCAGAAGCAGATCGTTGAAAGCAAGAACAAGGACATTACCGACAGCATCAACTATGCGCAGCGCATTCAGCGTTCGCTGCTGGCAAGCAATAAGCTGCTCGACAGCTACCTCGATGATTATTTTATTTTCTTCCAGCCGAAGGATATTGTAAGCGGCGATTTTTACTGGGCCTCCCCGTTAAGCAACGGCAGCTTCGCATTTGTAACCGCCGACAGCACCGGGCATGGTGTTCCCGGCGCCATCATGAGCATGCTGAACATCTCCTGCCTCAATGAAGCCGTGAACGGAAAGGGGCTTACTGCGCCGCATGAGATCCTGAACTATACGCGGAGGAAGATCATCGGCCACCTTTCGAACGACGGCAGCGCCGATGGCGGCAAGGATGGCATGGACTGCAGCATCGTATGCTTTGACAAAGCGAAAAAGGAAATCCGCTTTGCAGCTGCTAACAACCCGGTATGGATCGTCCGTAACAAAGAGATCATAGAGTTTGCGCCGGATAAAATGCCGGTGGGCAAGCACGACAATGATACCGTTTCCTTCAGCGAACATGTTTTTCAGCTGATGAGCAACGATATTGTTTACACGCTTACCGACGGAATGCCCGATCAGTTCGGCGGGCCGAAAGGAAAAAAATTCATGTACCGTCAACTGAAAGAGCTGCTTGTCTCCATCAGCCACTTAACGATGAAGGAGCAGGAGAACATTCTGCGGAAAGCGCTGAACGACTGGAAAGGCGAACACGAGCAGGTGGATGATATCTGCCTCATCGGTGTGCGCATCCGTTCCTGAACTGCCATCTTTAAGCCTGCCCTTTTACATCTACGTACCAGTACGGATGTCAATATACCCTGCGAAGGGGATTGTACTGCCTGCCTTGTTTCATGACATTTGTGCAACACATTCCACAAACGATCATTAAAAACAAAACGCAGATGAAATCACAGAACACTTACGGCAGCATTGCAGGGACATCCCTGTAATACGTTAGCTACTCCTTTAATTAAAAGCACTCTTCCGAAAAGAAGGGTGCTTTTTTATTTCCCCTGTATCTTTTTTTCTCGGGCTGCATTATGAGGACGAAACCGGTTCACAAGCAATTGTTCATTCATCCTCTAAACACTAATTACTATGGCCTCAGCAAAGGAATCCCCAAGGCAGAAAATGATCGGCATGATGTACCTTGTACTCACAGCACTGCTTGCACTCAATGTTTCAAAAGACATTTTAGATGCATTTGTGATCGTTAACAAAGGACTGGAAAACTCCAACCTCAATTTTTCGGAACGGAATGAAAAGCTATATGCGGAATTCGACCTCGCCAAAACCGTGGATCCGGTGCTGGTAACACCCAACTGGAAAAAAGCGCAGGATGCGAAAAAGGAGTCGGAACAGCTGGTTGCCTACATCGATGAGCTGCAAAAGCAAATGATCACGGAAACGGAAAAGGTGGAGAAATCCGTTGCCGATACGCTGCAGATGCAGAACATCGAGAACAAGGATAAATATGATATTCCAACCAACATTATGATCGGCGATTCGGAAGATGGCTCCAAAGGCGCATCGCGAGAGCTGAAGAACAAGCTGATCCGGTACAGGGAGCAACTCACCGGCTACATCCAGCCTGCCGACAGAAAAACCGTAAAAGTCGACATCAACACAGATGACCCGACAACGAGTGAAGAGAACTGGGAATTGTACAATTTCTATGACAGGCCGCTGGTTGCATGCCTTACCATTCTTTCGAAGCTGAAGAACGATGTGAAGAATTCGGAATCGCTGGTGGTGGATTATTTGCTGAAGCAGACGGACGGTGAAGTGATGAAATTTGATACCGTTGCAGCCAAGGTTGTTCCGCAGAGCAATTATGTATTGCTGGGCGACGAATACAAGGCCGACGTTTTTATCGCAGCATTCAGCAAAACAAAAAAGCCCGAGATCACGATCGGGGAAAATATAAAGCTGGATGTGAAGAACGGCTTAGGGAAATACACTGTAAAAGCTGATAAGGAAGGAATTGTTGATTATGAAGGCATGATCAGGATCACTTCTGCCAAAGGCAAGGAATCGGTGTTCCCTTTCAAATCGCAATACATTGTAGCGAGACCTTCATTGACGGTTTCCGCAGATGCGATGAACGTACTTTACCGCAAGCTCGATAACCCAATATCAGTTTCTGTTCCCGGGATACCGAATGAAAAACTGAGCGTATCGGCAACAAACGCAACATTGAAGGCAACCGGCGGTGGAAAATATATTATCAATGCATCCGGCGGAAATACGGTAGACGTAAATGTGTATGCCATGATGGATAACGGCGAAAAGAAAAGTATGGGCACGATGAGCTTCCGGGTAAAGAACATTCCAAAGCCAAAAGCAAAATTCGGAGATATTACCGACACAGGCGTAATGTCTAAAAGCAAAGCAGAAACACAGGCAGGCATCATTGCACAATATGACAACTTTGAGTTTAATATTATTTCCAAAGTAAAATCGTTTAAAATGATCGTTTTTACCCCAAGCGGAATTATTGAGCTGGAATCGCCAAACAACATGCTTACAGCAAAAATGAAGGAACAAATTCATCTGTTAAGAAAAAATTCAAGGATCATGTTTGAAGATATTCAGGCGGTAGGGCCTGACGGAGTGCAGGTGCAGCTAAGCCCGGTAACCGTAAAAATAAATTAGGTGGGGGTAGCGTGATGCGGGCAGCTTCGTAATGGAGCTGCCCGCTTTTTTTATGGATCCTGCCAAAAACTAACATTTGTCATTTTTTACCCTTCCCAAAGCCCTTACATTCGTAATGTAAAAAAGCATATCATCAAATGAAGACCCATGTCAGCCCCGGCCAAAAATAAAAGCATAATTATTCTTGATACCTTTTATGATTATCTCGCGGCCAACCTTGCGAGGCATAAGCTTCAGGATCACGGGATAGAATCCTTCCTTGAGGAAAGCGGGAGCTTCAGTATCAATTCATTCGGAAGCATCGAGCTGAAGATCTTTTCGAAGGACCTGAAAAATGCATTCAAAATTTTATCCGAATGATTGTTATTTCTGCGTGCCGGGTATTATGTAATTTTACAATAAAAAATGAATTTTAATATTTCCAGGTACCATTTTAATACCGAAAGCCTTTTAGATGACTTGGATCCCGAACATTTTGAAAAGTTAGCCGCAAGCATGCAGCAGATCGAAAAGAAAAAAGGCGAGATCATTTTTAAAAAAGGAGAATCTTCAAAAGGAGTATACATCCTGAAAAAAGGCAAAGTGAAGATCTTCCAGATGAACCAGGATTCCAGGCCGCAGATCCTGTACATCTACAAAAGCGGGGAATCGTTCGGCTACAAACCGCTTTTATGCAAGGAAACCCATCCTGTAACAGCAGCAACGCTCGAGGATTCCATTATCTCTTTTATCCCGAAAGCGCCTTTTTTCGAGGTGTTGAAAGTTTCGCCGCAGCTTTCCAACCGCCTGCTGTTCAATCTCAGCCACGAATTCACAGTGTGGGTGAACACCACCACCGCCTTTGCGCAGCAAACCGTGAAAGAAAGATTTGCGCTCACCCTGCTGATCCTGAATGAAAAATATAAAAAGGCAGGAAGCAAAAAACCGGTGGAGCTTAACCTTTCGAGGGAAGACCTTTCCTGTTATGTTGGCACGGCATCCGAATCGCTGATCAGGATCATCAGGGAATTCAAGGAAAAGAAGATCCTGGAAGTGAAAGGAAGAAAAATAAAAATAATCGACCCGAAAGCGCTCATGAGCCTGACCGAGTTTTACTAAGCAAACATGAAGAACAACAACATCCTGAATAATGGCATTCCTATTTCCGTTTCTTTAAATTCAGCGCTCGAGGCGGAGAACTTTGAACCGCAAAAAGCAAATAATAAAAAGCGGCTGCTCACCATTTCCGCGCTTACGTTCCTTGTAGCCATCGCGATCAGCTTTATTGCCAAGGTGCTTGTCGCCCTCATCGATCTCTTTACGAACATCTCATTTTACGGAAAATTCTCTATCGAACATTCGAGTCCGGCAAATAATACCCTGGGCATTTTTGTGATCCTTATTCCCGCGGCCGGCGGCATCATCGTCGGGCTCATGGCCCTCTACGGCTCCAAGGCCATCCGCGGCCACGGCATCCCGGAAGCGATGGAACAGATCCTCACCAACAAAAGCAGGATCAGGCCGTCGATCACTTACTTAAAGCCTGTATCCGCTGCCATCTCGATCGGCACAGGCGGCCCTTTCGGTGCGGAGGGACCTATCATTGCCACAGGCGGCGCGCTCGGCTCCACCATCGGGCAATTACTGAGGATCTCACATCATGAGCGAAAAATTTTACTCGCTGCAGGCGCCACGGCAGGTATGTCGGCCATTTTCGGAAGCCCAATCGCCGCCATCTTTTTAGCGATCGAGCTGCTGCTCTTTGAATTTTCGCCGCGCTCGATCATCCCTGTTTCCATTGCATGCATCACGGGCGCAGCGGGGCATCACCTGCTGTTCGGACAGGATCCCGTTTTTGCCATGCCATTCATCGAGGTATCTAATAATTACGGGCTTGCATCCTACAGCGTTATCGGCGTGATCATCGGCTTATTGTCGGCGCTGGTAACAAAGGCTGTTTATTTTATTGAGGACGCTTTTGAAAAATTGCCTATACACTGGATGTGGTGGCCCGCCATTGGAGGCATCGCAGTGGGGATCGTCGGCTATTTTGCACCGCGCACATTGGGTGTTGGCTATGATAATATTACCGATATACTTTCCGGAACAGTTCCGCTGAAAGTGATCCTGTTCCTCTGCATTTTAAAATTCGTTTCCTGGGCCATTGCGCTCGGGAGCGGCACATCGGGCGGAACGCTTGCCCCACTGCTTACTATCGGCGGCGCTACAGGCGCATTGCTGGGGCTTGGCATCCTTCATTTTTTTCCGGGCTGCGGGCTCACCATTCCGCTGGCAGCGCTGGTGGGCATGTCGGCAATGTTTGCAGGCGCATCGCGTGCGCTGCTCACCTCCATTATTTTTGCAGTGGAAACCACGGCACAATCAAACGCCCTTCTTCCGCTGCTGAGCGCTTGCATCGCTTCGTATTTTGTATCCTTTTTCCTGATGCAGAATACGATCATGACAGAGAAAATAGCGCGGAGAGGCGTAAAAACACCGGATTCATACGAACCGGATATTCTCGAAGCCATTACCGTGGAACAGATGATGAATGAAAATGAAACATTCCTGAGCGAGGAGAACACCATCCGCGAAGTGGTGGAATGGCTGAACACAAACGCTTACACGGCGAATTATTTTTTGGTGGTAAATAACGAAGGCCTGCTCAAAGGTTTTATCAGCACGGCTTCGCTGTTCAGCAATAACCACAGCCCCGAAAATAAAATAGGCAGCCTCAACGTATTAAAGCCCGTAACGATCTCCACCCTGAACAGCCTGCGCTTTGCAGTGGGCGTAATGGCGAGGGAAGGTGTTGATGTATTGCCTGTAACGGCAGATGAGGATAAGAACCAGCTTGCCGGCGTGCTTTCCTACAAGGACATTATCTCGGCCTACAGGAAGAACAGCGAGGAGCATGAAAAAAATGCGCCGCATATCTCCATTAAAAGAAAGCGCCTGAAAATTATGGTGAGAGGACAACAGCTGATGGAATTCGTCAGGATCAAGAAGAGCTGAGCTACATCGGGTCCACATCGATCTGCACACGCACCGATTTGTAATCCGAATTCTTAAAGTTGATCAGCAGCTCCGAAACTATTTTTTTTGCCTGCACAATGGATGCATCGCGCTCCACCTTCAGGATGATGTTTTTGTGATACAGGTTCCTTACCCTTGCCACAAGCGGGAATTCAGGGCCCAGGATCCTTTTCCCGAAATGTGTTTTCAGTTCGTCTGCCAAATATTTTGCCGCAGCATTCACCATGTTCTGGTCTTTGTGGATCAGCGTAAGCTCCACCAACCGGTAATACGGCGGATAATTAAAATTCTTCCTGTCGAGCAGCTGGTTGGTGTACATTGATAAATAATCGTTCGCGATCACTTCGCGGATAATGCTGTGATCGGGGTTCTGCGACTGGATGATCACTTTTCCCCTTTTATTTTTACGCCCTGCCCTGCCCGACACCTGCGACATCAGCTGGAAGCTCCTTTCAAACGACCTGAAATCAGGGAAGTTGAGCATGCTGTCGGAATTGAGAATTCCCACCATGCTCACATTGTCGAAGTCGAGGCCCTTTGTAACCATCTGGGTGCCGACAAGAATGTCGATCTTGCCGTCCTCAAAATCCTGGATGATATGCTGGTGCGCGAATTTACTTCGCGTTGTATCGAGATCCATCCGCGCAATGCGTGCCTTCGGGTAAAAGATGGAAAGCTCCTCCTCTATTTTCTCCGTACCGAATCCTTTCATCTTCATGTTTGTATCACCGCAGGCATTGCACTGTGATGGCGGCTTCGCGGCGTATCCGCAATAATGGCAGCGCAGCTGGTTGCTTACCTTGTGATAGGTAAGGCTCACATCGCAGTTTACGCATTGCGGCACCCATGCGCACATGTTGCATTCGAGCTGCGGTGCGAATCCTCTCCGGTTCTGGAAAAGGATCACCTGCTCTTTTTTTTCAAGCGCAAGCGTTACGGTATCCAACAGCAAAGGCGAAAAATGCGATTTCATTTCCTTGCGCTTCATCGCTTCCTTCACGTCAGCCACAAGGATCTCCGGCATCTGCACGCCGCCAAAGCGCTTCGTCATTTCCGCAAAGCCGTATTTGCCGTCCTGCGCGTTAAAATAGCTTTCGATGCTTGGTGTGGCTGATCCTAACAGTGTTCTTGCCTTGTGAATGTGCGACAGGTAAATGGCTGCATCGCGTGCATTGTAGCGCGGGGCAGGATCATACTGCTTAAAGGATGTGTCATGCTCCTCATCCACGATCACCAGGCCCAGGTCGCTGAAAGGCAGGAACAGCGCGGAGCGTGCGCCGATGACCAGCTTGAACTCCGAATCATGGTCCTTTGAATTGTGCTTCAGCACTTTGTTCCACACCTCCACACGCTCATTCTCATTGAACTTGCTGTGGTATACGCCGACAGCATCTCCGAAATATTTTCGCAGGCGGTTGATGATCTGCGTGGTGAGCGCAATTTCGGGCAGCAGGTACAACACTTGCTTGCCTTTGGAAATGGCTTCTTCAATAAGCTTTACGTAGACCTCTGTTTTGCCGGAAGAAGTAACACCGTGCAGCAACACCACTTCTTTTATACTCTTTTCCGTTTCGCCTTTACTATCTTCCATCTTCCCGTTTCCATCTTCCCCATCCCATCCGAACTGCGTGCGGATCGAACCGAGCACTTCCTGCTGGTTCTCATTCAGCTGCGAAACTTTATTCTCATTCTCAAAGGCGGATAAGCGCCCCACCTCACGTTCATACACTTGCAGGATATTTTTTTTCACCATCGAGCGGATCGCTGCTTCCGCACCTTCCACCGCCTTTATGATCTCCGATTTCTTCACTTCTTTCCGGTCGCCGGAATACCGCTTCGACAAGCTGATATACGACATCAGTACATCGAGCTGTTTCGGCGCTTTCTTCTCCAGCGAATCGAAAATGCCTTTCAGGTTCTCTTCCTGATCCGCCTCTTCCGTGATGCGCACAAAGCTTTCGATCTTCGGCTTGAACTTTTCTTTCAGCTCTTCCTGGATCAGCACAATGCCTTTTTCGATCAGCACCTTGATCACGGGATACACCGTTTTCTGGTCGATGATCTGTGAAACGTCATTCAGGCTAAGCACATTGCGCACTTCCAGCGCTTCAATGATCGCATATTCCTTTTCACTCAGCCCTTTTGTTTCCAGCTGATCTTTATACTCCGCATTGAGGATGATGCGCGTTTCGCTTGCCAGCCTCAAGCCTCCGGGCAATGCCGCCACCATCACATCGCCGATGTTGCACATGTAATACTGGCTCATCCAGTCCCAGAGTTCCATTTGCTTCGCATTAACCACCGGCTGCTCATCGAGCACCGCATCTATGTATTTGGCAACATATTGCTTTGGAGGAATTTCGTGAATGTTGCGGATGAGCGCAGAATATAATTTCCCTTTTCCGAACTGTACTACCACACGCTTGCCGATCGCCACTGCATCATTCCGCTCAAAAGGCACACGGTAAGTGTACAGGTTGGGAACGCCCAGCGGCAGGATTACATCCACAAATAAGGTTGTGCGGCTCATCTTACAAACCTAAATAAAAAAAGTGCTGTTTGGGTGATTGTTGAAAACGAATCCTTTACCACGAAGGAGCGGAGAACACGGCTTTATAAGGGATCGTCATCCCGTGCTACGACACGGGATCTTTCCATAATCGCAACAATGCCAATTAGACTTGTGAACACACCCCTAACCCCTCTTCCTTCGGCTTCGCTCAGGATAAACCGGGGAATAGACTGTGCAAGCATTAAGCCTAATCCTTCTCCTTAATGTATTTGATGTTCTTTCCGCGCGTGCCCCTGAATCGGTGCCATTTGCTTTGCGTTTCGAGGATGGATTTAAAATTTTCCACCCTGGCGGAATCAGGAACGATCTTCGGGTCCACATCATCGATGGTAGAAAGGATCGGGATCACGTAAGGAATGTGCGTGATCGGGAGCTTGAACCTGCGCCTTGTATAACGCATTAGCAGGTTCGACTGAAAAGGATCGGAAGCCACGGCAATCTTTTTAAAGCCGAGCTTCTTCGCAAGCTGGTAGGAATTATAAATATTTTCCGTGCTGTGCTCTGCTTTGTCCTCTATGAAGATATGATCCTTCGGAGTTCCCAGCGCTTCCGCATACAGCGCCATGATCTTTGCTTCCACGTAGGGAGAATAAACTGCACCACCCGAAAAAATAACATTTTTGGCAATGCCCTGCTTGATGAGGTAATCGGCCCAGATCACGCGGCCTTTCATGGCGGTGCTCCAGCGGTTGCCATCGAAGGGAACACCCGGCACAATGATCACATCGTATGGCCCGTTCTTTAAGGCGCGCTTGTATAGTTTTGTTGGCCCCGGGCGAAAGAATGTGCAGCCGCCGATCAAAAGGGGAATGAATAAAAGAAAGAGTATTTTTTTCAGCTTCATGATGATCAGTTAACATCCGGAACAGGAAATTGTTCCATCCTGTCCCTTCTTATTTTTTGTTCGTTCTTATAATTAACATAGGCAATGATGGTATTTACCAGCGCGATAACCAGCGTAACCCAATAGCCATACATCAGCTCAGTAAAGGAGTATGCCATCATCATAGCGAGGAAAAAAGACAATAGTGCCGACATTATAAAGATCCGTTTAGGCGGTGCGGGAACCTTTCTGAAAGTGATCACGATCAGCGTCAGCAGCAGTATAAACGCGGGAACAAGGCTTGTCAGCCCGCTGATGCTTCTCCAGCCGACCATCACCAGCAGCATGCCGCTGTAGTCGCCACCGGGCAGCAGCAATGCCGATGCGGCTTTATTAAAGGAAGAGCTTTCGGGCAATTGGGAATTTACTTCATCACCCGCGTCCACAGGCGCTTCGTGCACCAGTCTATCGGGAGGCAGGGAAGCAAACAGCGCAGCGCTGTCGGCCCTCGCTTTTTCTATCGCAGCCATTTCTTCCGGGGAGCTGAAATTCCATTTGCATCCTTCCGCAAATGGCAGAAAGAAACAAAGCAGGATGATAATATATAAATACCTGTTGAGGCGGATCATGATCTAAATGGAAAGAATATCGAGCATGCGGATGAGGTCGGGATCCATTTTCTGCTTTTGCTTCGTGGCTTTTTCAAAGGGCGTGTACACAATGTTCTTATCAATGATTCCGATCATCACATTTTTTTCACCTTTCAATAATGCTTCCACTGCCGCATAACCCATCCTGCTGCTGTTCACGCGGTCCATCGCGGAAGGGCTGCCCCCGCGCTGCAAATGCCCGAGCACCGTAACGCGGGTATCATAATCGGGAAGCTGCTTTTTCACCTGCTCGGCAATCTCAAATGCGCCGCCGGCCTCATCACCTTCGGCTACAATAATGATCTTCGAATTTTTTGTTTTGCGCTTGTTCTTCAAACGCTCCACGAGCTGCTGAATATCCGTTTTTGTTTCCGGGATCAGGATGCTTTCCGCTCCGGCACCAATTCCTGCCAGCATCGCGATCATCCCCGAATCGCGGCCCATCACCTCCACGAAGAACAGCCGGTCATGGCTTTCCGCCGTATCGCGGACCTTATCCACGGCCTGCACCACGGTGTTGATCGCGGTATCATAACCGATCGTATAATCGGTTCCGGCAAGGTCGTTATCAATCGTACCTGGACAGCCCACAAAAGGGATTTTCGCAGTCAGGCTGAACTCCATCGCCCCTTTGAATGAGCCATCGCCGCCGATCACCACCACGCCTTCGATGCCGTACTTCTGCAAATTGCGCAATGCTTTCTGCCTTCCTTCGTCGGTCATAAATTCTTTGCTGCGCGCGGTTTTCAGAATAGTTCCTCCGCGGTGAATGATATTCGCTACCGATTTCTCATCCATCTTAATGAACTCATCGCGGATCATTCCGTCGTAGCCATGCATGATGCCCATCACTTCCATTTTGTGGTAAATGGCCGTGCGGACCACTGCACGCAAACATGCATTCATGCCCGGTGAATCACCGCCGGAAGTAAGTACTGCAATCTTTCTCATGTTACGAATTACGAATTAAAAACGAATGTACGAATTTACCAATCTGTGTGTGTGCGTTGTCATTTCGAGTTTTCCCGAAGGGAAAGTATCGAGAAAGTGTGCGGGCTTGTTCTGATATGCTTACGAATCTGTGTGTCATGGCGAGGAGATACGACGAAGCAATCTCTTTATGTACGGATAACGAATTTTACGAATTTTACGAATCTGTGTTTGCTGGTTAGTGCACTATTTATGGTTGCGGAGAGATTCCGTGTCCCCGGATCACATTCCGGGGCAGGCGTGGCACAGATTCTTCGTTCCATTTCATTCCACTCAGAATGACAAACGATAATCATCCGGGCGAACCGTCTCCGAACTACAAACTACCAACTCCTTCAACTACAAACCTCCATTCTCCTGCCTCTTACCTCCCGGCTCCCTTCCTTCCAGCTTATGGATCTTCTTCGTGCCCTGGTACATTTCATATTTCATGAACTTACATTCAAGCTGTCCGTTGTAGAGTGTGATCTTCCTCGAAGGACGTAATCCCACATTCTTCAATGCATCAATGTTAGAGCTCAGGATCCAGCAATCATAGCCGGAAAATTTTTGCTTGAACGTATCACCCATCATTGCGTAGAGCTCATCGATGTTGTCTTTCACCATCCGCTCACCGTAAGGCGGATTGATCACCACCACGCCTCTTCCCGGCGGCACTTCAAAATCTTTCATGTCGCAGTTGCGGATCTGCACCACATCATCCACCTTCGCGAGCTTTATATTTTCTTTTGCTTTTTTCGCAACGTTCGGCGAAAGCTCTCCTCCTATGATCGTCTGCTGATGATCAGTGATCTTATTAACGGCCGAATCAAAGATCAGGTCCCATAACTCTTCATTGAAAGGCATGAACTTGTGCCAGCGCTGAAATCCGAAGTCTTCGCGGAAATAGCCTGCCGGGATGTTGTTCGCGATCAGCGCCGCTTCAATCACAATAGTTCCGGAGCCGCACATCGGATCGATGAAATTAGTGCGCTTGTCCCAGCCGCTCAGCAACACCAGTCCGGCAGCAAGCACCTCGTTGATCGGCGCAAGGTTTGTTTTATCTCGGTAGCCGCGCTTGTGCAGCGATTCGCCGGAGCTGTCGAGCGCAACGGTGCAGGTATCATTATAAATGTGGATGTTGATGCGGATGGTCGGCTTATCAAGGTCAACGGAAGGGCGCTCATTGAACTTCAGCCTGAACTGGTCAACGATCGCATCCTTCGCTTTTTGCGAAATGTACTGCGAATGCGTGAACAGCTCCGAGTTCAGCACAGTGTCGATGGCCAGCGTATCGGTCACATCCATGTAATCGGACCAGTTGATCTTCTGGATAGAATCGTAGAGCGACTGCTCATCCGTTACTACGAAGGTTTCAAAGGGAACGAGGATGCGCAATGCGGTGCGCAGGCAGAGGTTCGCCTTGTACATAAATCCCATATCGCCTTCAAAGCTCACTGCGCGGTTATGCTCCTCGATGTTCTTTGCGCCCAACCGGAGCAGCTCCGTAGCCAGTGTTTCCTCAAGCCCGAAGATGGTCTTGGCGATCATTTTAAAATCTTTTTCTTTCTCCACAATAGGTTATTTTACACAAAGATATTCATTCCCTTCCGTAAAATATCCTTAAAAAGTACCAGCATTGCCTTTTTTTGTCTCTCGCCTTTCCCTGCTGCCTGCCCTAACTTTGTATCATACTAAAAAACGAAGGCACATGAAAAAAATACTGATCGGCTTACTGATGATGACAGGCATCAGCCTAAGCGCACAAACATTCCCGAATGCCGGCTTTGAAAGCTGGAGCGTTGCAGGCAGCTATTCATCCGACACGCTGCCCAGCCAGTGGTGGTCGATGTACTGCAACACCACGCACCAGAGCAGCGACGCTTACCAGGGAGATTACGCCACGCGGATCCAGGGGTATTTCAGCTGCGGCATTGCGCAGGGCATTATGGTGAACGGGCAGAAGCCTGCCAACTATTATAACATTATTGAATCGGGAACGCCGTTTACTGCGAAACCGGTAAGCATCAGCGGCTTTTACAAATATACGGATGCGGAGCCGGGCGATTCGGCAGAAGTGACCGTGATCCTGAAGAAATACAATACCGCAACGCAGAGGCGTGATACCGTAGGGCTTGGCACAGCAGCGCTCGCAGCGGCAGGCGGCTATACCTCCTTTACGGTGAGCATCAATTACCTGCTGCCGGCGGAAACGCCCGATTCCATCATCATCATGTTCAACTCGAGCAAGTACAACCTGGTGAATACAAGCACCTGGACACTGCCAAACCTGTACATCGACAGGATCGCGCTTTCGCAATCGGCAAGCGTTGCGGGGATCACAGAGGATCCGGCGGGGCTTTTCCAGGCTACCGTTTACCCGAACCCTTTCAGCGGAAGCGCAACGGTATCGGTTGAAGGCGATCTTTCAAAGGTAAGCGGACTGCGGCTGGATGTGTTCGATGCTTCCGGCAGAAAAGTATGGAGCGGGAATGTGGATCAAAACACCGTGATCCTTTCGGAGATCGCCAAAGGAAATTACATGTATACGCTCGGCAGCAAAGACAAGCAGTTTTCGGCAGGAAAGATCATCGTTCAATAAAAATGTCATAATTTAGAAGAAATGGTATCCATACTCCAATGATGAAGTCACTTCGTTGCGAAGCGTATCGAGAAGTAGACCAGTTCTCGATACTTTCGCCAAAAAGGCGAAAACTCGAACTGACATAGCATCCAACATTCATTGATATAATATCTGAAATTTAAAGGTTTGTTAAGGGCAGGTACGGATAATTTTCGTACCTGCTTTTTATTTACCCAAAAACCTCATTTCCAACCACTTCCCTCAGGCGGCTTTCAAAAACCGCTTTTCTGTAAAAATGTTCGGACGAATTGTTTGTTTTATTAGATAAAGTGTTATTTTTGGACTTTCATTCAAAATACCGGGTGAAGGACAAAATAACCAAATCATCTATAAAACATACGTTGAAATGACATTGAAACCTATTACTTTAAAAGGAGCTTTATTATTATTTTCAGTTTCTGCCATTTTAGTTTCAGGCTGCGGCCCTGATGATCCGAAAGAAGGGGACGACCTGCCGCCGGTTGACAGCACGCAGTCGGGCATCATCGTTGACATTGGCGGCGAGATCTTCAGCATCCCTTCTCCGATCCAGACTGCATTCCTGATCAAAGGAAGCGGCGCTACATACAGCAAGGACATCCTGAATGCCCCAAGCAAATCAGCACAATACTCCACCAATTTTGCAAAAGCCCTGAACCTCGGGATCTACGGCGCAGACCTTGGCTATGTAACCATTTATGACCAAACGCAGGATGCGATCGGCTACCTGAACTCAGCGAAAAAGCTGGCAGACGAGCTGGGAGTTTCCGGCGCATTCGATACACAAACGCTGGAACGCTTCCAGAAGAACCTTGGCAACAAGGATTCGATGCTGGTGCTGGTGGGAGTTGCCTACCGCTCAAGCGATGCCTACCTGAAGAACAACGACCGCAGGGATGTAAGCGGACTGGTGCTTGCAGGCGGATGGATCGAAAGCCTTTACTTCGCTACAAACGTTTACAAAACAAAACCGAACGAGGATGTAAAGCAGCGCATCGCACAGCAGAAATCATCGCTGCAGAGCCTTATCAAGCTGCTTACGCCTTTTTACTCACAGCCTGAGTACACTGAGTTCATTGATAACCTGAACGACCTTTCCACCGTATTCGACGGCGTTGAGTTCCAGTACAAGTATGAAAAACCGACAACTGATGCCGATAAGAAAATGACAACGATCAACAGCAAAACCGAAGTGAAGATCACACCGGAGCAGATCGAATCCATTTCACAGAAGATCAAAAACATCAGGAGCCAGGTTGTAGGATAAGCAGCGAAACGGCATAAAAACACACAACAGAACGAATACAAAACATGGAATATAATATGAAAAAAGGATTTTTTAAGTTAGCTCTTGTAGCTTGCGGGTTATTGATCGCCAATGCTTCATCTGCACAGATCGCTGATACAGTTGCTAATTCCTGCGCACGCCACCTGGAGAACCAATTCATCTCCGACGGGCAGCAATACCGCGCATTACTGATGAACGCCGACGAAACAGCAGAGTTCCACACCACGCTGTACGGCGGAACATTATACCGCATTGCAGCCTGCAGCGGCTTATCCGACGGCAACCTGATCTTTTCGGTATACGATACGGAGCATAACCTGCTGTTCACCAACAGCGAATTTAAAAATGCCCCTTACTGGGATTTTAAAATTGTAAGCACACTTGATTGCATCATTGAAGCAAAGCTCGACGGAGGCGCACAGGGCTCCGGAAGGGCCGTAGTATTAATCGGCTTCAAACAACAAAAATAAAGCATCAGCACAAACAGCGAAAAGGCATTAATTACTGCGGTATTAATGTCTTTTTTTTTCTATAGAACTACCTAAACTATTCTTCTATGAGTGAGCGTATATTAAAGGCCCTTATGCAGATGTTTGCCATCATTGCAAGGGTTGACGGGATCAATGACAACGGGCGCCTGATCGTACAATCATTCTTAAAGCAGCAGCTGAACCAGGAGCTGGTTGACCAGTATCTCGCCATATTCGATGATTTCCTCGAGGCGCACCACCAGGTGACCAAGAAAAAGGACGGCTCCGCAAAACGCACTTCCCTCAATTCGGTTAAAGTTCTTAAGATCTGTACCCAGATCAACAGCGAGCTCACACAGATGCAGAAGGTGGTTGTACTCATCCGCCTCATCGAATTCATTAACTCCAATACCGAGATCTCCGAGCAGGAAATGGAGTTTGTGACCACGGTGGCCGAAACATTCAACATTGAAGATGAAGAGTACAAGCGCTGCATGAGCTTCATCCGCGCGCAGGGCGATAACATCCCCGATTCGCCGTATGTGCTTGTCATCGATAACAAAACAACCCACGACTTCAGGGAAACAAAACATTTCTATGCGGAAGGCGTAACCGGCCAGGCACGCGTGCTCTGGATCCCAAGCGTGAACATGTACGCGCTGCAGTATTTCGGCACAAGCGAGCTGCTGCTCAACGGGCAGATCCTCATTCCGCGCAAAGTTTACATCCTCACACCGGGATCATCATTAAGAAGCTCGAAGGTAAAGCCGGTTTATTACAGCGACATCCTCAGCACCTTTATGAGCGATACTTCCAAAGCGAAAGTATCCTTCGTGGTGCAGAACCTCGAATACAAATTCAAAGGCGGAAAGCTTGGCCTGCGCGACATCAACTTCAGCGAGGAATCAGGAAAGCTGATCGGGATCATGGGCGGCTCCGGCGCCGGAAAATCCACGCTCCTCAATGTACTGAACAGCAATGAAGTGCCAAGCGGCGGCTCCGTTAAGATCAACGGGATCAACATCCATACTGAAAAGCACAAGATCGAAGGCGTGATCGGGCACGTTTCCCAGGATGACCTGCTGATCGAGGAATTAACTGTTTTCCAGAACTTATTCTACAACGCGAAATTATGCTTCGGCGACAGGGGCGATAAGGAAATTTCGGAGATGGTAGTAAAAGTGCTTACCGACATCGGCCTTATTGAAACCCGCGACCTGAAAGTAGGAAGCCCATTGGAAAAAACCATTTCGGGCGGACAGCGCAAGCGCTTGAACATTGCGCTGGAGCTCATCCGTGAGCCATCCGTGCTGTTTGTGGATGAGCCTACCTCCGGCTTGTCGTCGAGGGATTCGGAGAACATCATGGACTTGCTCAAGGAGCTTGCGCTGAAAGGCAAGCTTGTATTCGTGGTGATCCACCAGCCTTCCTCCGACATTTTCAAAATGTTCGATAAGCTGATGATCCTCGATGTGGGCGGCTACCCTATCTATTATGGAAATCCCGTGGATTCGGTGATCTATTTCAAAACCGTGGTAAACCACGCGAACAGCAATGAAAGCGAATGTATCGAATGCGGTAACGTTAACCCCGAGCAGGTGTTCAACATCATTGAGTCCAAAGTACTGGATGAGTATGGTAACCTTACGCTGAACAGGAAAACATCGCCTGCAGAATGGAACAGCTTTTACAAGGAGAAGATCGAGAAAAGGGTTGAGGAGAGCGGAAGCTATACGGAGATCCCGGAAAGCACCTTCAAGCGCCCGAACAAATTCAACCAGTTCAAAGTGTTCATCACCCGCGATGTGCTTTCGAAGCTTACGAACAAGCAGTACCTCTCCATCAATCTTCTTGAAGCGCCGGTGCTTGCATTCATCCTTTCCTATTTAATTAAATTTTACAACACCGACCTTTCCAATAAAGTAGGATACATTTTCCGCGAGAATGAAAACCTTCCGGCCTACCTGTTCATGGCGGTTGTAGTAGCCCTGTTCATCGGCCTTACGGTAAGCGCGGAAGAGATCATCCGCGACCGCAAGATCCAGAAGCGCGAATCGTTCCTCAACCTGAGCAAAGGAAGCTACCTCTGGAGCAAGATCATCATCATGTTCGTGCTCTCCGCGATCCAGACCTGCATGTTCGTCATGGTAGGAAATTACGTGCTGGAGATCCACGGAATGAACCTCTCCTACTGGCTGGTATTGTTCACCACCTCCTGCTTCGCAAACATGCTCGGACTGAACATTTCCGCGAGCTTCAACTCGGCGGTGACCATTTACATTTTAATTCCTTTCCTGATCATCCCGCAGCTGTTGCTGAGCGGCGTGATCGTGAAGTTCGACAAGCTGAACCCTGCCATCACCTCGCAGAGCTATGTGCCGTTCTCGGGGGAGATCATGACCTCGCGCTGGGCATTTGAGGCGCTGGCCATTAAGCAGTTCAAGGATAATGATTTTGACAGGAACCTTTACAAGTACGACAAAGCGATCAGCATTGCCACTTATAAGAAAGATTTCTGGCTGCCGGAAATGACCAAGAAGCTCGAGTTCTGCGAAGGGAACTACAACAAGCCGGATAAAAAGCAGGAAGTGATCGCAGCTTTACAGATGATCAAAAACGAGATCACCAAAGAGCTGAGCGCTAAAACAAATGCAAGGATCAAATACGGCGGACTGAACAACCTCAACATCGGCGCATTCGGGCCGACTGTTGCCGCACAGGTAAGAAAATGCCTGGACGACCTGAAGCTGAACTACCAGAAGAACTTCAAAAATGCGACAGAGCTGAAAGACAAGGAAGTGAGCGCGTTTATGAAGGACAGCGTTTCGCGCTACCAGTACCTCAAGGAAAAAGATGAGTACGAGAACGAAAGCCTGAACGACCTTGTGAAGAACCGTACTACGCCGTACCGCATCCTCGACCTGAATGGCGAATACATCCAGAAGATCGAGCCGGTATACCTGGATCCGTCTTCCAATTACGGCCGCGCGCATTTCTTTGCGCCGCGTAAAAAGTTCTTCGGGAATTATTACGACACCTTCAGCTTCAACCTTTGTGTGATCTGGGCAATGTCGCTCCTGCTGGGCATTACACTTTACTTCGATGTACTGAAGAAATTCATTACGCTGCTCGAGAATATTTTCAGCGGGCTGGGAAGAAAGAGGAGATAAGAAGAAAATTCTATATTAGAAGAAAGGCTGTTTCGAAAGAGGCAGCCTTTCTTAGTTTTACAGGTCGCCCCGCTGGGGCTGTGACACAACCATAGTTATTACCACCGCAAGTACGTCCAGTAGCTCCGTAGGAGCGCCCTGTTTGTAATTAATTCTCACCACAAAAACAAGCTCCGTAGGAGCGGCCTGTTTAACCCACTAATTTAACAACTCTTTAAGGCATTATACCCAAAGACTTACTATTTTAGCCGGAAGAACAACCCGGGAACTACACTAAAGGAATGAAGCTGATTTACAGGATCACTGTATTCATATTACTGCTATGCATCTATGCAGATGCACAGGTAGTGCCTTTCATATCCGAAAAAAGCCTTTCACCTTCCGAAAAATATTCCGTGCAGTCGTGGACCACCGAAAACGGCCTGCCGCAAAATTCCATTAACGACATCGCCCAAACACGCGACGGCTATCTCTGGCTTGCCACATTCGACGGGCTGGTCCGCTTCGACGGCATCAGGTTCACTACTTTCAGCACCGGCAATACACCTGCGCTAAAAACGAACGGGATCAAAAAGCTGTTTACCGATAATGAAGGCCGGCTCTGGATCATCAGCGCGGATGGCAACCTGGCACTATTCTATAAAAATAAATTCACTGCCATCCCGCTTCCTTCGAAGCTCAGCATCACAACAAACGTGATCGCGGATTTTGAAAATGAATCGGTGCTGATCCTTGGCAGCGACAATAAATTTTATCAATACCGGAAGAACAGCTTTGAGGAAGTGATCTTCGGAGCATTCGGCCACATCGCTTCCATACAAACATTAAGCGCCAGCCAGCTGTACATTGCAACATCCGCCGGGCTTTTCAGCTATATCAATGATGAGCTGAAAGAAGTTGAAGCCCTGAAAGGCAAGCCGGTAAGCCGCCTTTACAGGTCGCCATCTTCGGAAGTGATCGCGGAAAGCGGGAATGAACTGTTTGCAGTGCGTGCCAACAGCTGCAAGAAGATCGGGATGTTCACAGACCTTTCGCGGCTTGGCGACTATTCCATCGGCTATGATGATGAACAGCAGCTGAGCATCCTTACCGAGAACGGCATTATCGCCGACCGGGGGAATGCCGCTACAGTCCTGTCGATGCAGTCGGGGCTTAGCTCCAACAGCATCCGCTCCATTTTTGTTGACAGGGAAAAGAACCTCTGGATCGGGACCAACAACGGCGGCCTCAATAAGCTCAAGCACAAATTATTCAGGGCCTATTCGAAGGAAGACGGAATGCTCAGCGATGGCGCAACCGCGATCCTTGAATCGAAGAACGGCGCGGTGTACATTGGTAACAACTGTGGCGGCATAAGTGAATTTTACAACAACCGCTTTCAGCAAAAACTGAAGCAGCCGAAGGATAACTGCGTATGGTCGCTGATGGAAGATGCCGCACAAAGCCTGTGGATCGGCACTTACGGAGGAGGAGCTTACCGCTGCAAAAAGAACGGGGAGATCCTGAATTTTTCGGAGCATGAAGGGCTGAGCAGCAATATTGTTCTTTCCATTTATGAAGATTCCCAGCAGATCACCTGGATGGGCACTTCGAACGGCTTGAATGTTTTTACAGGAAATTCGTTCAGGCAGGTCGACACTTCTTTTCATCATGCAATCACTTATATCCACGAAGACAAGAACGGCGGGATATGGTTTTGCACGGATGCAGGACTTGCCGTGATAAAGAACAACAAGCTCACGATCCTTGATAAAACAAAAGGCTTCAGGGAAACAGCCACGCGCTATATCTATGAGGATGCGGAAGGAACGCTCTGGATCGGGACGCATGGCAGCGGGCTCGCCCGGCTGAAGAACGGCAAGGTGTATTATTTTTCGGACCACACCACGCAGCTCGATAAAAACGTATGGAGCATTGCGGAAGACCGGAACGGGAACCTTTGGATGCCTTCCAATTCGGGCATGTATGTGGCAGACAAAAGAGAGCTGAACGACATGGCCGACAATAACAGCAGATCTTTCAACCCGGTATTCCTGGGCAGGGAAGACGGGCTGAAAAGCATCGAGTTCAACGGCGGCTTCCAACCTTCGGTGCTCAAAAGCAGCAAAAATGAATTCTGGTTCCCTACCGTAAAAGGTGTTGCCGTTGTGGATCCGCAGCTGCTGCCGGAACGCGCGGCGGGGCAGATCGTGATCGAGCAGCTGCTGGCCGACGATAAAGTGCTTGAGCTGAAAGACAGCATCAGTTTAACATCCGCCAATGTTCCGCTTGCTATTCTTTTCACGTCGCCTTCTTTCAGCTACCCTGCAAAAATTTGTTTTGAATACAAGATCGAAGGCCTTGATGATAAGTGGGTCTCCATTGGCACTTCCCGAGAGCTCAGGCTGAAGGAAGTTCCGGCCGGAGCGAATTACATCCGCATCCGCATTGCCGGCAGCAGTACCTCTTCCGAAGCCACCATCTTTGTAAGCAAGGCGCTGCCTGCCTGGAAAGACCCACGCTTCGTTACGATCGCAAGCCTCGTAGTTGTGCTGTTCATCCTGCTTATTACAATTGCCGTTATCGGCTTTGTGCGGAAGCGCGAACGGATCAAAACACAGATCAACAAGCAATATGCGAACATAGAGCTGAAGGCGTTGCAGGCACAGCTGAACCCGCATTTCATCTTCAACTGCCTCAACTCTATCCAGCATTTCATCCTTGTGAATGATGAAGTGTCCGCAAGCAATTACCTCACAAAATTTTCCATGCTGATGAGGAAATTCCTGGAGCATTCGAAATCGAACATGGTTACGCTGCAGGAGGAAATAGAGCTACTGCGCCTGTATGTGGAGCTGGAGGCCTTGAGAAGCAGGAACAGGTTTAACTTCCAGCTGAAGATTGATCCGGGCCTTGATATTTTCAACATCGAGATCCCGGGCATGCTCTTCCAGCCCTTCGTGGAGAATGCGATCACGCATGGCCTGCTGAACAAGGAAAGCAAGGGAACGCTACTGCTTTCGTTCGGCATTGATGACAACCATGTGGTCGGGATCATTGAAGATGATGGCGTAGGCAGGAAAAAAGCGGTAGAGATCAATTCAAACACATACAAGGACCATGCATCACGCGGTATGGAAATTATAAAGGAACGGATCGCGGTGCTGAACTATATCGAGAACATCCGCATCGAAATGCAGGTGATCGACAAAATGAGCCCGGAGAATGTACCAGAAGGAACCAGGGTGGTCATTAAAATCCCAATTTAAATATGATAAAAGCGGTAATTGTTGATGATGAGGAATTAGGACGGAGCGTGCTCTCGAACCTGCTGAGAAAGTACTGCCCCGAAATCACGGTCGTGGGCAGCGCAGGCTCACTGAGGGAAGCAAAGAAGGTGATCGAAGAGATTAATCCATCCCTCGTGTTCCTCGACATCGAGATGCCGGGCGGATGGGGCTTCGAGCTGCTTGAAAAGATAAACAACATCTCCTTCTCAGTGATCTTTACCACGGCTTATGATCAGTACGCCGTAAAAGCCTTTAAATACAGCGCTGTCGATTATCTCCTGAAGCCGATCAATATAGAGGAGCTGATCAGCGCCGTGAAAAAGGCGACTGTCCAGGATCCGAAAAAGAATATGGAATCGGTGCAGCACCTGGTGGAAAGCTATCACAATTCCGGCGTTTCAAAGAGCAGCAACAAGGTGGCGCTGCCAACGCATGGCGGGCTTGTATTTATCGACCTTGCCGACATCATCCACTGCGAGGCCGATGGAAAATATACCTGGTGCTGCCTGGCAGATGGCACTAAGCTGCATTCAACACGGAGCCTGAAGGAATTTGAGGAACAGCTGGAACAGTCGGGCTTTTGCAGGGTGCACCATGCACACCTCATCAGCCTTCAGCACATTAAGAGCTATGCAAAGGGCGAAGGCGGACAAGTGACAATGAGCAATGGCGATGAGATCACGGTTTCGAAACGCAAGAAAGAGGACTTTTTAAAGAGGCTGAATAAGATCTGATGCCTCACTTTTCGTCTGCTGCTAGGTTCCCGTTATCGTCGATAAATCCGATGATCCCCTCAGAGGTTGGAGGGTATGAATAAGTGCGGGCTACCACCGTTCTTCCATTAGAATGCGGGATGATCATAAATTTTTCCTTCTGCTCCATCATTACAGCGCCTTCCTTATTCAAGAGCTTGTATACACCAGCCTGCCGGAACACCTTGTAAGGATGTGATTCATGGGCATCGCAATTCTGGCAATCACTGATACCGCTGAAGACAAGCCTGCCGGTTTCCATATCAAACATATCGCATTCAGTATTCCGGCTTTTCGCATCCTCCGGCCTCTGATTGAGAAAAAAGAACCTGCTATGATCGCTGAACGTATATCCTTTCACATAATTTGCTGTATCTGCCTTTACGCATTTTACAGCGCCGGGAACAAGGAAAGCAGCAGAATCGCCATATACAATATTTCCATTTCCAAAAGGCACAGAAGCCTTCGGCAGCTGATCCTTTGCTTTGGCAAGCTGGCAGCTGAAAAGAACTGTCCCGAGCGAATCATATATGTTTAAGCGGCCGTTCTTTACGGTGCTGATATAAGAAGGCAAATGCCACCAGCTGCCGGCGGGAGCGTAGCTGACCGTATCATTGTTCATCAGCAGCTCATACGCCTTAGCATCGGGAATATAGGGATCAAAAAAATAGCGGGCGCAGATCCTGTCCACGTACTTACGGTTCATCGCCGACAATGAATCATGGAAACAAAAAAGCACTTTCAGCTTATGATCGGTCAGGAAATAACAACCGTTCTTTTTCACGATCCATAGAGCATTGCTTACCTGATAGTTCCTCTCATACACCTCATTGCCCGCAGGCTTCCCGGTAAGCGGGTCCATTACACAAAAGCCACCGATCCCCGGAATGCCGCCAAGCCACTGCTCGCCAAAGATGAATCCTTTCTCGTCCTCATGGATCAGGTGAAACGAATGATCGTAGGTATACGATCTCCCCTTGTTATATGCATAGTATCCAAAGCTCATCGCCTGTAGGTATTGAACCTCCATGACCTTCCGGAGCATGCTGTCAAGTATTTTCACATTTTGCCCATAGTTGGTGTACAACTGAATGTAATTACCCGGCAAAACACTCAGCCCGGCCGAAGAATCGATCAGTAAGGCCTCCTCAAAAACCTTGTAAAGCTTTACGCTTCCGTCCCCTCTTTCTGTGTAAGCGATCAGTGTATCTCCCGAAAACGGAAGAGACAAATAATACAATTGCGCATCCGCTGTAGCAGAAAGCAATAACTTACCCTGCTTGTTCAGTATGCGGTTATAGGAGTACTTTAAGCCGGAAGCTTTCATGTACAGTTGCGCTTCGGAGAGCGTATCTTTCATGTACTGCCTTTCATAAAGCGTTCCCTCATGATCATAACAATAGATCGTATCGCCGGTGCGGGTCCATTGCTTAACGTTAAGCCGGTTATCAAAAGCCCATTCGATGTCATAGTATGCATCTTTCAACGGAGGAATGATGATTTTACCATCGTCGTTTATCACCCCTGTGCGCTTGTCTTTTTGGAGGACGAACACACTTTGCCGCTCACCCCTGATCTGTTCAAGCGTATAGTTCCCGCTTCCTTCCATTCTTACATACTCATTGGTATTGATATTGAACAGGCGCTGCTGGTGCTTTTTTTGAGGAGCCTCCGCCAGGTACAGGCTGTCACTTACCGGATACACCTGCCGGCCGAATGCCGGGCTTCGTTTATGTGTAACCGTGGAGAACAGGTAACAGCCCTTTGCGGTTTCAAGCCTCAGCACACCCTTATATTCCCGGGTTGGCTGTCCGTCCCGGTTATACATTCCAAGCGGATCAATAAAACTGTACTTTACCGGCTGTACTGTTCTTCCTGAACTGTCGAGCAGACCATACACTGCGCGCGTTAAAGTTTTCTCCCGCTTACGGATGCTATTGAGCCAGTATCCGCTGTAATAGCCTTCGATATAGCCTTTCGCTCTTACAAGCAGCCTGTAACCGGGATCATAAACAAAAGAGCTGTCATTCAAATGCTCAATAAAAACATTCCGGACCGTATCATTCCATGAAAGCTGCACAGGCTCAACCGACCTGTGCGCGGAAGGAATAAGCACGCGGCCCCGGATGTCGGTCACAGCAACCCGCCCGTCAGGCTTGAGCGCATAGAATAATGCCTCGGGAGCATCGGGCCATGAAATCACCTCAAGCATCGTATAAATAGTATCCACAATGAGCTTACCTTCCGTATCGACCACCCCAAAAAGCTCTTTTGCTCCTCCGACAATGTACATATCGTTTCGCGTTTCTCCCGACATGTAACTGAAATAGCGAAAGCCTGAAAAGCAGGGAGCTATCAGGATATTGCTTTTTTCGCCCCGGCAAAAGCCCCAAAAGCGGCCCGTCTTATAGGGAATGAGCTCCTGGGCCGTGCTGATTTCCGCAATGCAGAAACAGAGCAGCAAAAGCGCTAACTTCAAAGGATTGTTAAAGCTGTTGTGTTTAATCATAATGATGTAACAAACAAAAAAGGGAATACATTGCATACAGCAACATATTCCCTTTAATTTTTCTGTGAGAGAATTATTCTTCTACCTGCACCATTTTGAAGGGCACATTGATGATCGCCTGGTAATCCTCGCCGGCTTCCAGCATATCCTCATCATCCTCTTCATAGTACCAGTTGATCGTAACCTGGCTGCCACCTTTGTTGATCGCTTCCAGTTTCTTGAATACATCAAGGATACATTTAGAAGAACTTGTGTTGAAGTATTCTAACTGAATGTTCACGTTAGTTGCAGACTGAGGCTTTGCAGCATATTTTTCCAGCCAATCCACCAGGGGCTTATAGAACTCGATAGAGTTCTCAGGGATTGAACGTCCTTTGATTTCTAAAAAACCTTTCCCGGTATCAAAAGTAATGGTTGGGGTTTTTGGTGTTCCTTCAATTGAAATTGTTTCCATACGCTTAATTTTATTGTGAGATTTTAATATTTAATGTAAAAAATGAAAATGTGTTATCTACGGGGGAAAAATTAAAATTCAGCTTCTCGCCTGTTTTACGGGCAATGTCGATCATTCCCAGGCCGCCGCCGCCTTTGAGCGACATTTCACCGTTGTTCAGAACCGCCTTGTAATACTCTTTCAGCTCCTCCTTCGACAGTAAATTAATATCCTCTAACCGCTTTTTAAGGCCTGCCACGTTCTCGTTCTTGATATAATTCCCTGTAATGATGTTGTATTGATTATCCAGTTTACCGATCATGAAAATTGCCGAGCGGATCTTGTCATTCTGTTCCGGCGCTACTTCATCCATGTGGTGATACAGGTTTTGAAGGCATTCCACCAGTACATTGTAAACTTTCTTTTTGATCTTTGGTTCTTCCTGCAGGTTATCAAGTTTGGATTCCATGATCTGCAGGATTGATGTCAATAATTCAGAAGTAATATCACCTTTAAAAGAGAGCATAATATTATTACGCTCCATTTTATCGTAAAAATCGTAAATATCTAACATCATAAAAACGCTAATTTATTCGATTAAGCCTATTATTCTGATTATTAATTAAGCAAATATATAAATAAGTTTTATTAAACAAGCAGTTTTTACATTTTTCTTAAAATATTCTTTTTAATGTAAAAAGCCCTGTAAATACAGGGCTTTTGCTCTTAATTCATATTGAATGTGAACGTATTTCCGTTGATGGTTAAAGTGGCCTGCGCATCACATGTTCCGCTGCCATAATCCACTGTGCGCACCGCAAGTCCTTCGGGGGTGATGTCTACCCTTCCCGACTCTACCCAGCTGCAGGAAGTGCGCTTTACTATTGGCGACGAAATGCTCACCGTATAGGCTTTTCCTTCGCGGTTCACGCCGCTTGCGCTGCCGGTGAGGCTGTACACGTCATCCATCATATTAAGCGGCGTTGAAACGCCAGCCGTTTGCGAGAATGTACGGATGCCTTCCCACTGCAGTGTATTTGCCCATGACGGGTCGCTGCACCTTCCCCTGAAGATCTGGTGGGAGAACGAGCTTGTGGCGCTGTGCGTGATCCGCATGCTGTCGCAGCCGTATGTGCTCGTGCCCACACGGTAGTTCACCATGGTTACCTTTACGTACGAGCCTACAATGTGCCAGTAGTTGGAGAATACGCAGATCACCTGACCGCTGCGGGTTTTACCGTCAACTGCATCGGTGGTAGGCGATGCCGGGGTGCCGTAATCGATCGTCATCGTTATCGGAAAACCGTCGAGCGTATCTGCCGGGTCTACAATGATGGTAGGGCTGCCCGACATAGCGCTGCTGGCATCGAGCATGCCTTTGATCCCGTTTTCCTTGATGGCAAAGCCATTTACGGCGGTCATCGATTTTCCGAACTCGGCTTCGCAGATGCTGTTATCCACTGCCGATTGTGTTTCTGTGTCGGGCTTTTCCTTTTTGCAGGAAGTAAATGTTGCTCCCATTACGGTAACAAGTACAGCCGAAGCCATTAAAATACGTTTCATATTTCCGGGTTTAAGAGGTTATGGTTTCATGAGAGCTCTTTGCAGATACATTCATGAATAATTGTTAGTTCTATGCTGGTTTTATCCTACGAACAAAGTTAAACAATTTTACAGAATAACAAAATGAGGCGGGATCAGCTGAACCGGATCCTTATGACCAGGATGTCATCCCGATGAATCGGGATCTCCTCCATTAACTGAATCGAATCCCCATGACAAGAATGTCGTCGACCTGCTGATACTCGCCGCGCCAGCTGTTGAACGTTTCCTCGAGGATCCTTCCCTGCTCCTCCATGCCTTTATCCTGGATGGAAAGCAGCAGCTCGTTAAAGCGCTTCACCATGAACTTCTTTCCTTTTTCGCCGCCAAACTGATCGGCATATCCATCGGAGCTCATGTAAAACGTATCTCCTTTGCCGATCTTTATCGCGTGGCTGGTATAACGGCGCTGCGCATCCAACTGTGATCCGCCGATAGGGAATTTATCGGCTTCCACCTTTTCGAATTTGCTTCCGTTAAGAATGAACAATGGCCTGAAAGCGCCTGCAAACAGCATTTCGGTATTGTCGGAATTGATGGAGCAGATGGCCACATCCATTCCATCGCTGGTATCCACCACGTTTGTGCCCTGCTTCAATGCCGATTGCACGCCTTTGTGCAGCGCGTTCAGTATCTGGTCGGGAGCGGTGATCCCGTTCTCGATGATGATCTGGTTGAGCAGGTTATGCCCGATCATGCTCATGAACGCGCCCGGAACGCCGTGCCCCGTACAATCCACCACGGCAATGATCTTTCTGCCGTTCTTGATCCCAAACCAGTAAAAGTCGCCGCTTACAATATCCTTTGGCTTGTACAGCAGGAACGATTCGGGAAAATATTTAAAGATCTGCTCCAGCGGAGGCAGGATGGCCAGCTGAATGCGCTTGGCATACTGGATGCTGCTGGTAATGTCCTTGTTCTTCTGCGCCAGCTCCTGCGTGCGCTCTTCCACTTTTTCCTCCAGCTTCCTGTTCTCGCGCTTGATCGACGAAGTGCGGTATCTTACAAATACTGTAAATCCGGCAATGATGAGGATGATGCAGAGCGCATAGAACAGCTTGGTTTTCCAGAACGGCGGGTTAATGCGGATGGTCAGCGTAACGCCTTCATCGTTCCACACGCCGTCGCTGTTGGCGGCCCGCACCCTGAACACGTACGTGCCTCCGCTCAGCTCGGTATAGCTTGCATAGCGCTGTGAGCCGACAGGCGACCAATCCTCATCCACTCCTTCGAGCTTGTATGAATATTTATTCTTTCCGGGCATCTGGTAATCGAGCGCCACAAAATCGAAGGAGAAGAAATTCTGCTTCCAGGAAAGGTCGAGGTACTTTTTGTTGTAGATGAGCGTATCGAGCTCCACTTCCTTACCGAAGCGCTTGTAGGAGATGATCCGCACGGGAGGCACATGCGGGTTGTCGGTGATCTTTTCCGGGTTAAAAACGTTGAAGCCGTTCACGCCGCCAACAAACATCTCCCCGCTTTTGCTGCAGAAGAATGCCCCCTGGTTATGCTCCATTCCCTGCAACCCGTCGTTCACATCGTAGTTGTGAAAAGCGGAGCCGCTCACATTCTTTAAAGCCGGGTTGAACTTCGAGATGCCCTTGTTCGTGGTCATCCAGAGGTTGCCCTGCTTATCCGGCATTACGCAGTAAATGTAATCGTTCGGCAATCCGTCCTTCTCAAAATAATGATCGAAGTGCTCCGTGCGCGGGTCGAATTTATTCAGCCCGTTCGCTGTTGCAAACCACAAATTATTTTTCGCATCTTCATAAATGTGATTGATGGAATTGGAGCTGATGCTGTTTCCTTTCTCATCCCGCGCATATACTTTTACGGCGCCTGTTTCCACGTTCAGCGCGTTCACGCCTCCGCCTTCGGTGCCGATCCAGATCAGCCCTTTGCTGTCCTCGAAGATCGTGTAAATGTTATTGCTGCTTAATCCCGACTCAATAGTGTAATGTGTGAAAATGTTCCTGCTCTTATCGTAGGAGAACACGCCGCCTTTGTAGGTTCCCACCCAGATCAGACCGTTGCGGCCCTGCATAATGCTGATGATGGTGCCGTTGTTCTGGCTCTTGAACAGTGAATACGATGTTACCTTCTTCGTTTTCTTATCATAGGAATTCAGCCCTCTTCCCCAGGTGCCCACCCAGATCCAGCCATCCTTATCCTCGCAGAGCGAAAGAATGGAATTGTTGCTGGCGGTAGACAGCTGCGGGTATTGCGTGTAGGTGTCGGTTTCGCGGTCGAGCGAAGTTAAGCCGCCCTGGCTGGTGCCGATCCATACAAGCCCGCTGCGGTCCTGCATCAGCGCAAGCACCACATTGCTTTGCAGGCTGTTTTGCGAATCATCTTTTTTCTTGTAATACTGGAATTTGCTGCTTGCCCTGAAGTGCACGTTCACGCCTCCGCCTTCCGTACCTATCCACACAGAGCCTACCTTATCGTGGTAAATGCATTTTACCTGGTTGCTGTTAATGCCGTTCTGGTTCTTCTCATCGTACCTGTAATGGCGGTAGCGCCCGGTTTTTTTGAAGTACTGGTCGAGCCCGCCGCCGTAAGTCCCGATCCAGAGCACACCGTTGACATCTTCCGTGATGGAAGTGATGCCGTTATGCGCAAGCGTGTTCGCATCCTTTTCATTGTTGAGCAGGTTCCTTAAAAACGTTTTGCTGCGCGGGTCGAAGATCTGTACGCCATCGCCAAAAGTGCCGATCCAGAAAATGCCATCCTTGTCCTCGTGGATGGAGCGCACCTGGTTGGAATTTTCCACCACGGCGCCGGTTGTTTCATCGAGCTGCTGGTAATTTTTAAATGTATTTGTTTTTTTATCGAAGGAGTTCAATCCTCCGCCGGAAGTACCTATCCAGAGCACCCCGTCGCCGCCTTCATGCAGGCACCATGCGGCATTGTTGCTCAGGCTGTTCGGATCATTGCTGTCGTTCAGGTACCGGGTGAACGCGCCGGTGCTCCTGTTCAGCATGTTCAGCCCTTCATCGGTCCCCACCCAAAGCATGCCTTCCTTGTCCTCGATGATCGAGCGGATCTTATTATTGCTGATCGAATTTTTCTTTTCGCGTTCATACTGGTGATGCGTAAATTTTCCGGTGATCAGGCTGTATGCCTCTATTCCGCCGCCATCCGTACCGATCCAGAGAATACCTTCCCTGTCTTCGTACAATGTATTGATAAAATTATTGGAGAGTGAATTCGAATCGAGCGGATTGTGCTTGTAAACAGTAATGTTGTAACCGTCGTATTTATTGAGCCCGTCCTGTGTCCCGAACCACATGAAGCCCCGGCTGTCCTGCAGGATGCAGTTCACCACTCCCATCGACAATCCCTGATCGGCGGTGATGTGCCCGAACTTAAGCTCCTGCGAAGCAAGCCTTCCTGCAGCGAGTACAAAGAGGAGAATGGTAAGAAGGAAGATATGTTTGGGTAGCCTGATGCGCATATCGGTTATATCGGAAGTAAAGATATAAAATTACGGGAATTGGGAAGAATAGCATTATAAGCATTTGTCATGCTGACGCAGGAAGCATCTTCATTATATTACCGGGATTTCTGCTGAGAGAAAAAAGATCCTTCGGCTGCATTTCATTCCGCTCCTTCGGTCGCCGAAGGCTTGCCGCAGGTGAAACAGGATGACATCCTAATAAAGCAATACAGGTACATTATACCCTTACACCAATCACAAGAATATCATCAACCTGCTCGAGATCGCCTTTCCATTGCTCGTGGTGGTAGTTCAGAATATGTTTTTGCTCTTCGGTGGTATTGTCCTGGATCTCCACAAGCAGCTCCTGGAATTTTTTGTACTTGAATTTTTTTCCGAGCGGCCCCCCGAACTGGTCGGCATAGCCATCGGTGAACAGGTAAATGCAGTCGCCTTTCTGAAGCTGGATCACATGGTTGGTGAACACCTTCACATCGGCATTATCGGTATCGGCGCCTATCGCCTGCTTATCGGGCTTGATCTCGATGAACTTCTTGTCGCGTACAATATAGATCGGGTTATTGGCGCCGGCATATTGCAGCTCCATCTTGTCGAGGTTAAGCGCAACAAGCGCCATGTCCATGCCATCCTTTATAGAGTTGAGGCTCTTTGTCACCTCTTTGTTCAGGAAGCTGAGTGCATCGGCAGGCGTATTCACAGCCGCATTGGCAACGGTCTGGTTCAGGATCGTGGTCCCGATAATGCTCATGAGCGCTCCCGGAACGCCGTGGCCTGTGCAATCCACCGCAGCGAGCACAACAATATTGTGAGTGGGATCGCCTCCCGGAGGTGTGGTCTGCACTTTTGCATGCCAGTAAAAATCGCCGCTTACCACATCCTTCGGCTTGTACAGGATAAAATACTCCTTCAGCATTTTGTCCAGCTTTTCCATCGGCGGAAGCACCGCCTGCTGGATCCGCTGCGCATAGTTGATGCTGTCGCTGATGTCCTTGTTCTTTTCCTCGATGATCTCGTTCTTCTCTTCGAGCTGCTTAAAGGATTCGGCAAGCGCCAGCCTGGCGATGATCTCTTTCTTCGTAAGGTTTGTGCGCGTATTGATGAGCAGGATGGTGAACAATGCCACCGACGTGGTAAGCATGCCGCCGTTGATGAGAATGTCGCTCGTATGCAGGTGGCTGTTCATCGAAATGAAAATAATGTTGGCGATGAAGGAAATGACTACGATGGACACTGAATAGATCGGGCGCCAGAGCACAAACATTCCCGCACCGATGAACAGGGCGATGTATGCGAAGGTATGCTTCTGCAGCTCCGGGATGTTCATTACGCTGTACATGTAAGCGTTCTGAACGGAAATGCCGATGAAAGGGATCAGCGCGATCAGCTCGGGAAAATTAACCAGCCTCTTCCTGAAAAGCAGCACTGCCAGCGTAAGCCCCGAAACGGCCAGGCGGAAAATAAGAAAATCGGTAAAATGCTCGGGAATGGTATAATAATCCCCGATCGCCCAGATGGGGTTCAAAGCCACTGCTACCCACGCAATAAGCGAATGGTACTTATACGCCGTAATGTTCAGCTCTGTTTGCCAGGAAATGAATGGTTCGGATGGAGCAGTTTGTTTCATGTGGATTATTTGAAACTCCTAAAGTTCAAATTTAGTTAAATTCAGCTACAAGTTTGTATTTTTACAAAAAAATTAAAGAATGAGCGAGAAAGGACATGAGGATTGGTTTGCGACGTGGTTTGATTCCCCTTACTATCATACGCTGTACAAGCACAGGAACTGCGATGAGGCCGAATTGTTCATCAATAAGCTTGTCGCTTTTCTGAAACCGGCTCCCGCTGCTCGTTTTCTCGACCTGGCATGCGGCAAAGGCAGGCATTCGGTGTTCCTCAATAAAAAAGGATTTGATGTTACGGGCGTAGACCTTTCACCGGAAAGCATCAAACATGCATCCGCCTGCGAGAACGAGCACCTCCATTTTTATGTGCATGATATGCGGAAGCTGTTCCGCACCAACTATTTTGATTACATCGTAAACCTGTTCACCAGCTTCGGCTACTTCGAAAAGGAAAGGGATGAGCTGGCAACGATCCAGTCGGTTGCCAAAGGCTTAAAGCCGGATGGCATTTTTGTGCTCGACTTTTTTAACTCCGCCAAAGTATTGAAGAACCTGAAGGCGGAGGACGCGGTCACCGTTGAAGGCATTACGTTCCGGATCAGGAAAAGGGTGGAGAATGGCTTTATCATTAAGCAGATCGACTTTTCAGACCAAGGCAGGGATTTTCATTTCGAAGAAAAAGTAAAGGCATTGTCGCTGCCCGATTTCGAAAAATACTTTGCAGGCAGCGGGCTTAAAATACTACATTTGTGGGGCAGCTATGACCTTGGTGAATTTGATCCGGGAACATCCGACAGGCTCATCATACTGGCAAAAAAAATCAATACAGCAGCATGAATTATTCTATGTACCTCTTTCTTTTTTTGTCGGTGATCGCAAGCGGGCTGAGCGTACTTTTCATTAACATCAGCAGCAAGAACCTAAAGCTGCTGCTTTCCTTCAGCGGTGCATTCCTGTTCGCCATCAGCGTGCTGCATCTCATCCCCGAGATCTATGCATCCGGCGCGGCCAATGCGGGCATTTACATCCTGATCGGCTTTTTCGCGCAGATCCTGCTCGAGTTCTTTTCAGAAGGCATCGAGCACGGACATATTCACATCCATAAGCATGACCACAAGCACAATGCGTTTCCTTTTGCCATGATGATCGGGCTGTCCATCCACTCGTTCCTGGAAGGTATGCCGCTTGCGAACGGCAATACAGGCACGCACGAATCATTGCTCACCGGCATCATCCTCCATAACATTCCCATCGCCATCGCCTTAATGACCATGCTGCTGCAATCGCATATCAGCAAGCAGCAGGCTATCATGTGGCTGGTTGTATTTGCGCTCATCACCCCGCTGGGCAGCTTTACCAGCTATGCCATCGGGCAGAATATGATCGGCGGGCTCTCCATGTATTTCGACCGCATCATGGCAGTTGTCGTGGGAATCTTCCTGCACATTTCCACCACCATACTTTTTGAATCGAGCGAGAACCACCGCTTCAACCTCATTAAATTCATAGTGATCCTCCTCGGCGCTTCACTTGCATTCATAGGCAGTTAACTAAAACACAAACACATGAACCCCATTCTTCAGCGTAACACGTACTTTGTAAAGGAGCACGTTGGCTTCTTTAAGGCAGCCAATAATTTTGATATTTACAGCCCGGAGACCCAGGAGCTGATCATGAACTGCCGCGAGGATTCACTGGGCTTCTTCACCAAGATGTTCCGCTTCACCGACTATAAAAGGATGACACCTTTTCACATCGAGATCAAAACGCCCGACGGAAAAAAAGTGCTCACCGTACAGCGCGGCGTTACCTTTTTCAGATCGGTGGTGGAAGTGCTGGATGAGAACGACGTGCTGGTTGGAAAATTCAGACAGAAATTTTTCAGCATCGGCGGCAAGTTCGCTGTGCTCGACGCTAACGACAATGAAGTATGCAGGCTGAAAGGCAGCTGGACCAGCTGGGATTTCGCCTTTGTGCAGAACGACCGCGAGCTGGCAAGAGTGAATAAAAAATGGGCAGGCATCGGCAAGGAGCTGTTCACCTCCGCCGACAATTACATGCTTACCGTGAACGAAAGCGTTCCTGCATCGGACCCTACGCGCATCCTGATCCTTGCAGCAGTAATGTGCATCGACATGGTGCTGAAGGAATAAAGCCCGGTATTCACAGCATTATGCAACTAAGAACTTATAAATGGATCGCCTGGGCCGGTTGCATGTTGATTGCGATCGTTCTGGCTATTAAGAACCTCACCCAGCTTGATGTTTTCTGGATGCTCCGCACCGGCGAATGGATCTGGAATAATAAAGCGGTTCCACATACCGATATTCTTTCTTACACTTTTGAAGGAGCCGCCTGGCTGGATGTGAAATGGCTTTACCAGGTGGTGATCAGCCTCTTCTGCCGGGCAGGCCACCCCGAGTTTATCATGGTGCTCCAGATGCTGATAAACGTCCTGATCGTTATTGCTATTTACAAAACCTATACTACCCTGCTGCAGTTAAGCGGTACGCGTGAAAAACCCGCGCCTTCTGCAGGGATCATCCTCGCTACGTATCTGTACCTCTTCACATCCGAATACCGGATGACCGGAAGGCCGGAGATGATCAGCCACCTGATGAGCCTCGCATTTATTCTCTTCTACCTGGCAGCGAGAAAAAACAAGGCCTCCCGCATGATCTACCTTATTATTCCCTTACAGGTAATATGGGCCAACAGTCATGATGCATTCGTCAATGGAATGATCATAAGCGCTGTGTTCATTGCGGCAGAGCTCATTGAATACCGCCGCTTACTGAAAACGGGATCGGCCCCGGCACTTCCCAGGCACCTCCTCGCAGCATCCGTCCTTTCTATACTCTCGGTAGCCATCAATCCCCGGGGAATCCTGCTCTATGCGTATCCTTTCAGGATCTACACATCGCTTAATGAGAACAATTACACCCAGGAGTTTTTCTCCTGTCTCGATCCCCGCTACTGGATGGGAAAAGAGCCTTATCTCCTGCTTATTGCCCTTTTCATCTGCCTTGCAGGAATTCTCTTTTGGGGGAAAGGCCCCTTCCGTGAAAACATACGGGAGGCTACCCGCACATTCGGCAGCGGCTATTTTATAGTGCTGCTGCTTTTCTTTTACCTGGCGCTTTCCGCCGAACGTAACCTGGTGTTCTTTATGATCCTGTCCGCTCCCTTTATCGGAGTTACGCTTCACCGCTTCTCCGGCCGGACGGCGCTGTCCGGAAAGCCGCTGCCGTATCTTCTGTTCAGCGTTGGCGGGATCGTCCTGTACATCAATATCTGTAACAATAACTACTACCGGGCGCTTCATCTTCCCTTCAGCTACGGCCTTTCTCTCAACCGCGATGAGCAGCCCGCAGGCGCCGTAAAATTTATAAAGGAAATGGGGATCACAGGCAACTGCTTTTCCGACTATTTAAGCTCTTCGCCTCTATTGTGGCTTAACCGCCCCGGCTTCAAATCCTTTATCGACCTGCGTGATCTCGAGGTGTTCAACCCTGAATTTTTCACGCGATATAACAGGATGCTTACCGACACCTCCGCCTTTGCCCTGGAAGAAAGGAATTATCACTTTGATTATGCAGCTGTTTATCCGGGCGATTTCAGCCTGCTGCACCGCTATCTCTTTCACAATAAAAGCTGGGAGCTGGTCTATCTCGAACCGGCCTGTGCAATTTATCTTAAAAAAAACAAACGCAATGCAGCTCTCCTGGCCGCTCTTTCAACTATACCAGGTGCTAAACGCATCCATGGATCCATTCCGTATGAGCCTTCTTCGGCAGCCAGGGCGGTCTCCGCACTTTTCTGGCCGCCTTACAAGATCAATACCAGGCAGGGGATGACGGAGAAGCAACTCGGGGATTTTTATCAAAAAATGGCCGGCATAACATCGGCTCCGGCGGTAAACTATAAGGAAGCGGCTAACCGGCAGATTGCACAGAACCAATTGAAAGAAGCGGTACTTACTCTTGAAGAAGGCTTAAAGCACGAAGCGGATGTGGACACTTACTTTATGCTTTCAGAATGTGCAGGAGCTATTCACATGCAACATCCGGGCGAAACCATTTACATGAAGAAGTGGTTCATCGCGCTCAACCGGGCCTTGCAGCTGCAGCCTCAAAACAGCAGGTTCAGGCTTATGCTCGGCCTCGCATACTGCATGGATAAGAAAGACTGCGATTCTACAAAAATATATCTTGAAGGGCTTAACGAATTTCCGGGCATGTCGGATACAGAAAAAGCACTCCTGAAAAAATGTAAAAGCCATTGTGATATTTCACATTAACCGGCAGCTCACTTTATCCGCTCAACGATCTGCGCCTTTTTAATTTTCAACGATCTGATCGATTATTTTTTCTAAATTTACTCTAACCAAAAACAAAAAACATGAAAAAGATCAGCACCTTTTTTTTCACCATTTCTCTTGCGATCCTGGCTTTCCAGGTTAAAAGCCAGACTGCCACCTGGACCACCCTTACAAGCGGGACAACCGCTCATCTGTTAGGCGTATCGGCACCCAGCAAGGACACTTGCTATATTGTCGGGAACGGCGGCGTGATCCTGAGAACGATCAACGGAATGACCTGGACAGCCCAAACCAGCGGCACGGGCAATAACCTTTCCTATGTAGCTTTCGTGGATAACAATAAAGGATTTGCGGTTGGCGATGCCGGCACTATTCTGAAAACCACAAACGCGGGCAGCGCATGGACAAGCGTATCGCTTACCACACAGCATTTACGGTCCGTTTATTTTTACAATACAATGCTGGGCTTTATATCCGGCGCCAATGGAACATTGTTAAGGACAACCGACGGCGGCTCTACATGGGCTGCAGTCACAACAGGCACCACCCAGCAGATCAATTCAATTTTCTTTACCTCCGCCACCACAGGCTATGTTTCAGGCTTTGGCGGAATTATTTTAAAGTCAACCGACGGGGGAACTACCTGGTCGGCCTTAACCAGCGGTACCACCACGCCCCTCGGAACACTTCAGTTTACAAGCGCTTCCAACGGTGTTGTGATCGGCGATAACGGAATGATCAGGAGAACCACCGATGCAGGAGCAACCTGGTCGCTGGTGGTAAGCGGCACACCTGATGTGCTCACAGGCTTTGATTTTATTAACTCAAGCAAAGGCTTTATCGTAGGAGGAAATATAAGCGCCAACATCGGGAACATCCTTGAAACAAACGACGGCGGCAGCACATGGACGAGCTCTTTGCCGGGAACCTCAAGGCTGACAAGAGTGCAGTTCGTAAACTCCAACACGGGGTACGCTACCGGGCTTGATGGAACCATCCTGAAATACACATCCAATGTAGGGATCGCTGAAAAAACAAGCGGACAGGTCACTTTCACCGCCTTCCCAAATCCTTTCCTTTCCTCAGCCACTATCGACCTTGGCAGCTACCAGTTTAAAAACACAGGCAGCCTTTCGATCTTTGATATGGAAGGTAAGCTTGTTAGAAAAGTGGAGCTTGCTTCCGGAAGCAACAGCTGCATCATTTACCGTGAAGATCTTAAAGCGGGCACATACCTGCTGCAGCTGAATGACGGCGCGCAGGCTGTAGGGCAAAGCAAGCTTATCGCGAAATAAATTATCCTGTAAACAAAAAGGGCGGCTTCATTACAAGGCCGCCCTTTTTTTTATGCTATTTTCAATTATGCTACTTTCAGCTTATTCAAGGTCGATTTTTTCAATTTATCCTTTGCATACCGCAGCGTCACATTCACCGACTTCACGCTTTCGTCCGAAGGAGTTTCAAACATCAGGTCCGTCATGATGGCTTCACAAATAGAGCGCAAGCCACGCGCGCCAAGCTTGAACTCGAACGCTTTCTCTACAATAAGATCGAGCACTCCTTTTTCAAAAGTGATCTTAACGCCGTCCATTTCGAACAGGTAAGTATATTGCTTAATGAGCGCGTTCTTCGGCTCGCTCAGGATCCTGCGAAGCGTGTCGGCATCCAACGGGTTCAGGTAGGTAAGCACCGGCAAGCGGCCGATCAGCTCGGGGATCAGCCCGAATGATTTAATATCCTGCGGAGAGATGTACTGAAGCAGGTTCTCCTTGTCCACCACATCCTCTTCCTTGTTCACATTGTAGCCGATCGCCTGTGTATTCAGCCTGTTCCCGATATGACGGGCAATGCCGTCGAAAGCGCCACCGCAGATGAACAGGATGTTCTTTGTATTTATCTGCACTAACTTCTGCTCGGGGTGCTTTCTTCCACCCTGCGGCGGAACGCCCACTACGGAGCCTTCCAGGAGCTTCAGCAAGCCTTGCTGTACGCCTTCTCCCGACACATCCCGCGTGATGGAAGGATTGTCGCTCTTGCGTGCTATTTTATCGATCTCGTCAATAAAAACAATTCCTCTTTCCGCAGCGGTAACATCATATTCTGCCGCCTGCAGCAGCCTTGCCAGGATGCTTTCCACGTCTTCACCCACATAACCGGCCTCGGTAAGCACCGTGGCATCGGCAATGCAGAAAGGCACATTCAGGATCTTCGCGATGGTGCGTGCAAGCAATGTTTTTCCCGTTCCGGTTTCCCCTACCATGATCACGTTCGATTTCTCGATCTCGATCTCATCCTTCGCGGGAGTTTTTGCAGAGTTCTGCATCAGCCGCTTGTAGTGGTTGTAAACCGCCACGGAGATGGTTTTCTTCGCATCGTCCTGCCCGATAATGTATTCATCGAGGTGCTTTTTGATCTCGATCGGCTTCAGCAGGTGAATGCCGCTGAACACGGAATTATTGCTGCGCTGGCTGATCTCATCGCGCACAATGGTTTGAGCCTGTGCCACGCAATGATTGCAGATATGCCCGGTGATGCCCGCGATAAGGATCTCCGAATCTTTTTTTGTACGCCCGCAGAACGAGCATTTGATCTCTTTTTCTTCTTTTGCCATTGTATTATAATTTCACTAAATCTTGTATCAATATTAAAAATGAAATGGTTAACGGCAATGCCATTAACCATTTCAAAAATTTCAAAGAATATGGCTTATTTGGTCCTTAACAGGATCTCATCCACCATTCCGTAAGCTTTCGCTTCTTCCGATGTCATCCAGTAATCACGGTCGCTGTCAGCCCATACTTTTTCGTAGGTCTGGCCGCTATGCTGCGCAATGATGTCATACAATTCCTTTTTCAGCTTCTGGATCTCGCGCGCGGTGATCTCGATGTCGGACGCCTGTCCTTCAGCACCGCCCAAAGGCTGGTGGATCATTACGCGTGCATGCTTCAGCGCGGCACGTTTGCCTTTTGCGCCGGCACACATCAGCACGGCACCCATCGATGCAGCCATACCTGTACAGATAGTAGCCACGTCAGGAGCGATGTACTGCATGGTGTCATAAATCCCCAGGCCTGCGTAAACAGATCCCCCCGGTGAGTTGAGGTAGATCTGGATGTCTTTCTTCGCGTCAACCGACTGTAAGAATAACAGCTGGGCCTGGATAATGTTCGCTACCTGATCGTCAATTCCTGTTCCCAGGAAAATGATGCGGTCCATCATCAAACGTGAGAACACGTCCATTTGCGCAACATTCAGCTGGCGCTCCTCGATGATATACGGAGTTACGTTTGAAACATTGTGCTTTGTATAGGAATCGAATGTGTTTCCACTGATGCCTTTGTGCTTTACAGCGTATTTTCTGAATTCGTTGTTATCGAACATACATTTTTCGTTTTAAGTGAACAGTTTAGTTGGTTGTTAAAATTACAAACAAAAACCAAACCTGAAAATTTATATTGACTATTTGGCAGTATTAAAGAACTCCTCGTAAGCCACTTCTTTATTCTCCAGGGTAAATTTGGATTTGAAGAGCGTCATTACTTTTTGTCCGTATACCTGCTCATAGATCTTTTTCGCTTCCTCTTCATTGCCCAATACGCGCTTTGCAGTGTTTTCAAGGTCTGCATCGTTCATCGGCATCTGCTGCATTTTTCCGAACTGTGCAAGGATCAGCTGTTTTGTATGGTCCATCACCTCTTCGTTGCTCACGGTGATGTTATTATCCTTAATGATCCTGTTCTCGATCAGCTGCCATTTGAGGCCTTTTGCATAACCGTCGAATTCTGCTTCCACCTGCTCGGGGCTTACCGGCTTTTCATTCACCGCTACGATCCAGCGTTTCAGGAAGTCGCTTGGCAGGTTAAAGTTCACCTTGCTCATCAGGTGATCCACTACATCGTTGTAAAATTTACGCTCGCTGTCGTTCACGAACATGCCTTTTAGCTCTTCGCGGATCTTATCCCTGAACTCTTCTTCGGTTGTGATCGTTCCCGGGCCGTAGATCTTGTCGAACAGCTCCTGGTTGATCTCGGAAGCAGCTAAACGGCTGATACCTTTAACGGTGAACTGCACCTTTGCATTGAATGTTTCCGCTGCAGCTTTTTCAATTCCAAGCATGGCGGCAAGGTCTGTGGCATTAGCGGTAATGCTTTGCGCATCCACCACGGTTTTATCGCCAACCTTTAAGCCGATGAATGCTTTTTTCGCTTCATCCTTCACCCTGTCGAGGAACACCGAAGATGTTTTGAAAACACCGCCCGGCAGGATCTCGCCGTTTGCATCCAGCTCCACGAAATCGCCGTTCAGCAGGTCGCCTTCCCCGGCAACTTCCACCTGTTCTACTTTTCCGTAACGCTTTGCAATATCGCCCACGTATTTGTTCACCAGCTCGTCATCGATCTTTACGGTCTGGTAAGTGAATTTATCTTTAGAGGAAAGCTCCACCTCGAACTTAGGCGCAAGGCCCATTTCGTACATGAATTCAAATTCCTTCTGGTTATCCCAGTCGATCACGGTGTTATCGTCTGCTTTTGGCAGCGGGTTCCCGAGGATCTCGATCTTGTTGTCGTTGATGTATTTGTATAACGAATCAGATAAAAGCTTGTTGATCTCATCCACCATCACTGATTTCCCGTACATTTTTTTGATCACGCCTGTTGGCACCTTGCCCGGACGAAAGCCCGGAATAGCAGCCTTTTTCTGGTAATTTTTCAGGGCGCCTTCCACTTTCGGAAGATAATCCTCTGCTACCACTTTCACTTTTAAAACCGCGTTCAATTCGTCAATATTTTCCTGCGTAATGTTCATTTTTCAAAATTATTTAATGGATACTATTGTTTTCCTCATTTTTAAAGGGACACAAAAGTACGAAATTTTCGCCAAAAAGCAGGGATATTTCTGTAAAAATCGACTAAAACCGGGCTTACTGCTTCACAAAGCTCATTCTGCGCGTTCCGCTCTTCCCGCTTACTTCAAGGCAGTATACGGCAGGCGGCAGCCCTGTAACAAGAAGCTGCGGATCGGCACCGGCAGAGAATACCAGCATGCCGAGCGGATTATAAATGCGGATCAGCTCATCGCCCGGCTCAAGGCCTTTAAGCGTAATTGCTTCAGAAGCAGGATTCGGGTAAATAGTCAGGGGATTGTTTTTAATTTTTGCAGGCCCCGCCACTTGGGTAGCGAGGTGCATGTTGTATTTTCCTACGAATACCCCGTAAAAAGATTCATCTTCAAGAATATAAAAAGTGCTTGTATCTATTGCCGCCATGTCATAATCAGCCCCATCGGTGCCCGTGGAATCCACATGCTGGTTTTCAATGGCGAGTGAGGGCGACAGCATTCCCAGCTTTCTCCAGAAGTTGTTCGGAAGGCCCGAATTGTTCCACTCTATAATGGAAAAATATACCTTTCCGTTCAGGATGCTATAGCCGATATCAGCGCCGGGCCAGCCAATGCTTGCCTGCTCCACACATGCCGTATCCCAGCTGTAGATCTGGCCCGCATAAGAATGATGCGAGGCCTGATTCTTCATATAGGCATTGTCGTTGATCACCCTGAGCTTGTGGGGCCGGAAAAAGCTCAGCCCGGGATAGCCTATGTAAACATCCGATTGGATTTGCCGCGCGCTGTTTATGTACGTGAGGTATTGCCCCGTACCGCTGAATGCATAAGAACCGTTAAAATCCACAAAGCCGCCCTCCATGCTGAGCATCATAAAATAGTTCCCTGTAGCGGTTTCGGCGACCTCATTGATCTCGGAGCTGCCCTGGACCATTGTCCCTTTATCGGCCCAGATCACATTCTGATTCGCATCGGTTTTTATAAGAAGGCAGGTTTGCAGCGTATCGCCGGGAATAGTGTAGCCATTCATGCTGAACGTACCGGAAGAAGCGCCGGCGATAAGGTAATCGCCGCCGGAGGTTATGAACAGGTCGTTCGCAAATGTCACCTCAGGACTTCCATAAACAGAAGCATTTAGCACGGCGCCGGAAGGTGACAGCTTTACCAGGAAAAAGCTTTTACTGCCCAGGGGAATCAGGGACTGGCCCTGGATCGAGCAGGACGAGGTAATATTTCCGAGCAGAACCACGTTATCTGCGGCATCCACCTCTACTCCTGTTACCAGCGCGTCGCCGGTAATGGCTGTTGACCACAGGATGCTCCCGTTCACATCCAGCTTATCCATTGCGAACCCGCCCGTGCCGGAAAACGAGGTTTCGCGGTAATCGTATACTCGGTTGGAATGGTCCATTACAATGCCGGAATTTAGGCCGGCGGGCACGAGTGTTCTCCACTCCCAGCCCTGTGAATGGGCTAAATTGGCAAATAAGCAAGATAAGGCTATGCAGATGGCAATGTATCTGTTTTTCATGATCTCTTTTTCAAATCCTGTTCGAAAAAGAGATGCCATAAGAAAACGGGGAACTTATATCGCTACAGGATTTAAGGCTTTCTCAATCCCTGGATCTTGGTGTGAAAGATCACCGCGATCTTTGCTGCCCGCGACTTTGCCTCTTCAGCTTTTTCACCCTCGAATAATTCGTCAACGGTCTCACCAAACAATTTCAGCCAGCGCTCGAAATGCTCCTTCTCCACAGGCAGGTCCACATGCTGCGCAAAGGGATTCCCATGGTAGGTTACTTTATCCAGAAGGAGGGATTCCCAGAAGCTGTACATCTTTTCGAGATGAAGCGGCCAGTTGTCCTTTATCCGCACGTTGAAGATCTCTGCAAGCAGGTTATCCTCCCGCACTTTCAGGTAAAAGGCATCAACCAGCCGCTTTATATCGTCCCTGTTTAAGATTTCTTTTTTCATTGGCTTAAAAACAATTCATAAGAATAAGAATCGAGTTCACTAAAATACTGAGATAAAGTGATGCCAGGCATATTTTGGCAGGTGCCTGCGCAATAAACATGGCATTTGTTCCCATGGTAATGGCAGTGCAAAGTATAAACCAGATGTCGGCCGCATTGTTCTGAAAGATGTACATGCAGGCAATGGATCCGATGCAGCTTTGAACGGTGATCATGAGGGTCATCATCGCAAAGCGGCTGTCTTCGAACCAGGCGGCCTGCGATTCGAACCAGGCGGAGATAGCAGACCTTCTGGTGCTCTGCACGTTATCGTGCCATACGTTAAAAATTTGTGATTGTGCTTTTGTGCTCGCGTTTGCTGTGTTGATCTCTGAAGTTTTCATGATTATTTTTGTTTTTAATTAATATATAAAGACCTTTTTATCTTTTATTAGTGCAATTTTTTTTATTTTTTAAGAAATGTTAAACCGTCCTTTACGCCCAGCGAAAGATCATAAAGGTTAGTGTTTTCCAGCGACACCCTCAATTCTTCCCTTATGATTTTAAACCTTGAGTGCAGCGGACAGGGACGCTTTTCCGAGCATTCCTTCAACCCCAGGCCGCAGCCTTTGAAAAAAGAAGCGCCTTCGATAGCATACACCACATGGCTCAGGTTTGTTTTCTGCATGGTGGGCTTATCTATGAAGAATCCGCCTGTAGGGCCTTTCAGTGAATTAATGATGCCGCTGCGCGAAAGCTGCTGTAATACTTTCGCCGTAAAGGCTTCCGGTGAATCTATCTCCCGGGAAATATCCTTCAGGCTCACCCGCTTATTCTCCAGCGAATGCAGCGACACGTACATTGTCGCCCGTATTCCATATTCGCATGCTTTGGAGAAGATCATCGCCTTATTTTTTTGTAAAGGTACAAACTATTTTAATTCGGACAAATTTATCCGAATATATATTTTTAAGAATTTCAGGGAATAAGAGACTGGTATAAAAATAAAAAGAGAAAGCTTTCGCTTTCTCTTTTCCGACAGTGCCCACGAGGAGACTCGAACTCCTAAGTCTAATGACAACGGCTTCTGAGACCGCAACGTTTACCAATTTCGCCACGTGGGCGTGGTACTGTGGCACAAAGATATTAATTCTTTCATTATTACCTTGAAAAAATAAGCTTTTCTGTTTCAGTGCGAAAAAATGAATATCGCCTCAAAAATGTATCGGCAAAACAGGCAGATTAATTTTATCTTCGCCCCGGTAAACGCCACGCCTGCTCCCCGGATGAAACAAAAAACGATCACCTGCCTATTTTCAGCCATATTCCTGCTCTATCCACAGTTCTCCTTTTCCCAAAAAAATGCGGCCGATTCGCTCGGTGCATTCATCGCCTCCGGAGCCGATGATACCAGCCGGGTAAAAGCATACAACAACCTCTTCCTCGAATACGAATTTTTAGATAACGCCAAGGCAAAGGAAGCGCTTGACAGTGCATTGAATCTTTCCAAAAAAATAAATTTTAAGAAAGGAGAAGCTAAAACATACAAGCTGTTCGGCTTTTTTGCAGAGGACAAAGGCAATTATCCCGAAGCCCTGAAAAATTATTTTGCATCCCTGAAGATCTACCTGGAGATGGGCGACAATCATGGCATCGGAGCTTCCTATAACGGCATCGGAACGATCTATTTTTTCCAGAAGAACTTCCCGGAAGCACTGAAATATTATAACGAGGGCTTGAAATATTTTACTGCGGCAAATGACAAATCCGGGATCTCCACGTCGTACAACAATCTTGGCAACACCTACAGCAGCCAGCTGAAGTATGACGAAGCACGGAAGAACCTGATGGCTTCGCTGCAGATCGATAAAGAGCTGGGGAACGAAAGGGGCGTTGCTTATTCTTACAACAACATCGGCATCCTGTATGATAACGAAGCCGAGATCCAGAGCACTGAAAAAGCGCGCTACGAAAAGCTGGACGAGGCCCTTAAAAATCATTATGCTTCGCTGCAGCTCAAAGAGAAGCTGTATGACCAGGCGGGAGTTGCTTCCTCCTACGGCAACATCGGACGCATCCTGATTAAGAAAAAAGAATATGCAAGGTCAAGGGAATGCATTGATAAAGCGATCGCATTATCACTGAAGATCGGCTACAGATCCTGCCTGAAGAATTCCTACAATTCACTTTCAACGCTCGACAGCATAGCCGGGGATTACAAAGCCTCGCTGCAGGATTATAAGCTGTTCATCACATACAGGGACAGCCTCGACAACGAGGAAACGCGCAAGAAGACCATCCAGAGCCAGCTCAGCTACGATTTTGAAAAGAAGGCCGCCGTTGCCGATGCCGAACATAAAAAAGAGCTGGAGAACCAGGAAGCGCTTGCCGAAGAAAAAAGCAGGAAGCAGAAGCTCATTCTTTTATTTGTCGGCGGAAGCCTTCTGCTGGTGCTGTTCTTCGCAGCTTTCGTTTTTCGCTCGCTGCGCATAACGCGGAAGCAGAAAGACCTCATCGAAAGGCAGAAAGACCTCGTAGAGCGCCAGAAGCTGGAAGTGGAAAAACAAAAGCTGTTGGTGGAAGAACACCAGAAAGAGATCATCGACAGCTTTATGTATGCAAGGCGCATCCAGCGATCACTCCTGCCCAGCGACAGCTATATTGAGCGTGCAATGAGCAGGCTGAAGAAAAAGAAGGAATGATCTCCTGCGGTTAAGCCCGGATGGAATGAATGAATTTACCGGCAGCCGCATTCGCTTCATCATGGCGTTCCATCACGCCCTGGTGTCCTCCCGGAACCAGCATTACCATAGTTGAAGCAGGAATATTCTTGTTCATATACTCGCTGGCAACAGGCTTCGTCAGCTTGTCCTTATCGGCAGCAATGATCAGCGTGGGAATAGTTATATTCTTCAGGCCCTCGCTCACATCATAGGTATTCATCATGCCAAGCATGCCCCTTGCGGTAACCGAAGGCGGCGACAATGCGGAAAGCCTTGTGATATAGTCGAGCTGCCCGGGAGTCTGAGTTCCAGCAAATGAGGTGATGCGTGTGGATAAATGCGAATGCCCGTTGAGGTAGCTCATCCATTTATTGATCCAGAACAGCGGCGACAACCCGATCATCAGGTAGCACAGCGGCACGATCACGGGCTTTTCAATGGCTTTGAAAAAACCGCTTGCAATGCCTGTATACACAGGGTTTGTAAACGTAGTATGCTGCAGGATGATCCCTTTCACATTCGGGTTATTTCTCGAAAGCTGCGTAATGTAGGTAAGGATCGTCATTCCGCCGATGCTGTGGCCCCAAAGGATCACATTGCTTAATTTCAGATGCTGGATCACAGCATCAAGGTCGCTTGCCAGCTTCTGCAATGAAAAATCCCTGTTGTCAGGCCTCTTCGACAATCCAAGCCCCGCCAGGTCGATGAGGATGATCCGGTGATCCTTCGCGAAATGTTTTTTCTGGTAATACCATTCCGTGGAGTTTGCCATCCAGCCATGCACAAAAAGTACCGGCTGCCCCTGCGGATTTCCCATCAGCTCGATGTTGATGACGGATCCATCGGGACGCCTCAGCATTTCTTTCGATGAGCTGCGGTCCGGCTTAGGCTCATCCGCATTTTTCGGGCGTTTGCTCAGGATGTACTTGTAAGGCATCCCACCGATCAAAGAGTAAGCGGTGATGGCAATTGCGCCATACAGGCAATATTGTGCATAATCGTGGCGGTACGTGTCGTGCCAGTAATACCATTCGTGGATCAGGTAAACATCACACACAACAAATCCAATCGTTAACAGATCGAATAAAAGGGGCAAAAGCAGAATCAGAGGCATAATTTTAGTTTTTTTCAACTGCTGAAAAAATTTATGCCAGCTGGCTTATTATTTTAAACTCACAAAGTATGATCATAGCAAGTTATAATGTAAACGGAGTGAACGGCAGGCTGCCGGTACTGATCAGGTGGCTGAATGAAACCAAGCCGGATGTGGTATGCCTGCAGGAGCTGAAGGCGCCGAATGAAAAATTTCCCGAACAGGCGATCCTTGATGCGGGCTATCATGCGGTATGGCACGGACAAAAAAGCTGGAATGGCGTAGCGATCCTTGCAAAAAAGAAATATGCTATTGAAGCAGTGCGGCGCGGACTGGCAGGAAATAAGGAAGATGAGCAAAGCAGGTACATACAGGCGATGATAAAAGGGATCCTGATCGTATGTATTTATCTCCCCAACGGAAACCCTGCCCCCGGCCCGAAATTCGATTATAAGCTTGCCTGGTTCAGCAGGCTGATCACAAAAGCAAGAAGCCTTATCAAGTTAAATTCACCGGTGATCATCATTGGCGACTTTAACGTGATCCCTGCCGACATTGATGCTTACAAGCCCGAACGCTGGGTGAATGATGCGGTTTTCTTTCCGGAATCAAAAGCCGCATTTCAAAAGCTGCTTAACCAGGGATGGATCGATTCGATCCGTAAATTATATCCCGACACAAAAATATTTACCTATTGGGATTATTTCCGGAATGCGTTTAACAGGGATGCCGGCATTCGCATGGACCATATATTACTTAGCCCCGGAATGGAAAAGCGGTTGAAAAAAGGCGGTGTTCACAGGGAAGTAAGGGGCTGGGAAAAAACAAGCGACCATGCTCCGGTATGGATCGAGATCGCCGATTAGCTATTTTATAAAGCTGCGGAGTAACTGTAAATTCTGAAAAGCATCTCCCATTGTATTGTTGAAATAGGCATACACAGTTTTGCCTTCTTCCCGCCACTCGTTGATGTACGTTGCATATTCTGCAAGAAATGAATCGGAATAGCTGTCGCGATAATTGCCCGTAGGGCCGTGAAAACGCACATACACAAAATCAGGCAGCTGCTCCACGAGCGGCGTCGCCGATTTCGGAATATCCTGGATCACCAGCGCCGCGCCATGCAAATTCAATAGGTCATATATGTCTTCATCGTACCAGGACCTGTTCCGAAACTCGACGGCGATCTTCCATTCCTTATTTGCATTATTATGCTGAACGCAGCGCAGCAAGGCATCGAGCTGCATTACGTTCGCACTGCCAAGGCTCGGCGGGAACTGGATCAGGATACAGCCTTTCCTGTTGCCGGCAGCAGCAATTATTTTGAAATACTTTTCAATATCGGCTTCCTTAAAGTCGAGCCCTTTCACATGGGTAATTTCTTTCCAGAGCTTGAAGGTGAAGCGAAAATCCTCCGGCACCATTGAAGTCCAGCCCGTAATGGTACGCTCCAGTGGCAGCTTATAAAATGTGCTGTTGATCTCTATGCTGTTGAAAAAAGTGGAATAATAGGTCAGCCGGCTCGAATCCTTATGCTCCTCCGGAAAAAGGTATTTAGGAACCGGAAGCTGTAAGCCGCTGATGCCGCCGTAAAAGTTGCCTTTTTGATTTTTGCCTTTTGATTTTATATTCATGACAAGATGTTAACCTTCTGCGATAGCCAAAAATACGTGCCTGTTGCTTTTCCTTAAATTATGGATAACTTTGAGATAAACAATTGCAGAATTATGGCGCTTATTCTTCCCAAATTGGAGAGACAGGCATCATTGTATGGCGGATATATGTTAGTAGTAGCGATACAAAGACAACAAGACCAACGAAATGAGAATGACAAAATTGCTTAATTTAATTTTATGCATTTTGACTTGTGGGTGTGCCGGCAATATTCAACAGACGAATACTCCTATGTCAACTTCCGCACATCCCGCAGACACTTCTCGAATTGACTCTTCTGTTAATCAAATTACTCCTTCTGTTGAAATTGCCCAAGGGATTATTTTGCAAGACAGCATTATTGAACAAATGAATAATATAACCCCGTGGACATATAAATACAGCGAAGGCCACCTCTCAATTAACGCTAAAGTAAAAATCAACGACCGGTCATTTTACATTTTGTATGAAATAGCAGACGGGGTAAGTTCGACAGACTACGTTATGACTTTTGTAGACAACCATTATAAGGACTATGAAGTAGTAGATCAGCATCATGATCAGGAATTATCATTCTCTCGTTATGAATACAAGACACTCAGAAATTCTTCGGGTAGGAATTTTATAGTAGTTGATTATATAGAGTCTGCCGCAGACAAGAATAAAGTGGATGAAAATGACGAATGGTTTAAAGAAGGATTTAATTTTGAAAATGTAAAGATCGAAACCGACTCGACCGTTGTTTCTTTGACCGTAATGAATAATGGAACAATTAAACGAGACACTCTGTGATGCTGCGAACGCAAACAAGCTAAAGAAAACAACTATGAATAAAACATTCTTCCTCACAACATTTATTCTAATTACGAGCGTCGTTCTTGGACAAGAGGTTAAGTTAATGGACAACTTGTTGTATCCACGGCTTGATAGCACATATTGGAACAAAGACAATCAAGCTTTAAATGCAAACTATTCTAAAACTGCCAATCGCTGTCAGACATGCGTTTTCCAACAAACCGACACTACAAGAGGACGTTTTTGCGTTAACACTTCTTTAGGACAAGTCCAGCTGGACACGGCACTTCATAATTTTTCGCCAGAGAAATTAGTGGGAAAGTGGGAGGTGATCAATTATGGACAGTTTGAAGTAACAGATAGCATATTGCCAGACTCAAAGTTGTATTATAGAAGTTCCAAAATCTTGAGCGAACGAAAAGACAATAATGGCTATATTACTTTCACAGAAAAACGGTTTAAGACATCCTTAATTGACAACAAAGAAATTCCGAATAAAAATATAAAATATAAAATATTGGACGGCAAATTCCTGACAACAAAATCACTTGGTGGCTATTGTGGAGCAACGATCATAGGAATTACAAAAGAAGGATATTTAATAATCGACGACCATACTTATCGGACACTTGCTCTGAAGGGAAAATATTTGATAGTAAAAACTTCGATAAGACGAATGATCTTGAAAAAAAGCGCGGCCACATAACAGCACATTTGAAAGGGCCCCTTTGAATTCAAGACATGCACAGGTCTGTCGCCATGCAGGCATCTTGTTTCGCAAGGCAAATAAGTGGTATATTTGAGTATTCCGCTTTTGCAATGAAAAGAATAATTAACCGGGATCGCCAGGCCGCGAACATTACCACCAAGCTTAGGATGAAGACACTGACTTTCACATTGACTTTTTCACTATTCACTGCTCTTTCACCTTTTGCTCAAGAGACAGTTGGACTTATTCCGACCTTTGATAAAAAGCAAAAAAACATTAAAGACAACCTCACTAGTTACGACACTGTCATCAGAACCATTTCAGACCAATCCTCCGAAGGTGCCGAACTGATTGGCTATTATAAAAATAATGAATTAGCACTTATGACGATTTCCTATTTTGGCGAATCAGGAAAAAGAGTAACAGAATACTATTACATGAGCGAAATGTTGTATCTGGTGGAAGACACTTATTTTAAATATAATCGTCCTATATACTGGGATGAAAAAAAAGCCAAGGAACAAGGAGATACGCAGACCTTCGATCCGACTAAAACGGAGATTAACGAACATGACAAATATTATTTTCGGGGCAGAGACTTAATACAATGGTTATCACATGGCGTACCAGTCGACAAAAAATTAGGAGCGTATAAAGGAGGAGAGAGAATGATTCCGCAAAAAGCCGCAGAACTAAAGAACAAATTAAGATAAGGCATGGTGGTAACGACGTCTGAATTGGTGCATACATTTTAAATAATTTAAACAACTATATATTTAGACAATATGATTGTTCTGTGGGGTAAAAAAACAAAGATTTTAGAAACATATCAGGACGAGGATACTATTTGTGAAAATTGCAGCTCTAACTCTGTTTCATATTTTGTATATCAGGACTACTACCATATCTTTTTTATTCCATTATTTCCAATTTTAAAATATGGAGGAATGTATTGCAGCAATTGTGACAATTCACATATCCATACTATTAATTCGAAATTATCTGAATATGAGCGCCGGACCCGGACGCCAATCTCTATGTATTCATTCCCCATTATTATACTTATAATTATAATCTTAAATTTACTTGGCGTGTCTTAGTTAACGTTTTGACCGAGAGTTGAATCTGTCGCCATTTGGTGCCTCTCACCCGGAAAGACAAAATATAGCTAACTTTGAAATCAGGCTTCGCAATTAAAATACTCTACGAAACCCAAACGAGCGTCAGGCCTGGAACCTTAGCCACAATTATTAACAGACAACAATGAGACCCGGATACATTTTTTATATTTTGCTATTTATATCCACCTTTGGTATAGCGCAACAAGACCTCAAATTGATTCCAAAAGACTTTCCCAAGTTTGGAATAACCGTTTCTTTACCTCAAGACTGGAACTATGTGGAAGGAAGTGAGAATATGAAAAATAAGCTCTTCAAAAGCTTTTATAGAGAACCGGATAACAAGACACCCTATAATACTGTTGGGGTTAGCATTTCATATGAAATTTTGAAAACACAAGTGCCTGCAGATACATTATTTGAGCATTTGGCGAAAGCACTTAAAAATCAAGTATCAAATAAAGAAGTTATTGAATACATTGTTGACAAAGTTCAAGGACGACCGACCAAAGCTTTTCAGTATAAACTATCACTTAACGAGTTTAACTTAACAAGTATCAGCACTTACTTCATTGAACAAAATGTCCTTTTTACATATCATGCAACTGTATTTACCGATAAATTAGACGCTTATCAAAGTGTTATAAATAAAATACGGCAAAGCATTCAAATTGGAAACATAGATCCGTCATTATTGACAAATAGTTATGATTTAAAAAAAATTGAAACGCGCTATATAAATAACAAAGACGGTTTTGCAATAGACTTTCCGATTGGCTGGTATTACCTGGAAGGAATTATGGGCAATTCGGTACAAATAAAAAAAGCAAATCAAGACACCAGTGAAGCGATTTCAATGGGAGTTAATATTCAGGAAGATTATGACAGCAAAATGACGTCTGAACAATATAATCAATCCGTTATTAGAGCGATTAGAAAGCAAATGCTGGTAGCGGACAAAGACGAAAAAATAGCATCGCTCAAATTTACACATCCTACATTTGAAGCTTACAAAGCTCACTTTACGACCATTGTAAACAACAAAAAGCAAATTGTATTTATGTATACAACGATCAAAGGCAAAAGAGGAGATTTATTTATAGCAACGACTGATGAGAAACATTTGACTACGAATGAAAAGCTTTTCGACTCGATATTTAAATCAATGACAATAAAATAACTGACACTTAACTCTTCTTTTTTTCAAAAAAATACCACAATAAATTAATGGATATAATGGGAAGAGAAATATAAACCGTTAGCCGCAATATTTATGACACCTATCTTTAAAAAGACTATTACTTTGACCTTTTTAATCTTTGGAGCATTAACCTTATTCTTTCCACAAGCCCAAAATGGTTTTGATGGACCATTTATGAAAGTCGGTTTGCCTTTCACATTTTATAGCTCTAATGAGCCCTTTTCATATGAACAACTTGGATTAAGTTTTCTCGCGTTCGTTTTAGACCTCGCATTAACAGCATCGACAGCTTACCTTTTAATTAAATTCCATAAAAAGATACTAAACAACGACTGACACACTATTTTGCAGACCGTTAAACACCGCAGACGAAAAACCAATGAAAAGGGATACTGCTACTAACACGGGCTAAGCACAATTAAAAAGTTCTTTTCAGAACTCCTTTTTGTGCGGATGAAGGGATTCCCTTCCACTATCGTTCCGCTCAGGACAGGCTTCTCGTGAATGATTACAAATAAAAAAAGGAACCTTTTCAGATTCCTTTTTTAGTGCGGATGAAGGGACTCGAACCCCCACGCCTCACGGCACCAGATCCTAAGTCTGGCGCGGCTGCCAATTACGCCACATCCGCAATTATTCCCGTTTTTTTATCAACGGGCGACAAAGATAGGATTTTTATTACAATCCCCGTCCTAAATCCCTGCTTTTTTGATTTCCCACAATCCCTTGCTACGATCTGTAGAATGTAGATAAAATCCCCAAATCGTTGATAACATCTTGCAGAGCGGCATGAATAATCTTTTACTTTTGTAGGAGAATTGAAAAAGATGCTTACAATCGATCCGAAAGAGGTTAAATCACCCGTGTTACACGGGTATTTGCTTGGTGCCGTGGCGCCACGCCCGATCGCTTTTGCAAGCACCATCGATAAGGATGGCAACCCAAACCTTGCCCCTTTCAGCTTTTTCAACGTGTTCAGCTCCAATCCGCCCATTGCCATATTTTCACCGGCGCGCAGCGGCAGGACCGGCGCAACAAAACATACGCTTGATAATATCAGGGAAGTGCCTGAAGTAGTGATCAACGTGGTGAACTACAGCATGGTGAACCAGGTAAGCCTTGCCAGCACCGAATACCCGAAAGGCGTGAATGAGTTCGGCAAAGCAGGATTCACACCCATCGCCTCCGAAAAGATCAGGCCTTTCCGCGTAAAGGAATCGCCGGCGCAGCTGGAATGCATCGTGCGCGAAGTGATCGAGCTGGGAACCGGCGGAGGCGCAGGAAATCTCGTGATCTGCGAAGTGGTGCTCATGCATGTAAGCGAAGATGTGCTGGATGAGAATAAACAGATCGACCCGCACAAAATCGACCTCGTTGCACGCCTTGGCGCCAACTGGTACAGCCGTACAAACGGCAGCGCCCTCTTTGAAGTGGCTAAGCCCCTGATGAACCTTGGCATCGGCGTGGACCAGATCCCTGCCGCGATCAGGAATTCCAATGTGCTCACCGGCAATAACCTCGGGCAGCTTGGCAATATTGAAAAACTTCCTTCGAAAGAAGAAATAGAGCTTTATAAAAACTCCGCGGCGTACAAAGAAGCTACGGAAAAATACGGCAAGGGCCAGCCCGACCTGCACCGCGTTGCCAAAGGGCTGCTTGACGACAACAAGCCCGAAGACGCATGGAAAGTGCTGCTGTCGGAATAAAACATCAACAAATTCAGTAAACAATTAAAAACAAAATAAAATGGACATCACAGGAATCTTAAAATTAAAAACAGAAGCACAACAGGTATCTGATAAATTCAGAAAAAGGGAATTCGTACTTACGGACAATTCCTCCCAATATCCACAGCACATCTCTTTCCAGCTCACACAGGACAAATGCGGCCTGATCGACCAATACAATGTTGGTGACGAGATCAAAGTTCATTTCAACCTGCGCGGCCGCGAGTGGACTTCCCCAAAAGGAGAGATCAAATATTTCAACACCCTTGAAGCATGGAGAATCGAAGGCGGAAACGCTGCCTCTAAAAACACTTCTTCCGCTTCCATGAATGATGTTGCAGCTACATTTACTGCTGCTTCCCAGGAAGATGACCTGCCATTCTAATCCCGGTAATAAAAACAAGAATGACGCGTTTTGCTGTATGCAGAATGCGTCATTTTTATTTCACATATTTTAAAATCACAGCCAAATGCTGCAGCTGCAATTTCAACCGTTCCCAACCCTTACCACTTCAAGGCTCATTCTGCGTGAAGTAACATTCGATGATACACAGGCCGTGTTCGATTTCCGCTCCAATGCGGAAGCTATGCGGTACATCGGAAAGCCGAAGGCAACTTCGCTTGAAGATTCCCGCGAGCTCATCCAACGCTTTATAGATGGCATCGCTGCCAACGACGGCATCACCTGGGGTATTACGCTGAAAGGTGACGACAGGATCATCGGCACCATTGGCTTCTGGAGAATTCAAAAGGAGAATTACCGCGCGGAGATCGGTTACATGCTGCATCCCGCGCACTGGAACAAGGGCATTATCACCGAAGCGATAAAAGCCACATCCGATCACGGATTCCGCCATTTCGGATTTCACAGCATTGAAGCGCATCTTACGCCCGAGAACATTGGCTCTTCACGCGTGCTTGAAAAATCGGGATTTACAAAAGAGGCGCACCTCAGGGAAAGCTATTTTTATGACGGCGTGTTTTCCGACACTGCGATCTATTCGAAATTAAACCCGGGAGCTTAGAACATCACCTGGTCTTCATCCACAGCTTTTGCATCCAGCGCATCACGCAAACCGTTGCCAAGAAGCACAAAGGCAAGCACCATGATCATAATGGCGATTCCGGGCAGGAATGCAAGGTAAGGAGCATCGCCGATGATATAGCCGCGGTGCGCGTTGATCATCGCGCCCCAGGAAGCTGTTGGCGGCTGCGCACCGATACCGAGGAAGCTTAAACCCGCTTCGGTTAAAATAGCAGAAGCAAAATTTGCAGCGGAGATAATGATCACAGGCCCCATCACATTAGGGATCACATGGCGCATAATGATGCGCCCATTAGTAAAGCCAAGCGCACGGCCTGCTTCAACGAATTCTTTTTCACGGAGGCTCAGGATCTGACCGCGGATCACACGCGCTACCTCTACCCACATCGTTAAGCCTACCGCTACAAACACCTGCCAGAAGCCTTTTCCCAGTGCAAGCGTGATCGCGATCACCAGCAATAATGTAGGGATCGACCACACCACATTGGTGAACCATACAATGAAATCATCTACCCTGCCGCGGTAAAAGCCCGCCAGTGCGCCCATCAGGATGCCGATCACAATGGAAATAAACACGGAGATCAGCCCCACTGAAAAAGAAACACGTGTTCCGATCATCAGGCGGCTCAAAAGATCACGGCCCGCAGGATCGGTGCCCAACAGGTATTTACGGGTAATGATGTAATTCTTCTCTACCTCTTCACGCAGCTCCTTCACCGTTTTCTTGATCTTCTGGTTGCTGCCGAATTCATAAAACTCAGTGTATCCCTGCTCCACATTATTTTGGATCGGGGTGTTGTAATCGATCGCATATACCACATCCGCGAGGTTGTATTTAATATCGGTTCCGGTGCGTTTTTCATCGCCGGTATATTCACGCACAACAATATCGTTGCCCTCGAAATGATAATCAGAAAAAGGGATCGAGCGGAAGTTGCTCACTTCGCCGAAGATCATTTTGGAAAAAAGATTGACATTGTGCACAGGCTCATTCTTGCGCGTCTGCAGCATTCTTACGGTAAATCCGGGAGGCTTTTTGGAAAGCTCGAGCAGCTGGTCGTTTGCATCGGGAGTGGAATCGGGAGTGATGAGGAAGCCGAGAATGGCTATGATCATGCACAGGAAGATCACGATGAGCCCAAACATGGAAAGCTTGTTTTTTTTCAGCCTTTGCCAGGCGAAATACGACAATGAATGGGAATAAGAATCGCTTTTTTTCGACATTTTAAATTAAAATTTCCGCCCTTTCCACTCAAATCTTCCCCTGTTCCCAAACAGTCCGGCTAACACCACATAAAAAACATATATGAATTGTTCGGGTAGAAAAAGATACAAATAGTGCTTCTTCCTAAAAAAAGAGGCAGCTAAAAATAACAACAAAAAGTCAAATACGCATTTAATTCCTGTAAGAATAAGACAAATTTGAAAAAAAGGCTGACAGACGGCCGATTTTACTGAGGCAAAGGCGCTTAAAAGAGCCATTAAAATTATGAAAAGGCAGAACAGGTACACAATGAGCGATACCGCTTTCGTTTCGACGTTAAAGGCGCCGAACGGCTTTGAAGCCCATCGCTTGCGCTGCTCCGAGAACTCCCGCAGCGTGCGCTTTGCCGGCGTATACACGATCGCTTCCCTGCGCTTCAGGAATTTCACGCCGCCTTTGTATCGCCTGCTGATCTTGTACATCAGCAGTACATCATCGCCGGAAGGCTGCGCATCAATGCCTGTAAAGCCATTCACCGCATGGAATGCTTCCCGCCTGTAAGCGAGGTTCGCCCCGTTGCAGAGGATCGCCCTGCCGTAATGCAATGCGCCGCAGGTGCTGCCCATCAGCGCCATCAGCTCGAGGCTTTGCATTTTTTCAAAAACACCTTTCTCATTCACAAAGGCTACAGGCGCCACTACCATTGCCGCTCCTGTTGCTTCATAAAATGAAACAATACTTTCGATCCAGCCGCTCTCCATCACGCAATCGGCATCCGTGGTTATGATCAGCTCCGCATCTGTACTTCTGATCCCTGTTAAAATTGCTGCTTTTTTTCCTGTACCTTCTGCATTCAGCACAGTCAGCTGCGGATACCTGCCGGCATACTCCCGCAGGATCGCTGCTGTGCGGTCATCGGAATGGTCATCCACCACGATGACGCTTACCTTTCCGCGATACGATTGCGCCAGCAGGGCTTCGAGGCAGGCGCCAATATTATTTTCCTCATTCCGCGCCGCAATGATCACGGCAACAGGAACTTTCCCGGACGACGAAACCGCGGAATGCCCCGTACGGAGCCATCCGTAGCTGAACAAAACGATCATCACCGCGTAAGCCACGCAAAGCAGGGAAGTGATAATGGTTATGGACCAGAGCAGGTACAGCATATCAGGAGCGGAAGAATTTTAATTTCCAGGTGAAGGCCGAACCGATAAGCGCCGGCAGGGCAAGGTTAATGATCCAGATCACGAGGGAAGAGGTGACCACCGCAGCGGTCTCAGTTGTATAAGAACTGAACAGGTACATTGCCGCAGCGCCACGTGTGCCGATCTCGGTAAATGCAAAGCTGGGGACAAGCGAGGTGACCAGGAAGGTAATTGCAATGAGCTGGGCCGCACGGATGGGATCAATCCAGACGCCGAAAGCATAAAGCACCAGCCAGTACTGCAAAAGAAAAACGCCGTAACGCAATGCGGACAGGAGCAGCACGAGCAGCAGTGTTTTACCCTTCGTCTGAAACACCACTTTAAACCAGGATTGCCATTTGACCGGAAGCTTTGTCCTGTAGCGGTTCAGCACTACCGGCAGAACCACGATCAACACAAAAGCAAGGACCAAGGCCATGATCCACACATCCGAGATCCCCAGCGACTGGAGGAAACCTTCACGCATCATCGGCAACAGGGCGAAAACGCCTGCCGCCAGCGTCACAAAAAGCTGCATAAAGCTGCCGAGAAAATTTTTAAGGGTCGCTTCCACCTTATCCGCTTTCTCCAGGAAAAAGATCCTGCCCGCAAACTCTCCTACCCTGTTCGGCATGAAAATGCTGACCGTAACACCCGCAAACACCGATTGCATGGCTGTTTTAAAAGAGATCCGTTCCAGCGGGGCAATCAGCACTTTCCACTTCAGCGCTTCTATTCCCCAGTTGAGGAACATCATCAGAAAGGCAATGCAGAGTAGTGTGAAATTAACCGGGATGTAATTATCTACGATGAATGGAAAATGTGCATCGTGAATACCGGGAGAAGTTATTTTGTAAATAATATACCCGAATGATAAAATTAAAATGGCGGCCTTTATCAAAAGACTTGTAACTTTGTAAGCACGGTTAGTTGAGGTCACGCTCATTTTCCACAATATTAACAAAAAGACGCGGCATGTCGGTCATATCAACGGATAAAATAGTATTGGGGATCGATCCGGGAACCAATGTTATGGGCTATGGGCTCATCCACATCAAAGGCACTAAAATGGAGCTGGTGGTGATGGGTGTGCTGCGCCTCGAAAAGGTAGGCGACCATGCACTGAAGCTGCAGCGCATCTTTGACCGTGTGGTGGCGCTGATCGATGAGTACAAGCCCGATGAGCTGGCCATTGAAGCGCCTTTCTTCGGAAAGAACGTGCAGTCGATGCTCAAGCTCGGACGCGCCCAGGGAGTTGCCATTGCCGGTGCCCTGTCACGCAACCTCAGCGTTTGCGAATATTCCCCGAAAAAAATAAAGATGTCGATCACCGGCAACGGAAACGCCTCGAAGGAGCAGGTGGCCGCCATGCTGAAAACCCTGCTGAATTTTAAGGAAACACCGGAATTCCTCGATGCTACCGATGGCCTTGCCGCTGCGGTCTGCCACCATTTCCAGCGCCAGCCTTCAGGCGGAAAAAAAGTATATACCGGCTGGAAAGCATTCCTCGCGGAAAACCCCACAAAAAAAGCCTAACTTATAAGTTAGACTTTATCTTTTCCGCCATCTCTGAAAGCTCCTGCTGTGTGGGTTTTATCTTTTCCCTCGTGAAGTTAAGGTCGTTCGCCGTGTTCATCGGCACAAGGTGAATGTGTGCATGCGGCACTTCCAGCCCGATCACCGACATCCCGATCCGCTTGCAGGGAACGGCTTTCCGGATCGCCTTCGATACGTGCTTCGCGAAAACGATGATCTCGGAGAGATCCGCATCTTCAATATCAAAAATGTAATCTGTTTCTTTTTTCGGCACTACCAGCACATGGCCGTGCACCAGCGGGAACACATCCAGGAAGGCAAGGAACTTATCGTTCTCCGCGATCTTATATGAAGGGATCTCGCCCGTAATTATCTTGGTAAAAATACTGGACATTATCTTGAAATATCAACGATCTCGAACTGCATCACGCCGGACGGCACTTTGATCTCGGCCTTATCACCTACTTTTTTACCGAGCAGGCCTTTGCCGATGGGCGAATCCACGGAGATCTTCCCCGATTTAAGATCGGCTTCATTTTCCGCAACAAGCGTATAGGTCATTGTTGTGCCGTTTGCCGCATTCTTGATCTTTACTTTAGAGAGGATCAGCGCTTTCGACATGTCCAGCTGCGATTCATCGATCAGCCGCGCATTGCTGAGCACTTCTTCCATTTTGGAGATCCTGAGCTCGAGCAAGCCCTGTGCCTCCTTTGCCGCATCGTATTCCGCATTTTCCGACAGGTCGCCTTTGTCGCGCGCTTCCGCGATCTGGCGTGAAATAGAAGGACGCTCCTGTGATTTTAAATAATGTAATTCGTCCTTTAATTTTTTTAATCCCTCTTCTGTAAAATAAGAAATATGTGACATTTTTATTGTTTTTTGGTATGTACTATTAAAACACAAATCCGTCCCGCAGATGCGGGACGGACTTTATTCTATACAAATATATGAAAAAATATTATAAATTGATCCTCACTCCCAAAGAGTGTGTTCCCTGGAATGGGTCAGTATCGCGGTACGAGTAATCAAGCCCGAACGTTGATTTGTTCTTTCCGAATGGGATCTCCACGGTAAAGCCTGCGCTTGGGCCGGTAAATACGGTGGTCCTGTCAGCCTTTTTAGTGATGCCTTTTTCGTAAGTGTAACCTACTCTCACCATTACGATGTTTTTCCATCCGTACTCAAGCCCCAGCTTAAATTCATCCTTGGAGAATGAGTTGGAAGTGAATGTTCCCATTGCAGTGATGCGGTTGGTTTTCATTTTAGCACTGTCCTTGCTCAGGTAAATGTCGTAACCTGCACCGATGTTCAGCAATGAAGGAAGCTCGAATGAAGCGGAGCGCTGCTCTACTGTCATCTGGCTTGACCCGTTTGTTGCGGAAGGAACCGGCGTTTTGAAGGAAAGTCCGTCACCCCTGAACTGCATACGCGGCCCTACATTTTTCAATGCGATCCCGAATTTCAGCTGGTCGTACTTACCGGTCACATACTGGATCCCTGCATCCAGGGCAATGCCCCTTGCGCTAACGCTCGCAGTTTTCTCAGTGATCACCCTTAAGGTAAGCCCACCGTAGATGTTATCGGAGAAGCCTTTTGCATACGACAGCCCGATGTTCAGGAACTGCGGGGAATAGGTCCCCAGTCCGCCTTCCGGCTGCGCTACGGTAGTAATAGGAATATCACCGAAGTCCATTGCCATAATTGATAATCCCAAAGCTCCTGTTTCACCAACGCCCTGGGTCAGTCCGAATGAATTGATGTTGATATCAGTCCCTTTCAGCCACTGCGTGCGGGCGAACATAAGCTCTGTTTTCCTTGTGAAGGCAGTGCCGGCCACGTTTGAATACATTGCCTCAAGGCCTCTTACGCCTGCCACATTTGAACCTGCCCATCCGCTGCTGCGGGCCCATGGATTGATCAATAACTCTGTTGCACCGGCCTGGCCAACGCGATCAGGGTTACCTGCATAAGTGCCTGCCGGGATAGCAACCAAACCTGCCAATGCAACCGGAGCAAAAAACTTATAAAATTTTTTCATAATACTTATTTTAAATTCTGAATAACCTTAATTGAACTAAAACAACCTTAATATGCCTCGATGTCGATCGGACGTAATACTCCGAACCATTTCAGGATCTTTTCCCCAACATCCGGCACTTCCACGTGGATGATGTACAATCCGCTGGCGATAGGAATGCGCGCCTCATTTTTCAGGTCCCAGTCGAGCGAAGTTTTTGCTTCCGCACCGGAATCATCTTTTTTGTAGCGCCTTACCAGGTTACCATTCAGGGTGTAGATGGACACCGTGCATTTTGCAGGAAGATTGGTGATCTTCACTACCTGGTCAAGAGTTGTTTTTTCATACTCAGAGTATGCGTAGTACGGGTTCGGAACAATGTTGATGAGATCCAGCGCATCTTTTGCCGTTTCACCATCATTTATATGCGTTTCGATATCCGCAGTGTTGAACTCATAGATCCCGTTCGCTTTGTTCACTGTAGATAATACAGAGTAGTTGTAAGCGATCGTTGATGCGGAGATCGTATCTGTGAAGTTAGAATTTACCGCAAGGAAGCTTGTTCCCGTATTGTAAGTGGTACCATTGTGCTTGATCGGGCCTGCCTCTACAAAGTAGTGCTGTCCGGCAACCAGGCTGTTGAACGACTGTGGTGTGCCTGTTCCGTATTTAGCGTATGGCTTGGTAACACGAAGCCTTACTTTTACTTCTGTTTCAAACAGCTGGTGTCCCGGTGCGAGTAATGGAATATTCACCCACATTGCATCGGAATACACTTCACGTTTGTAACCTTCGGAAGATGAAGTTGAAGATGCTGTTTGTGAAGCATAGTACAACCTGTACATCGCAAGTCCGTTATCGTAACGCGGAATATCTCTCAGCTGTCGTGCAAGCATCGGATCAGTAGGAGGATACAGCGAGCTAGTAGTTGTGCTGTAGTTGCGTCCGAATACGTAGATGTAATGCTTACCTCCGAACAAAGGATCGAAGAACTGAGAATACGTGCTCGAGGTCGGGTTCCATTTCATATCCGCACCGTTTTCAGCCTGCAGGTAGGAATCCTCACCGAATGCCATGTTCAAGCGCTCGCCTGTTTCCAGGTTCACTGCATATCCTGGGAACCAGCCCATACCTGTTGGTGTTGGGATCTGAACTCCGGCGCTGTCGACAAATCCGCCTTCAGTGGCATTGTAACCCGGATCGCCAAGTTTTTTACCGTTCTTATCAACCGATGGAGACCTGCGCATGCTCATTTTCGGAGCTCCGCCGATAGCAAGTGTAACATCTTCCTGCAATTCGACAACCGGACAACGGGTCCATTTCGATTTGTCGGCAGTGATCACCACATCCACGCTTGCAAGATTTTTAATAAAGTTCAGTGTCCTGTACTTATCCCATGCCGGGCCGCCTCTGCAAACGATCGGCTGGCCGGCACCCGGAGGTGTTGTAGCAGCTGCTAAACGGTACGGTGCCCATGTTCCGTTGATCATTTTTTCATAAGCCTGCTGATCATCCGGACCTGGATAATCATTGTATTCCGGTGCAGTCGCGTCTGTTGCAGTTCCTGCACGGATCCAGTTTGCATCCACGGTGCCTTCTTCATCAGGCAATCCGGTTAACCAGCGCTTGGTCACATCAGCGAATGACATGGAGCTTGCCGAAGCGAGTGCGCCATTATCGGTTGCCAATGCATCTGAAGGGCCGTAAGAATAAGTAATGTTTACGGAAAGCCCCAGCCTTGGGATCACTTCGTTAGAACCGCTTGGCTGTCCGTTGATGATCTGCTCATTCGGGATAGCGATGCTCGCATCCGAATTGATAGTGTCGGAATGTGCGCCGCCAGGCAGCTTCACGAGTGTCCAGCGTGCCGCAGTAGTAATGTTATTGGTTGTTGAAGTTGTTGTGGTATCCCATAAGTAGATTCTGAAACTTTCATTCGGAACATTTAAAGGGTCAACAACTTTAATGGTTATAGGAGCGTGTCCGTTCTCATAAACAGGGTTCAGTGAACGGCCTGTGCTTACAGCCTGTGCAAGTGATCCGCCGGTCATTTCAAGTGAATTTCCACCGTTACCCTGTCCTTCGATACGTTTTACCTTTACGCCTGAACCATAATTAGCATGTGTTTCGGTTCCGCTCAGCTCAGGAGAAACAATGTGAGGGATCCCTGACGCTTTAGCCACATTTCCGCTACCGGAGATGTAAGGCTTATAATCGTTATAGGAGAATAATCCCGGGTTGAATTCCTGTGTTGCGCTGTATCCGTAAGCAACTACCGTGTAGTAGTATGTTTTATGATTTACAAGCTTGTTATCGCCGGAAGCGAAAAGATCGGTTTTTAAAGATACCGAGTGTGAAATTCCGGCATCAGCACCGTTCACCATTTCCATAGGAACGTTTGCAGTGATGTTCTGGTCGAATGTATAGTTAACGATCTGTTTGATACCGTCTTTTTTATCGCACTGGTAAACCAAACGCGCCCTGTCAACATTGTTCAGCTCAGTTGCAGAAACGGTTGCATCTTTCAGCTGGTAAACCTGGTAACCCTGGAAACGGTACAGGGAGTCGCCTCCTACTGCAAGATCCGGATCTTCGCTGTATCTCTCCTGGTAGTTATTGGAGCCTTTTGGATTGGTCCAGTAAAGGATCAGCTCGTTATCAAGCTCCTGGACAGTTAAATCCGGTGCATCCGGCCCTTCGAGTTTCTTAAAGCAGTTGTTGAATAATTTCTGTGCTTTTTTATCTGCTCCTTTTAATAAGGCAAGTGAAGCCATCGGGCCACCTTGTGTTGCGCGTGCCCATACCACACCGGTAGTGATCACATTAACAGCGCCTGCCATAAGCGTGAACGGCCCTGCAACCTGCATAAAGCGCCTGTCGACAAACGGATTGTTCTCTCTCCACTCGCTCCATGGAGCCTGTGTTACGAAGTTGGTACCGAAGCCTGTAGGATCGGAATCATCAGGGAATACGAATTTACAAGGAGTACCTGTACCTACGGCATCTCCGCCGTATGTCATAAGGCTACCATCCCTCCATTTTCCTGTAAGATAGTTATAGAAGTTTGTAGAAGCTCCGGGGTTACCATTCACCGGGTTGGAGTTATTGTTGTAGTAAATAAAACGCTCCATACCCAAACGCTCGTTATCTACGATAGAATCGCCGTAACCGATACCGTTGATAGTACTGTCGGCAGGATTATCCATACCATCGTTATCCCTGAAAGGGCCTTCGAAGAAATCGACACCTACAGCAGGAGGATTTGCACCATAGCCCAATACACCGCTCAAGCCTTCATCCACAGCATCGCCATTGTACTGGTAACCGAATCCGTTGGAAACATCACAGCCTACAAAGTCATCGTTATAACCTCCAAGATCCGAATCCACCCATACACCAAAATGTGTCTTGTTGATCTGGAAAGAGGATTTGTTAGCGATCCTGTAAGTATAGAATGTCATGTCATTGATCTCGTCATTTGTTTTGAATGCAAATGCCTGTGCCTGGATCTCTAAACCGATAGCAGCTCCGCCGGACTCACCGTGTACGTTTCCTTTATCGTTGAACACCCACCAGATCGCCTGGTCACCTTTTAATTTTGCAGTACAAGCCCTGTTGATCAAAGGGTTTGTATTGTCACCCAGGTCGAAATCAGGGTAATCTCCCGCAGCCGGATCATAAATATTATCGGAGTTATAATCGAACCATGGAGCAAGCGGCTGTCCCTGCGGGCCAACTGTCGGCCAGTCGAGAAGGGTTTGCATCTCGGTGCTTCCGATAGGATTTGCTCCTACGGATCCATTGATCACCCAGTTATGGTATGCCTTTACATCTTCCTTGTTTACTTTAAAGAACTTATCGTATGCAAGGCAGGTGCTTGGATCGATACTGGCAGCAGCATCCAGCGGGCCTGGCCAGAAATCGTTACCTGTCTGGCGATAGGTCATTGCAGCAACCTTCAGCTGGTTACCTGCATCCACGCCGCCGATCCACAGGGAACCTGCATAGATCGACTTAACACCGCTTCCTTTCGGGATCTCGTACTGGGCGCTGATCAGATCCCACCACATATCACCACCTGTTAGCAGGGTGGCTCTTACGTTATTAATATCAATATCAACATGGGCTGTTGCGGGAGCACAACCCGACATTACTTCGCGGTGAGTGTTGTCCGCAGGAGAAGCAATCCCGGAGATCCCGACATTTTCTTTTGCAATTGCGCTGAAGGAAAAAGCCATTATTGATAAGGAGGCAATTAACTTAATACGATTCTTTTTCATGTTATTTTTATTATGTAGCATTTCAATTTTTTTCAATCTGTTCTTTCTTTATTGCCCGATTAAAAATCAAGCAGGAGTCCGAGGCGGATAACACGTGGCCTCTGGTAGTTGCTTGGGTTGTTGATGTTCACGCGGTACAGGTCCTGGAACGATTCAGGGTTTGTTTTGGAAGCGACATCGCTCTGAGCATCTGCAGAAGCCAGGTAACCGTCATCATCAGGGTTACCGGTAGCTTTGTAAACGCGGATGATGTTCTTCTGGTTGAATACATTCAGCACCTGTAAGTAAATGTTCAGGTTAGCGTATTTCTTTTCTTCACCTTCTTTTTTACCGCCCCATGATAATTCGATGTCCTTATCAACTCTCATATCCACTTTGAAGTTCCACGGAAGGTTAGATCCGTTGATGTTACCTTCAAGGGAGCGGCGCTGAGGAACGTCGAAATAACCATCAGCAGAGATGTTTGACTGCTTGCTGTATGGAGTTCCGGAACCAGCCCTTAATACTATGTTTGCTCCAACGTTCTCAAGCAATTTAACCGACTTTTCAGTATCGCCTTTTTTACGTGTCCAAACCGGGCCGTTGTAATCTTTTCCTGCACCAAAACGGTAATCGATGTTCATTACAATGGTGTGGCGCTGATCGAAATCAAGCGGGTGCAACACCCTTAAGTTCGGCTGCCCGGAAGAAGCAAGGTTGAATCCGTCGGATGCGCTTGAACCTGTACCATCGGCAAACTGCAATGTATAGCTTGCTGTAAGCTGAACGCCGCTTGACATCCTGCGAAGGTCATACGCGATAGAGAAACCTTTTACTGTTCCAAAATCGATGTTGTCATAAGAAGTATAGGTCTGAGGATAAGCTTTGGTAACGCTTACCACCTGGATCATGTCCCTTAATTCGCGGTAGAAAGCGGATAAAGTGATCGCAGAGTTTTTCTTTTCGTTCAGCACCTGTGTGAACCCTAATTCGTAATCGGTTGTTCTTTCAGGCTTCAGTCCCGGGTTGTTCAGTGTTGCAGCATTCCTGTATGCGAGCTGCAGATAATCCGTAGGGTCTAACCTGTTGGCAGAAGGAGGACGCTGAGTTAATACATCGTAGTGTGCAAAGAAGTTAGCCACATCGGAGATCGGGAATGCGAATGCGATACGCGGCATCAGGTTGATCTGTGGTTTATAATCCGTAAACACAGTGGATTTGATATTTTTCTCACTTGCATCAGTAGGGTTCAATAAGGCAGGGTTGATACCACCGTCGGAACCATTCAGTAAGCTTGGATCGGAGATCTCGTTCCCGGAAGCATCGTACCATGTATCGCCGTCCCTGTATCCTTTGATCTCAGAGTTCGGGTTGTTAAGGTCATTCACATACACAACGAAATCATCACCGATATTGGACGGACGCTCAGGCTGGTTCGCGTAGTTCATTTCTGCTGCAGTTTTTGTTTCATACAACAGGTATTTATCTTTCAGCACTTTCTGGTTAGCATCGAAACGGTCGATACGTAAACCAACGTTGAACTTAATGTCTTTAAAGTCGAAACGATCCTGTAAGTAACCGGCAATGTAAATTGGCTTGTATGCGCCGATCTCCCTTGTGAAATTTCCTTTGTCGTCTTTCTTATTGTAGAAATCATCAAGGCTTGGGTTTCCGTTCAGCTTTTTACCTGTGTGATCGTAACCATAATATGCTACCAATGATCCGCCGCCCAGGTTTAAAAGGTCATCCGCGCTGAACATATCAATGCTGTAGGTTTCAGGATCGTAAGAATCGATATCGATCCAGTTGGTGCTGTTCTCGGCATAACCAAGCTTTTCCCTTAAGCTGCGGTCAAACTGGCTCTGCTCGCCTTCATTATACAGCCTGTTGAAATCGTAGTAGTTGTAAACCGAAGGATCGAAGAAATCAAGGATCTGGGCATTTGCAGGATCCGGGTTAGGATTATAAATAGGAGTAGAGAAATCAAGCTGGCTCAAGTGCTTGTTGGCAAGCTGGCGCATCCTTGTCCATAAGCCGATAGGAGCCAATGAGTAGTACCTTTCAGTTCTTTGCTCATATTCAAAACCAACCTGGATCGCATGATTCTTGATATCTGCAGAGAAGTTCGCAAATACGCGGAACTGTGAATTATCGTTATCGCTGTAACCGTTGTACTGGCGGCCTGTGTTGTACCATAAACCGTAGATACTTGCAGGGCGGTCGCCGTTCAATAATCCCAGTCCGGCCTGAACATCGCTTGGGTCCTGAATATCCGCGGCATCATTCAATGAATAGAACTGTGTAGTATAAGGAGTACCGGTTGGATTTTGCTCGCCCGGAGCAAATGTTAAGCTGGTATAACCGTGAGCGATCTGTGCAAGTCCGCCGAGGCTGTCTTCCCATGTATAGATAGGTTTGATAGTTTGGGTGAATTTACCGATATACCCGTAATCGAATATTTTATCCAGGTGATCGTCGTCACGTGTTTTTTGCTTTCTTTTTTCGTAACCTGCCTGGATGGTGAAGTATGCATTCTTGATATTGGAAGATGATTTTTCTTCTTCCTTGGAAGTTGCAGAGTTGAACTTCTGGGTCAGCTTCGCATATACCCTCCATGTTTTGTCGGTGTTCAACGGATTGTTCACCGGGTTATATAATGCGTACTCGTAAACGAATCCGTGATTTTTATTGTAGTCGATGGAACCGCCCAGCGTAATACCCATGTTTGTTGTAGGCTGGTACTGGATCTTACCGGATAAGCGCATTGATTTTGATTCAACATTGTTTCTTGCTTTGATCTTCTGAAGATCGCCAGCATTCACATATTCCGAGTTCAATACAAAACCGGATCCCTGCTCAGACGGACGTAAAGGTGTGTTTGTGATCTCATCGAGCTTCTCCGGGTTGATCTGGTAGAAGCCTACTGCCGACGGATCAGGATCTTTTTCTGAAACCACCTCGCCGGAAAGGCTGAAGCCAAGCACTGATTTTTTAGCTCCGCTTGTAGAATCCTTTGATGTTAAGATCGGGCCGTTGATAGAGAAACCAAGGAAGTTGTAACCGAATGCATCCAGTCCTTTTTTCTCTCCGAAGCCGGAAGAAATAACCTCGATGCCTCCTGTATATTTACTTGCAGGGCCACGTGTTGTGATCGCGATGATACCGCCGGTTGCATCACCGTATTCTGCAGGCGTACCACCGACGATGGTTGTGATCTGCTCAACGGACGACTGGGGAACATTGCTGCTACCGATCACTTTCTGGCCATCCACATAATATGCTGTACCGCTTGAACGTGCACCACGTACATTCAGTGATCCGCCTTCATCCTGCTGATACACACCTGCTGTAGTTGCTGCAACGGAGTTGATATTCTTGGTTGCCATGTTCTGGTACTCCTCGCGGGTAACAGTTCCGCCGGATTTTGTATCCGGGTCGATCAGTGGTTCTGAGTATTCAATGATCTCGACAACATCTAACGTGGTACCGGCTGACATTTCAATATTCAGATAAACTGTTTTACCAACTGCCACATTGATGTTCTCCATCTGCACGGCCTGGTAACCAACATACGTTGCCTTCACATTATACTTACCCGGGTTCAACGGCTTGATCGTAACTTCACCATCGATGTTGGTTGTACCGATACCCGCCTGGATACCGCCCATTTCAACAACAACGTTTGCAAAAGGAATTGTTTCCTTCGTTGTTTTATCGATCAGCTTTACTTTAAGAGAAGACTCATTCTGTGCCAGCAACAGCCCTGCTGATGCAACAACGATAGACAATGTTGAAAGTAATTTACGTAGCATATTTTTATGTTATTTAATAAATTCGTGCAAAATGAAGTGCGTAAATATAGGAATATTTAACATTTCTTCACAAAAATTTTTTCTCACAAAAATTTTCATAAAATGTATTCCTTATTGGCGCACTATGAAACCAATAAAATCAATTAAATCAGGTACTGCAAGCACTGATCATCAATTGGCAATGCACTAAAATTTTTTGGCTAAACACATAGTTTATTCAACTATGCTTATTGGGTGGGATGTTGTTCAATAACTAATTACAATGCAATTATACAAATTAATTTTGATAAAGTTACAAATTTATCGAAAATATTTTTCAATGCCTCCTGAACCAGCGTACGAGGAAGAATTCACGCTTATTCGCGCGTAATTTGTCGCTTCTTCTTTTTTCCTGCTTCATGCGCTTCCGGGTTTCCTTGGTCTGGATCCGCTTGTGATGCTGCTTTACCGCCTTTTTCTGGTCCATCTCCATCTTCCGCTGCTCTTTCCATTTCTTTTTGGCAGCTTTTTTCTGAACGCGCGAAGTGGCCGGGGCCTTTTCCTTGGCAGGGGCTTCCTGCGCTGCCAAACCTAATGGAAGCAGGCAGATAAAGATGAGAATGAGTTTTCTGGAAAGGCTTTTCATGATCGGGACTTTACACTGCGAAATTAAAAAATAATGCCATTGCAGGGCTTACAATATTTCATTTAAAAATTTGTTTTAGCTTTGTTATATAATACTGAACGATGAAAAAGCTGTTTTATTTATTGCTCCTGGCCTTTCTTGCCAACAGCTGCCGCAAGGACAACAACAATTATATTGAAAGCGTACCTGTGGATATTTACCTCTATACCAACAATCCCAGCTTTGTAAATGTAAGTGTTGTAGGCGGATGGGTGTATATCACCGGCGGCGTGAGGGGCATTCTGGTGTACAGGAAAAGCAATACTGAATTTATGGCTTACGACCGCAACTGCACGTACCAGCCGAGCGAGCCCTGCGCTACCGTTGTGGTTGACAACACCAGCATTGTGGCTGTGGATACCTGCTGCCATTCCCGCTTTTCGATCTACGACGGCTCTGTTTTCCAGGGGCCGGCTGCTGCGCCTTTAAAGGCGTATAACACTACATTTGACGGTAGTGTATTGCATATCTATAATTAGTACGGATCGCGAATTAATACGAATTTACGAATTACGGATCTGGTGCGGCTCGCGGATGGATACGGATTTGCGAATCTGTATCCTGCGAAATACGAATTTTTACGAATTTACGAAATACGAATCTTTTGCTGATCGGGCTTATAAGCTGTGTGTATTGGTACGCAGATCTCCACAGATCTTTTATGCTTAAATATTATGATCGTCTGCGACGCTTAGGATCGATTATGATTGACGTACTGTGTGTATTTATAGAACGTGGTAGTGTGCGCTGTCAGTTCGAGCGAAGTCGAGAACGCGGGTGGGAGCTCACCCTGCCAAAATTAAACAAACAAAAAACGCGCTGTGTTGCAGCGCGTTTTTTGTTTGAATTGAAATCAAAGATTAGTACCTGTACATATCCGATTTGAACGGGCCCTGAACATCTACACCGATGTAGGCAGCCTGCTCCGGGGTTAATGTATCCAGCTCGCAGTTGATCTTTGCCAGGTGTAAGCGGGCAACTTTCTCATCGAGGTGTTTTGGCAATGTGTATACTTTGTTCTCGTATTTATCAGCGTTCTGCCAAAGCTCGAGCTGGGCAAGGGTTTGGTTGGTGAACGAGTTGCTCATTACGAATGAAGGGTGGCCTGTAGCGCAGCCAAGGTTCACAAGGCGGCCTTCTGCAAGCACAAGGATGTCTTTTCCGTCGATCGTGTATTTGTCGACCTGCGGCTTGATCACATCTTTTGAAGCGCCGTAGTTTTTGTTAAGCCATGCCATGTCGATCTCGTTATCGAAGTGGCCGATGTTACAAACAACGGCATTGTGCTTCATTGCCCTGAAATGCTTATCGGTGATGATGCTTTTGTTACCTGTAGCGGTAACAATGATATCGGCTTCCTTAATGGCATTGTCCATTTTCATTACCTGGTAGCCTTCCATTGCAGCCTGCAATGCGCAGATCGGGTCGATCTCGGTAACGATCACACGTACGCCTTGCGATGATAATGATTCTGCGGAGCCTTTGCCCACATCGCCGTAACCGGCAACTACAGCCACTTTTCCGGCAAGCATTAAATCGGTAGCCCTGCGGATAGCATCCACGAGAGATTCGCGGCAGCCGTATTTATTATCGAATTTTGATTTTGTAACCGAATCGTTCACGTTGATCGCAGGAATGTGCAATGTTCCGTTCTTCATGCGCTCGTATAAGCGGTGAACGCCTGTTGTTGTTTCTTCAGAAAGGCCTTTGATGCCTTTGATGAGCTCAGGGAACCTGTCGAACACCATGTTGGTAAGATCGCCGCCGTCGTCGAGGATCATATTCAGCGGCTTGCGGTCTTCACCGAAGAACAATGTTTGCTCAATACACCAGTCGAATTCCTCTTCGTTCATTCCTTTCCATGCGTATACCTGGATGCCTGCAGCAGCGATTGCAGCAGCAGCGTGATCCTGAGTTGAGAAGATATTGCAGGAAGACCAGGTAACTTCAGCACCCAGCTCCACCAATGTTTCAATAAGCACGGCCGTTTGGATGGTCATGTGCAGGCAGCCTGCAATGCGCGCATCTTTCAATGGCTTTTGCTTGCCGTATTCAGCCCTTAACGCCATTAATCCCGGCATTTCAGCTTCAGCAAGCTTAATTTCCTTGCGTCCCCATTCTGCGAGGGACATGTCTTTTACTTTGAATTTTACGAATTTTTCCACGGATGTATTTCCCATTGTTTTTGATTTATTTTAAAAAGAAATGCGAAATTAGCTGTTATTCAGATAACAAACAAATTTCGCATTGTGAATATTTAAGGAATTCTATAGCCCTGGGCCGGCAGCGCTTGCTGTCCAAACGGCCTTACCGTTTTTGTCGATGTAGGTAAAAACGCCATCGTAACGGACATAAGCGAGGCCTTTATAGAAATCGGCGAAGAAGTCGGAACCTCTTGAAACCACAAGCTTGCCGTTCTTATCGATGTACTGCCATTTCGCATCTTTCAGGCTTCCGTTCACCAGCGGGGATGTGCTTACGCAGGCAAGGCCGTCGCTGAAAAAATATGCTCCCGTATAAATCGGATCGATCACCCATTTACCTGTTTTATCGATGTAGCCGAACTTGCCGGTTTTATAATCTCCTACGCGGATACAGGCCAAGCCGTCGGAAAAAGTGAATGCCTTGTCGAACTTCGGCTCGATCACTTCCTTGCCGGCTTTATCGATAAAGCCCCATTTTCCCGTGGTTTCATTTCCAACACGTACATTGGCCAGGCCTTCCGAAAATTCAAATGCCTCATCGTATTTGAAGTCGATCACCGCTTTGCCGGTTTTGTCAACAAAGCCCCATTTACCGTTCTTTTTCACACGTGCCAGGCCTTCTTTAAAATCAAAGCCGCCATCGTATTCGGGCTTGATGGCCACATTACCGGATTTATCGATGTAAGCGAATTTCAATCCCACCTGCATGCGCGCCATTCCTTCGGAGAACTTGTAAGCATGTTCGCATTTCGGCTCGAGTACCGTTTTACCGGTTTTATCGATGTAAGTATATTTTGCCCCCTGCTTCACGCAGGCAAGCCCTTCTGAAAAATATCCGTCGATCTTGGAATCATACTGGGCAGGGATCACCAGTTTACCGCTGGCATCAATAAAGCCGCGTTTTCCACCCTGCTTCACAACTGCCATTCCTTCATAAAATTTATCAGCAAACTCAAACTGCGCAGGGATCACTACTTTCCCGCTTTTGTTTATGTAGCCGTATTTCCCTTTATCAGCAAAGGGATACAGGACATCCTGCGCTTCCGCTGAGAACTGGCAAATCAAACCAATAAAAATCAAGGAGAGTACTCTGATCTTAAATGTTAGCGATTTCATACTTTTTTGCTTAAATTTTTTGTAAATATCTAAAATAAATCGGATTTAGAAAATTTTTAAAGCATAAATATTTCTGTTTGATAAAATTGCTTTACAGCTCAAATGAATTAACTATTATTGCGATAGATATCTGCCTGCATGCACAACTTGTATTCTTCCATTTTAAAAGCAAAATCAGGCCGCAAAAAGCAGTTCGCGGTGCTGATCGATCCTGATAAATTCAGCCCTGAGGAATTGTTAAAACGGGCGGAAGAATCGAAGGTGGACCTGCTCATGATCGGAGGAAGCATCCTGACCAACGGGAACTTTGAAAAATGTGTTGAAACGATCAAAAAAAGATCGAAGATCCCGCTGCTTATTTTCCCGGGAAACAACCTCCAGATCAGCAGCAAGGCAGACGGGATCCTTTTGCTTTCGCTGATCTCGGGACGCAACCCGGAAATGCTGATCGGGAAGCACGTGATAGCAGCACCCATGCTGAAGTCGAGCAAGCTCGAGATCATACCTACGGGCTACATGCTGATCGAAAGCGGAAAACAGACCGCGGCGCTGTATATGAGCGGCACTGCAGCAATCCCTTCCGACAAGGATGACATTGCCGTATGCACGGCTATGGCCGGCGAAATGCTGGGACTGAAGACCATCTACATGGATGCGGGCAGCGGCGCAAAGAACTGCGTTCCGGCGCAAATGATAAAGAAAGTAAGCTCCGCGATCGGGGTTCCGCTGATCATTGGCGGCGGGATCAACACCCCGGAAAAAGCGCTGAAGGCCTGCAAGGCGGGGGCCGACATTATTGTTGTGGGCAATGCGCTGGAAAAGGACAGCTCACTTTTGAAAAAGATCGCAAAGGCCATTCACTCATTTTAAACGGATTTCATGAAACTGATCGTAATATCGAATTCGGGACAGGTTGACAACGAGGTGGAGATCGTAACGCAGCTTTTTGAAGCGGGCCTTGAAACATTCCATATCCGCAAGCACAAGCTTTCCACACGAAAAATGAAGGAGCTCATTGCTGCAATTCCCAGTCATTTTCACAACCGCATCGTGATCCATTCGCACCATAAGCTGGCACGGAAATTCAAGCTAAAAGGCATTCACCTGACCAAGTCGCACAAGAAGAAAAAGTGGCGTACCTGGCTTTCGCTGAAGCTGATCAGGCTAAGGAACCCGGGCATTATCCTGACCACCTCCTACAGCACGATCGGGCAGGTGCTTGCCACTAAACAGGATTACAATTACGACTATGTTTTTTTAAGCCCGATCTTCGATAACTTCAACAGCAAGTTCCAGGGCGGATTTACGGAGCACAGCCTCAAATCGGCATTGCAAAAAAGCTCCCTGAAAATTGTGGCGAGAGGCGGCGTGGACATTGTTTCGGTTGAGCATGCAGAACGCATTGGCTTTGCAGGCATGGCCTTTTACAGCACGCTCTGGAAGAAAAAAGACCCCGTGGATGAATTCAACAAAGTGGTTGAAAGATTCCAGGAGCTAAAGATCCCGATCGAATAAACATCCCGGAGAATGCAGCCATCCGACATTTCCGCGTCCCTTCTTTCGGCAGTGAAAGCCACCAGCATCACCGAATGGCTGATCTTCATCAGCGCGCTTGGCTATGTGCTGCTCGCTGCAATTGAAAGCAGCTGGTGCTGGCTGCTGGGCATCATCTCGAGCGCTTTGTCGGTTTACCTGTGCTACTCCGGACAGCTTTTTCTCGAAAGCGGGCTCAATATCTTTTATGTAGTGATCGGTGTTTACGGCTGGTATCAATGGCTTTACGGCTCGGCCTCAAAAGAGGAGCTACCGGTTGTTTCGCTTTCGCTGAAAAAAAACCTCCTGCTGACCGCCCTCGGCCTGCTGATCTGGATCCCGTTCGGGTACACCGCCCACAAGTTCTCTACGCAGGCAATGCCTTACCTGGATGCATTTATCACGGCTTTCAGCATTGTGGCAACGTGGATGACCGCAAAAAAAATAATCGAGAACTGGCTGTACTGGATCATAATAGATGCACTGGCTGTTTTCCTGTATGCCTACCGTGGATTTTACCTGATCGCATTACTTTATATCATTTATACCATCCTTGCTGCGGCAGGATACATTGCATGGCGCAAAAAGCTGAACACATCATCCGCGTTGCACTCATAGGCCCCGAAAGCACCGCTAAAAGCACGCTTTCGGAAGCCCTGGCGAATCACTACAACACAGTTTGGGTGAAGGAGCATTCGCGCGCCTATCTCGAACAGGCCGACCGTGATTATACGCTGGATGACATTCTCGCCATCGCGAAGCAGCAATTGCAAACTGAAAATGAGCTGCTGCAAAAGGCGAACAAATTGCTTTTTGCAGATACAGAGCTGATCATTGCGAAGGTGTGGTGTGAAGATGTATTTCAAACCTGTCCGCCATGGATCAGCGAAAATATACTCCCTTACAAATACGACCTGTACCTCCTTACCTACCCCGACCTTGAATGGGAGGAAGATCCGCTGCGCGAGAATCCGCACCGCCGCCCTTTTTTTTACGACTGGTACGAGCGTGAATTAAAAAGTATCGGCGCTGAATATGCCATCATAAAAGGCAGCGGTGACCTGCGTTTCAGGCATTCCCTGGAAGCTGTTGAAAATTTTCTGCTGAAACAAAAAAATAATCTATAGTTTTGCGACATCAAAAAAGGGGTGTCCGTTTCAATTTTTGAATTTTAGAGCTGTTGAATTTTAGAATTAATTCTCCAACTCAAAAAATCTACAATTCAAAAATTGGAAAGGGCTGAGATTATACCCAATGTATTCCGTTTCCAAAGAACGGACATACATGCACCTGATCAGGATCATGCCTGCGTAGGGAATAGGTATTGTTAAAATAGTAGTAGCTGCTTGCTCCTTTGCTGCTATATGTTTAACAAAAAAAACAAATCATGCATTACTTAAAAACAATTTTCACGGGCAGCCTGCTTGCGGCTTCCACTATGGCTTTCGCGCAGCTCAACATTTCAGGAAAAGTACTTTCAAAAAAGAGCGGGGAAAGCATTCCCGGCGCAACGGTGAGCATTGACCATACGTTCATTGCCACGCAAAGCAAAAGCGACGGAAGCTTTGAAGTAAAAAACTTAAAGCCGGGCGCGTATGTGCTGCACGTTTCATTCATCGGCTACGGAACATTCAGCGACAGCATCCTGCTGAATGAAAACAAAACAATGAATGTTGAGCTGGAAGAAAGCGCAGTGATGATGGATGAAGTGATCGTATCGTCGACGCGCGCCGACCAGAAATCGGCAATGACCTATACAACTATCAGTAAAGAACAAATTGCAGAGCAGAACCTCGGGCAGGACCTCCCCTACCTGCTGAACCAGCAGCCTTCCGTGGTAACCACTTCCGATGCAGGCGCAGGAGTGGGCTATACCGGCATCCGCATCCGCGGGATAGATGCAACGCGCGTAAACGTGACGATCAACGGCATTCCTGTGAATGATGCCGAATCGCAGGGAACATACTGGGTCGACCTTCCGGACATTGCTTCGAGCATCGACAACATCCAGCTGCAGCGCGGAGTGGGAACATCCACCAACGGAGCAGGCGCTTTCGGCGGAAGCCTGAACATCCAGACCACGAAATTAAATCCGGAGGGATATGCCGAATGGAACAGCAGCTACGGATCGCTCAACACGATGAAGAATACCGTAAATGTGGGCAGCGGGCTGATCGCCGACAAATTTGCGGTGGATGCGCGCTTGTCTAAAATAAGCTCCGAGGGCTTCATTGACCGCGCGAAATCCGACCTCCGCTCCTATTACTTATCGGCAGGGTATTACGGCAAAAAGAACATTATCAAGTTCATCACCTTTACCGGATACGAGGAAACGTACCAGGCCTGGTACGGCATTCCGCAGTCGAGGCTGAAAGGTGACGAGCCAGGCATGAATGATTATATCATGAACAATTACCTGGATGCAGAAGAAGCAAGCAACCTGTTGAATTCGGGCAGCAGGACCTATAATCCGTACAGCTACAGCAACCAAGTGGACCATTATGTGCAGAGCTATTATCAGCTGCATTTTTCGCATGAGTTCAACCGCAACTGGAACAGCAACGTTGCCCTGCACTACACCAAAGGAAAAGGCTATTACGAAGAATTCAAGAAAGGGCAATCGTTCTCGGACTACGGCCTGCCGGATGTGTTCATCGGCAGCGACACGATCAGCGGCGGCAACCTTGTGCGCAGGCGCTGGCTTGATAACGATTTTTACGGAACTACTTTTTCATTGCAGTACAACAGCCTGAAAAAATTATCGGCTGTGCTGGGCGGCGCCTGGAACAATTATACCGGGCTACATTACGGCGAGATCATCTGGGCGCAATATGCGGTGAACAGCGACATTCACCAGCATTACTACAACGACACTGCGAACAAAAGCGATTTCAATATTTTCCTGAAAGCGAATTACGCCGTAACAAAAAAGCTGAATGTTTTTGCAGACCTGCAATACCGCATGGTGAACTATTCCTTCTTAGGATTTGACGACAGCCTGCGGAACATCGAACAGTCGGCAGCGCTCTCCTTTCTGAACCCGAAAGCGGGGATCAATTATGAGCTTAGCGCAAACACCAGTGTTTATGCATCGTACAGCGTTGGCAACAAGGAGCCGGGAAGGGATGATTATACACAGTCGACACCCAGCAGCCGGCCGAAGCATGAAACGCTGAACGACCTGGAGATCGGCTACAGGCATTCAGGCAAAAAGGCGATGTGGGCGCTCAATGCTTATTACATGGATTACAGGAACCAGCTGGTGCTCACGGGGGAGATCAACGATGTGGGCGCGTACAACAGGACCAACGTGGCGAGAAGCTACCGTGAAGGAATTGAAGCGGAGTTCGGCCTGAAGATCCTGAAATCATTAAGCTGGAACGCAAACATCACACTGAGCAAAAACAAGATCAAAAATTTTAAAGAGTTCATCGACAATTACGACAGCACTGCGCAGAGCGTGATCATTTACAAGGAAAGCGACATCGCGTTTTCACCTTCCGTGATTGCGGGAAGCACGATCACCTTTGAGCCGGTAAAGAATTTAAAGTTCAGCTTTATCAGCAAATATGTAGGCAAACAATATCTTGATAACACATCGAATGAAGAGCGCAGGCTGGATGCATTTTTTGTAAATGACCTGCGGATCAACTACAGCGTTAAAACCAAATTCATCCCGGAGATCGGCTTCACGCTCGCTGTCAACAACCTGTTTGGCGAGCAATACGAATCGAACGGCTATACCTGGGGCTACATTGCGGGAGGAAAGCATACGGTTGAAAATTTTTACTTCCCGCAGGCAGGCACCAACTACCTTGCAGGACTTACATTAAAATTCTGATGTTCATCCCTTCTTCAGGCATACGGTAAAGCTACCCGGCTATTGCACTTTACAGCTTGTACAAGCTGAAATGGGAGCTTAAGATGATTTTAAATAATCCAGCCCTGCACCGAGGTCGAGGAATGGATATTTTTTTTGCAGCTGCAGGCTCCGCTCCTCAAATGTTCTTTTGAACTTTTTATGCGCTTCGGAATTTTCATTGAAGGGGCGATGCTTTGCGGCATCAAGGATTTCGCGGATGCTTTTATTTAAGTCTTTCGCGCTGCTATCAAACAATACTTCTTTCAGCTTCCCAAATACATAATCGATGGCCTGCTCATTCGGATGCACGAGATCTTCCTTGTAAAAGCGGTAATCTCTGAGATCGTCGATCACCAGCTCGTAAGCGGGAAAATAAAAAACATGCTCATGCATTTCCACGAGCCTGTGCACCGACTGAAGAAGAATGGATTTGCTTAAATTATTCTCCACCACTCCATCGCGTACATAACGCACGGGACTTACGGTTAACACGATCTTTAGATTCGGGTTGAGCTTTTTCAGCTCAGCAAATAAGGCCGTGTATGCACTGATGACCTCCTCTGCGCTCAGCAAAGATTTTGTAAATTCTTTCTGCGGCACCTTGTGACAATTCCCTACCGGGATGCCGGATCCCTTGTGTTTATAAGAGAATGCCGAACCGAAGGTGATGAACAGCCATCCGGCATCCCTGAGCTGTTCGTGCGCGCTTTTTACGGATGTGTTGATCTGCTGTAAACATGCTTCTTTTGAAGGATCAGAGAACCGGCTGTGATGCTCCCATGAGTTCCAGCATTCATTTGCAAAGAATAATTCATCTTCTTTTAAAGACTCATTGCCGATGTATCGCCTTATGGCTTTTTCAATTGCCGAAGGATTGTACAGCACACCATGGGGATTGATGAGCACGCGAAGCTTCTCCTCCTTCATCTTTTCACCGATATTTTCTGCAAAGCAGGAGCCGGTGAAAAAGAGCTTATCGCTGTAGCTTAATTGCTGGGGGAATGATGGAATGGGGAACTGGAGGTGGAAGTGCATGGCCAAAGATAAGAATTGTGTGAATACCCCTGTCAGGGTTTGAAACCCTGACAGGGGTTCAGAAATGACGAGCGACTACTGCTGACACTTGCAATACGGCGAGAAATAGATCTTAGTTGAAGGCAGCAGCGACTGCACGCGCTCCTGCTCTGCATCCGGGATGAGGATCACGCGGAGGTCGAGCACGAGGAGCTTTTTTAAGTTCTTTATTTCGGATGGGAATTTGTCTACATTGTTGCTCCAGAGGTCCATGTTCTTTAAATTCACAAGCGAGCCGATCTGCGGTGGAAGGCTGCTGATCTCATTCTGGTTGACATTCAGGTATTGCAGCATTTTCAGTTCGCCGATCTCTTTCGGGAGCGTTTCAATATCATTTTTGGAAAGGATAAGGATCTGCAGGCTTTTTAATTCGCCGATCTCTGCGGGAATTTCAGTAAGGCTGTTCTTGCTGAGATCGAGGTACTGAAGGTTTTTGAATTGGAAGATCTCTTTCGGAAACTCCTTGTAATGCTTTTTCCGCAGCTCGAGCTTGATCACCTTATCGGGATTTTTCATAGCCTCGGAAAGGCTGGTATAAGCAGTAAGCGTATCGAGCGTGAGGGAATCGAGGAGCGGCGTTTGGGCAATTGCGGTTGAGCACAGGCCTGCCGATAACAGCAGGAATATGCTAAAAGATCTGAATGCTTTATTATAAATTATTTTTTTAAACACGGGGAACAGTTTAAGGAAGTTTCAGAGGGAAGCGTTTAATTATCTGCCAGGATCGTTAAGCTGTTTATCTTATCAAGCGCCAGCTGTGCAGTGAGCTCTTCCAGCCCATTGAACTTCACTTCATCCCTTAGACGTTCAATAAAATAAATGGTTGCATCCTCTTCGTAAATGTCGCGGTTAAAATCAAAGATGTTCACTTCAATGGTTTTGTGCTTTCCGTTTACCGTGGGGTTGTTGCCAATGTTGAGCATACCGCCGTACAAGCGATTATCATGCCGCACTTTCACGGCATACACGCCATCTGCAGGGATGATCTTGAATTTATCCTCCACAAAAATATTGGCGGTGGGATAGCCGATGGTCCTTCCTATTTTCTTGCCATCCACCACCCTGCCGGTAAGGCTGAATTCGTGGCCGAGGTAGCTGGCAGCGGTTTTTACGTCGCCGCTGAGTAAAGCATTGCGGATCTTGGTGGAGCTGACCTCAATTGAATCAATATCCTTGGCGGGAATCTCCTCCACTTCAAAGCCATACAGCGGGCCGTATTCCTTCAGGTGCTCGAAGGAACCTTCCCTGTTGCGCCCGAAATGGTGATTGTAGCCGATCACGAGGCGCCTGGTTTTAATGCTGTTCACAAGGATGTTCCTCACGAACTCCACCGAGGTAAGGCGCGAGAACTCTTTGGTGAACGGGTAAATGATCAGGTGGTCGATTCCGTATTGCTCCAGCAGCTCTATTTTCTCCTGCTGGGTGTTGATGAGCTTAAGGTCGTTATCGTCGGGAAACAGCACCATGCGCGGATGCGGGTAAAATGTAAGCAGCACGGTTTCCCCATCTTCCTCGCGCGCAGCCTCTTTCAGGCGGGAAATGATCTTCTGATGGCCCAGGTGCACACCGTCGAATGTGCCGGTTGTGACCACAGGGTTCTTTACATTTTTAAAATCAATAATATCAGTGTAAACTTTCAATTGTGCAAGGGAAATTTTGACACGAATTTACTTATTTTATTAATGTTTCATACCTTCGCAGCTCATTTAATTTTATCCTCCTTTGAAAGCAATTTTCCGTCAGGCCCTGTTTCTCATTCTCTTCTGGTTCGGAATTTTCTTCTTCAACCGCATTATTTTTTACTGCTGCGTAACGCCTTTGCTGGGCGATGTGCCTTTTTCACTGATGCTGAGCTCGCTGTTCCATTCGCTGCGGCTGGATATGTCGACAGTTGGCTATCTCACGGTGCTGCCCCTTACACTTTACTTCGTTTATTTCCTGATCCGCAAAAAAGTGGTGCTTCACGTGATCGACACCTTCAATTACATGGTAATTGTGATATATAACCTGGTGGCATTTGGCGAGATCTGCCTGTACCGCGAATGGAAGGCGAAGCTGAGCATGCAGGCGCTCGAGCATTTCACGCACCCGGATGAGGTCTTCAAGTCCGCATCCATCGGGCTTACCCTTTTGTTCTTTTCGCTGAGCATTATCTTCAGCTGGATCTATATCCGCGTGTACAGGAGAAAGATCTCCTGCACTCCTTTTCACCAGGCGCCTGCTGAACGGCAACCTGTGAAAGCCCTGATCCCGAAAGGCTTTGGGCTGCTGGTGCTGGTGGTTGGATTTGCCATTATCAGCATTCGCGGAGGCCTGCAAGCGATCCCGATCCAGAGCAGCGACGCCTATTTCTGCACCACGCCGATCGTGAACGATGCCGCCGTAAATCCTTTCTGGAACCTTATTTACAGCGTGATGCAGTATGAAGGGAACCTGAAAGAAAATCCATACAAGGACTTCCCGCAGGAAAAAGCGGATGCCATTGCCAGGAACCTTTTTGCAGTGCCAAAAGACACCACTTCGCAATTCCTGACAACGGAACGCCCGAACATTGTTTTTATCCTGCTGGAAAGCTGGAGCGCCTACACGATCAAGTCGTTCGGGGGCGATGACTATGCGCCGTTCATGGACAGCATCAGCAGGCAGGGCATCCGGTTCAGCAAGCTGTACCCGGCAGGATATGTTTCCGACCAGGGGATCCCGGCGGTGCTGAGCGGCTATCCCTGCACTTCGCGCATTGCGATCATCAACGACAATTCCAAATCGATGCCCCTGCCCTGTATCAACCAAGACCTGAAAAAATACGGCTACCAGAGCGGGTTTGTGTTTGGCGGCGACCTGAATTACGGGAACATCCGCAGCTATATCTACAACAAGAAATTCGATGTGATCAAAGAGGAGCGGGATTTTGAAGGCAGCATCCCGAGAGGAAAGCTGGGCATCCAGGACAAGGAGATGGCCGCTGAATACATCCGCTTGCTGAATGCGGCAAAAGCTCCGTTTGTGTACTCCTGGTTCACGCTGAGCTCGCACATGCCCTATGATTTTCCGGGAGAAAAGAAACAGCTGGTAAAAACGGAGAACGAATATGTGAATTCGGTGGGCTATTCCGATGCGGCTTTGAAAGAATTCTTTGCCGAAGCTAAAAAGCAGCCGTGGTACAAAAACACGCTGTTTGTGCTTGTGGCCGACCACAGCCATGCTAGCCACAGGGAATTCAACGTGTACGATGCTGAATACCACCGGATCCCGCTGGTGCTGTTCGGCGAGGTGATCGACACGGCTTTTCGCGGAAGAGTGGTTGACCAGGTGTATTCGCAGCTGGACATTACGTATTCGATCCTGAAACAGATGAAGCTGGAAGAGGAAAGCCGTCAATATGTGTGGAGCAAGGATATGTTCAACCCCTACAGCAAGCATTTCGCATTCTATTGCAGCTACAGCGGGGCGGGCTTCATTGGCGACCAGGGATTTGTGGGCTTCCAGCATGGGCTTAACGAGCTTATATTTAACACGTTAGAGGGCAACAAGCCGCTTTCCGACAGCCTTACGCGTTGCGGCAAGGCATTTCAGCAGTCGGTTTATGAAGATTATCGCCTTAAATAGTAGGTTATCATGATAACCACCTGTATAAATTTCGCACAAGCCAAACACATAAAACACTATTAATAAGATATTTACACACTAAAAGTAGATATTTGGCGTTAAATGAAGGAAGAAGTATTGGGATAATATTTCCCCTGTATATTACGGCATTAATTTGTATCCTTTAGTAAAAAGGGTAAGTTTTATTGCTTATATCTATTCTGAAATTTCTTAATAAAAAATAACATCTAAATAATAGGTTTTTTAGAATTATTGGCTAAGTTTACCAACCATAGGGTTGTTGATAATAGTAATTTTCACTAATTTTATATAAAAAAATGGTATCTTTGCCGCCATTTTTTAAACACAATAGATTATGAATATCGACGGAAGAGAATTTAGAAGCGAGTTTTATGAACTCATGAAAGATAAAATAGGCAATTGTCTAATTTATTTTTGTAAGGAGGCAGATGTTCCTTTATCTACTGCACTCAAATTATTATATTTTACTGATGAAACATCCGTAAAAAAGTCAGGAGTACCCATCACTTGGTTAGAATACAATGCTTGCAAAAGAGGACCTGTAGCATGTGATGTTTACTTTGAAGCCAATAGGTTAGCCAAAACGAACGTTAAGGACGTAAACTTAACTTTAAATGATTACATTAATTGTTTTACTATTGAGGAAGAAGACACTTCCCATGTGCGAATTTCTGCAAAAAAGCCGTTTGACGATTCTGAGTTTTCTGACTATGAAATTAAAATATTGGAAGAGGTCAAAAAAAAGTATGGCCATATGTCTTCAAATAAATTGAGTTCATTATCACACAGAAAAGGTGGTTTATGGGACAAGGTTTGTGAGGCAAATAATCTTGATCAGTATTTCAAAATTAAAAACACACAATACTCTCCATATCCTGTTGAATTTATACCTTTAATTGATAACAGAGCCAAAGAATTAGCTTATTCATCGGCTTACGAAAACCTGTCTTACCAGAAAACTTTCTAATAATTAATTGTGAGTTGGTATGAATAAGGTGAAAATGACGTTTTCTGATTATATCAAAAAAGGTAATATTCTTCACTTTGACAAATTCGATTTTTTTGATGGACATCCTGATAAGAAGGGACGATTATCAATAGTACTTCAAATAACCCCGGAAAAGATTGTTATTGCAACAGTCACGGCATCCTTTCCCCTACCAACGGATATAATGAAGCATGGCTGCATTAAACCAGCAGATAAACCCTATCGCGGTTACCATTTTGTCCAAGGGGTTGTTGTTGGGAAGAATGGTTACTATTTCGATATGAATAGCTATGCGAATTTATATCACAACCCCTCAGTGTTTGACAGAACACTTGAACATATTAGGACGCAATATTTTGACAAAGATGCAATCGAATATAAAGATACTCTAACCAACAAAGAATATGAAGACTTTATATACTGTGTCTACCATAGTCCTTACATTAAAAGAGGACTAAAAAAATATCTTGAGGAAGAGTTAAATAAAATTATTAACTAATTCCACCAAACCAACCTTTTGTATCTATTTAAGAGACACTCCCATTTATCGCCTCAAAACCATCTTTAATAGGAGGCATTTTTGACTTTGTCCTAATTTTTACCAGTTTTCAACAGAAGGTAAAATTCCCTTCTTTAATAATGTTTTAATTATTACTTTTGCACTCGATTTTAAAAGTACTAATTTTTATACCTATATAAAATGTCACAACAAACCGGTAAAATCTCTCAGGTAATTGGTCCTGTAATTGACGTCAGCTTTGAAGGCGGTGCCTCATTGCCTAATATCCTGGATGCTTTGGTGGTAATCAAGCCAAACGGCCAGCGGGTTATTCTTGAAACACAAAAACACATTGGCGAGGACACGGTTCGTACCATTGCGATGGACTCTTCCGACGGTTTGTACCGCGGGTTATCGGTGGAGAACACCGGCGCTCCTATCACAATGCCGGTTGGTGACCAGGTAAAAGGACGTTTATTCAACGTTGTTGGCGAAGGTATCGATGGTATCGGCCCTGTATCCAACAAAGGCGGTGCTTCCATTCACAGGAACCCACCAAAATATGAGGATCTTTCCACTTCCACTGAAGTATTATTCACCGGGATCAAAGTGATCGACCTTCTTGAGCCGTATGCAAAAGGCGGTAAGATCGGCTTGTTCGGCGGAGCGGGAGTAGGTAAAACGGTATTGATCATGGAGCTGATCAACAACATCGCAAAAGGATACGAAGGTTTATCGGTATTCGCGGGTGTTGGTGAGCGTACACGTGAAGGAAATGACTTATTGCGCGAGATGATCGAGTCGAACGTAATTAAATATGGCGAAGAGTTTAAACACTCTATGGAAAAAGGCGGATGGGACCTTTCCAAGGTTGACATGAAAGAGCTGGAGAAATCACAGGCTACGCTTGTATTCGGACAGATGAACGAGCCTCCGGGAGCACGTGCGCGTGTTGCTTTGTCAGGTTTAACAATGGCTGAGTATTTTCGCGATGGCGATGAGAAATCAGGCGGACGCGATATCCTTTTCTTTATCGATAACATCTTCCGTTTTACACAGGCAGGTTCAGAGGTATCGGCTTTATTAGGCCGTATGCCTTCGGCGGTAGGTTACCAGCCAACGCTTGCAACTGAAATGGGCCTGATGCAGGAGCGCATCACCTCAACAAAACGCGGTTCCATTACATCTGTACAGGCGGTTTACGTTCCTGCGGATGACTTAACGGATCCGGCACCTGCTACAACATTTGCCCACTTAGATGCTACAACCGTATTGAACCGTAAAATTGCCGAGCTTGGTATTTATCCTGCGGTGGATCCTTTGGATTCTACATCAAGGATCTTATCTGCAGCAGTTTTAGGCGATGCACACTTCGGCACTGCACAGCGCGTAAAAATGATCTTACAGCGTTATAAGGAATTACAGGATATCATTGCGATCCTTGGTATGGATGAGCTTTCTGAAGAGGATAAGCTGGTTGTATCACGCGCAAGACGTGTTCAGCGTTTCTTATCGCAGCCTTTCCACGTTGCAGAGCAGTTCACCGGCTTAAAAGGTGTATTCGTTTCTATCGAGGATACGATCAAAGGCTTCAACATGATCATGAACGGCGAAGTGGATGAATATCCTGAAGCGGCATTCAACCTTGTTGGAACGATCGAAGATGCGATCGAAAAAGGCAAGAAGATCCTGGCTGAAACGAAGTAATGTGTGGATTTGCTGATGTGCGGATATCGCCCATCAAAAATTAAAAACTGATAACATGTATCTTGAGATAATAACTCCTGAAAAAAAAGTATACAGCGGTGATGTGGAAGCGGTAAAGCTTCCGGGTGCTGATGGCTCGTTCGGAATCCTGAACAACCACGCTCCTATTATCGCAACCTTAAAAAAAGGAACGGTGAAGGTTACCGACAAAGCCAGCAAAGTGGAGAACTTTGAGATCAACGGCGGCGTGGTGGAAGTGCTGAATAATAAGATCACTGTTCTGGCTGAGGCTTAATACTTTTTTAAATGATTTGAACGATCCCGTGCTGTTATACAGGACGGGATTTTTTATAATCCCCAATCAAAAAATGATAAAAAAACAAACTGTCCTTATCTTTACATTCGTTACAATTTTAAAGATCTTTTCCTTTGGCCAAGCAACCCTACAGCCGGGCATCCTGAAGGACGATCCCAGAGAATCTGTTCCAGAAAAGATGGTGGGGCAGGATGGGAACTATTTTTATCTTCTCAAGTCCAATACTGAGGGAAAAGGAATAAGTTTTTTCATCGAAAAATATAGCTGTCAGAATTATGGCCTGCAGTATTCCAAGGCGATCAGTAATTCTGAAAATACAGAAGACCGGTTCATCGACGCGGTTTTTCTTTCAGGCAAAATTATGGTCTTCCGAAGTCACTTTGAAAAAAATGAACAGGAAGTTTATACTGTTTATGTACAGGTAATAAGTGAGGAAGGCGAGATTTTGATTGAGCAAAAACAGCTAATGAAGATTTCTGTCCCAAAAATAAAAACAGGATTAGATGTTGCCGGCGTAGAAGTAAAAGAGTTCATGAGATATGACCTTCGCTATGATATTTCAGTTTCTGAAAATGGACAATATGCTTTAGTTGCCGCTATTGTCAATGAAATGACCACCACAGCAACCCGATTTAAAAAATGCCTTGTGAGTGTATTGGATGGAGAAAAAGTTTCGGTGTTCTCCGAAAACATTTTACCGGATCACTTTAAAAATTTTGAGATTGCGCCATGGAATTTCAAATTAGACTCCAAAGGTAATCCTCTGTTCCTGTTCAACTATTTAAACGACCAGAAAAAAAGGCAAACGGCTATCGGAATATTGAATGCAAAAAGTAACATTATCAATGGTATGGATGTTCAGTTAGACAGGGAAGGTAATGCTTTAGAAGATATTGATTATATAATTCGTGGAGATGAGGCATACTGTTCTGCCATTTATAAAAACAGGGTTAGGGAAAAGGACAATATGGACCTTACAGCTCTTTTCGGAGTTTTTTCACAAGTATTTAATTTCGCTTCTCTGAAGTCGGGAAAGCCAGACAGCCTTCACTTTTCTCCTGAAATTATCCATTTGCTGCAACCGCCCAATCATCTGAAGGGAAGAGGATATAAAATTTGCTCTATCAATGTAACAGAAGGTAATATATATACGGTTATTGAGCAATTCAATGATGCTGCGCTGGTTGTTTTCAATATGAATACAAAGGGTAAAATTAGCTGGCTAAAAGCAATACCTAAGTTATTTGCAGTGACCAGCTATGTTGATAAGGATTTCTTCCATGTGATTGCCCAAAACGGCTTGTTAAGACTAATCTATTGCGAGCATCCGTCAAACACAGAAAAACTGACGCAGGGAGAGCTTTCAATGAATAAATATCGTTTTACAAATTACCGAAAATCGAATGTAATTTCCCTCACAGCTAATCCCAGCGGAAACCTAAACAAAGAAGTGATCTTTAAAAATGATAATACGAACCTCATTTTTATTGATGGTAAAACAAATTTACTATACACAAATTCTTTTCCTGTTTGCAATAATATCATCGTTCCATTATCTGATGGTAGCTTCATTGTCTATTTCACGAATAATCATCAGTATGCCTTCGGGAGACTAAGCTATAAGTAACTCTTCAATAGCCATGCGGCAGGCAGCATTGCCGCATGATGCTGAATGGTGAGCTGACGCCCGGAAACCTTTTCGCTACGAATGGTTATTTTACTATCTTAGATTTACATCTATAATCTATGAGATCTCTTTCACCGGTATTTTTGTTCTTCTCAGTTCTCTTTGCCTGCAACTCAGGTATAAAAAACAATAGTAATCCTACTGTAAATAGCCATTCTAAGTTAAACGATTCATTAGCCGCAGTATTAAAAATTGTCCTTGAGCAGGATCAAATGTACCGCTCTGATACTTCCCACGAACATTTATTACTTCAAATGGATTATGACCGGGAAAATTTAAATAAGGTTATCCGCATCTTAAATAAGTATGGATGGCCCGGCCCCGAAATTGTAGGAGAGAATGGAAACATTGCACTTTTTCTCGTGATTCAACATGCGGATATACGAACGCAACGAAAATACCTGCCCGTGGTAAGAAAAGCTGTAATTAACCATAAGCTAGATGGTAAATCATGGATCTTACTGGAAGACAGGGTTTCATTAGCCGACAGAGGAATGCAGATCTATGGCAGCCAGGTTGTAAGCCACCAATATGGGATCTGGGATGTTGAGCCAATTATGGATGAGAAAAATGTAAACAAACGCAGGCAGAAACTTGGCCTTGAAAAGCTTGAAGATTACCTTAAAACCTTTGGAATAGCTTATAAATTACCGGATAATTAAACCCAATGAACCAGACTACTCTACATTACGACATCATCATCATCGGCGGAAGCTATGCCGGCCTTTCTGCTGCGCTCGCGCTCGGCCGCGCCTCCCGGCAGGTGCTTGTGATCGACAGCGGTAACCCATGTAACAAATACGTAAAGCGTGCGCATAATTTCCTCACATGGGACGGAATCTCTCCAAACGAGATCAGAAATAAAGCAAAAGAGCAGATAAGAAAATACAGCAACATTACTTTCCTGGACGGTGTTGCAAATGATGTTTCAGCAATAGAAGGCGGCTTTGAAATAAGCACTGAAAAGGGCGAACGGTTCAGCGCGAAGAAGCTGCTCTTTGCCACGGGGATACAAGACCTTCTGCCTGAAATTCCCGGCATCTCCGAATGCTGGGGAACCTCCATACTGCATTGTCCGTATTGCCACGGTTATGAAGTGAAGGGTAAGAAAACAGCTGTTCTTGCCAATGGGATCCAGGCATACGACCTGTGCAAGGTACTAACACAATGGACCAACGAGATCCACCTGCTGACCAACGGAGAAGCTTCATTAACAGAAGATCAGATCAATAAACTAAAGCGGCATAATGTACGGATCACCGAAACGGAGATAGCAGCAGTTAAGCACGAACACGGGCAAACAGAAGCCGTTCATTTCAAAGATGGAAGCACGCTGGATATTCCCGTAATGTATGCCAAACCCGGCTTCAGGCAGCAGTGCACACTTCCGGAGAAACTGGGCTGCAGGATGACCGAAGAAGGATACATTGAAGTGAACGAATGCAAAAAGACTTCCGTTCATGGTATTTATGCAGCGGGCGACAATTCAAGCCAGTCGCGGATCATCTCCATGTCGGTAGCGGCAGGCAGCGTTGCCGGCATGATGCTGAACGGCGAGTTAAGCTCCGAAAGCTTTTAGCGGCAGCTTACATTCGCCTTTATCCTTATCTTAGTCCTCCCAAACACAGATAAGCTTTTATGAGATCAATTGCTGCAGTATTCCTGCTTCTTAATTTCACGCTGCTCACAGCACAGGAAACCATCACTTTCCCGTCAAAGGACGGCCTTACGATCACTGCCGACGAATACATCATCAATGATACGCTTCCGTACATGATCCTCTGCCACCAGGCCGGGTTCAGCCGCGGGGAATATTTGAACACGGCGACACGCTTTCAGAAATTCGGGTACAATTGCCTGGCCATTGATGCCCGCTCCGGAAAGGAAGTGAACGGGATAAAGAATGAAACTGCAGCGCTTGCCGAAAAAAAGAAAAAGGGAGTAAGCTACCTCGATGCCGAACAGGATATTCTTGCCGCCATCGACTACATCTATAAAAAAACAAACAAGAAGGTGATCCTTGTCGGAAGCTCCTACAGCGCCTCCCTTGTATTAAAAATAGCAACAACAAATGATAAGGTAAAAGCGGTGCTGGCATTCAGCCCCGGCGAATACTTCGGCGATAAGCTGAACCTGAAGCAGGCAATAAAAGCGCTCGACAAGCCTGTGTTTGTCACTTCATCGCAGGCCGAAGCTGCGGAGGTCGCCGCCTTAATGAAAGAAGTAAGATCGCAAAACAAAACGCAGTTCACGCCTTCCAATACGGGCGACCACGGCTCGAAAGCGCTCTGGAAGGAAACGAATCCGAACTACCATGAATACTGGATGGCGCTGCTGATGTTCATGAGAGGGCTTGGAGCTATTTAGTATGAGAAGCATCGCTATACTCTTTTCTATAATCATCCTTCAAGGCTGCATCACCCTGCACAAAGCATTTAAAGCGGAGGACCAGCCAGCCGCTCCCGATTATGCAAATGAAAAGAACTGGGCGGCGCTGCCCTTCCGGAAAGATGCTGCAGACTTAGTTCCCGCAGGAGAAGAGGCGCTAAGCGATTCATTAAAACCGGCAGATGTTTTTTATGTATATCCCACCCTTTACCTCCGTGGAAGATCCTGGAATGCAAACCTCAAAAACAGGCGGCTTAACAAGCTCGTTGATAAATACCCTGTAAGGTTCCAAGCCTCAGTTTTCAATAATACGGCACGCATATATGCTCCAAGGTACCGCCAGGCAAGGCTTAGCAGCTTTACCGATACTACGGGCAACGGCGAACAGGCGCTTGATTTTGCTTATGAGGATATAAAAAAGGCATTTCAGTATTACCTCGATCATTACAACCACAACAGGCCGGTGATCATTGCCTCGCACAGCCAGGGGACATTCCTTTGCAGGAGATTAATAAAAGATTTTTTCGATACGCCGGAAGCCAGCAGGAAGCTGGTATGCGCATATATCATCGGCTACGAGGTGGATCCGGCGAGCTATGACGTGCTTACTCCCTGCATGGATGCGGCAGCAACAAACTGCTTTGTTACCTGGTCTACCTTTAAGGCATCCCGGGCGGGCACAGGATTGAAGAGCCACACGCTGAATAAAATATCAGTAAACCCTGTCTCCTGGAAAATGGATACGGCAAAGGCTGTTGGCGAAGGAGGAATTTTATTTGACGTTAACCGTAAAAAACGCTGCAGGACGGAAGTGATCGTGAAGGATGGAAACCTTTGGGCGAAAACCAACGCGCCTTTTTTCAGGCGTATTAATAATCTTCATGTGCTGGATTATAATTTATTCTGGTTCGACATACGCCGCAATGCCGCGTTGCGTGTGGACGAATACTTAAAAAAAACGCAGTAAGGCTGAAGCTTATTCTATATTATTTCTTCAGCTTCTTATTTTCCTTATGCCTTTTACTGTCGCGCTTCGTTTTCTTCTCCATGTTCTTCTCAAAGGCTTTGCTGAGGTCGATCCCGGTTTGGTTGGCGAGGCAGATCACAACAAACATTACGTCGGCCAGCTCGTCGGATAGCTCCTTGTCGCCTTCCTTTTTCTTGAACGACTGCTCTCCGTACTGCCGCGAAACGATGCGGGCCACTTCTCCTACTTCTTCGGTAAGGATGGCCATATTGGTGAGCTCGTTGAAATAACGCACGCCATGGGCCTTGATCCATTCGTCGACCTGCTCCTGTGCCTGTTTTATTGTAAGCTGTTTCATGAATCGGGAAATTTACCTGGTGCTGAGTGCTGCCTAAATTACTTAATTTAATTACTCGCTCACTTAACTTTACTTCATAAAAAAAGCCCCGTAAAATGAATTACGGAGCTCTTTTCAAACCTTATGTGATTTATTCGGCAACTACTTCGAATGTAACGTTACCAACAACTTCTTTGTGGAAACGTACTTCAGCAGTGTAAGTACCGATGTTCTTGATACCTTCTTCGTTCACAGAGATGTTCTTCCTGTCAACTTCATAGCCTAATTTTTTGATTGCGTCAGCTAACTGAACAGTAGTGATGGAACCGAAGATCTTTCCGGATTCACCTGCTTTAGCACCCACTTTCACAACCATATCTTTTAAAGCTGCTGCTGTTTTTTCAGCGGCAGATTTAATTTTCTGTTCTTTGAAAGCGCGCTGCTTTACTGTTTCAGCCTGCATCTTTTTTGTAGATGCTGTTGCCATAATAGCCAGGCCTTTAGGAAGAAGGAAATTCCTTCCGTAACCGGGCTTTACATTTACCACGTCATCCTTGTATCCAAGGTTTTTAACGTCATTTTTTAAAATTACTTCCATTTTGAGTTTCTTTATTTTAATTTGTTAATAGTTAAATTGTCAAAGTTCTTTTAACAAAAACTATTTCAACATATCAGCAACATAAGGAAGAATTGCAAGGTGACGTGCACGCTTTACAGCCCTGGAAACTTTACGTTGATACTTAACTGATGTACCTGTTAACCTGCGTGGCAAAAGCTTGCCCTGCTCATTTACAAACTTCAACAGGAAGGTTGCGTCTTTATAGTCGATATACTTGATTCCGCTTTTTTTGAAACGGCAGTATTTCTTTTTCTTAACATCCACTGTTGGTGGAGCAAGATACCTGATTTCTGAATTATCTGATGCCATTGTTTTTTTCTTTTTTATCCGCCAAGGCGGGTTAGATTAATGATTAAGCTGTTGCTGCAGCCTTTGCTTTGTTCCTGCGTTTTTCGCTGTAAGCAATTGCGTGCTTATCGAGCTTAACGGTTAAAAAGCGCAGCAGGCGCTCATCGCGCTTGTAAGCAAGCTCTAATTCTGCAACAAACGTGTTTGGCGCAGTGAATTCGATCAGGTGATAGAAGCCTGTCGTTTTCTTTTGGATCGGATACTGTAACTTGCGAAGGCCCCAGGCATCTTCTGCAACGATTTTACAGCCATTGTCTGCAAGCATCTTTTTGTACTTGCTTACCGTCTCCTTTGCCTGTTCTTCAGACAAAACGGGAGTCATGATGAAGACGGTTTCGTAATGATTTGACATTTTTTTTACTGTTTTTTGGTTTATACTAATTGTTTCCTTTTCTTTAAAAGGGACGCGAAGATACAAATTTTTGACTTTTCCGCAAAGAAAATCAAAGGGAATTAATTGAAAAGCTGATTTTTCCTGTGAATAAAGGCTATACGTTAGGTTGTCATTCTGAACGCAGCGGAGCGGTGAAGAATCCTCTTCCGGTGGCCTGAGCATAATTTTGCGAAGATCCATTCGCTTCGCTCAGGATGACATACGATCCGCAGAGGGTTCCTCTCTCCGTTAATTCTCCACAATTTTTGAACATCCCGGAATTTTGCCGTTTTAATACTTACTTTTGCATACTTCTTATGGATAATTTCATTGTTTCAGCCCGTAAATACCGCCCCGCAAGGTTTAATACCGTTGTAGGACAGGCGCATATTACCAATACGCTGAAAAATGCCATCAAGAACAACCATCTTGCCCAGGCCTTCCTGTTCTGCGGCCCGCGGGGGGTTGGAAAAACCACCTGCGCCCGTATCCTGGCAAAAACCATCAACTGCACCAATAAAACCGCCGAAACCGAGGCCTGCGACCAGTGCGAATCCTGCCTCTCCTTTAACAGCGGGGCCTCCCTGAATGTTTATGAGCTGGATGCCGCTTCCAACAACTCGGTGGATGATATCCGGAACCTTGTTGACCAGGTAAGGTTTGCACCTCAGCTGGGAGAGTTCAAGGTGTACATTATCGATGAGGTCCACATGCTTTCCGCAAGCGCGTTCAACGCCTTCCTGAAAACCCTGGAGGAGCCGCCAAGGCACGCGATCTTCATCCTTGCCACCACCGAAAAGCACAAGATCATTCCTACGATCCTTTCACGCTGCCAGATCTTTGATTTTAACCGCATCCAGATCGACGACATCGCCAATCACCTTGCATTTATTGCAAAAAGCGAGAACGTTTCGGCTGAGACCGATGCATTGCACATCATTGCCCAGAAAGCGGACGGCGCCTTGCGCGATGCCTGCTCCATTTTCGACCAGATCGTAAGCTTCGCGGGAAATACCGTTACCTACAAGGCCGTTATTGAAAACCTTAACATCCTTGATTACGACTATTACTTCAAGGTAACGGATGCTATCCTTGCCGAAAACATATCTTCCTCGCTGCTCACCTTTAACGAGATCCTGAACCATGGCTTCGATGGCCATAACTTTGTTGCGGGCATCGCAGGGCATTTCCGGAACCTCCTTGTGAGCAAAGACCCGGAAACCGTGCAGCTGCTCGAGGTCGGGAACAACATCCGCGATAAATACAAGCAGCAGGCGGGCAAATGCTCCCCGGCTTTCCTGGTAAGAGGATTAACCATCCTGAACAAGGCCGATATTCAATACAAGGCAAGCAAAAACCAGCGGCTGCAGGTAGAGCTTGCGCTGATGCAGCTTTGCACGCTGAACTCCACGGCCCCAGAGGCCGAAAAAAAAAATGACCTGAGCGAAAAACCGGTCAATATCCAGGCGCCAGCGGTCCAAACTGCCAGCTCGGCACCCGCAGCACCTCAGCAACAGCAACCCACTATTGTACAAACACCGGCACCTCCTGCTAATCCGGTAAACCCCGCCGCACCTGCTAACCCGCTAAGCACGGGCACACCGGTGGTTAAAAAGCCGGTCATTATCAAAACCAGCACGCCTTCCATCAATAATTTCAATCCGGCGGTTAAAACAGACACTGCAAATACAGACAATCCCGCTGTGGTAAACCCTTCCGGCCAGAAAGCCGAGCCATTCACCCAGCAAAACCTTGAAGCTGCCTGGCTGAAATACGCCAACGAGATGAAAACCCGGAAAGCTAACCTGGGCGCTGCACTGGCGAGCAAGATGCCCGTTCTGAAAGAAGGCTACAAGGTAGAGTTCACCATCACCAATAAAGCGCTGGAAGAGGCGATCAACGAGGATAAAATGAACTTCCTGGGCTTTTTACGCAATGAGCTGAACAACTACGCCATGCAGCTGGAGCTGATCATGGTGCAGGCCGAAGACAAAGCCAACCTTTATACCGCCACCGACCGCTACAAACGGCTGGCAGAAAAAAATCCCGACATTCATAAATTCCGCCAGGCCTTTGACCTGGATATTGAATTTTAAGAATTATTTCCTATCTTCATCCGGCTTAATTTTCACCTCCCATGATGGAACGAAATTAAATCCGTAAGAATGCAACCTTTTTCTGTAAATACTACTCTTGTAATTAATTACAAAATTAATTACTTGGCAGGCATTGGCTTAAAAACAAAACATAATGAAAAAACTACTTCTATTTGTTACCGCGCTTATATTAGGATTTAGCGATTCTCAGGCACAATTTATAGTTACTCCCGGTGGAGGGGTAAGTGCAGTTACATCAGCAGTCGGTGGGCCAGGCTTAACAATAAGCAATGTCACTGTAAACTGCGATCCTATTGCCTATGGCGCCTTCAGCGGAGGAGCAGCATCCGGAATGGGAATCAGCAATGGCCTTATTATGACTACGGGGAGTGCAAGTGAAATTTCCTTTACATCAACCAATGCAAATGATGACCTTAGCTACTGCGTCGGAACCACAAGCACAGATCCGCAGTTAAACAGTGTTTTGGGAGGGGCTGCGATAAAGGATCCTTGTATCATTGAATTTGACGTTGTACCTCAATGCAACAATATGAGTATCACCTTTGTATTTGGATCAGACGAATATACAAACTATGTAAGTGCAGGTTTTAATGATGGTTTCGGATTTTTTGTAAGCGGGCCAAATCCCGGAGGCGGAACGTATAACAATCTTAATATTGCAACCTTACCGGGAGGTACTCCTGTAAGTATTGATAATGTAAACACTACGACCAACTCGAGTTACTTCAATAACAACAATGCGGGAGGTGCTGCTAACCATTTTGATGGATTTACAGATGTTATCACTCCTACAATAAGCGTAACCCCATGCGCAACCTATCACTTCAAGCTCGCAATTGCCGATGCAAGCGATTGTGCGATGGATTCAGGCGTATTGATTGACATTATCCAGTGCGTAAGTCCATGGACTGTTGCTATGGGCTCCACACCAGCCAGCTGCGGCGCCACTAACGGTACTGCAACAGCGACCGTATCGGGTGGTATCGGGCCATTTACTTATGCCTGGGCGCCGACAGGCGGAACCGGACCTACTGCAAGCGGACTTGCAGCAGGCAGCTATACGGTTACAGTAAACGACGGATTGTCGTGTACACCGGCTCAGACTTATACTGTTGCTGTCGGCGGTTCCGGCGGATCAGCCGTATCGGTGAACTCCACTTCTGTTTGTGCAGGATCGTCTGCAGTAATGACGGCCACGCCTGTAACCGGCGGCGGTACCTATTCATGGGCTCCCGGCGGGGCAACTACCTCCTCCATCACTGTTTCACCGGCTTCTACAACCACTTATACTGTATCTTATACCTTAACAGGCTGTACAACCACAGGAACAGGGACACTTACTATAAAACCCGTACCTACGGTTACCGCAGCAGCAGCGCCTGCTACCGTATGTGCCGGTACAAGCTCTACGCTTACTGCGAATCCTTCTATTGCCGGGGGAACATTCTCCTGGGCGCCGGGCGGGGCAACCACTAACCCGTGTACATTTACTCCCGCGACTACCACAACCTATACAGTTACCTATACACTCAACGGCTGTACGAACACCGGCACAACCACCGTTACAGTGAATCCAGTACCTACCGTGAATATCACTCCTGCCACATCTACGATCTGTGCGGGATCCAGCGCAACACTTACTGCCAATCCTGCTCCAGCAGGAGGAACCTATTCATGGGCACCGGGAGGCGCAACCACTGCTTCCATCACAGTTTCACCGGCAAGCACCACAACTTATACTGTTACCTATACCCTTGCGGGATGTACCGCTACTGCAACACGCGTAATTACAGTAAATCCAATCCCTACTGTTACTTCCACCTCACAAACTATTTGTGCAGGAGCCAATGCCACTATCACTGCAACACCATCTGCCGGGGGTGGAACATTCGCCTGGGCACCGGGCGGGGCGACTACTGCTTCTATTACAGTAAGCCCTGCAGCAACCACTACCTATACTGTTACATACACTCTTGCGGGATGCAGCAATACCGGAACCGGCACGGTTACCGTAAACCCTGTACCAACCGTTACGGTAAACTCGCCTTCTATTTGTCCGGGCGGTAATGCAACCCTTACAGCAACCGGCGGAACTACCTATTCATGGTCGAACGGGGCAGTAACCAACCCTATCACGGTTTCTCCTGCATCAACCACTTCATACACTGTTACAGGAACCTCTTCCGGCTGCTCCAATACTGCCGTAGCTACGGTTACTGTAGGCGCCACCATGAGCATTACGGTAAACTCACCGGGAATATGCAGCGGGCAAACAGCCAATCTTACAGCAAGCGGCGCCACTTCCTATAGTTGGTCGGCAGGCGCCACTGCAACCGGCACAGGTACAGCCGATGCTTCTCCAACAGTAACCACTTCCTATACAGTTACCGGAACCACCGGAGGCTGTACAGGAACTGCAGTATCTACTGTTACGGTAACATCCATGCCTGTTGTAACGGTAACATCACCTACTATCTGTGACGGACAAACCGCAACAATGACCGGAAGCGGTGCAACCGCCTATACATGGTCGGCAGGAGCTACCCCTGCAGCGGCAAACACTGCAACAGCAGCTCCATCCACCACAACCACGTACACGGTTACCGGCTCTAACGGCGGCTGTACAGGCACAGCAGTTTCAACTGTGACCGTGAACCCGATCCCTACAGTAACGGTTAACTCACCTACTATCTGTGCCGGACAAACGGCTAACTTAACGGCAGGCGGCGCTACAACGTATGTATGGTCGGCAGGTGCAACCTCTACCGGCGCCAACACCGCGGATGCAAGCCCTGCTGCAACAACAAGCTATACCGTTACCGGAACTGCTTCAGGATGTTCAAACACTGCGGTATCAACCGTAACTGTAGCACCTTCGCTGAATGTAACGGTGAACTCACCGACCATCTGCGCAGGACAAACTGCGAACTTAACTGCTGCGGGCGCTACAACATACGCCTGGACAGCGGGCGCTACCTCTACCGGAGCGGGCACCGCTGATGCATCGCCTTTAACAACCACTACCTATACTGTAACAGGAACAACAGCCGGGTGTACAGGAACAGCTGTTTCAACAGTCACTGTAACACCATTGCCTGCAGTAACTGTTAACTCGCCTACCATTTGCAACGGCGTTACCGCCAACCTTACTGCAGGTGGCGCCACAACGTATGCATGGAGCGCAGGAGCAACTCCAACAGGAGCGAACACCGCCGATGCCGCACCTTCAAGCACCACCACGTATACCGTGACCGGTACAACCAGCGGCTGCTCCAACACAGCAGCAGCCACTGTAACCGTGAACCCGATACCAAACGTAACAGTGAACTCTCCGTCCATTTGCCCGGGCTCCACAGCCATGCTTACAGCAGGCGGAGCAACAAGCTATGTGTGGAGCGCAGGCGCAACATCCACAGGCACCAATACCGCAACAGCAACACCGGCAGCCACTACTACCTATACAGTAACAGGAACATCCCTGGGCTGCTCCAGCTCGGCGATCTCAACAGTGACTGTAAACACTGTATTATCTGTTGATGCGGGAGTTGACGATAGCATCTGCTTCGGCGGAAGCGCTACCTTAACCGTGATCCCGAATGGCGTTGGATATGTATATTCCTGGTCGCCGGCGGCAAGCTTAAGCAACGCAACTATCTATAACCCGGTTGCTTCACCTGCTGCCACAACAACTTATACAGTGAACGTAACCGATGCGAACGGATGCATGGGAAGCGACAATGTAACCATCTTCGCAGATCCGCAGATCACGCTGGCACTGGCAGGTTTACCTGTGAGCTGCAACGGCGGCAGCGACGGACAAACCATTGTGATCCCGGCAGGAGGTTCCGGATCCTATCTTTACAGCTGGACACCGGGCGGATGCAATACTGCTGCCTGCAACGTTGCGGCGGGAACATACAGCGTTACCGTAACAGACGGCTGGGGCTGTACTGCAACAGGCACATCCACCGTTACACAGCCTACTGCTGTAACAGCTACTTCCACACAGGTGAACGTAACCTGTTTCGGGGCATGCAACGGAACAGCCACTGCTACCGGCGCCGGAGGAACCCCAACGGCTGCAGGCGGATATAATTATTCATGGAACACCGTACCTGTGCAGAACACACAAACTGCTACCGGCTTATGCT
>JAOQAE010000003.1 GCA_025963725.1 Bacteroidota bacterium | reverse complement strand
TTGTGCAGAGACCTTACGGGATCAGCTGCGGTGGGAGGCCTTACGGGGCCAGCCCGGTATTCGTTGTGCAGAGACCTTACGGGATCAGCTGCGGTGGGAGGCCTTACGGGGCCAGCCCGGTATTTCATTCGATTCTGATTTAGTATATTCCAATATAATGCCGCAAATTTTTATCCCGTTCTCCGATGCAATCTTTTCCGGCTAAAGACCTTGTTTTATACTTCAAAAGCCCATATTTAAAAGCTATTCGGGCAATATGTGCCGGAATCCCCAAATGCCCATAAATTGGGGAACATAGAAATATTTTCCCGGAACAGGATTCCCACCCTGATTTTTTTGCCACAGGTTGGGGAGAGATTATCCATGGGGAATAAAAAAAACGTCCTACCCCTTGGCGAAGGGCAGGACGTTCCATTTAAAAATTTAGCAAAAGCGCTCCTTTTAGTTCGAAGAACCTAAATCGAATTGCAAAGCATCCTCAAAGGCCATTGTTATATCGCCTTCGGCAACAATACCGTGTCCGTTAGTTAAGCCGCTTTCTTTCGTCACCACCTTTTTGTTCGCTTTAATAGCAGCAACCGGGGTAACTGTTAAGCCGTTCAACTCCAGCTTGAGCTCCTTTAAGCACATACCCAAAGCAATTGCCTTTTTGGTATTGCTGATGATGAACTCAATATCAAAATCGTCAGACGATCCCGACCGCATGGTATAGTCGATCTTATTCTCAATGCAATATTCAACCAATGAAAGAAGGTTTTTCTTCTTCACAGTTACTGTAGGATTATCTTCGTTCAAAAAACTCATGGCAAAAAAATTTTTAAATTGTTTTATTAATAACTTATAACCGTTAGTAAAGTTAGAGGAATCGGCACCCAAATCCAAACCTAAGATATGAACAGGGTTTTAGGCGGATGTTGATGGCGTGTTGAAAAAATGTTAATTGGATTTCAACTCAAATTGCGCGAATTTTCGCAGAATTTAAGTCGAATTAGAGGCTGTTTTTATTTTTATAACGAATTCAGGGGTGTTTTTAATTATTTGGCAGATTGCGTGTTTTTGTATTGAACAGGTTGTGAATATCTTGAGTGAGTATTTAAGCTATAAACATACGTGTGACCACCCCTGTCTTCTCCTGGGAGGAGGGGAGTGCTCCGCGGTAATAATTTGAGCAGAATTTTACTCAGGATTTCTTTTTTAATGCGAGCAGGATCAGCTCCCTCCTTGCAGGAGGGTTGGGGTGGTATTAAGCATCCGTTTGAACCACCCCTGCCCCCTCCTGGGAGGAGGGGAATGCTTCGTTGGAATAATTTGAGGAGAATTTAGATCAGAATTTCTTTTTAATGCGAGCAGAATCAGCTCCCTCCTTTTAGGAGGGTCGGGGTGGTAATCCTTGAAAAGAAATGCAAAAAGGGCTGAAAAACTCAATTTTCAGCCCTTTTATATAGAATTTACGAAATTATTTAGCTTTTTACGAGGCTCAGGATGGAATCGAAGATCCAGCGGCCATCCGTGTTGCTGAGGGTGCTGTCGGTTGCGCGCTCGGGATGCGGCATCATTCCAAATACATTTTTACCCTCATTGCAAACACCTGCAATGTTTTCGGTAGCGCCGTTCGGATTGGCTGCATCGGTCACATTGCCTTTTTCATCGCAATAGCGGAAAAGGATCTGACCGTTCGCATTCATTTTTTTCAGTGTTTCCGCATCAGCGAAATATTTGCCTTCACCGTGTGCGATCGGGATCTTCAATGCCTGTCCTTTCGGAACCTCGGAAGTGATCAGCGTTTCATCGGTTTCGGATTTGATGAACACATTCTTGCAGATGAATTTACGCTCATTGTTATGCATCAGCGCTCCCGGTACCAGTCCGGCCTCGCATAAGATCTGGAACCCGTTGCAAACACCCAGCACATAGCCGCCCTTTTTTGCAAATTCGATCACCTTTTCCATGATGGGCGAAAAACGTGCAATAGCGCCTGAACGCAGGTAATCGCCATAGGAGAAGCCGCCCGGAAGCACAATAAAATTGCATCCCTGCAGGTCGGTATCCTTGTGCCACAGCTCCACCACTTCCTGCCCCATAATGTCCCGCAGCACATGGATCATATCCTGATCACAGTTCGATCCCGGGAAAATAACAACTCCGAATTTGTTCATAGCGTATTGATTTTAAAGGAAAAATTAATGAGATACAAAGTTAAAAATAAATCAGGCAGGAGCGCATGCCGCGGAGAAATAAAATCAGAAGATCGTTATGATCAGGTTCACAAAGATGGAAACGAAGAAGATCAGGAACAGCAGCTCTCCCCACAGCTCTTTTTTGATCCGCAGGAAATAATTGGAGCAGATCACCGCCAGCGGGATCACCAGCAGCGAAAAGTATTTGGTGGAGATGCCAGGTGCCAGCAGCAGCGACAACCCCGCAAATGAAAACAGCCAGAGCATCAGCACAAGCGCTTTCTTCGTTTTCTGGGAACCGCCACCCAGTCCGCTGAACAGCTTGCCAAACGACAAAAGCACAATGAGCCAGCCGGTGCTGATCATAAAATAAAAGGAAGGCGAAAGTTCTGCGGGCTGGGTTTTAAATACCATCGGGAAGAATATCTTATCATACAGCAGGTAATCCAGCACGTCGTTCCAGAAATACCAGGTGACCACAAAAATGTAAGGCACCAGCACACCAATGAATGAGATCACCCATTCCCGCCACAGGAAAGGCCGGAAGATCACCAGCGCGATGCCGATCACGGGAAAGAATACGATGCAGGGGAAATAGAACAGCGTGGCAACGGAGATGAGCAGACCCGCATCGAATACCTGCGAAAAAGCGAGGTCTTTGCGGTAGGAGTTCAGGATCTTGCTGAGCGCGAACAGCAGGAACAGATTGGCGAACAGGAGCGGGTGCAGCTCCAGCATGGAGCAGTTGTTACTGATGAATACAATGTAAAACAGGCCGGGCAGCGACGATTTTTTTGGCAGCACCTCGTTCTCATTCACAATATAGTTCAGCAGGAAAGCTTCCGCGATCACCAGGAATAAGGCGATGAGCGTGCTCAGCCATGGAATGCCGGCAACCGGGCCCACCAGCAATTCATAAAAAGGCATGGTATGCTTTACCGGCAGCACCGGGGCCTGGAAGAAGCCAAGCGCCCAGATGGCAATGGCAACGAGGGGCAGAATGAAGAATGCCGAAGCATTGTTGGATTTTAAAAAGCGGACCACCATTTTACGAGCCTAAAAATACGTTGATTTTTTTATGGAATTTCAAATTAATTTGTACTTTTGGCGGTGTTCAATCAAAATACTGCACTATGAATCTTACAGATATTTTCAACGGTACCGGCCGCTTTTTCCAGTGGACATTCCAATTCATGAAAGGCGCGGGAAACGCACCAAATGTTATTTTCTGGATCATCATCTGCTCCCTGATCGTTGTTTGGCTGCGCATGCAGGCTAAATTCAACCATGAAGCAAAAGAAAAAGGAACCCTGAAATAGACATTTATACCTCATATTTCTGAAGCCCCGGATCAATGGTCCGGGGCTTTTCATTTGTTAAAAAAACGCCCGGCATGCATTTTTTAACAATTTTGTGCTTGACTTTGTATTTTTATTGATTACCTTTAATATTGAAATCATCCCCCTTACTTCGAACGGATGGAATAATAGTTCCATTTTTTCGTTAATGATTTTCAAAGTATATGAAAAATTTAGTAAAAATAAGCCTGATCACTTCTGCCGTACTTGCATTTGCAAGCTGTCAGAAAACCGAATTCGCTTCGGTAGCTCCGGCTTATGAGCAAACCGAACAAACCTACAGGCTTCATCATACCGGATCGGGTGATGGAACAGATGGCGAAGACCTTTTCACCGATAAGGACAAATGTAAAAAATGCCATACCACTTCCGGGAGGCTGATCATCAACTGGACTGCGCCATACATGGCGGATAACCGCTATAGCAGCATTGAAGAGCTGATCAATAATTTTGATTTTGTAAACAATGTTCACATGCCTAAAACAATCGGATATAAAAACAGCCACGGCATTTCAGAAGAGCAGAAAGCAAGCCTGATCACTTACCTGAAAACACTCCAGACAGTTAAATAGGAAAATTTAAATTCAATAAAAAAAGCCCTTCTGCAATAGCAGGAGGGCTTTTTCTTTTATTGTGTTTCTTACTTGTAATACACTTCGAGGTCTTTACCAATATCGCTGCGATAATATTTTCCTGCATAGCTGATCTTCTCTGCGTTTGCGAAAGAATTTTTCAGCGCCTCCTGCATGGTGTTCCCGAATGAAGTGATCGCCATAACGCGGCCGCCGTTGGTAAGCACCTCACCTGAATGCGAATGAATGGTGCCTGCATGAAAGGCGATGCTGCCCATCACCGTTTCCGTTCCGCTGATCACATCCCCTTTTTTATACTCTTCAGGATAACCGCCTGCAACAAGCATCACCGTGGTTGCAAAGCGCGTGTCTACTTCAAATGTTTTCTCGTGAAGGTTGCCATTCGCAACACCTTCGAACAGATCGAGCAGGTCGGATTTGATGCGCGGCAGCACTACTTCCGTTTCCGGGTCGCCCATGCGTACATTGTATTCGATCACCTGCGGATCGCCGTCCACATTCATGAGGCCTATAAAAATAAATCCTTTGTAAGTAATGCCTTCCTTCTTCAAACCGTTGATGGTGGGGATGATCACACGCTCCTCCACTTTTTTAATGAATGCATCATCGGCAAAAGGAACCGGTGACACCGCGCCCATACCGCCTGTGTTGAGCCCTGTATCACCCACACCAATGCGCTTGTAATCCTTCGCGGCAGGCAGGATCTTGTATGAATTGCCATCCGTTAAAACAAAAACAGAAAGCTCAATGCCTTTTAAAAATTCTTCGATCACCACCTTCGCGGAAGCGTTGCCAAACTTTGCATTGGCAAGCATTTCCGACAATTCCTTTCTCGCTTCTTCCAGCGTTTCCGGGATCACCACGCCTTTTCCTGCGGCCAGCCCGTCGGCCTTGAGCACGTATGGAGGCTGCAGCGTTTCCAGGAATTTCAATCCCTCATTGAGTGTTTCCTTTGTAAAGGTTTCGTATTTCGCGGTAGGAATGTTGTGGCGGAACATGAAGCGCTTTGAAAAATCCTTGCTGCCTTCAAGCTGCGCGCCGTCTTTCTGCGGGCCGATCACCGGGATACTTTTCAATTGTGCATCGGCAAGGAAGAAATCATGCACACCTTTCACCAATGGATCTTCTGGGCCAACCACCACCATGCTGATGCCGTTCTCCAGCACAAATTTCTTTATGCCTTCAAAATCGGTTACCGACAGCTGGATGTTTGTACCAACACTTGCGGTGCCTGCATTTCCGGGAGCAATAAAAAGCTTCCCGATCCTTTTGCTTTGTGCCAGCTTCCATGCATACGCGTGCTCGCGCCCGCCTGATCCAAGAATTAAAATGTTCATTTCGATTTTTTTTCTGGGGCAAAGAAACGAAAATTTTTACCACGGAGAACACTAAGAACCACGGAGAATTATCTTTGCTATTGCTATCTTTATGTCATGTTTATTATTCCACAGTTGTTCGATCCTGAAAAAGTAATAGCCGCGCAAAGCACGCGGCATGGCGGCGTGAGCCCTGCCCCCTTCCATTCGCTCAACCTGGGCATGTCGGTGAAGGATGCTGAAACGAATGTTCTGAAGAACCGGGAGCTTTTTTTCGGAGCGCTGCACATTCCGCAGGCACAGGTGACAAAAAGCCACCAGGTGCATGGAAACGATGTATTGCTTGTTAATACACCGGTAACAACGGAAGGTTATGACGGACTGATCAGCAACACGCGCGGCGTTTTCCTGGCGGTATCCATCGCCGACTGTACGCCCATTCTCATCCATGATGAAAAGAACAATGCTGTTGCCGCGCTGCATGCCGGGTGGAGAGGAACTGCCGGAAAGATCGTGAGCAATGCCATGCGAATGATGCAGGAGCATTTCGGAACAAGCGGCAAGGACTGCAAAGCCTTTATCGGCGCCTGCATCAGCTACGCGAACTTTGAAGTTGGCCCCGAAGTGGCGGAACATTTTGACGCTGACGTAAAGCGTTTCGACAGCCGGAAACAAAAATGGTTCGTGGACCTGAAAGCTGCAAACCAGCGCCTTTTAACAGATGCAGGCATCCCGCCTGAAAATATCGAGATCAGCAGCCATTGCACGGTGGCGGATAATGAGCTGTTCTTTTCACACCGCGCCGGCCAAGGCAATACAGGCCGCATGATGGCCGTGATTGGCATAAAATAAAGAAGATCAGCCGGTTAAAAACAGATTTTGTACATTTACACCGCTTTTTACGTTCAAAATCGTAGTGTACTTGAAACAAAAAATTGCTCCCTTTTTGTTGCTTGCATTTTTGCTCCGGCCATTCTTCGCTCCTGCACAGGATCCGAAGCCGGACAGCCTTTTGGCGGTAGTATCGGGAACCGCTGATGACAGCGTTAAAGTAAAAGCGCTGATCAGCCTTTCTTCCGCCACCAGGAAGAACGACAGCAAAAAAGCATTCTCCTATGCGAACGATGCCCTTGCCCTTGCGGAGAAAGCACGCTACGGAACGGGCATTGCGCGCTCCTGCAATCAGATTGCCGACCTCTACCGCTTCCAGTCGAATTACATGAAGGCCAAGGATTTTTATTTCAGAGCTTTTGATACCTACAAGGAGCTGAACGATCAAAAAGGCATGAGCTCCGCTTCCAATAACATAGGGCTGCTGTACGACAGCCAGGGCATGTATGCCGATGCGCTGAAGTTTTATTATGTGTCGCTGCGGATCAATGAGCGCATGAACGATAAAGCAGCCATCTCCTATTCGTACAACAACATTGGCGGGGTGAACGACCTGCTTGGCAATTACGAGGAAGCGCTCAGCTTTTATTTTAAATCGCTGAAGCTGAAAGAAGAATTAAAGAACCCCGCGGGCGTTGCAAACACCAACAACAATATTGGCGAGGTGTACAAGCGCTCGGGCAATTACGAGGAAGCGATGCGCTATTATATGAAATCGCTGCAGCAGAAAAAGGAGCTGAACAACAAGCAGGGTATGGCGAATACGCTGAACAACATCGGGGATGTGTATTTACTGAAGCGGGATCACCGCAAGGCGCTGGAATATTACAACCAATCGCTGCAGCTGTTCAATGAAACGGGAGATAAAGCGGGAAGAGCGACAGTCAACAATAACATCGGCATTCTTTACTTTAAATTATCACAATACGACCGGGCTGCGGAATCGCTGCGGAAGGGGCTCTCGCTTGCCATTGAAGTGGGGCTTGCACCGGAGCAGTCGAGAGCCTACATGGCACTGTCGGAGATCAGTGAAGCCGCCGGGAATTACAGGCAGGCCAACGAGTATATCAAGCTGAATACGGCGGTGAAGGACAGCCTGCTGAGCGACAAGAACAACAGGATGATGTCGGAGATGCAGGCGAAGTATGAATCGGACCAGAATAAAAAAGAGATCGCGCTGCTTACAAAGGAGAAAGACCTGCAGCAGCTGGAGATCTACAGCAGCCGGATCCTGGTCATCTCCATCTCCATCGGGTTCCTGCTGCTGCTCATTCTTGTGATCGTGGTGATCCGCGGCTACAAGCAAAAGCAGAAGGCTAATCAGCTGCTGGTGGAGCAGAACACGAGCATCACACGGCAGAAGGAAGAAAAGGAGCTGCTGCTGAAAGAGATCCACCACCGGGTGAAGAACAACCTGCAGATCATCAACAGCCTGCTGCGCCTGCAATCGTTCCAGGTGGAAGATAAAAAAGTGCTTGCGCTCTTCGAGGAATGCCAGCACAGGATCCTCTCGATGGCGATCATCCATGAGAAGTTATACAAGTCGAAGGACCTTGCCAACATCCATGTGGATGATTATGTGACCACACTTGCCGAAGGGCTTATCCGCTCTTACCGTACCAACAAGGATGTGGCGCTGAAGGTGGAATGCACCGTGGAAACGATAGGCATTGACACGCTGATGCCATTGGGCCTCATCCTGAACGAGCTGATCTCCAATTCCCTGAAATACGCGTTCACAGGCCGGAGCAACGGGAAGATCATTATCCGGCTTTATAAAAAAGGAAGTGACCAGCTGGAGATGCTGGTCACTGATAACGGAGTGGGATTACCTCCTGATTTTTCCTGGGAGAACTCCAACACGCTCGGCATCGAGCTCATCAAAACGCTGGTGGAGCAGATCAATGGAAGCATTGCCATCACCAATGTGCAGGGCACTACCTTTAAGATCACATTCCAGGATATTCATAAGGTGTGATTAGAAGCCGCGTGCATCAGCTCCAAAGGAATCAACTATCGCACTATCTGTTTTTGCAACCATACAAGGAAAGATCACCGGCCTGATCTTATTTGTAAGCTCCTTTATTTTAACAAGCTGCTGCTGTCGCTTCGCTTCTGTTTTTTCAAAGCCGATGTAACGCAGTTCATCGTACATCGCCCTGGATTGTGAGCGCTTCGAAAGCTTGCCAATGTTAGCTTCAATATCCTTGTCGCTCGTTTCAATGAGTGATACGCTCAGCTTTCCTTTCCCCACTTCCTCCTTCGAAAAGTAAAACGACCTGTCTCCTTTGTAAGCAAGGCACACCAGTTTATAGCGCATCAGCTCATTCAGTTCTTCCTCAAACACTTCATTCCTGTTGGGCATCCGCTGGAAGCTGCTCAGCTCATCGGGAAGCAGGTACACCAGTACACGGTCGTAGTCCTTGTAATTCTCAATTGTTACCGAGAGGGGCTCATAATTGATCACCGCTTTTTTTCCTGTTTCGGGATCGGTGTAATCAAGCGTTGTTCTTGTAAGCGTCGACTGGATCACATACGCATCCACATTGTACCAGCCGGTTGTTGCAATGTGCAGCCCGTACGGAGAGGCGGGAAGCGGCGCCGGGCGCTTCTTTCCCAGTTGCCTGTATGCTTCATCAAGATTAAGCTCAAGCTCCTGCTTAAAATTCTCCGCATTGCGCTGCAGGTCTTTTGACTGCTGTTCGTTGCGCTTTCCTTCAGCAGTGTTATCCAGATCCTTCTGTTTTCCCCAAAATTCATTCGCCGTTTTTGAGATCGCTTCCGTATACATTTTGCTTTTTTGCCTGTAATATGCCTTTAATAATTCCACATTCTTTTCTCCGTTCTTTACTTTGCCATCGCCGCGTGCAGCGAACTTCCAGAATTCAGGATACCCCGGATAATACACTGCATCCGACTCCATGCTTATCACGCCATTTGATTGCGCAACCATGGAATCGATGCTGCAAAGATCTTTGTCGAGGTTGTCGATGTACATGTCAAGCACATGTGCATCACAGGTCTTGTGAATGTATTGCAGGCGCTCTTCAAATTCCCGGGTAGCTAATAGTGTATTCTGGTATTTTGCATCCCATATAGCTTTTATTTTTGCGGGATTAATTCCTCTTAACCGAACTATGGTATCGCCAGATGCGTTACCAGAGTAGTCCTTGCCCCAATGTTCCTGCACCGCGGCGCTTCCGTATCTTTCCATCCTGGCTGCATATTCAGCGGCTAACGCAGCCTCCACCGCGGCGATGCTATCCTGACGCGCATGCTCTTTCGCCGCCAGCTCTTCGTAATTAAATAATGCCGCAAACGAGTAATACAAACTATCCGTAAACTTCTTATTGCTGATATCGTATCCCCAGCTTTTCAATGAATCGAGATAATGCGGCGGGTAAAAATCGAGCGACAGAATATCAACCGGGATAAGGTCCTTGCGGATAGGTTTCGGGTTCACCCAGTCGATGCTTCCATCAGCAAGGCGCTTGCCTTCAAAGAGCTGCATGCCCGGCTTTTCTTCATCCGATGGCACTTCGGCATAGATCGCATTTTTCGGATCTATCTTCAGCGAAGCATCGCCCTGCCGTGCATTGATGTAGAACATGCCGCCGGTTTCCAGCAATTTGTCGCCCGACCTTGTATTCAATCCGCCCTTCATAATATCGGCAGCTTTCAGCGCCTCCTTAATTTCCAGCTGCACGGTGCCTGTAGCAGGCTTTCCGCCTGCATCCAAAAATGTATGTGCAGGGATCGCAAACACGATCCCATCCTGGGTTTCCACCACAGTATCCTTCTCCGGATCCAGCTCAAAGCTTTGCAGCGGAAGATATTTGTCCGCATCGCTCCAGAGCCTGCTGCCCTGCTCATTCAACTCCGGGAGCTCATTCGGAGCGTTATTATGCTGCGGACTTTTTGTAACGGAGTTATAAAGAAAAACGGAGCCTGCAACCAGCACTGCAGCTGTTAATCCGGTTAGCCCCCAGTTCTTTAAATTACGGTTGAGCTTATATTTTTTCAAGCCCTTCTGCGCGCTTTGCTTGATCGCGGCACGCCTGATGCCTTCCAGCAGCTCCTTCTGAAGCTGCACTTCTTTTTGCAGCTGCGGATCGGCCTGCATTTTCTTTTCAAAGGCGGCTTTGTCGGCAGCCGATAATTTTCCATTTATATAATTCTCGATGGTTTCCATCAATTCAAGTTCTTTTCTCATGATATTGGTTTTATGAGTGAATGTTTTTTTCTTACGCTCTTTCTCGATACTCTCCCTTCGGGAGAACTCCTTCGGTCGCCGAAGGCTTGCCGTAGGTGAAACGAAATGACGGCGCGCTTACTACATTGACTTCAGAAGCTTCAGCTTATTCTTAGCTGCTTCAAGGCATTTGTACTTCTGGTTCTTTGCCGTATTCTCGGAGTTGTAGCCCATTTGTGCGGCAATGTCCTTCAGCTTTTTAGAGTGGAAATAAAACAGGATCAGTAATTCCCTGCAGCGTTCTCCCAAGTCACTGATCACCTTCTCCGCAAGGTTGAATTGCGATTCCGCTTCGATCTCAGCAATAAACTCAGCTTCACTGAGCGTTTCCTTTTCTATCTCCACAAAATTCTGCTTCTGCTGTTTCCGGGATTGCTCCATCCACATAAACCGGCAAATGCTATAGAGGTAAGTATTGATGGAGGCTGTAAGGTGAAAGCCGGGCGAAGCGGCCTTGCGGTAAAAAACGATGAGCGCTTCCTGGTAAATGTCCTCGGCGTCCTCCGCCCTTCCGCCATTGACAAGTACCATCTTTTTTACTACCGGGAAGTATTTATACAGCGCAGTAAAAACCTTGTCGTGCTTATGGCTTTGAATTAATTCAATGATTTTCTGATCCTCCATACCTGTTGGTTTTTACTATTAATGGTCAAATTTGCAAAAGGTCACCCCGGGATTCTGAATAAAATTAAAAAAGGCCGTCCCTATTGGTATAGAGAGGGCCTTTTTTTATCAGGTACCTGTGTTTACAATGGAATATTTCCGTGCTTTTTCTTCGGCAGCTTATCTACCTTGTTCTTCAACATGCCGAATGCCCTAATGAGCTTTTCGCGCGTATCTTCCGGCTTGATCACTTCATCAACATAGCCTCTTTCCGCTGCGCGGTATGGATTGGCAAAATGCTTTATGTATTCTTTTTCTTTCTCTGCAAGCTTTGCAACAGGGTCGGCAGATGAAGCGATCTCCGTTTTGAAGATGATCTCCGCTGCGCCTTTTGCGCCCATCACCGCGATCTCCGCCGATGGCCATGCATAGTTCATATCGGCGCCGATGTGCTTGCTGTTCATTACGTCATACGCTCCGCCGTAAGCTTTGCGGGTGATCACCGTGATGCGCGGAACGGTGGCCTCGCAGAAAGCATATAATAATTTTGCCCCGTTGGTAATAATGCCATGCCATTCCTGGTCGGTTCCCGGAAGGAATCCCGGAACATCTTCGAATACAAGCAAAGGAATATTGAAGCAATCGCAGAAACGCACGAAGCGCGCTGCTTTGGTGGATGAGTTAATATCGAGCACTCCTGCAAGGAAGGCAGGCTGGTTGGCAACAATGCCGATGCTTTTCCCGGCAAGGCGCGCAAAGCCTACAACAATGTTCTCGGCGAAGTTCTTATGCACTTCAAGGAAACTGTCCGTATCGATCACACCGCTGATCACATCGCGGATGTCGTAAGGCTGGTTAGGATTTTCAGGGATCAGCTTGTTGAGGTCGGGACGCTTTTCATTGCCATTGCTTTCGTATGGAACCGAAGGCGCATCATCTTCACAGTTCTGCGGCATGTAGCTCAGCAGGGCTTTGATGTTGTTGATGCACTCGATCTCATTCGCGCATGAAAAATGCGTAACGCCCGATTTTGTTGAATGTGTGGATGCTCCGCCTAATTCTTCCGAAGTCACTTCCTCATGTGTTACGGTCTTCACCACGTTCGGCCCCGTTACAAACATGTAAGAGGTGTTTTCCACCATCATGATGAAATCCGTAATGGCAGGGGAATACACGGCACCGCCTGCGCAGGGCCCCATGATCGCCGACAGTTGCGGAACAACGCCGGATGCCAGTGTGTTGCGGTAAAAAATATCGGCATAGCCTCCGAGGGAAACAACGCCTTCCTGGATGCGCGCACCGCCGCTGTCGTTCAGGCCGATTACAGGAGCGCCGTTCTTAATGGCGAGGTCCATGATCCTGCAGATCTTCTCTGCATGCGTTTCGCTCAGCGATCCGCCAAACACTGTAAAATCCTGTGAGAACACATATACCAAACGCCCGTTAATGGTTCCATAGCCGGTGATCACGCCATCGCCAAGGTATTTTTCGCGGTCCAGCCCGAACTCCGCCGAACGGTGCGTTACCAGCATCCCGATCTCCTCAAAGCTGCCTTCATCCATCAGGAAGTGCAGGCGCTCGCGTGCTGTGAGCTTGCCTTTCTTATGCTGTGATTCAATGCGCTTCACGCCGCCGCCCAGGTGCGCTTCCTCTATCTTTTTGCCTAATTCCTTGATCTTATTTTCCATATTCCGGTTTGAATCAGTTTTTGTGTTATTGATCCAAAAGTAGCAAAAATTACAGGTTCTTTTTTATTTTTTTAACTTTGAATAAATAAGCTTTTACATGAACTACAGCCCTGATAAAACCGACCTGAAGATCCTCCGGATCTTGCAGGAGAACGCAAAGATCACCAACCTGCAATTGTCGGCGGAGATCGGACTTTCACCTGCGCCAACGCTGGAGCGCGTAAAGAAGCTGGAGAATGCAAAGCTGATCAAAGGCTATTATGCGCAGCTCGACCAGGAAGCGCTGGGGATCGGCATCAGCGCCATTATCCAGATCACGCTTACGCGACAGGTGGAGAATGCCATCAGCAACTTTAAAAAGGAGATCAATAAAATTCCCGAGATCATGGAATGCTACCAGGTAACGGGCAATGCCGATTATGTGCTCATTGTGATGATGAAGGACATCCGCGATTTTGAAGCGCTCATATCGCAAAAGCTGAGCAAGATGGAGGAGATCGGGCAAATGCAGACGATGGTGGTGCTGTCGAAACCGAAAGATTCGAAGGTGCTGCCGATTGAGTATTGAAATGTTATAGCGTCAGTTCGTCCCGATAGCTATCGGGAAGCGAGGGACGAGCATATCGAGAACAAGCTCCCGCACTTTCTCGATACTCTCCCTTCGGTCGAACTCGAAATGACAACGCACGCAATTCGTAAACATTCGTAATTCGTAAAATTAGTATTGATCCGTAATTCGCACCATGAATATTGAAGAGCTTCGCAATTATTGCATTTCCCAAAAGGGCGTGGAAGAAACACTTCCCTTCGGGCCGGAAACGCTGGTGTTTAAAGTAATGGGAAAAGCTTTCCTGCTGACGGGTATCGACAGCAAGCCGCTGCAGTTCAATGTAAAATGCGACCCGGAAAAGGCCATCGCGCTCCGCGAGCAGCATGACTGCGTGCTACCGGGATACCACATGAACAAGAAGCACTGGAACACAGTGATCGCGGATGGTTCCGTTGCCGATAAAAAATTACAGGAATGGATCGACCATTCGTATGAGCTGGTGGTGAAAGGGCTTTCGAAGGCGGAGCAAAAAAGGTTGGGTACGGATCGCTGATAAATACGATTCGTTATCCGTACAGATTATATCGCACAAATAAATAATTTGTTCTCCCTCTTGTTATAAATATTGAACAGCGAGTTAAAATTTACATTCGCAATGATGTAATTGGTACCTGCTGATTTAAACTCCTCCTCCACCGAAATGATCTCAAGATCGTTCAGCTGCTCGCCGTCCTGGAAGCGGATGTAGAGCTTAATAGGAAAGTCATATTCGATCTGCGCTTTGCCCGGCTCAATGTTCCCTGATCCGTTAATTAATTTTTTCAGCTTTTTATAGCCGTATTTATAATCATAGGTAAGCGCTGAAATGTCGGACAATACAGCGCTTCCCGTCGGGTGGCTTCCTGCGCCCTTGCCAACGAAGGTTTGCTTGCAGGAATACGCGCCTTCCACTTCCACCGCGTTGTATTCATAGCTAACATTGTACAGCTCGCTGTTGCGGTCCACAAAATGCGGTATGGCATACACGCGGAACTTATCGCCTACCTTGTGCGAAACCGCGAGCATCTTGATCCTCAGCCCGCGCTGCTTCGCATACAATATATCATCGTAGCTGATGTTCTGGATGCCGGTGTTAAATATATCATCGGGGTTCAGCACAATCCCAAATGCATGCACGGTGAGCAGCAGCGCTTTGAACTTTGTGTCGAAGGCTGCCACATCCAGCCATGGGTCGCTTTCCGCAAAGCCATTCAGCTGCGCATCCTTCAACACATCAAGGTAATCTTTGTTCTCCAGCTCCATGCGCGTAAGGATGTAATTGCAGGTACCGTTTAAGATCCCCTTTATGCTGCTCAGCAATTCATTGTCGTAATACTCCTCCAGGTTGCGGATGATCGGGATGCTGCCGCCTGCGGAGCCTTCATAGATCAGCGCCACATTGTTCTTTACCTGCAGGTGATACAGCTCGCTGAAATTTTCCGCGAGCATTTTTTTATTGGCAGTCACCACGCTCACACCATTGTTCATCGCCTGCTTTACGATCGCGAATGCTTCATCGGCATTATCGATCAGCTCTACAATTACGTTGAGCCCGTTGCGCTGCAGGATCTCTTCCTTATCGAACGTAAAAAATTCATCAGCGATCTTCCGCTTCTTGTTCCTGTCCTTTACGCAGATCTTTTCGATGTTCGCCTTCAGTCCCTGCGAATGGTTCAGCACATCATACAGTCCCTGGCCAACACAGCCGAACCCGAATAATCCTATTGTAATATTTTTATTTTCCATATCAATTTGTTTTTATTCTGTTAGTATAAGCAGTGCTTACAAATGCAATCCGCATTCTGTTTTCGATTTGTTCACCCAGCGTCCGCTGCGGCCTTTTCCGGCCACCGTGCAATGAAAGCAGCCCACGGAATTGTAGCCGGCCTTCAGCAGCGGATGCTCGGGAAGCTTATTTTTCCGTATGTAATCGTAAGCATCCTTCTCGGAAAGGTCAACGATCGGAAAAAATTTTAATATGCCATCCTTTTCTTCAAAGATCTTTAAATTCTCCCTGTATTTGTTCTGTGACGACATCAGTCCCGACACCCACACCTGGAAACCCGGCTTGATCTTATCCAGCGGCTCTACCTTGTTGATGGAGCAGCAAAGGTCGGGATCGCTGTTCCAGGTCTTATCCTGCTGTGTGAATGTATTCTTCCATTCTTCCGGCTTCACCTCGATCACTTTCAGCTTCAGCAGATCAGTGAGCAATTGCCTGTAGGCATGCGTTTCATTGAAATGATAGGTCGTATCCAGGAAATGCACCACCTGAGCGGGGTTTACCGTATTGAACAAATGCAATAAAAATGCAGATGTGGTGCCGAAGGAAGATGTGAAAAGGATCCTGTCGAAATCCGTATACAGCATCCTGATCCGTTCCGGCGGAGTTAAAGGAAGATATTTCTTATTCAGCTCAATAATATCCATTAAAACACAGCGCTCAAAAGGTTCCTTAAACTTACAACAACTATTACAATGCCCACGGTGATCAGTCCGGCACGCACCGGGATCTTCGAGGTGAAATACGCTGCGAGAGGCGCCGCAATGCTTCCGCCGATGATCAACCCGGTGATCACCTGCCAGTGATGGATCCCGATAAGCGTGAAGAAAGTGGCAGAGCTCGCCAGCGTAATGAAAAACTCCGCCAGGTTCACCGATCCTATCGTGTAGCGCATGTTCCGCCCTCTTGCGATCAGCGTGGAGGAAACAATGGGGCCCCAGCCCCCGCCGCCGATCGAATCCAGGAACGCGCCGAAAAATGCGAGGATCCCGATCCGTTTGATCTTTTTCTTATTGCGCAGCCTGCGGACCGCTTTCACGATGATCACAATGCCAAGGATGAGCGTGTATACCGACACCACCGACTTAATATATCCTCCGTATTCCGAAAAGGAGGAGAGCACATACGCTCCTATGATGGCGCCGATCACGCCGGGGATGAGCAGGTGCCTGAACAGCTTTGAGTTCACATTCTTAAATCGCAAATGACTGAGCCCCGAAGCGCCCGTGGTAAAGATCTCCGAAGCATGTACGCTGGCGCTGGCCGCCGCCGGGCCGATCCCGAACGAGAGCAGGAACGTGGTTGCCGTTACGCCATAAGCCATGCCCAAGGCTCCGTCCACCATCTGCGCAACGAAGCCGCCGGCAACAAAAATGAGCAGCGTGCTGTCTACCTGCGACAAAAGATCACCCGCCAGGCCACCAATCTGCGAGAGGGGTAAATAAGAAAAAATAATATGTCCCACGATCATCAGCGCCAATGCAGCAGCGCTGTAGCTCAGCCAGTATTTCCATGTCCGCTTCCTCCCGCGCGGCTCACCGGTAACAAGGTGAGGCTGCAGTGAAGACAAGCTTTCGCCCGCATCGGGCGCAGCGTTGGGCTTACCGGGCTTGTGTATGTTCTCCTCAGGTTGATTCATTGTGTGTTCCTGCATAAAATAAAAAGGCTTCCCATAACGGAAAGCCTTTTTTAAATTGTTTATATGTGCTGATATAACAGGCCTTCCACTAATTAAAAACACATCATACAGCACATCATTGTGCTGCTGATCGTGTTTAAAGTATGTGTTGCGCTGTTGTGCATGTTTCGTAATTGCGCTGCAAATATAGCCTTGGAATATTTCAACTTCCAAATTTATTTGTGCCCGGCCTTTAAACTAATTGATTTGTTCAATGTTTGCAATACTTTCAGAGGTTCATATTTTTAGGGTAAAATCCTGTTTTTGTGTTAAATGGCACACTTTTTTATTAAATGGGGCATGACCACCTTTAAAATTGCATCTGTTATCTGCTCCATTGTGAGCACAGCAATGCCCGCCATAGCGCCTTCCACGATCGACCTGCAGAAATACTCCGGCAAATGGTATGTGATCGGCACTATTCCTACGCGTTTCGATGCGGATTGGGATTACACTACGGAAACCTATACCATCCGTGAGGACGGCAACATTGACGTATATACAACTTATAAGAAAAAAGGACAGCCTGAAAAAAAAGAGCTCCGCGCAAAAGGATTCCCGCAAGCCGACACAAAGAACGTAAAATGGAAAGTACAGTTCTTCTGGCCTTTTAAAGCGGATTACCTCATAGAAGAGATCGCGGAAGATTATTCGTACGTGATCGTGGGGCACCCGAAAAAGAAATTTCTTTATATCATGAACCGCACCGGGAAGATGGATAACCAGCTTTACACTTCGCTTGTGGAGCACTGCAAGCGCATGGGATATGATATTTCAGAGATCAGGAAACCACTCCAATAAAAAAAGCCCTTCCGGAAAATCCGGAAGGGCTTTTTAATGAACATGCTTATTTATTTAATGATCACTTTACCAACACCAACCACTCCGTCTGAGCCTGTAATGCTGTAGAAGTACATTCCGTTCTCCAGCCCTGTTCTTGAAACAGAGAATTGCTTCTCATTTGTTTTTATCTTCCTCACCGTTTTACCAAGCACATCTTTCAGTTCGAAAGAGTATGTTTCATTCAGCTTTTCAGAACTAATCACGAAAGTGGTATTGTCTGTGAATGGATTTGGATAAACAGCCACCGCGCCATTCTCATTGAACTGGCCTTCAACAGCCGCAGCAAGATTGTATGTATTGATGGCTGTATTGGTGATCACAGGAGCATTGAAATCGAAATAGATGTAGGCTTTATTCCGGATCACCTGGCCGGCAACCGGCGCATTCAGCTTATGGATCCTGAATTGTACATGCCCGTGGCTTGCTGCTTCATCCGTTGTGCTGTCGGGCAGCATAATGTTATTAAACTCCCAGCGAAGCACATTGCCCGGTAAAAACTCCACCACATACGGATGGCTGGCATCGATCATCGCGAAGCTCATGTTATCCAGCAAGGAAGAAAGCGTATCCGTGATCGTGATGTTCACTGCAGGCCCTGTTCCGGTATTCTGAAATGCAACGAGATAGGTGAACTCATCTTCCGTTAAAGGAATATCGCCTGTTACACCTGTTCCGGAAGGAGAAACCGTTTTTTCATTCGGATCGAAGGAGCCGCTTACAAGGCGTGTATACGTGTACGAGTTACATGCAGGATTCACATCCGTGCCATTGGTAAGCGTTGCGTGAGCATAGGCCGTTGCAGTTAATCCCAGCGGAACTGTTGATGGTGTATAGAACTGAACGTAGTAATAAGAGTTTGAATATGCTGCCAGGCCTGTATAGTTCCAGAACAGCGTGTCGCCCGAAATGCTTGACGGCACAGGCGATGCCGACAGATAATTCAGCATCGGCGGCAATACAAAATACACAACACCATTGGAAGGCATGTTGCCGTAGTTCTGCAGGCTAATGCTATAGCCGCCGTTAAAGCCCGGAACTATACCCGTTGAATATGCGGATACACACACATCATAAACCGTGGGGATGGTGTAAGAAAAATTAATGTTGGAAACAGTTCCGCCTGCAGTAACACTTACGCTGTATGAGTTCGTGCAGGCCGCCTCCAGGTTAACTGTGTTATAGGGTGTTACCGTATAGCTTCCCCCGGAAGGCACATACACACTGTAATAACCTGCGCTGTTGGCGTAGCCATAATAATGCGCCGGGCCACTTGTTACCTGAACACAATATCCTGACAATGCAGCATCGCCTACGTCGAATACACAATTTGAATTATTATCGTTATAAATATAGCCCGTAACATATCCTGCCGATGAAGTGGTGGACACATTAAAATAATAAGTGCCGCAGTCGCCATTGCTATCGGTGACTGTTACATTGTATGAGCCTGGCGCCAGCGAATAAACATCCTCCGTTGTAGCTCCATTGCTCCATAAAAACGTATATGGGCCTGTTGATCCTGTAACTGTAAGGTCCACCGAACCATCGTGCAACCCTGAAGCGCTTTCATTCTGGATAACATTGCTGACACTGAAAGAAGACGTGTTAGTTGATGCAACATATAACGTATAAATCCCCGAGCATCCGTTTGCATCGGTAACGGTTGCAATGTACGCTCCTGAGCATACGCTGGAGAAATTACCATTTGTTTGTGTTGGTGATCCATTGTTCAGGTCATACAGGTATGGCGCAACACCGCCGCTCTGGAATACGCTGACAGTACCATTACACATGCCGCAGGTGGAAGGGCTTATCGAGGCGGTAACGTACACCGGCGTGGCAGAAGTTACTGTTCCGCTTGCGGTTGATGAACATCCGTTCATATCGGTAACCGTAACATTATATATACCTGCACAAAGCGCAGTAAGCGATGTGCCGGTTCCACCGGAAGGAGTCCATGTATACGTGTAAGGGCCGGTCCCGCCTGATGCCGTTACGTTAGCCCCTCCGTTACAGAAACCGCAGGCTGTCGACGTTGTGCTTACCATGGCGGTGATTGGCGCTGTGCTTGAAATAGTTGCTATCGACACAGAGGTACAGCCGGCTGCATCAGTAACTGTCACGGAATAAGTTCCGGCACATAAGCCGGTTGCCGTAGCTGTAGTCTGAGCCCCTGCATCACTCCACAGAAACGCATACGGCGGAGTTCCGCCCGTGGCATAAACAGTGGCTCCGCCATTGCAGATACTGCAGGAAGAAGGAATATATGAACCTATCGTGGTAGAAACTGTGGAGGCGCTGCCAACTGTTGTACTCGTAGTTGATACGCAACCCATCAAAGTGGCATTAACAGTATAAAATCCCGTGCAGAGGTTCGTAGGGCTCAGTACTGTGGAAGTATAACCTGAAGGCCCGTTCCATGACACAACGGTTCCGCCGGGTACCGAAGCGGTGATCGAACCGTTACATCCTCCGCATGCAGAAGGGGAAGGTGACAAGGTAACAACCGGCGGATAATTAACCGTAACTGTTGCAGTGGCAGTACCCGTGCAACCCGCAGCCGTTCCCATAACGGTATAGGTAGTTGTGGAAGAAGGCGATACAGTAACCGTTGCTGTGGTCATGCCGCCGCTCCAGCTGTAGGTTGATGCGCCGCTTGCAGACAGCGTTCCCGAATTGCCTGCACAAATTGTTATTGAATTAACTGTAATTGTCGGAACAGGATTGACCCCTACCGTATTCACAGTATTTGCAGTGCATCCGTTTGCATCCGTTACGGTAAGTGTGTAAACAGTGGTGGTTACCGGACAAGCTGTAGGATTGGAAATAGTGCTGCTGCTTAACCCTGCGGCCGGCGACCATGAATAAGTATATCCGCCGCCGCTACCACCTGTAGCGTAACCCGCCATACTAACACAGCTGCCCGAGCAAACAGGGCCGCCTCCTGTGATAGCCGCAGCAAGCATTCCCGGCTGGCTCAATACAAGCGTGTATTGTGCAGTGGTCATGTCGCTGCTGTCGGTTGCAGTAACCACGTACGTTCCCGCACACAGCCCGCTGATATTCGCACCTGAAGCGGTATACGATGAAGGGCCGGTCCATGTAAAGCCATAAGGCCCCACACCGCCGCCTGCCATTGCAGTTGCGGATCCGTTACAAAAGCCGTAGCATGTAGGATTTGTTCCCGTTGCAGTTGCCACCACACCTGTTGCAAAGGCGGCTATGGCAAGCGAAAATAAACCGAGAGTAGCGATTAATTTTTTCATGTTGTATGTGTTGTTTGTTTGTTACTTAATGATCACCTTCCCGATACCCACAAGGCCATCGGCAGTTGTAATGCTATAGAAATACATTCCGTTCTGCAATCCTTCACGGGAAACAGAGAATTGCCTGTCGGTTGTTTTCATGCTCTTCACGCTTTTACCCAACACATCGCTCAGCTCAAAAGAGTACACTTCGCCGGACTTATCTGTGTTGATCATAAAAGTGGTGTTGTCGGAGAAAGGATTTGGATACACAGAAACGGAGCCGTTATTTACAATGTCCGTGATCCCCGCAGGCCCCTGGATCGTGTTCAGGGTGGTGTTGGTAACAACAGCCGGGTTAAAATCAAAATAGATCTCCGCTTTGTTCCTGATCTGTGTTCCTGCCGCAAGCGAAGGCTGGCGCTTGATCCTGAACGTAACTGAGCCATGGCTCGCTGCTTCGTTGCTGGTGCTGTCGGGCAGGTTAATGCCATAGAACGTAAAGCTTACTACATTGGGAGCCGACCATACCGGCGTAACATTGTGGCTTGATCCAAGGATCTGCAGGCTCGATGGAATGAGATCAGCATCAAGTGAATCGGTAACGCTCACTGTCATTGCAGGCGCAGTACCTGTGTTCTGGAAGTGAATGGTGTATGTTAATACAGTATCGGAAATCGGATCGATAAGGCCGGCAGCGGTAGTTCCCGCGGGCGACACCTCCTTGAAATTAGGATCGTATGAGCTTACTACAGGAAGGCAGAACGAATAATCATTGTTCGCAGGATTTACATCAGCCGCAGGAACATTCGTAAATACATGAAAGCAAAGCATGTCGCCGCTGATCACTGTTGGATCAGGTGTAAGGTTAATGTTCGCGAAGAAGCTGTTCCAGTATCCTCCTGATGTTAAGTTAGTAAGGCCTGAATAATTCCAGGTAAGCGTATCGCCACTCACCGAAGGGGCTGGTGAAGAGCTCAGCGCTGCATTATAGGTAACCCTGCTGTCGAGCACCAGCCTTAATTGTCCGGAAGCAGAATCACAGCCGGTGTTGCTCACCGAAGGGAACATGGAAAAAGGCACATTGGGACGGATAACACCGGATGAGCCTGCATAACACTGCACATCCACGCTGCTGGAGCACTGCAGGGAAAAATCTGCATTTACCTGCGGAAGCGTTGTAAACAGGTAGCTTGCGGGCGAGCACGTGGTAGATGGAAATATGAACTGGTAATTGGAAGGAATGTTAACAGAATAATCGAGCATCCAGCTTTCCAGCACCTGCGCCGTGTACATGCCGCTGCCATCGGAATAAAAACCGCTCCCAAATGAGTAGGTCATGGATGGACTGTTCAAATTGGCCGACCACTCCACCGGGATGGACGATAATGCCACATCGCCTGTATTGAAGGAACAATCGTTATTATGATCAACATATATGCGGCCCGAAACTGTTCCGTAATTGCATGGATTGCTTACAGGCAGGATATAATAATTATTGATATTGTAAATGGTGTCAGGCCCCGAGATCACTTTTACGGTAGGCCCGAAAAAGCTGGCATTTCCGCCCATCAGCTCATTGTCGCCAACGAAGCTGTTATACACTGGAACAGGAAGATAAACATACCATGGATTTGCACCGGACATGTTTACATCATAAACAATAACGCTTCCTGAAGACTGGTCCTTGATCTTTACCGAATCGCCCATAAAAGAGTTGGAGATCATGATGCTGTACATAAGGTTGCAGTTAGAGGTACAGGTGGTGGAATCATGCGTCATCATTGGCTGCGGCATCACGTTAATATCGCCCTGCACATACGACTGGGAATTGGCATTTGCATAAGAAAGGCAACAGATCAAAAACACGTAAATCTTTTTCATATCAATAAAATTTAACAATTAGGGTTTAATAAGTTTTATAAAGAGCGCAAAAGGTGAGCGGGAGTATTGCGTTCTTTGTTGAGATGATATTGTCCGGCTTTAGGTTGCATCCATCATTTAAAAAATGAACTACATCGATATTATTCTCTGCATTCCCATCGTATGGGGGCTTTACAAGGGTTTCACAAAGGGGCTCATCGTGGAAGCCGCTACATTTGTGGCGTTCGGGCTGGGTGTTTGGGGCGGAATTAAATTTTCGGACCTTGTCGCCGGTAAGCTAAAAGACAGCTTTCACTGGGATTCGCCTTATTTACCGATAGTTTCCTTCGCCATCACTTTTTTAGCGATCGTGATCCTTATTTATTTTATTGCAAAGCTGGTACAGCGGATGGTGGAAGGAATGGCGCTCGGGGCATTCAATAAGATCAGCGGGGCGATCTTCGGCGCGCTGAAATTTGCGATGGTGATGAGCGTGGTAATCTTCATGATCGATGCCCTGGAAGAAAGCTATCCTATGATCTCCTTTAAAACAAAAGAAGAATCTTTATTATACAAGCCGGTGGGTAAAGTTGCACCGGCATTAATTCCTTCCTTAAATAAAAGCAAAGTGGCATCTATGCTTCCGAGAACGGATAGTGTCACCACCCCTGTTTCCTCCTTCGAGAAGGGGGAAGTCTCCGTGAAAAACAAGTGAACGATAAACATTCGTTGGACCACCCCTGTCCCCTCCTGGGAGGAGGGGAATGCTCCGTTGGAATAATTTGAGCTAAATTTTTAATTAGAATTACTTTTTAAATGCACGCAGAATCAGCTCCCTCCTTGTAGGAGGGCTGGGGTGGTACAAATCAGCTTACAGCAACCTGATAATAAAATCAGGGAACAATCCTAATGCGATGGTGAGCACAATGGTAAGGATGAACAGCAGCTTATGGTTTGCCGTTACTTCGATCGCAGCTTCCGTGCTTTCCTTAAAGAACATCGCGATAATGATGCGGAAATAATAATACACCCCGATAAGCGATGCAAGGATAGCGATGAGCACAAGCCAGCCGTAGCCGCTTGCAAATGCAGCAGTGAAAATATAATACTTCGCAAAGAAGCCTGCTGTTGGCGGGATCCCGGCAAGTGAAAGCAAGGCAACCGTCATGGCAACCGCCAGCAGCGGATTTGTTTTTGCAAGTCCGTTGAATGCATCTGTTGTATCGTTCCCTCTTGAAGTTGCTACAATGCCCAGCACACCGAATGATGCAATGGAGCCGATGGAGTAAGCAAGTGAATAGAACAGCACCGAGCTTTGTGTAAAGCTGTTGAGCGCGATCAGCGCAAGCAGCATGTAACCTGCATGTGCGATGCTGGAATACGCAAGCATGCGCTTCGTGCTGGTTTGCACCACCGCAGTGATATTTCCGACAAGCAATGTAAGCGCGGCGATCACCCACAGCACATCGATCCAAACACTTCCAGCTCCCGCAAACGTTGATGCGAACAGGCGAAGGAATGCAGCAAAAGCAGCTGTCTTCACAATGGTTGCCATAAAGGCCGTAACCGATGTAGGCGCTCCCTGGTAAACATCCGGCGCCCAGAAATGGAAAGGAACAGCCGACACCTTGAACACCATCGCAACAAGGATGAGCAGGATGCCTATGTAAAACATTCCCGGTACCGCACCGTTATGAGAAGTAATAAAATCTGCGATCACCGGAAGGTCGAAAGAGGCTGTAGAGCCATAGATCAGCGCAATGCCGAATAAGAGGAAGCCTGTGGAAAATGCGCCAAGAATAAGGTATTTGAAGCCTGCCTCATTGGAAGAAACATCTTCTTTTTTGCTGGCTGCGAGCACATACATTGGAATGGATAAGATCTCGATACCAAGGAACAGCATGGTCATGTTGGTGTACGACACCATTACAATTCCGCCGACAAGCGCAAACAGGATCAGCGCAAAGTGGTCGGTAAGGCTCGATTCTTCCTTGAAAAAGTTTTCCGCCATAATGAACCAGAGCGTGGTGATGCCGATCAGCACAGAAGAAAACGCCACTGCGAAATTATCGTAGCGCATCATGCCATACCATAGTTTATCGGTGTTCCAGTCAACCAGGTTCAGCACGAAAGTGGTGATCAGGCCGAGGATCACAACCGGGTACAGTAATTTTTTGAAGCTGAAGATCTCAGCCAGTAATGCTATTACACCTAATGCAGAAAGTAATATTAATGCTGTCATAATTTTTATTTTTCACCACAGGCCGATGATACGATCCTGCATTTCTATATTTTTATTCACACAGCCCTTCTCTTTTGAGAGGGGATTAAGGGCTGAGGTTTTCTATTTCCCCGTTGCCGCCCTGAAGCTGTCCACTAATTTTATAACTGAAGGCTCTGCAATGTCGAGCAGCGGTTTCGGGTACACCCCGAACACAATGATAGCTGCACAAATGATCACAAGCACTGCTTTTTCATATCCTTCCAGCGGAGGGAACACGGCGGTTACCGCGTTGGTTTCGCCCAGCATGATCGACTGGTAGCTGCGCAGCATGTACACCGCACCCAGGATCACTGTTAATCCTGCAAAAGCAGCCAGCCATGCATTGTACTGGTAAACGCCGTTGATCAGCAGGAACTCTCCGATAAATCCGTTGGTAAGCGGCAAGGCAACGCTTCCTAATAATACAATGAGGAACAGCACCGCGAATTGCGGGTTCAGGTTCCGGATGCCTCCCATTGAAGAAATATCCCTTGTGCCTAAGCGCGACTGCAGCATATCAACAATGAAGAACAAGCCGACAACGTTCACGCCGTGGCTGATCATCTGGATCATTGCACCCTGCACGCCCTGCACATTTCCGGCAAGGATCCCCGCAGCGATAAGCCCGACGTGGGCAATGGATGAATAAGCGATCAAACGCTTGAAATCTTTCTGAACGATAGCGATGCAAGAGGTATAAACGATCCCGATCACGGCAAGCGTGATGGCAAGGTGCGCCCAATGCTCAACGCCGAGCGGAGCCAAAGGCAGCAGCCAGCGGATCACTCCGTAAACGCCCATTTTCAGCATGATCCCCGAAAGCATCATTGTGCCCTGCGTTGGAGCAGTGGTGTACGTATCGGGCTGCCATGTATGGAAAGGGAATACCGGCATCTTGATCGCGAAAGCCATGAACATCGCCCAGAACACATATCCCTGGTGAAGCACATCCATGTTTTGACCGGCTGCATATAAGTTGGCAATATCAAACGTATGAGCCGCTGAATTCTGGTACAGGTAGATCAGGCCCGCAAGCATCAGTAACGACCCTGCTAACGTGTATACAAAGAATTTAAAGGTGATGCGTGCACGGTCTTCGCCGCCCCAAAGCAAACAAATGAAATAGATCGGGATGAGCGCCAATTCCCAGAACACATAGAACAGGAAGCCATCCAATGAAACAAACACACCGATGAGGGCGAACTGCATGGCAAGGATCAGCGAATAAAATGCGGTAGGGTTCTTATACGCTTTCCTGAAAGAGGTAAGAATGATAACCGGCACAAGGAAGGTAGTGAGCAGCACGAGCAGCAGGGAAATGCCGTCCATGCCCACATGGAAACTGATCCCAAGTGATTTGATCCATGGCATGTTGAACACAAACTGTGTATCTGCATTGTGCCGGAACTGCGCAACGGCGGCAATGGAAATTATAAACTCCACAACCGCAGCTCCCAACGCGATCTTCTTAACCTGTTCGCCTTTTACCATTAACAGCAGTAATGCTGCAACCAAAGGAAAAAATATCAATAGTAATGTGATCATATGTTTTTAAATTCTAATCTCTAAGTTTCATTTATAACACACCCCTAACCCACTTCCTTCGGCTTCGCTCAGGATAAACGGGGGAACGGGCCTACTCAAATCAGAACAATTGGGTGAATAGGATCAGCACGATGCTGATCACCATCACAAATACATAAAAGCCGATGTTACCCGTCTGCGCTTTCCTGATCACGCCGCTTACGCCGTTCACCACATAGCCGCAGCCATTCACTACGCCATCCACGATCTGGTTATCCACCACCTTGTGCAATCCTTCGCCGATAAAGTTCAAAGGCTTTGTGATGATGGATTCATACAGCTCATCTACCATGTATTTCCTGTACACCAATTTGTGAAGCGGGTTCAATTCCTCTTCGCTTTCTGCAGGAACTGTTTTATCGGTAACGTATGTTTTGTACGCATACCAGATCGATCCCGCCATCACTGCAACAGCAACAGCCATCAGGATATATTCCGTATTATGGGATAAGTGATGGACGAGCCTGAAGGATGAATCTTCGAAAACAGGCTTAAGGAATTCTTCAAGGAAATGGCGTCCGCCTAATACTTCCGGGATGCCGATCAATCCGCCCAGCAGGGAAAGCACCGCCAGAATGATCAATGGAATGGTCATCGCTTTCGGTGATTCGTGCAGGTGATGCTCCTGCTCGTGTGTGCCGCGGAATGTGCCTTTGAACGTGAGGAAGTACAAGCGGAACATGTAGAAGGTGGTCATCCCCGCAGTTAAGATCCCAACGAACCATAATACTTTGTTGTGCTCATACGCATGCGCCAGGATCTCATCCTTTGAGAAGAATCCCGAGAAACCCGGGAAGCCGGAGATAGCAAGCGTTCCGATCAGGAAGGTCATCTGCGTGATCGGAATGTATTTTTTCAGTCCGCCCATTTTGCGGATGTCCTGCTCGCCGCTCATCGCGTGGATCACGCTTCCTGCGCCGAGGAACAATAATGCTTTGAAGAATGCATGCGTCATTACATGGAACACAGCGCCGGTGTATGCGCCTACGCCCAATGCAAGGAACATGTAGCCTAACTGGGAAACCGTTGAGTATGCAAGCACTTTCTTAATATCGTTCTGTGCAAGTCCGATCGTCGCTGCAAACAAAGCCGTGCAAACGCCGATGATCGCCACTACCGACATTGCATCCGGCGAAAGCGTGTATAAGATGTTGGAGCGCGCGATCATGTAGATCCCGGCAGTTACCATGGTTGCTGCGTGGATCAGTGCGGATACAGGTGTCGGGCCCGCCATCGCATCCGGAAGCCAGGTGTATAATGGTAGCTGCGCGCTTTTACCCATTGCACCTACAAATAACAGCAAGGCGATCGCAGTTAAAACCGGGGTGCCTGTAGCGTAGCTTTTTGCCTGTTCGAATACTTCGTGGTAAGAGATGCTTCCGAATGTTACGAAGATGAGGATGATCCCGAGCAGGAAACCAAGGTCACCGATGCGGTTCATGATGAATGCCTTTTTTGCCGCATTGTTGTAAGCGGTATTTTTGAACCAGAACCCGATGAGCAGGTAGGAGCATAATCCAACACCTTCCCAGCCTACGAACATGATGAGGTAGTTGGAGCCCAGCACGAGCAGAAGCATGAAAAAGATAAAGAGGTTCAGGTAAGCGAAGAAGCGGGAAAAGCCCTCATCGTCGTGCATGTAAGCGGTTGAGTACACGTGGATCAGGAAGCCGATCCCGGTGATGATCAACAGGAATAAGGAAGAAAGCGGATCTATCAAAAAGGAGAATGGCACCGACAGCTTGCCTGCAGTGATCCAGCTGAACAATGGAACGGTGACCGATTTATCAGCCTGCCCGTTCAGCTCAAAAAATATTCCGACTGCAACTGCAAAGGCTGCAAACACAGCAGCGCTGCCAATCACCCCGGCTAATCCCTTTGATAATTTTTTCCCAAAAAATCCGATGATCAAAAAACCGACCAGGGGAAGAAGCGGAACCAATCCAACTAATTTTATCATAACTTTTCAATTTGCAGTTGGCAATAGGCTTTGGCAATTGCCGCACTGTGTTTCACGAACTGTGTAAATTTTTGCTTTTAAATTTATTCGATTATCCTTTGAGCTTGTTCAGACTGTTAATATCCGTCGATTTCGAATTCCTGTATACACTCATCAGGATCGCAAGCCCGACTGCCACCTCAGCAGCAGCCACCGCCATGATGAAGAACACGAACACCTGCCCTTTGCTGTCGGACAAATAGCTCGAAAACGCCACAAGCAAAAGGTTCACGGCATTCAGCATGAGCTCTATCGACATAAAGATGATGATGGCATTTCTACGGAAGAGCACGCCTAATACGCCGATGGTGAACAGCACCGCGCTTAATAAAAGATACCAGTTGATTGAAATTTGCATAGCCGATTATATTTATTTGATACTTTTCTTTCCTAACATTACCGCACCTACCATTGCACCCAATAATAAGATGGACGCAACTTCAAACGGCAATAAGAATTCATGAAACAATGTTTGCCCTAAGTTCTCGATCAGTCCGATGCTGCCATTATAAGGCGCTGCAGCCTGCATTTGTCCTGCATTTTTAAGCGAGCCCACAAGCACAACCAGCAGCGACCCGGAAGCAACAGCTGCCATGCCTTTCAGCCATAAGCTTTTGTGCGGCTCGGTTTCCTTGTTAAGGTTCAGCAGCATGATCACGAAGAGGAAGAGCACCATGATGGCGCCGGCATACACAATGATGTGCACCGCTGCAAGGAACTGCGCATTGAGCAATACATAATGCCCCGCGATCGCGAAGAAAGTAAGCACTAAGTATAATACGCTGTGAATAGGATTTTTAGATAACACCACCATTAAGGCAAACATGATGGCAAGGAATGATAGAAAGTAAAACAAGTAAGTTGTCATATACGAGTGTCGTTGTCTGTGTTTAGCTGTTGCCTAATTTCTTTTTCTGAACAGGACGCGGATTCTTCGGATCCATCTCCGTTCTTGTGTTCAGGTCATGCGTTTCATTGTGCTGATAGCCTTTCTGCTTCTTGAACTCTTTCACTTCCGGGGTCTGGCGCTTGGAGAGGTCGATCGGGTTCTCTAACGATTCAACCAGGATATCTTTTCCAAAAACAAGGGCTCCGCGGTTGTACATGGTATCCACCTTACGGTCGGTTAAAAAGATGGCTTCCTTCGGACAAGCTTCTTCACAGTCGCCGCAGAAAATGCAGCGCAGCATGTTGATCTCGTACTTAGCCGCGTATTTTTCTTCGCGGTACAAATGCTCTTCTCCCGGCTCACGCTCCGCAGCGGTCATGGTGATGGCTTCGGCCGGACATGCAACCGCGCACAATCCGCAGGCTGTGCAGCGTTCGGCTCCGTTCTCATCGCGCTTCAATACGTGCTGCCCGCGGAACACTCCGCTGAATTCACGTGTTTGCTCAGGATATTTAATGGTAGGCTTCTTTCTGAAAAAGTGGCTGAAAGTGATCATCATCCCGCTGAAAATAGCAGGGAGATACATTCTTTCAACGAAGGTCATTTCTTTTTTGGAAACAACTTTTGATCGGTTCGTTAATTGCATTGTTTATTTAGTTGGCAGTTGGCAATTGGTCAGTTGGCAAAGATCCGATTTACCGTATGAAACAATTACTGACTGTATTTTTTATAATTATTAACTCTCTATTTACTTCCTTTATATCTTTCAGGATTCTCAATCATGTGATTGATCATCCTTCCTATTTCTTCTGAACGATTAAAATAATCATCGTACGTTTCTTTTGTTATATACTCACAGGCCAGTGCGAAATCAAGCCATACCTGCGTTTCACTGTTCTCCATGTCGGCATCGGAACATTTGCTTACAAAATGCGCGGGATAGATCCGCTTCCTGTAGCCTTCCCCTACATTTGAACACACCGAGCGCGATGATCTCCTGATCTGGCTCGTCAATCCAAATTTCTCCTCGGAAGGAAAATTCCTTGATTCTTTAAAAATGAGCATTGATAAATCAAATGCCTTTTGATACACTTTTAAATCCCTGTAACTACCCATAAATAAACTAAAGAACTATTCTCATTTCGCATCCCTCATCTTTGCCAACTGCATACTGCCAACTTATTAATTCAGGCTTCCTGTAAAATACATCACAAATCCTGTGATCACGATATTCAAAATTGACAACGGGATCAGGATCTTCCATCCTAAGTTCATCAGCTGATCGTAGCGGAAGCGCGGCAGTGTCCAGCGAACCCACATGAAGAAGAAGATAAAGAAAGAGATCTTTACAAAAAGGAAAACGATCCCTAATACGGCTAACCAGTTAGGGTCATGCACCCAGCGGCCAATAAACGGCATGTTGTAGCCACCGAAATAGAAGGTGGAGATCACCGCCGATGAAATGAACATGTTGATGTATTCCGCGAAGAGGAAGAACCCTAATTTCATGGAGCTGTACTCTGTGTGGTAACCACCCACTAATTCGGTTTCACACTCCGGCAAATCGAATGGTGCACGGTTGGTTTCCGCGAAAGCGCAGATGATGAAGATCAAACAGCCCAAAGGCTGGTACACTACGTTCCAGTGCCATCCCGATTGCTGCGCTGCAATTTCCCTTAAGCTCAGGGAGCCTGTTGTCATTACAAGCGCAATGATGGAAAGGCCCATTGCCACCTCGTAGCTGATCATCTGGGAAGATGCGCGGATCCCGCCAAGCAGCGAATATTTATTGTTGGACGCCCAACCGCCGATCATGATCCCGTAAACTCCGAGGGAGATCACGCCGAACAAATAAAGGATGCCGATGTTAAGGTCTGTGATCTGCAATGGATATTCCGTTCCGCCGATCCACAATGATTTTCCCCAGGGGATCACAACACCTGTTAAGCAGGCGGTGAGCATGGCGATAGAAGGGCCAAGGATAAACAATGCCTTGTTGGAAACGGAAGGGATCATCTCTTCCTTCATGAACATTTTCACGGCATCGGCAAGCGGCTGCAGGATCCCGAAAGGGCCGGCACGGTCGGGGCCGATACGATCCTGCAGGAATGCAGCGATCTTACGTTCAGCATAAGTGCTGTAGGTTGCAACCAATAATGTAATTGCAAACACGGCAAGTACCATTATTCCTTTGTAAATAAGCAAGCTCTGTAATGTCATAGTTTCCTTTTATGTCTTTCCTTAATAAGGCAAGGTTATTTTAGGGCCGATAGCTGTTTTTGCTGTTTGCTGACGTCCAGTTTCAGTTGTGCTAAATTCTCATAATGGTTCGCGGAGATCACGGAATGACGCTCGATATGGCGAGGGCCTTCGATTGTCCAGTCGTTCACATTCTTTTTCTCGAAGCGACATTCGTTACAGATCCACTCTTCCACTTCTCCCCAGATGTTTTTACGCGCCGTTACACGCAGCACTTCTGTTCCTTTGAGCCATAAGGCTACTTTGCCTGAACATTTTGTGCAGCTGCGGTGCGCGTCCATCGGCTTGGTGAACCATACGCGGCTCTTGAAGCGGAAGGTCCTGTCGGTAAGCGCACCCACCGGGCACACGTCAATTACATTTCCTGAAAAATCATTGGTGATCACATTCTTAATATACGTGCTGATCTCCGAAACATCTCCCCTGTTCATTACGCCGTGCACGCGTGTATCGGTTATCTGGTCGGCAGTTTTCACGCAGCGGTAGCAAAGGATGCAGCGGGTCATGTGCAATTTGATGTACGGGCCGATGTCGATCTGCTGGAATGTCCTGCGTTTGAAATCGTAGCGGGTCATTGCTTTTCCGTGCTCATAGCCAAGGTTCTGCAAGTCGCATTCTCCGGCCTGGTCGCAGATGGGGCAATCGAGCGGGTGGTTGATCAGTAAAAATTCAACAACACCTTTGCGTGCTTCGAGTACATCCGGGGAAGTTAAGTTCTGCACTTCCATGCCGTCCATCACGTTCGTCCTGCAGCTTGCCACAGGCTTCGGCATCGGGCGCGGATCTTTTTCAGAGCCCTTCGTCACCTTCACGATGCAGGTACGGCAGTATCCTCCGCTTGTTTTTAATTTGGAGTAATAGCACATGGTAGGCGGCGCAATGTTCGCCCCTACATAATCTTTGTCCTCCACGATCATCCGCGCAGCCTGCAGGATGGTGGTCCCATCGGGTACTTCGATCGTGTGTCCGTCTATTGTTACTTTAGCCATTGTTATTCTTTTAGCGGTTTTACAACCGAAAATTAGATGTCATTCTTTTTAATCATTTCTTCTATTTCTGCTTTTAATTTTGGGATATGATTAATAATAATGCCCCAAAGTGTTGCGTAATCAATAGAATCATATGCATGCACAATCCTGTTTCTTAATCCGATTATTTCCTTTGAATGGGAAATTTCCGTTTCGGTATTCGTTTTTTTAAAATTCTTTATCGCTTCCCCGATCAACTCAAATTGCCTTTCGATCGCTCTTCTAACTATTAAATTACTATCAAACTTTTCAAAACGTTTGTTATCCCCAACAATCTCGATCAGCTCATCAATAAAGATTTGCACATCAACGAGGTATTTTAACTCTTCTTCCGTCACGCTGCAAATAGCTTTTGTTTTGTTTGCTCCAGCCGCCTGATAAAGATCCGGTTCTTTAAGTACTTCGCTGTGATCAGATCAACCTTACGGCCTAATAAATTTTCCAGCTTTTCAATAAAATCAAAATAATTATCAGCGTATGTATTGATATCCATTTCCCAAAATTCCACCACTAAATCCACATCACTTTGCTCATTGAATCTCTCCGATACAGCAGAACCAAACACAAACAGCTCTTTCACTTTATGCTGTTCGCACAATGCTTTTATCTGGTTAATATTATCTGTTATGACCGGTGCTAACATTTTTACGCTCCTGCAAGTTGATGCACACTATAATAATGCTTCACGTCCTTAATTCGTTCCGGGTGATTAATGTACTCTTCAAACTCTGCACGGAAATGGCGAATGGCGCTGGCTACAGGCCATGCAGCGGCATCACCGAGCGGGCAAATTGTATTTCCTTCGATCTTGCGCTGGATATCCCAGAGCAGGTCGATGTCGCTTGGCTTGCCATGCCCTTCTACGATGCGGTGCAGGATCTTTTCCATCCAGCCCGTACCTTCACGGCAGGGTGAACATTGTCCGCAGCTTTCGTGGTGATAAAAACGCGCGAATGTATACAGGTTCTTTACAATGCTGGTTGTTTCATCGTACACGATAAAGCCGCCGGAGCCAAGCATGGTGCCTGTTGCAAAGCCTCCTTCACTTAATGATTCATAAGACATCAAACGCGGTTCGCCTTTGTCGTTCTTCAATATCAATTCAGCAGGCAGGATCGGAACGGATGAGCCCCCGGCAACAACGGCCTTTAGCTTTCTTCCATTGATGATGCCTCCGCAATATTCTTCCGAATAAATAAATTCTTCCACCGGCAATCCCAGCTCGATCTCGTATGTTCCCGGTTTGTTGATGTGGCCGGATGCGGAGATCAATTTTGTTCCCGTGCTTCTGCCGATGCCGATCTTTGCGTATTCATCGCCGCCCATCATTACGATCGGGCAAACGGCTGCAATTGTTTCAACGTTGTTCACCACGGTAGGGCGGCCCCATAAGCCCGCAACGGCAGGGAATGGCGGCTTGATCCGCGGATTGCCGCGCTTGCCTTCGAGCGATTCGAGCAATGCAGTTTCTTCACCACAGATGTATGCTCCTGCGCCAACCTGCACATACAGGTCGAGCGAGTAATCTGTTCCTAAAATATTTTTCCCGAGGTAACCTGCCGCGTATGCTTCTTCGATCGCTGTTTCCAGGATGCGCGCTACATAAAAGTACTCGCCGCGGATGTAGATGTAGGATGATTTTGCCCCCAGCGCATAGCTCGATGTGATCATTCCCTCGATGAGGGCATGCGGGATCTTCTCCATGAGGTAACGGTCCTTGAAGGTTCCCGGCTCCGATTCATCGGCATTGCAAACGAGGTGACGGTCGACGCCCTCAGGCCTTGCAAGAAAGCTCCATTTCATCCCTGTGGGGAAACCCGCACCGCCACGGCCTCTCAGCCCCGACTTCTTCACCTCTTCCACTACATCGTTCGGGGCCATCGACTTCAACGCCTTTTCCACCGATGCATAGCCGCCCTTTTCCTTATACACCTGCAAGGTGTGGATATTGGGTACGTCTGCGTGTTGTATCAATAATTTTTTGCCCATTACAATGTGTTCTTATAATCCAGATCTGTATAGCTTCTTTGCTTTCCGCTTACGCGGTATTCTTCGATGAGCGCATCCACTTTATCGAGCGTTAAGTTCTCGTGGTACGAAGCGCCTACCTGCATCATTGGCGCAGAGCCGCAGCTTCCGAGGCATTCCACCGTTTTCAGCGTGAACATGCCGTCTTTCGTGGTTTCACCTTCCTTAATGTTGAGGCGCTTTTCAATGTGCTTCACCACATCTTCAGCTCCGCGTACCCAGCAGGAAGATGTACGGCAGATTTCCAGCATGCATTTCCCAACCGGTTTGAGGTTGAACATGGAGTAGAAGGATGCTACTTCATATACTTCCACCGGCTTGATCTTCAGGATAGATGCAACATAATCCATTGATTCCGGGCTCAGCCATCCGCCGAATTCAGCCTGTGCAATGTGAAGGATCGGGATCAGTGCAGATTTTGATTTATCTGCCGGGTAACGCCCGATGATCTTATTCACCGTTGCTAATGTTTCTTCGTTAAATTTTATTTCTCCGTTCATTTTAACTCTTTTGACCTCACCCCGGCCCCCTCCAAAGGAGAGGGAGAAATGACGATGTTATTTATGCATCCAGCTCTCCCGCGATCACATTCATGCTGCTCATTGTTAAGATGGCATCTGAAAGGTAAGCGCCTTTGATCATGTCGGTGTATGCCTGGTAATAAATGAAGCATGGCCTGCGGATGTGCATCCTGTAAGGCGTGCGGCCGCCATCGCTTATTAAATAATACCCAAGCTCGCCGTTTCCGCCTTCCACGCAGTGATATACTTCACCAACAGGAACATCGGATTCGCCCATCACAATTTTGAAGTGATAGATCAATGCTTCCATATTGTTGTACACTTCCTGTTTCGGTGGAAGGAAAAATTCAGGAACATCCGCATGGAAAACTCCTGCAGGCTCCTTCTTCACTTTTTCAATTGCCTGCTTGATGATGCTGAGGCTCTGCCACATTTCTTCCTGGCGCACCATGAAGCGGTCGTATGTATCGCCCTGTGTTCCCACGGGAACAGTGAATTCAAATTCTTCGTAGGAGGAGTATGGGTTCATTACGCGCACATCGTAATCAACGCCGGCTGCACGCAGGTTAGGCCCGGTAAAGCCATATCCAAGCGCTTTCTCCGCCGTGATAGGGCCGCAATTGATGGTGCGGTCCATAAAGATCCTGTTGCGCATCAGCAGGTTCTCAAACTCTTTTAATTTGCCGGGAAACTCATTCAGGAACTTATCGATGAACGCCCATGCCTTTGGTGAAAAATCCCTTTCCAAGCCGCCGATACGGCCAATGTTGGTGGTTAACCTCGCGCCGCACAATTCTTCAAAAATATCGTAAATGCTTTCACGCTGCTGGAAAATGTAAAGGAAGCCGGTCATTGCGCCGGTATCCACACCGATAACGCTGTTGCAGATGATGTGATCGGCGATCCGCGCAAGCTCCATGATGATCACGCGCAGGTATTGCACGCGCTTCGGGATCTCGAGCTTCAGCAACTTTTCAACCGTCATGTGCCAGCCCATATTATTGATCGGCGATGAGCAATAATTCAGTCGGTCGGTAAGCACGGTGATCTGGTAATACGGACGGCGCTCCGCGATCTTTTCAAATGCGCGGTGAATGTAGCCAACGGTAGACTCCCCTTCCATGATGATCTCACCATCCATTTTCAGGACGTTCTGGAAGATGCCGTGTGTGGCAGGATGTGTTGGGCCAAGGTTGAGCGTTGTAAACTCATCCGGCTTCACCTGCTCCAACCCTGTTTTATCAGGGATGTTTCCCGGGTTTACCTTTTCTATTTTATTTTTTGTACTCATTTTCTTCGTAGGCAATTTTACAATTGTTCAGTTGGCAATCCTTTATCGTCCAAACATCTTATCGTCCTTATCTTCACGTGTTCCGTCTTCCAGCGGATATTCCTTGCGCATCGGGTGATAGGTCATTTCATCCATGTTAAGGATGCGCTTTAAGTTCGGATGGCCTTTGAAGATGATCCCGAAGAAATCGAACTCCTGGCGTTCCATCCAGTTTGCTGTTGGGAATAACGTTGTTATTGTAGGAAGAGTAGGGTCGGAAACAGGGAAGAATGTTTTTAAGCGGATGCGGAGATTTTTCGGGAGGTTGTGCAGCTGGTACATCACGCCCAGCTCCTGCCCTTTGTTATCGGGATAATGCAGTCCGCACATAGTGGTTAAAAAAGTGAAGGCAAGCTCTTCATCCTCTTTCAGGAACTGCAGCACAGCATAAATTGCATCTCTCCTGATCACGTATACCGGGAAATCATAATGCTGCTCCGCACTGATAATTGCATCACCGAATTTTGCTTTGAGCTTATCGCCGACAGTGGCCAATAATGTGTTTTCCATATCCTGTTTTCTAACACCTATAGCCCCCTCTCCTTTGGAGAGGGGATTAAGGGGTGAGGTCTTTATTCAATATTATATTTTGCAAGCAATGCCTTGTATTCAGGCGAATCTCTTCTCCTGATCGATTCTGATTCAACAAGCTTCTGGATCTGCATGATCCCATCCAGCACCTGTTCCGGGCGCGGCGGACAACCAGGGATGTACACATCCACCGGGATGATCCTGTCGATTCCCTGCAACACACTGTATGTATCGAACACACCTCCGCTGGAAGCGCAGGCACCCATTGAAAGCACCCATTTCGGCTCAGCCATCTGCTCGTACACCTGGCGCAGCACAGGGCCCATCTTTTTGGAGATCGTTCCCATCACCATCAGCAGGTCGGCCTGGCGCGGCGAAAAGCTCAAACGCTCAGCACCAAAGCGGCCAAGGTCGTATGTGGATGCCATGGTTGCCATGAACTCGATCCCGCAGCAGGATGTTGCGAACGGCAATGGCCACAATGAATTGGCGCGTGCCATCCCTACAACCTTATCGATCCGGGTTGCAAAAAACCCCGGGCCTTCAATCCCCGGAGGGGCATCGGCATCGAGATTTACTTTTTTATCTTCTTCTTTACTCATTTTTTATCCTTTCGGGAAGACAGATGCCTTCCATAATTTTTAATTTAACGTGATCACCATTCCGGCCACCTTGCGTGCCTCTTTTCCGCTCTGAACCACCTGTACCGCTTCTATCAACACCTTATTGCCCATCTTTTTCTTTTTGTGCAGTTCCTCGATCGACTCGATCGCCTGCTTGCTGAATGCACTTCCGCGTGAAGGGTATTCGATCTGGATCGTATCTTTTTTCTCCGCCTTCTGAATGGTGAGAATGAACGAATTTACAGTAATGCCTTTGTCGGTTGGCGCCAGCTCTTTTTTGCAGGACAGGAACTCATCCCAGGTCATAGAGCAGTTGCCTGTTTTACCAGCGAACGAATACAAAGGCTTTTCCTTCTGCGCGAAGCCGGCTGCCGCAAACAGCATCAGCACAAACAACAGTTGGATCTTTTTTTTCATATTTAATTTTAACATAGATTCGAAAATTCGCACAGATTCGCTATCCGTACTATTCCCATTTCAATGCGCCTTTTTTAATGATGTAATAAAAGCCAACCAGTAAAAAGCCAACAAAGGTCAGCATCTCGATGAACCCCGTAAAGCCAAGCGATTTAAAGTTCACCGCCCACGGGTACATGAAGATCACCTCCACATCGAACAACACAAAAAGAATGGCAACAAGAAAATATTTGATGGAGAATGGGATCCGCGCATTTCCCTGCACTTCGATCCCGCACTCAAAGGTATCTTCCTTGATCTTCGACTTCCTTTTCGGCCCGAGCAGATGCGTAACAAACATGGTTGTTACCACAAAGCCCAGCGCAACAATAAACATGAGTGCAATAGGCAAAAAATCGATCGGGGAGCTGGAAGGAGCCATAAAATGTTCAGTTTTAGTTTTGAAGGTTCAATTTTAGGTATTTCTTTTGAAATATCATCAAATTTTCAGTACAAATTTACGATTTTATCACTGAAATTAAGCCCTTTCAGGTGCTTATTTAGACTAATTACTGCTATGGTGTGCTGAACCGGGAAAAAGCGCAAACCGGGAAAAAACGCCGTTCACTCAATAAAATGCACAAAAGCAACCTTTATGTGAAGAAGGGACTCTTGCCTTAGATTTTCACCCACTAAAGAAGCCATTTTACCATGAAAAAGATCCTGCTCCCGCTCCTGCTGATCTGCCTGCAATTACAGGCGGTCTCTCAAAGCCTTACCGGCTGGACCCACTATTACGCCCGGCCGTATTATTATTTTAACACCGGCAATAACATTACAAGCGGAGGCCCTGAAGAGCTGATCCTCATGGACAAAACCACGCTTGCATTCACGCGCGTGCCCTTTCCGGACGACATCCAACAGATCAACCTGCATAACAGCGGTTATATGTCGGGCGGAATGTATTATTCCTGCCTTCCTATGGCGGTTCCCGGCCCCGGCACTTCCACTGTTGTGAGAGGATGCGGCGGGAACAATTATCTTTTCGACGGCACAAGCTTCAATCCCTTTTCCGCCTATCTTGGCTACTCAAGCGATTCTGTTACCTTTCTTCCATTCACGGGAGGAAGCATTTTCTTTAATTCTACCGATAACAAGCTCCACAAATACGATGGCAGCACACATACCGTTTTCGACCTTTCGAACAGCCCCTATTCTTCCTACGTATACTATTACCTGAACACCACTCCAAACGATGATATTTTTATGGCAGGAGGCTACAGCATTGCCATTTACCACGGCGGCGCCTGGGCTACTTACGACACAACTTTCTTCCACCAGCATTATGTGCACACCCTTGGCATCAGCACAAGCCTTTCCAATGATTATTCCTTTTTCAGCGGGCTCGACTCTTCCATTCACACTTTTGTGAATGCCTCTAATTCGTGGACAAGCGCGCAGATCCCAGCTTCCGTTATTCATTCTTTTTATGGCTATGGCATCAACTCCACTGTGTACGACAACTCCGGAGACCTCTGGATCGCCGGCGACAGCGTGCTTTGCCGCTACGACGGAACGCAGTTTTATGATTACTTCGGCGCAGCGGCGGCAGCGGGAGCCAATCTCAGCTATTTGAACCTGCTGCAGCCGCTCGCGGGGACCACCGTTCTTCTTTCCGATAATTACCATAATTACATTGTGGATGGAGCAAGCGTTACCGCATACCGCTATGACGATCCGCATGCGGTGCTTTCGGGAAACCAGCTGCTGCCTTCGCTGAAGGACAGGGACGGTACATTGTGGTTTGGCGACTGCTCCATGATGAGCGAGAACCCGCTTATGAAATACGATGGTACATTTTCAACCATTCACACGTCTGATTATTTTTACGGCGGCGTGTTCACGATCAAGCAGGATACCGGACAGGCAATCGTTTTCGGAGGAGGAGATAACTTTTCTGACGGGCCGATGATCTTGAGCGACACGCTTAATTACCTCGATCCCACCTTCTCCTATAACAAAACCGTGGAAGAGCTTGCCATCGACCAGAACCACCATTACTGGTATGGAGGCCCCGGCGCAGGAGCTGTTACGGGACTTGCAGAGTTTGACGGCACAACGGTCAACTACCATGTTAATCCCTCATCCTCCAACAACATCTATGCGCTCGATATTGATTCCCTTGGCAACAAGTGGGCGTCTTATACTTCCTGGGACGGTGTGTACGTTTACAATGGCAGCACGTGGGTGCATTACACGAGCGCCACTTCAGCCCTGCCCAATGATACGATCGATGACATTACAAGGGAGCCGAATACCAATAACATGTGGATCTCCACTTCGGGAGGCTTTGCAAGATTCTCCAACGGAAGCTGGACAATATTCACCACTGCCAACTCGCCCATTCCGTCAAACGATGCGGAATATGTATACTTTGCCGATGACGGCAGCACATGGTTCGCTACGCAGAATGGCTTTGCTTCCCTGCATGGCAGCACATGGGAGGTGTACACAGTGGCCAACTCACAGCTGAACAACAGCGATGTGGAAAGCATTGTGCTCGACAATGAATGCAATGTATGGATCGCTACAGAGAACGGCCTTACGGTAGCACGCAACCAATGCGGATCTTCCCAGGGCATCAATGTTTCAGGAAACGTATACCACCCGGGCGCTGTTGCGGCGGCGAATACGCTTGTGTATGTTTACAAGCTCAACAGCAGCAGGACGGATGTAAGCCAGGTAGAAAACATTTACACGGATAACAGCGGAAAGTTTTACTATACTGCTGCCGATACGGGAACTTACTTTTTTGATGCGGTGGTGAACCCGGCCATTTATCCGGGTGAGATCACTTCCTATCACGATTCATCGCTTGTGGTGCAGCAGTCGGCGCCGCTGCACATTACTGCCGACGGTAATTTCAGCACCAACATCTGGCTGAAAAGGACGATTGCAGCAGCCGGCAGCTGCAGCTTCAACGGTAAGCTGGTAAGCAGCACTGAGCGCACAGGAAGCGTACGCGTGATCCTGATGTATGCCGGAAAACCTGTTAAATCAACGCTTTCCAACATGGATGGAACATTCAGCTTCAGCAACATTGCTGCGCAGAACTATACGCTCTGGATCGATAAATACGGCTTCAGCAACTCCGCGGCACCTACTGCAATGGTGAATTGCGCCAGCACTACAGTTTATCCGTATACATTGTATTCAAATCATCTTGTTTCGGTGAACGACCTGGCAGATGCAGCACGTACATCCTTCAACCTTTTTCCGAATCCCTTCAATGAGAGGTTCACCATCAGCATTACCGCGGCAGGCACAAAAACCGCACAGCTGATGATAACGGATATCAGCGGGAAGATCATACTTGAAAAGGAGCTGAGGCTGCAGGCAGGTGAGAATGAGTTCAGCATCGACGGTTCGGCCTGCGCGCAGGGAATTTATTTTGTACGGCTTGTTGCCGGAGATGAGGTTCTCACAGGAAAGATCGTCAAATAAAAATCAAAAGCGGCCCGGAAAATACCGGGCCGCCTTCTTTACAAACCTAAGCTATTCTTAATTTTTTGTAATGCGCTGAACGCTTACTGTTGCGGAAGTGCTGATCTCCACAAAATAAATCCCTGCATCCAGCTGTTCCAGGCTGAGCTCCAGCTTTGAATTTCCTGCGGCAAGCATGCGGCTTTCAGCAGCCACTATCTGTCCTAAAGCATTCATGATCTTTATCCCGACATTGCCGCTGCTGCTCATTCCAAGCTCTACGGTAATAAAGTCGTTTGCGGGATTAGGGTACACTTTCATCCCGGAAACGGGCTCTGATACATTGATCCCTGCCGTTGTGCAGGCATCCACGTAAATTGTTTGCGTGGCCGATTGGGAACAGCTGTTGGCATCGCTGTAAGTGTATGTGATCGTTTGAGCTCCCGCTCCGCTCATTGCCGGATCGAATGTTCCGCCGCTCACGCCTGTTCCTGAATAGCTGCCTCCTGAAGGCATTCCGCCGCTTAATGCGATTGCCGCGTCTGTTACGCAAACCGTATCAACGGCCGAAGCATACGACACCGCCGGGCCTCCGATCGTTGCCGTTACAGGCGTTCTAACGCTTACACAGGGATCGTTCTGCACCTGCCAGTTATAAAAATAATAATAGTAGCCTGCTCCTGCGGAAGAGCCGGTAATATTAATGGTGCCCGCAAATGAGTACGGATAAGCAGGCCCCGAATTGTTCCTGTATAAGTTCATGGATGTTCCGCCGATGCGGTAACCTGTGCCCGGGTTAAGGTGCAGGTTCAGCGTAACGGTACCGGTTCCCGCCGGATAGGTTACAGGGATGGTTTGCAGCAAAGCGCCTGCACTGTTCCAGAGCATCACATTTCTTGTGCCCGCCGCTCCGGAGTTTACAAACACCGTTTGCAGCGTACAGGGCTGAAGCACATCAAACACCAGGTACTGCGTGGAAGTGTTGTTATGCATTCCACCCGTTCCGAATGAATTGTTCAGCGGGCCGGCATTTCCTGTTGCGCCGGGCGTGAGGTCTTCCACGTAATAAGTGGTGGTTGCCGATAAGGATGGCGTTGTAAACAATGTTCCCGAATAAAGCGAAGAGCCGCCTGTTGCCGTGGCATACCAGTTCAGCGTTCCACCGCCGCTTGCGCCAAGCGTTACGCTGGCCGGACTGGTGCAGCTGTATGATGGCGTTGCTGAAGGAGATGCCGGCGGGTTCACCGTAATGTACGACGACTGCAAAACAGAATCTGTACCGCAGGCGCCGCTTACCGTTAACTGAACATTGTATGTTCCCGCTGCGGTGTAGGTATGTGCCGGGTTGAGCTGGGTGCTTGTTCCGCCATCACCGAACGACCATACTGCGCTGCTTCCGTTCACGCTGGTATTTGTAAAGGCTACATTGAAAGGCAATACGCAGCTGCTGGTGCTGAGCGCAGAAAAATCGGCATTCACCACCGAAGAGAACACCGGCCCCACGCCTACCGCATACCATGCATTGGTGGTGGCGATCACTTCGGGAGAGCAGCCGCCGTAAATATCATTCGCTGCCTGGATCGTATAGGTGCGTGCATCAGCGTAGGTGGTTCCCGGTGTAAAATAAGCGGTGAGACCCCTGAACGCGATCATCTGCGCGGAGCTCATCGTGATCCCGGATACATTGTATGCATCACCATTGTCGTTGGTGCCGCTGCCACCCTGACAAAGCAGGTAGTACCAGAAGATGGAAGGCCCGTTGTTGGTATGCGGCTCGCCGCTGTTATCCCAATTGGTTCCCTGGTAAGTATCGGGCTGTCCGTATGCGTTGGGGTTTGACATGCTGCGGATCCCCTGCCCATCGGGCACGCCCGCTCCATTGCAGGTAATGTCGGCGCCGATGATCCAGTCGTGCTGCGAAGGCCTCGCATACCACTCGATGGAGGTCCCTACAATATCACTGAATCCTTCATTCAGCGCATCGGGCTCGCCATTGCCGCCGCCGTTAAGGCCGGCAGTATTTTCCGTAAGGCCGTGCGTGATCTCATGCCCGCAAACATCCAGCGCGGTCATGATCAGGAATCCCTGGCTTACCTGTCCGTCGCCATAGGTCATGCGACTTCCATCCCAGAATGCATTCACATAATTCACATCATAATGCACATAGCTTAATAAGGTGAAGCCGGCATCGTCGATGCTGTTGCGGCCATGCACATTCATGTAATAATCATAGGTCACCTCCGCTCCCCAGTGAGCATCGGTTGCAGCCTGGTTGGCGCCGGTGATGTTCCAGGTGGAGGAAGTGTTTGTAAAATCGGTAGTGCCGTAGGTGGTGGTATTCGACATGTTGAATGTTTTGATACCATTGCCCCGTGTGCTTTCCTGCAGGCGGTGCGTTGTTCCCGTGGTGTTGTTGGAGGTCATCGGTTGCGTGCCGCTGAATTTTGTGTTGGCTGTTCCCACCACATCGGCGGTGTGGATGATCTGCGTTTCGGAGATCACCGTTCCGGAATTTGCATCCACGAAAATGTACGCCCTCGACAGCGGCTTCTCTGCATAGATGTTGAACTTGTAGGCAAGGCGGATATTTGCGGCAGCATAATCTGTTCCTGCCACATGCACCATGGTAAGCTCCCCTTTCGGGAAATAGCTGAAATCCGGCTGGCTTAATGCTTCTCGCATCGCCTCTGTTTCCGCTTGGTTCTCCCACTTATATCTTTCGGCATTCACTTTTTGCAATGCTGCTGTGAGCGCCTGCGCTTCGGTAATGGCGGGCGACTGGCTGGTGCCGATCGCGGAATAATAATCACCATTCACCATCGTGATGCGGCCTTCTTTGCTGTGCGCGATAAGCATGGTGCCTTCCACCGGGATCTCATTTACATATTCCCTGTAACGGGTATGTGTAAATCCGAGCTTATCCTTTTTTGTATCATACGATTTAAATACAACTCCTTCGGGTGTGCCGAACGTAAATGCCGCCCAGTCGGAAAAGCTGTTCTCCGCAATTGCCTGGTCAGGGTTCAGCCTGATAAAATTGGGAAGGCCGGTAGCCTGACTGTAGCTTACCACTATCGCGTTCGAGAGGTGAAGCTTTGCTGTTTGCGCAGATGTGCTGCCTGCGCAGAACGTGAGAAGGACGGAGGAAAGCAACATTCCCTTTTTGAAAAAGTGATCCATGGATTATTTTTTAAAACGTGATTATAAGCGGGGGGCAAATTGATCTTAACGAAGAAAATAAAACAAATCGGTTTTTCCTAAAAAATTATACCCTAAAATTAAGGAGTCGGAACCGCTTATTTTATGATATAGTCGATCAGTTGTGCGCCTTGTCATTCTGAACGCAGCGCAGCGGAGTGAAGAATCTTCTTAACGCGACCACAATTAAGTTAGAGAAGATCCATTCGCTGCGCTCCTTCGGTCGCCGAAGGCTTGCCGTAGGTGAAACAGGATGACATACTGCTTGCATCGAAGAGTACCTTAAAAACAAAATCGCCCGGCAAATAAATACCGGGCGATCTTAATTTATTCTTAGCGTTCCTTAGTACACAATGATCTTTTTCACTGTTTCATTTTTGCTGTTGGTTAAGCTGATCGTGTAAATACCTTGTCCGTATTCCACAACGCTCATCTCCTTCTTATAGGTTCCGGAGAAGTCTTTTACATTGTCCCTGAAGATCAGCTGTCCTAAGGCATTCACGATCTCCACCGTGTAGGCATCCCTGTCGGACGAAGTGAATGACACGGTGAAGTGCCCGTCGTTCGGGTTCGGGTAAACCAGCAATCCGTAAGGATCATTTCCAGCTTCGCTGATGCCTACATTGGTGATCGAGGTCACTGCCGAAGATGCTGATGAGCATCCGCCGCTTGTAACGATCACGGTGTAATTACCATTTGAAGTGAAAGTGTAGTTCTGCCCGGTTGCACCAGCTATCGGCGAGCCGTTCAGGTACCACTGGTTGCCTGTTGCGGAGCTGGATGTTAATGTTGAGCCTGCCTGCGTGATGGTTGGCGTTGCAGGTGTTGTACCTGTGTTGCTAACCGTTCCGGTGGTGCTGAATATACATCCGTTCGCATCTGTGACTATTACAGGATAGCTGCCTGCTGCCAGGCCGGAATAGCTTGTAGTTGTTGTTGAAGCACTTCCGTTCACGGAATAGGTGTAAGGAAATGTTCCTCCTGTTACTGCACCTATGTTAATAGCTCCGTTTGTTCCACCGCATGTTGAGTTGGTGGCAGTAACTACTGCGGTCGTAGGGCCCGGCGTGTTGGTAACTGTTACAGTTGTGCTGAAAGTACATCCGCCTGCATCCTTAACAACCACTGGATATGTTCCTGCTGCAAGGCCGGTGTAGGTAGTTGTTGCGCTGAAAGCACCTCCATTCACAGAGTATGTGAACGGCGCTGTGCCGCCGCTTGTTGAGCCGATATTGATCACACCGTTTGAGCTGCCGCAGGTGCTGTTAACTGTTGATACTGTCTGTGCGGTTGGGCCGGATGAAGTTCCGATGGTTGCTGTTGTTGAGAACTGGCAGCCATTCGCATCCTGCACTATCACAGGATAAGATCCTGCCGAGAGGCCGGTATACGAAGTTGTTGACGTAAAGCCGCTGCCGTTCACCGAGTAGGTGTATGGCGATGTTCCGCCGCTTGTTGCACCAAGTGTGATCGTTCCGGAAGGAGAGCTGCAGCCCGAGTTGGTTGAGGTTACCGCCAGTGCCGTAGGGCCTGCATTCACCACCACTGCTGTGGTTGCTGCTGCGCTTGTACATCCGCCCACAGTTACCGTTACGCTGTAAGTACCCGACATTGCTGCGGTTGCTGATGGGCGTGAAGGGTTCTGCACTGCCGATGTGAATGACGCAGGGCCGGTCCAGGAATATGCTGCACCTGTTACCGTTGTTGCTGTTAAGCTGATCGTTGAGCCTGAACATACAGGTGAGCTGCTTCCTGCAGTTGGCGCTCCCGGGGTTGGGTTCACCACTATAGTTGCTGTGCCGGCTGCGCTGGTACAACCGCCTGCCGTTACTGTAACGCTGTATGTACCTGCCATAGATGCCGAAGCACCCGGGCGTGCCGGGCTTTGCACCGAAGATGTGAAGGACGCGGGGCCGGTCCAGGCGTATGTTGCGCCCGTAACTGCCGGTGTTGATAATGTAATGGTTGCACCCGTACAAACAGGGGAGCTTGCCGCTACCGTTGGTGTTGCAGGAACTGCATTTATCACTACTGCGGTAGTTGCTGCCGCACTGGTACATCCGCCAACCGTTACCGTTACACTGTACGTTCCGGCCATTGCCGCTGTGGCTGACGGGCGCGTAGGGTTCTGCACTGCAGAGGTAAAGGTTGAAGGGCCGGTCCAGGCATACGTTGCACCCGCCACTGTTGTTGAAGTCAGGTTAATAGCAGAGCCTGCGCAAACAGGTGAATTGCTGCCGGCTGTTGGAGCTGCAGGCGTTGGGTTCACCACTACCGTTGCTGTGCCGGCTGCGCTTGTACATCCGCCAACCGTTATTGTTACGCTGTATGTACCGGCCATTGCTGCTGTTGCAGATGGACGGGTTGGATTTCTCACTGCAGAGGTAAATGCCGCAGGGCCGGTCCAGGCATACGTTGCGCCCGTTACTGCCGGTGTCGACAAGGTGATGGTTGCGCCTGCACATACAGGAGAGCTTGCCGTTGCTGTTGGAGTTGCAGGAGCTGCATTCACAACAACCGCTGTGGTTCCCGCTGCGCTCGTACATCCGCCAACAGTTGCCGTTACGCTGTATGTACCAGCCATTGCTGCTGTTGCAGATGGGCGGGTAGGATTTTGCGTAGTTGATGTGAAGGCAGACGGGCCGGTCCAGGAATAAGTGGCGCCCGCTATTGTGCTTGCCGTTAAGTTAATAGCCGAGCCTGCACAAACAGATGAATTGCTTCCGGCCGTTGGAGCCGCAGGTGTTGGGTTCACCACTACCGTTGCTGTTCCGGCTGCGCTTGTACATCCGCCAACCGTTACTGTTACGCTGTAAGTACCGGCCATTGCTGCTGTAGCAGATGGACGGGTTGGGTTCTGCACTGCCGACGAAAAAGCGGAAGGGCCGGTCCAGGCATACGTTGCGCCGGTTACCGCAGGTGTTGACAAGCTGATGGTACTGCCTGCGCATACAGGGGAGCTTGCGGTTGCCGTTGGTGTTGCAGGAGCTGCGGTTACTGTGATGTAATTTGTTCTTGTAAATGGCGTGCTGCTTCCTGAAGAATTGGTTGCCGTTAATGTTACCGAATAGGTTCCCGGAGTATTATAAACAACCACCGGGTTCTGAACCGTGGAGCTGGCTGGTGTTCCGCCAGTGAATGTCCATGCCCATGAGGTCGGTGTGTTTGTACTTGCATCTGTAAAGGTAACCGACTGTCCGGCACAAATTGTAGTAGGAGCTCCTGTAAAATTGGCTACAGGGGTTGCTGCTGCGCACAAAGGCAACTGGAAGGAGAAGATCCTTGTCTTTGCTGCATTTGCGCCGGTTGCACCGCCCATATACTCGGAAGTGCTCCAGAAAGTAACTCCATCGGAAGGGTCAAGCACCACCTGGCTGTAATCGCCATCGCGGTTAACGCCGCCGGTTTGTGAGCCCGTACCGGCAATTGCCACCGTTTCGGTAACAGGTAACGTTCCCAGCGGATCGCAAGGCCTGCGGCCGGTGTAATACAATCCCGGGTAAATGGATGTGGAGTTTGATTTAAGGTATGTCAATGCGATCGCACCGTTATTATCCATGCAAATCCCGCCCATCCAACGCGTGTCGGTATCAGGGGTATAGATCCCTTCCTGGTACATTGACCATACGCCTGTTGAAGGGTTCTGCCTTAATTCGCACCATTTGATGCTTCGCTGAGTTGCGCTTACTTTCACGGCCCAGTTGAGCACTACGGAATTGTATCCTGACCACGCTTTCCATTGTGCGCGGTACATGATCACGCCACCGATACCATCCAGCTTCTGGGTAGTACCCGGCTGCGGGCAATCATCCCAGCTTGAGCTGTAAGTTGCATCAAAGGCTGCGGTGGGAACTGTTCCTGCGGAAGTGATGGTTGCTGTTGGCGTTGCCGCCCAGGTAACCGCCATCTTATAAATGTTCACTGCATCTGTAAAACCTGCGCCCCAACCGTTATCGGAATAAGAGAAGATCGGGCAGGGAGTTCCTGCAGGAGGCAGGGTGCCATCGGCTGCATCTCCGGGCATCGGCACAAAGAAGCCGCCGCCCTGTGGAGGTGAGAACGTTTTGTAGATCGAGCGTGCGCCCGGCGTTCCTGCAAGCATTGCTGTTCTTTCAAAGCAAAATACTTTTTGTGCCTGGTTGGAGGTCATGTAATAACCGTCCTGCCAAACCCCGAACTTCAGGTAATCCGGGAATTGCGGCGATGTGAACGTATAGGTGTAATATGCACCTGTAGGATTGTTTGTTTGTGAGATAGCGATGTAAATGTTATTTCCCGCGCTTCCGAACTGGCTGATGAACCAGCGGTCGGCCGCCTTGTCGTACATAACGATCGGATCGCCGTCGTTGGCAGTGGCCGGCGACCATAAGCTTCCAACGCTTGCCGTAAGCATGGTGGCGCCGGTTGTTTTATTATACACCTTGAAAGTGGTTGAATTAATCGCCTGAACGTAATGGTTAGGGCCAACCGCACCACTCGGGTCGAATGGCCTGAAGCCTGTTGCCGTTTGTCCGGCCCAGTTGGTGATCGGGGCTTTGCAGGGAACATCGCCCATTTTATCCTGGATGGTGGATGGATCATTTCCGTATTGGGGGCCATCTTCTGGCGAATAGCGGAATTTCTGCGGCTTCCTGTTCTCGCGGTCTTCGGATTCTTCTTTTTTATGGATCGCATTCTCATCCACAGGGTTTTCAGCAGCAATCTCGCTTAATGGCCTTGTAATGTGGAAGGAAGTACAGGGAATCACTACGGCGGTATTGTCTTCAGCCTTTTGAGCAAACAAAACGCCGGCTGCGAAAACACCAGCAATGAGTAAAGTAGCTTTTTTCATGGGGGGACTAATTAAATTATTCGTTTAGAGAATGTTAAAAGTAATACACGGAACTAAAAAAAGCAAATAAAAAATAAGATAAAACTAAGGTTTCGCTACCGTTTATACTGCAAAAAAAAGCCCGGCTCCTTTGCAGGGCCGGGGCTTTTTTTATATGCTTTTTAATATTAGTACACGATGACCTTCTTCACTGTTTCATTTTTTGAATTGGTGAGACTGATCGTATAAACGCCTTTTCCGAACTCAACTACGCTGAGCTGCTTGGAATAGCTGCCTGAGAAGGCTGCCAGGTTCTCCTTGTAAACAAGCTGTCCGATCGCATTTGTGATCTCTACTTTGTAATCCGACTTATCGGAAGTGAAGAAGGACAACGTAAAATTACCATCGTTCGGGTTCGGATAAACCGATAACACATACGGGTTGGCGGCATCGTTAATTCCGACATTGGTGATGGATGTTACAGCCGATGAAGCCGAAGAGCAGCCTGCCGCAGTAACTACCACCGTGTAATTACCATTGGACAGGAAGCTGTAGCTCTGCCCTGTTTCACCCGGGATCGGCGAACCGTTCAGGTACCACTGGTTGCCTGTTGCAGCGCTGGACGTTAATGTTGAGCCCGATTGGGTGATGGTTGGCGTTGAAGGAATTGGGTTCACCACCATTGTATCGCTGTTGCTGTTTGCGGTTGGTGTGGTTGCACAGGCAGAAGAAGAGGTAAGGATACAGCTTACTACATCGCCGTTATTCAATGCGGATGTATAGGTTGGGCTGTCGGTGCCAACATTTGCGCCGTTCAGCACCCACTGATAAGATGGCGTTGCGCCACCGTTGGAAGGTGTAGCAGTAAATGTTACCGCATCGCCCTGGCAGATCGCGCCGGAAGGTGATCCCGCAATGCTGACCGCAGGTGCCACATTCGCATTCACTGTCATTGTGATCCCTGTTGAGCTTACGCTTGCAGGGCTTGCACAGGCTGCATCGGATGTGAGTGTGACTGTTACAACATCTCCATCAGACAACATCCCCGAAGTATAGGTTGCCAGGTTGGTTCCCACGTTGGAGCCGTTCACCTGCCACTGGTATGCCGGGCTGGTTCCGCCGTTCGCGGCAGATGCAAGGAAAGTGATCATTTGTCCGCTGCACATCGGGTTGCTGCCCGATACGATGGAGGTGCTGACAGATGGCGCTACCGTTGCATTCACAGCCATTGTGATGGCATTGGATGTAAGCGTAGCAGGGCTTGCGCAGACTGCATTGCTGGTAAGGATACAAGTTACAATGTCGTTATCCGACAAGGCCGCGTTTGTATAGGTAGTTCCTGTTCCAACATTAGAGCCGTTCAGCTGCCACTGATATGCAGGTGACGCGCCGCCGTTTGAGGATGTCGCCGTAAATGTTGCAGGGCTTCCTGCACACATCGGGTTGCTGCCGGATGTCTGCGTGATCGACACGGCAGGAGTTACGCTTGTATTCACAACCACTGCTGTGGTCGCTGCTGCGCTGGTACATCCGCTCACCGTTACAGTAACGCTGTATGTTCCCGCCATCGCAGCTGTTGATGCAGCGGTAGAAGGGTTTTGCACCGATGATGTGAAAGAGTTCGGACCGGTCCAGCTATAAGTTGCGCCTGCAACGGTTGTTGCCGTGAGATCAACTGTATTGCCCGAGCAGACCGGCGTGTTGCTTCCCGCAGAAGGTGCGGAAGGCACAGGGTTCACCGTCATGGTGATGCCCGTGGAAGTAGCGCTTGCCGGAACAGCACAGCCGGAGCTGGATGTCATAGTGCAGGTCACTGACTGTCCGCTTGTAAGCGTTGAGCTTGTATACGTCGGGCTGTTGCTTCCCACATTGGAGCCATTCACCTGCCATTGGTACGAAGGCGTTGTTCCTCCATTGGTTGGCGTTGCCGTAAAGGTTGCAGAGGATCCGGCGCACATCGGGTTGGTTCCCGCAGTTTGTGAAACCGTTACCGAAGGTGTTACACTCGAATTAACTGCTACTACTGTTGTTCCCGGCAGGCTGGTACATCCGCTTACAGTTACTGTTACGCTGTAGGTTCCCGCCATGGCTGCTGTCGCTGAAGGACGGCTCGGGTTCTGAGTGGTTGATGTGAATGTTGACGGGCCGGTCCAGGAATAAGTACCTCCTGCCACGGTTGGCGTGGTTAAGTTAATGGCTGTTCCCGTACAAACGGGGCTATTGCTGCCCGCTGTTGGCGTAGCCGGGATCGGTGTAACACCGATACTCACTGTTGCCACAGCGCTTGTACATCCGCCTACTGTTACTGTAAGTGAATACGTTCCTGCCATTGCAGCCGTTGCACCTGTAAGCGCAGGCGGGTTGCGGACAGCAGCAGTATAGCTGTTCGGGCCGGTCCAGGAATAAGTGGCGCCGGTTACTGCGTTGGAAGTAAGCGTGATCGTTCCGCCTGCGCAAATTGCTGCGGGCGTGCTGCTTCCGTTGATCTTAGGAACCGGTGCTGCGGGTGTTGCATTTACAACAACCGCTGTTGTTCCCACTGCGCTGGTACATCCGCCCGCTGTTGCAGTAACGCTGTATGTTCCTGCCATCGCTGTTGTTGCACCCGCTATTACCGGGTTTTGAGCCGTGCTTGTAAATGTGGCAGGGCCGGCCCAGGAATAAGTACCTCCTGCAACCGGAGCTGTGGTAAGGTTAATCGTGGTTCCGGAGCACACAGGTGAATTGCTTCCCGGCGCCGGCGTTGCAGGCGTAGGATTCACAACCACTGTTGTTGTTGCAGGTGCGCTGGTACATCCGCCCACTGTTGCAGTTACGGTGTATGTTCCTGCCATTGCCACTGTAGAGGAAGGGAGCGATGGGTTCTGCACGGCCGATGTATACGCTGACGGGCCGGCCCATGCGTACGTTGCACCGGCAACGGTTGTTGATGTTAAGCTGATCGCGGTGCCCGAGCAAACAGGGCTGTTGCTGCCGGCTGTTGGTGCTGCGGGGGCCGGATTTACAACCACGGCTGCAGTTCCTGCTGCGCTGGTACATCCGCCTACTGTTACAGTTACGCTATACGTGCCTGCCATTGCTGCTGTTGCTCCTGCGCGTGTTGGATTCTGCACTGCCGATGTAAATGACGCAGGGCCGGTCCATGCATACGTTGCACCTGCAACGGTTGGTGTCGATAATGTGATCGTGCTTCCCGCACATACCGGTGAACTTGCAGTTACGGCTGGTGTTGCAGGCACAGCATTCACGACCACTGCCGTGGTTGCCGCTGCGCTGGTACATCCGCTCACTGTTGCCGTTACGGTGTATGTTCCCGCCATGGCTGCTGTTGCGCCGGTACGGACAGGATTCTGTGTTGTTGATGTGAATGTGGAAGGGCCGGTCCAGCTGTACGTTGCTCCGGCCACTGTTGTTGCCGTTAAGTTGATCGGCGAGCCTGCACAAACAGGGCTGTTGCTGCCGGCTGTAGGAGCTGCCGGTGTGGTGTTCACCACTACAACGGTTGTTCCTGCAAGGCTTGTACATGAGCCTACCGTTACAGTTACGCTGTAGGTTCCTGCCATAGCGGCTGTTGCGCCGGTGCGGGTTGGGTTCTGCACAGATGATGTAAATGCGGAAGGGCCCGTCCAGCTATATGTCGCTCCTGCAACTGCTGCTGTCGAGAGATTGATGGTTGTGCCTGTACATACCGGTGAGTTGGAGGTAGGCGCCGGTGTTGCAGGCGTCGGGTTCACCGTCATGGTGATCGAGTTGGATGTTGCCGGGCTGCCTGTTACGCCTGCCAGGTTGGACGTCATGATACAGGTTACGATTTGTCCGCTCGTTAATGTTGTTGTAGTGTAGGTCGGGCTGTTTGTTCCAACGTTGGAGCCGTTCACCTGCCACTGGTAAGTTGGAGCTGTTCCGCCGTTTGTAGGCGTTGCGGTGAATGTGGCGGTTGCGCCGGAGCACATCGGGTTGGTGCCGGTTGTTTGTGCAATGCTTACGCTTGCAACCGCTGCACCTGCTCCTGTAATGTTGATGTTATCAAGGTAAAGCGCCTGTCCCCAGCCAGACCTGCTGGTGAATTTAACAGAAACATTTGCCTGTCCTGCGTATGGCGTCATGTTCACTGTTTCTGTTCTCCACTGTGCAGCGGTAGGAACAAACATGCTTGTTGCATTGTCGGGTGCGGTCTGCAATCCGGTATAACCGCCCTTGCTGTATACCTGTGTCCAGGAAACGCCGCAATTGGTGCTTACATAAACAATGAGTGAATCGGTATAAGTACCGTTATATCTTGCATAAGCAACATCGAATGTCATCTGTGCGGAAGATACGCTGCTGAATGAATACTTCGGCGTGATGAGCTCATCGATGGTTCCTACGATGCTGGCTGCCGGTGAATAGCTGTCCATCATTGCGCTGGAAGAGCTTGTAGCGAAGCCGCCGGCAGTTGCTGTTTGCGCCCATGTATTGTCCGAATCGGGGTTGCTCAGCGCCCAGCCTGCAGGCACGAAGGTGGCCTGAAAGCCTTCCACCAACGGCAATACGGTGGTTCCGCTTACGGTGATGTATGCTGTTTTTGTGATCGGGTTGCTTCCGTTGGCATTGGTTGCGGTTAATGTTACATTATAGGTTCCGGCTGTGTTATAGCAGATGCCTGTTGGGTTTTGAAGGGTTGATGTAGTAGTTGCCGCACCGGGGAACGACCAGCTCCATGAAGTTGGCGTGCCGGTTGAAAGGTCGGTGAAGTTGATGCAGTCGCCGGTACAGATGTTTGTCCTGTTCGCAGAGAAATCGGCAACAGGAGGTGAAGTTCCCGGGCTTGCAAGATCGGATTGCCAGATGCCGCGGCCGAATGTTGCCGCCCTTAATTTAGCAGCCGTGTACTGGATCTCCAGCTCTTTTACGATCACATTCGGCAAGCCTGTGTTGTATGCCGACCATGAGCCGGCTGTGTTGTCCCTGTAATAAACGCCTACATCCGTTCCAACGTAAAGCGCATCGGTTGCAGATCCGTTCTGGTACACGATGCAATTCGCCGGAAGGTTTGGAAGGCCGGTAGTGTAATTGGCCCAGGTAACGCCTGCATCGGCAGAGTACCATACTTTATTGGCCGCCGAATATCCCGAGAATGTTACCCATACGTGAGCCGGGTTGTTGCTTGCCACCGCAATATACGTGATGGCTGCAGATGCAACAGGCAATGTTCCTGTACGGTCGGTGAACGATGTACCGCTGTTGGTGGAAGCGTAGAACTTGTTCATCTTTGCCATGTAGATATAATTACTGTCGGTAGGAGCATACGCAAGCGCGATGAGGTTTCCTGTTCCGCCTGTAACTGTTCCGAGCGCCGTCCATGCGGTACCGCGGTTCCTCGAGCGGAAGGCCTGCGCCTTTCCAACAATGAGCGTGGATGCCTTCTGCGGGTTCATGATATAAGGTGTTACCCAGTCGCCATCAGCATTTACGCCTGTTCCGCCTGAAGCGACAATAGAGGTATTTAAATTTCCGCCGGTTGTTGTCCTGTTGATCTGCCCGTAATACAGCTCACCGTATTGTACGTTGGCGTTCGACCAGTCAACAATGGCTTCCATACCATCGCCGCCCTGGATGTAGTTCCAAGCAGCTGTTCCGCTCCACCTGTTGGTTCCGTTATCCTGGAAGCCTGTTACAAGGAGGTTTGCATTGGTTGCCGATAAGCCCAAACGGTAAGGCTGTGCGATCTGGAGGCCGTTGCTCAGATCAGACCATGCTGTTCCCGTATTGGAAGTTTTGAAGCATCCTCCATCAACTCCTGCAAAGTACGTTGTTGCGCTGCCCGGGATAAATTCAAGCGCATGGCAATCGGCATGTACATAAGGCGCGCCGCTGCCTGTCCAGTGTGCATTAATGGTCCAGTTGGTGCCGCCGTTCGTTGATTTCCAAATGTTCACGCCGCCCACGATCACAAGATCCTGGTTGGTTGGCGATACTGCAATGGAGAGGTCGTACCAGCCCTGTCCGCCTGTATCGGATCCAACGTTGGACCAGCCCAATATGTTTGGAGTTGTGGAGCGTGTTGTAAACGTGTTTCCGCTGTCGGTAGAGCGGTACAATCCCTGGAAGCCATCATCAGTCGCAAGCGAGCCAAGCACATAAACATAGGCCGGATTCGCCGCAGTTACAGCGATAGCAAGGCGATCGACCGCAGTTGTGGCGGGCAAACCTGTTGTAATGTTTGTAAACGATGTTCCGCCGTTGGTGGATTTGTAAAAACGCGTGGTGCTTGCAGCGTATACTACTGTAGTATCGCCGGGCTTGTATTCAATGTCCTTGATGTTTGCAACTGCAGTGGCGATCTGTGTCCAGTTAGCCCCTGCATTGATCGAGCGGTACACGCCATTGCTGGTTGCGGCAAAAATAGTGTTTGGATTTTGCGGATTGAGCAGCAGCCTGCTGATGTTCCTTCCGTTGGTCACTAACCAGTTAAGTCCTGTAGGCACCCATGTAGTGCCGCCGTTGGTTGTTTTGAGCACTCCGAGGCTGTAGGTATCGGATGCATCGCCATCGCCGGTGGCGAGGTACATGATCTGGTTGTTTGTAGGGTGAATCGCTAAATCGGAGCAGCCGATCAAAGGAAGGTTATCTGTATTGGTAGTCCATGCGGTACCTCCTGTTGTTGATTTCCACAATCCGCCATCGGGTGATCCCACCCAGATGATGTTGGTATTTGCGGGGTCGAAACGGATAAAGTTCACGCGGCCTGCACCGCCTCCCGTAGGAATGGATGTGGTTGGCCCTATGAGCGACCAGTTTGCAGCAAGTGTTGTTGGTGTTGTACCGGTTCCTATCGGTGCGCGCATCGGCCCGCCGGTGCTTCCATCGGCAGCATAAAAATTATCAAGGTAATCATTCATTGCAGCGACCATAACAGAACGATCGCCTGTAGGATATACGCGGGGCTTCATGTAATCTTCCCAACGCTTGTAGATCTCCCAGCCCGGAATCTCGCCTTCTTCCTCTTCCTCCTTCAGCATCTCAGCGCTTCCCTTCGGAGGCTTAATGCCTTTAGCCGCGAGCTTTTCAGCCTTCTTCAGCTCTTTCTGATGCTTTTCGAATGCCTCATAGGCTTCACGCGATTTTTCCTTTTCCTGCTTGTGGTATTTTTTATTGAAGGCCTTCTGCACTTCGTAAAAGTTAACAGCCGGATCCTGCATTTTTTCTACCCATGTAGTTTGGGAAAGTGTGATCTTAAATGAGAAAATAATGCAGAGCAGTGGAAGAAATAATAAGCGTTTTTTCATAGCATTTATAATTGGGTATTACGAATCTAATTTTTAATTGCCGCATTATCAAGTTTATAAAGCTGTTTTAGACGAATATGCGTTTTTTATAGACAACTATTAAGGCCGTTCAGCGTCTTTTTTAACCCCCTCAACTATAACCAAATCCCTGAAAAATGTCCTGGAAGAGATTTATGCCGTATCAATTTACCAGTTTTTTCGGGCGATGGCACATTTTTTAAAACCCTTTCAGTAGTTTAAACAGTTATCTGTTCATTACTTTATTTCAATATTCCGAAAACGTGGTAATTGTTTTATAGTTTTATCAAAACCTAATTAAAAACGTTCTGTATATGGTGAAAGAGAAAAAAATCTTCGTTCTTGATACGTCTGTAATTATCTATGATCACATGGCGGTCAAAAATTTCAAGGAGCACGATGTGGTAATACCGATTACGGTGTTAGAAGAGCTCGACAATTTTAAAAAGGGGAACGATACGAAGAATTTTGCTGCCCGTGAATTCACCCGGTACATTGATAAAATCTCCTTGGGAAATACGTTGCAGGACTGGATCAACATCAATGGCAAAGGCCATGGGATGATCAAGATAGAGATGCACACCAGCTCGAAGATAGATGCTGAAAAGATCTTCGGCGAGCGCAAGGGCGACCACCGCATCCTCAACACGGCGATGTATGTTGCCGAACAATACCCGAAGCGGAAAGTGGTGATGGTAACGAAGGATATCAACCTCCGCATCAAGGCAAAATCCCTGAAGCTGACTGCCGAAGATTATGAAACAGGCAAGATCAAGGATGTGAACGAGCAGCTGTATACAGGCCGCAGCGAGATCCAGAAAGTGCCTATCGAGGTGATCAACGAGATCTATGAAAAAGGCTTTTGTGAGACATCCAAACTGCTGAAGAAGCAAAAGTCATCTTCCAATCATTTCTATACATTAAAGAACGGCAGTAAATCGGTGCTTGCTTCGTACAGCCCTACCAAGGATGTGATCGAGCGCGTGAAAAAGGTGACCGCATTCGGCATCAACCCGCGCAATGCTGAGCAGGCTTTTGCACTGGATGCGATCCTTAACCCGAACATCAAGCTTGTTTCGATCCAGGGTGTTGCCGGGACAGGGAAAACATTATTGTCGCTGGCCGGCGCGCTGGAGCAGCGCAGGAACTTTCACCAGATCTATCTTGCAAGGCCGATCGTGCCGCTGAGCAATAAGGACATCGGGTACCTGCCGGGAGATATTAAATCGAAGCTGAATCCATATATGGAGCCGCTGTGGGATAACCTGAAATACATCAAGAACCAGTTCAACGAAAAGGACCGCGAATACAAGCAGATCAACGAGATGGTGGAGCATGAGAAGCTGGTTGTTTGCCCGCTGGCGTATATCCGCGGAAGAAGCTTATCGGATGTGTTCTTTATCGTGGATGAGGCGCAGAACTTAACGCCGCATGAAATAAAAACGATCATTTCACGCGCAGGGGAAAACACGAAGATGATCTTTACAGGTGATATTTACCAGATCGATACGCCTTATCTTGACACGCAAAGTAACGGCTTATCATACCTGATCGATAAGCTGAAAGACCAGGGGTTGTACGCGCACATCACGCTTGAAAAAGGCGAGCGCTCCGAGCTGGCGAATTTAGCGAATGAGTTCTTGTAGGTAGAATAGCCACAGATTCACAGATTAAAATAAGTATTGTATTAAATAAGAAGCTCCCGGAATTACCGGGAGCTTCTTATTTAAATTCTGTGTGTGAGCTAATTATTATTCTGCGATAATGATCCGCTTTGTTTCCACGAATGTTTCCGTTTCTATTTTGAGCAGGTATGTTCCGGCAGCCAATCCTGATTTGCTGAAGAAGGTGGTCTGCTCCCCTTTGGTTTGTCCTTCATTTGTAATTGTCTTCGCCAGCTTTCCGTTCACATCAAATAATTCGATCAGCACGTTTGCATCGGCAGGCAATTTGTAATTGATCTCCGCTGTTTTTACAACCGGGTTAGGGTTCACTGATAAGCCAAGCTTTCCGGGAGCTGCGGCAAGATCATTGAGGCCTGCAGCGCTGCCAAAATAATGATAGGAAGTTTTATTCGTATAAATACTTGTTCCGGAAGTTCCGGAGTTAGGCACGCCCAATGTATCGGTAACTGTGTTGTAAAAAATATCAGCCGGACTGTTCAACCCTGTTACAACAGTTACGGGCCCGCCTGTGAACGCATTGTTAAACCTGCTGATGCCGTTGAGATTCCAGGACGACACATAATAATTTCCTGCGCCATCCTTTGCAATGCCATCGCAGTTGCCAAGCGTAGTGGTTGTAATAGTGGATGTAGTTGAATCAACAAGGCTTACCGCCATGATCGGGGCGCTTGTTCCCCAGTTAACAAAAATGCATCGGTTGTTCGGCTGATCGTAGATGATGCCGTTCGGGCTTTTTGCAAGGCCGGTAACGTATACATTGAACGCGCGGGTTGCAATATTGAAGCGGTAGATCTTCTTTGCAGAGAAATCGGTGATGTAGAGGTTGCCGCTATTGTCGTGCGTGATCCCGTTCAGGAAAGTTGCGCCCAGGCTTTTTGTAAAAATGGATGCACCGGTATTCACGTTGAACCCTTTGAGGCTTCCACCCGCGCATACATACAATGTATCGTTTACGATCTCAATGCCGTGCGGCCCGCCCGGACAAGCGGCAAACACCGACAATGCGCCGGTTACACTGTTGCGGGAAAGTATGTTGTTACCGCTGTTGTTGGCGATGAGCCAGCGGTTGTTGGCATAGTCGAACTCAATGCTCTCAGGACTGTTGTACGTTTGTGCAGAGCCGGCAAACGAAAGCAGGGCAACTGAAAGAGATAAAAGGATTTTCTTCATGTGATCGGATTCTTATTTAAAAATTAATTCGCGGTATGCTACTGCTTAACCATTCGCCACTTTTTCGAGCTCCATCCCGCAAACCGGGCATTTGCCGGCCTTGTCAAACTTCTCTTCCGTGCATTTCATCGGGCACTGGTATTGCTCTTTTACCTGTTGCTGCGCCGGAGCTTCCGAAGATTTATCGCTTCCATTGCAACCCGGAACGATTATCAGCGTTAAAATAAACGCGGTCAATATTAAAGCTTGTTTTTTCATTTCGTTTCCTCTTTTGGTTTTATTAATGACCAATTTACAGAAATTTATTAACAAGGGAAATTTTCTAAAACTTATAATTATATTTGTGTTTCATCGCATTTTTTAAAAAACGCCCGATCGAATGAAAAAAATTTTCCTGCTGACGCTACTTTTTACCGGATTATCTTCTATCTCATTTGCCCAATCCGCAGGAAAAGGCAGCAGCGAAAAATCGGGAGGTTTCTTTCACCGACTGTTCCATAAAGAGCAGGCACCTCACGGGCAGATGCGCCACTTCGAAAAAAAGAAGAAGGATCCCAATATGAAGAACAACGGAACATCATACCGCAGGAACCGCAAAAGCAAATACAATGTAGATGGTGATGGCTTCGGAACGGCGACACAGGGGAAACAGAAAAGAAGGAAAAGGAAATAGTTCCGGATCATATTTAAATAAAAAAACGGGAGGCTGATGCTTCCCGTTTTTTTGTTTATTAAAATTTTTCTATGCTTCAAGAACACACCCCTAACCCCTCTCGAGAGGGGAATTGATACTGCTAACCTCTACATTTTAGTTTTGAATTGTATTATATTTAAGACAGTGATTATTATCTGAGCTGAATGAATTGATGCCGCCAACTCTCACATTATAGTTCTGAATTGTATTTACCTTTAAGAGAGTAATTATTACCTGAGCAGGATGTATTCCCCTCTCGAGAGGGGTTAGGGGTGTGTTTTACATTGCTACAACATCTACTTCACAACCGTAATGCTTCCAATATATCGGTGATCATTATGCAGCAGATCCTTGGTGAAGATCTTATAAACATATACATCCTGCTGCACTTCCGCACCTACTCCATTCACGCGTCCATTCCAGCCTTCGGTCATACTCTCCGTCTTAAAGATCTCATTGCCCCAGCGATCGAAGATGAACATCCTGTATTCTATCATGCCATAGAACTTCGGCGCGAACACATCGTTAAGCCCGTTGCCGTTCGGCGTGAACGCGTTCGGGATGAACGTAGTACTTTCACCTGTGATGGTAACCGGGTGCTGAACAGTGTCGCGGCAGCCATACTGGTTGATCGCGATCTGTGTCACGATGAACGTTCCCGTATCGGGGTACACATGATAAGGATCCTGCAGGATGCTTGTTTCATTATCGCCCAGATCCCAATCCCACAATGTGGCACCGATCGATTCGTTGCTGAACTGGATGTTGGGCTCGTAGATGGATGCCTGCTGCGGAGAAGCGCTGAATCCCGCTACCGGATGTGGATACACCACCACAGGATAGTTCAGCGTATCGCTCATTGTACAACCATAGGTATCGGTTACCGTTAATGATACATAATAGCTTCCCGCGGAATCGTACGTATGTGTTGGGTTTTGCGTGTAGGTTAAATTTCCGTCGCCGAAATCCCAGAGCCAGTTCACAATGGTTCCGCCCGAAACAGTGGATGTTTCATTGAAGGTGGTGGTGAATGCATCGCAGCCGCTCGCCTGCTGCGGCCCATAATTGAATGCCGGCAGCGGATGAGTATATGCGGGCTGCGTTACCGTATCCACGCAGCCAAAATTTGTAACCACGGCAAGCGTTACATTGAACGTGTCATTCATTGTTCCGAAGATATGGTCCACGCTGCTGATGGTTGAATTCGCTCCATCGCCGAAATCCCACCAAGTGCCGGTGATCGTTCCGCTTGCTGTTGTGGACGTGCTGATAAAGGTTGTCATATCGCCCCAGCAAACCACGTTGCTTGTAAAGGATGCATTGGGCTGCGGGTAAACGGTTACACTCCGGATGGACGTATCGGCGCAGCCTGCAGCGGTGGTTACGATAAGCGTGGCCACATAATTTCCTGCTGCAGCATACGGATGTGAAGGGTTCTGAAGACTGCTTGTTCCGCCATCCCCAAAGCTCCAGCTCCATGTTACAGGCGAGCCGGAGGAGTTATCGGTAAAGAGCGCGGCCTGCGACTGGCAGGTATTTGCAGTTGTGTAGCCGGCGACAGGCAAGGGGTTTATCAGGATGGTATCGATCGCAGTGCTTGCGCATCCACCGTCGGAAGTAACCACATGCGTAATTATGTAGGTGCCAGCAACCGAGTATGCATGTGTTGTGTTCGTTGCAAACACCTGCGGAGAGCTATCGCCGAAATCCCATGCGCTGGAAGCAATAAAGCCGGTGCTCACCACCGAATTATCATTCATCGTTACAAGGTCGTTCGCGCAAGCGGTGTTCGCAGCAGTAAGATCGGCTTGCACATCGCCTCTCACCATCACTACAAGGAAGGCCTGATCGGTGCAACCTGCGCCGCTTGACACGGTAAGCGATGTTACATACGATCCTGCCGTTGCATAAATATGCGTTGCCGAGGGGCCTGTTACACTGCTTCCTCCATCACCGAAATTCCATGACCATGACGTTGGAACGCCCGTTGAAATGTCGGTGAATGTAGTTGGCGTGCCGATGCAAACCGTATCTGCAACATAATTGGCAACAGGATAAACATTCACTGTTACCGGAACTGTTATGGTATCCGAGCAGCCGTTGATATTGGTAACGATGAGCGAAACATTGTAAGTGCCCGCTGCAGCATAGATGTAGCTTGGATTTGCCGAAGCCGAGCTGTTACCGTCGTTGAAATCATAATACCAGCTGCTGATCGGCACCACATCCGCAGACTGGTCCGTGAATGTTGTTGCTGTTCCCGCACAGCTTGTGTTCGCAGTGAACAAAGGCAAAGGAACGCTGTTCACCGTAATTGCCTTAACAACCGTATCGAGGCAGCCCGAACTGTTGCCCGCAACAAGCGTTACATTGTAATTTCCTGCAAGCGCATACACATGCGATGGATTTTGAAGGTTGCTTGCTGTTGAGCCATCGCCGAAATCCCAGCTCCAGGTGCTGATGGAAGGGCCTGCGGTAAGATCGCTGAACTGCATGAGCTGCTGCTCGCATAAAATGCTGTATGTGAGATCAGCAACCGGCTGCGGCAGCACGTTGATCGTTTGCAGCGATGAATTTGTACATCCGAATGCATTCGTCACCAACAGTGAAACATTGTAATTGCCGGTGTTTGCAAACACATGCGAAGGCGATTGTGCTGTATCGTTCGCCGTGGCATCACCGAAACTCCAGTCCCAGCTTACAGCTCCCGTTGAATTATCCGTAAAGGCTGTTGCGGAGCCGAAACAGGCGTTCGTAGCCGTATATGAAGAAACAGGATTCGGATGCACGAGGACAGCATGTGAAGCCGTATCGGCACATCCGTAAAGGTTGGCAGTGATCAGCGTTACGTTGTAGGTTCCTGCAGCCGGATAAACATGCGTCTGCGAATTGCCTGTATTTACAGGGCTTCCGTCGCCCAAATTCCATTGCCAGGAAACAGCGGATGTGGATTGGTCAACAAAAGAGGTTGCCGCATTGGCGCAAACGGTATCCATTGAAAATGCCGCAAGCGGAACAGGGTTTACATTTACATTCTGTGTGATGGAATCGCTGCAGCCAAAAGCATTTTGCGCGTAGAGGCTTACCGTGTACATCCCCGGAAGCGCGTAAGTATGCGTTGGGGTTTGTGTTGTATCGCTTGCGCTGCCATCGCCGAAATCCCAGGTATATTGTGAAGCGCCGGTGGATGTATTTGTAAATGTTGTTGTATTTCCGGCGCAGACCGTATTCACCGTAAATGCTGCAACAGGGAAGGGGTGAATGTCAACCGGCAGAACAATGCTGCTGTCGCAACCGTTGATATTCGTCACCGTTAATGAAACATTATACGTTCCGGGATTGATGTAAATGTAATCCGGGCTCTGGGATGAAGAGCTGTTTCCGTCATTGAAATCCCATTGCCAGGTGCTGAGCGCGACCACATCGGAAGAAAGATCGGTGAAGGATGTGGTTGTTCCAAGGCAGCCATCCGTAACTGAAAATAAAGGCACGGGAACAGTGTTCACGATCACGGGCTTCACAATTGTATCGGCACATCCGGCAACGTTACCAACGATCAGCGTTACTACATAATTTCCGCCAAGCGTATAGATGTGTGTTGGATCTTGTGTTGTGCTCAGCGGTGTTCCATCGCCAAAATCCCATGACCAGGTTGTGAGCGAAGCGCCAACGGTAATATCGGTAAATTGTACGGTCTGTCTTGCGCAGACCGTGCTAAAGCTGAAATCGGCAACCGGCTGCGGCAACACGGTTACCATTTGTGATGATGAATTGGTACAGCCGAACACATTTGTGACCAGCAGTGAAACCGTGTAGTTACCGGGGTTCGCAAAAATGTGCGAAGGTGATTGAAGGGTGTCGGTTGCTGTTGCATCGCCATAGCTCCATGCCCAGCTCACTGCGGCTGTTGAGTTATCGGTGAACAGCGTTGCATACGAATGACAAGCTGTTGTGGCCGCGTAGGATGAAACAGGATTCGGGTTAACAATAACAGCATGCGAGATAGTATCGGTGCAGCCGAAAATGTTCGATACAATTAATGTAACTGTATACGTTCCGCTTGCAGGGTACGTGTGTGCTGGTGAATTGCTTGTACTAAATGCGCTTCCATCACCGAAATCCCATGACCAGCCAACCGCGGATGTGGATTGGTCAGTGAGGGATGTTGCCGCGCCTGCGCAAACGGTATCTGCTGTAAATGCCGCTACCGGCAATGGATTTACGACTGTACTGATCGTTATTGAATCACGGCAGCCGAATGTATTCTGCGTAAGCAGCATTACGGAATATGTTCCCGGCGCAGCATACACATGTGTGGGATTTTGAGTTGTGTTCACTGCAGAGCCATCACCGAAATTCCAGCTCCACTGTGTTGGCGAATTTAAAGTAGCGTCTGTAAATGCGGTTGCCACATTGAGGCATGGCGTGCTGCTTGTAAAGCCGGGAACGGTAAGCGGGAAAGCCGTTACCGGGATAGTGATGCTGTTGGTGCAGCCTGTTGCGGAATAGCCGGCAGTGAGCGTTACATTGTACGTTCCTGCAGCTATATATACATGTGAAGGTGAAGGATCATTTGAATTATCGGAGAAGCCATCGCCGAAATTCCAGGTGAATGTATCCGGAGCTCCTAAGGATGTACTATTGAAGAACATGGTATCGTTCGTGCAAACGGATGCGAAGCTGAAGCCCACTGTAGGAACAGGATTCACGGTTATCGAATTGCTTACCGTATCCAGACAGCCGCTTCCCCCGGATGCAATGAGCGTTACGTTATACGTGCCTGCGGCTGCATAGGTATGTGTTGGATTTTGTGTATTGCCAATTGCAGATGCATCGCCAAAATCCCAGGTCCAGCCGATAGGCGTACCCGTGGTTTGATCGGTGAAGGCTGTGGCCTGCCCGAAGCAAACCGTTGTATTGTTGAACGCCGCCACCGGAACGGGGTTCACAAGCACAGGATGCGTTACCACATTTATGCAGCCGAAAACATTTGTTACCGTAAGCGCCGCATTGTAAGTGCCGGCTGCCGGGTAAGTGTACGAAGGGCTTGCTGTGGTTACCGCTGCGGAGCCATCGCCGAAGTTCCAGCTCCACGATACTGCTGAAACAGAGTTGTCGGTAAACGTTGTTGCGTACGTAAAACAGGCTGTAGTGGCCGTGTAGGCGGCAACAGGGTTCGGACGAACGATCACGGAGTGCGTCACCGTATCGGTGCAGCCGAATACATTGGAGGAGATCAGCGTAACAGTATATGTGCCGCTTGCAGCATAGATGTGCGTAGGAGAATTCGCAGCATTTGCAGGGCTACCATCCCCGAAGCTCCAGCTCCATGCGGAAGAGGAAAGCGACTGGTTCATGAATGCGCTTGCAGTTCCCTGGCAAACCGTATCAAACGCAAATGCCGCTACAGGCAAGGGATTCACTACCGCATTGATCGTTACCGAATCGCGGCAGCCAAAGCTGTTTTGCGTTATGAGCATCACCGGATAAGTTCCCGGTGCGGCATACGTGTGCGAAGGATTCTGAACAGTGCTTGTTGCGGCATCACCGAAATTCCAACTCCATTGTACGGGCGTGTTTGCTGTGGCATCCGTAAATGCTGTTGTTACATTCAGGCAGGAAGTGGTGCTTGTAAAATTCGGAACGGTGAGCGGGAACGAGGTCACAGGGATCGTGATGCTGTTGGTACAGCCCGTTGCATAGCCAACGGTGAGCACTGCGTTGTATGTTCCCGCAGCTGTATACACATGCGTTGGTGAAGGATTGTTTGTATTGTCTGAATTACCATCCCCGAAATTCCATACGAAGGTTGTCGGCGCCCCGAGCGATGTGCTGCTGAAGGACATCGGATCATTCGTGCAAACATTCGCAGATGTGAAATTAGCCGTTGGAACAGGGTTCACCGTTACCGTATGGCTTACCGTATCCGAGCAGCCGCTTCCGCCGAAAGCGATCAGCGTAACCGCGTATGTTCCTGCTGCTGCGTAGGTATGTGAAGGATTCTGCGTATTGCCCGCCGGGCTTGCATCGCCAAAGTTCCAGTTCCAGCTGATCGGTGTGCCGGTAGTCTGATCGGTAAATGTGGTCGCTTGCCCGAGGCATGCTGTTGAATTCGCAAATGCCGCCACCGGCACAGGATTCACAATAACGGGGTGCGTTACGGAATGAATACATCCGAACGCATTCGTTACCGTGAGCGTTACATTGTACGTTCCGCTGGAAGGATATGTATGCGCGGGATTGCTTGTGGCACCTGCCGGAGAGCCATCCCCGAAATTCCAGCTCCAGCTCACAATGCTGCCTGATGAAACATTAGTGAACTGTGTTGCAAAGCCAAGGCATTCGGTGCTTGCCGAAAATGCCGCAGCAGGAACGCTGTCGATAACGATCAGCGCCTGCGCCGTATCCCTGCAACTAAAGGCCGTTGATGCGATGAGCTGAACACTGTAATTATTTGGTATTGCGTATGTATGCACCGGGCTGGCTGCTGTACTGGTGCCGGCATCGCCGAATGTCCACTGATAGCTTGATGCGCCTGTTGATGCATTTGAAAATGTGACTGCGGTGTTCGCGCAGGCTGTATCGTTGCTTACAGTGAACGCAGCCTGCGGGTTCGGATGAACAGTAACCGTATGCGCTACGCTGTCGCTGCAGCCATTGGCAGCGGAGATGATCAGCTGCACCGTGTAAATGCTGTCGGCACCCGTTGTGGTATACGTTTGCGAAGGCGGATTCAGCAAGGCGGAAGTGCTGCCATTATCGAAATCCCATGCGTAGGTATCGCCTGCCGTTACACCGCTTGTGTTATTTATCACGGTCGTTACCGGCGAGCATCCCGCATTCGGCGTCAGCGTAAATGCAGGCGTAGGCAAAGGTGCAATGCTGATGAACGCTGTATCCTTTTTCACACATCCTGCAACCGTTACGGTGATCACCACCATGTTATTTCCCGATGCAGTAAATGTAACAGGAGGCGGCGAATACACTGCGGATGTTGCAGGCGCGGCACCCGCAAAGGCCCATGCATACGTTCCGCCAAGGCTCGAGTTGTTGTTGAAATGCACCACCAATCCTGCACAGCCGGAGCTTACATCGGGAATAATATCGGCAATAGGGATCGGGTTCACGGTAACGGTTACGGCGGTGCGCGGACTGGTACATCCGGCAACCGTGGTTTGCACATAGTACGTTGTTGTTGCCGTTAATACCGGCGTTGTATAGCCGGCGCCTGTTTGCAGAAGCGTGCCCGCTGCCGGCGCATCGTACCACTGATAAATTCCGCCCGGCGCGGTGGCTGTTAATGCTGCCGTATTGCCGGTACAGATCGTTGCCGGTGCAACCGTTGGCGCGGCAGGGATCGGGTTCACAGTAACTGTTACGGCGGTGCGCGGGCCTGTACAGCCGCCTACCGTAGCCTGAACATAATACGTTGTTGTAGCGGCAAGTGCTGGTGTTGTGTACGAAGCGCCCGTTTGCAGCAGCGTTCCGCCTGCGGCTGCATTGTACCATTCATAGGTTCCGCCGGGTGCTGTGGCTGTTAATGTGGCGGTGCTTCCCGAGCAGATTGTTGCCGGAAACGCAGTTGGCGCCACAGGGATCGGGTTCACTGTAACAGTTACGGCAGTGCGCGGACTGGTACAGCCCAATGCCGTGGATTGCACATAGTACGTTGTTGTTGCACTCAGCACAGGTGTGGTATAGCTGGCGCCTGTCTGCAGAAGTGTTCCTCCGGCCGCCGCATTGTACCATTGATAAACAGGGCCCGGCGCGGTAGCAGTAAGCGTGGTGGAAGTTCCAGAGCAAATGGTCGCAGCGGGAACAGTAGGTGCTGCCGGGATCGGGTTCACATTTACGACAGCGGTAGTGTTGCTCGTTCCGCAGAAGCCTGTTACAGTTAAAGTGACAGTGTATGTTCCCGCAGCAGCATAGGTTTGCGTGGGTGGTGCCGCCGAAGCGGATGTATTCCCGTTCCCGAAGTTCCATGAATACGTGAGCAGATCGCCCAGCGAGCTTTGTGTGAACGTAACGCTGCTTCCCGCACAAATAGTGGATGTTGCGGGCGCCATCAACGCCTGCACCAAAGGATGAACTGTTATGGTAACAGTTGTATCATCCACACCGCAATGATTGAACACATGCAGGTGAATGCTGTGCGTTACCGCCGCATTGCCCGCAGGCGCTGTGAATACAATGTTCGGAATGGTTGGTGAAGTGTAGGTAAGAACGCCGTCAATGAACCATTGATAGGAAAGATTCCCGCCTGTTGAGCTGTTGGTGGTTGCCACTGTTAACGGCGTACATCCCACGGTTGGCGTGGCTGTCATGATCGCAGTTGGGATCGTATCCACTACGATTGTCCTGAAGGCCGTATCCGTTCCGCAGGCATTTCCCGAAACAAGCATGATGGTCCAGGTTCCCTGGTAATACACCTGTGCAGGAGGAAATTTCACGCCGTTCAGCGTATTTCCATTTCCAAAATCCCAGTAATAATTATTAGTAGGGGAAGCGCCTGTAGTGGTATTTCCGAAGGTTACCGTTTGCGGCGAGCAGCCTAAGCCGGGCGTAGCGGTAAAGTTGATCACCGGCGGGCCTACTACCGTGATCGGGCCAACCGTGGAAGTGGAAGAGTTGCAGCTGTTGGAAGCCACGCAGGAGATCGTGTAGGATCCGCCGGTGTTGTAGGTATGGCTGGGTGCAGTATAGGTTGTGGTTGTTACCGATGGCGTGCCGTCACCGAAGTTCCATACATACTGACTGGCATTCTGGGATGCATTGGCAGGCGTTACCACGTGCGGCACACAACCGGAGAATTCTGCAAGCGGCACAATGAAGGATGCAGAAACAAATTTGTCGAAGATCACGCTGAGCGTGGTAGTGGTGGTACATCCGTTCGCGCCTGTGGCTGTCATTGTTACTACAAAAGTGCCATAGCTGCTGTAAGTATGGTTGAAGCTTGCCGTGGATGCTGTTGTGAATGCAGGAGATCCGTCGCCAAAGCTCCAGGTATATGAAACGGCGCCTGTGCTGAGGTTGAAAAAGGTGACTACTTCCGAAGTTGTATTGTCGACAGGAGATAAGCAGTATTGGGTATCGCCATCGCCGTCGTCACCCGCGATGGTAGCCACCGGGCGCGGAAGCACTGTGACAGGATGCGAGACCGTGCTCGTACATCCTGCGCCATTCGTGATCGTGAGCGTGGCATTGTAAGTTCCGCCTGCTGCATATACATGCGTAGGGCTCACTGCTGTTGATGTTCCGCCATCACCAAAATTCCAGGCAGACGTTGTGAATCCGCCGGTGCCTGTTGAAGCATTGGTGAAGGCAACGGTTGTCCCGGCACATTGGTTATTCGGCGCAAATGAATAAGCAGCATTCGGCAAGGGACGGATGATCACTTGCACAGTGGCTGAATCGCGGCAGTTAAGTGCGGTATCGTAAGCAACAAGAAGGTAATTGTAGGTTCCCACAGCGGAGATCGTGGAGGTTCCCGGAGCAACAAGCCCCGTGGTGGTTGAAAAGAAGACGCCGTTCAGGTACCAGTTGTACCCGGCACCCGCAGCGCCTGCACCGGTACTGTTATTTGTAAAGGAAATGGTTGTCGCACCCGGGCCACACACCAGCGTTTGGGAGGGCGTAAAAGCAGAATTGATATTGCCGCAATTCGCGGAAAGCCTTGGTGTCAGCGCGATAACGAACAGCAATGTAACGAAAGAAAGGCGCAGGCAATTTCTCAAAAGATTATGTAAAAGAGTAAAGATCATTTTATCCTATAAAATGATGCTTTTTAAATGGTTTAAGTTGCACCATGCATCACCTGATAAAATCAGCCAATCTCAAGCTTATTGAAATTGGCTGAATTGTATTCAAAAATAGGACTTTTATTGGTTTTAGATGTTAACCCCGGGTGATTTTATCGGATTCTGAGAATTACGTTTAGCGGCTCCCGAAATTATCTCCGACAGCGTCCATTAGTTTATCTTCCATTGCGTACTATCCGCCTGCATTTCCAACACATGCTCTAGCGAATCGGGCAACGCAGGAAAGAAATCGATGCCGGTAAGGCGCTCCACCGAATCGATGCTTACGGCGTAATTAAATACGGAAGCGCTGCTCTTCTTATTTGGCAATACAAATGCAATGGCCTTGTATTCAGGCGCGCTCACATCGAGGATCACTTTGTAATAATAGCGCGGGATCGCAACTTTATCGGGGCCGATCGTTGGCAACCCATCTTCCAGCACACCGGCAGTTACCACGTAGATCTCCTTGTTTATCTTCGCCCATTCCCTTACATCGCTTTCAAGGCTTTTCCAGATGCCGCGGTTGAATGCAGGGAGCTGAGGGCTCATGTTGCTCATCAGGAAGGACTCGCTCATGGTTTCATCGTTCCAGCCCATGTCGCCTGCCGGACAAAGATGTCCGCGGTCGTAACCCGACTTTTTATAATCATCCGGCGTGGCGGAACCCGTTGGAATGGCCGGATCCGGACGGAAGTTGTTGGTCCGCTCCTCCCCGTTATTATTACACATTTCGGCTGTAAGATGATACGCCACCCATCGCGCCTGCTCATAAGCTTCGCTGTAACAAAGCGTAAAAGCCTTGTGCTGCGTGATAACATCGGAGGTTAAATACGCTGGCACATAGTTTTTATGGATCAGCTCCAGGCTGTCATGAGATGCAGCGCTGCATTGATCCTGCTCTAACGGCGCAGGCTGCATTATTCCAAGCCCCGGAATAAGCAAAAAGGGGAAAATGATTCTCAATAACATTACATTTACGGCTTAGTTCTGTATTCGTGATTAAATATACAAAATAAGATGAAAACACTTTACATTGTGCGTCATGCGAAATCCGACAAGGACCAGGAAAAGCTGGAAGATATAGACAGGCCGCTGAATCCGCGCGGCTATATTGATGCGCATGCTATGGGCTCCAAGCTGAACGATACCCGCAGGAAACCGGAGCTGATCGTTTCCAGCCCTGCCATACGCGCCCTTACTACTGCGCTGATCTTTGCACGGAAATTCAATTACGATCCGAAGAAGATCATGCTCGAGCATGCATTGTACGAAAGCAGTATGAAGGACTACCTGAAAGTGATCGGTGAGCTCGACAATTCTTTTTCATCGGTTATGATCTTCGGGCATAATTCGACCATCACCGCCCTTGTAAACAGCCTAACGGCGCCTTTTACCGAGAACGTTCCTACCTGCGGCGTAACGGCCATTTTGTTCACGGTGAACAACTGGAAAGAAATTACGAAGGAACCGGGGAAGCTTGTGCTTTACGACTTTCCGAAGAATCCGCAGCGTTAACAAAACGTTAAGATTTGGAAATTCTCTTTTCGCATCGTTTTTTTTAACATCTTTAATTCATAAAAAACCAAACATATCATGGACAAAAAAGCACTTCGCAAAGAACTTGAGCTTGCACTGGTCAAGTCGATCGAAGAAACCCTGAACAAGCGCAACGCTATTGCGGGGAAGCAAATCAAAAAGAAAGTTTCCGAAGCATCGAAAGCGGTTGCAAAAAGGTTCTACAAAGCCATTAAGGAACTGAGCAATGTAAAAGCTGCAGCAGTTAAAGCCGCTGCCGGCAAAGGTTCGAAAGCCAAAGCTGCACCTGCACGCAAACCTGCCGCAAAACGCTCAGCAAAAAAGAAAAAGTAATCCGTACCTTAGTTCTGTTATTTACCGTGCTGTATGGCTAAGAAGAACATTATTTTAATCAACCGCGAGTTAAGTTGGCTGGCCTTTAACGAGAGGGTTCTCCAGGAAGCGGAAGATGAAACGGTACCTCTCATCGAACGGATAAAATTTCTTGGCATCTATTCCAACAACCGCGATGAATTTTTCCGGGTGCGCGTAGCTACGCTGAAGCGTGTGGTGAAGCACCAAAAAAAAGCGGAAGGCCTCATGGGCGAGCACCCGAAGCGCCTGCTCGACAAGATCCAGAAGGTGGTGATCGAGCAGCAGAACAAGTTTGAGCACACGTATCTCGCGATCCTTGCAGAGCTCGAAAAGCACAATGTTTTCATCATCAATGAAAAGCAGCTCGACACGAAACAGGAGCATTTCGTGAAGGATTATTTTCGCGAAAAGGTAATGCCTTCGCTGTTCCCGATCATGCTCGACCACCGCACAAACTTCCCCTATCTTAAGGATAAATCGGGCTACCTCATCATCAAGCTCGGCCGCAACAAGAAGACACAAAAAAGCAAATATGCGCTTATCGAGGTGCCAACAGACACTCTTTCACGCTTTGTTGTGCTGCCGAAAGTGAACGAAAATAATTACATCATCCTTCTCGATGATGTGATCCGCGTTTGCCTTGAAGAGATCTTCCCGAACTTCGAGCATGATTACGTGGAGGCGTATAACATAAAGCTGACAAGGGATGCGGAGATCGACATTGATAACGACCTCTCCAAAAGCCTCGTGGAAAAGCTTTCGAAAGGACTGAAGGACCGAAAAAAAGGACAGCCTGTGCGCTTTGTGTATGACGGGAAAATTGCACCGGACATTCTCGCATTCATCAAGAAAAAGATCAAGCTCCGCAAAGAGGACAATCCTATTCCCGGCGGCCGCTACCATAACTTCAAGGATTTTATCTCCTTTCCCAACATCGGCCCGGCCGAGCTGAGCTATAAAAAAGTTCCGGCGCTGAAGCATCCCGACTTCGAGAACCAGGCGAATCTTTTCAAGGTGATCCGGAAGCAGGATGTGCTGCTTACCTATCCCTATCAGTCATTCGAACACATCATCGACCTGCTGCGCGAAGCCTCCATTGATCCGAAAGTGCTGAGCATAAAGATCACATTATACCGCGTGGCCAGGAACTCGAACGTGGTGAAAGCCCTCATCAATGCGGTGAAGAACGGCAAGCAGGTGACGGCCGTGGTGGAGCTGCAGGCGAGGTTCGATGAGGAAGCCAACATGTACTGGGCAGGCAAGCTGCAGGAAGAAGGCGCTAAAGTGATCTTCGGCGTACCCGGCTTAAAGGTGCATTCAAAGATGTTCCTCATCACGCGCAGGGAAAGCGGGAAGATCCACCATTACGCACACATCGGCACAGGGAATTTTAACGGCGACACTTCCAGGATCTATACCGACCACAGCCTGCTGACAGCCAACAAGCACATCACCGAAGAAGTGGAAAAGGTGTTTACATTCTACGCCGATAATACAAAGCCCGGAACATACAAGCATTTGATGGTGTCGCCGTTCTTTATGCGCAAGCGGATCGTGCAACTTATCAACAGGGAGATCAGGAATGCGAAAAGCGGCAAGCCTGCATTCATTATTCTGAAGCTGAACAACCTTGTTGATCCGGCAATGATCAAAAAATTATACGAGGCAAGCTCTCATGGCGTGCAGGTGAAGCTGATGATCCGCGGCATCTGCTCGCTGATCGCCGGAGTAAAAGGCCTGAGCGATAACATCGAAGCCATCAGCATCATCGATAAATTCCTGGAGCACAGCAGGCTGTTTATATTTTGCAATAACGGAGATGAGAAATACTTTCTATCTTCGGCCGACTGGATGACACGGAATCTCGATCACCGTTCCGAAGTCGCAGTGCCGGTTTATGATGCAAAGATCCGCCAACAGATCAGGAAGATCATTGATACACTGTGGAGCGATAATACGAAGGCACGTATTTTGGGTAGCAAGCAGGATAATGAGTACCGCAAAAATGATTCTGTGATCAGGGTACGCGCACAGGAAGATGTTTATAGTTTGTTGAAACCTAAAAAAATATAATATTCGTTGAAATTCGCGGCAATAGATATCGGTTCAAATGCAGTAAGGCTGCTGTTCTGCAATGTGTATACACACAATGGCAAAACCTCCATTAAAAAAGCGGAGCTGATCCGCGTACCGATCCGTCTCGGAGAAGACTCCTTCACGCATAAGAGGATCTCTCCCAAAAAAGCCGATAAGCTGGTAACGGCCATGAAGGCTTTCAGGCACCTGATGGATGTGAACGATGCCGTAGATTACCGTGCCTGCGCCACTTCCGCGATGCGCGATGCCGACAACCGCTATGAAGTGGTGGACCGCGTAAGAAGGGAAGCGGGAATAAAGATCGAGATCATCGATGGAAAAACAGAGGCCGACATTATTTATTCCAATCACATCGAGCAGCACCTCGACAAGAACAATAATTACCTGTATATCGATATTGGCGGGGGAAGCACGGAGATCACGCTTTTCTCAAAGAACAAGCCTGTAGTTTCACAATCGTTTAATGTTGGCACCATTCGCATGCTTCATGACCAGATCGACAAGGAATACTGGAGCTATTTCAAGAACTGGGTAAAGGAGATCACCGCGGGCTACAAGCCGCTGATCGCCATCGGTTCGGGAGGCAATATCAACAAGCTTTCAAAGATGACCCGCAAGAAAACGGGCAAGCCGCTTGCCGTGGCGAAATTAAAATCGCTGTGCGAGCTTATCGAATCATATACATACGAGGAGCGCATCCAAACGCTGGGGCTGAATCCCGACAGGGCCGATGTGATCATTCCCGCTTCAAGAATCCTGCTTACCGTATTGAAAAAAGCGGAGATCGAGAAGATCATAGTGCCTGAGATCGGGCTTTCCGACGGCATTGTGCACCAATTGTATGAAAAGCACCAGGAGAAGATCCTCGCCGAAAAGGTGTAAGCTATTTATTTTTCCAGGTACTTTTTCCATTCTCCCGACTCGCAGGCTTCCTTTAAAAGCCGGTTCCGCTCTATGATGAACTTCCGGAGGTAAGCTGTTAACACGAGCCTGCAAAAGGCCTTCCCGAGAATCCCGAACGGCGCTTCAAATTCGAACTCATCCTTCATCACCGTCCCTTCATTCTTCCTTTCAAAAAAATGCTGATGCCTGATGCTTTTGAACGCGCCTTTCAGCATCCTGTCCTCAAAGAAAAAAGGCGCATCCATCTCCGGGATCACCGAGGTAAGCTCCTGGTAGATCCCGAAATGTTTTGCCCGCCAGGTTACCTGCTGGCCTTTGCCGATCAGTCCTGTAGTAACTCCGGCGATGGCCTTCTCATTCGTTTCCTTTGTTGTTTCCTGGTGAAAGTCGATGCTTCTTGCAAGGTCGAAAACCCTTTCTACCGGGGCATTGATGTGTGTGATCAGCTTTATTACAGGCATCGTTTATCGTTTTAGCAAATAAGAATACTCTAATAATTCCAGCGCCAGCTGCTTGTCCTGCTCGGTCCTGAGGTGCAGGCTCACCCAGCCGGAGCGCTTAAAGATGTGATGGTCCTCCACCCTCCCCTCCTTCATCAGCTGCTCCTTGATCTCTTTCTTCAGCAGCACATCCACCAGCCCGTTGCTGTGGATATGCCCGATCTCGCGGTTATTCACATTGAACTGCAGTCCGCCGTACTGGTGCATCCCCGCCGAGGTCTTTTCCCAGGATAACACCGTGCGTTCGATCACGTCGATGTGCTCGAGCACTTTTTTGTTGAATACAAAGGTCTGCAGCCTGATGAGCGCATCAAAAATATGCGGCAGCAGGGGAATGTGCTTTAAGAAGCTGAAGTATTTAATGATGAAGTCAAACATTTTTCTCGCTTAATTTTTTAATGTGTTCCATCACGCGCAAATGAACATTTCGTGTAACGGAGGAAGCCCAGGCATCGAAGTACCAGGAAGGCATTACGTACAGCCTGTACCATGAATTCCCGGTGAGCGTGGTTGTGCCGTCGCCGTTATCCTTTAAGATGAACTGTCCGCGCAGGATGTCGATGTGACCCATAATTTCGGGATCGCGGGGCTGGTTAACAATGTCGAATGTAAGGTCTTCAGCAGGTTTAAATACGGTCATCTTCTCATCGAAGGTATAGCCGTTCGAAAAAATGCATTTCCTTCCTGCACCTTCACAATAGGCTTCGGCAGTGCTTTGCACGGGGCTCGGCATGCCTACGCGGAACAGCCAGTACTCTTCTTTCTCTTTGATCGGTTCGTAGGCAACTACGTATGGCCATACCTTTTCAGGCGGTGCGTTGATGATCATCGTATCGGAAACCTCGTTCTCATAAGGTGCTGCCGTTATAGAATCTGCGATTGTGATCAGCAGCAGCAGGGAGAAGATGCTTACATTCATCCTGTTGCCGTTATTCCTGAACATGGCCTTTCCGAGGAAAGCCCCGGCGATCACAAAGCCTGCCAGCAGCGGGGAAACAATGATGAGGCAGATATAGCCTTCATCCAGGAAAAAGTAAGCGCAGGCGATGGCGATGAATGCATTCCAGATCGAATATTTAGCATATTCGAGGCCGGTCAGGTCAAAGTCCCTCCAGGAGTATGCGGTGATCATTCCCATGAGCATGGGGACGATCACAAAATCGGAGAACACGAAGATGCCGGCAGCATCGCTGCTGTACAGGCTGATCCATTTGGTGATCCCGATGATGATCAAAGCGAACACGTTCGCAATGATCAGTGCAGGAACTATTTTTTGTGTTTTCATAACGCGGGGTTTTTAGTAAACAACACTTACAATGCAGGCCTTACAAGCGGCTGCTGGATCACTCTTGGTGTGCGTGGCTTCGAGCCGCTTCTCAGCATCAGCAGCAGGAAAAAATTCACAAACAGCATGAGGCCGAGGATCAGGATAAAGGACCCCAGCTTGTAGCTCAGCACCTCGATCGTGCTTTGTACACTGTTGATCTCCTGCAGCATATTAGTACGTGTCACCTCATCAAACTGCCAGTTGGGGCGGATCTCGAGGCGGATGATCGCGCAGCCGATGCTAATCAGGTAAAACCCGACCTGTAATAATTTGTTGACGGAAACGGCAAGCTCATTCTCTCCGTGGAAGATCTCCACTAAAAGTACTTTGCTGTTGGTGTGAAGGGTGCGTGCCACCCAAATGGTCAGCGCTACTGCAATTGCGAGGTAGAGGCTGTAAGCGGATACGATGTAGTTCATGGTTGTTGGTTTTTATTGGTGAGTATTAAATATCCTTTTTTGCGGCCGATAGCGGCGAGTACTACCACATTAAACATGTGAATGATGCCCAGCCCGAGAATGATCGTACCTGCCTTGTTGCCGAGAACATCCAGCATTTCCTGCAGGGATGCCACCTGCTTCCACACCTTGAGCACGATTACCGCATAACCGATATTAATCAGGTAATAGCCGGCAAGCAGGATCCGGTTGATGGCATCGGCAAGCTGCACGTTACCGCCGAAGGTATTGAGGAGAAAAGGGCAGCCATTCCGGAAAAGCATATTGCCTACATACACTACCACAAACAGGGTGATGAGCAAATACAGGCAATAAGTGATAACGTTATAATTCATTTTTTCAGAACTTTCAATAATTATTGAAACATAGGGGCAAATTTTTTTACTTCATCAGCTTCATGAACGAGCTCATCAGCCAGTTCTCATCTGCCTTGATAAGCGTTTCCAGGGTACGGTCAGCCTTGCGCGTAAAGCGCTCGATCTGCTCGATGGTATCCACAAAAGCCTTTATGTTCCTGTCACGCTTGTCACCTTCCACAGCCTTCACATCCTCCAGCACCTTGAAGATCGGCTCCAGCTCCCTCTTCCTTCTTTCTTTCGCGATCTGCTTGAACACTTTGTAAATGTCCTTTTCGGCCACAAAATACTCCTTGCGCTCGCCCGGCCTCAATTCCTTCTGCACCAAACCCCAGTCGATGAGGGTCCTTACGTTCATGTTTGTATTCCCCCTCGAAATGTTCAGCTCCTCCATGATCTCTTCCGCTGTTAATGCATCGGCAGAGATCAGCAACAGGGCATGTACCTGCGCCATGGTCCGGTTGATCCCCCAGCTGGTGCCAAGGGTTCCCCATGCGCTTATAAACTTTTCCCTGCTCTCTCTTAGTTTCATTATGTGATGATTAACGCAACAAATGTAATTCTATTTTTGAACTTTCAAAAGTTTCTGAAACTTTATTTTTAAATAATCTTATTTTAATATTAATAGTCCCTCTCGGAGCATATTTCCGGTGATGCTGTTAACAGGCCGCTCCTATGGAGCTTGGTTAAAAGGGGCTAAGCATTGTTACAAACAGGGCGCCCCGATGGGGCTTCAAAAAAGGACTTTCGCTCTGTGGATAATTCGCTCCTCCGGAGCTCTCAAAGCACCGTTAGATGGTTGTGCTATTAATAATACGCTTCTCTGGAGCGCGCTATGGTAAGCTTGTGGGTTGTTATTAATAAAATGTTCTACGAGCCATAAAGAAACTGTGTTCAACAGGCCGCTCCTATGGAGCTTGGTTAAAAGAGCTCTTAAGCATTGTTACAAACAGGGCGCCCCGATGGGGCTTCAAAAAAGGTTCTCGCTCTGTGGATAATTCGCTCCTCCGGAGCTCTCAAAGTGTGATCGGATGGTTTGTGCTATTAATAATTCGCTCCTCCGGAGCTCGCTATGTAAAGCTTGCGGGTTACTAATAATATACTTATGAGCCGTCTAAGGAAATTGTGTTTCCAGGCCGCTCCTCCGGAGCTCACTCTGTAAAAGCTTGCGTGTGTTACTGATAACATGCTCCTACGAGCACAGTATAACAAATCCAAATGTGCAATTACAGGCTTCGTATCGCTCCATAGGAGCGCCCTGTTTATAGAACTATTACATCCAAGGTTTTTCAAGCTCCGGAGGAGCGGCCTGTTTACCAGCAACATCGTACGGCGCTCCGGAGGAGCACATTATTAATAGCCTTCCCGGCATGACCAACACAGAAGCTCCGGAGGAGCGAATTATTAATTGCGACAGGAAATAACAGCCCAATAAAAAAGCCCCTGCTTTTCAGCAGAGGCTCCTGTTTATTCTTAAAGAAATTATCTGTTTCCGAGAAGCTGGAAATAATGCCCCTGGTCAAATGTTTTTCCGCTGATCGTTTCTGCTTTTATGATCGCATAATATGTTCCGTCAGGAGAGTTCCCTCCATTCCATCCCGTGGCGATATCATCGGACTGGAACACTTTAATTCCCCAGCGGTTATAGATCGTCATCGAGAATGATTTGATACCGTTACCGGATACGAGGAACTCATCGTTCACGCCATCACCGTTAGGTGTGAAGATGTTCGGAATGATCAGCTGGCAATCCAGCAATACATCGATGATCACCGTATCGCTTGTAACATATCCGCACTGGTCGGTAACCATCAGCTGGTAAACAGTTACTCCCGATACCGTAGGAACCAGCGAAGTGCTGATCTGCGTGGAGTTCGGAATAGAATCTACAAATGTTCCTGAAACAACAGACCAGCTATACATATTATTGCCATAGCCTCCTGAAGTGGCGCCACTGAGCGCAACCGGCTCTCCTACACAGATCACCTGGTTGGATCCTGCATCGGATGCCAGCGGGCCGGAGAACGGAAGTATGCCTACCGTTACGCTGTCGGTTACCGGGTTTGCACACGGACCTGATCCCGTTACGGTGTAGGTTGTCATTGTCATAGGGCTTGCAAAAGGATTTGCGATGAATGCGTTGCTTAGCGTAGCCGCAGGGCTCCAGCTATAATTGGACGCTCCGGTAGCCGTGAGCTGTGTGGGAACACCCGGACAAATGATCACATCATTACCTGCATTTACATTCAGAATGACTGAATTTACTGCGTTTACCGTGATCACATCAGAGGATGAGCCGGTAGCACACTGGCTTGTTCCTGTTACTGTGTAAGTGGTCGGCACCGTTGGGCTTGCCACCGGGTTGGAGATCGTAGTGCTTGAAAGCCCGGTTGCAGGCGTCCATGTGTATTGCGATGCTCCCGTTGCATTGAGCTGTGTGGGCGTGCCCGGACAAATAGTTGTATCGGGCCCGGCATTCACTACCAGCGTGGTTACGCTTGCGTCTACGTTTACGAAAGCCGTATCGAGGCAGCCGCTTACCGTATCTGTTACTACTACCATGTATTGTGTTGTGCCCGACGGAGGCACCGCACCGGTAACCTGCGATGATGGATTGAACACGCTTCCGCCCGGGAACCATGCATATGTATAGCGAGAAGAATCAGGCGCTGCACCGCAGTAATGGAACCTGATCTGCGGATGCTCATTGGCCGTCTGCAAAAACGAAGGAGGGCCGGAGCACTGGTCGGAACCATCGCTCAGCGAGTAGAGAGTGGATGCGTAAGCAGTAGGTGTGCTTGTGGTTGTGCTATTGGTTGTGTAGTTGGCGCCAGGGTTCAGCTCATTAAAGCACACCTCAACGATCACGTTTGAAATTCCGTCCCATTCAAAAGCGCCCGTGAACGGATGTGCATTCCAGCCTGTGCTAATGTTGTAGGTGCTTGACGGGAACACGTTGAACAGCCCCGTTTCAAATGCCGTTGGCGTAAGCGGGAATGTTGTAAGGTTAGTGCAGCCCATGCTGATCGTATAGAAGTGATAAGTGGTGATCCCGCTGATGGCAGTCACATTGAAATCGAGCTGGTCGATCTTTCCTCCCGTGATACCTGCCGCATTCAGCTCTGCAGCGGTGTACAGGAACTGCTGCTTTACGGTGGTGTACCAGTTACCGTAAGGGGCCGGATACGATGTGGTGGTATTGGAGCTTGATCCCGAACCTACTGTTCCCATCAATGCCGCACTGCAGCCAACCGGGTTAAAGCCGCAGGAAGCCGGCACGCTGCTTCCGAACATTGTGGTGAGGGTTACGGTATCCCCGAGGCATACTGTAGTGTCAGAAGCCGTAAGAATAGGATTGGGAGGATAATTTGCCGCGATGGTGATATCTACCGTGTCCTTCTTCACACAACCCAGCGGACTTGTAAGCGTGAGCACGTAGGAGTATGCTCCCGGTGTTGTGATCGTAGCAACCGGATTTGGAATGGATGTGCTGCTCAGGTATGTTCCCGGCGACCACGAATACGTATACGATCCTGCAGGCGTTGCCGTTGTGTTCAGCAATATCGGCTGTGTTAAGCAGGAGCTGGTAGTGCTCTGTGTTACATTGAATGAATAATCCGGAACTACCGTAACGGTTACCGTATCCTTGTTCACGCAGGTTCCGCTTAAGTCGCTTGTTACTTCATACACGGTGGTTGCGCTTGGTGATGCAACAGGATTTGCACACGGATTGCAGGAGAAGTTTGTTCCCACTACCATCGGCGGCCCGCTGAGCACTGCCCAGTTGAATGTATTTCCGCCTGTTCCGTTAAGTGTGGCTGTCTGCGGTCCGCAGATGGTCTTATCACCTCCGCCCAATGTGCGCGGCTGCACCTGTATGTCGTATACAAAAGTTTGCTGTCCCGGTACAGGGCATGCGCCATCGTTCACCGTGATGCTGAATGTTGTGTTGGTATTGGCGCTTCCGGCAGGGGCCGTCCAGCTGATGGTTGCAACTGCAGGATTTCCGCCGGAAACGCTGATGGTTGCACCTGGCAATACGGTTGAAAGGTTGGTGAAAAGCGTGAGGCTGTCGCCGGCATTCGCATCATTATAGGTTGCAGTGAAGGTAAAGTTGGAGCCTTCACACAGCTCGATGGAGAAAGGGCCGGTTTGCACCGCAGAGCCGGTCATTCCCGTAATGGTTCCTGCCGCGGGGTCGGGCACCACGTTGGAGCAGGTCTGTACAATGAACTGGATGTCCCTCATCACCGTTCCGATAAGGTTTCCGTTACTGTCGTACTCCTGAACAAGCACCACCACCACAAAGTTTCCGAGCGTGGTTGGCGTAAAGGTGAGCATTCCGGTTGTAGGGTTAATGGTGATGCCGGGAATAGGCGATGTTGCTGAATAGCCGGGCGAATATGCAAGCGGTGTTCCGCCGGCATCCATCGCGCCGATGAAGGAATAATACAATGAATCTCCGTCCGTTTCAACAACGCCATAGCTGTAATTCACAAGCTGTCCCTGGCATACATAAGGGATCGGCTGTGCGGTAAAGGCCGGTGAATTGTTGCAGGGAGCTGTTCCGCTGTGCAATGTGGCTTCAATATAGCTGCCGAAGGAAGATGGCGTAACAAGGTTGAGGATGGCTGCATTCCGGCAGCAGGTGGTCCAGCTCATGGTCCAGGTATCGCAGGGAGGCGCCAGCGTTACTGTGCCGGTAAAGCTGAATACCCACATTCCCGGCAGGGTTCCGCCGTTACAGGTACTGTTGTTGATCTGCGAAGGGCATAGCTGTGAGATCTCGGTTCCGCCGGGGTTTGTAGCGTTCACCGTAGCCGTGGCTGTTCCGCCGCAGGTGCTGGTAAAGTTGATCGTCTGGCTCGCGCCGGGGTCGAACCCGAGGCAGTCTACAAATAAGTTCAGGTTAATCTGGTACTGGTTTCCCCCAAGGCATACATAGCTAAGGTCACCGCCCGCAATGTGCGATGCTTTGGCCTGGCCGATAAAAAGAAAACAAAGTAGGGATAGTGCTGTAATTATTTTTTTCATTGTGTTGGTTTTGTCTGGCTTTGTGTAAGAAGGCAGAATTTAAATAATGTAAAAAAAGATAATCCTTTGCTAAAATACTCTTTTTATTTAAATCACAATGGCAGCGAAGGGATGTCCTGCTGCCATTGTAATTTTTCAATTCTTTGCTTTAGTTTGCAAGTACCTGCACGTACCCTTTTTCTTCCATTTCTTTTCCGTCCATGGATTTTATTTTCAGGATGTAGTAGTAGGTTCCGTCCTGTGCCGCGTTGCCGTTGATGTTGCCATCCCAGCCGCTGTTGGCATCGCCATTCCACTCGTAAACTTTTTTGCCCCACCTGTTAAAGATGGCCCCGCTCAGGTCGCTAACGCCTGTTGAGATGATCCTGAACACATCGTTGCGGCCATCGCCGTTCGGTGTAAAGATGTTTGGTATTGCTACCACCGATTCTTCAAACACTTCGATGGTAAATGTTGCCGAATCGATGCATGGGAAGCCGCCATCCGCGTAAAGCGTTACGGTGTATGTTCCGTTGTTTGCATAGATGGTTGAAGGGTTTGCAGCGAAGGATGTGGATCCGTTGCCGAAATCCCAGATGTAATTGATAGCGCCTGTTGATGTATTGTTAAATGAAACTGTAAGCGGTTTCGGGCCCGATGGAGGGCTTGCCGTAAAGGATGCATCGATGTTGATGAGCTGGCCTACGGAAACCGTTTGTGTGGTAGCGCATCCCATTGCATCCGTTACCAGCACATTGTATGTTCCCTGGCTGAGCGGTGCGAAGGTTGTGCTGCTTTGTCCGGCACCGCCATTCAATGAATACGTGTAAGGGCCTGTTCCGCCGGTGATGGAGCCTACTGTGATAGATCCGTCATTGTTGGAGCAGGTTTCATCGGTAACGCTTGAAGCTGCGATGGCCATTGAGTTGCTAACGGTCACTGTAACCGAATCCATATCGGTACATCCCGCGGCATTGGATGCTGTTACATAATAGGTGGTGGTGGTGGAAGGCGTTGCAACAGGGTTTGCAGAAGTGCTGCTGCTGAGGCTGCCTGCCGGTGTCCAGAAATAAGTTCCGCCGCCCGTTACGCTCAATGTGGTGGAAGCGCCTGCACAGATGCTTGCATCGGCGCCTGCAGTGGCAACAGGCACAGGGTTAACGGTGATGGTTACCTGCGATGTTGCAGAGCAGAAGCCTGCCCCCATCACTGTTACCGTATAGGTTGTTGTAGTTGCTGGCGTTGCAACAGGGTTTGCAATTGTTGTGCTGCTTAAGCCTGTAGCCGGCGACCATGAATAGGTTCCGCCGCCTGTAGCATTCAGTGTTGTGGAGCTGCCGAGGCAAATGCTGGTGTTCGGGCCTGCGTTGGCGGCTGGGATCGGGTGAACAACCACTGTAACCGTATCGCTGCCCATACAGCCATTAAGATCGGTACCTGTTACGGTATACAAGGTGGTGGTGGTTGGTGTTGCGATCGGGTTTGGAATGTTCGCGTTGTTCAGCGTTGCTGCCGGAGCCCATACATAGGTGTTTGCGCCTGTTACCGAAAGATTGGCATTGGAGCCGCTGCAGATCGACAGTGAAGCGCCTGCATTTACGTTTGGCAATGCATTGATGCTTACTGTAACGAATGCGGTATCGGAGCAGCCTGTTCCGGCTGTACCGATCACCGTATACGTTGTTGTTCCGGTTGGAGTAGCAACAGGATTTGCGATAGAATCGTTACTTAAAGTGGCGGAAGGCGACCATACATAGGTAAGCGCACCGCTCGCGCCGAGTGTGGTGCTTGCGCCCGCGCAGATGGTTGTGTTCGGGCTTACCGCGATCGTTAAGCCATTCAGGTTCACTGAAACAGTGTCGGTATTTATGCAGCCGTTCACATCTGTTCCGGTAACCACGTAGGTTGTTGGAGAAGAAGGAGATGCCACAGGGTTTGCAATGGTGGAGTCGCTCAATGTTGCTCCCGGCGACCAGCTGTAGGTGCTTGCGCCTGTAGCGTTAAGCGTTCCGCCTGCGCCGAAGCAGAGGCTCAGGTCGCTGCCTGCGCTTACCGAAGGCAGGGGATTAACGGTTACAACAACGGTATCTGAAGAAACACAACCCGAGGCATCGGTTACTATAACCGTATATGTTGTAGTGGTGGTAGGGCTAGCAACAGGGTTGAAAATTGTAGAATCGCTGATGCTTGTTGTTGGAGTCCAAGCATAAACTGTTCCTCCCGATGCCCCTAAGGTTGTGTTATTTCCTGTACAGATACTTGCATTTGCGCCTGCGTCTGCAATCACTGCAGGCGTTACTGTGATAGTTACCGAATCGGTGGCTATACAGCCGGTGGCGCTGTTTGATACCACTACGGTATAAGTGGTTGTGGAAGCCGGAGTTGCAACCGGGTTTGAGATGGCAGGGTCGCTCAGTCCTGTTGCAGGCGACCATGAATAAGTATCCCCGCCGCTCGCATTGAGCGTTGTGCTGGTGCCCGGACAAATGGATGTGTTAGGGCCTGCATCTGCAGCGGGGTTAAGGATGACCACTGATACTGTATCGGATGCGGAGCATCCTTCAGTATTTGTAATTGTTAATGTGTAGGTGGTTGTAACTGTTGGCGTAGCTGTTGGCGTAAGGATGGTTGAATCATCGAGCGTAGCGCCGGGGCTCCAGGAGTATGTTCCTGCGGAGCCGTTACCGCCAAGCATGATGTTGTCGCCGCTGCACATTCCGGCAGGGAAGCCGGCATCCACCAACGGCGAAGGGTTCACGCCTATTGTAACGGTATCCGATCCCATACAGCCGAATGCGCCTGTTACGTTAACGGTGTATGTGGTGGTGGTACCCGGACTTGCAACCGGGTTGGCAATATTAGGATCGCTGAGGCCGGTGGCGGGCGACCATGAATAGCTGAGGCCGCCGGTAGCGTTGAGCATCGTAGAAGAGCCAAGGCAGATCGGCGTATACGGGCCTGCATCAACAGGCATGGTTACGGAGTTCACCACTACGGTATCTGTATTAGGCGTGCCGGGGCCGCAGCCGCTGGGGCCTGTTACCTGGGAATAGTAATACTGCGGGGATGTTGGCGGTGTAACGGTAATGGACGGACCCGTGCCGATGAGTGTGTTTGACGGTAAAATATACCAGCTGATGGTATAGGTTGCGGAGCCGTTCGGAGTGTATCTCCAGCCTTCGTTACTGGCTGTCCACTGCGTGCTATTACGGCCCGGAACTGTGAATGCAACAGTGCCGGCAGCATTGTGAATGCCTTGCACTGCAGTTCCTCCTGCCCAGGTGGTACAGTTTGGCTTTGTCACGATGTAATTTTCGATCACGTTCGAAGTTTCATAGATCACCACCTGGAATGTTCCATGCGTGGTGGTGCAGGAATACATCGGGATGTTGTTCCAGTTCACCACAAGCTTCCTGTTGGGCGCTGTTCCGAGGGTCTGGTAATTGATATACGGACCGCCGGCAACTCCCGGGTTCCAATCCTGCCAAGGGCCCATGATGCAATTTTTAGGCACTCCTGCTGCGGTGGACGGAATGGTTGCCGATGTGTACGTTGTAGGCTGCCCGGTAAATGCGAGCCAGCCGTTGGAGCCGATATAAAACTGCGTATAGCTTGTTCCGAAAAAGCAGAAAGAAAAACCGATCGGGAGAGGCCCAACCTGCGAGTCATCTGTTGCGGAAGTGCTTGTTCCGCCCGTTAACGGCCCAGGAGAGAAAGGGATACTTGTAACAGCATAGCTGTTTGTTGGCAGGCTGCCCGGAGCTGAGCCCGAACCCGGAGGTGTAATTGTAGCTGTTAAGGTTGCAGAACCGCCGGTACAGAGTGTTGTTACTTCAGGCGATGCATCTATCAATTGCGCGAACAGCTGACCCGATCCAAGTAATGCTATTGCGAGTATTGTGGCTAATCTTTTCATTCAATCTGATTTTTTTATGTTAACGGGGATAAAAGTACAAAAAAAAGCGCCTGTCTGACTAAGTTAATTTCACCTTTTGGCTGAACTTTTTTCCATCAATGCCTTCTGCTGTAATTGTATAGGTGTAAATGCCGGCAGGCGCCAATTTGTTTGCGGCCCATCGCTGTTGGGTGAAAATTCAGTACGCTCCAGGGATGTAAGGGTACAACACCTGGAGCGTATTCTGATTGAGCTTATTTTATTACCTGGTAAGGTTTATTCTTCCTTTTTGATCGAATTTTTTGCCATCAAGGCCTACTGCGTTCACAATGTAAAAATAGGTTCCTTCCTTAGCGGGCTTGCCGCTGAGATCTTTTCCATCCCATTGTCCTTTTGTGCCCTGCCATTTATAAATGGTTTTTCCGCTTTTATCGAAGATCACAACATCCATGTTAGAGATATCCTGGCTGTTGAATTTGAATACATCGATCTCCCCGTCGCCGTTCGGTGAAAAGGTGGTGGGTATTGATGAAATGGACGAGTTTCCGGTCACTTCAATTTTTACGCTGTCGAGGGAGGTTTTGCCATCAGCGCCGATGGAAGAGAGCACGATCGTGTAAACGCCGGGAACATCGTATATGTGCACAGGATTAAGGCCTGTTTCTTTTTGTCCGTCGCCGAAGTACCATTTATTGATCTTCCCGGTGCCGCCGTTGGAAACGTTAACAATAAGCGGCACAGTGCCGCCGATAGGGGTTGCGGAGATGGAGGCCACGGCAAGATTGGAATACTCGCTGAGCACTTCGTTGATCTTTTCTTTTTTAATGGTGATGGTGCCTTTATCGGGCGCTTCACTTTGCGTATTTTCCGCTTTAACGGCAGGCTGCGGCGTGGAATTGGCAGGCTTTCCGGTCGATAAGAATTCTTTTATCTCATCGGCAGCTACAGGCTTCGGCTTTTCAACAACGGTTTTTGGCGCCGGGGCACTTTCGGCCACAGGCTTGGTGTGCGGCTTACTTCCCCAGTTCATGATCACCACGGTACTGATCACAGCTGCCGCGGAAGAGATCACAGCCACAATGGTGTTGGTGCCGATCTTATTGAGCAATGCTTTTCCCAAAAGCCCGATGCCGACACCCTTGAGGGCTGTCTGTATATTTGACCATACTCCCGGACTTACTTCTGCTTCAAAATTCTCGAATGAGTCCTTGAACAGATCTTCAATATCGTTTTTCTTCATAATGTCACTCCCTGTCTATCGGGATAATTTTTTGTAAATGAGCTTTGGCCCTTGAGTATTGGGATTTGGAGGTTCCTTCCGAGATCCCGAGCATATCACCTATTTCCTTATGAGAGTAGCCTTCAATAGCATACAGGTTAAATACAGTCCTGAACCCGGTGGGAAGCGTTTGTATGATCTTCAGCAGGTCCTTCGCAGCAAAGCTTTCGCTCATATAGTTGCTTGAAGGAAGCATGAATTCGACACTCTCCAGCTCTATGTTTTGTTTCAGTTTTTTATTTTTCCGGATATTGGTCAGCGCCGTGTTGACCATTATCTTTCTGATCCATCCCTCCAGCGATCCCGAACCCCTGAATGTTTCGATGTTCTGAAACACGCTTACGAAGCCGTTCTGCACCACATCCTCGGCCTCCTCGTGATTATCGCAGTACCGGAGGCACACTCCCATCATCTTCCTCGAGAAACGTTCGTACAGGTGCCTTTGAGCAATGGCATCTTTTTTAATGCACCCTTGTACTATTTGCTCATCGGTCATAACGTTTGTCTAATAGTTCAGACACAAAGTTGCAACATTTGGTTGCACAGCGTATGAAATTTTTATTTTTTATCAACAAATGTTTATTTAACCAAAAACAATAGCACTTTTGAAGAATGGGAAAGAAATTTAAAAGCCAAAAGCAGGGAAAGAAAAAGAGTCATTTTTTCGAGGAAATACTGAATGTACTCAGCAAAAACCCCAGTAAGAGCTTTAATTACAAGCAAATAGCCTCCGAGTTAAATATCACCGACCATTCGCAGCGCATGCTCATCACGGCCATCCTGGAGGAGCTCGAAACCAACGACGCAGTATCGCAGGTGGAACGCGGAAAATTCAAGCTGAAATCGACAGAACGCTTCATTACCGGCAAGGTGGATATGACCGCTTCCGGAACCGCTTATATCATTTCCGAGGAATCGGAGGACGATGTGCTGGTGAACCAGCGCAAAACGAAGAATGCGCTGCATGGCGACATTGTGCGTGTATTGCTTTACCCAAAGAAAAAGGGCAAGCAGGAAGGCGAGATCGTGGAGATCATGGAGCGTGCGAAGACCGAATTTGTAGGAACCGTGCAGCTTTCGCCGCGCTTTGCCTTCCTGGTGCCGAGCAACAACAAAATGCACGTTGATATTTACATCCCGCTCGAGAAGCTGAACGGGGCAAAAGACGGGCAGAAAGCTATCGCTAAAATCACGGAATGGCCGAAGAACGGCGTGAACCCCATCGGGGAGATCTCGGAAGTGCTTGGCGATGTGGGCGATAACAACACGGAGATGCATGCGATCCTTGCCGAGTACGGATTGCCTTACCATTTCCCGAAGGATGTGGAACGCGCTGCCGACCTGATCCCTATCGAGATCACGGAGGAAGAGATCGCCAAACGGAAAGATTTCAGGAAGATCACCACCTTTACGATCGACCCCGTGGATGCGAAGGATTTTGATGATGCCTTATCGATCAGGAAGCTGGAGAACGGCAACTGGGAGATCGGCGTGCACATTGCCGATGTAAGCCATTATGTGAAGCCGGGCTCCATGATCGACAAGGAAGCGATCAGCCGCGCAACCTCTGTTTACCTTGTAGACAGGGTAGTTCCGATGCTTCCCGAAATTTTATCAAACAACGTTTGCTCCCTCCGCCCGAACGAGGAAAAGCTGTGCTTCTCCGCCGTATTTGAAATGACCGACGAGGCAGAGGTGGTGCAGGAATGGATCGGCCGCACGGTGATCAATTCCGACAAGCGCTTTACCTACGAGCAGGCGCAGGAGATCATAGAAACCGGCGAAGGCGAATTTTCAGAGGAGATCCTCACGCTGGACCGACTTTCGAAGATCCTGCGTACCAACCGCTTTAAAAAAGGCAGCATCGCCTTCGAAAAAATGGAAGTGAAATTCCACCTCGATGAAGCAGGAAACCCTACGGGCGTTTATTTCAAGATCGCAAAGGATTCGAACCAGCTGATCGAAGATTTCATGCTGCTTGCCAACCGCAAGGTGGCCGAGTTTGTAGGAATGCAAACCCCGCGGAAAGAATCGACGCAGGTGCTGAGGGAAAAAGGACAGCGCGCATTCGTATACCGCGTGCACGATAAGCCGAACCCCGATAAGCTGGCGAGCTTCGCCGAGTTTGTAGGAAAATTCGGCTATAAGCTGAACACGCAGAATGAAAAAGCTGTGGCCGACTCCATGAACAAGCTCCTGAAAGATGTAAATGAAAAGAAGGAAGCGGGAGTGATCGAGCTGCTGGCGATCCGCACCATGGCGAAAGCCATTTATACTACCAAGAACATCGGCCATTACGGGCTCGGCTTTGAATATTACACCCACTTTACCTCTCCCATCCGCCGTTACCCGGATGTGATGGTGCACCGCCTTGTGCAGCATTACCTCGACGGAGGAAAAAGCGCCGATGCGGAACAGCTGGAGCAGGACTGCAAGCATTCATCGGAAATGGAGAAGCTGGCCGCTGATGCGGAACGTTCTTCCATCAAATACAAGCAGGTGCAATTCCTGAAAGACAAGATCGGACAGGAATTCGACGGGAAGATCTCCGGCGTTACGGAATGGGGCATCTTCGTGGAGATCACGGAAAACCATTGCGAAGGCATGATCCGCCAGCGCGACATGACGGACGACAGCTATTTCTTTGATGAGGATAACTACTGCATGCGCGGTAAAAAATACGGCAGGGTGCTTACGCTGGGCGATGAAGTGAGGATTGAAGTGAAGCGCGCCGACCTTGTGAAAAAGCAGCTGGATTTTGCATTGGTGGAATTCGGCGATATGAATAAAGGAAAAGGCAGCTCCTCTCAGGAGTCAAGGCCAGATTCCCAATCTGATTCACGATCCGGTTCACGTAATTCAAGAAGGCAGGGCAGCAGGAAGAACAACAGGGAGGACACTAAAGAGCCGGCAAAAAAGGAAGAGCCGGCGGATGACCGCCCGCGGAACGAGCGTTTTCAGAAGAAAGCAGAGGAAAGCAAGGAAACGAAAGGCAAAGAGGGTAAAAAAGATTCGAAGGGACGGACCTTTAATGATGAATGGGGCTTCGAGATCTGATCAGCAAAGCTCTGCCAGTAATTTCTGAGTATCGCCCGCTTTTGTATTCTTAAGATCCAGCGGCTTCAGGATATAGCCGGTAACGCCGAGGTTATGCGCCGCCATTTTATCGTACTCTTCTGCCGAAGTGGTGATGATGAATATTTTTATATTCTTCAGGCTGTAATAGCTTTTCACGATCCCCAGGAATTCCAGCCCGTTCATTTTAGGCATGTTTATGTCGAGCAGGATCACATCCGGCGAAACCTTGTCTGTTTCCCGCGTAAGCATTTCAATTGCATCCACTCCATTGTGCGCCACATGCAGCGTATGGGGAATATTGCTCTTTTTTAAGGAGCGCTTCACACTCTCCACATCCAGGTAATCATCTTCAACCAAAAGAATTGTTTTTTGCTTCATCTTAAAAATGGTTTATCGTTTACTATAGCTCATTTTTCGGCCAGGTAAATCTAAATTCTGTGCCTTCGCCGGGAACCGACTCCACGGTAATGGAACCTTTATGATCTTCAATTATCTTCTTCACTATCGCAAGCCCTACGCCTGTGCTTTCGAATGCATCGCGCTCCTGCAGCGTTTGGAATATAACAAAGATCTTTTCAAAATATTGCTTTTCAATGCCCTTTCCGTTATCGGCAACCGAAAAGCGGTAGTGGCTTTGTTCCTCCTTTGCGCCGATCACGATGGTGGGCTTCGCCTTATCGTTATACTTAACGGCGTTACTGATGAGGTTTGAGAATACCTGCTGAATGTGCAGCCTTTCGGTAACAAGCTCCGGCATATCGCCTTCTATTATCACATTAAAATTCTGCGGCACCAGCAGGTCGATCACCTCCTGCAGCAATAAGCTCACATTCACTTTCTCCAGGCCCTTGCGCACCTTGCCTACCCTTGCATATTCCAGCAAGCCGTTGATCATGTTTTCGAGCCGCGAGGTCCTTCCTTTGATGAGGGCAAGGTTCTTCCTGATCTCGGGCGTTGTATCCTTTTCGTGATCTTCCTCTATCCATGAAATAATGTTGGCGATGCCGCGCAAAGGCGCCTTGAGATCGTGTGATACCACGTAGGCGAACTGGTCGAGCTCGCTGTTCTTCTTGGTAAGCTCCGTAAAGTTCTTCTTGAGCGTTTGCGACATCCGGTTGAGCGAGATCGCCAGCTTGTTGAGCTCATCGTGCTTATCATCCTCGATGGTCCTGAACTCGCCTTTCGACACAGCTTCCGCCAGCTTCACCATTTTAGAGATCCTCTTTGTGATGAGCCGCACAAAATAAAAGCTGGAGAGGAGCGCAAGCACTATTGAGGCCATGGTGAGCGTAAGCGTGATGGTTTTTGTATTCCGCAACGTTTCCTGCAATGCTGCCCTTCTTTCCTGCCTGATCTGGTACTCGCTGTTATCCATCTCCAGGAATAAATTATGGATGCGGTCATTCAGCTTTTTTCCCACTTCGGCCCTGAACTTTGTGTTGAAGAGCTTCTGGTATTTGGTGCTTGCTTCGGGAAACGTATCGAGCTTGCTTGATATCAGCAAGTTTGCATATTCGATCCATTCCAGGTGAAGCGAGTCGATGAGCATGAGCTTCTTCCGCTGGCCTTCCGACAACAGCTTTGACTGGTCCTTTACGAGAACGGGCACGCTTCTCAGCCCTTCATAATAGGGCTCGAGGAATACATCCTGGCCCGTGAGGAGAAAACCGCGGAAGCCGCTTTGCATCTCGATGATATCCTTGTGCAGGATATTGGAGTTCCGGATCACGGTTTCGGAATTGCTGATGTAGGTAGTGTTTTTAATGACCTGGTTGGAAAGCCGCTGGTTCACCTCAAAATCTATCAGGAAGATGAGAATGAGAATAAAAAAACCAAGAGCAAGCTGTACGCGGATCGACATCGGCAAATACCAGTTAATTCATGTTATTCATGCGATATTAACTAATTAATGAGTAAAAACGAACCAAATGTGCTATTTTACGATCGTTTTTTGATAACTTTTACTTTCGGGAATTTTTTTCTACAGGGATTTTTACGTAAAAAAATTTGCCAATCTGCAATAAAAAAAGCCATTCAAATCAATGAATGGCTTTTCTTAAAAGTTTAAAATGGCTTATACCATGTTCAGTCGCTTCGAAAGATCGTCTTTGTAAGAGCCCCCGATCGGGATAAGCTTTTTATCTTCCTCGAGGATGAGGTTCGGCTGCTCGATGGCTACGATCTTATCAATGCGGACAATAAAGGAGCGGTGAACGCGAATAAAATCGCTGGTCGGCAATTTCTTCTCAATGTCCTTCATGGTGGAATGAATGGTGTAGCGTGCATTTGCGGTGTTGATCACTACATAATCCTTCAACGCCTCCACGTAATAAATATCGCTTGTCTTCACCTTTACAAGGCGCGAATTCGATTTCACGAAGATAATATCCTTCGATTCCTTGTTCTCTACGATGGAATACAGGAAATCGCGCTCTTTCTTCACGTCTGTTTCTTTCTCATGCTTGTAGATGGCCATTTCGATGGAGGTATGCAGGTCGATCTCCTTGAAAGGCTTGATGATGTAGCCGTAGGGCTCGGACACCTTTGCCTTGCTCAGCGTGCTTTCATCGGCATAAGCGGTAAGATAGATCACGGGAATGTTGAATTTTTCACGGATCTGCCCGGCAGCCTCGATGCCGCTCATATCGCCTTTGAGCATGATGTCCATCAGCACCAGGTCGGGCTTCACCTCTTCCGCGGTGCGGATCGCATCCTCGCCGGTAGAGCACATACCAACCACGGTATACCCTAATTTCTTTAAGCTATGTTGAATATCCTTTGCTACAATGCTTTCGTCTTCAACTACTAAAATATTTGTTTTTGACATCTTTATATCCTGTTTTTTACTTGATTCTGTTTAAATATGATGGTATATTTTGTTCCGTGGGCTGCATCCATCTCAATTGTACCATTCAATTGATCGGTCAAAGTTACAACTAATTGTAGTCCCAGCGACTGAGTATTTCTGTAATCAATCTCTTTTGGAAGCCCTATCCCGTTATCAGCTACTTCAAGCACCAGGTTCTCGTCCGAGAGGGCCATTTTTACGGACACCTCGCAATCCCCCGTTTTATCGACAAATGCGTATTTTAATGCGTTGGATACGATCTCATTGATGATCAATCCGCATGGAATCGCAAGGTCTAAATTAAGAAAAACATTTTGAATGTCAAGATTTAATTTTATTTCATTGTCAAAGTTCGAGTACGACTGGATCAGGTTATGGGAAAGATTTACAACATACTCGGAGAAATTTATGCTCGAAAAATCCTTGGTCTGGTACAGGCTTTCGTGGATAAATGCCATCGATTTGATCCTGTTCTGGCTTTCCTTCAGTATGTTAAGCGTTCCCTGGTCCTTCACGTACGACGATTGCAGGTTAAGGATGCTGGAGATCACCTGCAGGTTGTTCTTCACGCGGTGATGCACTTCCTTGAGCAGCACTTCCTTTTCCTGGAGCGACTGCCTGATCTTTTCTTCCGCCAGCTTCTTTTCCGTTATGTCATTCCCGATGCCGGAAATTTCACGCACCGCTCCGTTCTCATCGAATATAGGATTCAGATAAATTTCGCGCCAGATGGTATTCCCATGCCTGTCGATGAGCTTTGTTTCGAAATGCTGTCGCTCGCCGCGAAGCACGGCCTTATCCTTCTGCACCCAGAAAGTGTTGTATTCGCTGCTGCTCACCATATCGCCTGAAGCCATGTTGAGGCCCTCATGCACATCCTTCCCGTAATGCGCCTTAAAAAAACGTGCGTAGTTCTGGTTGAAGGAGGTGAGGCAAAGATTGGTATCGAGCGTCCAGATGAGGTGAGAGCTGCTTTCGAACACGGCATTGAGCTTTGCCGACTGCGCCCTTAACTGTTCCTCCGCCTGCTTAAGCTCCGAAATATCACGGGAAACACCCATTGCACCTACTATTTCGCCGGCATCATTCTTCAGCACCGAGGCGGAGAGGAAGGCTACAAAGCGTTCGCCGTTCTTGCGGATGTTGTACACTTCCCCTGAGTACACGCCTTTTTTATACAGCTCCTCATCGGTGATGCGGATGCGCTGCTGAGGGTCTTCGTACAGCATGCTTACATGCTTGCCGATCACCTCTTCGGCGGCATAGCCGAAGGTGCGCTGCGCCGCGGCGTTGAATTCGGTGATAAAGCCATCCCTGTCAGATGCGCAGATCATATCCAGCGAGCTGCTGATGAGGAGCCGTGTATATTTCTGCGACTCCTGCAGCTGCAGCTGGATCACCTTTCGTTTCGTGATCTCCTGCTCGAGCAATTCGTTTGTTTCCTCGGCTATCTGTGCACGCATCTGCTCCCTCACAAGCTGCTTCTGCGTGGAAATATCGTGTACAACGGTGAGCACGGCATCCTTGCCGTTGAACTTGATGAGAATAGGCTTTGTTTCCACTTCCCTGATCTCGCCGCTGAGTGTTTTAATCTTCAGCTCTATGAATTCCTGCGGCTCGCCTTTGATCACCTTTGAAATGCGCTCGATGATGAGCGCCCTGTATTCGGGGAGAAGAAAATCGAAGAGCGAATAATTGATCGCTTCTTCCTTGTTCTTTATACCCACAAGCTTTGTGGCGCTGGGGTTTGCAAACACCACTTTTCCGTCGATGTGGATGAATACGCCATCGGGTGAATAATCCACGAGGCTTTTATAATTTTCGCGGCTCCGCTTGAGCTCCACTTCAAATTTTTGCCGCTCTGTTGCATCGATGATGAAGCCTTCGAGGAACAGCAGGTTTCCTTCATCCGAAAAAACACCTTCCCCTTTTTCCCAGACCCATTTTATCTCGCCTTTCGCCGCTTTGATCTTATAGGATAAAACGTAAGGCTTCCGCTTCTCGAGCGCCGTCATTACAAGCCGGCGCACCTTTTCACGGTCTTCGGGAATGATCAGCTCATTGTACGAAAGCTTTTTATTGTTTACGAGATCCACAGGCCTGTATCCCGTAAGCTCGGAGCAGCCCTTGCTTACGAACATCATGGTCCAGTCCTCATCGAAATTGCAGCGGTAGGCCATCCCCGGAAGGTTGTTCATGAGCGTGGAAAGCGTACGCTCGCTTTCGCGGAGGCTTAATTCGTACTGCTTGCGCTCTGTAATATTGTAGATCACGGTGGCGCGGATCGTTTTTCCGAAATAAGGGATGTTCTGCGCCTGTGTTTCAACGGTCATGAGCGTTCCATCCTTTCTCACGGTCTGCACTTCATAGCGTTCCGATTTGGGGAGGCGTAAAAACTTGCGGGCCATGGAGCGCTGGCTCTCTATTACGAAATCGTCGATCACATGCTTGCCGGCGATCTCTGCGATCGATCCATAGCCGTACATCTGGAGGAACTGGTCGTTCGCATCGATGATGCGGCCATGCTCCGAAAATACGATGCCTTCGAACGTGGCATTGGAAAGGATCTTGAAGCGCTCCTCACTTTCTTTCTGCTGTGTGATGTCGCGGGAAATTCCTTCAATGGCAACTATCTTTCCTTCGCTGTCGCGCACGGGCGTGTTCACGGTTTCGGTCCATACCACGGATCCGTCTTTCCTGATCCAGCGTAATTTTATATTGGGTTCCTTAACATTGCTGATGGGCTTTTTTTCGAAGATGAGCTTTTCGGAATCGCCCAGCAGGAAGCGGTCGTCGGGGTGAATGATCTTAAAGCCAAGCCCCGGATCGGCATAAAATTCTTCCGGAGTATAGCCTGAAATGCTGAAGATGGAAGGGCTCACATACTCGTAGCGCGCAACAGGACGGAGTCCGAAGCGGTACACCACATCCAGCGCATTCTCGGCAAGCATCCTGAATTTTTCCTCGCTTTCCTTCAGCTGGTTCTCGGCATGGATCTGGTCGCTCACATCCCTTACGAGCCCGAAGTTCCCGATGTGCTTCCCGGCTTCGTCGATCTGCGGGGTGATGCGCTCCTCGATCCAAATGTATTCTTTTTTTGAACGGTGATAAAAACGGTAGGTAAATTCCTGCGGGGCTTTTGTTTTCCTCAGCTCCTTTGCCACTTCCCTGATCTTTTCAATATCGTCGGGGTGGCAGAGCGCTACCAGCTCGTTGCCTGCTTTGGCGTATTCGGCCGGACTAACATCCAGCACTTTTTTGATCTGCCTGCTCAGGTATTTCACGCGCTTTTTTCCTTCCGGTAAAAACTCGATGTAATACACCAGCTCATTGATGTTGTTCAATACCTGGGAAAGGTTTTCCTGGCTTTGCTTTAAAATATCCTCTGCCTTTTTACGCTCGGTGATGTCCCTCGTGATGCCTTCAATAGCGATCATGCGGCCTTTTGCATCGTGGACCGGCTTGTTCACGCTTTCTATCCACACGATCTTTTTATCCTTGCGGATGCTTCTGAACACAACAGGTTCGAGCACAGCCTTCGGCTTTGCTTTTGCGATGAGCCGGTTACTTTTTTCGGCAATGTGAAGATCCTCGGGATGGATGATGCGCATGCCGATCGTCGGGTCTTGGTAATATTCCTCCTGCGAGTAGCCGGTGATCTTTTTTACGGAGGGGCTGATGTATTCACAGGCAAAATCAGGATAGGTACGGTAGCGGAATATAATATCGGCCGCATTCTGCGCAAGCATCCTGAATTTTTCCTCGTTCTGGCTGAGCTGCTCCTGCGCTTCTATCTCCCTTGTGATGTTAGTTGCTTCAACGATCACGAGGCTTATTTTTTTGTTCTCGTACAGGGGTGTTGCCTTGCAGGAGAAGATGGCAGGCTTACCGCTAAGGGAGTAGGCCCGGGTAATGTATTCCTGCGCTTTGCCGGTTTTGAAAACCGCGCCGATCGCTTTTTTTATGGTGTCCCTTGATTCGGGAAATGCAAGGTCGTATGCTTTTTTTCCAAGTACCGCGCTCTTTTTGCGTCCGCGGCTGGTCTTGTTCACATCTACCACGTTAAAATTTTTGTCCACCACGGCCACGGTATTCCCCGAATGCTTGAATACCGACATCCAGGGGCGCTCCTTAGCAGCAGCAGGCGCCACCGCTTTTTTCTTCTCCGTCAATTCGAGCTTCCGCTGAAGCTTTTTAACTTCGGCAATAAGCTGCGCTTTTGTTTTGGAGGAGAGTGACATTAAAATTTTCAGGTGCAGGTGTTATTTTATACTGGGTTCTGAAGTAGGTGTTTCGGGGGTTACCTTTACCCCGTCGAAACGGATCTCTATATCATTTTTAAACAGGATGGTCAGGAACAGGAAACCGGATTCATCGTAAAAGCGCCATTCGCCTTCCTTGAGTCCACCCACGTATTTGCCCGTCTGGCGCTCTTTTCCATTCGGATAGTAAAACACCTGGTTGCCATCGGGCACACCGTCGATAAATTTTCCGGTAAAGCGGAGATTGCCTGTTGAGGTATAATAATGCTTCCATTCTCCGTCGCGGAGGCCGCCTTTGTAGCTTCCTTCCTCGCGGTAATCGGGCAGCTCAAGCGTCCATGGGCCTTCTTTTTGTCCATCCACGTATTCGCCTTTGGTGATCACTTTTACGCTGTCGGGGCCGGCATCGCTGTATTCGGTCATCATGCCATCCTGGAGGTCGTTACGGTAATTCTCCTCGCGCAGCAGGTTGCCGCTTTCGTAATACCATTTCCAGGTGCCCTGCGCCTTTCCTTTCTTATCGTATTTTCCTTTTTGCTCCACCTTGCCGTTCGGGTGATAGAACACCCATTCGCCAATGCGCTTGCCGTTCAGGTATTCGCCTTTGGATTTAATCTGCCCGTTGGGGTGATATTCGGTCCACATGCCCTGCTGGCGCCCGGCGGTATCTAAAATGCCTTCACCTGTAAGCACGCCTTCGGAATACAGCTTCGCGCCTACCACTTTTCCTTCCGGAGAGAATTCACGCTGAATGCCTTCTGCAACGCCATCTTTGTAGGTGGCGGTGAATTTTACCGCACCGTTCTCATAATAAGTTGTTTTAACATCCAGCTTGGCAAGCTCGGGAACATTGGTCTGCAACGCGCCATTGATGTATTTCGTGGTATTTACGAGGCTTCCTTTCGGGGAATATTCCTTGAAGTAGCCGTTCATTTTATCGTCGGTATAGTTCACTTCCGTTTTCACGACCCCTGTAGGATAGAACTCTTTCCACATGCCCTGCTTCAGCCCGGCGGCATCGCGGCGGTTGATCTTTTCCTCTTTCTGCACAAAGCCCATCTTGTACTGTGTAAGTGTAATGATGGTGCTGTCGGGCGCATATTCAAACCCTGCGCCTTCTTCTTTGCCGGCAACAAATGGAATGGTCTGCTTCACCTTTCCATCCTTGTAGTAGCTGATGGTGAGCCCCTGCTTTACGTCGTTCTCATAATTCTCGGAGGTAACGAGCATGCCTTCCTTGAGGTCGTATGTTTTTTTAAGGCCGTTCTTTTTGCCATCCTTGTAATTGAATTCAAAGGCGAGCTTTCCCTGCTCGTTGTAAAAACGCCAGGTGCTGTCGAGCTGAAAGTTCTTCCTGTTGCCTTCCGATTTTATTTTCCCGTTTTGCGAATAGGTTTTCCAATAGCCGTCCGGCTTTCCGTCGCGCATCATGCCTTCGCTGGAAACCACGCCATTGTCATAATAGAATTTATTATATCCGTTAGGGTTGGTATTGGGAGGTGTTTGTCCGAAAACACACAAAGGCAAGAACACTAAAATAATCCTGATAATACTTTTCATAATTTATTCTCCTTTACAAATTTAAACAAAATGCTCCCGGTTTCAAAACAAAGAGGTGCTTCATCTGAGTTTTATTGTTTTTTTAACTCATTATAGCAGAAGGCAATACTTCCTCAAATCAAAATAAATGTCATACTTTTATAAAAAACAATATACCATGATGAAACAGTACTTCTTTTCCTTTTGCATACTTTCTGCTACCGCCTCGCTTGCGCAGATCACCGTTACATCCGCCGATATGCCGAATGCCAATGATTCCGTTAAAGTAAGCGACGCCGCCTCTACTGCAGGCGTGGATCATACGCTCAGCGGTTCAAACTATGCCTGGGATTTCTCAGCGCTTACGCCAACTGCTCAGCGCTACGAAAAATTCGATGCGCCTTCCACGTTCCCAAGCCCTTATAATTTTATATTCAGCACCTTTACCACTACTTACGGATTAAGGAATTACCAGAATGTGGGAGCACCGGTACCGGGATTTGCAATTGAAGCGGATTATGATTTTTTCAGGAAGAGCACGGCTAATCTCCGCCAGAACGGGATCGGCTACACTTTAAACGGGGCAACCATTCCGATGATCTACTCCAAGCCGGATACCATCTACGATTTTCCAATGAACTACGGCGATACCATGGCCTGCGATTATAAATTTTCCACTCCTACCATTGCCGCTGTTCCATTTTATTATGGTGAAACCGGCCACCGCCAAAGCGTTGTAGACGGCTGGGGAACGCTCACAACGCCTTTCGGAACATTCCCGGCGCTGAGGATCCGTTCCGTAATTACCGCAACCGATTCCATTTACCTGGATACACTGGGGTTCGGACAAGCATTTGCTGTTCCTACCCGCATTGAGTACAAATGGTTCGGGGCCGGATCAAAAACCCCTTTGCTGCAGGTGGATGCTGTTGAAGGCGGAGGCGGAGAAACGGTGAACCGCGTGGTTTACCAGGACAGCATCCGCGCGGAAGTTCCGCAGGTGGGAATTGCTGAAATTGCCAATGCAAGCTCCTTTTCGGTGTATCCGAACCCGGCCTCGGAATACGCAGTTGTAAATTATGAGCTTCGTGCAGCATCAAAGGTGAAAATAAGCATGAGCACCTTAACAGGACAGGTAGTAGCTGTTATTGCTAATGAAACTGTTCCCGCAGGAAGACAGGTTGTTACTATTGACCTTGCCGCGCTCAACTTAAAACCGGGGATGTATTTTTTATCTCTTGAGAACGGCAATTCCAGGGAAGTAAAGAGGATGGTGATCACGCGGTAAAAACAGGTTCACGCAAAGACGCAAAGAGTGCAAAGGCTCCGCTCGCAGAGGCGCGGAGACACAGAGCTGCCTAATCCTTTACGCTATTTAAATTTTCGAGAGACTTGTGAATACTCGACTTAATGGATTCAAACTTAACCCCGCCTGATCTTTTATACAACGCGCATACTGTAGCAAAGTCAGAAAAATCATGTTGATGGAATTGGTAGACGGTATGTGTCCTGAATTCCTCAAACCAGGCATGAAATAATCTTCGCCTTGCTTCTAACTTTCCTTCAGTACTACTGTAATTGAATACCAAAACAGCTCCTTCGTTTTCTAAAAAGAATGACACGATGGTGAATACAATTGTTCTCCTGATAAATGGGTCGATAACTCCGGCCTTATCTGTTAATCTTTCTATACCGAAATAAAAATAATTAGAAACGTGGTCGCGGATTAATAGCGGATGCAATTCCTCAGGCAGTAATGTGAAGAATATTTCATACTTAACATTGCTTTGAGTTGTAAAGGAATAACCGGTATCACTTTTCCTGAGAGGGTACATTAACTGGATGACAAAACTTAACGTCAATGGTTTTGTCGCTATCTGGAGAGTGCAGATGTGCTTTTATTTTGGACTTTAGCCCATCTAACTTACTTACCCAAACAGGTACAGTATCAGATTTCTCATAAGTGTATGAGTTATCTGTTGTGTGTTTATTGGCAGGTGTCATGTGGCAAATATATAAATAAGCTCTTATATTCCAACAAAGATAAGGCATTTATAACAAACAAGGATTTCGGGCTTAAAGTACAAATCTTACTTGCTCCCTTCCGAAAAAGTAGAAATAGCAATGATCTGGATCTTACGTTCCAGCGCGGCGGCCGGACTGTACACCGAGTTTTTCGTATCGTAATAATCATCGCTTACATTGGGGCGGGCCTTTAATTCACCGATCTCCTCATCAAGGAATTTAATGCTGCCTTCCGCTTCATTCGGGTTGTTCACATACTTTACAAATACGCCGTTCTGGTATTCCATGAAATAGTTGCGGAGGCTGGAGATCCGGCGCTTGGCAAGGTTTACGTTGTAGTCGGTGGAGGCGAGCGGACTGCAAAACCCTTTCATGGTAATGGTCACTTTCTCGTTGTCCTTTAACACTTTCAGCAAGAGCTGGGCGAACTTCTCCAGGTCCTGCATCCCGGCATCCACGCTGTCGTCGAAGAGGTTATCGATGTCGCTCACAGCGCGCTCGATGTTTTCACCGGCAGCGCCTTTTGAGTATTCCTTTTTATACTGATCGCGCATTGCGGAATAATCCTCGTACGTTTTCTTATAATTTTTTGTGGTGGTGGTTGCCAGCGTTTTTTTGTCGGGCTCATCGTTGTGGAAGTACAGCGTAAGCGGCACGAGCAGCTTCATCTGCGTTACGAAGATCTTCGTACTGTCGACCTTTACCGGCGGCTCATCGATGCGCGGGATCTTAAATGTGTAGATGTCGTTGCAGCAGCTTTCCTTTTCCTCGAAGTAGGATCCCGGACGGTTGGACGATAAGAATGCCGCCGTTTTTTTCGAGTTGATGCTGAAATAAATATCGTTGTAGCTGGTGTTGATCGGCGAGCCTAAATTTTTTGGCTCCGTAAATTCATTGTTCTTAAATTCGCTCTTGAAAATATCGAAAGCGCCCAAACCCTTGTGCCATGTGGAAGAGAAGAACAGCTCCTGGCAGGGCTTGCAATAGAATGGCGTAATGTCGTCCTCGATCGTATTCACTTTTTTACCGGCGTTCACAGCCTTGCCGTATGTTCCATCCTTGTTGATCCTGCTGTACCAGATGTCCATCTGACCTTCGCCACCCGGACGGTCGGATGCAAAGAACAGCACTTCCTGGTCGCCAAGGAAACCGATCGCAGGCTGCGTATTGTTAGCGCCTTTCTGGTTGATCTCTTCCGGGAGCAGCTGTAACGGCGTCCAGTGCCCGTCCTTATAATCGGATGTATAAATCTGGCAGCTGAACGAAAGTGCAGCATCCTTCTGCTCGCAGCGCGTGATGTACACTTTTGTATAATCGTTGTTGAAGGCAGTATTGGCATTGTGAATGCCGTTGCGGTTGAACAGTGAATCCAGCTCGTTCGCCTTTTGCCATTTGAGGCTGTCCTGCTTCGCCGTATAAATTTTATTGTAGCTCACATTGTTCTTCTTGTCCCTGTCTTTTTTATCACGCAGGGAAGAAAAGTACAGCACGCTATCGACCTGTATTGGCGCGTATTCCGACACCTTACTATTCACCGAGCTGTCGAGGTGAATGATGCTGATCGACTTATCCGGCGCGGCCATCAGCAGCTGCGCATAATCACATGCCGCCACTTCCTGGATCGCTTTTTTTACATAATAGCTGTCCTTTTTCTTCTTGTTCTTCTTCGCATACTTGTCGAACATTTTTTTTGCATCCTTGTATTTTCCCTTGTTCTTTTTGATCATCGCAAGCCAGAACGAGCATTCAGGATACAGCTTTCCCTGCGAATCCTTTTTGAACACCTTGCTGTACCAGTGGTCTGCAATGTCGTAATCATAGTTCAGGCGGCTTGCTTCAGCGTATTTGTACTGGATGGCCATGTCGCTGGAATCCTGGTTGATCGCCTGGTTGTAGTAAATGGCTGCGGAAAAATAATCGTTGTTAGCAAAGGCTTTGTCGCCGTCGGCAATGAGCTGCTTTAATTTTTGTGCCTGTAAAGGAGAGCTGAGATATGAGATATGAGATATGAGAACAAAAAGGAAACAAAGAAGCCTTTTATAGTAAACGCGTAAGATTGCTTCGCTCCGCTCGCAATGACGTTCCACATTGATCATTCCCTTATCAGACATACATTACATATAAATTGGACAAACACGTTTCTTCGCGACAAAAGGAACGACCTTTTTGAAAATGTAGATCACGGAAATTTCGAACCCGCCGCGGCGGTTGGTGGCTTCGCGGAGCTTCGAGGTATTTACATCATAGCTTAATCCTACGGTAAAATTGCGGTAATCCATGTTGGCTGCAAGTATGAACGCATCCTTCACGCGGAGAAAGGCGCCAAGCGATACCGCTGTTTCCGCGCCATTCACAGGCTTCAGGTAATATTTCCCGAACAGGCCAAGCAGCGTTTCATGGAATTTTCCCTGTCCCTGGTACATAAAGCTTGGCAGCACATCCAGCTTTGCAGCAACGGGGATCTGCCCTATTCCGCTTACTGTTGTTTTAATGTCGAGCCTGATCGCATCGTTGTTGAGGAAGGATTGTTTCGGGCGGTTCAGGTGGAATGCCGATACGCCGAAGTTTATTTTGGTGCGGCTGTTCTTGCGCCACAGGTAAGCCAATCCGGCACCCATATCAAAATACGTGATGCGCGTTGCAGCAAAATTTTCGCCGCTTGCAAGCGAAGCATTGTACTGGTCGCCGTCGTACTGATTATCGAACGTAAGCGCATTTACATTGAAGCTCTTGGTGGTGATGCCCGGCTGAATGCCGATCGACAGGAAGTTGCAGGAATCCTTCGTCAGCTTTTTCACATACGATCCGGAAAGGAAGATCTGCGTGGTCCCGAATTTTGAATCACCGGATTTATCGTTGTTGATCTGTAATCCCGCTGCCGGAACATCATTCTCCATTTTGGTCTTTAAGCGTGTATCGCCTGCAAGCGAGAATGTTTTGTATGGTACGGGGATCGCGGACCACTGGCTCCTGTAATTCCCGTTGAAGCGCCAGTCGCCGTCGAACAGGCCGGCCTGCGCCGGGTTCAGGTTCATCGGCGAAGCATTGAACTGCGAATAATGAATGTCCTGCGCACATACCTCAGCCCCTCTCCAAAGGAGAGAGAAAAAGACAATCGCGACAGTGATAATGATCCGCTTTTTCATTTTTATTTTTTTTCATCCCTGCCCCCTCTCCTTACGCTTGCGCTGTAGCTTCAGCGTAGACGCATGGAGAGGGGATGAAGGGCTGAGGTTTACCTGATCAATGTTGTATTTCCTTTTTTCTTGATCTCATTCCCATTGAAGCATTTCGCCCGCAGGTACCATGCAAACACGGCGGGGTCTGCTTTCATGCCATTGTAGTTGCCATCCCAGCCCTTTGTCAGATCATTCGTTTCAAACACCATTTGTCCCCAGCGGTTATACACCGCAAAGTACAGCTCCTGCACTTCATTGCTCCGCACAAATAAAATATCATTCTCACCGTCGCCGTTCGGGGTGAAGGTGTTCGGAACAAATACATCCTTGGTGTTGCATTGCATTGATAATACATAAATAGTCACGGAAGCTGTGCGCGGACAGCCTGTGGAATCCAAAATTGAAACCGTGTACGTTGTTGTTTCCACCGGCGAGGCTGTTGGGTTGAAGGATGTGGTGCTGCTCAATCCTGCGCCCGGGCTCCAGTGCACGGAAAGTGTTGTATCGGTGATCGCGTGGATGATGGTGGAACTGCCTTCAAGGATCGTGTCGTTATCAACAGTTGCTGAAAGCGGGTAGATCGAAGGGTCGATGACATAAACGGTGGTTACCTGCGTCTGGATGCAGGTATCGCCCAGCGTATTGATGGTGCTGATGCTTACCGTATAATTTGTGGTGGCAGTTGGATGTGCAACAGGGTTCTGAATGTTAGAAGCTGTGAGCGAGGATGCCGGCGACCAGCTGTATGCAAAGCCCCCGGTGGCATTCAGCTGCGCACCCGATCCAATGCAAATAGTATCGTCAGGACTGATGCTGGTAGGCGCCCCGTTAAAATTGATCGGGATGATAGTCGTATCCTTGCAGCCGTTCGAATTGGTTGCGATCAGCTGAATATCGTAATTGCCTGCCGAAGAAAAAATATGCGTCGGGTTCTGTGCGGTGGATGTGCTTCCGGCATCATCAAAATCCCATGCCCATGAAACAGGCGCTGCAACAGAAGAATCATTGAAAGTAAACTGGTTGGAGCAGGGAACATTCACATAGTCGAAATCGGCGGTGATGGATGGGAACACGGTAACGTACTGCAAAGCGGTATCCCAAATGTTACAGCTTGCGGGATTGTTCACCAGCAGCTGCACCACGTAGGTGCCGGGATTCGGGAACACATGCACGGGATTCAGCACGGAAGAGGTGGTATCACCGCCGCCGAAATCCCAAAGGTATGCGCCTCCGGTAGTGCTCTGGTTCTGGAACTGCACGGTTAAGGGCGCGCAGCCGCTTACATAATCCACTGTGAAATTTGCATCGGCAATGGCCACCTGGAAATCGAATTTGAACGTACCGTTATTGCAATTGGTATTGTGGTTCACATTGCTTCCCGTATTGGGCCAGGAGCCGGGAGTTACCGGGAAATCGTCGTTACCTCCGCATCCTGCGCACACCGACTGGTAGATGATCCCTTTTTTATCGAAGCGGCTGGTACCGCCATCTACGTGCTCGCGGCTTGCATTTCCGCCGAAGTAGGTGGCATACAATAATGAGGTGGCATTGGTGGAAAGCACGAAGAGGTAAAAGTTAAAACCATCGCCGGAAGAAGGCTGGATGGCGCCCGGAGTGATCGGCATGCCAGAGGTTGCAGGGCCTGTGATGATGTTCCCGCCCCAGCCTGAAACATAAATGTTCTCGCAATAATCCACTAAGAAGGCAGAAGGAGAAATATTCGGCGAGCCGCTGCCATTCCCGAAAACAGTGGAAAAGACCATGGTATTGAGTGAATCGTTCATCTTCGTGATGAACTGCCCGCTGTTTGGATTATTGTAAACGCCCGCCGTTACCGGCATTGCGCCCTGCGTTTGTCCAACCACATACACATCGTTATCCTTATCGAGCTGCACGAAATAAGTCTGGTCGTATGCCGGAGTGCCCCAGTAGGTTGAGAAAAGGATTGCGGTGCCGTCCTTTTTAATTTTGGCCACATATCCATCCGCTTTGCCGCCGCCGTAAAGCGTTCGCAAAGCCCCGGCAGTTACCGGGAAGTTATTGCTGCGCGTTCCGCCGGTGATGTACACGTTAGCAGAATCATCCAATGCAAGCGCATAGCCTGCATCGTTGTCGGTACCGCCGAGATACGTGCTCCAGAGCAGCTGTGAAAAATCGGTGTTCAGCTTAAAGGCAACAGCATCCTGCTCGCCGCCAAGTGTAGCATCAAAGCCGTTTACAACCGGGAAATCATCGGAGCGCGTAGAGCTGGCGATGTATGCATTGCCGTACTCGTCCACGTTGATCTCTCCCCTGTACTGGTCGCCGTAATTGTACTGCAGCGAATCGGGAGGAAATTCGTAGGAGCCGATCGCGGAGATGAAGATGCTGTCGTTGTTCACATTCACGCCATCGTTCATGTGCCCGCCGATGTAGGTGGAGGCAAGCAGCGCAGCGCCTGCAGGGTCGAGCTTTGCGACGTAGATGTCGGTTCCGTTATCAAAGAAAGATCCGTTGTAAATGAAATGCAGCAGCAAGCCGCCTCCGAATGAAGTATCGTAAGCCGTTGCAGTTACGGGAAAATCCGAAGAGCCGGTTGCGCCATAGAGCAGGAGGTTGTTCTGCGCATCCACCACGAGGCTGGTAACGATCTCTGTTCCCGTGGCTCCGCCGATGTATGTCGAATACTGAAGGAAGGAGCCGGAGGAATCGTATTTGGTTACTACCACATCCGTTCTTCCATAAGCCGTTGCGCCGTTGAATGTTACATCGTATGCGCCTACAGTGGTTGGAAAGCCGATGTCGAAGCAGGTTCCTCCCGAATAGAGGTTTCCCTGCGCATCGTAGGTGGCGGTCATCCCGAAGTTATCGGCCGTGGAGCCGGAAGAGCAGGCAAATACAAGGATCGGATCGATCACAAGCTCGTATGCCTTGTTGAAGCCTTTCGGAAAATGAAAGCGCACAGTGGTGCCTTCGAGGATAAATTCGCAGGGAACTTCGAGGCGTGTGCCGCCGATCCACTGGAACGCATACGGATGCTGCTCCACGATCTCGTTCACGCTTGTTTTCAGCACCAGCGCCCCTTTGTCGAGGTACATGCCTTCAAGCCCTTCATAATTCAACTGAATGTCATTCGCATCTCCCTGCGGCGAAACAATGAAATTATATTTCACGCTGTTCTCCATTCCCAGCACCTGCATATTGATGCCTTTGTAAAGCCCGGTATAGTTCAGCTCCCTGAAATTCCGCACATGTCCGGCCCATTTGCTCTTGTCTTTCCCGATGAAATAATTACAATAGTCGGGGCTCATCTGCTGCGCCGATGTTTCAACGGTGCCTAATGAATTTACAAACGTTGTTTTAAAAGCATGCGAGCGGATCGGTCCGGGAACCGCATGCTTGCCGGAGCCTGCATGGTTCTCGCGTAATGTTTCCTTGTCGTAGAAATTATAGATCAGCGCATCCTTCTCAAAGAACAATACGCCGCCATCCAGCTGGGCACGGTATAATACATCCTTGTTCCACTGCTTTTTATTCTCGGTAAACTTAATGGCATTTTGCGGGCCGGGTGTTTTCAGGTCTCCCGCAGATCCGGTGAAGACAGGCCCAAACAGCAGGAAAGAAAGGAAAAGTAATTTTACCGTCTGCATTATCTTCATGGTTGTTAAAAGGTCTGCTACTCAAAAATAAGAAAAAAAAGCATAGAACCGAAATTGACGTTATCTTACAAGGGTAACATGCCCTATCTTCGACAGCATCAGGCCTTCGGTGCATTTTGTTTTGTATTTCACTTTCCATACATATACATCCTGCTGCGCCAGGTGCCCTTTGTAGAAGCCATTCCAGCCTTCCTCCTGTTTTTCCGTCTGAAAGATCAGCTCACCCCAGCGGTCGAAGATCATCAGCTCGTAATACGTGATGTCCGCACCTTTCCCGACGAATTTATCATTGAGTCCGTTCCCGTCGGGAGTGAACGAGTTCGGAAACCAGAGGATCCCGTCGCCCAGGCCTCCGTCAATCGTGATCGTATCACTGAGGATACAGCCTTTTTCACTCGCAACAACCCAGTAGGTGCCGGATTCCATGATCTCGATGGAAGGCGTTACTTCACCTGTAGACCACAGGTAAGTATCCGCATGAACGCCGGCGTCGAGCGTATAGCGCTCCACATCGCAGATGGTGGTAGTGCTGCTCCAGGCCACAGGCGGGATGGCGTCAATTACCGTTGTATCCTTCACGCTGCATTGCAGGTTCGAAGCGGTAACAATGTAGCTTCCTCCCGTGGATGCACTGATGGTTTGCGTGGTGTCGCCAGTGGACCAGAGCCAGGTTGTTGCAGAGCTGCCGGCGTCGAGGAGAGCGGTTTCATCCGGACAGATCACCAGCATCGGCGGAAGGTTCGGCACCGGGTAAGGAACATAGGAGATGTTGACCGTATCGCGGCTCTGGCAAAAGCCCATCGTAGCGATCACCCAATATTGCCCGGGCGCTGAAACCGTGATGGATGCCGTATTTTCGCCGGTCGACCATACATAGTTGGCTCCCGGCCAGAATGAGTTAAGGCTGATCGTTTGTCCCGCGCAAAGCGTTGTATCCGCAGGCAAGGGAGGAAACAGGATCTGCAGCACATCCGAGGTATCCGTGCTGCTGCATTGCTGGTTATACACCGTAACACCATAGGCTCCGCCCGATGAGGCATAGATCGTTTGCGTGGTATCGCCGGTTGACCAGAGATAAGCGGTAGCGGGACTTCCTGCATCAAGTAATACTGAATCATTCGGGCAGATCGTGATGTTCGGCACGAGGTTCACAACAGGGTAGGCAAGGTAAGAAAGGTTCATTGTATCGGACTGGCTGCAGCCGCTGAAAGAAACGGTAACCCAGTAAGGCCCCGGTGAAAAGGCAGTGATGCCGGGTGTTACTGCTCCTGTCGACCAGAGATAAGTGGCACCCGCATAAAATGCATTGAGGGAAATCGTCTGCCCCGCACACAATGCGGTATCATCGACCAGCACAGGCAAAACAAGCAAGGTCGCATTCACGCTTCCGGTGCTGCTGCATTGAAAATTGGAGGCTGTCACTGAATAGGTGCCGGAAGCATTCACCGTAAGGAATTGTGTGGTATCGCCGGTCGACCAGAGGTAATCCGTTGCAGGAGAGCCGCCGTTAAGCGCTACGGAATCGCCCGGACAAATTAGAATGCTTGCAGGAAGTGCGATCACCGGGTAAGGGATATAATTCACTACAAGCGTGTCGGATTCGGTGCAGGGCCCGATCGTAACCTGCACCCAGTATTGCCCGGCAGTGCTCACGGTAATGGATGCAGCGGTATCGCCCGTCGACCAGAGATAGCTTGCTCCCGGAACAAATGCATTCAGCGGAAGCGTTTGCCCCGCACACAAAGAGGTATCATTTCCAAGGTCGGGATCCAGCGTGATCTGCTGAATGCTCATGGTATCGAGTGCTTCGCAGGTGCCGTTGCTTACCTCTACCCAGTATGTTCCGGCAGTGGATGCAAGGATCGTTTGTGTAACCGCGGATGTTGACCAGCTGTAAATATTTCCTGAAGTGCCCGCATCCAGCGTAATGTTAGGCGCAGCGCATACCACGGTATCATTGCCAATGTCAACAACAGGGATAGGCGCCACAATGATGGTAAGGTTGGAGGTGTCGGAAAAGATGCAGCCCGATGAATCGATAGCGATCAGCGTTACATTGTAAGTTCCGGGCAGCGGATATTGATGCGCCGGAGAGGCAAGCGTGCTGGCCGTGGTGCCGTCGCCGAAATCCCAGAGATAGTTGAATGCGTTGGAGCTGGCATTGCTGAAGTGCACCGAGTCGCCGGCGCAGAGCGTATCATTCGGGAAGATCACCGCATCGGCGCTTACGCCTGCCGCCTGGAAATCGAATTTAAAAACACCCATGTTGCAGTTGGTGGCATGATTCACATCCGTACCTGTATTCGGCCAGGAGCCGGCTGTAACGGGAAAATCGTCATGGCCGCCGCAGCCTGCACAAACCGCCTGGTATACGATGCCTTTCTTGTCGAAGCGGCTCGTGCCGCCATCCACATGCTCCTGGCTCAAAGCGCCCCCGAAATAGGTTCCATACAGCAGCGAAGTGGCGTTAGGGGTAAGCACGAACAAATAAAAATTGAAGCCGTCTGTGCCGGGCTGGTATGCGCCTGCGGTAACAGGCATGCCGGTTGTAGGAGTGCCCGTAAGAATATTTCCGCCCCATCCGCAAACGTAAATGTTTCCGCAGATATCGACCAGGAAGGCCGCAGGAGAAATGTTCACCTGGTTGTTCCCGTTTCCGAAAATAGTAGTGAATATAGTGCCGCTGAGGCTGTTGTTGATCTTCCAGATGAACTGCTTGCTGTTGGGGTTGGAGTATACACCCGGTGAAACGGGCATCACGCCCAGCGACTGGCCGATGATATACACATCGTTATTGTTATCGAGCTGGATGAGGAAGGTCTGGTCGTAGGCGATCGTTCCGATAAATGTAGATCGCAGGATGGTAGATCCGTCGCTCTTTACTTTTGTAACGAAGCCATCCGATTGTCCGCCATTGTACAGCATTCCTAAAACGCCTCCTGTAATCGGGAAATTTGGGCTGCTGGTGCCTCCGGTGGTGTACACGTTCGAAAGATTATCGAGTGTGAGCGCATAGCAGCCGTCGTCCTGCGTACCGCCGAGATAGGTGCTCCAGGCGAGAGCGGTTAAGCCCGGATCCATTTTAAAAAGCACACCATCCATCATTCCTCCTGCCGTTGGCTGCAGACAACCGGGCGTTACCGGGAAATTTGACGAATAGGTGCAGCTTGCCACATAAAAATTTCCTGCGGCATCAACCTGGATCTCTCCGCGGTAATAATCGCCGTAATTGAACGCAAGCGTTGAGCTTGAATTGGTGCCTTCGTTCTGGCTTCCGCCAATGTATGTTGAAGCGAGGAGGGCGGTTCCCGCAGCATTGAATTTGGCAACATAGATATCCGTACCATTCAGGTATTCGGTGCCGTTTGCCGGAAACACCAGATAAGCGCCACCATTAAAGCTGGTGTCATAGGCCCCTGCCGTTACAGGAAAATCGCTGGAGCCGGTTGCGCCGAAGAGCATAAGCTCATCCATTGAATTTACGACGAGGCTGCTCACCACTTCCGTGCCTGTAGCACCGCCCAGGTAGGTGGAATATTGCAGGTACGTTCCGGACGAATCGTATTTGGTGATCACAACATCCGTTCTTCCCGAAAGATAAACCGGGGCACCGTTCCAGGTCGGATCAAAGGCGCCTAATGTAACCGGGTAGCCAATTCCGAAGGTAGTTCCTCCCGCGTATAAATTTCCGGCGGCATCGTAGGTTGCGGTCATCCCGAAGTTATCGGCCGTGGAGCCCGACGAGCAGGCAAACACCAGAATGGGATCAATAACGAGCTCTTCATTTTTATCATAGCCGCGCGGAAAGCTGAAGCGAACGGTGGTTCCTTCCAGCACAAAGCGGCAGGGCACCTCCACGCGCTGCCCCCTGATCAGCTGGTAGGCAACAGGCTTCTCCTCGATGATCTCGTTGAGGCTGGTCTTTAACCTCAATGTGCCTTTTGAGAGCGAGATCTCATCCAGGCCTTCGTAGAAAAGGCGGATGTCGTTAGGCGAAGCGTTGGGGGCAACAATGAAATTATACTTCATGCTGTTGTCCATGCCCAGCACCTGCAGGTTGATCCCGTTGTAAATGTTCCTGTAATTCACTTCCCTGTAGCTCTTCACATGGCTTGCCCATTTGCTTTGGTCCTTGCCGATGTAAAAATTGGAATAGTCGGGAGTGACCGCCTTGGCCGAAGTTTCCGGATCGCTTAATGCATTGAGAAAAGTAACGCGGAAGGCATGCGTACGTAGTTGATCGTTGTTGCGCTCCGGAACAGAGCCGTTCTTCCGCATGTGATTTTTACGGAGCATTTCCGCGTCGTAAAAATTATAGGTAAAGCAATTCTTTTCGAGGAAGAGGGCGCCGCCATCGAGCTGTGCGCGGAACAGCACACGCTTTTCCCATTGCGAAAGGTTCTCGGTAAACTTTACGGTTGCCTGTGACTGCTCCGGGTGCTTTATTCCTATGGCGGATGCCGCCTGCACAAGCGTGCATAGCAGGAGCAACAGGACGTATGTTTTCCCCGGGTGTTTCATTTTTCGGAACAGCAATATTCAGCTCATGTTAAGCTTCCATCCAAAAATACTGCTTTTTCCCCTGAAAGTCAAACACTTATTTGCCTTCGATCGCCGAAAGTCCCTGGCGGGCCTGTATATAATCCGGCTTCAGCAGCAGCGCCTGGCTCCAGGCCTCGCGTGCGCGCTTGTAATCCTGCACGGTGAAGCTTGCCCCGCCCAGGTTGTACCAGAGGTCAGGATTTGCAGGATCGCAGATCACAGCCTTTTCCAGGAGGGTGATCGCCTCCTTCGGGTCTTTTCCGCCGATCCTGAGCGCTTCGTTCATGTAAGCAGTGCCCAGCAAAGGGAAATTCCGCTTGAGGTAAGGATTGTTCGGGAAGATGGTCTTCACCTTGTCCCAGTAGAGCTTTGCCTTGTCGTACTCCTTCAGCTTGAAATAACATACACCAAGGTTGAGATAGCCGTTCACATATTTATCGTGCACGGCAACGGCACGCTCCAGGTGATAGATCGCTTTTTGGAGGTACTCCTTTTCCATCGCCTTGTTCTCCGGCATCTCGCTCAGGTCCACATAGGCCTTGCCCGCATTTCCGTTGACCAGCGCACTGTTGGGTACTGTTTCAGCATCTTTTATAAAAAGCGTGTTGTCGTTCTTCCAGTCGGCATTGCGCGGGATCACTACGCAGCCGGCAGGCAGCAGCAGCACAAAAAACACGGCGATCAATGCCGTTCTTTTTGTTTCGATCTTCGGAAGCTTCCCGATCAGCCAGTGAATAAAAACAGCGATGCAGATTAAGAACCCGAAGGACGAATGATAGACCAAACGCTCTCCCATCGTGGCGCCTACGTCGAAGAACAGGTTGCAGACCAGCGCGAGGTGAAGCAGGTAAAATGCAAGCGCGAATGATAAAATATTCCTGCGGATGAACAGCACCACCGTTGCAATAACCATGAACACATGCAGCAGAATGGCCACATACACCATCGGGTTGCTGAAATTCGTGTAAGGGATCGTGCTGTAGGAATAATCGCTGGAAAGGGGATGCGGAAATAAAAGCAGGCGGATGTAATGGTTCAGCACTTCGATCTTTGTTGCCCATTCCTGCGACACCGTGGCGAACATATACGGATTATTCAACACATCGGTGTTCTCTTCGGTTGCCCCTTTACCCACAACTTTAAAGCGGATGGCGAGGTAGATGAACGCAACAATGAAGAACGGGATCGTTGAGAGGATGCTCTTCATGAACGGATCTTCCTTCAGGATATAAAGCAGCATCGGGATCAGGATCACCAGCGTGATCGCGTACTCCTTGGAGAGCAGCGCGAGGAAATAAAATACGAGCCCGCCTATCAGCGTTTTGAGCTTTTTATTTTCCCTGTACCTGAACACGGAAATGAAAGTGAGAATGATAAAGAGGAAGGAAAGGATCTCATCGCGGCTCTTTACATTGGCAACCACCTCGGTATGCATCGGGTGGATGAGAAAGAGGAAGGCCGTGAGGAAGGCCACGTCGGGCTTATCTTTGAACACGTAAAAAAGCAGGAAGTAAAACAGCGCGATGATGGAAAAAACATAGAGCAGCACATTTACCACGTGGCGTAGCGTAGCAACATCGTCCTTCGGCTTTGCCTTTTCCCTGCTGCCGAACAGCTGCTGCTCGATGGCGAAGGTAACGATGGACAAAGGCCTGTAGCGTCCGCCGGAAAGCTGCTGCTTCGCATTCATCTGCCGGTAATAGCTTTCATAGGCATCGGTGGCCATGATCTTTGAAATGCCTTTGAAGCCTTTCTGCACGTAATCATTCTTCTCGATCACGATGCCGTCGTCGAGCGCATATTCATTCTGAAAGGAGTTGCAATAGAGAAGAAGCCCGGCAACAAGCAGCACCAATGCCCGGAAGTTGAAACTGTCGAAGCCAAACGAAAGCGGCGGCTTCACTGCCGGAGCATGTGTTCCTTTTTTTGATCCTTGCTTCACCATGTGCTTTGGTATGGTTTATGAGGTTTGCAGGCGGTTTTAAGGTTTGGATGCGATTGATTTCCTGTGCTAAATTTATAAACCTTATTTTTATCGTTCAAATATATAAAGTTACTTGCACTTTCTGAATAAAAATAAATTTATCCTGCCTGTACTGGCGGCGCTGTTCTTTATTGCGGCGCATTTCCTGCACCGGCCGTTCTCCGATGGCGAATCGCCGGCGGTGAAAGACTTTGAAGGCGTGCTCCATCAAAAGGAAAAGCGGCTGAACGCCGAAATGCTTTCCCTTGCGCGCAGGGCGGAAACAGAAAGCTACCAGCAGCTGTTTGCGCAAAAGCCGGCGTATTACAACGACCTCATGCAGAACGAAGGGCTCGCGTTGCTGATCTATGAGAACGATACGCTGAAATTCTGGAGCGATAATTCCATCGCGGTGGAGAACTGGATGAAGGAAGTATGCCTCGATTCGAAGACCGCAAAGCTGCGCAACGGCTGGTTTGAAGTGGTGCATCCGCATACCAATTCAACTACAACGAAAGCGATCGTCGGCCTGCTGCTGATAAAAAATGAATACCCTTACCAGAATAAATACCTGGTCAACGAGTTCCAGAAAGATTTTTCCGTTCCCGCCGAAACCCGCCTTATTACTGATGATCCGAATGCGAGCAACGACATCCGGAACATTAACAACGACTATTTATTTTCCCTCGAGTTCAATCCTGCCAACAATTCCATTTCCTTCTGGTCGTACATCGCGGTGATCTTCAACCTCGCCGGCTTCCTGCTGCTGGTGCTGTTCCTGCGGAACCGCTGCCTTGCGCTGCAGCACAAGACCGGGAAGAATTCTGCCGTACTTCTCTTCGCCGCGTCGCTCATTCTCCTGCGTTATCTCAGCATCCAGTTCTCCTTCCCGGAAGGATTTTATTCCTTCGACCTGTTCGGCCCCAAGATCTTTGCCGATGCGGGATCGGTGTGGCTTACCTCGCTCGGCGACCTGCTCATTAACATTATCCTGCTGTTCTATATCAGCTATTTTATTTTCACGGAGCTCGACTTCAATTTGCTTATTCAGCGCATCCGGCCGCAGCATAAGCAGATCATCACCTTCCTCGTTTTTCTCGGCTATTTCTGGTTCTCCTGGCTCATCACCAACCTGTTCTCCGGCATTATCCAGAACTCCAACATCCCTTTCGGCATCAACAATATTTTCAGCCTGAACCAATACAGCTATGTGGGCATCATCATTTTCGGGCTGCTGCTGTTCGTGTATTTCCTGTTCGCCGATAAAATGCTGAACGTGCTGAAACAGTTGAAGCTAAACACGAAGCAGTACGTCCTGATCTTTCTTCTTGCTTCCGCGATCCACCTCATCCTCTCTTATTTGCTGGGCATCCTCGATCTGATCATCGTGCTCTGGCCCTTCCTGCTTGTTATTGCAGTAGCGCTGATCAGGCGCAACCAGGCGGTTTATCCGTTCTCGGGGATCGTTTTTTTAGTGTTCCTTTTTTCAATCTATGCTGTGCATGTGCTTGTGAAGCATACCGAAGCAAAGGAAAAGGAAAGCCGGAAGATCTACGCTGAAAAGCTGGCTGCAGAGCAGGATCCCGTTGCCGAGCTTTTATTCCAGGATGTTGAAAAAAGGCTGAACAGCGATTCGGTGCTCGTGTCGTTTGTAAGCGGCCCAAACAAACAGCCCGCGGAATTTGAGAAGCGCATCAAGCAGCAATATTTCAGCGGCTTCTGGGAAAAGTACGATGTGCGCGTTGCCCTGTTCGACAGCATGTGCGTGCCTGTGATCCGCTCGCAGAACGTGGCCTTCGACAATACGCTTTATTTCGACGAGCTGATCGCGAACGGCGCAAGGCAAACAGGCGACGAACATTTTTATTTCCTCGATAACACTTCCGGCAAGATCAGCTATCTCGCCAAGCTGCCGCTGTACCGCGACCTGAAGACACATGCCCGGTATGGCATCCTTTACGTGGAGCTGGATGCCAAGTTCATCTCCGATGAGATCGGCTTTCCTGAATTGCTGCTCGACCGGAATATCGGGCTCTCACAGGAGCTCAGCAATTATTCCTATGCAAAATACAAGCACGGACAGCTTATCAACCAGTATGGAAAATTCCAGTACAACCTCACCTCCACCTCGTTCTTAAAAACAACCGAGCAATTTTATTTTTACAATGCCGACGGCTTCAACCACTTGCTCTATCATGCCGATCCGCAAACGCTCGTAGTGCTGAGCAAGCGTAACGACGGGCTGCTCGGGCAGGTCACCACCTTCTCCTATCTTTTTTCCTTCTTCAGCCTGCTGCTGCTTTCCATTTTATTTTTCAGGCAGATCTCGCTCGGAAGGCTGCTGGAAAATTTCAGCTTCAAGTACCGCATCCAGGTATTGCTTGTGTTCATCGTGCTTTCATCGCTTGCGCTGTTTGGCGGCGGAACGATCTATTACATCAAGCAGCAGTTCGAGACCAAGAACAAGGAGAACATCAGCGAAAAGATCCAGTCGGTGCTGATCGACATCGAAGATAAGCTCGTAGCCGAGAACAGGCTCACAGCCAACCTTTCGGAATACATCTCCTTTGTGCTGAAAAAATCTTCCTCCGTATTCTTTACCGATATTAACTTTTACGATACGCACGGAAACCTGTATTCATCCTCCAGTTCGAAGGTGTTTGACGAAGGGCTCACTTCCAAAAAAATGAACCCGGAAGCCTTCCTGCAAATGGCGGTGCTTGGAAAAACAGAGTACATCCACGATGAGCGCATCGGGAAGCTCGAATACCTTTCGGCCTACATCCCGTTCAAAAACAAGGACGGCAAGCTCCTCGCCTATCTTAACCTCCCGTATTTCGCCAAGCAGAGCGAGCTTGAAAAAGAGATCTCGGGATTCCTTGTCGCGCTGATCAATATCTATGTGTTGCTCTTTGCCCTGTCCATCATCACCGCGATCTTCATCTCCAATTACGTTACAAAGCCATTGAAGCTGATCCAGGACAAGCTCAGCAACATCCGCCTCGGTAAAACGAACGAGCCGATCGAATGGAAGGAGAACGACGAGATCGGAAGCCTTGTGAGCGAGTATAACCGGATGATCGCGGAGCTCTCGAAAAGCGCGGAATTACTTGCAAAATCGGAGCGGGAAAGCGCATGGAGGGAAATGGCAAAGCAGGTGGCGCACGAGATCAAGAACCCGCTTACGCCAATGAAATTAAGCGTTCAGCATTTGCAGCGCACGTACAAGGACGATGCTCCCGACATGGATGAAAAAATGGAGCGGCTCACAAAGACGATCATCGAGCAGATCGATACACTTTCGAGCATTGCCACGGAATTCTCCAATTTCGCGAAAATGCCGAAGGCCAACCTCGAGCAGGTGAACCTGCACCAGACCATTGTGAACACTGTTGATTTGTATAAGAATGCAGACGAAGCCGCGATCTTTTATGAGAACCTTGCCGGGGATGCTCCATTGGTGCTTGCCGATAAAGAGCAGCTGATCCGCGTGTTCAACAACCTCATCAAAAATGCGATGCAGGCCATCCCGGAAGAGAAAAAAGGAATTATTACGATCGCGCTCAGCAAAGAGAACAACTACTACCTCATCAGCATTTCAGATAACGGCAGCGGCATTTCGGAGGATGTGCTGGAAAAGATCTTTGTGCCGAATTTCACTACCAAGACTGGCGGCATGGGGCTCGGGCTTGCGATGGTAAAAAACATCATCGAAACCATCAACGGCCGGATCTCCTTTGAGACAAAGAGTAATGAAGGGACTACGTTTTATGTTTCGCTCCCTGCAGTTGAATAAGTTTGTAGTTCGTGGTGGGTAGTTCGGAGAGGGTTAACTTTTGTGATTAATACTCTGGATAATAATCGCAGTTAAAAATGCGTGCAGGATCAATTCCCCTCTGGAGAGGGGTTAGGGGTGTGTTTTTTACATTTCATATATTTGCAATAAAAAACAACATGAAACAAAGCGCCCTCATCCGCTATATCCTGCCTCCCGCGGTTATAACGATCCTCGCTGGCATTTTTCTCTTCAGCCAGGTTAGCCTGCATGGTAAAGCCGGAGCTGTGTTAATAGGCGTTGCTGTGCTTGCAGCAATAAACATCCTGCTGTATTTTATCTTCCAGTTCAGCACGCGGACATTTCTTAAAAACGACCTTGTTTCCGCTTTTATCTGTCTCGCCGGCGCATTCTTTATTTCCGGACAGGCATTCAGGATCATGCACTGGCCGGCAGTTGCGTTCCAGCTCTATACTGCCTGCGCCCTGCTTGTTTGCGCGATCGCCGCATTCCTTATAAAAAAGAGATCGATGCTTTAAGATAGATCCATTCGCTTCGCTCAGGATGACACGCTAACACAGATCGTAAATTCGATAACAATCGGATATTCCGGAAACAATCTTTTGTCATTCTGAACGGAACGCAGTGGAGTGAAGAATCTCCGTCTCAGAACGCCTGTATTATTAAAAAGATCCATTCGCTTCTCCCGATAGCCATCGGGACAGGATGACACGCTACCCAAATTCGTAATATTCGTATAGATTCGCTATTCGTACCAAATACTATTTTGTATATTCGTGACCGTAATTTTAACCTGATCATGAACAGACCCATACGAGTTTTGGTGGCAAAGGTCGGCCTCGACGGGCATGACCGCGGCGCAAAGGTGATCGCATCCTTTCTGCGCGATGCAGGCATGGAGGTGATCTACACCGGGTTGCGCCAGACCCCTGAAATGGTAGTGAATGCAGCCCTGCAGGAAGATGTGGATGCGATCGGCATCAGCATTTTATCCGGCGCACACAACACGGTTTTCCCGAAGATCATGAACCTCATGAAGGAAAAGGGAATGACCGATGTATTGCTTACCGGCGGCGGCATCATTCCCGATAACGACATCAAAAAGCTGAACGAGCTCGGCGTTGGAACATTGTTCCCTCCCGGCACCGACACCTCCACCATTGTGGAGTACATCACCAGCTATGTTAAAGAACACAGAAACTTCTAATACCTCAGCCCTTAATCCCCTCTCCAAAGAAGAGGGGGCAAAACCGAAAATCAATACCTGCTATGGCCTACGAAAACCTCCTCAGCTCCAACGATAATGGCATCCTGACGATCACCATCAACCGTCCCGACAAACTAAACGCACTCAATAAAAAAACCGTTTCCGAGATCGGCGAAGCTATTGCGGCAGCAAAAGCGGATGATGCCGTTAAAGCGATCATCATCACCGGCTCGGGCCCGAAATCATTTGTAGCAGGCGCTGATATTGCAGAGTTTGTAGGCCTTTCGGTTGAACAGGGAAAGGCGCTGGCAAAAGCCGGGCAGGATGTTTTCAGGTCGATCGAAACTTGTCCGAAGCCGGTAATTGCCGCTGTGAACGGGTTTGCGCTCGGAGGCGGATGCGAGCTTTCCATGGCCTGCCACCTGCGCATCGCGAGCGACAATGCAAAATTCGGGCAGCCGGAAGTGAACCTCGGGCTGATCGCCGGCTATGGCGGAACACAGCGGCTGATCCAGTACATCGGCAAAACAAAGGCGGCAGAGCTGCACATGACCGCAGATATGATCAACGCGGAACAGGCATTGAATTTAGGCCTTGTGAACTATGTGGTGGCGCCGGATCAGCTGATGGCGAAATGCATCGAGATCATTGAAAAGATAAAATCAAAATCACCAAAGGCGATCACAGGCGTGATCAACAGCGTGAATGCCTATTTCGAAAATGGCGTGGATGGCTTTGATACCGAGATCAATGAGTTCGGGAAATGCTTTGGCACCGAGGACTTCAAAGAAGGAACCACCGCATTCCTTGAAAAGCGTAAAGCCAATTTCACAGGAAAGTAATAGTGTTAAAAGTAGTTTTTAGCGACCCGCTTTTGACCTAAAACTTTTAACTTTTAACTTATATTTTGAACCCTCTTAAGAAACTCGCTTCCCAAACCGCTATTTACGGCTTACCTACTATTGTAGGGCGACTTCTCAATTATTTTCTCACCCCGCTCTACACATACATATTCTCCACCACGGAGTTCGGGGATGTTACTTCTGCCTACTCATACGTTTCCTTTTTGCTGGTGTTTCTCACCTATGGAATGGAAACCACGCTCTTCCGCTTTTCTCAAAGCGAGCCCGAAAAGAAAACCGTGTATTCCACCGCCCTGATCTCACTGTTCTTCAGCTCGGCCCTGTTCATTATCATCGCCTGCTTTTTTGCCTCGCCCATTGCCGAAAAGCTCAAGTTCTCCGGCCATTCCGAATACGTGATCTGGTTCGCTTTCATTCTCGGCTGCGATGCATTCTCCGCTGTTCCCTTTGCAAGGCTGCGCGAGCAGAACAAAGCGAAGCGCTTCGCGGTTATCAAATCGCTTAACATCGCGATCAATATCGGCCTCAACCTGTTTTTCCTCTGGTTCTGCAAAAGTGTTTATGAATCTTCTGATTCTGTGTTCAAGCCTTTTGTGGAGATGATCTACAGCCCTTCCATCGGCATCGGCTATATTTTTATTTCCAACCTCGCCGCCAGCGTGATCACCATGCTGCTGCTTGCTCCCGAGCTGTTTTCCGTGAAATGGAAAATGGATCCGGAGCTCTGGAAGCGGATGATGAAATACGGGCTTCCCTTGTTAATTGCAGGTTTGGCAGGAATGGCGAATGAAACGCTCGACCGTACGCTTATCCCGCACCTCATCCCCGGCGAGCTGGGAAAAAGCATGAACGGGATCTATGGCGCCTGCTACAAGATCGCAATCCTCATGACCATTTTCATACAAGCCTTCCGCTTCGCCGCCGAGCCTTTCTTTTTCAGCCATTCAAAGGAAAAGGATGCAAAGCAGACCTATGCGCACATCATGAAATATTTTGTGATCATCTGCTCCATTATATTTCTCGGCACCATGATGAACATGCAATGGATCCAGTATTTTGTGGGGAAGAATTTCAGGGAAGGGCTCCCGGTTGTTCCCATCCTGCTGCTTGCTAATTTATTCCTCGGTATCTTCATCAACCAGTCTATCTGGTACAAGCTTACCGGCCAAACCAGCTACGGCGCCATACTTACGATTTTCGGGGCGATCATAACCATCAGCCTTAACCTTTTGTGGATCCCGGCTTTCGGCTACATGGGATCGGCCTGGGCAACACTGATCTGTTATGCTTCCATGATGGTGCTCTCCTATTTCTGGGGTAATAAACATTACCCTGTTAATTATGATTTGAAACGGATCCTCGGTTACCTTGGTTTATCATTAACTTTGTACTTTATCAGCCTGTTGGTAAGAACAGAATCCGCGGCTATTAACTTGTTTATCAACAACTTAATGCTTGTGGGATTTGTTGTTGTTGCCTGGAAGCTCGAAAAAAACAAATTCAGACAGTTGGCATGAAAATTAAGATCATCAATAAGTCAAAACACGAATTACCAGGTTATGCCACGCTGGCTGCAGCCGGAATGGATCTGCGGGCAAACCTGGAAGAGCCTGTTGTTTTAAGGTCGCTGGAGCGCACACTTGTTCCCACCGGCCTTTTTCTTGAGATCCCTGTTGGATACGAAGCACAGATCCGCCCGAGAAGCGGACTGGCTTTTAAGAACGGAGTCACCGTGCTGAACTCACCCGGCACGATCGATGCGGATTACAGGGGCGAAATTAAAGTGATCCTCGTGAATTTGTCCAACGAGGATTTTACGATCAATAATGGCGAGCGCGTTGCACAAATGGTGATTGCCAGGCATGAACAGGCCGAATGGATTGAAGTTGAACAGCTCGAAGAAAGCGCCAGGGGCGAAGGCGGTTTCGGGAGCACAGGGAAATAACCCCTCCCGGCCTCCCCAAAGGGAGGTGAAGCGGCTGAAAAATATGTATTAACCTAACAAGCAGTGGCTTCCCGGCCATGCCCCCTCTCCTTTGGAGAGGGGATTAAGGGGAGAGGTCTATGAAGATAATTATACCAATGGCGGGAATGGGAAAGCGTATGCGCCCGCACACATTAACAACTCCAAAACCTTTGATCCCCATCGCGGGAAAACCAATGGTGCAGCGCATCGTTGAAGACATTACAAAAGTATGCGACGAAAAAGTGGATGAGATCGCTTTTGTTGTAGGACGCTTCGGGAAAGAAGCCGAGGACAACCTCGTGAAAGTGGCGGAAAGCCTCGGTGCCAAAGGAAGCATCTTCTACCAGGACACTCCGCTCGGAACCGCTCATGCCATTATGTGCGCAAAAGAATGTGTTACCGGCAAAGTGGTTGTGGCTTTTGCTGATACACTGTTCAAAGCTGATTTTAAGCTCGACTCTTCGAAAGAAGGCATCATCTGGGTGCAAAAAGTGGAAGACCCCAAGCCTTTCGGCGTTGTGAAGATCGATGCCGACAATGTGATCACCGATTTCGTGGAGAAGCCGCAGGAATTCATTTCCGACCTGGCCATTATCGGCATTTACTATTTCAAGGACGGCGATTACCTCCGCAAGGAATTACAATACCTGCTCGACAACAACATTACCGATAAAGGCGAGTTCCAGCTTACCAACGCGCTGGAGAACATGAAAGCGAAAGGCACAAAGTTCAGCCCGGGCAAAGTAAGCGAGTGGCTCGACTGCGGAAATAAAGATGCAACCGTGTATACCAATTCGCGTATCCTTGAGTTTATAAAAGACCAGCCGCGCACCAGTAAATTCACGAACCAGGGCTCCACCATCATTGAGCCATGCTTCATCGGCGAAGGCGTTCAGCTGATCAACTCCACCGTTGGGCCTCATGCTTCCATCGGCGATAAAACCATCATTGAGAATTCCACCGTGAAGAACAGCATCATCCAGACCAACAGCAAGATCAGAAATGCCGAGCTGAGCAATTCCATGGTTGGAAATTTTGCTGAATTCACAGGAAAATCAACTGATGTAAGCATCAGCGATTACAGCACTATCAGATAAGATTGAAAAAAAACAATAGCACATACCGCTTATTTTTACTGTTCCCTTGTTTTGTACTTGTGATCCTGTCTTCCTGTAAAACAAAGCAGGGAACAGCTTCATCGGCGGCAGCGCCTGCGGTAAAAACAAGCTCTTCCAAAAGCGGGATCGAAGGCAAGCAGCGCGTCGACTTTGAGCGCGTGTTCTTCGATGCCAATAAGGAAAAGATGCTGGGCAATTACGACCTGGCGGAAACGCTTTTCGCGAAAGCGCTGACGATAGACCCCAATAGCGGGGCAGCCATGTACGAGCTGGCAAACATCTATGCTTTCCAGGGAAACAAGAACCAGGCGCTGTACTACAGCAAGAAGGCAGCCGCCTCCGATCCGAAGAACATCTGGTACCAGCTGCTGTATGCGCAATGCCTGAAGGAGAACAAGCAGCTTTCCGAAGTGGTGAGCGTGTATGAAAAGGTGGTGAAGGACAATCCCGACCGCATCGAGCTGTATTACGAGCTGGCCAACGCTTACCTGTATGTGAACAAGCTGAACGACGCCATAAAAGTGTACAACAGGATCGAAGAGCAGATCGGCGTTACCGAAGATGCCTCCATGCAGAAGATCAAGATCTACAAGTCGCAGAACAATTTCGACAAGTCGGTGGAGGAAGTCCAGAAGCTCATCAAAGCCTATCCGAAGGAAGCAAAATATTACGGGATGCTGGGCGAGATCTACCAGGACAAAGGCCAGGGCGAAAAGGCGTTTGAAGCGTATAACGACCTGCTGAAGATCGATCCGCAGAATGCTTATGTGCATTTGTCGCTTGCCGATTATTACCGCAGCCTGAAGCAGAATGATAAAGCGTTCGAGGAGATCAAGATCGCGTTCCGCAGCCAAGAGCTCGACATCGATACAAAGGTGAAGATCCTTCTTTCGTACTATTCCATCACCGAAACCTATACCGAATTAAAGCCCGATGCCGATGAGCTGTGCCGCATCCTCGTGGAAGTGCACCCTGAAGAAGCAAAGGCGTTTTCCATCTACGGCGATTTTCTTTTCCGCGATAAAAAGCTGGAGGAGGCAAGAACGCAATACCGCAAATCGATCTCCCTCGACAAAGAGAAATACGCCCTCTGGAACCAGCTGCTGCAGATAGATTCGGAGCTGAACGATATTGCCGCGCTTGAAAAGGACAGCAAGGAAACCATAGAGCTTTTCCCTAACCAGGCGGTCCCTTACTTTTACAACGGCGCTGCAAACATCCAGCTTAAAAAATACAAAGAAGCAATTGAAGTGCTGAATGAAGGAAAAGAATTTGTGTACGACAGTCCGCTGATCCTCTCCACCTTTTATTCAACCCTCGGCGATGCCTATAACCAGCTGAAAAGGCATACTGCATCCGATTCGGCCTACGACAAGGCGCTGGAGCTCGATCCGAACAATGTTTCCGTGCTTAACAATTACGCATATTACCTGTCGCTCCGCAATACCAACCTCGAAAAAGCAGAGGCGATGTCGAAAAGATCGAACGACCTGCAGCCGGGCGTTGCTTCGTACCAGGACACTTACGGCTGGATCCTTTACCAAATGAAGAAGTACGAGGAAGCAAAAGTGTGGATCGGCAAGGCGCTCGACAATGGCGGAAGGCCCGATCCTAACCCCGAGACGGTTAAATACGATCCGCAGGGAAAACCCATGAAGCCTTACCTTGGAAATGGAACGCTGCTCGAACATTATGGCGACGTGCTTTTCCGGCTTGGCGATAAGGACGGCGCCCTGAAATACTGGATGGATGCAAAAAAAGCCGGCGGCACCACCGACCTGATCGATAAAAAAATAGCTGATAAAAAGATCTATGAATAAATCGTTGCGCATACAGCACGGAGCTTTGGGGCGCGGACGATTTATTGTCCTCTCTTTGCTCCTGCTCCTTTCCTTCACTTCCTGCAGGAACCAGAAGAAGATCACCCTGAACAATGGTAAATGCATCCTTGATTTTAAAAATGCACGCACGCTCACCACGAACCTGAAAAGCAACGAGCTGAGATTCACCTGGCTAAAGGCCAAGCTGAGCGCAGAAGCCCTGGTTGACAGCTCCTCCAACTCGTTCACCATAGCGCTGCGGATGAAAAAGGACAGCATCATCTGGATGTCGATCTCAAAGCTCGGCATTGAAGGCGCACGCGTGCTCATCACAAAGGATTCCGTGAAATTCACCAACACCATCCAGAACAAATATTTCAAAGGCGATTATGCGTACATCAGCAAGCTCCTGAACACCGAGCTCGATTTCGAGATGCTGCAGTCGCTGCTCGTTGGCAACAGCGTTTCCTTTTACGATGAGGATGAAAAGATAAAGCCCGGTGTTGACGACTGCCAGTACACGCTCGGAACCGTGCGTAAATTCAAGCGCCGCAGGGTAGAGCGCGGTAAAGAGCTGAAAGAGCCCGCACAGAGTATCTTCCTCGTGCCGGAGAATTTCAAGATCGCGCGCATCCTGTTCTATGAGTTCAATCCCGACCGCAGCTTTGATGCGCATTTCGGCGAGTATGTAACTGTAGACTCCAGCCAACTCTTCCCGCAGAAAATGAATTACACTATTAAGGCAGAAAAGAACGTTACTATAGATCTAAACTTCAGCAAGGTGACACTGAACGAGGAGCAAACCTTCCCGTTCAAGATCCCTGATAATTATGAGCAGATCATTTATAAAGGAAAACAATAGCTTTCTTTTTTTCACCCTGTTGCTGTGCCTGTTCTTCATAGGCACCATGGATTCCTTTGCCCAGCGGCAGAGCAAGAAGGACCTCGAGAACAAGAAAAAACAGATCCAGAAAGAAATAGATTATACCAACCAGCTGCTTGCCGAAACCAAGAAGCATAAAAAGCGCTCGCTTACCGAGCTGGTGGCCCTCAACAAAAAGATCTCGCAGCGCGAAGAGCTGATCGCCAACATCAACAGCCAGATCTCCCTGCTCGACAAGGAGATCAAGGAGAACAACGAATCCATCAAAGGCCTGCAGAACGACCTCGCAAAGCTCAAGGCTGAATACGCGAAGATGATCTATTACGCTTACAAGAACCAGGATGCCTACAGCCGCCTTGTGTTTATTTTTGCATCGAAGGATTTTGAGCAGGCGTACATGCGTTTGAAATACCTGCAGCAGTACAGCGATTTTCGTCACCGCCAGGCGGAAAAGATCACCAATACGCGTAAATCGCTGAATGAAAAAGTGCAGGACCTCGAAGCAAAAAAATCCGATAAGCGCGTGCTGCTTACCGGGGAAGAAAGCGAAAAGAAGAACCTGACCTCCGAAAAAGGCGAAAAGGAGCAGGTGTTCACGCAGCTGCAGGAGCAGGAAAGCAAGCTGAAGAAAGACCTCGAGAAGAAGAAAAAAGATGCCGACAACCTGCAGGCCGCGATCCAGCGCATTATCCAGAAGGAGCTTGAAAAAGCGCAGCGTGATGCCGATGCTGCCGGCAAGACCAAGGACAAGAACGCGCCGAAATCGCAAAAGCTGATCCTCACACCCGAATCGCAGCAGCTCTCCAACAGTTTTGCAAGCAACAAGGGCAAGCTGCCATGGCCGGTTGCAAAAGGCATTATCATTGAGCATTACGGCGTACACCCGCATCCACTCATGCCCAACATTGATGTGAACAACAACGGCCTCGACATTGCCACCAACACCGGCTCCATTTCCCGCGCCGTGTTTGAAGGCGAAGTAAAGGGCGTGGTGAACATTCCCGGGGGCGGACAGTTTGTGCTGCTGCGCCATGGCGAGTTCCTCACCGTATACTCCAACCTCAAGGATGTGTATGTAAAAGTGGGCGATAAAGTAACTACCAAGCAGAACCTCGGATCGATCCTTTACGATGACGATGAGAGCAAAACAGTGCTGCATTTCGAGATCTGGAAGGGCCAAACCAAAATGGACCCCGAGAACTGGATCTTTAAAAGCAATTAGGAAATCAATATTTTCCTTATCTTTGCACTGTATTACTTAAAACAGAACAAAATGTTAAACAGTGTCTTAATCAGTTTCATGGGCTTAGGTGGCTCTGAAATGATAATTATTTTAGTGATCGTTCTCCTGCTTTTCGGCGGTAAAAAAATTCCTGAATTAATGAAAGGCCTTGGAAAAGGCGTGAAGGAATTCAAAGACGCATCCAAAGGAGAAGCTGAAGGCGCTCCTGTAGAAAAGAAAGATTAATCCTCATTTTTCCATAATGCAAATCCTCCTGCACAAGGGGGTTTTTGTTTTTATACTAAAGGTTATTTTGTGAAAACATACACTTCTTTTTCCCAGGTTCAAGCAGACCTTAACAACAGCACTACTTCCTGTGTTGAGCTTACCAAGGCCTATATTCAGCGCATTGCGGAAAAGCGCGACCTGAATATTTTCCTTGAAGTGTTTGAAGCTTCCGCTTTGCAGAAAGCAAAGGAAGTGGATGAGAAAATAAGATCCAAAACAGCCGGAAAGCTTGCAGGAATGGTGATCGCGCTGAAAGACAATATCTGCTACAAAGGCCACCAGGTTTCCGCATCCTCAAAAATTTTAGAGAAATTCGAATCGCTGTACAACGCAACCGTTGTGGAAAGGCTGCTTGCAGAAGATGCTATTATCATCGGCCGCACCAACTGCGACGAGTTTGCGATGGGAAGCTCCAATGAGAATTCCGCGTTCGGCACCGTTAAAAATCCGCATAACGTAAAATGTGTTCCCGGCGGGTCGTCCGGCGGCTCCGCTGCTGCAGTAGCTGCGGACCTCTGCCTTGCCGCGCTTGGCACCGACACAGGCGGCTCTATCCGCCAGCCGGCTTCCTTCTGCGGCGTTGTCGGCTACAAGCCAACTTACGGAAGGGTTTCACGTTACGGCGCGATCGCTTACGCTTCTTCATTTGACCAGATCGGGCCGCTCACAAAGAATGTGGAAGACGCAGCGCTGATCATGGAAGTGATGGCCGGCGCCGATAATTATGACAGCACCGCTTCATCAAAGCCTGTTCCCGCCTATTCAAAAACACTGGATACTGCCGGTAAAAAATTCAAGGTCGCTTACCTGAAAGATTGCCTGGATAACCCGGGATTAAATCCTGAAGTAAAAGCGGGGATCAACTCTATCATCGAAAAGCTGAAGGTCGCCGGCCATACCGTTGAAGCTGTTGAATTCCCTTACCTCGACTATCTTGTTCCTACATACTACGTGCTTACCACGGCAGAGGCATCCTCCAACCTTGCCCGTTTCGACGGGATCAATTTCGGTTACAGGAGCCCCAATGCATTCGACCTTGAATCCACCTACAAAAAATCGCGCTCCGAAGGTTTCGGCGAGGAAGTGAAGCGCAGGATCATGCTTGGCACCTTCGTGCTCAGCGCAGGATATTACGATGCCTATTATTCCAAAGGACAAAAAGTACGCAAGCTGCTGCAGAACAAAGTAAATGAGATCTTCGGCGCTTACGACCTCATCCTCTCTCCCACTACACCCGGCACCGCCTTTGAATTCGGTCAGAAAGGCGCCGACCCGATCGCGATGTACCTCGAGGATATTTTCACGGTGCTTGCCAACATCACCGGCCATCCGGCGATCTCGATCCCTGCCGGAAAACATTCCAACGGATTGCCTTTCGGCATCCAGTTCACTGCAAAAGCTTTTGCTGATGCGGAGCTGATGGCGTTTGCGAAGCAGCTGGAAGGATCGCTGTAAAGCTATATTAAGACCTGTTTATATACAAACCTCCCAATTAATTGATTGCTCTATCATATTTAATTTCTGTAACCTACGGATTTCTTGCTATTTACGTAACTTATTATATATTTGTATATATATCTCATTAAGTCTAACCTTAAAATTATACATTATGGAAAAAAGTAACATTGCCAAACTCGAGTGTTTATTGGCGACTGATCTTAAGTTTTTAGGTCGCTTTTTAGTAGACCCTGCCGTTGCGGTTGCGGAAGCAAAAATTGATTTAAATGTTCAAGAAATGAGAAGAGCAGAAGCTTTCGCTAAAACAGCACAAGAGCAGGTAAGATTGGCCGGACGCCTTTCTGGATTCCAAACATCTGCTAAAGCTGATTGGGGAATAGGTATGGGATGCTGCAATTCCAAGGCTCTTGTTACCCTTGAGAATAGGGACACAGAAGCTATCTAACATTTTTAAGAGTTTGTTTTATTAAATTCTGCTTTTAGGTAGAGTTGTATTTCCGTGTCTTATGTCAAAGGAAAAATCAGTTACCATATATACAACGAGTAAGTGCAATATTAGTTGCAAGCACTGTGGGGTGGGATTGGATCAAGATAGCCCAAGACCTCAGCAAACTACCGAGGAATTAAAAACAATTTTTTACAAACTATCTAAAGACAATACAAAATACATTACCATTCTTGGTGGTGAAGCTACTGTGTACAGAAGAGATTTGGCAGAGCTTTTGGATTATGCCGATACTGTTGGTCTTAAAGTTAGCATAAATACAAATCTGACGGTATTTCATGTCGTTCAGCCTTTATTAGCCAAACCTGCGTTAAAGGGTTTAATTGTAAGTATCGACGGTATTACTCCAGCAACACATGATTCTATCAGGGGCAAAGGCACTTTTCAGAAAACGATAACTAATATAAAATTAGTTTCTAAACATGAGCGGGTTTTAAATGGCGATTTGCATTTAGAAATGGCATTTGTAATGGCGCAAATAAACGTTGAGGAAGCTCCTGATCTAATCGACTTTGCAAAAGAGGTCGGAGCCACCCGATTGAATATCAAAAATGTTAAGTTGATCGGACGAGCTTTTTCTTTTGCGGAAGACTTAGGTTTAGATCTAAAAAAAATGCTCAATGCCTACAGCTTACTTGTAGTTAATTGGATGTTATCAGAGAAAAAAATCGAGATGGAGATATTAGTTACTCCTTCATTTGCCACTTATCTAAACAGGAGATTTCAATTAACGTTTCCAACAACAGAGCACCATGCTTGCGGCGGAGAATCCATCTTCAGCTATGTTGACTTACATGGTAATCATTTACCTTGTCCATCATTAGCATATGAAGAAAACCCCACAATGGAATTCTCAAAGGCTATTCCAGGAATCAACCTGCTTGAAAGTGATGTTCAGGAGAGTTATAATTCCGATCTTTTCAGAGAATTTGAATCTTATAGAGCAGGGCGTTCCTTTAAGAGTAAAATGTTTCCATGTAAATTTTGTTCTTTTCAAGATCAATGCGTTCCTTGCACAGCACAAATGGTTGGTGGCGGAAAAGAAAATGATACAGTAGATATTTGCAGCGCTTTATTTGAACACGCAGACCAATATTTACCCGGGTTTAGAAAAGAAATATGGCCTCATTATAATGAGCTTCAGAATGAGTCTTTACAAAAAGGGTAATATTATTTCCCTCGTTATTTTAGCGTTATATGTTAGCGCTAATATTTTCTTTATGGTACTTGTACCAAAAGTATTCTCCTTTATTCAAATCAATTCTTCGTTCCTGTTATGCTCTTTTTTTATAATTCTAAATATATTATTAGCGTTCTTAGCTAAATTAATTCCCACTTTAAAGGAGCATTGGTCGATTTTAAAGCTGCATCACTTTTTAATTGGTGCAATCATCTGGCTAATCGTTTTAAGTATTTCTCACTGTCTTAAATTAGCGTTTTGTAACATTCAGGCTTCAACCCCTGAAAATGGCGATACCCTTAGTTCAGGATTGGGACTAACACTCGTTATTATTTCATGGGAAGAGCTAATGTTTAGAGGAATTGTTTTAAATTTTCTTCTGAAATATTCCTCTAAGCTTTACCTGTCAATAATTTCAGGCCTATTATTTATGTTAATACATCTCTTAAATCCTGAAATCAATATTTTATTGCAGGGGCCAAACTTATTTTTTGCAGGAGTTCTTTTAACTCTATTATATCTGAAATTTAAAAGTATATGGCTTCCTTTAGGATTTCATTTTGCCAATAACATTTTTAGCTCAAAAGTGGAATTGCTTACAGGTTATAAATTAGATGCAGGTGGATTTCTGCTTTCCAGTGGAGGCTATGTCGATACGTTGTTTTTAGCTTTGAGCTGTTTTATTGCATATCAAATAAAGCCAAATGACTAATATATCTGCCCCTTAGAGCCTTTCCGGGCTAAAGTTTATTCGGATACACACCTTCATACGGGTAAAATATACCAAGCCCTTCTCTGCGCTCTTTGCGCCTCTGCGAGAAACCAAACAACCCCTCTCCCGCGCTAAAATTCCCCCATCAACAATTTTTCGTTGATAAATACGCTTTACTCGTCTAATCTTTCTTGGTATTTTAAAGTATCATTGTTAAGTTTGTAGAGAGAGGTAAATCAGTTATTATGATCCGCGTAAAGAAATTCCTGTGGGCTTTTATGTTTTTATGTGTGTGTGCGGGCCAATCGCTGCCAGCACAAACGTCTGCCGGCGCCGAACAGCTGCAGGACGACCCTATCGCATCCGCCCTCGACAGCCTTTACAAGCTCAACCTTTTTGAAAAAGGCTATGCAAAGATCAATTACCCAAAGAACCCGAAATTCCAGTTTCCGAAAGATTCCGTTCCACGCTACGATGAAACCACTTACGAGGCGCGCCTTGCAAAGATCGATGCGGCTTCTCCTTTCGACTTGCAGTACAACAGCGTGGTAAAAGGCTATATCGAAATGTACACCATGCGCAAGCGTGAGCTTGTTTCGAGGATGATGGCGCTTTCCCAGCTGTATTTCCCGCTGTTCGAGGAGCAGCTCGATAAATACAACCTTCCGCTCGAGCTGAAATACCTGGCGATCTGCGAATCGGCGCTCAACCCTATGGCCAAAAGCCGTGCAGGCGCCATGGGGCTCTGGCAGTTCATGTACCCGACAGGAAAAATTTACGGGTTAAAAGTTTCGTCGTATGTGGATGAGCGCTGCGACCCTTACAAATCAACCATTGCAGCCTGCGAGTATTTTCAATACCTCTACGGACTGTTCAACGACTGGCAGATGGTGCTTGCTGCCTACAACGGCGGACCGGGAACCGTGAACAGGGCCATCCGCAGAAGCGGCGGCAAAAAAACCTACTGGGAGATCCGCCCTTATTTACCAAAGGAAACACAGGGCTACGTGCCGGCATTCATCGCCGTGAACTATGTGATGAACTACACATCGGAGCACAACATGTATTCCGCCATCCCGAAAAAAACATTTCTTTCGGTGGATACGGTTGTTGTGAAAAAACAGATCTCCTTTGACCAGATCTCGGCTGTGCTGGAGATCCCGGTGGAAGACCTCCAGTACCTCAATCCAAGCTACAAGAAGAATGTGATCCCCGTGTTGCCGGAAGAGACCAGTTACCTTGTGCTGCCATCCACCAAGATCGGCACCTTTATCAATAACGAGAGCAACATTTACAACTTCTATAAAAAAGACACACTCAAAAGCAGCGAGATCCTTGCTTCACAGGAAAGCATCAAGATCCATACGGTGAAAAGCGGCGAGCACCTGAGCACGATCGCCAAGCGCTACGGATGCAGCGTTGCCGACCTGAAGCAGTGGAACGGCATTAAGAGCAGCACCGTGAAGCCCGGCAGGAAGCTCACGATCTACCTGTACGAGAAAAAACCGGCCGAGAAAAAAACAACAACTGCAGCTGCAAGCCCCGAGAAAAGAGAAGCCACCACAAGCGCCGGCGGCTACAAATACTACACGGTGAAAAAAGGCGACTCGCTTTTTAAGATCGCGAAAGCCAACGGCACCACGGTGGATGCCCTCAAAAAGCTCAACGGATTCGGTGAAAAATTCACCCTTGTACCTGGCAAGAAAATAAAGATCGCAACGCTCTGAGCGGATGCCTCAAAAACCCATTCCATTTATTTTTCGTACCTTTGCAGCTATTAACTCCGGAACATTTTTTCTTTTCAACGAAATATTTTCTGTTAAACCATTCATATGCAATTTGATTCATTAAACATTATTGAGCCTATCCTCAAGGCTTTAAAAGAAGAGGGCTACACAACACCAACACCCATCCAGGCAAAAGCCATCCCGATCGTTTTAGAAGGAACCGACTTACTGGGCTGCGCACAAACCGGCACAGGGAAAACAGCAGCATTCGCCATCCCGATCCTCCAGCTTTTAAGCGCAAACAAGACCTACGATAAAAAAAGAAAGATCCGCAGCCTTATTGTAACACCAACAAGGGAGCTGGCGATCCAGATCGGCGAAAGCTTTAACAATTACGGACGGCACACCGGTCTTAAATGCACCGTGATCTTCGGAGGCGTGAACCAGTATTCACAAACTTCCGCGCTGCAGAACGGCGTCGACATCCTGGTGGCAACCCCGGGAAGGCTGCTGGATCTTATGAACCAGCGCCACATCACCCTCAAGGACATTGAAATTTTTGTGCTCGATGAGGCCGATCGTATGCTCGACATGGGCTTTATCCACGATGTAAAAAAATTATTGCTGGCGCTTCCTAAAAAACGCCAGTCGCTTTTCTTCTCGGCCACCATGCCGCCAGAAATTGTGAAGCTTGCCAACACCATCCTCGAAAACCCTTCAAAGGTGGAGGTTACGCCGGTTTCATCAACTGCGGATACTATTAAGCAATTTGTTTATTTTGTTGACAAGGGAAATAAAAACAACCTGCTGGTCGACATACTGAAAGACAAGGACGTTAAAACAGCGCTGGTGTTCACACGCACCAAGCACGGTGCCGACAAGGTTGTAAAAGTGCTTGTAAAAGCCAACATCAAAGCGGAAGCGATCCATGGCAACAAAAGCCAGAACGCCCGTCAGCGCGCCTTATCAGGCTTTAAAGCGCAGACCATCCGCGTGCTTGTTGCAACCGATATCGCCGCAAGGGGCATCGATGTGGATGACCTCGAATATGTGATCAATTACGAGATTCCGAACATTGCGGAAACATATGTGCACCGCATTGGCCGTACAGGCCGCGCGGGAGCTAACGGAACGGCATTCTCTTTCTGCGATGCAGAGGAAAAAGCATACCTGAAAGACATTGAAAAGCTGATCTCTAAAAAGATTCCGGTGATCGATAATCATGCATTTCCGCTGATGGACCATAATCCCGTAAAAGCAGCGCCGCAACAGCAGCAGCGAAGAGGCGGATCCCAGCATCAGAGGCCGAAGCAGCAAGGTGCTGCCGCTGCCCCGGGGAAGCAAAGAAGATGGACGGGAAGGCCGAAAACTGCCGGACATTAAGCATTGACCCCTTTTCTCATGAACACACCGTACATACACCACCTACCCGGATTGCTGAATGCGGAAATGCTTGCCGCCGTTCAGCAGCTGCTTGCGAATGCACCGTTTGCCGACGGCAGGCTCACAGCCACCGATGCGGCACGCGAGGTAAAACGCAACCTGCAGGTAGACATGAACGACCACAGCGTAATGCCGCAATTGCAGCAGGTGATCGGCATGGCGCTGATGCAGGAGCCGAAGTTCCAGGTGGAATTGTATGCTGCGCGCGTTTATCCTTTTCTTTTCAGCAAATGTGAGCCGGGTATGGGTTATGGCTGGCATGTCGACAGCCCGGTGATGGGAAATCCTCCCGTGCGCACCGACCTTGCCATGACCATCTTTCTCAGCGATCCTTCCACCTATGAAGGCGGCGAGCTGGTGATCCGTACCGATAAGGGCGATACTTCCTACAAGCCCGCTATGGGCGATGCCATTGTGTATCCCTGCCAATATGTGCATTGTGTGAATGATGTGCGCAGCGGCGTGCGCGTGGCTGCCGTAAGCTGGATCCAGTGCTCGGTTCGTTCCATGGAGCAGCGACTGCTGCTCTCCGATCTTAAAAGAACGCACAGCCTGCTTGCCGCGAAGGATGCGCAATCGGTGGAAACACAAGGCGTGCTCCAGGCCTGGAGCAACCTCCTGCGCATGTGGGCCGAAGTTTAAACTTTCTCCAGCGCCTGTTCCAGGTCTTCGATCAGGAGATCTGCATCCTCCAAACCAATGTATAACCTTACCATGTTCCATGGCAGAGGGTTTTCAAAACTTTTGCTTGCTGCCAGCGCGCAGAGCGGGAAGATCAGCGATTCGTGCCCTCCCCAGGAAGTGGCCATGATAAAACGCTTCAGGCTGTCGCAGAAACGCTCTACAGCCGCCTCGTTCTCAGCGTCGATCACGATCGAAAGGAGTCCGCCTCCCTGCTTCATCTGCTTTTTGGCCAGCTCAAGCTGCGGGTTATTGGACGAGAAGGGATAGTTCAGCTGCTTTATTTTAGGGTGCTTTTCGAGGAAATCAGCCACTTTTTTAGTGCTGACGGCACTTTGGTTAACCCGCAGCTCAATTGTTCTTAAACCGCGTATAATGAGGGCGGCATCGTGCGGTGAAATACAGCTGCCGATCGTCATGTACTCCTCCGCCATCATTTTCATAATTCGTTCCCTGCTGCCACATACCACACCGCAAACCACATCGCTGTGCCCGTTGATGTACTTCGTTCCCGAGTGCAGCACCAGGTCGACCCCCATTGCAACCGGGTTCTGGTTCAGCGGGGAATTATAGCTGTTATCCATGATCGTTACAATGCCGTTCGCTTTTGCGATCTTCACCACCGCCTCTATGTCCTGCATCTCAAAGGTCAATGAATTCGGGCTTTCCAGGTAGATCAGCCTTGTTTCCGGTCGGATGGCCTTTTCAAAATTATCGGCTTCCCTCCCATCCACGAACGTGCTTGTAACACCATATTTTGCGAGGTATTTCGTTAGTAAATTGCTGGTCCAGCTGTAGGGCTTCTGCACGCAGATCACGTGATCGCCGCCTTTCACAACACTCATCACCGCTGCAGCAACGGCTGCGCTCCCGCTTGAAAAAACGAGCGCATCTTCCGCCTTTTCAAGCGCCGCCAGCTTCTTCCTGAGCGTTGCTACCGTTGGGTTATAGCCTCTTGTGTAGAAAGGCGTTTCGAGTTCCCGGGTTAGCTTTTCCCGCATTTCAGCCACATTTTTAAAGCAGAAATTACTGCTCTGGAAAATCGGCGGAGCCACGGAACCGTAGTATTCATCGCGTTCTTCGCCAAGGTGATTCAGGATGTAGGAAATGTCCATTGATGGTGATTTTTAAATTGAAAATTAAGATCCTGCTATTTTTTGAAGATGAAATAAACGGCCAGCACCAGGAAAGCGAAGCCTACAGCATGATTCCAGCGGAATGTCTCCCCTTTGAAGAACAGCAGTGTAAAGCCGACAAACACGGTGAGCGTGATCACTTCCTGGATCACTTTGAGCTCCACCAGGCTGAAGGGCCCGCCATTTTCCCTGAATCCAAGCCTGTTTGCGGGTACCTGGAAAAAATATTCGAACAGCGCAATTCCCCAGCTGATGAGCACAATACTGATCAGCCCGAGGTTCTCAAACCATTTCATTTCCTTGAATTTGAGATGGCCGTACCAGGCAAAGGTCATAAAGGTGTTAGAAAGCACCAGCAGGATGATCGTCCAGAATCCTTTCATAAGCAGAAATTTTATGCCTCAAAAATAACGGTGATTTTAGATTTTCCGGTGAGTTTTGGAAAATTTAGGGCAAAAACCGCAGTCAAATCCTGCTTTCTTCCACTATCAGCGGAGTACAGAGGGATAGTCTTTTTATTTGATCTCACGCACGTTCTTCGTGTTTTCATACACTGACACTCCAGAGGCTGTTTAACGCTTTAAAACGCCTGCTTTAGCTCAGAGGATGAGATTTTTGAGGGTTTTGTGTGTTACAGTACGTCATTTCAATAAAAACAAAGATTTTGGATCTAATGTGTTGCGTCCAGGCGAAGATGATTTAGGAATCTCATTCTTAGTTTTAGAAAGTCAATTTGGACTTTTTTAATAGTCAATTCTTAATTACGAAATTAGTTTTGGTTATCAGTGTAAAAAAGTGTGTTGGAGATCTAATATGAAAAATTGATCGATGAAGATCTACCGACCATAATTATCCCCTTGCCTTTTTTGGAAGAGTGAAATTTGGATGAAAAATAAAATAGATTATTTCCTGATTAGGTAGATCTGGCTGGAAGAGGTTCTTCCGGATTTGAGGGCAGAAAGATTGGAACGTAATCCGTTCCACGTGGAACGAATGATATTTGTTTTTCCTGTTTTGATCTTCTCACTGAGCATGGAGACGTAAAAAGAATCAAAGATCATGGGCAGAATACTGAATACTTTTAACCCATGCTTACGGAATAAGGTTTCCATATCAGCCGGTGTAAAGTGATACAAGTGACGGGGCACATCATAGGCGGCCCAGTTCTCTTTGTAAATTTTTGCATCCAGGGAGTTGCAGTTTGGAACAGCGATGATGATGATCCCGGTAGGTTTTATTAATCGTCTTAATTCTTCAATTCGTTCATTGAGATTTGGGACGTGTTCCAAGACATGCCACATGGTTATAATGTGAAAGGATTCATCATGTAAATTCTTCAGTTCTGCTTCTCCCCTTACATCCAAACCATAATTTTTTATCGCCATGTTACGGGCATCATCATCTGGTTCAATCCCTATAGTTTCCCATTTAGCGCTTTTACAGGTATTTAAAAACTCACCCGTTCCGCATCCAATGTCCAGGATCCTTCCGGTTTTGTAATACTTGGAGATCAGCTGAAGCTTTTTCAGTAAGGTATATTTCCGGACAGATTGATAGGTAGAATTAATGAATCCTTTCTTGGTGTTAGAGTGAGAAACATATTCTTCCGACTTATAATATCTACCGAGTTCTGAAGGTTCAGGGCGTGGGTTCGTAAACTTGAATCCACATGAATTACACTTTACAATTTGAAAAGTTTCACGTGAAACAGTATTGTCTTTACACTTCATAAATGGAATGAATGCAGTTGAATTACAAACGGGACAATTAGTTAAATTTTGCATAGCAGTTAAAAGATCAAGTCAGCTGGTTATAAAAGTAAGGCGCCGATAAAAGTAAAACTATCGAAGTCTGCGAACCAGCTTTAAATAATGGATTTATACAGATTCTATGTGATGTTCCCTTCTCGATACTCTCCCTTCGATCGAACCCTGCGGCCGAACTACTCAAACGAAGAGAACTTAAACGTCAGTTCGAGTGCGAGGCACGAGCGTATCGAAACAAGTTGAATGGTAATGCAATTCTTCGCGCTTTCTCGACTTCTCTCGAAATGACAACGCACGCACAAACATGGTAACCGTTAATGTTTCACGTGGAACGTACCTATCGTTAAGAACGAAGTAGAACTAAACGTCAGTTCGAGTGCGAGGCACGAGCGTATCGAGAACAAGTCGAACGGTAATGCAATTCTTTACGCTTTCTCGACTTCGCTCGAATGACAACGCACAAATCATTAGATGTTTCACGTGGAACATCTATTTTTTTGATATGCCTCTATGATGTTTACTTCTCGATACTCTCCCTGCGGTCGAACTCGAAGTGACATCTATGGACGAGTAGAACTCAAACGTCAGTTCGAGTGCGAGGTACGAGCGTATCGAGAACAAGTCGAACGGTAATGATTCTTCATGCCTTCTCGACTTCGCTCGAAATGACAACGCACAAACATGAGAATCATTTAAATGTTTCACGTGAAACATCTATCATCCCTGACATACTCTTTAAGAACAAGAACAAGCTTAAATCACAGACCGTCCCCTCTTACGTGATGTTCACTTCTCGATACTCTCCCTTCGGTCGAACTCGAAGTGACATCTATGGGTCGGGAACATATTGAACACAATATTCTAAATCCTTCTTCCGGAGTGATACCAATACTCGGACGAAATCGTACTAACGTCAGTTCGAGTGCGAGGTACGAGCGTATCGAGAACAAGTCGAACGGTAATGATTATTCTCTCCCTGCGGTCGAACTCGAAGTGACATTTACAGCCATCGAGAATCTGGTTAATGTTTTAATATCACTTAGTAATATGTTTCACGTGGAACTATCTTCCGAGATATACCATTAAAATAGAAATATCGGATGGAGTGATCCCTGAAATACGGGATGCCTGTCCGATGGTTCTTGGTCGGATCTTGGTTAATTTTTCGCGGGCTTCGGCTGACAAAGAAGTTAATCTTTTGTAATCAAAGTCGTCATGCAGCACCAGATCTTCCAGCTTAATTTGTTTATCCGCCAACTCATGTTCCTTTGAAATATAACCTTCATATTTCATTAGGATCTCTGCTTGCTCAATGCTCTCTAAATCATATTTTGAAATGAACTCTTTTACTTTCGGGGAGCTCAATGCAAAGTCTAAGAGAGTGATCGTAGGACGCGTAAGCACTCCGAACATTTTTACTTTTTGGGTAATAGGGGAGGAGCCGATCACTTCCAGGGCAGGATTGATCTCTTCCGGATCAATGCTTTCCTTTTTGAAATAGGAGATGATCTCATTCGCATTTCTGATCTTTTCATTCACCTTATCGAGGCGTTCCTTCGATGCCAGTCCGAGCTCATAAGAGCGTGGAGTTAACCTAACATCGGCATTATCCTGACGTAATAAAATGCGGTATTCTGCGCGGGAGGTAAACATACGGTAAGGCTCTTCAGTACCTTTTGTAACAAGGTCATCTATCAACACACCAATGTATGCTTCCGAGCGCTGCAGTATAAACGGCTCTTTATTATTTATTTTCAGGTGAGCATTTATTCCCGCCATCAATCCCTGGCAGGCGGCTTCTTCATATCCTGTTGTTCCATTGATCTGACCGGCGAAATATAAATTCTCGACCGGCTTTGTTTCTAAAGTAAGGCTGAGCTGCTGAGGAGGAAAATAATCGTATTCAATGGCATAGCCCGGACGGAACATTTTTACATTCTCAAATCCCGGGATCTTTTTCAATGCCTTGTATTGTACATCTTCCGGCAGGGAAGTGGAGAACCCATTTACATAGATCTCCACAGTATTCCAACCTTCCGGTTCAACGAAAAGCTGGTGACGGTCGCGTTCTGCAAAACGGGTAATTTTATCTTCAATGCTTGGGCAATACCTTGGCCCCAATCCCTGGATGCGTCCTGTGAACATCGGCGATTTTTCAAACCCGGTTCTCAGGATCTCATGCACTTCATCATTTGTGTAAGTGATGAAACATGGCATTTGACCTTCCGGGCCAACCGGCCAGTTCAGACCCGATGATTTTCCTGCAGGCTTTCTGAATTCAAACTGGGGCACATCAAGGTAGGAAAAACGGGAAGGATTCTCATCTCCGTGCTGAATTTCCATCTTCGAATAGTCGAGTGATCTTCCATCCACACGCGGAGGAGTCCCTGTTTTCATCCGGCCTGCTTCAAAGCCTAAACCTATTAATTGTTCAGTAATTCCTTTTGAAGATTTCTCTCCGGCACGGCCACCGCCGTATTGTTTTTCACCTAAGTGAATGATCCCATTTAGAAAAGTTCCATTGGTAAGCACAACGGCTTTTGAACGGATCTCTATATCCATCCCGGTAACTACGCCGCATAATTTTCCATCTTCAATGATAAGCGACTTTACCATATCCTGCCAGAAATCGAGGTTAGAGGTATTTTCCAGCATCAATCTCCATTCTTCTGCAAAGCGGTGACGGTCGCTTTGGGTACGCGGACTCCACATTGCCGGTCCTTTGGAACGGTTCAGCATTTTGAACTGGACAGCGGTTTTATCTGTCACAATTCCGGAATAACCGCCAAGGGCATCTATTTCGCGAACGATCTGTCCCTTCGCAATTCCGCCCATAGCAGGGTTGCAGCTCATCTGTGCGATCGTCTGCATGTTCATGGTGATGAGCAACGTAGAGGATCCCATATTCGCAGCAGCAGCAGCGGCTTCACAACCGGCATGCCCGGCGCCAACAACTATAACATCGTATTCTTTAAACATTTCTTAAATTAAAAAGGCGGCAAAAGTAGTGATTATAAGCACTTTAACCTAAAAATATATTGTAACTATTTAATAATCAATTAATTATACTATAAACCCATCTGAGCCGATAAATCGAGCATGCGTATGATCGGTTTTTTTGCCTGTTCGATCAGCTCAGGAGCAAGAATGATCTCCGGCTGTTCGTATTTAAGGCAATTATAGAGCTTTTCAAGCGTGTTCAGCTTCATGTGGGGACAATCATTGCAGGCGCAGGAATTAGTGGGTGGAGCGGGTATAAACATCTTCCCCGGGTTAGCTTTCTCCATCTGGTGAATGATCCCTGCTTCCGTTGCAACAATAAATTCCTTCGCATCGGATTTTGTGGCATAATTTAAAATTCCGGTTGTGCTGCCAATGTAGTCGGCTACCTCCAGCAATGCAGCTTCGCATTCGGGATGTGCCAGCAGCTTTGCACCCGGGTGCTGTGCTTTTAATTTAACAATTTTCTCCAGGGAAAAGAGCTCATGCACCATGCAGGCGCCATCCCATAAAACCATATCACGGCCTGTTTTCTTTTTGATATAAGCGCCTAAATTCTTGTCGGGGGCAAAGATGATCTTCTGGTCCTTCGGAAGGCTCTCAACGATCTGAACGGCATTTGTGGAAGTGCAGACAATGTCGGTGAGTGTTTTGAGCTCAGCTGTGCAGTTGATGTACGAGATCACCAGGTGATCGGGATATTGCTTTTTGAATTCCGCAAATTTGTCTGCAGGGCATGAATCGGCCAGTGAGCATCCTGCACGAAGGTCCGGGAGCAATACTTTTTTGTTTGGGCATAAAATTTTTGCTGTCTCAGCCATGAAGTGAACCCCGGCGAAAACAATGACATCGGCATCCGTTTTCGCAGCCTGCTGGGATAAGCCGAGGCTGTCGCCGATGTAGTCGGCAATATCCTGGATATCGGCGTCCTGGTAGTAGTGGGCAAGGATGATGGCATTTTTTTCTTTTTTGAGTTTCTGGATTTCAGAGAACAAATCTAAAGAAAAATCCACCGGAACATCCATAAAACCTTTGCTGAGCAAATCGATACCCATATCAATAATATATTTTTAAATAATTAAATTTTTATAAAAATGTTGTTGTTGTTGGTCTGTTAGTCCGCTGTATAAAAATACCGCAAAAGCATTGTTTTTACCGTTATTAAGATCCCATCAACAGTAATTAAGAAGTTGTTAGCGTATAAACAACTGAATGATAGAATAGTTCTGTGTTATGAACAATGTGTTAGTATAGTTATCACCTAACAACTCGGCTGCAAAGTTACTGTTAATTCTGTTATAAAGCTGTTGATGCTTCTGTGTGTATTTCTGATAAGATTGTGCTTGAACTATCAGAAATTTTTACATGGAGATGCAGATTCGGATAAAACAAGGAAAAAATTCCACACTTTTAACACAGTAAACATTCTTATCAACAGAAAGCGTGTTGATAAAAAGAAAAATACAACGCTAATTATCAGCACTTTATTATTGAACTTTACAAACGTGTTGATAAGGTGAAAAACCTGTTAATTACAGGCAAAAGCAGGGATCCTATCCTTCTGAAAAATGCCGGTTTTTTCCTTTTCCCCCATAACGTGTTGGTTGTTACGGGCTTAAAAACGAATTATTTAAAAAGTCATGCCAACTCTTATATAATATAGTATGAAGATAGCGATCGGCTGCGATCATGCAGCATTTCAGTTAAAAGAAAAATTAAAGCCTTATTTAAGTTCAAAAGGCTATGAAATAAAAGATTTCGGCTGTTATTCCGAAGAGAGGGCCGATTACCCGGATTTCGCACACCCGGTGGCAAACGCGGTGGAAAGCGGGGAATTCGACAGGGGATTGCTGCTCTGCGGAAGCGGGAACGGGATCAACATGACGGCCAACAAGCATAAAGGCATCCGTTCGGCCCTGTGCTGGACTGCGGAGATCGCAGAGCTGGCCAGGCTTCACAATGATGCCAATATACTTACCCTGCCGGCAAGGTACATTTCGGAGGAAGAAGCGAAAAAATGCCTGGATGTGTTCTTTACCACGGCTTTTGAAGGCGGAAGGCATACGGAGAGGGTGAAGAAGATAACAGAAGGCTGTTAATCTGCTAATTACGAATTTATACGAATTTGTGTGTTGTCAGTTCGAGCGAAGTCGAGAACGTGTGGAGGAGGGGGTACGGATCGCGAATCGTTACGAATCTACAAATCTGTGTGTTGAAGTAAAGTTTAGCAGGATCATTCCCCTCCTCGTAGGAGGGGTTAGGGGTAGCAAGCCCACCTGCATATAAGCAATATGATAAAAAAAACAATACTCCTTTTACTTTTCCCTACCATCCTTTCGGCGCAGAAGGACACCATCGCCCTCCGCTATTCCCAAAACATTTCCGCAGCAGGAATGAGCAAAAACCTGCATGTGCTGGCTTCCGATGAATACGAAGGCCGCGAAACAGGCAAAAAAGGGCAGAAAATGGCTGCGGAGTATATTGCAGCACAATTTAAAGCTGCCGGGATCCCGCCTTATAAGGAAAACACCTATTTCCAGCATTATCCCCTGAACCTCATTCTGCCGGCCCCGGCGGAAGTTTCTATTAACGGCAGAACATACGCCGGCAACCAGGATTATTACAGCTTCCCGGGACAAACGGAGCAAACCATCAATACCGGCAATGTGCTGTTCCTGGGCTATGGAATTGATGAACCGGCATACAGCGATTACAGGGAAGCCGATGTAAAAGGCCGCGTGGTGATGATCATGGGAGGCGAGCCTTATGGCAAGGATTCGGTTTCGCTTATCAGCGGTAAAAAAACGCCCTCGCTCTGGAGCACCTACTATAAGCTGAAGCCCGAAAAAGCCCGTGAAAAAGGCGCAATGGCGTTACTTATAGTGGTGGATGATATCCGGAAAGGCATACAAGATAACAAGCACAAGCTGGAATCGCCATCTATGAAGCTGGACCTTGGCAGGAAGGAAATGCCTGTGATCTATATTTCAACGGAAATGGCAAATGCCATCCTTAAAAGGACGAACGTTGAGAAAGTGAAAAAGAAGATCTCCTCGAGCGGAAAGCCTTATAAAAAGACGGCAAAAACAAAATTCGCGATCATTATAAAGAATACGGTGCAGAAGATAGAAGCGGAGAATGTGCTGGGCTATATTGAAGGCAGCGACCTGAAGGAGGAGCTGATCGTGATCACGGCGCATTACGACCACCTGGGCATTGACGGCACCGTGGTGTTTAACGGCGCCGACGATGACGGCTCGGGAACCGTTGCCGTGATCCAGCTGGCGGAAGCCTTCGCGAAAGCAAAAAGGGAAGGGCACGGCTCAAGGAGGAGCATGCTGTTCATGACCGTTTCCGGGGAAGAGAAAGGGTTGCTGGGCTCCTCTTATTATGCCGACCACCCCGAATTCCCGCTGAAAAATACCGTTTGCGACCTTAACATCGACATGATCGGGAGGCTGGATGAAAAGCATACGGGAAATCCGAATTACGTCTACCTGATCGGATCCGATAAACTAAGCTCCCAGCTGAATGCCATCAGCGAGAATGCAAACAAGGCCTACACCAACCTGGAACTGGATTATACGTTCAACGATGAGAACGACAGGAACCGTTTTTATTACCGCTCCGACCATTATAATTTCGCGAAGAACGGCATCCCGGTGATCTTCTATTTCAACGGAGTTCATGCCGATTACCATAAGGAAACGGACGAAGTGGAAAAGATCGATTTTGCAAAAATGGAAAAGATCACGAAGCTGGTATTTTTTACCGCGTGGGAGCTGGCAAACAGGGATGAGCGGATCAAGGTGGATTCGAATAAGAAGTAGGTACGGATAACGAATCAAAACGAATTTTACGAATATAAAAGATGTCGAAAGAACTCGAATTATTTTTAGAAAGGTCAGAGAAGAAAGCCTTTGACAGGACGCATCGCCAAACCATCGGCTACAACATTGCGCAGTACGATAAAAAGGTGCTGGAAGGGAAAGAGCAGTTCTCCAATCACGAGCTGGCGCGCACCCGGGCTGCAGCCACCAAGCAAAAGGCGGTCGACAACCTCGAAAAATACTTAATAGAATTTGAAGCCGCATTCATCAAGCGCGGCGGAAAAGTGATCTGGGCGCAGGATGCGGAGGAAGCTGTGCGGGAATCGCTGCAGATCATGAAAAAGGTGAACGCAAAAACGGTGGTAAAGGCCAAATCAATGACCACGGAAGAAGTGCAGTTCAACGAAGAGCTGGAGAAGAACGGAATAGAAAGCATTGAAACAGACCTCGGCGAATACATCGTTCAGCTGAGGAAAGAGCCGCCATACCATATTGTAACGCCCGCCATGCATTTATCGAAAGAGGATGTGGCGAAAACATTTCATGAGAAAAAGGGCACTCCGCCCAACTGGACACCGGAGCAGATCACTACGTATGTGCGCCTGCAGTTGCGTGAAAAATACAGCAAGGCAGAAGTAGGGGTAAGCGGAGGCAATTTCCTGATCGCCGATACCGGGGCTGTTGCCGTTTCTGAGAATGAGGGGAACGGGCTGCTGTCGATGTCGTTCCCGAAAGTGCAGATCGTGATCGTAGGGCTGGAAAAAGTGATCCCTTCCATCATGGACCTTGACCTGTTCTGGCCGCTGCTGGCCACGCATGGAACAGGCCAGCAGATGACCGTTTACAATACCATTTACAGCGGCCCGAAGCAGGCCGGGGAAACCGACGGGCCGGACGAAATGTACGTGATCCTGCTCGATAACGGCCGTACGAATTTACTCGCCGAAACAGAGCAGCGCAGGGCCCTATCCTGTATCCGCTGCGGCGCCTGCCTCAACGCCTGTCCGGTTTACCAGACGGTTGGCGGCCATACCTACGGCACCACCTACAGCGGCCCGATCGGATCGGTGATCACGCCGTATTTCAGGGGAATGGACGAGTTCAAGCACCTGAGCTACGCCTCCACGCTCTGCGGAAAATGCACGGATGTATGCCCGGTTAAAATTGATATCCACAAGCTGCTGCTGCTCAACAGGAGCGATGCCGTTCAGAAAGGCTTTACCACCAAAACGGAGAACTGGGTGTGGTTCTTCTGGAAAGGCGCGATGCTGAAGCGAGGCAAGATGGACAAAGGAGGAGCGAAGCTGAAAAACTTTATGATCAGGCAGTTCTTTAAAAAGCAATGGGGTGAAAGAAGAGACCTGCCGCAGGTAGCGCCGAAATCGTTCAACCAGATGTGGAGAGAGCGAAAGGGAATGAAATAAAAAACAAACAATGATCACTTTCCATACAGAAGACATAAAATTCAGCCTGAAGAACAAGGCCATCCTGAAAAAATGGATCAGCTCCGTTATTGAGAAAAAGAAGCGGAAAATCGGTGACCTGAACTTTATTTTCTGCTCGGATGAGCACCTGCTGGGCATTAACAAGCAATACCTCGATCACGATACCTATACCGATATCATCACCTTTGATTATTCGAAGGAAGATGTGAAATTGCCCGTTTCCGGCGATATTTTCATCAGCATTGACCGCGTAAAAGAAAACGCCGGAAAATTCTCCAAATCATTTGAAAATGAGCTCCACCGGATCATCATTCACGGTACGCTGCATTTGCTTGGCTATAAGGACAAAACAAAGGCAGCGAAGGAGGAAATGACGATGGAGGAGGACAAGTGCTTGAGGCTGCTGAAGCTTTAAGAGTTACTTCCCGATCGCGTCAACGCCCGGCAAACTTCCGCTCTCAATGTATTCCAGGAGCGCGCCGCCGCCGGTAGATACATAGGAAACCTTTTCTGCAAGCTCGTATTTATTGATGGCCGCAACGCTGTCGCCACCGCCGATCAATGAAAACGCAGTGCCTTCCGTAGCTGAAGCGATGGCCATTGCCACCTTTTTGGTGCCGTGCTCAAAGGAGCTCATTTCAAACACGCCCATCGGGCCGTTCCATAAAATGGTTTTTGAAAAGGCGATCACATCCGAAAAGATCTTTTCCGTTTCAGGCCCGATATCGAGGCCCATCCAGCCATCGGGAATATTATTTATATCAACGGTTTGTGTCTTTGCATCATTGGAAAAGCTATCGGCCACCACCGCATCCACGGGGATATAAATGTTCACGCCCTTGGATTTCGCATCTGCAAGGATGTTGAGCGCCGTCTGCAATTTATCCTCTTCAACCAGCGATTTTCCAACGTTTCCGCCCTGTGCCTTCACAAAGGTAAATGCCATGCCTCCGCCAATGATGATGTTATCCGCTTTGTTGATCAGCTGCTCGAGGATCAGGATCTTGTCCGACACCTTGGCGCCGCCCATGATAGCAGTGAAGGGCTTTTCGGAGTTGTTCAGCACTTTATCAACCGATGCCAGCTCTCCGCTCATCACATACCCGAAGCATTTGTTCTGCGGAAAGAACTGTGCGATCACGGCAGTGGAAGCGTGCGCCCTGTGCGCTGTTCCGAAGGCATCGTTCACATAGAACGTTCCGTTTGCGGAAAGCTTTTTTGCGAATTCCACATCGCCTTTTTCCTCTTCCTTGTAAAAGCGGAGGTTTTCCAGCAGCAGCACTTCGCCCGGTTTCAGGTTGTTTGAAGCGTTTTTAGCGTCGTCGCCAATGCAATCAGGGGCAAAGGCAACAGGCCTACCCAGCAGCTTGCTTAAATGATCTACCACATGCTTTAAAGAATATTTATCGGCAGGGCCTTCTTTGGGACGGCCGAGGTGCGACATTAAAATAACGGCCCCGCCATCCTTCAGGATCTTGTTGATGGTTGGAAGCGCAGCACGGATGCGCGTATCATCGGTTACGCTGAACTGATCGTCCAGGGGAACATTAAAATCAACACGGATCAGGGCTTTCTGGCCGGAAAAATTATAGTCGTCTACGGTTTTCATAAATAATGCTTTAGAGGTTACGGTCAAATCCCCGCAAAAATAATGTTTCTCGCTCAGCGCGGGCGGGAATTAAAAAAAATCTGTTAAAAAATTTTGCCATGTTGCAGAGTATTTAGACATTTGTCTAAATATATAATTACTAACCATACCTGATGAACCTTTTATTCAAAGCGCTGGGCGATCCTACAAGGCGGCAGATCATAGAGCTGCTGCGGAAAAGGGACATGACGGCAGGTGAGATCGCCGATTATTTTTCCATTAGCAAGCCGAGCATTTCGCATCACCTGGACCTGCTGAGGCAGGCCAACGTGGTGATGTCGATCAAGGAAGGGCAGTTCGTCACCTACTCGCTCAATACTACTGTGTTTGATGAAATGGTGAAGTGGGTGATGGATATGTCGGACAAGAAGGAGAAAAAATCAAAGAAAAATTAAAAAACATATATCATGGAAACATTAAAAAAAGATTGGGCGGTTTGGCTGATGCTGATCATCCCGTTTGCATTTCTGGCAGTGTACTGGGACCGCTTCCCGGAACAGATCCCCACACATTTCGGAATGGATGGGAAGCCCGATGATTACAGCGGAAAAACCTTCGGATTGCTAATGCTTCCCCTGATAAACACCGGCATGTATTTCCTGTTTATGCTGCTTCCGAAAATAGATCCTTCAGGGAAGAACTATAAATTATTTTCCGACAAATATTTTATCATCCGCCTCGTGCTGCATGCCTTCTTCACGTTCCTGTTCTTCGTGATCGCGTTTTACTCGCTGGGATATGCCTTTAACATTTCGCTGTTCATGATGTATGGAATGCTGCTGCTGTTCCTGCTGCTTGGAAACTACATGGGCAATGTGCGACCTAATTATTTTATCGGGGTGCGCACGCCATGGACGCTGGCCAATGAAGAGGTATGGACAAAAACGCACCGCCTTACCGCGAAGCTCTGGGTATTCTCCAGCCTTATTATGATGGCCCTGCTGCCATTGCTTCCCGAGGAAGCTTTCGGCGCCTTCATCATTGTGATCTCGGTGATCCCGGTCGCTTATTCCTTCATTCTCTTCAAAAAGATCCAGAACACCGGCAGCGTAAAATAAATTCAAGAAACACATCAGCCATGAATATAAAAAAGATCCTTTTGTTCCTGCTGTTCGCATTCAGCATCAGCTGGAGCAGCGCGGGAATCCTGTATCTCGCGGGAATTAAATACGGCAGCGGCATCTCGCTTGTTGTGGTTGCCGTTTTTTACATGATGGCGCCTGCAGCTGCTGCGATCATTGTGCACAAAGGGATTTACAAACAGCCTGTTAAATCGCTGGGGCTCGATTTCAGGAAAACAAAATGGAAAGCATTTCTCTGGATCCCGCTTGTGCAGGTATTGCTCTGCCTTTTGTATGTGGGTGTTGTCCTTTTGTTCGGCAACGCGATGCACATTAGCGGCTTCGGATTTTACAGCTTCGACCAGGGATTGTTCGATGCGCGCATGCAGGAGATGATGATGCAGTCCGGAGTTTCCAGTGTGCCGAAAATCCCGATACCTCCGGCAGCCCTGCTCGGGATCACGGTTATTGCTTCTGTGTTTATCGGCGGGCTCGTCAACAGTATTTTTACATTTGGTGAAGAGCTTGGATGGCGCGGATTCCTATACAATGAAACACGCTCTCTCGGCTTCTGGAAAAGCAATCTGCTGATCGGTACCATCTGGGGATTGTGGCATGCGCCGATCATTTTACAGGGACATAATTATCCCGATCATCCTTTTGCAGGCGTCTTCCTGATGGTGCCGCTCAGCATCTCTATGGGTTTTATCATGAGCTGGATGAGGGCAAAAACAAATTCGGTGATCGCACCCGCGCTGTTCCACGGCATGATCAATGCGGCCGGGAGCGGGCTGCTGATGCTGTGTTACGAATATACTGATCTTGTAGGAAGCATCGCCGGAATAGCGGGGATCATCACCTGCATGCTCATTGTAGTGCTAATATGGATCTTTGATAGGAACACATTGAAGACTCCGGAAGAAGCAATTGGAGTGCCATCAACGTAGTTATTCGGCACAGATTCAGATTACATCGCTTCGCGATAGATTGGGATTTACTCCCAGTACAAGCGGTAGATCTTATCATCGCCTGCAAGCGGCGGCGGACTTGCAGTTCCGACATTTGAAGAAGAGAACAGCAATGAGCCGTCGGGCGCCTGCACAATGTTGCGAAGCCGCTGGAACATGCCAATGAGCGTATCCTGCCTGTTAGCGGCCTGTGTTCCGTCGGCGCTGATATCAAAGCGCACCAGCCGCTGAGCTTTGAGCGCTCCGAAAATAAGATCGCCTTCCCAGCTCCCCCATTCCGTGCCTTTGATGAAGGTACAGCCCGATGGCGCCCATACTTCAAAGCCTGTTTGATAAATGGCAGGAGTAAGCGAATCCGATTCTGTTCCGCCCATGGCTATCGGCCAGCCGTAATTTTTTCCCGGCTCAATGAGATTAAGCTCATCGTGGCAGCACCAGCCAAATTCACTGGTAGGGCCGTGTTCCGTTGCGATCATTTTTCCATTGGCATTCCAGTCGAAGCCCTGCACATTCCTGTGGCCGTATGTCCAGATACGGCTATTGAAAGGGTTCCCCGGAGCTGCATTGCCGTTGCGGTCGAGGCGAAGGATCTTTCCTGAAAGAGAGGCCGTATCCTGTGCAAGCGCAGGGCTGGTGGCATCGCCAGTGCCTAAATACAAAAATCCATCGGGCCCGAAGCGCAGCGCGCCGCCATCGTGATTATTCGCTGCAGGGATGCCGCTGAGCACAATCGCATCCTGTGAAAGAATGCCGTTCTCCATTTTCAGGCGCACCAGCTGGTTGTAACCTACAACCGTTTCGTAGATAAAAATAAAATGATTGTGTTCGAAATCAGGATCGATGGCAAGCCCGAGCAATCCGCCTTCGGAAGGCTGCACGGCGCGGAACATAATAAGATCGTAATCGGCTTCGTCCTTCCGTTTCAGGTTGATCTCGCCGTCACGCTCGCAAAAAAGAAAGTCGCCGTTCGGCAAAAAGCCCATTCCCCAGGGAACCTGGAGGTTTTTTGCAAATACTTCGAGCTTCAGCTGTTCGGGGCCTGCTTTTATCTGCGGGTCCTTTTCGCATGCAAAAAGCAAAACGAAGAGAAGCAATACAGCAGCAGGGATCCTCAGGCAGCTCATGGCCGGAATTACTGGATGTGGTAGCGAAGCAGTCTCCTCGCAATGTAGTTAGGAGAAGCGGTGAAGAAGGAAGTTTCCCTCACAAGCCCTACGCCGTTGGCATAATAGGAATGCACATAGCGCGGGTTATCCCATGGATAGCCCGATGCGAATACGATCATTCCCTGGTAATCATAGGTTTGATAGGTTCCCGCAGGTACGGAAACGGTAGTGGCAGGGCCAACCATTTTGAAATATCCCTCAAGGTATCCGGGAACCGACCAGGTGCGGAGCGTGTTTGTAAAGTCGGTTTTTGAGTAATAAATGGAACCGGCCGGGTCAACAATGAAGCCGGATGAATCCCTTCTGAAGAACACCGCATTTTCATTGCCGATCATGCCCACAAAAACCATGTATGTTTTTCCGGCGAAAACAGTGTCCCCTGAAATATAACAGCTGTCGCTCGGGTTGGAAACGTTGATCGTTTCCACGTTATTGGTGTCGATATCGGTGTTCTCATAGATCCAGTAGCTGCCGATGGTGAGCGGGTAGCCGTTTGCAACATTGGCCGGGGAAGTGGCGGCAGGAGCGGGTTGTACGTTGTCCTTCTTGCAGGATACAGAGAGCATCAGGATGCAGATCGCGAGCGGAAAATAGTGTTTCATTGCTTGTGTTTTAGCAGGGTTATAACTGCTAAAGTAATCAAAAATTTGTTCCGGCACTTATCAATATTCGAAGGTTCAAAATTTGTCCCGCCTCCGGGGCTTTGTGCCGAATGATTGCTTATCTTTGAGATCGCTTAAAATCGTTTGCAAACAATAAAAAAAGGACGCAGCTCCCGACAGAACAAATGCTATTCAGTGAGATCATAGGTCAACAGGCAGTGAAAGAGCGCCTGGTGCGTTCCGTAGCAGAGGGGCGCATCAGTCATGCCCAGCTGTTCCTCGGGCCGCAGGGCAGCGGAAACCTGGCGCTTGCGGTTGCCTATGCACAATACATTTCCTGCGTGAACAAGCAGCCCGCGGATTCCTGCGGAACCTGCTCCTCCTGTGTAAAATATAACAAGCTTATTCATCCCGACCTTCATTTTGTTTATCCCGTGGCGCTTTCCAAAGACGTTCGCGTAAGCACGGATGTAGCGCCCAAATGGAGGGAATCGTTTCTCGATAACCCGTACATCACCCTTTACAACTGGTTTGAAAGCCTTGATGCGGAGAACAAGCAGGCCGTGATCGGCGTGGAGGAAAGCGGCGAGGTGCTCAGGAAGCTGAGCCTTACCACCTACGAAGCGGAATATAAGATCATGGTCATCTGGCAGGCGGAGAAGATGAACCAGGCTTCTGCGAACAAGCTGCTGAAGATCCTCGAGGAGCCGCCCGATAAAACGCTGTTCCTGCTGGTTTGCGAAAGCGAGGACCAGCTGCTGCGTACCATTGTTTCAAGAACGCAGCTCATCAAGATCCCGAAGATCTCGGATACTGATCTGATGAACGTGCTTGTTGAGAGTCATGGCCTTTCCCCGGAAAACGCTGAAAGAACAGCTCACCTGGCGGATGGCAATTATGCGGAAGCATTGCTGCTGCTCAATGAGAATGAGAATGCAGCACAGAACCTTTCCGGCTTTCAGAAGCTGATGCGCGCCAGCTTAAAGTTCAATCCGCAGGGCGTGTTCGCCTGGATCGATGAGATGAGCGCAGCGGGAAGGGAACGGCAGAAGAATTTTATCAATTATGCATTGCACATTATCCGCGAAAGCATGATCGTGAATTATGGCGATGCAAGCCTGATCAAGCTTGGAAAAGATGAACAGGAATTTGTGAAGAAGTTTGCCCCCTTCATTCATGCGGCTAACATCGAACGCTTTATGGACGAGCTGAACAAGGCACATTATCACATGGAGCGGAATGCAAATGCAAAGATCCTGTTCATGGACCTTGCATTTAAGTTCAATGAACTGCTGAATGTTCCGAAGCAGGAATTAGCAAGCAGATAACACACCCCCGGCCCCTCTCAAGAGGGGAGTTGGCGGTGCTCAAAGAGAGATTAATAAAAGAAAACGAAAGCAGGATACAAATCTGAAATTTCAAAGCGTGCAGGATCAATTCCCCTCTTGAGAGGGGTTAGGGGTGTGTATCCTCTGAGAGATTAGAGGTACTTAAAAATTAAACACAATCAACTTAAATATAAATTTATGGGATGCAGTGGATGTTCAACAGGCAGGGGATGCAGTACGGCAAGTACAGGATTACCCGGCGGTTGCAAAAATAATGGCTCGTGCGGCGCAGGCGGATGTAACAAATTAAATGTGTTCAACTGGCTTGCCAACATGGAGCTTCCCGGCGGACAACCGGAATTTGATATTGTCGAGATCCGTTTCAAGAACAGCCGCAAGGAATTTTTCAGGAACGTAAATAACCTCCAGCTGAACGTTGGGGATGTAGTTGCAGTGGAAGCATCACCCGGCCACGATATCGGGATCATCTCCATTTCAGGAGAGCTGGTGCGCCTGCAGATGAAAAAGCAGAAAGTGGATCCCGCATCGCAGGAGATCAAAAAAGTATACCGCAAGGCAAAGCAGTCCGACATTGAAAAATGGCAGGAAGCGCAAGGGCTCGAGCAGGCAACGATGTATCGCGCAAGGACCTTCGCCGTAAAGCTGGGGCTGCAGATGAAGATCAGCGATGTGGAATACCAGGGCGACCGTACAAAGGCGGTTTTCTATTATACCGCCGATGACCGCGTGGATTTTCGTGAGCTTATCAAAGTGCTTGCGGATGAATTCAAGGTGCGGATCGAGATGCGCCAGATCGGTGCAAGGCAGGAAGCCAGCCGCTTAGGCGCTATCGGCTCCTGCGGAAGGGAATTATGCTGCTCCACCTGGCTGACGGATTTCCGTTCCGTATCCACCAGCGCAGCGCGCTACCAGCAGCTTTCGCTGAACCCGCTGAAGCTTGCCGGACAATGCGGAAAATTAAAATGCTGCCTCAACTACGAGCTCGACAGCTACATGGATGCGCTGAGGGATATTCCCGAAGTGAACAACGTGAAGCTGGAAACCGAAAAAGGAAGGGCATTTCACCAAAAGACAGATATTTTCAGGAAGCGCATGTTCTTCTCCTACACGCATGAGCCGGATAATTTTATCCAGCTGAGCGTTGACCGCGTAAAGGAAGTGATGGCGATGAACAAGGAAGGCAACAAGCCTGCCGACCTGCTGGTGCACATCGAGAAGAAAATTGTTGAGAAGAGCCCGGATTATGAGAATGTGGTTGGGCAGGACAGCTTAACGCGCTTCGATAAAAGCAAAAAGCCAAAATCGAGGGGCAAGAGCAATAACAAGCGGAGAACCCCGGAAGGCGGCGTGCAGAACCCGGCACAGCCAAAGCAGCAGGGCGCTAATCCAAACCCGAACCCGAACAGGCAGCCGAATCCGAACAGGACTCCTAACCCTAACAGGCAACCGAACCCGAACAGGGGCCCGAATCCAAATAAGCCGAATCCGAATCCTAACGCAAACCCGAATTCAAATAAGCCGAATCCGAACCCGAACAGGACACCAAACCCGAACAAGCCGAATAACAGGCCTAACCGGAATAACAGGAACAACAATCGTCCGAAGCCAAACAGCAACCCTACCCCTCCCCCAACGGAAGGATAAACAGCAAACAGGATCCAGTTTTTATGAGCATACATAAAAAAAACGCAATGTTCTTTTCGGCAGCCGGCCTGCTGCTGAGCCTTGTATTTCTTTCTTCCTGCGACAATTCCCGCATTTTTGAAGAGAACAGGGCGCTGCCGGAAAGCGGCTGGGACAGCAGCAATGTGATGAGCTTCAGCGTCGATATCAAAGACCCGGCAACACCCGCCAATTTTTACGTGAACGTACGGAATGCCGATGGATACCCGTACAGCAACCTCTACCTGTTTGTAAAAACAAAATTCCCGAACGGGAAGCAATCCAACGATACGCTCGAATGCATGCTTGCCGATGAGAACGGAAAATGGCTCGGGAAAGGCATCGGCGATATTTATGATAACCGCATACCATTCAAGAGAAATGTACGTTTTCCAATGCCCGGAATATACACTTTCGAGGTTACGCAGGGCATGCGGACCAACACGGTGCCGCTCATCATGGACATAGGCTTCCGGGTGGAAAAAGCGGAATAAAAAGATACGAATCAAGAATCAATGACTGCAGAAAAAGCAAAAAAGGAGAACCACAGGAAGTATGTGATCGGGTTCTGGATCCTGTTCGCAGGGCCTATCCTGGGAATATTACTGTTTGTGCTGGGCATCAGGCTGTTTTCCGACCTTCCCGATACGGAGGAGTTGCAGAACCCGAAGACGCTCCTGGCAACGGAAGTGTATTCATCCGACATGAAAGTGATCGGGAAATATTATGCCGAGAACCGCACCAATGTGAAGTTTAAAGACATTTCACCCAATGTGGTGAATGCATTGATCGCCACGGAAGATGCCCGTTTCTATGAGCATTCCGGCGTGGATGTGCGTGCCTTGTTCAGGGCGGTTTCCGGCGCGCTTACAGGGAGATCGGCTGCCGGCGGAGGAAGCACGCTCTCGCAGCAGCTCGCCAAAATGCTGTTCCCGCGGGAAGACCTTCACGGAATAAAGCTGGTGATCCGTAAAATGAAGGAATGGATCATTGCGGTGAAGCTGGAGAAGGAATACACCAAGGAAGAGATCATCGCCTTGTACCTGAATAAATTCGATTATGTGAACAATGCGGTCGGCATTAAATCGGCTGCACAGATCTATTTTAACACCACTCCCGACTCGCTGAAAATGGAGCAGGCAGCCATGCTGGTGGGAATGGCCAAAAACCCGGCGTATTTTAATCCGAACCGCTTTCACGAGCGTGCGGAAGGCAGAAGGAATACCGTGCTGCGCCAGATGGTAAAATACAATTACCTCACGCAGGCACAATGTGATTCGATTGAGAAGATCCCGCTGAAATTAAGCTTTCACCCGGAAGACCATAATGAAGGGCTCGCGCCATACTTCCGTGAATATCTGCGGGATGTGTTCCTGAAAAAGTGGTGCGAAGAGAACCGAAAGCCCGATGGCAGCAAGTACGACATTTACCGCGACGGGTTAAAGATCTACACAACCATCGATTCGCGCCTGCAGAAGCATGCCGAAGAAGCGGTGAAGGAACATCTTACCGAGCTCCAGGCTTCCTTTGATAAGGAGCTGAAGAAAAAGAAGAATGCCCCTTTTGCATGGAACGTGAACAAGGAAGAGATCAAAAACCTGATGGCGCAGGGCATGAAGCGCTCGGAGCGTTACCGCATGCTGAAAAAGGCCGGGCTGAGCGAAGCGGAGATCGAAAAGAATTTCAAGACAAAGATCCCGATGACCGTGTTCAGCTGGCAGAAGGAGATCGATACAATGATGTCGCCATGGGATTCCATTCGCTATTACAAGGGATTTCTGCAAACCGGCTTTATGTCGGTAGAACCTCAAACCGGCTATATCAAGGCCTGGGTAGGCGGCAACAATCATAAATATTTCCAGTACGACCACGTGCAGATCGGCCATGCAAGGCAGGTGGGCTCCACCTTTAAAACCTTTGTGTATGCGCTTGCCATCCAGGAAGGATATTCGCCCTGCTACCGCCTGCCGAACGTGCGTACCTGCATTGATATGCCTGCAGGGCAGCCTTTATACTGCCCGGATAATGCCGCAGGCGAGGAAAAGTTCAATGGCAGGATCATCACGCTGCAGTTTGCGCTCGCCAATTCCATCAACTACATTTCCGCGTACCTCATTAAGCAGTTCGGCGCACCTGCCGTTGCCGACTTCGCGCACCGCATGGGTGTGGTGAGCAAGATCGATCCTACGCCTTCCATCTGCCTCGGAACACCGGAGATCTCGGTATTTGAAATGGTGGGTGCCCAGGCAACCTTCGCAAATAAAGGGGTTTGGATCCAGCCTACCTTTGTGACCCGCATCGAGGATAAGAATGGAAAGGTGATCGCTGATTTTGCGCCGAAAACGGAAGAGGTGATGAGCGAAGAAAAAGCATACGTGGTGATCCAGCTGATGAAAGGCGTTGTGGAAGCGGGAACCGGGGTGCGCCTTCGTTACCGCTACAAGCTCATGCAGCCGATGGCCGGTAAAACAGGAACCACGCAGAACAATTCCGACGGCTGGTACATGGGCATTACGCCTGACCTTGTTTCGGGATGCTGGGTAGGAGCGGAAGACCGTTCGGTGCATTTTGACCATGGCGACCAGGGACAGGGTGCGCAAATGGCATTGCCGATCTTTGCGAAATACATGCAAAAAGTATATGCCGATAAATCGCTTAAATGGATCTCGCAGGGAGATTTTGAAAAGCCGTCAAAAAAAATAGAGATAGAGTTGGATTGTAAGAAATATAACCAGGAGATCCTTGAAGGCACCGGCGGAGGTGAAGGCGGGGAAGATAACGGGTTTTAGTTCGGAGTTTGTAGTTTGTAGTTCGTGGATGGTTAACATTGTTGATTGAAGCCTTTAATTGAAATAGGATTAAAAATTTAAGCAGGATCTGTTCCCCTCTTGAGAGGGGGTTAAGGGTGTGTTTTCTTTCGGTGATTGGAGTGTAAATTAAGAAGATCCCTTCCGCCTGGGCGGATCGGGATGACATACAGTTAAATTAGCATTTTTATTAAAATCCGTAATTCGCAGATATGAACAAAACAGTAGCAAATGCAGATGAAGCCATTAAAGACATCAGTGACAACGCAGTGCTGATGCTGGGCGGATTCGGCCTGTGCGGCATCCCTGAGAACAGCATTGCCGCGCTGGTTAAAAAAGGAGTGAAAGGCCTTACCTGTATTTCCAACAATGCAGGCGTGGATGATTTCGGCATCGGGCTGATGCTGAAAACAAGGCAGGTAAAAAAGATGATCTCATCGTATGTGGGCGAAAATGCCGAGTTTGAAAGGCAATTGCTCAGCGGTGAGCTGGAAGTGGAGCTGATCCCGCAGGGAACGCTGGCTACGCGCTGCCTCGCAGCAGGCTACGGCATGCCCGCGATCTTTACCCCCGCAGGCGTTGGTACGGAAGTGGCGGAAGGCAAGGAAACCCGCAAATTTATGGTAGAGGGCGTTGAAAAAGAGTTTTTGATGGAGATGGCCTTCGATGCCGACTTCGCGCTTGTAAAAGCCTGGAAAGGCGATACGCATGGCAACCTCGTGTTCCATGAAACAGCACGCAACTTCAACCCGATGATGGCAATGGCCGGTAAGGTGACCATCGCTGAGGTGGAGGAACTGGTTCCGGCAGGGGAACTCGATCCGGATCACATTCATACGCCGGGAATTTATGTGCACCGGATCTTTAAAGGTGAAAGGTATGAGAAAAGAATAGAGCAACGTACCGTAAGAACAAAGCAGTAACGATGCAAACAGATCACGCAGCCCGATTTATAAAAGGCAGATCATCTCTGATCGTCTTATGGGCTTTAATAGCGTGGTTCACAATATATCCCATCACAAAAAAGTGGAACAACCCGATCGCCTGGGATGCATTTGGATATTATCTTTATCTGCCGGCTACATTTATATGGAATGACCCTGTACTGAAGGATTTTTCAACTGTTGAAAAAGTAAATCAAAAATATCACAACACTCCCAATTTTTATCAGGGCGGAAAAACCGAAACAGGAAATTGGCTGATAAAATATACGATAGGAGAAGCTGTCTTGGAAGCTCCTTTTTATTTTATTGCTCACGCACTTGCTCCGAAGCTTAATTATGAACGTGATGGCTTTTCAAAACCCTATCAGAGCTGTTTTCTCCTTGCTCATTTTTTTTATATAATTCTGGGCTTTATTCTTTTAAGAAAGGCACTTCTGTTTTTGTTTGAAGACAAGCTCGTTTCTTTTCTTCTGTTGATTCTTTTTCTGGGGACGAATTATACGGTTACCGCTGTTCTTACTCCGGGAATGCCACATGCAGCTGAATTTGCACTTTTCTCATTCATACTTTATCTCACCATTGTATGGCATAAAGCTTCGAATCATAGGATTGCAGCGTTGATGGGAATCGCAATTGGATTGGTAGTTTTAGTGCGGCCAACAGACGGGGTGATCATCCTGGTTCCGCTGTTGTGGAATGTTTCAGGATTAAAATCATTGAAAGAAAAAGTGAGGGATCTTTTTAAGAACCACAAAACAGATCTGTTACTCATCATATTTTTTTGTGGTGCTCTTGGATTTTTACAAATGTTTTATTGGAAACAGGTTGCGGGGAAATGGCTGCTGATGAGTTACAGTAACAATCCCGGGGAAGGGTTTGAGTTTTTTTCTCCGTATATTTTTGAAGTGTTATTCAGTTTCAGAAAAGGGTGGTTGCTCTATACGCCAATGATGTTATTTGCTTTAGCAGGCTTTAGGCAGATGTATAAATATGAACGAAAGATCTTTTGGCCGGTACTGCTGTTTTTTATTTTCAACCTATATATTGTGGCCAGTTGGAGCTGCTGGTGGTATGCCGAAAGTTTCGGACAAAGAGCGCTGGTCGACTCGTATGCGATCATGCTGTTGCCAATGGGTTATTTTTTTAAACATGTTTTTTCATCCGCCTCCCGAATCTTTAAAACCATTATACTTTTTATTACTTCTTTTTTTATTCTCCTGAATTTATTCCAAACCTGGCAATACACTAATTATATTATTGATGGCAGCCGAATGACAGGTTCGTATTACGCAGCAATATTTGGAAAAACCGCTGCTGATGAAAACACAAAACAGCTGTTATTGCTCGACAGAAGCAAAAACACCTTTAATGAAGACGAGTATGTAAAAAAGGAACTTCTTGAAGAGAATTTTGAAGGGCCTGAAAAGATCAATAATGCGCGATATACTAATACATTATCACATTCCGGTAAGTATTCAATTCAGTTAGACAGTTTATTCAGTAAAAACAATAAATTTGAAACAGCATATAAACAGATCACTGAAAAAGGACATGCTTGGGTAAGAACATCGTTTTGGTATTATATGGCAGCAGAACAAGACAGCTTTCAGTTTGTGATTACATTTATTAATTATAAAGGGTGGCCATACAAACATACACCGGAGATCATAAAAAACGGAAAAGATCTAAAAGTAGGTCATTGGAATAAATTCATTTTTGATTACTTAACACCGGAAGTAAGAAGTACGGATGATAAAATAAATATTTATTTTTGGCCATACGGTCGGCCCTCAATATTTATAGATGATATTAAAGTAGAAATTTTTGAAAAAAGAGAATAAATGTTAGACAAAACAGGAATAGCGAAACGCATCGCAAAAGAGATCAAAGACGGCTATTACGTGAACTTAGGGATCGGGATCCCTACGCTGGTAGCCAATTACATTCCGCAGGGGATGAACGTTGTACTGCAGTCGGAAAACGGCCTGCTGGGCATGGGGCCTTTTCCTTTTGAAGGAGAGGAAGACCCCGACCTGATCAATGCCGGGAAGCAGACGATCACCACTGTTCCGGGCTCTGCCTTTTTCGACTCGGCCATGAGCTTCGGGATGATCCGTTCCCGCAAGGTGGACCTTACCATTCTCGGTGCTATGGAAGTAGCGGATAACGGCGATATTGCCAACTGGAAAATTCCCGGAAAGATGGTGAAAGGAATGGGCGGCGCCATGGACCTGGTCGCATCCGCGAAGAACATTATTGTAGCCATGCAGCATGTGAACAAGGCCAATGAGTCGAAGCTGCTGATAAAATGCTCGCTGCCTTTAACGGGAGTGGGCTGCGTTAAGAAGATAGTGACGGAGTTGGCGGTGCTGGATGTTACGCCGCAGGGATTCAGGCTGCTGGAGCGGGCGCCGGGCATCAGCGTGGAGCAGATCAAAAATGCTACCGAAGGCCGCCTCGTAATTGAGGGGGACATTCCTGAAATGAAAATAGAATAACATTGGAGCCTAAGAACACGATAGATTTTACCGAAAAGAATGGCCGCAGGGCTGTTCTTTTCTTTTTTGCGGCATTCCTTATCACCGGGCTGCTGATCTTTAAGGATTACGGCATTTCCTGGGATGAGGAATTCCAGTGGAAGAACAACGGCGCGGTGAATTATGATCTTGTGGCCCATGGAAATAGTGCAGCGCTGCTCGAAGGAGTTGACAAATACCACGGGCCTGCCTTCGAGCTGCTGCTTACCGGTATTGAAAAGCTGTTCCGGCTCAACGATACAAGAAGCATTTTTCTCGTTCGTCATTTGCTTACCTTCCTTACGTTCTATCTTTCCGCAGTCTTCTTCTATTTGCTTGCTTTCAGGATCTTTCACAAGCGGATGCTGGCGCTGCTGGGAGCGGTGTTCTATGTGCTGAGCCCGCATATTTTTTCACATGCATTTTACAATTCGAAGGACATTGTTTTTCTTTCGCTTTTTACGATCAGCATTTATTGTATGCTGCAATTCCTTGAAAGGAGGACATACCTGCGGGCTTTTATTTTTGCGCTGGTCACGGCCTTCACCATCGATGTGCGGATCATCGGCATTCTGATCCCGGGTGTTTTTATCTACCTGCTTTTTACGGGATGGCTCCGGAGAAAACAGGCTTTTGAATGGAAGCTCGTGCTGATATATTTTTTGTGCCTGGTTCCGCTCATCATCCTCTTCTGGCCGGTATTGTGGATCGATCCGCTGTTCCATTTCAAAGAAGCACTAAAGGAGAACAGCCATTATCCCTGGGATGACCGGGTGCTCTATTTTGGAAAGGAATACACACCCACAAGCCTTCCCTGGCATTACCTGTTCTTCTGGATGTTCGTATCACGCCCGGTGCTCTATACGGTGTTCTTTTTATTGGGTGTATCGTCGCTTGCATGGAAGCTGTTTCGCAAGCCTCTTCATTTTATCCGGGAAAATACAAACGAGCAGGTCGTCCTTTGCTGGTTCTTTCTTCCCCTCCTCGCAATGCTTGTTTTTAAAAGTCCGGCTTTCGATACCGGCAGGCATTTGTATTTCCTGCACGGTGCATTTGTGCTCCTCATGCTGTTCGGATTGCAGTGCCTATGGCAATTTGCAGCGCGCCGGAGAATAGCCGCGGCAGCGCTTTCGGGGCTTACCGGCATTTCGCTGATCTTTCTTGTGTTCAGCATGTGCCGCCTGCATCCGTACGAGCATTTGTATTTTAACATCACACAGGGAACCGATGAAGCACGCATTAAAAGCCGCTTCGAATACGATTACTGGGGCCTTTCACAAAGAGCGCTGCTGGAGCAATTGCTCAAGGCGGATCCTTCCGAACGGATCGTTGTGCAGGCAGAGCATTTGCCGGGCAGAACGAACGCATACCTGCTGCCGGCCGCTGAGCGTGCACGCATCCGCTTTGCAAACGGTATAAAACGGGCTGATTATTTCCTGGCAGATTACCGCTGGAAAAAGGAAGGTGATTATCCCTTCCATACCGAAGTGTTCTCACAGATGAACGGGAATGCCAAAGTGGCTACGCTTTTTAAGGTGCATTCCGCCCAGGAACTTTACAAGACGCATGGGAAGGTCATCATGGCTGTTGACAATGCAGCACAGGGTAGAGACACGGTTGTATTCAACAGCATGGAAAAGCTTGCCGGAAACGGGCGGTTGCTTTTAAAAACGTACTGCCGCATGCATGCAGATCCGGGCGCTACAGGCTGGTACGTGGTCAGGCTGGAAACAAAAGAAGGCCGGCCTTATTTCTGGTATCCGCTCTATACATTAAGAGCCGAAGGCCCTGATTCACCCGGGGAGATCCATGGTGCGCTCGAGTTGCCGCTGATCAGAAGAGGAGATGATAAGATGAAGGTCTATTTTGAAAGTACCGGGAAGGGAGAGGTTAGGGTAGAGGATGTACAGATAGGTATCGAAGAACAGGAAGCCGAATGATCATTTTATACAGATCATTAAAGCCAGATTGCTATCTTTAATTTGTGAACGGAAAACAGATGAGCGTTTCAAAATTTTTATGGAAGAACGAACGGTGCATCTTTGCGGTGTTCGTTTTAATTACAGCGCTTCCCGTACTGTTAAACACCTATTTCCCGACCATCGACGGCCCTTCGCACCTGCACAATGCCAACCTGCTGAGACAGTATTGGTTTTTCGGAAACGACTTTCTCCTTCGCTTTTTCGACCTCAATGCACACCTGAGCTCCAATCTCCCCGATCACCTGTGGTTTGCCGTTTGTGGCCTGGTGCTGCCAGCCCCGCTTGCGGAAAAAAGCCTCCTGCTGTTCTACCTGCTTGCGCTTCCGTTTGCCTTCCGCTACCTTTTAAAAAGCAGCGCAGGCGACACGCATTCGGTACGGCTTTCATCGTACCTCATCTTCCCATTCGTGTATTCATTCACTTTCCGGATCGGCTTCTTTAATTTTTGCAGCGGCATCCCGGTACTGCTCTGGACGCTGGGCTACTGGATCCGCCACCGGGAAACACTAACCGCCCGGAAGCTGGCCTGGCTGGCATTCCTGGCAACACTCGTATACGTTTTTCACATCTTTAATTTTCTTTTATTAGGCATCATCGTACTTGCCCACGAGCTGCAATACCTGCTGCATTCAAAAAAAAGTACCGGCATTTTTGCCAGGCTGCGGATGCTGTTCATCATGTTCACCCCCGGCCTTGCGCTCTCTGTGCTGTTTTATATTTCCAACCGTTCTTTCCGGCATGCCCCGCCAAGCTATCTTGCAAAAGGCAAGCTTACGCAGATGCTTGTGCAGCTCGACCCCGTGATCACGCTGAGCTACGAGCGCGAATACCGTTTTGCGCAGCTCACGGGCCTTGTGCTCTGCCTTCTTGTTGTGCTTGTTGCGCGCGATTATTTTAAGAACAGGCAGCAGGAAACTTTCCGCCCGAAATGGATCTTTCCCTTGCTGCTTGTGCTCCTGCTTTATTATGTGTTTCCAGATTGGATCGCCTCCGGAGGCTTCATCTCCATCCGCTGGGCGCTTTTCTTTTTCCTGCTGCTGATCATTCTCATCGGCTCCAAAGGCCTTCCGCCGAAGCTGCTGATCGTGCCCGTAGCGCTGCTCATGATCAACCACCTGTTTTTCATAAAATACCATTATGAACAAACGTCTGTGCTGAGTGAAGATGTGAACGCTTTTGCAGAAGCACAGGAACAGATGGAAGAGAACAGCGTGCTGCTTCCGCTGAACTATTCAGGGAACTGGATGCACATCAATTGCGCAAGCTATATGTCAACGGAAAAGAACATTATCTGCCTTGATAATTACGAGGCTGAAAAGCCGCATTTCCCGCTGCTGTGGAAGCAGGGAGAATGCGTGAATGCCTATATGCCCGGATTTGAGAACCGCAACCCGCCCTGCACCAACATTGAAAATTACGAGCTGAAAACGCATCACCGGATCGATTACATAAGCCGCTATTGCTTTGATGGCAACATGAATGATTCCTGTACCGTGCATGCCGGCGAGGAAATTAAAAGTAAATTTGAGCTGATCTACACCTCTTTCAACAGGAAGCTGCAGCTTTATAAACGCAAACCTAATACATGAAGCTCACGGTAAAGCAAACAGATATTGCGCTTGGGAGTATGGCTGCGCTGCTTTTTTTGTATACCTGCATCCGTGCAATGCGGCTCTCCATTACCTGGGACGAGGCCTATACCTACATAGAGTTTGCAAGGAACGGAAAAGTGTTCCTCCGGAATTACGAGATGATGTCAGCCAACAATCACCTGCTGAACACCGCGCTGATGGTGGTTTTCACCAAGCTGTTCGGGCTGCATGAGTTCGCGATGAGGATGCCGGCGCTGATGGCACATCTCCTGTTCCTGTTCTTTTCGGCAAGGCTGCTGCGGAATTTCGACAATAGATGGCTGGCGCTCTCTGCATTTGTGATCCTGAATGTAAATCCTTACCTGCTCGATTTCTTTTCACTGGCAAGGGGTTACGGCCTTTCGCTGGGTTTGATGATGGCCAGCATTTATTTTTTCTACCTCGCCTGTACAGGTGTACCCAAAGGCCGCTGGTCGATGGTATCCATGCTGTTTGCTTCGCTTGCCGTGTTCGCCAATTTTGTGCTGCTGAACTATTGCCTTGTGCTGTTCGGCTTGCTGTGGCTCAATGCGATCCGCGGTGCAGAAGCAACGCCGCTAAAAGCAAAAGTGTTAGCGGCAATAAAAAACATGGCCGCGCCTGCCATCATCATGGGCGGGTTGCTGTGCGTGGTGATCCCGGTAACGCTGAAATTAAAAGAGGCAGGCGCCCTCTTCTTCGGCGGCGAAAGCAGCTTCTGGTCGGATACCATCAGCACCGTTACAGCGCGCTGCCTGTACGACCAGGGCTACGGTCATTGGATCGAACGCATCATAAAAGGATTTGTGCTGCTGGTTGTCCTGCTTGCAGCGGTGTATTATATCTGGCTGTTGCTCAGGAAAAAAGCCGGCACCGTATTCTTTCCGGTTGCAATGCAGCTGTTGCTTGTGCTGTGCTCCGCATCCACGGTCGTGCAGCATCACCTGCTGCATACGCCTTATTTAATGGACCGCACGGCGCTTTTTCTCGTTGTGCTTTTTACGCTTGTGTTCGTGTTCTTTATCGGTGAGGTGCTGAAAGTAAGGCCTGCGGCTGCTATCGCTGCGCATGGTTCCGCCCTGCTGCTGCTGGTGCATTTCGTGTTCTGCTTTAACCTCGGCTATGTGCTGGAGTGGAAGCTCGATGCCAACACAAAGGAAATGCTTAGCGATATTGAGAAGATCAAAAAGATCCCGGCAGGCAAGGAAACCATCAGCATCGGCATTCCGCTCACCTTCGATCCCGCTATTAATTTTTACCGCGAGAAGAACAACCTGCTGTGGCTGAACACTGCATGGCGCAATGAAACCGGCAACATGCTGCATGATTATTTCTGCCTCAGGCAGCAGGATCTGCCGGAGATGAACATGGACTCGGTAGAGATCATTAAAACCTATCCAAGCACGGGCAATATCCTTGCAAGGCCGAAATACAGTCCGAAGGAAATAAAGGCAGAGCTGGTAAGGCAGCTGAATTTTGAAGCAGAAAAAGAAGGACATTTTACGATGAGCCCCTCCATCGAATATTCACCGGGCTTCTCTTACATTGTGAACGACAGCATTACACCGGACCGGTCGGCGGTACTTGCGTTTTACGCGGAGGTGCAGGCAAACGATCTTTCGTGTAACAACCTCGTGATGGTGCTTTCATTCCAGGATGCCAACGGGAAGCTCTACTCCTGGCAGAAAGCATACGTGAAGGATTTTATCAGGAATACAACCGGCTGGTTCCGCTGCAGCTTCACCTGCATTGTTCCGGCAGGCACCAAGGCCGGGGATGAAATAAAAGCATATATTTGGAACCCGGATAAGCAGGGGTTGTTCATCAGGAAAATGGAGTTCCGGTGGCTTGCTTATAAGTACCGCTAACAGCGGTTTGAAAGCAGAAAAATCTTAATATTGTACCCGGGTTTGATAAGGCAGAACAGGCATTAAAAAATTTACCAGACAGAATATTATAAGCAAAGCGAATGAACGTACCGATTAAAAAGCTTTCCATCGTGATCCCGGCCTACAATGAGGCCGCAACCATTCACCTCATCCTCAATAAAGTGCTGGCCGTGAAGCTGGTGAATGACATTGAGAAGGAGATCATTATTGTGAACGACTGCTCAAAGGATGCTACAAAAGAAGTGATCGAAAAATACATTGCCGATCACAGCGCCCACAGCATCCGCCTGTTCAACCAGGAATACAACCAGGGAAAAGGCGCAGCGCTGCACAAGGGAATTTCACTGGCCACAGGAGAGTTCCTCGTGATCCAGGATGCCGACCTTGAATACGATCCGGAAGAATACAACATTTTGCTGAAGCCGATCATCAACGGCTTTGCGGATGTGGTGTTCGGCTCGCGCTTCGCAGGCGGGGAGCCGCACAGGATCCTGTTCTTCTGGCATACCATCGGCAACAAGATGCTTACGTTCATGTCGAACATGTTCACCAACCTGAACCTGTCCGACATGGAGACCTGCTACAAAGTATTTAAAACAGAGACCATCCAAAGCATTAGGCTGAAGGAAAAGCGCTTCGGGTTTGAGCCGGAAGTAACGGCGAAGATCTCCCGCGTTCCCAACATCCGCATTTATGAAGTAGGCATTTCCTATTACGGAAGAACCTACGAGGAAGGAAAGAAGATCGGCTGGAAGGACGGCTTCAGGGCCATCTGGTGCATCATGAAATACAATTTATTCTCTAAATAATTAACCAACACATTTACACAAACATTATGAAAACAAAAATTGGCGCAGCAGTGATCGCTTTACTTTTTTTAATGGCATGCGGCTCGGATCAGCCGAAGCAGGAAGAACAAAACACATCCGCAGAAACACAAGCCTCGGGCAATAAGTTCATACTGAAAGCGGCGAATATGATGTACCTCGCCGTACAGCCCGATTCTACCCTGAAAGCAAGTCAGCCCGACCCTACAAAAGCAGACGTGTTTGAGCGCGAAGACCTCGGCAACGGAAAAACGGCCCTGAAAACCGCCAACGGAAAGTACATTACAGAGAACCGCGCAGGCGGCTCCGAGCTGAGAGCCTTCTGCGACCATGCAGCGGACTGGGAACAGTTTGAGATCATTGCGCTCGACCAGGCAAAGGTCAATATCAAAGCTTCTTCAGGGAAATATGTATCTGCCGACCTTGGTAAGGACGGAGGCATTAACGCAACCAGCGATCATGCATCCGACTGGGAAGCATTTACCCTGGAAGCTCAATAAGCCCTTTAAAAAAAACAGGTACGCGTGGAGAACAGCGATAACAATGCGCACTTAGCACAAAGTCCGGATAGAAAAAGGTCCTCGCAAAATTACGCATTGCTTGTGCTTCCGCTTGTGTTTTGCCTGCTGTGGCTGTATTGCTATTACCAGAGCAAAACATTTTTCTGCACGTATCCCGACTCCACCTACATCTATCTCATTAACGGGACCAACATTGCAAGCGGCAATAGCGCGATCGGGCATTTCGACAACCCGGGAACGCCAGTGCACCTGCTGGGCGCACTGGTCATTTACATTGTTCACCTGTTCTCAGGCAAAGGCATTGCTTATGAGGATGTGCTGGCCGACCCCGAATTTTACCTCCGCTTCTGCGCCGGTACTTTCGGCCTGCTCCTGCTCCTGAGCATTTATCTGTCGGCAAGGTTTATCCTGAAGCATACCGGGAATCTGCTGCTGGCGTTGTTTTTCCAGCTGCTGCCTGTTTGCTCTTTCTTCACGGTGCATTACCTGCTCCTTGTAAGGATGTGCCCCGAAAATCTCATTATAGCGGTACTCCTCGGCTATTATGCCTTTTTATGGGTGCTGTGCTACAAGCGGGATAAGTTCCCGGAATCCGCCTTCAGCAGGAGATCCCACCTGCTGCTGTTCTCCTTTGTAAGCGCGCTGCTGGTCACCACCAAAATGACCTGCCTTCCATTCCTCATCATTCCCCTATTCTTCCTGCCTAAATTCTCGCAGAAGGCATGGTATGCGCTGCTTACCTTGGTGCTGGGCGCCATCATGATCTACCCGATCTGGCCGAAGCTCCCCGAGATGTACAACTGGTTTACGCGGCTGGCAACGCATTCGGGCAGATACGGACAGGGAGCGGAAGGCGTGAGCGCAGATACGCTTACTTCCAACCTTGTGAAACTTTTTCAGCACGACCTGTTTTTCAGCGCCGGCTATTTCATACTGATCGGCGGCCTCATCACCGGCCTTCTAAAAAAGAAGCAGAAAGAGAATTTTTACCGCCTCATGCTTGGCGCTTTCATCGTCTGCACGGTACAGCTGGCGCTCGCTTCGAAGCAGTTCGGGTATCATTATCTCATCGCATCTCAAATGCTCATCATCCCGGCCCTTGCGGCGATGTACTATGTGATGGACAGGCCGCAGCCCCGTAAAGCAGGTTACGTTCTGTTCGGCTTGTGCCTCGCCATATTTGGCTTTAAGGTTTCAGAAGGGTTGCGTCCTTATAAGGAAACCAACAAGATTTATGAGAGCAGCCTGGAGGCGAAGAAGTACAAGGATGTTCCGAAGATCATCACCACGGGCTTCCAGGGCGCCTGCTTCATAGAGTCGGGGATCCGGTTCGGTGCGAGCTATGGCGGGGGCGCTTATCACAATACCAATTTCTTTCTGCGCCGGCAGTATCCCAACTCTTATTTTTACGACATCCAGGAGCCCCGGAACCTGATCTGGAAATGGGATATGAGGCTCAGCCCCGAACAGTTCTTTGTTGGCAAACCGCAGGTGCTGGTGTATTTTATCCAGATGCAGGAGAGCGAGGAGCTCAACGTGCTGAAAAAGATCACCGCGGGGCTCGATTCTATTGTAAAGAACATCCGCCTGGAAAAATATAACGAGGCAACCGGCGAGCGCTTTTACATGCTGGAGATCGACACGGTAAAAGCAAGGCCGCATTATGCCGAAGCCCTGCAATACAAGTATGATTTTGAAAAGCAGGACGATGCGCATTCTGTGTTTCTTTCTTCCCCCGGGTCTCCCGCTATTGGCGAAGCTACCCTTGCATCTACCGAAAAGCACGTTTCCGGCATGCACTCCATAAAAATACCGCCCGGACAATACACCTGCTGCACCTCGTTTGATGCCGCGCCCGGAGATGCCTTTGATATTTCCGTTAAGAGCCATACGCCTGACAGGCCAATAGGGATTACCCTGTCGGGGGTAACCCACCCCGAATTTTTCGACAATAATTGTGAAGTGATCACAAGCGATGCCGGGGATGGCTGGCAGCTAATTAATTTAAAGGCCGTGGTTCCCGTGGAGAGCCCCCTGCAAAAGGTGAACTTTTGCCTGTATTATTTCGGGTATGGCGCCGGATATGCCGATGATCTGAACATTACCATTTGCAAAAGCAACAAGGTGAAAGAGGAGCCGGTGCCTGCCGGCCTTGCGGAGGTCAGGAAGTTTATCCTGAAGGCAAGCGGCGGAAATTACATTGCGCTTGGGGAAGGCATGCAGCTTGCGGCCATTGAGCCGGATGCTGCAAAAGCCGAAGTGTTTGAAAAGGTGGAGCTTGCCGATGGCAGCTTTGCGCTGAAAGCTTCCAACGGCATGTTTGTATGCGATGTACGTAACAAGGGATCGGTATTAGTTGCCGACAGGAAAGAGGCCCGGGAATGGGAATCGTTCCGGTTCATTGGCACCGGACTGTCGGCAGTGAATATAAAATCCTCCTACGGAATGTTCGTATGCGCCGACCATAGCACCGACGAAAAGCTATCGGCAGACAAGATCCGGCCGAGCACCTGGGAAACATTTGAACTGATTAAAAAATAGAGCGATCCGATGAAAAAATACATTCTCCTGTTCATAGTGCTTTCTGCGGCTGCAGTCATCTATTTATCATTCCCGCTTAAGGCAGAGGATCATTTCGTTTCTATAAAGGATAAGCGCTTTTTCCTGGATGGGAAAGAGTATTACCCGGTAACGCTGAACTACATGGTATCTATCCAGAGCAATGGCGAAGAGTTTTGGCCATGTGCCTACACAGGCTATAATGCGGGCTTTAAGAACCTATACACCACAAAGGATTCCTGCCTCCTGCAGCTGAAGGCGGATATGGACCTGATCAGGGAAATGGGCTTTAACGCAGTGAGGCTGGTTGGCGTAGGCGAAGAATACGTGGATAAAAGAACAGGGGCACTGAGCTTTGGAGCCGCTGTAGGGAAGGACGGCAGTGCCCAGCTGCAGCTTTCCGACAAGGCCAATTACGATAAATATTTTCATGTGCTGGATGAGCTTTTTAAGATAGCAGGCGATGCAGGATTGAAGGTGATCTTTTTAACAAGGATGTCGGCGGAGATCCACAGCACCGATTATCACCTGATGCAGCTTGCAAGGCGCTTTAAGGACGAGCCAGCCATCCTTGCCTATGACTTTTTCAATGAGCCGCTGTATTTCGATTCCCTTGAACATTCCAAGGAGGAGGTATACAATACCGTAAAGAAATGGAGTAAGATCGTGAAGATGTATGCGCCGAACCAGCTGTCAACGATAGGGCTTGCGGGCGTGAGGGAGGTTTTCGAGTGGGATCCCAACATCCTCGATGTTGATTTCCTTTCCTTTCACCCTTATGAGTATGAGCCTGAAATGGTGAGGAATGAAATGTACTGGTACGGAACGTATTTGAAAAAGCCCTGGATGCTTGGGGAAACAGCTGTGCCTGCCGACAATGATTCGGTAAGCTATATGGAGCAGAACAAGTTTGCACACAAAACGCTGAACCAGGCATACAATTGCGGAGCAATCGGCTATTCATGGTGGCAGTACAAGGATGTGGAATGGTATAGCTTCCATGCCAATTTTATGGGTGTGGTAACGCTGAACGGCAAAACGGTAACGGCAAATAAAGGTGTGGTGAACGGAACCGTTAAGCCGCTTGCCGACGAGTTCAGAAAATACAGGCCCGGCGCGGAAAAGGACAGCTGCCGCTGCATGTCCAATTACTACAATTACAGCAAATTTACCACAAGCCGCATCGCCGGCCGGCTCGTAAACGCCGATAACGAGCCTTTACAGGGCGGATTGGTCCTGGCCTGGAATCAATGGTGGTCGAAGTCGTACACAACCTATACAAAGCCCGATGGCAGCTTTGAGGTGTTGGCGGATTTCCCTTTTTATCACTGGATGGCATCGGCAACGGAATACTCGATGGTGCGGGGCGATGTGTTGCCCGACACTGCGAAAACATACGGTGATGGCGTGCCGACAATGAATATAGGGACGCTGAAAGTTGAAAAGCTGCCCTTCGTGAATTAGAGTATAATAAGCGCAGCAAAACGAAAGGATAGCACGATCAATCCATCATTAGGAATTTTTCCCCCGGGCCAACAGAAGCTGCCTTTGCAAAGAGCTGAAGGCTTGTTTCATCGAGGCTCACATACTTTCCGTTAGCGGCTTTAAATGCCACCCTGCCATCTTCCAGCTCCAGCATTGTAAATACTTCCCAATCGCGGATCGCGGGCCTGTTGGCGATGAGCTCCCCCCGGCCTCCAAGCTCGGCTGAAAAGTACCTGTTCTTATAGGAACTGATCGCATACTTGTTGCCGCCCAGCGGGATCAGCCCCAGCGTTTCCCAGGTGGATGCTTTTTGCTTGTCGCAAACGGCAATGTTATTCCGCGCGCCATCAGCAGAAACAAAGCGCCCGTTGTTTGCTTTCAGGCGGATGGTTCTTTTATAGCTGCAGATCTTTATGGCTTCTTTCTCAACAAGCCGGGTATACACGTCGTTGTTTGCGCGGCTGCTTTCGGGAAGCCCTTTTGCCCATTCAGGATGGTCCCATAAATAAGCGAAGATGCCCTTAATGAGCTCTTTTTGCTGCGCGATGTGCTCGTAGTAATAATCGGAAACACCGAAGGGGAAATGGTCGAACGTGCCCATGGAGCCCGACAGCAGCACAATGTCCGCTGTTTCCAGCTCCTCTATAATGTTGATATTCCTTAAGGGAACACCGGCATCGTCGTTAAGCGGAAATGAAGTGCTGGCAAAGTAATACCAGTATTTCGAGTCCGGCGAAAAAATAGTCTTCAGCCGCTTCTGGTCTTTGATCTGCCAGAAAAAGCTGTCGCCAATGATGATCACCTTCGGGCGTTTCCTGCCCGCTGTGCCTTTCACCATTTCCAGCTTCGGATAGAGGTAGCGGTCCTGCTGCAATGAAATAAAAAGATTCTGCGGGTCTTCAAAATCAGCATCGGAGAGCCTTGCGGTATCCGACCACTCGGCGCCGACACGCCTGTATTCCAGCATCGGCCCCTTTACGTAAGGGCGGATAAAATGAAGCAGCGAGTCCTCTGCCAGCGAGGCGGCATAAACCGACCAGTGAAAGCCGGTTTTTGTAAAGAGCTGTATGCTGCTGGTATCCTTCATTTTCCGGAAATACGTGCAGAAGTCGAGCAGCGGCACACCGGCCCTGTTCAGGCTGCGCACCAGGTCGGAATAATCATTCGCCGGTTTGGCCTGGCCAAGGTAGGAATCCGGCAGGTATTCCGGGAAAACCATCTCCTTGGAAGGCGCCATCAGCACGATCACATGGCTGCCGCGTCTTTCAAGCGCTTCCTTCATGAACCGGATCTTTTCCGCCGTGGCCTCATTCTGTTCCCTGCCATTGTAGTAGATGCCAAGCGTGCGCCCTATGGAGCCCCTGCTGAAGATCAGCCCGTTCTTGCCCAGCACATTATCCGTAACGCTCAGCTCACCGAAAAGGAGATACTCGAGCGTGTTCTTTAATTTCACAAACAATGGCCTCAGCCCGAAATGCTCGTTCTGGTATTTTTCAAACTGCTTCTGGTAGCCGAATGTTTTTAAGCTGTCGGCAGAAAACTTCGGCATCACCGATTCAACATAGGCGCCCTTCAGCCTGGTTTCTTTGAAGATCCCGGTAAGCTGTTGCAGCAGTGGGATCCAAAGCAGGAGGAACAGAAGGATAAAGGTTGTTGTCTTCAATTGCTTCATCGCTTAAAATTTAAAATAAATAAAAGGATTAAAGTCGCTTGAAGTGATCTCTGAAATGCAGATGATCAGGAACACGATAATTGTTGCAACGCGGAAGAGTGTGATGCCGATGCCGGCCGCCGCGGTATTTTTCTCCCGGCCAGCCCATCTGCCCACAACAGGAATAAATGAAAAGAAAGCGGCAATGAGCAGCATTGTAATGAGGTACGGAGAAAAGTAATGCGTTCCGCCTGTGCTGAAAGAGAACATTTTCCGGAAGAAGCTGCCGGCCTGCTGAATGTTATGCGCCCTGAACAGCACCCAGCCCAGCACAACGATAAGGAACGTGAATGCGATGCGGAAGAAGATGCCGATCCGGGAAGTCAGCTTCAGCAGGAACAGCCGCTCTATAGCAAGAAAAAAGCCATGATAGGCTCCCCATGCAATGAAGGTCCATTCGGCGCCATGCCAGAAGCCTGAAATAAGAAACACCACCCAGAGATTAAAGTAAAGCCGCGCATCGGATACTTTGTTGCCGCCGAGCGGAATGTACAGGTAGTCGCGCATCCAGCGGCTGAGGGAAATATGCCACCTTCTCCAGAAATCGGTGATGCTTTGGGCAATGTAAGGGTGATTGAAATTTTCGGGAAATGTAAAGCCCATCATTTTTGCCAGTCCGATCGCCATGTCGGAATAGCCGGAGAAGTCGAAATAGATCTGGAAGGTGTAGGTGATGGCGCCCATCCATGAAAGCACAAAATCAAGCTCCGCTGCAGGTAATGCAAAGATGCGGTCGGCTTCACGCCCGAGCACATTGGCGATGAGCACTTTTTTTGCCAGTCCTACGGCGAAGCGTAAAAAGCCCTCCAGCACTTCATCCACGTTGAAGCGCTTGTTGCGGCCTTCGATCTGGTCGGAGATCTCGTTATAACGGATGATCGGCCCGGCAATGAGCTGCGGGAACAGCAGGATGTACAGGGCATAATCCACGATGTTCTTCATCGGGGGCTTTACGCCGCGGTACACATCGATGATAAAGCTCAGCTGATGGAATGTAAAAAAGGAAATCCCGATGGGCAGAGCGATCCGCATGAAGTCAATTGCGTTCACATCCATCGCCTGCAGCAGCACATTCACATTGTCGGCAAAAAAGTTGGCGTATTTGAAGAAGAGCAGCAGGCATACATTCACGATCACCGAGAAGATCAGCAGCATGCGTTTTCTGCGGCCGCTGCTTCGCACGATGAGGTGTGCGAGGGCAAAGTTGAAAAGCACTGTGCCAAGCAGGATAAACACGAACTGGGGCGCGCCCCATGCATAAAAAAGAATGCTGGCAAAAACAATGAAGTAGTTCTTCAGCCACAGAGGCAGCAGAAAGTAGATGGTAAAAAATACGGGCAAAAAGTAAACAAGAAAGAATGTGCTGCTGAAAAGCATGTTTCGGTCTTATTGTTTAATTAACCTGAATTTTTCCTTTTCAGCAATGTTATCCGCCTTTGCGACGATCCGCGATGATCCGTCCTCGAGGCTGAGATACTTGCCGTTGGTCGCCCTGAATGCAACCAGTCCGTCGCCCAGCTCCACAAGGCTGAAGATCTCCCATGTGCCGATGGCTTCGCGTGTGGCGGTGATCTCCTTCTCATGGTTAAGCTCGGTGCTGAAAAAAAAGTTCTTGTGGCAGCGCAGGGCGCATTCATTATTGCCGAACATAACCAGCGTAAATGTTTCCCAGGTGCTTGCCTTATCCTTGGTGGCAACAACATTCAGCTTCAGGCCTTCGTCGGCGCAGAGGAACTTTCCGTTTGCGGCCTGCAGGCTGATCATGCTTCTTTGCACTTCTTTACGCCCGTTGTAATCCTTGATGGATTGCGAGGTATCAACAGCCGGCGTTTCACAGCTGTTCCCTTTTTTCGCTTCATCGTAATTCGCCCAGCTTACATACTGGTCATAATCCTTTATTTTATCCAGCTTTCCGAATTGCTTGAAATATAGCTCTTTGGTCATGCCCTCCCAATGCAGGGTGAGCGCTTCGTACTGGTAGGTCTGGAAGATGTTGAGCCAGATCAGGAACAGGCAAACGGAGCCGGAAGCGATCCTCATCCACAGCCGGCTTTCGGCTACGCGCCTTATAACAAGGGCAAAAGGAATAGCCAGCAGGGCGTAGCTTTCGATCATGCTGCGCTGCCCGAAAGTACCGCCGTACCACCAGCACCACCAGGAAAAAATAATGTAGATGTTCAGGAGCATGAACAGGACAACAGGAAACCGCAGCCCGTTTAAAAGCCTGTCGCGAAAGAACAGCCCGATCAGCGGGAAGATCATCATCGGCGTGTATACCAGCCAGCCTTTTCGGAAGCTGAAAAGCCCTTCCATGATCCGTGGGTGGCTGAAAAAGAATCCTTCATCCGTGTAGGAGTAAAAAAGATAATTCCCTGTTACTTCTTTCCAGTAAAGGAATTGCGGAACCCATACAAGCAATGCAAACAGTGCGATCAGGTTGAGTAAAAAGCATTCTTTCCTGAAGAAGGCCATGCGCTCCCGGAAGGAGGCCATATCGCTGACGTTATACAGGGCAAAGAACAGAAATATAATTACATTGGAAGGGCGGATAAGTGAAATAAGCCCGAGCAGCAAGCCGATGATAATGGTGTTCTTAATGGAGCTGGATTGGTGCCATTTGATGGTGTAATGGATGAAGACCGCGAACAGGAAAAAATTGTACACGTGCGACATCGGCGCCGACTGCGATGAATAGCACAGCAGGTTGGTGCCCAGGCCAAGAAGCAACACCGTAATGGCAATGTGGTTGTCGGAAAACCCATAATGGCGCAGCACTTTCCGGATAAAATCGAGGCCCAGCACAAGGTAAAAGATGGCGCTGAGCAGGAGGAATATTTTGTAAGGTTCCGAGAACCCGTTCTCAGGATAGTCGGAAATTGTGGCATAGGCGTGAGCGGCAAAGAAAAAAGGCGAATACAGGATGGCAAGCCCGCAGGTGGTTTTCGTGATCTTTTTACCATCGGCAGTTACAAGCGGCCAATAGAGATAATAATTGTCATCGAAGCGGTAATCGCTTTTTTCTTCTTTTATATCATCATAAATAAATGCGGAAGGAAGATAGGCGTAATACCAGTGTATGTCGTGCTCGATCACACGGTCCTGCTTCTCCCAGTTCTTTAAGCTCAGGTCGATAATAAAACAGGCCAGCGCCACGAGCAGGATCGCGAGAGTGGATAATTTTATTTTCTTTAAAAAGTCCATCGGTGAATGTTCCAATAAGTGCTAAAAATACAGTTTGTTGCCGAGCTGTGCAAATGAAAAAACAGGATACGGAAGCGGCAAAAAAATGCGGGCCCTGTGTTGATAAAAGCAGGAAACAGCGGCGAAAATTAGTTGTACATAATAAAAGATATGGCTATAATTAACCGCTGAACAGATCACAGTCAAATGAAGCCCGGGTTGAAGAACAATAGCTTAAATAAGTCAGATGCATATACGTACTGTTACTATGCAGCATTGCTGCTGATCATCATTATCTCCGTTTTGTTTTACGCTCCCTGCAATTATGCTTTTTATAATTCCGACAATGCCATTCATGTGCTCATGGCGAAGGATTTTCAGCTGCCAAGAGATTATTATTACTGGGGGCAGCGAAGGCTCGGAAGCTTGCTGCCGATGCTTGCATCACTCATGGGTAAGCTGATCCCGCTGCATTATTTATACATCTGCTCCATTGTGCAATATGCTTTTTTGCTTACAGGCTTTGCCTTTCTTGCTTCGCTGCTGAAGAGCCGTGTACTGAAAGTGGCGTTATGCGCTGTGATCCTTCTTCCTGTAAACGCATTCAATTATCTTATTCTTATCGGCCATCCGTATGCGGCGCAGCTCTTTACCGGATGCCTGTTCATTTATTCCTGCGCGCTGCTGAAAAGATACCTGCTTGCCAACGCCCGGTTCGGCATGCGGGAAATGATCCTTGCATTACTGATCAGCGGCATGGCCATCCTGTTCTTCCTGGCAGGCGTATGGGTTTCAGAGTTCAACGCGGTGCTGATGCTCATACCGGCTGTTCATGTCCTGTTTGAGAAGCAGCTGAGAGCAAGGATCCTGGCGGGGCTCAGAAATGTTTATTTTATTGTTTTTTCGGCGGCTTCCTTTTTTCTCCTTGCAGGCGGTTATCTATTATATAAGCGGCTTACCATTTCTGCTGTTGCCGACAGTGTGTACGATAAAGTGTTTATCGACAACAAGGAGGATCTGGCACATAACGTATCCCTGTTCCTTGAGAAGGCCGGAGCCACCCTGCTTTTTAAAGATGGCCTGTTTTACCAGGACCTGTTCTACTGGTTTTTGATCGTGGTATCCGTAATGATCTTTATACTGATGCGGGGAAAGCTCAGGAAAACGGTTTTTAATAATTCACTCCTGCTGGTATGTATTGTATCAACCGTGGCGCTGTTCTTTTCCACCTGGAATTTAAAAGGCAATTTCAGCCCGCGCTATTTTGTCCCGGTGTACATTGTTTTTTGTTTGTCGCTGCTGTTGTTCCTCGATGCTCCCGAGCACAGGAAATGGTTTAGAAATATCGTAGCAGCTGCATTTGTTTTTTTCGGGTGCCGGTATTGTTACGACGAGGTGATCAGCAGGCATCTCCCCGGCCCTTTTGAGCAGTGCGGTGAATACGCGAAGCTGCCAAAGGGAACCTTGTTTGGCGACTATTGGGAAGTATATAAGATCAATTCCGTGGCTATCGATAATCTGCAGGCATTGCCATTTGAAACATTATCGGTACGTAACTGGGACTGGAAAGAAATCCCGCTGGCTGAAACAAACTTTTATTTTCTGAACAACAACAGCATTCTTCCCGGCGGCCTGCGCGATACCATTATGCAGTACGGGCTGCTGTTCAAATATTCAGGAAAAAAATACAAATGTAACGGAACGGAAGTGCTGCAATATCATAAGCTGCAGCGGGATCTGCTGTCGGAATTCTACATCAGGTCATCCGGCAATAAATATGTTTCCATCAACCCCGAAACAAGGGTGCTGAGGGCCGACCGGCCGGATACTGTTGGTGCAGCCCGTTTTTATGTGATCAATGCAAGGAGCGGGAATTCAATTAAAGCATCCAACGGGATGTTCGTTTGCGCGGACCTTGGGCAGAACGGAAACATCAGTGCGAAAAGCGAGCATGCCTGGGATTGGGAAATGTTCCGCTTTATTTCATTGGGAAGAACAAAATTTCAGCTGCTGGCGGTTTCAGATAAATATATCTCTGCCGACAGCACTAAAGGGAATATCCTGATAGCGGATAAGGAAAAGCCGCAGGCCGGGGAAACCTTTGATCTTGTGCCGGAATAAGCTTATCTCGAATGAAAGATCTTCGATTTCACGATGCCCATCTTATTGAAAAAGTAGCTGAAGGAAACACCCAGCACGCCTAAGCCATACACAGCACTGCGCCTGAAGTTGATGGAGGAAGCCTCATCGAAATACTTGGTAGGGCAGGTCACTTCCGCGATCTCGTAGCCCGCATAGAATACCTGCGCAGCCATCTGGTTATCAAAAACAAAGTCGTCGGAATTGGCGTGGTAGTCGATCTTCTCCAGCACCTCGCGGGAAAATGCGCGGTAGCCGGTATGGTATTCGGAAAGCTTCTGGTTCATCAGGATGTTCTGTGAAAGCGTAAGCATCCGGTTAAAAAAGTATTTGTATCCCGGCATTCCGCCTTTTAATGCGCCTTTCCCGAGGATGCGCGAACCGAACACAGCATGGTACAATCCCTGTGCAATGATGTTTGCCATGGAAGGAATAAGCTTGGGCGTGTATTGATAATCGGGATGCAGCATGATCACAATATCGGCGCCCAGCGATAATGCCTTATCATAGCAGCTTTTCTGATTGCCGCCGTAGCCCTTGTTCTTCTCATGCCGGATGATGTGGCGGATGCCGATCCTGGTAGCCACCTCGATCGTGTTGTCCCTGCTGGCATCATCCACCAGGATCACTTCGTCAACAATATCAAAAGGGATCTCATTATATGTTTTCTCTATCGTTAAGCCGGCATTATAGGCCGGCAGAACGATCACTAATTTTTTACCTAAGATCATCGGGGTTACTTTTGCGATAAAGATATAAATTAATTTGAAAACTGCCTCCCACATCATCCACTTGCGGGGGAATGAATTATAAAGGAATAAGAGTAAATTTACCCTTTAAAATGATCAGCAACAGGTGAAGCTTCACAACGGCCGTTTTCTCTTTTCCGCGCTCAGCAGTAAAAACCTGTTGCGCTTCATCGCTCTGCTGTGGCTCGTATTGTTCATGGCAACACAGCCCTGGAAAAAGAACCAGATCAACGGAGATGTTACTTCCTATTATGCCTATCTCCCTGCAACGTTTATTTACCATGACCTGAAGCTTGAAAAGAGCGAATACAAGATCAGCGAGAACACCTGGCTGTTCTGGCCGCTTGTAACGCAGGAAGGAAAGAAGGTGATCAAAACCACGATGGGATTGTCGGTGCTGTACGCGCCTTTCTTTTTTATCGGGCACTGCATAGCACCGCTGCTGAACGAGCCGCAGAATGGCTATTCCACGCCTTACCAGTTTTGCCTGCTGCTCAGCGCATGGTTTTACCTGCTCACGGGATTGTATTTTCTGCGGAAGCTCTTGCTGCTTTATTTTTCGGATGGCATCGCGGCCTTAAGCATCCTCACGGTCTACTTCGGCACCAATCTTTTCTGGTACAGCACGCTGGAAGGCCTGATGTCGCACGGATACATTTTTTCCATGCTTATTATTTTTATTTACCAGGTGGTGAAGTGGCACCGGGCGCCTTCCCTGAAAAGGGCCATCGCGATCGGCTTTCTGGGCGGACTGCTTACACTCATCCGCCCTACGATGATCCTTTGCTTTCTCATTTTCCTGCTGTTCGATGTGTACAGCAAAGAAACATTTTTAAGAAAGGTGAAATTGCTGCAGGCGAATTTTAAAAGCCTGCTGCTGATCGGTGTTTTTTCCTTTTTAGTGATCATCCCGCAATTGCTATACTGGCACTATGTAACCGGGCACTGGCTGTTCTTTTCGTATGAGGGCGAGCGCTTTTATTTCGACCGGCCGCACCTGCTCGAGGGCCTGTTCGGCTTCCGGAAAGGATGGCTGCTGTATACGCCCATCATGTGCTTTGCGATCATTGGCTTGTTCTTTCTGCGCAGGCGGCTGGCTGCGTTCTTCCTTCCCGTTCTCACAGTGCTTCTGCTGTCGGTTTACGTGCTGCTGTCATGGTGGGCATGGTGGTATGGCGGCGGCTTTGGGTTGCGCGCCTTTGTTGATTTTTACGGCTTGTTCATATTGCCCATCGCCTGCTTTTATCAATTTGTTATCGAACAGGGGAAACGTTCTTTGAAGTATGCGATCTTAGCGCTCGGCTCATGCCTTGTATATCTTAACCTCTTCCAGACCTGGCAGTATTACAAAGAGCTGATCCATTTCGATTCCATGACGAAAGAAGCTTACATGCTTGGCTTCAGGGCCACGTATTCCACCGCCGAATGGTATGAGGCGCTCGATGCGCCGGGCTATGAGCGTGCAAAACAGGGCCTGCCTGAAGCTTATTCAGCGGAGGAGGTCAGGCAGATCAGGCCTTCGGATAAAATAATACTGAAAGGAAATAATTTTAAAATGCTTGGCTTTAACGATCCGGGCGCTCCCGTGATCAGCTCCTGCAGGTTCAATGCAGGCAGGGAGGAAACATTCTCCATTATTTATACGGGCAGCGGAAACACGATCTACCTGAAGGCGTCCAACAATAAATTTGTATGCGCCGATCATCATCTTGGCGGAAAGCTGATCGCCAACAGGGATGCGGCGGCAGCCTGGGAAACATTTGAGCTGATGTGGCGGGGGAATAATAAGATCGCGCTGAAAGCCGATAACGGCAAATACGTGAGGGTAACGGATGGGGAGCCTTTTGAGCTGATCGCCGACAGCGATTCAATTTCAAAGGCAGCGCAGTTCAGGATCTTTATTAACTGAGCTTATTTCTTTTTCTGAAATGTAAAGGAGAGGTCGTCAAAATAGAAGGTATTCTTTCCTTTGTTCCAGATGTACAGCTTGAGAATGTACTCCGGGTTTAAAAAATCCTTGCTGATCCTGTAGCTAATGTTCACCGGCGACCACTCGCCGAATTTGGCAGGCGTAATGCTTTTGCCTTCCCACATCACATTCTTTTTCGCAATGGTGTCGTCAATGGAAATAACAAATACATCATCCGGATAAGCTTTGTCCATAAGGCAATTAAAGGAAATGCTTACTTCTTCAATGCTCTTATAGGAAGGAAGCTCCTTTAGTTGCTTACCCAGCCCGAAGCCGTATTCGATCTGTCCGTTCAGCACGCCGCACACCTTGCCGGAAAAGCCTTTCGATGAATCCACCCGGGCATCCGCCACACTTTCAAAATCATGGAATTCGGAATAAAGCACGGTTATTGAATCTTTTTGTGATCCGGCAGCCGGTTTCTTTTTGGCGCAGGATGCCATGAAAAGCGTGCTGCAAAAGGCGGCAATGAGAAGGGTGATGCGCATGGTTAAAGGGTTGCGGTGTATTGTAGCTTACGGTCGATCGATGCCTGTATGTCTTCGAGCTGTCCTTTCGGAATAGCACCGATGAGGTTTTTTGTATACTCGGTCTGCGGGTTGTTGTAGATGGAATCGGCATCGCCCATTTCTTCCACTTTCCCTTTGTTCATCACCACCATGCGGTCGCTCATGAATTTAACCACCGAAAGATCGTGCGAGATAAAAATATAGGTGAAATCGAATTCGCGCTTCAGTTCGTTCAGCAGGTTGAGCACCTGTGCCTGTACGGATACGTCGAGCGCGGAAACAGACTCATCGCAGATGATGAATTTCGGTTTCAATGCAAGAGCGCGCGCGATGCAGATCCGCTGGCGCTGTCCGCCCGAGAACTCGTGCGGGTAACGGTAAAAATGGCTTTCATTCATGTTCACGCGGTGCAGCAATTCGATCACGCGCTCTTTTCTTGCCTTGTCGTTCTCTAAGATCCCATGCACCTGCATCGGCTCCATGATCGCCTGCCCGATAGTGATCCGCGGGTTCAGCGATGAGTAGGGATCCTGGAAAATGATCTGAATATCTTTTCTCAGCTCACGCATTTCCGTGTTGCTGATCTTTGTAATATTTTTGCCCTGGAAAATAACATCTCCGGAAGTAGGCTCTATCAGCCGCAGGACGGTACGGCCCAGCGTGGTTTTTCCGCAGCCCGATTCACCTACAAGCCCGAGCGTTTCACCCGGGTATACTGCAAATGAAACATCATCCACGGCCCTCACAAAATCTTTCGCCTTGCCGAAAATGCCTTTATTGATAGGGAAATAGGTCTTTAAATTTTTGATCTCGAGGATCGGCGCTTTTGCATACAGGAGCTTGTGTGCTGCGCTGCGCTGCTCACCCGTAACCACAAGCCTGTTGGTTACTTCGGCTACCGATTGGGTGCTTTCCACCATTTCACCGGTTTCGCTGGTGTTCATGAAATCGCTTACCGTAGGAAGCCACTGGAGGCGCTTGTTCAAAGGAGGGCGGCAGGCTAAAAGCCCTTTGGTATAAGGGTGCTGCGGGTTGGAGAAGATCTCCAGCACTGTTCCCTGCTCCACGATCTTTCCTTTGTACATCACCACCACTTTATCGGCAAGCTCGGCAATAACGCCAAGGTCGTGCGTGATGAAGAGGATGCCCATGTCGTGCTCGCGCTGCAGCTTCAGCATCAGGTCGAGGATGGTGGCCTGTACGGTTACATCCAGCGCTGTGGTCGGCTCATCGGCGATCAGGATGCTTGGGTTGCAGCTCATCGCCATCGCGATCATTACGCGCTGTTTTTGTCCGCCCGAGATCTGGTGCGGGTAGCTGTCGAATATATTCTCAGGCCGCGGTAATTGCACGATCCTGAACAATTGGATGGTTCTTTCCTTTGCTTCTTTTTTGCTGCATTTCTGGTGCAGCAGGATGGCTTCCATCACCTGGTCGCCGCAGGTGTACACGGGATTCAGCGAGGTCATCGGCTCCTGGAAGATCATCGCGATCTCGTTTCCCCGAAGCGTGCGCATTTCCTTTTCGGAAAGCTTTGCAAGGTCGATAGGGCCGCGTTTCTTGGAGTGGTAAATGATCTCCCCGCCGGTTATTTTTCCGGGAGGATTTGGAATGAGGCGCATGACAGAAAGGGAGGTAACCGATTTTCCAGAGCCCGATTCGCCAACGATACCAACGGTTTCGCCGCGTGAAAGCGTAAAGGAAATGTTATTGACCGCCTTTACAGTTTCATCTTCGGTACGGAATTCAGTAACCAGGTTTTTGATCTCGAGTAGAATGTCTTTTGCCATGTTGCCAAACAGGATTTTTCAAAGAGTGCTAAAAATACATTTTGTAACCGAGATATGCAACAAATTTAAGACCTGCGGGCGGTATTGGCAGATGAATGCAGGGGCATAAGCCGCTGAAATGCGCTTAATCCTTATCGGGGTAAATGGAAATGGAGATCTTGCCCGGTGTTTTATCGGCGGTAAAATCGGCGCTTTCATCGGAAAGGTTGATGTTGATATCGCCGTATTTTCCGGACTTTACAGACCAAACATTGTAGCCCATCTGGGTTTCGTTCTTCCCGAAATGATCATCGAAATAATCTTTGAAAGCATTGAAAACACTGTCAACCTTGTCGATGTTCTTCACATACACATACGACTGGATCTCGGCTAATCCGCCTGTTTCATCAAAGTCGTAGGCAATATCGAAGGAGCCGGCCGTATCGATGCGGTATTCGAAATACAGGTAATTCTCATCCGCCTCGGTTGCCTTTGCCGTTTCCTTCGCAAGCACCGTATCCATTTTGTCGCCGAAGTTGAATCCGCGGAAAGCGCCGGTATCGATCCTCATTACGGTTTTAACAAAAGGGCCGTATTGGGCCAGCGGGTCCTTCACTTCTTTTTTGCAGGATGCCGTAAACAGTACCAGCAAAAGGATGGAGAAGGGGAGAAGGTGTTTGTGATTGATCGTAGGGCGCATGATAGTTATATGCTGCAAAGATAAGGAATTAGTTGGGAGGTAGAAGGCAGGAGGAGGGAGAATTTAGGTAAAAGGCTGCATGAAAGAGGGAGATTAGTTTTGAAGCCTTGAACTGGTCTACCAGGTTAAAACGCTCAGAAGCAGGAAACATTTCTGTTACCTCATAAACCCTGTCGATAAACGTAAGTGATTTTTGATAAACTACAAGCTTTTCAAAATTGAATAAATTTTCGCTACTCATAAAACGAATTGATAAATTATACTTCCAATTTTCTAGTCTCCAGCCTCCCCCTCCTCTCTCCAGCCTCCTCTCTCCTGCCTCCCTCAGGCTACCACCACATCCTCCTGCTCGATCAGCGGCTCGCCTTTAAAGCGGAGAAGCACCTGCGCAACCGTAAGCACATCCTTCTGGCAATACACAACAATGCGCTGCAGGTTCTTTTCTTCCCAGTAAACACGGGCCACATCGCTGCCGTCGATGTCGTCCTTCGGCGTTGGGATGTTGAAGATCGCAGCCAGCAGGTTGAGCGAAGTATAATTTTTATAATCGCCGAATTTCCACAGCTCAAGGGTATCGAGGTGGGGAACCTCCCAGGGCTTTTTGCCGGCGAGGTTCAGCGTTTTTGGGAGCTTTACGCCGTTGATCAGCATTCTTCTGCAAAGGAACGGGAAGTCGAACTCCTTCCCGTTATGCGCACATAACAGGTGGTCCCTGCGGTTGAAGTGCTTGTTGAGCAGCGCGGCAAAGTCGAGCAGGATCTGCTTTTCATCATGCCCGTAAAACGATTTTACACGAAATGTTTTTTCATTGAAATAGCCTACCGAAATGCAGATCACTTTTGCAAATTCGGCAAACACCCCGGCTTTTTTATAGAGCTCTTCGGGTGTGTCCTTTTGCTGGAAGCGGAACCTGGAATCCCAGAGCTCACGCATGTTCTTTGGAAGCTTTTTGTAGTCATACACAACCGGAACTGTTTCTACATCGAGGAACAGGATGTTGGAAAGCTTGATGTTATCGAGCATAAATTATGTTGTTTGCTCTCCCGGAGTATAGGATGAGGTGATTTCTTATTTTATCATTACACCTTTTTTATTCAGGTAAGGGATCATTACAAAATTTTCTTCTTTGATGGTTTCGGGAAGGAAAATGTATTTTTTATCATACATCACTTTGTTCACATAAAAGCTTACCCAAAACTCATTGTTAAGGCCAAACACCGTTTCCACGATCGGCTCTATCTTCGCGAAGCTCCTGGATTTAACGGTGTCCATGAAATGGCGCAGGGTAGAGGTTTTCACTTCTTCGTCCTGATACATTCCGTAACCCATCGACGATACCAGCACACCTTCAATGTCGTGGTCGCGCAAGTTCACAAGGTATACGTTCCATTCCATCCCGGCCAGCTCGTTCTCTTCCTGCACTACCGCGACTGCTATGTCTGTTACTTCGGGCGGACTAATATCTTTTTTCATGGGATTGCAAAACTATACAAATTTACACATCTGTTGCAACAGGAGTTACACATTAATCAACCATGTTTTTTTTCTCCAACCTCCAACCTCCAATCTCAGTTCTACTTCCCGTACATGTCAAGCGCCGCATCTATGTAATAATAAAGATCGAGCGGATGATCATTGCCCTGGCGCTTTTCCCGCTTGCTGCCGAGGCGCACTACAACCATTTTCTTATCCGGAATGCAAATGATGTACTGGCCCAGGATCCCGCGCGCATAAAAAATTGAATGCCCGCGGTATTCCGGGATCAGCCACCATGCATAGCCGTAATTGTCGATCTTCTTTCCATTCTCATCATTGAGCTCCGCAGGAACGATGGACCTTGCTACATAATCTGCGCTGATGACCTGGTTGCCGTTCCATTTTCCGCTGTCGAGGTACAGCTGCCCGATCCTTGCAAAATCGAGCGCATTGGAATTAAAGCAGCAATATGCTTTTTCCATTCCGTCTTTTGAATCGAGGCTCCAGAGTGCGTCATTCTTCGCGCCAAGCGGCTTCCACAGCTTTTCCGACATATACTCGCTCAGCGTTTTCCCGGTTGCTTTGGCAAGGATAAAAGCCAGCAGCTCGGAGTTGCCGCTCAGGTACCTGAATGTTTTTCCGCCGGCTTCCGTAACCTTGTAGCCGTATGTCAGCTTTTTGAGGTCGCTGCCGTAATAGGCCTGTGCGGGGTAAGCGAAGGGACTCACATAATCCTCATCGAAATTGATCCCCGAGCTCATCGTCAGCAAATGTTTGATCGTGAGCTTCGCATTATCGCCGTCCTTAAATTCCGGTAAAAAATCACCTACCGGCTGGTCAACGTTTTTAATTTTTCCTTCATCAATGGCCGCACCGATCAGGATACCTACGAATGTTTTGGCCATGGAAAAGGAATTGGAGCGCGAGTCGGGCCCGAAGTTATCCCAGTACTGCTCATGCACCAGCGAATCATCTTTGATAACAACGAATGCGGCCGTTTGCATTTCAGTAAAATGCGGCTCAAGCGGAGCTGGGATCTTTTGTGTATTGTAGTTTTTTGCGGCATGCCACTTCTGCTCTGTGCCGGCCTTTACCACGCGGTTTTCGAAGATCTCAAATTCGGTGATGCTTGGCCCGGAGCGGCCTTTTAAATAAGTATTGGAAATGCCTTTATAAAGATAGGTTTTGCCTGTTACCAGGATCGCGAGGTTCAGGACCACCAGGACGATGAGGAACCCTTTGCCTATTTTCTTCAGTACTTTCATTTTTTAAATGCTTGATGTGGTTGTAAGTTCAAAGATAAAGGAATTCTGAATTTTTATAGGTAAAAGTTACAAAGAAGTCTCTTTAACTTTTGAAGCCAAAAGTTACAAAAGCTTTTTTGCTTTATAAGGCGATTTCTTCCTCTCCGCCGTTCGGAAGAACCGCGGATAAATTGATTGCCACCAGGCATCGCTCTCCGAAAGGTTAATTTTCATGGCAATCATTTAACGCTATCACTTGATAAAGCAAAAATAGTCGCCGAATGATTCAATCTCCATTTTACTTCTGTTCCGAAAACCGAACGTGGCACATTGCAATAATCATAAAATAATTTTGTAACATATTTCGGAGCCGTGCGTGGGGCTTGAAAGCATACGATGCCGTGTAGCCTGTGGGGAGGAATTATGCTTTCTTGAATTTTTTGTTTCTTTTTGTTTCAAGACAAAAAGAAATTTAAAAGCTTTAACTCTTGGTATGTGTTTGATTTATTGTTTCTATTTCCGGTAAAAAAGGGGTCTTTAACTTTTGAAGCCAAAAGTTACAAAAGCTTTTTTGCTTTATAAGGCGATTTCTTCCTCTCTGCCGTTCGGAAGAACTGCGGATAAATTGATTGCTACCAGTCATTCCGCTTCGAAAGGCTAATTTTCATGGCAATCATTTACCGCTATCGCTTGATAAAGCAAAAAGAGTCGCCGAATGATTCAATCTCCATTTTAAACTTCTGTTCCGAAAATCTAACGTGGCACATTGCAATAAAAAGAAAACGAATAGGAGTAAATTATTAATTGTAAAAATCTCAGCCCACTTCATAAAAAAACTGCCTCTCTAAGAAGCGGTTCCTTTATACTAAACCTACCTATGAAAAAAACTATAAGAACTTTGATTTGGAGCTCGATCTTCCAAATGCTCCCGGGGAAATGAACCGCAGGGAGATCTCAAATCCGCCCCTTGTATTTGTTACTGTTTTCAGCTGCGACATATTAATATCATAGCTGAAGCCGATCGAATAATTTGCATACTCGAACTTGATCACAGCAATGGCAGCATCCTGTAAACGATAGTAGCCGCCCAGTGAAAGGGCAGCCGGCTTTTTGTTCTTCGTGTATTTCGATCCTTCCTGGAGGATGTACTGGAAAGCCAGTCCGGGTGTGATCTCTTTCACGGCGCCCTGCATAAAAACAATGTAGGATGGCTTTAAAACGAGGTTACTGTTCGGGATCCCGATCGCGGCATCGCCATGCAGAACAAGCTTCATGTGCAGCTTTTCGTTGGCGTTATAAAAGGAGTAGGCAGGCTGATGAGGGTGAAAAACAGAAACGCCGATGTTCACTTTTTTGGCATTGTTCGCTGAAATGTACATCTCGTCGGTTCCGTAGCTGAACTGCAATCCCGCTCCGAAATCGGCGAAGGTGTAATTCTGGACCGCTGATGGCTCTCCCGTTGCAAGCGCGGCGTTGTAGGCCTGTCCGTCGTACTGGTTGCCCCATTGCAGCTTAGTGGTGTTCATGCTGCGCTGTGTAAACCCGCCCATGAGGCCGGCGGAGATCAGGCTTTTATCGTTGATGTTGATGATCCCGGAAAGGGAGATGTTCCCCTGGCTGGTGCCCATGTTCGCATCGCCGGCCTTGTCGTTGAAGAAGTCGATCCCGATGCCCATCTGGTGGTGCTTTTTCTTCAGCAGCTTCAGGTCGGCCGAAACAGCGAATGTTTTATACGGCGAGCCAACGGATTTCCATTGGTTCTTGTAATTGCCGATCACGCGCACATCGTGGTGAACGCCGGTGTTTGCAGGGTTCAGCTGAAGCGGCGTTTCATCGAACTGTGAGAAGTGAATATCCTGGGCGGTAAGCGTGGCGCCTGAGAAAAGGCATCCTGCAGCCAGCAGGCACAATTTGTTCAGCCGGGTCTGTTTTCTCGATGAGTGGTCCATGGTCATTAATGATTTCATGTGATTGAAAAATACAATTTAATTTTATATAAAGCTAACCTTTGCCTTCTTCTGGTAAAGGAATGGGTTTGGTGTAACAAAGCGCAGGAAGATCTCGGGGCCGCCCCTGCCGGTGCTTGCGTTGCGCAGCTTCGAGGTATTGAGGTCGTAGCTGATGCCTACAGCATACTGCTGGTATTCGATCAGCAGCGAAAGAATAAGCGCATCACGGTTCCTGTAATAGGCGCCCAGTCCGAGCGCCGATTTTTTTAAATAGCCGGTGTATTTCGAATCCTGGCTGAAATAATATTTGAGCATCATTCCTGCCACCACTTCCGTGGAAGGGTTCTGGATCTCTACGATATAGCTCGGTGCCAGCGCCACGTTGGAGTTCGGAATGCCGATCAGGAAGTCGCCGTGGACCAGGTATTTTGAACTCAGCCGCTCGCGCGTGCCGCTCAGGAACTGCTGCTTCGGCTGGTTGAAGTGGTACATCGATACGCCCACGTTGGCGCGGAATTCATTGTTGGCGCCGATGGATTTTTCATTGTAGCCGTAGCTCCATGCGATTCCGCCTGCAAAATCGGGATAGATGAAATTGTTGGTGCTATAGCTTTCACCCTGCGCCATGTTTGGGTCATACGTGGTGCCGCTGTACTGGTCGGGGAACACCAGCTTTGCATAATCGATCTTGCGCTGCACAAGGCTTCCCTGCAGGCCCAGCGACAATGAGCTTAATTTGTTCAGCGGCACAAAGGTGGCCAGTGAAAGGTTCACCTGCGTGGATCCCATGTTGCCGTCACCGGCCTTGTCGCTGTAAAATGAAAGTCCGCCCGCCATCCTGTTGAACGCTTTCTTATAGATCTTGGTCATGTGTGAGCCGGCCTTCTCCCAGTTGCTTCCCTTGAATTTCATCTCGAAGGATGCTCCGTATGTTTTATAGGGAACGGTGATGCTTCTCCATTGGTCCTTGTAGATCACGCTTGCCCTTACCACGTTGGAAATACCTGTAAGCGCGGGGTTCACAAGCGATGGCGTTTGCGTGTATTGTGAGAAGTGAATGTCCTGCGCAAAAATAGTTGCACTTCCGGCATACAGCAAGCAGGCTGTGAATAGTATCTTTTTCATGTTCATGTTGCTTAGCGGATGAGTGAAATATTTCCTTTTGATTCTACTTTATTATCGTTGGAGAAAGTGGCCGTTATAAAATAAACGAACACGGCCGGATCAAGCGCTTTGCCCCTGTAGGTTCCATCCCAGCAGAAGCCGGCATCTGCCGATTCAAACACTTTCTCGCCCCATCTGTCGAAGATGTAAATGTTGAAGGTTTGAATGCAATTGCTCCATCCCTGCAGGCAGAAGATGTCGTTATGTCCGTCGTCGTTCGGCGAGAAGGCATTCGGCACTGCAAGGTCCTTGTTTGTAGGGCAGGGGATCTCGACCGTAACTCTTACACATGCTGTGTCGGTGCAGGATGAGCTGTCGGCAGTCACGCAATACGTTGTGCTTTGTAAAGGCGTTGCAACGGTGGTGTCGCAGGTTCCGCAGCTTAATCCCGTTGCGGGGCTCCAAGTATAAGTTTGTCCGCCTGTTGCAAAGAGCGTGGTGCTTTCTCCCTGTGTGATCACTACATCCGCGCTCACGCTTGCAGTGATGCCGCCGGTGCTTCCCACCGATCCGCTTGCTGTTTGGGTGCAGCCCGCTGCGTCGGTAACGGTAACGCTTACGGTCCCCGGGTTCAGCGCCGTGATGGAAGAGGTGGTCGCCGCATTGTTCCAGAGATAGCTCAGTGTGCCTGTTCCGCCTCCTGCAGCAGCCGTTGCTGTTCCCGTTGGCGATGTGCAGGTGGCAGGTGTTGTATTCACAGTTGCGCTGATGGCGGAAGGCTGCGTGATGGCCACCGTTGTGGTGTTAGAGCAGGAGCCGCTGATGGCGGTTACCGTATAGCTTCCGGCAGCAAGCCCCGTGGCTGTTGCCGAAGTGCTTGTGCTTCCCGTCCAGGTATAGGCGTATGTTCCGGTTCCTCCAGAAGGTGTAACTGTTGCCGTTCCGTTAGTGCCGCCGTTGCAGCTTACGTTCGTTTGTGACGCTACAGCTACCGTAACTCCTGTGCTTGCGCCGACCGTAGCGGTTGTTGTTGCCGTACAGCTGTTCGCATCGGTAACGGTAACCGTGTATGTTCCGCCTGCAAGCGAGCCGGCGCTTGTGCTGCTGCCTCCCGTTGGTGCCCAGCTATATGTGTAGCCGGATGTTCCGCCGCTTGCAGAGACCGAAGCTGATCCATTGTTCAGTCCGCAGCTGGTGTTTGCTGATGAAGCGGTAACAAGCGTAAGCGCTGATGCTGGCTGTGTAATGGTGATGCTTGCATTGCTTACGCATCCGCTGTTATCGGTAACGGTAACGGTATATGTTCCCGCAGCTAATCCGCTGAGCGTGTTCGGAACAACAATGTCGTTTGTTGTTTGCAGTGTTCCTGCGCTGCCTGTCCATACGTAATCATAAGGCGCTGTTCCGCCCGTTGTATTTGCGGTGGCGCTGCCATTGCTTCCGCCGAAGCAGGAAACATTGACGGATGCGGTGATGTTTGTTGTTGCCCCGCCGGAGTTGCTGATGCTGGCTGTTGTGGTGGAGGTACAGCCGTTGTTATCGGTGATGGTAACGGTGTATGTTCCTGCTGCTACGCTGCCCAGCGCATCGGGGCCGCTGATGTTATTGGTTGTTTGCAGTGTTCCTGCAGTGCCCGTCCACACGTAGTCATACGGCCCTGTTCCGCCGCTTGCCTGCGCCGTTGCGCTGCCGCTTGCTGTTCCGCAGGCCGCAGGCGTTGTGCCGGTGATGGCTACGCTCGCCGCTGCCGGAGGCTCGGTAATGGTCACTGTTGCATTGCTGATGCATCCGCTGTTATCGGTAACGGTAACGGTGTATGTTCCTGCCGCGAGTGAATCGAGGATGTCTGCGCCGGCAATGTTATTTGTTGTTTGCAGTGTTCCTGCCGCGCCTGTCCATGCATAATCGTACGGCGATGTTCCGCCGCTTGCCGTGGCTGTTGCGGTTCCTGTTGCGCCTCCGAAACAGAGTACGTTTGTTTGCGCGGTAATGCTTACTGTTGCTCCGCCGGTGCTGGTCACTGTGGCTGTGGCGGAAGAGATACAGCCGTTGTTATCGGTGATCGTCACGGTGTATGTTCCTGCAGAGAGGCCGTTGAGTACATCAGCGCCTGTAACGTTATTCGTTGTTTGCAGCGTTCCAGAGGAACCTGTCCAAACGTAATCATAAGGCGATGTTCCACCGCTTGCCTGTGCTGTTGCTGTGCCTGTGCTGCCTCCGCAGGGTGTGCCGGTAGTGCCTGTGATCGCTACGGAAGCAGCGGTTGAGGGCTGTGTGATGGTTGCTGTTGCTGTGCCGGTACAGCCTGCATTGTCGGTAACGGTAACGGTATAGGTTCCTGCCGCAAGGCCGTTCAGGATATCGGAGCCGGCAATATTATTGGTTGTTTGCAGTGTGCCTGAGGTTCCTGTCCATACATAATCGTAAGGAGATGATCCTCCGGCTGCTGTTCCTGTTGCGTTCCCGGTTGTGCCTCCGAAGCACAATACATTTGTTTGCGCGGTGATGCTTACCGTTGCCCCGCCGGTGCTGGTAATCGTAGCAGTAGTGGTGCTTGTGCAGCTGTTATTGTCGGTAATGGTTACGGTATACGTTCCTGCTGCTAAGCCGCTGAGTGTATTCGGCCCCGCTACGTTATTGGTGGTCTGCAATGTTCCCGCGGTTCCGGTCCAAACGTAATCATAAGGCCCTGTTCCGCCGCTTGCCGTGGCTGTTGCGCTGCCGTTGGTTGCCCCGCAGGTTGCGGCGGTGGTTCCTGTAATAGAAACAGCAGCCGCGCTTGCAGGCTGGGTAATGGTAATTGTAGTGCTGCCCGGACAACCATTATTATCAAGCACATTAAGCGTGTAGGTTCCTGCCGCTAATCCCGAAAAGGCCTGCGATCCGGCTATGTTGGTAAAGGTGGCGACTGTTGTGGCGCCGTTCATCAATGTATAATCATACGGTGAAGCCCCGCCCGATGTGGAAGCGCTGAAGCTTCCTGTTGAAACGCCGAAACAGCTTACGTTTACCTGTGAGGCGGGCGTTACCGTTAAGGGCGGACAGCTGGTGCAGCTCGGTACGGAGCCAAGGCTGTTGATCAGAAATACTGTGCCGGCATTGTCAACCACCTGGATAGGATAAGTACCGGGTGGCGTTATGGTAGTTCCTGTGGCGAATGTGCTCCAGCTTGTAACAGGCGGCCCGGCTACTGTTCCAAAGCCTGCGCAGGGAACCCCGAAGCCGGAGATACATGGCGTGGTGGTTACCTGCTGCTGCCAGCTGTACGGCCCTGAACCTCCTGAAACGGTTAATGTGGTAGGGCTGCTGTTCTGGCAAACCGATAAGGCAGTACAAGGATTAACGGTAATGCTTACGGAACTGCTTCCGCAGGCAAGTGTATACGTGATCACGAATGTGCCGGCGCCTGCTACCGAGGGGCTGAAAACTCCCGAAGCATTTACGCCTGTTCCGCTCCATGTTCCGCCGCTTGTTGCAGGCTGTAAGGTTACGGGGCTTGCGCTGACGCAGAGCGAGTTCGGTGCACAGATGGTAGGATTACAGCAGGTCAGCGCCAAAGGTGCACAGGCTGCTGCCGCAATGTATTGAATGTAGCCCGGGCGGATAGCGGCGTTGTAATCCCCGGTGCTGCCGCAGGCAATAATGTTTCCGCCGGCCGTCACATGCACATCGTACACATTGAAGGAAACGGGATAGGTTGCCAGCAATACAAGGTTCGCGTCGTATTTCACAACGGAGTTTTTAGAACCTACATATACATTTCCGCAATCGTCGATATCGATACCGCTGTTCTGTACATAGTTTCCTCCGAAAGAAGAAGTGAAGGCTCCCCCTGCGATGGCTGCGCTTGTAATGATATTGGCTGTGGTCAGAGAGCGCTTGTCTACGGTGCTTCCCTTATGTGTATATACAAAATTCGTGTTTGCACGGATCGCACAAATTCCTGTATTGTCCTTCCTCCAGTTCTCACATTTATATCCGAAGGTATATTGGTTGTTCCTGTGGTATGCAGAAGCGGCGCTGCTTGTGCAAAAGGAAAGGCTCTGGTCGATGAAGCCGATCGAATCGTGGCTTAGATAATAGTACTTCCCGTTTCCACACGCGGTAATAGCACGGATCTCCTGCCCGGTAAACCCGCCGCCGCCGTGTACCTGCACGCTGGAGCTGATGTTCCCGGTAGTTGTATTTACATTGTAGATATAAGGCTTGGGCGGAATACCGCCGCCTGTTCCACCGATCACCAGCATGCTCTCATCACAGTTAAAGGAAATGCTCCAGAATTCCGTGGTTCCGAAAGCTCCGCCGGGACTCGCATTGCTCCACACAAGTCCGCCGGTGGTGTTTACTTTCAGGATCTTAGCAGTGGATCCCTGTGTTACATACGAATTACCTGCATTATCCGTTGCAAATGTCCCGAGCCATGAAGTGGTATCATAGGGTGTGGAATACGTCCACTGAAGCGCTCCCGCCGAGTTGTATTTGAGCAGCTGCATGGGCGATACACCGCCGATAATATAAACATTGCCTGCGCCGTCACGTTCACATTCCCACACACAATCCCAATTGGTTGCAAATGCAGGGGTTACTGTCCATGGATCGATCACAACAGTTTTGGTATTGTCGTATGCGCCCAATTTGAACGAGATCACATTTCCCTCTTTTTCAAACCGCGATCCGATAATGCTGCTGGTATTGCCTTCATAGAAAGTAACCGGTGCATGATCAATGATGTTCCCGAATTTTGTACGAATGACCAGGTCTTCGTGATCAAAAGATAACTTTTCAGAGGAGGCATACTTCATTTTTACAAGCGAAGGATCTGCGCCGGGATGAAGGATCACAGAATACTTTAGCCCTTCCGTAGGATGAAAAACATATTCCACATCAATATTCGGATAAAGGTCTTTATAGGTGATCTTTTTATACCCGTGAATAAAGTTCTCGTTTTGCTCCTGCCCGTTTTTTTTGAAGGTATAGCTGAAATAATTCTCAAGCATCTCTTCCGCAACGATCTTCACATCGGGATTTGCATTTTCCCATTCAAACGATACCTGGTCGGTTTTGAATTCAAGTTTATGCTCTTCGGCTTCTTCCTTTTTATATTCTTTCTCTGTTAAGTGTTCCCTTTCTTTCCTTCTTTCCTTTTCATCACCTTCATCTTTCTTCCAGGTTTTCAGGAAGCTGTAGGTGATCCCCCTGCTTGTAAAATAAGCCATCGTGGAACCATGGTCAACGGCGTACAATACCGGCTCAGTAGTTATGTCGCCCGGCTTAAACTGGCCTTTGTTTTCAATGAACGCTTTCGCGTGTCCGTACTTGGCCGACCAGGAGCCGCCAGTGTTGTTCTGAGCGGACGATGCCAGCGAAAACAAAAGTGTTAAGGCTGTTAAAAATGTGCTTATTTTCATGAAGGATCTTATTTAACCAATGTTATGTTGCCGTGCTTCTTCACTTCTACGCCGTCCACTGTTGCGCTCAGGTAATATACAAGCACCGATGTGTCCAGCGCCTTTCCTTTGAAAGAGCCATCCCAGCCGATAGACGCATCGGTGGTCTCGAATACTTTTTCACCCCAGCGGTCGAAGATCGCAAAGTGGAGGTCTTTGATGCAATTGCCCATTACAAACAGCATATCGTTCTCGCCATCTGCATTCGGGGAAAAGGCATTCGGCACGAACAGCTCTCCGCATTTGATGTCCACATCAATGATCACGCAGGCAGAATCGGAGCAGCCGCTGCTGTTGGTTGCGGTAACACAATACTGCGTGGTAACCGTTGGCGTTGCAACGGGTGAAGCGCATGTGGTACAGCTAAGGCCTGTTGCAGGGCTCCATACATAGCTTGTTCCGCCCGTGGCTGTAAGTGTTGTGCTTGTGCCTGCAATAATAACGGTAGCGCCTGTAATCGCCGGTGTTGGCGATGCATTCACTGCAACGGTGATGGAAGCCGTATCTGTACAGCCGCTTCCCACAATTACGCTGTAGGTTGTTGCAGCGGCCGGGTTCACAGTGATAGTGGCTGTTGTAGCGCCAGTGCTCCAAAGGTAAGCCGGTCCGCCGCTTGCGGTTAATGTAACCGGCTGGCCTGCACATACTGTAGCGCTTCCGTTAATTGAAGCAACCGGTGGTGCTGTAACGGCAACGGAGAATGTCTGCGTTGATGAGCAGCCTGCGCTGGTTCCTGTAACTGTATAAGTGGTGCCGGCTACGGGGCTAACATTGATGGAAGCGGTGCCGGCTCCTGTGTTCCAGGAATAAGTAGCAGCGCCCGAAGCAGTTAATGTAGTAGTTCCTCCTGAACAGATCGTGCTGGTGCCGGAGATGCTGATAACGGGGTTATTGTTTACGGTAACCGTTGTGCTTGCGGTGGCGGAGCAGCCGTTGGAGCCTGTTACAACAACGGTATATGTTCCGCTTGCAGCCGTGGTCGCAGCTGCGATCACAGGGTTCTGCGCGCTGCTTGTATAGCTGCCCGGGCCTGTCCATGCATACGAAGTTCCACCCGATGATGTTAAGTTAATAGCAGAGCCAGAGCAAACTGAAGCGCCGGCGCTGCCTGCTGTTGCAGAAGGCGCGGCATTGATCGTAAGAGAGGTGCTGCTGCTTCCTGCAGGCCCGCATACTGTTGCAGGAACCGAATATGTAATGGTGTATGTTCCGGGCGTGGAGGTGGAAAGGTCAACGGTCCCTGTTGATGCATTCAGTGTTAACCCGGCTGTCGAGCTGTACGTTCCGCCGCTGGTGAATCCGCCTGAAGGAACCGGCACCGGGTTGGTTCCATTGGAGCAAACGGAAGCGCCGCTGCTGTAAGTGAATCCTGTTACCGGCGCAGTTACCGGGATGATGGTGATGCCTGCAGTTCCTGTTCCAGCCGCCGTGCAGCCCGATGCAGCTACAGAATAAGTTACGGTATACGTACCGGGTGTTGTTGTTGCAAGGTCGATCGTTCCGGTGGAAGGGTCGATGGTTACGCCTGCGGTGGAGGTGTAGGTTCCCCCTGTTGTAAAGCCACTGCCGGGAATAGGTACAGGGTTTGTGCCATTGGCACAAACCGGAGTAGTGTACGTAAACCCTGTTACCGGTGTGATCACCGGATCAATGGTAATGCTTGCTGTGCTGCTGCCTGCCGGCCCGCAGGTGGTGGCCGCTACATCGTATGTAACGGTGTATGTTCCCGGCGTGGATGAGGCCAGGTCGATCACGCCTGTGGATGAATTAACGCTGATCCCTGAAGTGGAGCTGTATGTTCCGCCTGTGGTAAATCCCGATGTTGGTATTGGTGAAGGGTTGGCTGCATTCGCGCAAACCGGCGATGTATAGGAGAAGCCTGTTACCGGTGTTGTTACCGGGTTGATGGTGATATTCGCTGTTCCTGTTCCTGCTGCCATACATCCCGATGCTGCCACCGAATAGGTAACAGTGTATGTGCCGGGAGTTGTTGTTGCCAGGTCGATGTCGCCCGTTGAAGCATTAAGCGATAAGCCCGCAGCTGAACTGAATGTTCCTCCGCCATTAAATCCGAAACCAAGGATTGCAACCGGGTTGGTTCCGTTTGCGCATACCGGTGTGGTATAAGAGAACGAGGTTACAGGAGAAGTGGTTGGATCGATGGTAATGCTTGACGTGCTGCTTCCTGCAATGGCGCATCCCGATGCTGCAACCGAATAGGTAACGGTATATGTTCCCGGTGTTGTAGTTGCAAGGCCGATCTCGCCTGTTGAAGCGTTGATCGTAACTCCGGATGTTGAAGAGTATGTTCCCCCGCTTGTAAATCCGCCGGAAGGGATGGGTAAAGGATTTGTTCCGTTCGCACATACAGGCGATGTGTAGGAGAACGAGGTAACAGGCGCGGTGGTCGGGTTAATAGTAATATTGGCTGTTCCGCTTCCTGCTAATTGGCAGCCCGATGCAGCCACCGAATAAGTGATCGTATATGTTCCCGGTGTGGAGGTGGCAAGGTCGATGAGCCCTGTTCCTGCATTGATCGTTAATCCCGCAGTTGAAGAATAGGCTCCGCCTGTTGTAAATCCAGCGCCTGCTGTTGGCGAAGGATTGGAGGCATTGGCGCAAACCGGTGTAGGATACGAGAAGCTTGTGCCCGGGGTGGTGTTCGGTGTAATGGTAATGTTAGCTGTGCTGCTTCCTGCAGGCCCGCATGCTGTTGCAGGAACCGAGTAGGTAACGGTGTATGTTCCCGGTGTTGATGTGGCAAGGTCGATCACTCCTGTTCCGGAATTCACCGTCAATCCAGCGGTTGAAGAGTAAGTTCCGCCGGAAGTAAATCCTGCAGCAGGCGTTGGTGAAGGGTTCGCGGCATTGGCACAAACCGGCGATGCATAGGAGAAGCCTGTTACCGGTGTTGTCACCGGGTTAATGGTGATGTTCGCTGTTCCGCTTCCTGCGAGCTGGCATCCCGATGCGGCAATGGAATACGTGATGGTGTATGTTCCCGGCGTGCTTCCCGAAAGGTTGATCACCCCTGTGGAAGCGTTAATGCTTAAGCCTGCAGTGGAAGAATAGGTTCCGCCTGCCGTGAATCCGCCTCCCGGTATTGGCGATGGATTGGAGGCATTTGCGCAAACCGGTGTAGGATAGGAAAAGCTTGTTCCCGGTGTTGTGTTCGGGTTAATGGTGATGTTTGCTGTTCCGCTTCCTGCCAGCTGGCATCCCGATGCGGCAATGGAATACGTGATGGTGTATGTTCCCGGCGTGCTTCCCGAAAGGTTGATCACTCCCGTGGAGGCATTGATGCTTAAGCCTGCCGTTGAAGAATAGGTGCCTCCCGCTGTGAACCCGCCTCCCGGTGTTGGTGATGGATTGGGGGCATTGGCACAAACCGGCGACGGATACGAGAAGCTTGTTCCCGGTGTGGTGTTAGGGTTGATCGTAATGCTGGCGGTGCTGCTTCCTGCGGGATTACAACCCGAAGCGGCAACTGTATACGTAACGGTATAGGTTCCCGGTGTGCTTGACGATAAGGTGATCACTCCCGTGGAAGCGTTTAGCGTTAAGCCTGCAGTGGATGAATAGGTTCCGCCCGCGGTAAAGCCTCCAACAGGTGTTGGCGAAGGATTGGTTCCGTTCGCGCAAACCGGCGTGGTATAAGAGAACCCTGTAACCGGCGTCACTACAGGTGTTACGTTAACGGTAACCGATGGCCTCGTGGTGCTCACGCAGGTTGGTGTTAATGTAGTCTCTATGTAATAGGTGGTTGTGCTTCCGGGGCTTACTACCAACGGCGTTGTTCCGATAGAACTGCCGCCTGTTGGCGTGGTGAATACATTGTAAGTAACGCCGGTTGCCGGGCCGCTTGCCGTGATCGTTGATGTTTGCCCGGCACAGATCGTGGCAGGAGTGGCTGTAACGGTTGTAGCTGCTGCCGGCGGGGTGCAGGCGGTATTGAGGCAGTGCGTAACGAGCGTAGGTGTCATGTTGCTTACAGCCGGACTGAAGGTAGAGCCGGTTAGTGAGCTGTAAGTAGCAGTCGCGGGTGTTGTGAACGTGATCGATTCGGTTCCAAGCGTTGGACTCAGATTGGTTGAATTACAGGCGGTAACGCCGGCGCCGAGCTGCCCTACATTATTCGTGCGGATCACATTGTAATTAAAGCCGCCCGCCTGCTGATCGGTCATGCAGATGTAATAACCCTGGTCACTGCAAAGCCCGCCTTCGGGTAAGATGGCAGACAAGCCGATAGGGGCATACGTCCTGCCGAATACCAGCGCACTTGTTGAGCTGTTGAGCTTTACGATCATTGTATTCAGCGCTACAGGGAAAGAGAAGGGATTGATCTGCGTGCCGATGAGTGAATAATTTCCGTCGGCATTTTCCATAATATCCTGGATCACATAGATGCTGCCGAAAGCGCTTCCGTTCAATCTCCTGTTAAAGATCACGGTTGGTGTAACCGAGCCTGTGCCGCTGATGCTGACAAGAAAAGAATGCACATCATCATAGCCGCCAAGTAAAATATTCCCGGTGCTTAATTTTAAGCAGGAGTTAATTCCCTGTGAAGAAGTTCCTCCGTGTCCCCATCGCCGGATGTAAGTGGTGGCGCCGGTTGCCTTGTCGGTTTTGATCAGGAGCGCATCACGCGGCAGGTCGCCATCGCTGTCGTATGCCTGTGTTTCATCGGCAGATTCACCTACAAAGAAATAGCCGTCGGCAGATTCTGCAACATCATTAATGTAATGCTCATCCGCTTTTGTAGGGTTGGTCAGTGTCCATACCTTGTTCCAAAGCAGGTTCCCTGAGCCATCCACCTTAAATGCCAGCGCGCTTGTAGTATCCACTGTTGTTGCGCTTGCTCCGTCCCAGAAATAATCAACGCCGCCGCCAACAAGAAAGCCTCCGTCGGAAGTTTCAATAACGGATGATCCGTATTCGCTGGATGCATTGCCGGTAGGCTTGTCGGGAAGCTGGTAGCGCTTTGCCCATGTGATGGCGCCTGAATTATCAATGCGCACAAGCAGGGCGCCGCCGCCTCCGCTGGTGGAAGAGCCGGTAATGATGTATCCTCCGCCGTTGGCAGCGCTTACATTCTTAATGTCGGAAAAGTTGGTTGCAAAGCCGCCGGTATAAGCCTTTGCCCATGTAACAGTTCCCGATGCATCAAACTTGATCGCATTCCCGTAATACGGCCCGAAAGAATTGTTGAGCCCGGCTACAACAAATTCACCGGCAGGATTTTCAACCATTCCGCCTGCAATGTCGAATGCGCCCACATCATAGCTGAGGCGGAAGGTGGTTTGTGCAAGAGAGCCGGAAATACAGGCCAGCATTAATAATCCGAGGAGAGGTGCAACAATCTTTTTCATTGGGTCAGTATTAATGTGTATAAAAAAAGATGACGATGAGTAAAATATAAAATTCCGGCCCCGTTCGAACGGAACCCGGAATCGCAATAAATGCGGGAGCTACAGCATGTAGCGCCTGCCTTAGAAAATAATTACGCAGATGAATTGAGCAGTTTTCATGATGTATGTGGTTTTGTTTTTTTGTTATCCTTTACTCAAAAATAGGTCAGCCGAATCCCGGGTCAAGAGTAAAAAGCACTCATTCTTGGAAGTCTGATTTAAGGGTATGATTTGTTTTTATCCCGGATTCGCTGTATTTTGGTTGTATTATTCTTGTATATATGACACCATCCGAAGAGCTCCACCAGCTGATCCAAAGCATGAACATGTCTGAAAAGAGGTATTTCAAGATCTATTCCTCCCGCCATGTGATCGGTAAAAAGAACAATTACCTCCGCTTGTTCGACGCGATCGGCAGGCAGGACAGCTATAACGAAGCAGCGCTGAAAAAAAATTTCGAAGGGGAAACATTCATTAAGCACCTTCCTTCGGAAAAAAATTACCTCTATCACAATGTGCTCGACAGCCTTACTTTTTTCTACAAGGAAAAAACCTTTCTCGCACGGTACTGCAACATCCTTATCGCGATCGAGATCCTGTATAACAAAGGCCTTTTCGACCAGTGCAAGAAGCTCATCAACCGCTCCAAGAAAGAAGCGTACAGCCTCGAGAAATTTTCTGTGCTGCTCCTGATCCTGCGCTGGGAAACGCTCATTTACATTAAGGATGAAGAGGAAAAGAACCTTTACCGGAATTTTGATGAGGAGATCCGCATCCTTGATATTGTGAGGACACAATCGGCATTCATGCAGCTGGCCTTCAATATCCAGATCCAGGTCGACAAGGGAAATGTTTCAAAGGCATTGATCACCGAGAGTGAAAAGCGGGTGAAGCAGCTGTACCCGAAGGAAAAGGAGAAGACCAGCTTCTGGATCAATTATTATTTTCATTCGGCGCGCGGACTTTTATTTTCGGTGAAGAACAACCAGCAGGAGCGCTTTGCCTGCTACCGGGAGATCAAGAAGATCATGGACGAGGCGCCGCAATTCATCAAGGACCTTCCGCTGATCTACCACACCAATTATAATAACCTCGTGAACGGCATGTTTGTATTGCGGAAATACGATGTGGCGGAAGGGCTCATCCGCAAGCAGCGCTTTTTTCTGCAGGCGCATGGCATTAAGAACCCCATTGTGCAGCGCATTAATTTTCTGAACACGGCGGAGAATGAATTGTACCTGCATTATAAATTAGGCAATGTGGAGGAAGGCCTGAGGGTGATAAAAAAAGTGGAGGCGGAGGTGAAAAAAACAAAACCCTCATTCAGTCCTGTTTTGTACGACCTTCTTTTCTTTATGGCTGTGGCCGACCTCATGGCTGGAAATCACAGCTCCGCGATCAAATGGCTGAACAGGATCCTGAATGCAGGCCAGGATGTTTATTTCAGGAAGGAGCTTCAGCTGAACACGCGATTGTTGTACCTCATCGTGCTGTTTGAATCGAACGACTGGCTTTTTGAGAACCGCCTGAATGCGACAAAGAGGATGCTTGCGCAGGAAACGGCATTTAAATTACAATCGGATATTCTTGAAGCGCTGCGTGTGATCTTTGAAGACAATCCGACTGCCAAGAATAAAGAGCTGCTGAAGAAAAAGATCTCGGAGATCAAAAAAAAACAGCAGCGCTCCAATGAAGAGCTGCTGAACAAAACATTTGATTTCCTGGAATGGATAGAGCAGAAGAAGGCGGAAGGGAAGGGGAAATGGGGTTGATAAAAGCCCCATGCTTATTGTAAGATCCATTCGCTTCGCTCAGGATAACATCACGTATTGCCGGATGCTTTGTCATTCTGAACGCAGCAAAGCGGAGTGAAGAATCTTCTCAAGGTGAGCAGAATATTACTTCAGCAACTCTCCCGTTAATTTTCTCAGCTCCGTTTCCGAAACCTTCAGGTTGAAGCGCGCATTTACAAGGCGCGTGATCGCTTCTTCATACGTTTTCTGGCTTTCTTTGATCTCGAGGTAATTGCCGAGGCCGAGGCGCATCCGTTCGGTGGTGATCTTCATGCTTTCTTCTGCGAGCTTGATGTTCTCCTCTTCGAGCGCCAGCATTTCCTTATCGCCCAGCCAGCGGGTATAGGCAATGTTTGCGCCGGAGAACAGCATGTACTTAGTGCTTTCCACGTACAGGCTGTTGTTCTCAAGATCCAGCTTCGCAACTTTAATTTGGTTGCTGGTGTTGAGCCCATTGAAAAGGTTCCATGTAAATGTGAACCCGTAGTTCAGCCCCTGGTTCTGGTTGTATAATGCAAGTCCTGCCGTGCTCTGGCTGCGGCCGAACTGGTAGCTGGCGCCGATGTCGAGCTTCGGAAGATACTGTGCCCGCAACTCTTTTACATACTGGTTGGCAACAGAAACATTTTTCTGCGCAAGCAGCATGGCGGTGTTTGTTTTTTCAATGTTAGCTTTGATCTCCTCGGCGGATTTGATCTCGGTAAAAGCAAAAACGGAATCGACGGTGAATGTGGAATACGGATCGCTTTTTAATAAGATCAGCAGGTCGCCTTTGTATTGGTTCAGGAGGTTTCTTTGGGTAATGAGATTGGCCTTTTGTGCGTTAAGGTCCAGCTTCGCCTGTAAAAGCTCAACGTTGGAGCCGGAGCCGAGCGCCTGTTTTTTTTCCGCGATCTTAATGCGTTCTTCCGATACTGCCTTTGCGGAGAGGATGCCTTTGATGAGCTGCTCCTGCTTCACCACCTGGAAGTATGCAAGCGTAACATCCTGGATCGTGTTCTCGATCTGGAGCTTTAAGCTTAGTTGTCCGCTTTCCTCAAGGTATTCGAGGCGCTGCTTTGTGGCGAACATTTTCATTCCATCGAAGATCGTCCAGTTGAGATAGGCGCCCGCGCTTACATTGCTGGAGTTCACGCCGCTCTTGTCGACGCTGAGCCCGCTCGAAAATTCCTGCCTGGTAGCGTTGTTCGCAAAGTTCCCGCTGGCGATCAGGTCGAGGCGTGGAAGGAAGCCCGCATTGCCGTATGTGTTTTGTGTTTCGGCAATAGTGGCATTGTTCTTCGCGATCTGGATATCAAAATTATTCTTTAAGGCAGCTTCGACCACGGCCTGGTAAGTGAGGGTTTGGGAACTTCCGGCGATGGAGATTAAAAGAAAAAGAATTAAAAAGTGATTACGCATGTTTTTTCTTTTTTGATAAGTAACTGTAAATAGCGGGGATCACGTACAGGGTGAGGATCAGCGAGAACATGATCCCGCCCACGATCACGATCCCCATTCCCATCCTGCTCTTTGCGCCTGCTCCAAGTGCAAGCGCGATCGGCATTGCGCCCAGCGCCGTTGCAATGCTGGTCATAAGGATCGGGCGTAATCGTGCAGCTGCAGCTTCCTGTATCGCTTCTTTTGTTGATTTGCCCTGCTCCTTCAGCTGGTTCGCGAACTCCACAATTAAGATCCCGTTCTTGGTCACCAGCCCGATGAGCATGATGATCCCGATCTGGCTGAAGATGTTCAGCGTCTGGTTAAAATACCAGAGCGATAAGATAGCTCCGGCCAGTGCAAGCGGAACAGTAAGCATGATGATGAACGGATCTATAAAGCTTTCGAATTGTGCGGAAAGGATCAGGTAAATGATCAGCAGTGCAAGAAGGAAAGCGAACAGGATATTTGAAGAGCTTTCCGCAAAGTCGCGTGAAGCGCCGGTAAGCGAGGTAGTGAAGCTTTCATCGAGCACTTCGTCTGCGATCTTTTGCATCTCCTTTATGCCGTCGCCAACCGTTTTTCCGGGAGCGAGGCCCGCGGAAACAGTGGCCGACTGGTAGCGGTTGTAATGATACAATTGCGGAGGAGAGCTTTGCTCGGCAATGGTAACAATGTTATCCAGCTGAACGAGCTCGCCCCTGTTGTTGCGCAGGTACATAGAAGTAATGTCGAGCGGCTCATCGCGGTTGCCGCGCTCAAACTGCCCGATCACCTGGTACTGCTTGCCTTTCATGGTGAAGTAATTGAAGCGCTGGCCGCTGAGTGCGAGCTGCAATGTTTGTGCAAGGTCGGAAACGGAAACACCTAAGTTTCTTGCCTTGTCGCGGTCGATGGTAATGTTCAGCTCCGGCTTGTTGAATTTCAGGTTGCAGTCAACTCCCTGGAACACCGGATTTTTATTGGCGGCTTCAAGAAATTTCGGAAGCGCCTGCTTTAATTTTTCGAAGGTGGGTGCCTGTAAAACAAACTGTACCGGCAGTCCTCCGCGTGCGCCGCCTGCAGAAATGGTCTGCTCCTGGATCACAAATATTTTTCCGTCGGGAAATCTCTTTCCTCCCTTCATCACGTAATCCGCGATCTTTTGCTGGGAGCGGTCACGGTCGGCAGCATCCACAAGCGCAAGCCGTACAAAGCCCGTATTCACTGCGCCTGAGCCGGTAAAGCCGGGCGCGGTAACAGTGAGGCAGATGCGTGTTTCGGGGATGGAATCCATGATGAACTCCGTGAGCTTGTCAACAAAGTTGTCGGTGTATTCGAAGGATGCGCCTTCGGGAGCGGTAAGCGAAACCCTCATCCAGTTGCGGTCTTCCAATGGCGAAAGTTCGCTTTGCAGGGCGCTTCCCAGACCAAAGATCATGGCTACGGCAGCAAAAAGAATGACAAGGGCAAGCCACCTGCGCTTCAGGAATGTTTGTAAGGAATTGCTGTAGTTGTTGGTCAGGCGCTCAAAGAACGGCTCGGTCATTTCGTAGAAGCGGCTTTTCTTATGCGTTTTTCTTACCATTCGCGCATTCAGCATCGGCGTAAGCGTAAGCGAAACGAATGCGGAGATCAGCACGGCTCCCGCGATCACCACACCGAATTCACGGAAGAGCCGCCCGACAAATCCTTCGAGGAAGATCACCGGCATGAACACGGCGGCAAGCGTAATGGAGGTGGAGATCACGGCAAAATAAATTTCTTTCGAACCTTCATGCGCGGCCTGCAATGGCGGCAATCCGCCTTCGATCTTCTTGTAAATATTTTCCGTCACCACGATCCCGTCATCCACCACAAGCCCTGTTGCCAGTACAATTGCGAGCAGCGTAAGCACGTTGATGGAATAGCCCATCAGGTACATGATGAAGAAGGCGCCGATGAGTGAAACGGGAATATCGATCAGCGGACGGAAGGCAATGAGCCAGTCGCGGAAGAAGAGGTAAATGATAAGCACCACCAATACTATGGCAATGCCGAGTGTTTCGGCAACTTCGGTGATCGACTTTTTAATGAATACGGTATTGTCGAGCGCAGTGTCGAGCGTATAATCTTTCGGAAGGTCTTTTTTGATCTCTTCCACGCGCTTGTAAAATTCATCTGCAATGTCAACATAGTTCGCTCCCGGCTGCGGAACAAGGCCAAGCCCGATCATCGGTGTCCCGGAAAGCTTCAGGATCGTTTCTTCATTCTCAGGTCCGAGGCTTGCTTTCCCGATGTCCTTGAAGCGGATCACTTGGTCGCCATCGGCTTTTACGATCAGATTGTTGAAGTCTTCTTCCGTTTTCAGGCGGCCGACTGTTTTCAAGGTGAGCTCGGTTGTATTTCCGGCAACCTTTCCCGTAGGAAGCTCCACGTTTTCCCTGTCGAGCGCGGTTTTTACGTCCTGCGGCGTTAGCCCGTACGCCGATAATTTCACCGGGTCCATTCGCATTCGCATCGCGTATTTTTTCTGTCCCCAGATCTGGATGGTGCTCACGCCGGGGATCGTCTGCAGGCGCTCCGCCAGCACATTTTCCGCGAAATCGCTTATTTCAAGGAGGCTGCGGCTGTTCGACTGCAGGGTAAGGGAAAGGATCGCGTCGGAGTTCGCATCCGATTTTGTTACGGTCGGTAAGCCGTCAATGTCCTGCGGGAGCTGCCTTACAGCCTGTGATACTTTATCGCGCACATCGTTAGCAGCAGCTTCAAGGTTGGAGTTCAGGTTGAATTCCACGGTGATGCTGCTCGAGCCCTGGTTGCTGGAAGAAGAGATGGTGCGCACGCCTTCGATCCCGTTGATCGCCTTTTCAAGCGGTTCGGTGATCTGCGATTCAATCACATCCGCATTGGCGCCGGCGTAGTTGGTGCGCACGGTGATGATGGGCGGATCGATGGAAGGATATTCCCGTACACCGAGAAATGTATAGCCGATGCCGCCGAAAAGAACGATGATCAGGCTCATCACAATTGCCAGCACCGGGCGGTTTATGCTAATAGAGGAAATGTTCATGAATGCGTATTATTTTTTTAACTGAATGATCTTTACGTTTGTTTCGGGCTTGAGCGACATAATGCCGGTGGTGATCACCGTATCGCCCGGGTTGAGGCCGGAAAGGATCTCTACCTTTGCATCGTTGCGCTCTCCCGTTTCCACTTTTAATGGCATTGCCTTGCCGTTCTTCACCACAAAGATCTTGTTGCCTTTCAGCTCCGGGATCAGCGCTTCGGTAGGAACCATGAACGATTGCTTTTTGGCGGTGATCAGCTCCACCTTCGCGAAAGCGCCGGGATATACGCTACCCCCTGTGTTGGTGTACATGGCCCTGATCATGATGTTCCGGGTCTGCGCATTGATCCTCGGCTCGATGGCTGCTACTTTTGCATTCATCTTTTGGCCGATGCCTTCCACGCTGAACTTAACGGTATCGCCTACTTTCACAAGCGCTGCATATTTTTCGGGGACGGAGAAATCAATTTTTAATATATCTGTCTGCTGCATGCTTGCGATCACATTCGTGTTGTTTACGAAACTGCCTTCGCTTACCGATTTCAGGCCGATCTTCCCGCTGAACGGTGCGCGGATCTCTGTTTTGGAAATTTGTGCGCGGGTGAAGTCCATGTCGGCTTCTATCGTCTGCAGCTCATTTGCAGCCACATCGTATTCTTCCTGGCTGATGCCTTTAATATCCAGCAATCCTTTCACGCGGCCTTCCCTTTCCTTCGCCAGCTTGTACTGAAGGTTGAGCTTTTTCAGCTGTGCCTGCAGGTCGGCATCGTTGATCTTTGCAAGCAGCTCGCCTTTGTTCACATTGCTGCCTTCCTTAAAGAGAATGGAAACAAGCTTTCCGGAGATCTCCGGGCGAAGCTCCACTTCCTCGGCGGCAAGCACGGTTCCGCTCGATGAGATGGTATTCTCGAACAGCATAGGCATGGCGATGTACCCGGTAACAATGGCAGATTGCGGTTTCTGTCCGCCACCGCCTGCCTGCGGCGCACCGGTTTGTTCCGGCTGCAGGAAAAAGATCTTGATAAGTGCCAGTGCAGCTACAATGGAAATAATAAGTATGATGGTTCTGTTCTTCATCGGGTTGCTTTTTTCGCTTTTTTATAGTTGATGTAAATTTTTTGGGAAGGCAGAGGGTCGAGGTTACTCTGGATCACATGGATGCAGCGGTACAATTCCTTTTGCTGCTCTTTTGATAATCCTTTGAAAGCTTCTTTGTTGAGTGCGTCTATTTCTTTGTGGATCCCGGGTAGCACGTTCCTTGCCTTTGCGGTAAGCTCGATCAGGTGCTCGCGCCTGTCTTCGGGGTTCACCGTTTTTTTGATGTATTTCATTTTCAGCAAATGATCCAGCTTACCTACCATCGATACCTTGTCGATCTTCAGGCAATCGCAGATGCATTGCTGGGTGCAGCCTTTGCTGGCGCCTTCAATAAATATGAGAATGGAATAGCTGCGCTCGATCTCCAGGTGCTCCAGCCGCTTGGTAAGCGCACCGAAGTATGTCTTCGCCAAAGCGGCCAGGGAGCGGCCAAATGGCATGGATTCTAATAACGCTTCATTCATTGGATCAAAAATGGGGTACAAAAATAGTTAATTTTATGAATAGTTAGTACTACGAACTATTATTTTAATTTTCATCGGACTTAAAAAGCCTAAAACTTTATACCAGCGGATTGCGTAAATTGCAGTATGAAGAGGATGATGAGGCTGCTTTTGGCAGTCCTGCTGTTGCAGGGAATGGAGGTGCTTGCGCAGGCTGCCGACAGCATTCCACATAAGCAGGAAAATTATTTCAGGTATAATTACGACAATGATTTTTTCAGCGCCACCGACCGGTATTATACGCAGGGTGTACGTTTGGAGCTGATCCTCAATTCACTGAGAAAGAATCCGCTTACAATACTTTTACCCCGGATCAGTAAAACAGCTCGGAATTATTACGGGATCGCTTTTGAGCGGGATGGCTTTACGCCGCGGAGCATCCGCCACGATTCAATTTACTTCGGCGAGCGCCCGTATGCCGCCACGTCCTTCCTGTCATCCTTCCGCATTTCTATCGATAAAGAAAAGCAGCAGCGGCTGTACTCGCAGCTCGACCTGGGCATCCTCGGCCCGGCTTCGCTGGGAAAAGAGGAACAGCAATATATTCACAGGAAGCTGAAGAACATTCAGCCACTCGGCTGGGAGTACCAGGTTGCCAATGATGTGGTAGTGAATTACACGCTGCAGTATGAAAAGGGATTCCTGCTGAAAAAGCATGTAGAGCTTACAGGAATGCTGGAAGCAAGGGCCGGAACGTTGTACGATGATGTAAGTATGGGAGGCACGCTCAGGATGGGCTGGATGCAGGGTTATTTTGAGGGGCTGGGCTTATCAAAGGATGCAAGGCATGATAAATTCCAGTGCTACATTTTCCTTCGTGAGAAAGTAAAGGCGGTTGGATACAATGCCACCATGCAGGGCGGCGTATTTAATAAAAGCAGCATTTATACATTAAGGGTAGGGGAGATCAGCCGCGTGGTGGGAGCGGCGTATGTTGGCATCGTGATCGGGTATAAGCGGGTGAGCATTGAATACACAAAAGCATACATCACGCAGGAATTCACCAGCGGGCTTTCCCATGGCTGGGGACATTGCAACATCAGTGTTTGTTTCTGAGAGTGTCATTCGGAGCCTGCCCAACACACGTTCTCGATACATCCTTCCCGAAAAGGGAAGGATACTCGAACTGACGACCCACAGCCTCTGCGTTCTCTGCGCCTCTGCTAGAAAAAACCCACAGCTTTGCGCCCTCTGCGCCTTCCTCCGCGCCCTTTGCGGTTAAAAACCACGCACTAAATTTGACAAGCCCCTATTTTTGTTTAAATTTGATTTAACTAAAAACACCTCCATCATGATAAAAAAATTACTCCTCCCGCTTTTTTTGTCTGCCTTCAGCATTTCCCTTATAGCACAGCACGAAGCCGATAAATGGTATTTTGGTACGCTGGGTGGGCTCGATTTCAGCAGCGGCACGCCGGTTGCGATCAGCGGCAGCCTCAACAGCTCCGAAGGAACGGCCTCGGTTTCTACTGCTTCAGGCACACTCCTTTTTTATACCGATGGCGTAAGCGTATGGGATACCACCGATGCCACCATGCCGAACGGAACAGGCCTGATGGGCGATGTATCGTCCACGCAGTCGGCGCTCGTGGTGCCATCACCAACATCCTTTTCACAGTATTATATTTTCACCACTGCAGCCGATGGCGGAGCAGCGGGCTTCCGCTATTCCATAGTGGATATGACGCTGAACGGAGGCCTTGGCAATGTAACCGGAATGAAGAATGTGCCAGTGACCGACAGCGTTACCGAAAAGCTTTCTGCTGTGAAGGATGCTGCTGGTACCGGCTTCTGGATCATGGTGCATAAATGGGGAAGCAATAAATTCTACGCCTATCATTTAACAGCCCTGGGCCTTTCCGCGCCGGTGATCAGCAGCGTGGGAACGGTGCATACCGCTTCGCCTACCGCGTTTCAAAATACGTACGGACAAATGAAGTTCAACATGTGCGGCGATAAGCTGGCGCTTGCAACGGGCTATATGGATATTGCCGAGCTTTTCGATTTCGACAACAGCACCGGTATGGTTTCCAACCCGGTCACCTTTAACATGGGCTATCATGTGTATGGGGTTGAGTTCTCCAAAAACTCCTCAAACCTGTACATCACTTCCTATGATCCTTCTTCCACGCTGAACCAGTTCAACATTACGCTGGGAACGCCTGCGCTGATCGTGGCTTCCAAATTTCCACTGAGCGCTACACCCGACCTGTATGCAATGCAGATGGGCCCTGACGGAAAGATCTACGTAGCGGAATCGTTCTCGAGCCCCTTCGTCGGAGCTATCAATAATCCCGATACATACGGAGTTGGGGCCGGCTTTACCGACAATGCCGTTTACCTTGATCCTGATGGAATGGGTGTGATGGGCGGACTTGGCCTTCCTTCGTTCCTCCAGGACTATTTAAAGATCAATGTTACCTGCAGCGTGGGCATCGATGAGCAGGCCTCTGCCGCAGAAGCGCTGATCTACCCGAACCCGAGCGCTGGGGAGTTTACTATCCGGCTGAATGAAGCTTCGGAAACGCATGTGATGATCTACGACCATACCGGCCGTCTTGTTGAAGAAGCGACTGCTAAAACAGCATTTACTTTTGGTAAGGAATATGCTGCGGGAATGTACTTTATCTCCTGCTCCTCCGGAGAACGTCACGAAGTATACAAAGTGATCAGGAATTAAGAAATAAAAATATAAATCTGTAGCACCATGATCCACATCATGGTGCTTTTTTTATGCCTTTCCCGGCGGCACGGTTTTTTATTTACAAAAGCTGAATCTTTCTGAAACATAATAAGTTACAGCTGCGTAAAACAATCCGGATCCGAATCATCTGAACGCAGTCCGCTTCCCTGGACCTACTGCCTGAACAGCGATCCTGCCTGTTATTCCGAGTGAACCGCTTAAATTTTTTTGAATGAAAAAGACCCTACTCCTCGCGTGCCTTTTTCTAAGCTGCAAAGGCACTCTATTCTCGGCCCTCAATTATACCGAAAGCAATCTGTCGGTTGCCTTTGCTTACAATACAACACCCACCATAATGGGTGAGCTTGCCGCAGGGATCGACGATGGCTATACCAATCCTTATCCCATAGGTTTTAATTTCCAGTTCGGATCGGTGGTGTATACCGAATTCATCGCATCGAGCAACGGATGGATGTCGTTCAATACCGGCGTGATCGGCAGCGACCCGGCGAACCAGCTGGCGGGAAATGCAACGCAAACGGCCAATGCCGAACGGCCCATTATTGCACCGCTCTGGGACGACCTCGATGTTTCGGGCAGCGGGGGAAATGTGAATTACAAGCTTAGCGGATCCGCTCCCAGCCGCGTGCTTACGGTGGAATGGAAGAACATGATGTGGAAGAACTCCGCGCTGGGCCCTGTGATCTCGTTCCAGGTGAAGCTGTATGAAACATCCAACATCATCGACTTTTGCTACAAGGCCGAATCGAGCGCCGTTTCTTCCGGCAGCGCATCGATAGGGCTGGAAGGGCCAAGCGGAACGGATTATTATTGCCTCACCAACACTACTGCAACTCCCGGCGTGAACCACAATGTAAGCGAGGTCACCACCATCAATTCACGGCCTGCCACCAACCAGGTGTACCGCTGGACAAACAATGTTACCCCAACACCCATCGAGCTGATCTGCTTTACAGGGATGAACCGGGGAAGCGCGAACCTTCTCGAATGGAGCACCGCTACCGAAACCAATAACGATTTTTTCAGCATAGAGCGCTCCGCCGACGGATCTTCTTATTCGCCAATACTTACAACGAAGGGTGCAGGCAACAGTACCTGCATTTTAAGATACAATGCGCTGGATGAGCAGCCGCTGAAAGGGCGGAACTATTACCGCCTGAAGCAAACCGATTACGACGGGAAATTCTCCTACTCGGAGGTGATCTCTCTGCAGAATAACGCCCCTGAACTCAACATCAGCATTTATCCTAATCCCGGCTCCGGTGAGTTCACACTGCACTGCAGGGATGGTATTCCTTTGCAGGTAAAGATCTATGATCAAACCGGGAAGCTTGTGGAAGAGCGGGTGTTGAATAATGCGGAAATGCTGTTCGGAAGCGGCTATTCCCCCGGGCTTTATTTTATTTCCTGCTCTGCTGAAGGGCAGCAGCCACAGGTGATAAAAGTGATCCGGAACTGATCCCGCTTACCGCTCCCCGGCCTTTGTGGCCCTTATTTTCCCCAACATCAGCTGGAAGATTTTTTGTTCAGTGATTGTTAAAAAAAATCGTGATGTTGAAACTGATCTTACCACTTACAAGCTTTTGGTTCATGCCGCTCTTTCTACAGCCGGCAGCCCATACTCCGGTTAAGGACCCTTCCGTGCTCCATGCGGAAATAAAGAAAACAGACAAAAATTACCAGCTGTATGTAAACGGCGCCCCTTATTACATAAAAGGGGCGGGTGGATATTCGCACCTGGAAGACCTGAAGCAATGCGGAGGCAATTCGCTGCGCTTGTGGAGCACGATTGGCGCAAAGAAATATCTCGACAAGGCGCAGGAGCTTGGGCTGACAGTTACCCTCGGCCTCGACATGGAGCTGGAAAGGCGCGGCTTTAACTACAGCGATAAAAAGGCGGTGGCGGCGCAATTCGAAAGGATCAAAAAAGAAGTGCTTGCCTTCAAGGACCATCCTGCGCTGCTGATGTGGGGTGTTGGGAATGAGCTCGATCAGTTCGCAAATAATTATGATGTGTGGAATGCGGTGAACGATGTTGTAAAGTTCATTCACCAGGTAGATCCCAATCATCCTACAACAACGATGCTGGCAGGTGTCCCGAAAAAGCATGTGAAGGAGATCATGAAGCGCTGTCCGTCCCTCGACGTACTCTCCATCAACGCATTTCTCGACGTTCCGAATGTCAGGGCCCACCTCCGGGATGCCGGCTGGAACGGGCCTTACATGGTGGGCGAATGGGGCGCATCCGGCTATTGGGAAGCGCTGCTCACTCCCTGGGGCGCTTTTATTGAAGAAACGAGCACCCAAAAGGCGAATCTGTTCGAAGAGCATTACCAGAAGGCCATGGTGGCGAACACCGACCGCTGCATCGGCTCCTACGTTTTTTACTGGGGCTACAAACAGGCACGTACCCATACGCTGCTGAGCCTTTACCTCGAAAGTGGCGAAAACACCGGGATGATAGATGCCATGCAAAAGAACTGGACCGGGAAGGAGCGTGCCAACAGGGCGCCGCTGATCCTTCCGATCGGGATCGACGATAAGAAAACACACGAGGGCGTTTACCTGCAGCCCGGCTCACAGCACATGGCCTATACCGATTGCAATGATCCCGACAATGATCCTCTGTATTACTTCTGGGAAGTATACCATGAAAGCACGGAGAAAAAAGAAGGCGGCGACAAGGAAGATAAGCCTGCGCCGGTAAGCGGAGTGATCATCGATGGAAAAGGAAAAGCGCTTACATTCAAAGCGCCGGATAAGCCGGGTGCCTATCGTTTATATGTGACGGTGTATGACGGGAAAAATAATGTAGCTACAGCAAACGCTCCCTTCTACGTTAAGTGATCCTTCTGCATAAATAAAATAAGAGGTATTATTTTTTGGCGGTAAGCAGCTTCTCCATGTAGCTGTTCATGGTTTGCACCCATCCCGCGATCCGCTGGCGGCTTACTGTGGCCTTTTCAGGAAAGCGGCCGGCAATATTGGTTGTTTCCTGCGGATCTTTTTCAAGGTCGTACATCTCCGTTAAATTCTTTGTGGCATTAAAGATATACTTATGATTTCCTTCACGGTAGCCGAAAAGATAATCGGCCCATGGAGTGAAAAAATAAACGCGGTCGTTCTCTTTTGCTTTTAGCAAACTTCTGCCCTGCCACTGATCGGGCGCCTCGTAGCCCAGCAGGCTTGCAATGGTGGGCGCAATATCAATGAGCCCGCCCATGCCTTTTTTATGCTCTCCCTTAAATGCAGGATTGATGAACACGCAGGGCACATGCAGGTTTTCTTCATAAATTCCGGAAGCATGAGTCGTTTGTTGGTGCCTTCCGAACGCTTCACCATGATCGCCTACAACAACAACCAATGTGGATTTGTCGAGCCCCGCCTGTTTTAATTCATCCAGCATTTTTCCGAGGGCGATGTCGCTGTGATGCACGGCATTGAGGTAGCGGTTGAACACAGGATCGTTGCTGTAGAATTGCTCCTCGCCCGAAACAAAATAAGGATAGTGCGTTTGGTACGTCCACATCATCGCAAAGAAAGGCTTTCCGGGATCTTGTTTGATCCAGCTGCTAAGATCCTGCGCGGTGCATTCATCATCTTTCCCATCGAGGAAATCCCATTTCTCATCCTTCACTTCAAAGCTGTTGCTGCACTGTAAGGTATTGCAGTCTTTGATCTCATCGAATTTCCTGTTGCCTAAAAATTCTCCTGCTTTCTGAAAGCGGTTATCTGCGGAGTTGAAGAACGCGGTCCTGTAGCCTTGCTTTTTCAGCTCGGAGCTGATGGTCGGGATCGCTACATCGGGATGCTCCTTCGTAATGCTGTTGTAGGAAAGCCATGGATACACGGAGCCCAGGATGCTCACCATCGAATTGTTGGTGGCAGGCGCGTGCGCATACACATTTTCAAACACGATGGATTCGGACAGATGCTTTTCCAGCTCTGGTGTGATCCTGAATGTGGAGGAATATGGTTGGATGTATTCGGCGGGTGTCGATTCCATTACAAAGACCACTACATTCCTGATCTCCGGAATTTTTTCGGAAGCTAAGCCGGGATGCTTTTTTATAAAGAGGTCGAACTTGAGGCTGTCGTCGATGCTCATTGTGAACAGTTGCGGATCGCCGGAGAAAGGCGCAAGCGAGCCGGTGAAGGCCACTACGGGATTGGCAAGCTTGTCGTAGTTCCAGTCATGGCGCCTGATCACATCCGGCGCAACCGTTACATACACAGCGCTGCAGCAGATGATGGTGGACAGCAGCACGCCGCGCATCCTGAGCTTTTGAAGCAGGAGATCGGTGGCGGTAATGATAGTAAGCGTAAAAAAAATGCAGGCCATGCACACCATTAAGATCTGGATCACCTGGTCGAAAGATACATTGGCGGTGATGGCGGAATGTGAATCAGCGCTTTTCAAAAAATCGGAATAGTAGAGCCATGGATAGTTGAAAGGCTTGCCGATGGTCTGCACCACCTGTACATTCAATATTCCAGCGATCAGCGAGCTGAACGAGATGGTAACAAAGATCCTGCTGATGAGCGTGCGGACTCTTTCCCTTTTCCTGAAAATGCGCAGCAGCAGCAGAAAGAAAACAGTGAGGACGAGCACGTACACCACATCATAAAAAGAAGCCCACATCACTTTCGGGTACGAGCGGATGGGATGCAGATACAGGTCCCAGCACTGCCCGGTAACGGAAGAGCGTACGAGCGCAAGCGCTGAGCACAGCACAATGGCAGTGGCAATGATGATCTTTACCGGCCCGGCATAAACGGGTGTATTCCCGAACCGGTAGCTCCGGATGATCATGAAAAAAAAGAAAAGCGTTGCAGAAAAGCTTAGCAGCGGGGTTGCAAAATCGAGGATCGTGAGCGCCTCCTTCGGCCTTGCATTTACTTTGGAAGTGATCAGCACCGTGTTGGTGTTCGCAGCAAGCGAATGATAATCTTTTTGCGGCTGTGTATTGGTATCCCATACGTCCACGGATTTCCCCGCAGGGCCTTGTGTAACCCAGAACACATAATCCACCATTGTGTTTGCCTGCAGGTTCAGCCTGGTGGAAAAGCCGATGCCCTTGTGCTTCATGGGCGTGTACAGGAGCTTGTCCTTCACGAAAGAGCCTTCCGGCCACTGCGATCGGTCCGGCAGGTTCCAGTTGTTGATGCCCCATACAATATAGACTTCCGATGCTTCAGGAGCAAGGTAGCGGATCTCCTGCGCCACCTTGGGCGAAGCGGCCGTATCGCTCCCGGCGGCCATGAGAAAGGAGCCGGAAAGAACAAGCAGAAGTGAAAGCAGGAACCTCATCACTTTATTTTTTATATACTTTGATCGGAACAGAAGCGGTGCTTACATTCCCCAGGTCGTCGCTCACATAAAGATACAAGCGGTAATCGGAGCATGTTTCAGGAACAGTAACGCGCACAGAAGTAGCGTCGTCACTATCTACATTCACCGCATCCACGGGGTCGAGGTATTCATCTTTACGCAGGCTCCACTCATAATGCAATCCCGGATCAGCCTTGCCCGATGCAAGCGCTGTAAATGTATATTCGGCGCCCGGCCTGATCTCCGCAGGTGTATTGATCTTGTATACAGGAAGCGGATTTTCTTTTTTACCTGTCCATGCATCTTTCAATGCATAGTAGGAAGGCTTGGTGCGGCCCATATAATCGGTGAGCCCGAACCAGGTGTTGCTGCCTTCCATGCGGTCGTGCCAGCAATAAGCGATCCCGCCGATGTTGTAGCCTTTGTATGCTTCCACGTAATTATCCCATTGCTCATGGTACCATTCCGCTTTTTCAACATCGCTGTCTTCCACAAGCAGCTTGCGCGAAGTTTTATTATAGTGCGGATCCCAGTATCCGCGCGGCCCGAACTCGGAGATCAGGTAAGGACGAAGGGAATCGAATTGGTAGAACACGTGGTTCAGGCGGGAGATCTGCTCGCGGTAATAGGAGTTGATCCCGATCGCATCCACCGAAGGCACCGCATCATGGAATGCTGCAAGCTCGCCCGGCAGCTGGTACTCTTCATGCTCAATGCAGCTAAACACGGGGCGTGTAGGGTCGATCTCATGGATGCGCTCCGCAAGCAGCTCGATCATCTGCACATAGCTCTGGCGCACCTTTGTAAGATACGGCTTTGCATAATTATGCTTCAGCAATCCCCAGGTCTCATTTCCGATGGACCATGCAATGAGCGACGAATGCCCTTTGAACTGCTCCACCTTTTCTTCCACATTATGTATGTACTCTTTAACTTTCGCCGAATCCCTGTAGTAATCGATCTTTGGATCGAACCAGAATCCGTAGAGCACGTTGACACCGTTCTCTTCTGCAATGTTCAGCACATTTTTATCATAAATTCCATGGTCGTACCTCCTGATCGTGTTTGCGCCCATCTCTTTTATTTTGATCATATCCTTTTCCACCTGGCGGCGTGTGAGCGGCATATTTCCATCCCTCCAGTCGTGCGCGGTGTTGTACGCCACACCCTGTATGTAGAAAGGTTTCCCTTTAACCATCAGCTTGAACTCTCCCGCAGGGCCCGTGATAAAAGGCGAGTGATACGTAACCTGTGCGGGGCTCATGGTTTTTCCCGCAATGAACGCTTCCTTCCGGAATGGCGATTCTCCAAGCTCCTGCGCGATCTCTTTTACAGCGGCAGGCTCAAGTGAGAAGCGGGTGGTGTATGATTGATTATCCCTGTAGGTGATTTTATTTTCATCGGAGATCACCGCTGCATGCACTTCATGGTATTTTTCCTGCATGCTTTGAAATGCCTTGCCGAACCATGCCATCTGCGCCTTGCCGGGAGTGGTTCCCAGCTCGGTTACAATGAATGGCTTTTGGAAAGGCCCGAATGTATTCCTGAAAGGCTCATACAGCTGGTCAAATGAATAGTTGTCGGTATCGGCATCGTTTTCCCCGTAGTTCAGGCAGCTTACGCCTACCCAATCCACGAATTGCGATCCGGGGTAATACGCTGCCGACGAAGAATGCGCAGGGCTCCATACCCATGTAATGTTCGACACGCCGAGGTCGTTGAAGAATGTATAGATGTATTGCCATGCTTTCACAAATTCATGCGCCGAGTTGGATGCTCCTGTTTGCGCGTGATCGAAGCCGGGAGAAAAGCTGATCATCACCGGATCGCTGTATTTCCTGAGCTGTGCGGCAACCTGCTCGAGGTAAGGATCGCATTTGCTGCTGCTGATCATCTTCCACATATTGTTGTCCACAGACGGCACTTCCCAGTTGATCAGCGGGATCGCGTGCATTCCTTTAACCGCATCCATATTTTTTATTGCTGCTGAGGTGGTGTCCCACTTCTGGCTGATGGCGATCACTTCAAAAGAATTATCAAATGTGGTGGCAAGCGTTTTAATTTTCTGAACGTCAACCGAATCGTGCATGCTGATGCCGGTGTAAAATCCGCCGAAATCTTTTTGCTGCGGCAATGTTTCACGATCATTGTTATCCACGCTGCTGTAGCTCAGGAACAACAGCGCGCTGCCGATGAGGAGCGCCACGGGGCCGCTTCTCAGCAAGCCATGGAGGGCATGCTGGGTTTTAAATAGTACGTCGCCAAGGCCCCTGTTGAAAGCGGAGAAAAGCGATAACGATTTAACTCTTTGGGTGAATGTATCGAGAAAGCGCTGCTGGCTCATGAACACGATGAAAGCCAGCATGCCTGCATTTACCAGCGCATAAAATGCCATGGCGAGGCTGTAAGGCGACCAGTCGAGGAACAGCCCGTAAGCAATGCCGGTGCCGCAGATCAGGGCAATGATCAGGTTAGGAATACTGAGCTGGATGTAATTCTGGTGCTCGTCCTCTTTCGGTGTTGGTATATAAGGAACCTTAATATTGAAGATGGCATAAATAAATCCGACAAGGAAGATCCACCAGGTGGCTGTTCGCAAAATGCCGCCTGCAAGGTGAAAGCCGCGCTCGTGCTTTTCCATCAGCCAGCGCTGCGCGAACAGGCGGATGACCATCGACAGCCCGCAGAGCGGAAGGAAGAACATTCCGAAATCCTGCAGGTCCACTTCCCATGGCACCTGCGCGAATGTGAGCGCCAGCAGGGGAACGAGGATGTCTATAAAGTTGATGAGGCCGAAAAGGAAATACAGCGGGATCGTAAAATAGTGGAGCTTTTGCCTCCATGTAAAGTTTTTATACAATGCAGGATACGTGCGGAACAGTAGTTCGAATGTGCCTCTCGACCATTTCAGCTGCTGCTTGTAGTATGCCGATAACGTTGCCGGAACAAGGCCACGGGTAAGAACTTCCGGGATGTAGACCGATTTCCACCCTTTTGCGTGAAGCTGCATGGCAGTGTGCATGTCTTCCGACAAGCCGGCTGCGTGTCCGCCGATGGAATCCAGCGCCGTTCTGCGGAACGTGCAGTTTGCACCGATGGCCTGCACGGTTCCATAGCTGTTCATGCACATCATCATCGGGCCGTAGAAATGATAGGTCTGCTCCGCTGCGCCTCTCGCGATAATGCTTTCCGACTGGTTACCATATCCCTGTACGCACTGTACAAAGCCGATCTCCGGGTCTTCAAAGTATGGCAATACCCTGTCTATGAAATCGGGATGCGGCACGTGGTCGGGGTCGAGCACGATGCAGATCTCGCCGGTAGCCTGTTTCAGGGCATTGTTGATATTGCCGGCTTTTGCATTTGATTTATCTGTTCGTGTTACATGAACAACGCCCAGCTCATCGCATACTTTTTTTAATACAGGGTCATTTCCTTCATCGCAGAGGTAATTCGTGTGCGGGTAGCGGATGTCCACCATTGCACGCAGGGTGCGGATGATCATCTCCTGCGGCTCGCCCGGGCAGGCGGTGGTAAGAATATCAACAGTGAACGACTGCTTTAATTCGGGCGCCACCGGAATGCTTGGGTCCCAGTAATGGTACCATTCATGGAGCATTTTTACCAGCTTGAACACCAGCGCCGTGGTCAGCAGCCAGAAAATCGGCTGATAGCCAACGTGTTCGGGCTTCAGGAACCATCTTATAAATAGTGCCATTATTGCCAGTCCGCATACAATAAGTATGCGTACAGTCCATTTATCTTTTCTCTTAATGCCGTCTATCTTTATGATCCGATCGGGTGTTTCGTAGCTTTTCTTCATGTCAACAAGTCTATCCGCTTTGTTGATAAAAAAAATATACCCGCGGAAAAATTATCCCACTTTCCCCGGAAAACTTACCGGATAAAGGCTTTCATGACATTAAAAAAATCCTCATATTTGCTTTGATGAAAGAATTATCACTCGATCAGTTATTGTTTTTATTCTTTAACGGCAACCATTCACCGTTCTTCGACTGGCTGATGTCCCTTGCCAGCAACGCGTTTACGTGGGTGCCGGTATATTTCGTCGGAATAGTTATCCTGCTTCGGATCCTGAAATTCATGAATCCTTCTTCCTTTATAAGCAACAGTTCGCTTGTGCTGATCAGCCTGCTGATAATTGTACTCATCTGCTATCAGTGGCTGCCGTTGGTGTTCCACTATTTCGTGAACAGGGTGAGGCCCTGCTATGATGCAGACCTCTCCTCGGTGATCCACACGGTGGGAGATGTATGTACCGACAGGTACGGCTTCTTCGCATTCCGCGCCTGCACGGTATTTGCGCTTTCCACCTTTCTGTGCTTCGCCTTTCATGAAACATTCAAATGGATGAAGGTGGTGCTGATCCTTTGGGCTGTGTTCGTTTCCTACAGCCGCATTTACCTCGGCGCCCATTATCCTGTAAATGTGATGGTATCGGCATTTGCCGGCATTCTTACGGGGTACCTTGCCTACCGCGCCTATAATTATATTAAGGACTCGGTGCTGGTGATTTGAAATTTTCCATCTGATATGTTAATGGCTGCGTCACTTCGAGTGCGTAACGAAGTGAAGCGTATCGAGAAGAGCAGCCCAACTTTCAGAAAGGCGGAACTCGATTAACCTAAAAAAAGAACCACGCTTATATAAGCGTGGTTCGAATTATCAGAATCATATTAACCAATAAAACTTATGAATCTGAGCTAAAGAGAAAATGGATCTCTATCATTTATGGAACTCCGAGTGTTTCATCGTTCCAGGATTTTCGATATTCATTTCCTCTGCTATTGTCTGTGGAGTCGGTTCCTGAATCCCACTCATGGTCATCATTTCCGGTACTCCCGCTGCTTTCTTTCCGGAGATTCAGTTCTCCGCGTACATCATCTTCAGCGCTGTGATAGCTGTAGGGGTCATTTTCCCAGTCTTCCACATGAACTGATTTACTTTCGCTTTCATGTCGCATCTGGTTTTCCAGTGCCATGCCGAACTCCCTTCCGGTACCAAAGCTGTTTTCGTCGCTCATATTATCGTTCCATTCTTCTTCTTTCTTTTCGCTCCAGCGTGTATCGCCTGTATTTCTTTCGGCATCACGCATACGGTCATGATTTACGGCATTAAATACCCTTCTGTTGCTTTCATTATTATTGCTGCCTGTAGTTTTCATTATAGCCTCCTGTTTTAATATTGGTTCGAATACCAGAGTATATATATAAAACGGGGAGCGCAGGGCGGTATTGCCTGTTTTTACCAATGAGTCGTTAAGAGGGGTGATCGGGAAGCCGAAAAATCAATTATTCATCATCCGGTTCCACATGAATGAACACATCGGCGATGAGGGGAAGCTTTTCCTGGAGGTGGTCTTTCAGGTTATGTGCAATAAAATGCCCCTGCTTTACGGAGATATCGGCTTTAACAACGAGGTGCAGGTCTACGAGGTATTGCATTCCCACCTTGCGGATAAAACACTTTTCGGTGTCGATCACTCCATCCACCTCTTTCGCAAAGATGCGGATCTCCGTGATCAGCGGATCGTACAATTGCTCGTCCATGATCTCGCTCAGCGCCGGGCGGAAGATCAGGTAGCTGTTATAAAGGATAATTGCGCAGGCGAAGAGCGCAGCCCAATCATCCGCGCTTTCGTAGCCTTTCCCGAGGATCAGCGCAATGGAGATCCCGATAAAGGCCATAAGCGAGGTGATCGCGTCGCTGCGGTGATGCCATGCATCCGCCCTGAGCGAGCTGCTGTTGGTCTTTTCGCTTTTACGTTTCACGATCCGGTAAAAGATCTCCTTTATAAGAATGATGAAGCTGAGCACGATCAGCGTATACGGCTTTGGCAGCTCATGCGGCGTACGGATGTTCTTAATGCTTTCCCAGCCGATGATCACTGCCGACACTACAAGAAAGCCTACCACGGTGAATGTGACCAGCGGCTCTGCGCGGCCATGCCCGTAAGGATGATTCTTATCTGCCGGCTTCATGGAATACCGGATGCCGATCAGCAGTAAAATGGAGGAGCATACATCCGCGGTGGATTCGATCGCATCCGCGATGAGCGCATACGAGTTGCCGAAGATCCCGGTTGCGCCCTTGATCAGCACCAGCACACAGTTTCCTGCAATGCTCATGTAAGTTGACCGTATAGCTTCCCGTTCGTTGCTCATGTTGAAATTGAGGATAAAGTTAAAAATTATAAATGGGGAATCCTCCGCATGGCAGGATAATTTAGTGATTCAGGGGAGATCACATATAAAATGAAGGCAATCCTCCTTACCTGCAGCTTGTTATTTTTATCCGGGCTTTGCTCCGCGCAGCCTGCATTAAAATATGTGGTGTACGATTTCGATGGCCTCGACCTGGGCGCTACCGACCTGCCTGATGGCGATTACAAGAATTTCGACCTTTTATATCATGTTGCAGCTAATCCGCTTGCAGCAAGCGATGTGCTGGGCGACAGGGTGCTGCAGCTCGATCTTAACTGGTCGGGCGGCACCGGCGAATTTGGAAAAGGCATTACCAAATACGTGGAGCTGAATACGGCGGCCGACCGCTTCAATTTTTATTTTCTCAACCCGCTTTCCAATTATGCAAGCGCAGTGGTGGACGTGGCCATAAAGGAGGACGATAACAAGAACGGCGTTTTTGAAACTGCGCTGGATGATAAGTGGCTAAAGTCGGTAACCATCCCGAGATCCGCATCCTGGCAGCTGATCAGCATTCCGCTCAGCACATTCACGGATGTGGGCACGGGTGGCAACGGCATTTTTGATGCAGGCTATACAAACGACAATGGCAAGATCTTCACCATCAGCCTCACCTTTCATAAGGCTGCTGCGGCAAGCGGGCCTGAGAGCTATTATGCCGATATGCTTTGTTTTTCCGAGGGAGCATTGCCCACCGGGAGCTCGGTCTTAAGCCTCCCGCCGAAAGCCGCTACCGATCATTGTTTGCTCGGGAGCTACGCATACCGTACACCGGCCGATTCGGTGCCTCCCGAGGTGGAAGCCTTGTTCCCGCCGGGAAATAAATTAAGGTACATCAATATTTTTATGCCCTTTGCATATAGCGGCACCACCGCTTCCGCGCTGCCGGGCTCATCGGTGCAGCGGCTTATGAATAACGGCTACCGGCCGATCATTACCTGGGAAATGATGTACACCTCCTATGCGCCGCTCGATCCGGTGCAGCCGCGCCTGAACAGCATTCTTAACGGATCATTCGATTCGTACCTCGATGCATTTGCAAACCAGGTGAAAACATACAGTGATACCGTGATCATGCGCTTGTTCCATGAGTTTGACGGGAACTGGTATCCATGGTCGGTAGAAGAGAACGGGCAGGACCCGAACAACCTGATCCTTGCCTTCAGGTATGTTGTGAACCGCTTCAATGCAAGAGGCGCCAACAATGTGCTCTGGATGTGGAGCCCCAATTCGGCGCCTGCGCCAAGCGCTTCATACAACTGGTTTGTGGATGCATATCCCGGCGATGCGTATGTGGACCTCGTGGCAACCAGCGTTTATAATCACCCGCTTTCCGGCTCCCCGCCATGGCGCTCTTTCCGCTCGCTGTATGCCGACTGCTATTATAACTTAAGAAAGCATTTCCCTTCAAAGCCCATCTTTATTGCGGAATCGGGCGGGAGGGAACGCTATGCGGGCGAGCTTGCATCTTCTCAAACGAAGGCCGAATGGATCTGCGCAATGAGCAAAGACCTCGAATCGTATTTCAGTAAAACGCGTGCGCTCATCTTTTTAAATGTGAACAAGGAGCACGACTGGCGGATCAATTCATCGTTCGCCGCGAAGGAAGCGCTGAGGACCTGCATCTGGCAGGATGCTTTTTTTAAGGAGATCACAACGGATCTTGCAGGCATGGAGGAAGAAAGCGGGCGGAAGGTTTTTCCAAATCCGTTTACAAATGAGCTTACGGTGATGATGGCGGAGAAGCCCAGCCCGGGCGACCGCGTGCTGGTGTATGACCTTGCCGGGAAGCTCGTGCTTGAGCTGAAGGCAGAGCAAACATTGATGATACACGCAGATTTTCCACCCGGGTTTTACATCATCGAGCTGCAGAGGGAGAATTTTTCAGAACGGATAAAAGTGCTGAAGCAATAAGTTGAAAGGGGATCTCAGGAAAGAGAAACGGGATAATTGCTCAGGAAAGAAAGCGCTTCTTCATCGTTTAATTTTTTGAACGTCTGGGAAGCTGTCTTTAAGCTTTTTAAAGATTCTGCATGATGCAGGATCTTTACCTCATCGGCTTCCTTGATGTTTTTGTCAAATGTTTTTGCAGCAACCGGAACGGCAATAACAATTTTAGCGGCTTCGAGCCGTCGGCAAAGGCGGATGGCCGGAACAAGCGTAACGCCGGTAGCCATTGCATCATCCGTGATGATCACGGTCTTGCCTTTCAGCTGTGGCAGGGAAGCGCCTTTCCTGAAAAAGCTCACAGAATGGCTGATCTCTTCCTGGCTCTTTTGCATGATCTTACGGATCAGCTCATCCGAAACTTCATGTTTCTTCCCTCTTATATAGGCGATCTCATCTTCGCAAAGGGCACCGAAATCATATTCTTCATGCCCGGGATAGGCGAGCCTCTTGGAAACGATGACCGAAAAGCCGGCATTCAGGCTGGAGGCAAGATAATAGCCGATCTCAATTCCGCCTCTCGGAATTCCAAGCACCATCGCATTACTGTTTTTGTACTCTTGTAGGTGCTCGGCAAGTTGTTCGGCAGCCTGTTTCCTGTTTTGAAATACCATAGAATCCATTTTTGTAATAAATATGAATCGGCTCTCAGGAGGAAAATTTTATGCCATTTTTTTATGCGTTGAAACACAGGGAATCACAAAAATCGTAAAGGAAATTTGTAAGAATTTTGTGGAATCTGTTCCACAATTTATCAGAGTTTTTTTCGCCGGATCGAATACACCAGGGTTACCTTTTCCTTGTTTGCAGTATCCTCCACGATCCTGAACTCAACCGGGTCGAGCACCCTTTTGCTGCCATCGGGAACACGGCAGATGATATTATGGAAATACATGTAGTTGTGGTTCGGCTGAAAGCTGAATACGATCCTTTTCATCTGCGGGGACAGCATGCAGGTATCCGATCTTAAAAATACCGGCTCGATCTTTTTTCGCAGCGTATCATCTACATAATACATTTCAAAGGAAATGACCGGGAGCTCTTTTTTGTAATAGTCAGAATACGCGTAAAAATTACTTCCGCGGATATTGAGATATTTTGAAGAGGAATCCACACGGATGCCGCAGAAATAAATATCGGGATTTTTAACCAGCTGTTGTTTGGTCGCCAGCAGCTTCCGCCCTGTGGGCGTATCCAGGTAAACGGAAATAGCAGTGGCTCCCGGACGTGTGAAGCGAAAATAATAAGTATCCCCTTTCACCGACATGAGCTGTCCGCCCGTTGCAACTACCTTGATGGCCTTGTTCCTTCCCTTCAGCTCAATGTGCACGGGATTGACGATCTCGAGCGGGAAAAAATCACCTTCACAGCGGATGCTGCATTCGGTGGCTTGTGCACGCACTTTGAAAACAACAGTTTTGCCGGACTGCTGGGCCCGGCAAGCTGTTGCTGATAATAGCAGTATAAATATCCGGAAGCCCCTCATATCTTTAAGAGTTGTTTTAGCTGCTGCGGGCTGGTGATGCCGGTTCCCGCCTTTTTCATATTGAATAACATTGTTTCTCCCGTCACCTTCACCCTTCTTAGCTCTTCATCCTTTAAATATACCAGTTTGTTGTCATACGTAATGCCGATCATAATATCCACGGAGCGGCCGGGGATCGGGAAGCGGGTGAAGTCCTTTACCGGTGCGTTGTAGAGGCTGTTCAAATCCCTGTCCACAAAGAAGAGGTTCTTCAGCAGGAGCTGCTCGCCGTCGGCGCTGAAGCTTGCCGTATATGTTCCGCTTATTTTTTTCATCGCTTCCGCATCTACAAAGAACGGCCGCGGGATGGGCTGATCGCTGTTCCAGTAGCCGAGCTTGCTTATGTTGAAGGTGCGGTAAGTGAGCAGGTCCTGCGCGGTTTCCATGTAGCTGTTTGAAATAAAATTAGTGAAGCGCTCTTCCAGGTTGCTTTTTTCCCACAAGCCGGCGAACATGGCATTGAGGCGGTAGAGGGAATCATTTTTCAGGCGATCGTTCTTCTTCTTTGCCGCCAGCAGCGCTTCATATTTCTTGTGCCTCGAAGCATAATCAGCCAGCGCCGCATCATAATTTTCCGCATCCACAACAGGGGAAACCGTAAAGCTGTGCGATTCTTTTTCCCTGCTGAAGGTCACAATATAATGCTCATTGTCGGGATGCTTTTCGATCAGCACTTCATCCCATGTTTTCCCTGAGAGGGAAGCCTTGTAATTTTTATCGCCTTTCAGCGGCTCGAACTTAAGTCCGCTGTACGCAGCCAGCTCGGGAAATTCATCCTTCCGGTAATCGATGCTGAAATTATCGGCGTTGCTGTTTGCTTTTTTAGGCAGCAGCGGTTTGAACAGCGCCAGTTCCCTGTTCTCCGCATCAACTCTTTTCTTTATCGCAGGGTCGGCTTCAAACACAGGCAGGCACGATTTATTTGCAGTGGTGTTCTCCGCAATGTATTGCCATTGCCGCTTTACGGTGTCGAGGCTGTAGATATTATAATCGCTGGTATTGCCGCTGTGCGATACAAGATTAACGCTCAGCTCTTTTCCGGGCATAAGGAATACTGGCTTTCCATCCTTCGAAGCGGTGATCTCGAACATGCCGGCCGATTCGAGCAGGTAGCTAATGCCTGCGGAGTCGTATCTCATGGGGATGCCGCTCAGCACAAGGTCTACCGGATCATGAAACTCGCGGTAATGGAGCTCCACATTGCCTGTAACAGGAATTCCCTTTTCATCGGCAAAGGCATTCTGCGGAACTGTGATGGTGCTTCCCGTTGAATGCACCACCGTTGTATCGGCTGTCGTGTTCAGCACAAAGGAAGCGCTTACAGGATCCAGCGCAGGGATCGGCGGCTGGATGAATGCTTCTGCATGCTCCTGCCCGGATTGCCCGGATGTGTAGAGCAGGTAGCCCGCTACAATCAGCAACGCAGTCCCCGAAGAGAGAATGGTGAATAATTTTGTGCCGCCGGAGAACCAGCCTTTAACGGGAGGCGTGTAGCCGCTGATGAACTTGTCGAAGTTCATGTGCTGCCCGATCTCCTGCTCGGAAAGCTTTTCTTTTCCTCTTTTAAATGTAAACTTGCCCATGGCCTTATAAGTGTTTTAATTTCGTTTTTAATTTATCAAGGATGCGGTAGGTGCGCATTTTACAGGCGCTTTCGCCCATCTCCAGGATCTCCGCGATCTCTTTGAAGGAGCGCTGTTCAAAAAAGCGCATATCAATAAGTTCCATCTCATCGGCATCCAGCTGCTCCATTGCTTTGAACAGCGCTTCATCCTGAGCGGATGTGGCGGTTTCTATTTCCGTTTTTAATTCTGCCAGGCCTTCTTCATCAAGGCTCACGATGCGGCTGCGCTTGTTCTTGCGAAACGCGGCATTCAGCTCATTGGAAGCGATGCGGAACAGCCAGGCGGAGAACGGAACTCCTTTGTTTTTGTAGCCGGCAATATTGCTGAGCGCTTTGTAAAACACCTGCGCGGTGATCTCGAAGGCCTCTTCCTTGCTTTCCATCCGGTGATACACATAGGCGACAATGCGCTTATAGTAGGCGTTGTAGAGAGGCCCGAAACTATGCGGATCTTTCTGCGCAGCTTTTACAAGCTCCATTTCAACACCGATCTCCTCAGCTGTTTGATAATAACTTCGTTCTGTCATAGCGATTGTCGCGGTCATGGTTGGGAACTTTACATCCATAATCCGCGGGATTCTTAAAAGTCACAATTATTTTTTATTAATTACCTGTCTGGCGTATAATGCATTGCAAAATACGCCTTTTCATTACCGGTCAAAATGACAAAAGGATTTGCGGAAGCGGAATGTTAGCTCTAAGTTTGTAAGGTATAAGAAAAAGAATAAGCATGAGCGAACCATTTGTGACCGAGCGCACTTACAAAGCTCCCGCCGATAAGGTATGGAAGGCCCTTACCGATAAAAATGAAATGAAGCAATGGTATTTCGATCTTGCGGAATTCAGGGCCGAACCCGGGTTTGAATTCAGCTTTCCCGGCGGGCCGGATGGAAGAACATATCTCCACCTTTGCAGGGTCACCGAAGTGGTACCCGGAAAAAGATTGAGCTATACCTGGCGCTACGAGGGCTATGAAGGCAGCTCGGAAGTAAGCTTTGAGCTGTTCCCGGAAGGTGATGTCACGAGGCTGAAGCTGACGCATGCCGGGCTTGAAACATTCCCTGCCGGCAACCCGGATTTTGCAAAGAAGAATTTTGAAGAAGGCTGGGCGCACATTACAGGCATTTCCTTAAAGGAATATCTTGAGAAGTAATCACATAAAAAAAACACACACTATGAAAAAAACAAAGATCATTTATTGGATCCTTACAGGCTTGTTCGCCGCATTTATGCTTTTCTCCGCTATTCCTGATATTATTTGCTCGAAGGAAGCCGTCGATTTCATGACGCAGTTGCAGTACCCGATGTATTTCCTGCCATTTATCGGCGTTGCAAAAGTGCTTGGTGTTATTGCCATCCTCATTCCCGGTTATCCGCGGATCACGGAATGGGCGTATGCAGGTTTGTTCTTCGACCTCATCGGCGCGATCTATTCCATCGCCTGCGTAATGGGAGCTGCAGCTGCATTGCCGATATTGGTCGCTGTTGCGGTTGGCATCGGCTCGTATATTTATTATCACAAAAAGCTTCGTGAAAGCAGTTTGAAATAACATTCAAATAAAAAACAGCAGCAACACGCTGCTGTTTTTATTTAATGCAAAGGCTCTTTGAACACTTTCACAGGGTTGCCTCTCAGCAAGGTGTTATGCTCCATCCACTGACCCTGTACTTTCGCGTTGGCCTGTTCCACCTGCCAGCTCAGCAGCTTGCCTTTCAGCCGCTCCACCGCTTCTTTTTTATTCATCATCTGAGAGCGTTCGCTGGAAGCAGTGACACTGATGCCGGAGGGCACATGTGTGGCGCGCACAGCCGATTCGGTCTTGTTCACATGCTGTCCGCCCGGGCCCGAAGCGCGCATCGTCTGGAAAGCCACCTCGCGTTCATTCCATTGCATCTGTGCTGTGATGTCGTGGATGATCACGCCGGCGAACCAGTTCTTCCGGCGGTGAAATTTCCTGTAGGGGCTTTGTGCCACCCACTGGATGCTTCCTTCCCAATCGCTGCAAAAGGAGGAAAGCTCCTTTCCTTTGATCAGCACCAGTGCCGAGAGCAATGTGCCGGCAATGTTTCCTTTCACCTGTTCCACCACGCTTGCATCCAGCCCTTCCGTGCGTGCCTGCTTCAGGATCTTCTCCAGCATTTTGGCCACCACGCGCTCACATTCTTCAGGGCCTTTGCCCGATGTTAGTTGTAAGATCTTCTGTTCCATATTTTTCTATTCTTTATTCATTCGTACTATTTTCGGGATAAACCTTCCGTGCACATCCACGAGGCTTTGCTGCGCCTGCATCACTTCATCGATGTTCTTATAAGCCAACGGCGATTCTTCGGGGCTTGCGCCGATGAGTGTTACGCCTGCATCGGCCACCATCTTTTTTAATGAGGAGGCGGTGATGCTTTCCTTCGCTTTTTTCCTCGACATTTTTCTTCCCGCTCCATGCGAAGCGGAGTTGAGCGATTCCGGTGCGCCTTTCCCGCATACGAGATAGCCCGCATCCGTCATGCTGCCGGGGATGATGCCCAGCTCACCTTTATGAGCAGGTGTTGCGCCCTTGCGGTGCACGATCACTTCCTTTCCATTGGCAAGTATTTCCTTCCATGCGAAGTTATGATGGTTCTCCACTTTTACCAATGGCTTCAGCCCGATCGCTTTCGAAATATTTATGTGAATGCGGTCGTGGCAGGCTTTTGCATAATCGCCTGCGAGGTTCATGCTCATCCAGTATTCCTGTCCTTCTGCGGAGCTTAGCTCAAGGAAGGCCATGTGTTGCGCCTGCTTCGGCAGCTTGCATACTTCCATTGCCAGCCTTGTGTAATGCTGTGCAATGGCAGCGCCCATTCCGCGTGAGCCGGAGTGGGAGAGCAGCGCCATATAGCTTCCGGCCGGAATCCCCAGGGTGTTGGCCTCATGCAGCTCGATCACGCCGAACTCCACAAAATGATTTCCGCTGCCCGAGCTTCCCAGCTGCCTGATGGCTTTTCCGTGCAGCTTTTTCAGCAGCTCCGTTTGCCTGAACTCATTCCGCTCCAGCACTTCATGATCCTGCGCAAAGCCCAGTGCGCCATCCATCCCGAAATGCGTGAACTCTTTCAGCGCGGTCTTTAATTCAAAGTGATGGTGCGCAATGTATTTCTCAGGAACTTCATATACCGACAGCGCCATCCTGCAGCCAATATCGAGCCCCACGCCAAAAGGGATCACGGCGTTTTCCACTGCCAGCACGCCGCCTATCGGCAATCCGAAGCCGCTGTGGGCATCGGGCATCAGCGCGCCGCAAATGCTTACCGGCAGGCTCATGGCGGTTTCCATCTGCCGCTTTGCTTCCGGCTCTATGCCTTTGCCGCCGTAAATTTTCAGCAAGCCTGTTTCCTCCAGGAGGTTGTAGGATGTGAAATCTTTCATCTTGTTCTTTACAACGAAAGTGTTTGCAAGCGTTCCGAGAATGCCGTCGAACAGGTACTCTTCAGGTGATTCCTTTATTTTTTGAAAGAGGCTCAGAATCTCTTCCTTCTTTGAATGCTTGAGATGCCGCAGCGCCGTGGTAATGGCCACGCTTCTCGACACATCATTGTCGTAACCTATTTTGTTGAGGTCTTTGCCCCGTAATTTATTATTGCTCATGTTGATCTTTTAAATTGTTGATTTGTTCCTGCTTATAGGCAGAACGGTTTAACGGAGCATAGCGCTTCCATTCACGAATGTTCATGACATCTGTGTTTTTAAATTATTATTTGGATTGATTGCTGTCCCGGCTCTGCGGGGTCCAATGCATGAAACTGGTTAGTACATGCTGTAGGATGACAGCAAGTGTTGATTGAACGCGGAACTAAACGGATCTTAATTCTCCGGTACTGAATTATAATGTGGGAATATTAAAAAGGAATTCAGAGCCGCGTTTTACGCAGTGAAATGCAGGGATGATATGTGGTTGCGCTCTAACATGTCTTGTGCCTCCTGTTCTTTAAATGAAATTTCAGAGGTGAAATGCGATGCAAATGTAAGACATAAAATTTTACAATTGCAACATAAAAGAATAAAAAAATATTCCGGATCGCTTTTTTAATGAGCTGCCAATGGCATAAGATCCTTTGCCAGCGCATCAAGCAGGGTTTGTAAATTAGTTGTGCTTTCAGCTGCATCATTTACGAAGCGATAAATTTTTCCGTAGCGGCTTTCAGAAATAGTTTTCTGCAGGCATGCAAGCTTGGTTTCATAAGAGTACTGGCTGTTGATCCGCTGCTCCAGTTGTTCCGCCGAATAGCCGCGTTCTTCCAGGCGACTGAGCTGTTGCTCTTTTGGCGAATGCAGGAGCAGTACGTTGTTGTTGCAGAGATAGGCCATGTTCGATTCGGCGATCAGGGCGCTGTCCAGCAGGATCAATCCTTTCTTCCCGTACAGCTCTCTTCTCAGCTTCAGCAGCAGCGGCTTATAAATGATCGAATTAAACTCATCCAATTTTTTCCTGTCGCTAAAAATGATCTTTCCAAGCGCCTTCGTGTCGATGAACCCGTCTGCATTCCGGATGGCATCTCCGAATTTCTCCGACAGCAGGCCGCGCAATTCTTTGTACAGAGGTTCGGATAATGATTCAAGAATGCTGTGCCCGATCCGGTCGATGCTGATCACATGCACCTGTATGCCTTCCGCTTCGGCAGCCTTCGCGAGCTTGTTGCAGATATACGATTTCCCGCTTCCGATCTCCCCGGTAACACCAACAATGAACTGGCCGGAGATCTTTTCTTCCAGCTTCTGCTTCACATTTAGCGGAACATAATCGGACACAAAGCCCTGTTCCGATTGCAGCGCTTTGGCGGCGCCGGAGCTGATGTGCCCCATGTCGGGGCCCGAAGGAAGGAACAGGGTTTCAATGTGCATGTCCTGGCTTTCGCCGATCTGGTGCAGCATCAGCTCCATGTTAAAATCTTCGCTGTTCCGCAGTCCGCGGATGATCACCGGGATGTTATTCTCAAAAGCATAATCCACAAGCAATCCCCGGAAGGCTACCACCGAAATATTACTGAATCCCGACAAGGCTTCCTTTGCCAGCTGCAGGCGCTCTTCCAGGGTAAATAAATATTTCTTCGCAGGATTAACGCCGATGCCCACAATGAGCTCTGGAAATATGGCGGCAGCGCGTTTGATGATGTGGATGTGCCCGAATGTGATCGGGTCGCCGGAAAAGGCGTAGATGGCTTTCATGGTTTTCATAGCGTTTCAATTTCGTGCTGAATGTTGATCCTTGCCTGCTGTTCGTACTTGTTTTTAAAATGGTCGGTGCGGTAAATGAAGGGCGCTGCAAGAAAGCGCCTGAGCACTTTTTTTCGCCCGACAGCATAAAGGAGATAAGGAACATGGCTATATTCTTCGCGGATCTGTTCTGCATACAGCTTGTAGCGTTCCGGTTCCGCCCCAAGTACTTTGAGGTCGCAATCGAGAAAGAACGCGATGAGCGGATCGCTGGCGGCATTCACTTCCGTATGGCTTGCAGTGGCCATAATAAGTTCCTCCACGCGTTTGATCATTGCGGCAGGCACACTCAGCTGTTCGAGGAGTCTGGCGGCAAGTACGGCGCTTGCCTTTTCATTTCCCTTTCCTTTCGGGTCATACACTGCATCATGGAACCAGGCGGCGAAGCGCAGTATGTTCAGATCCTCTGCGCGGCTGTTATACGTTTCAATTTCGACAAGCATGGAAGTGATGTGTTCTATGGTGTGATAATGCCTTTGCTTTTCACCGTAGGCATTCAACAATAGTTCAAATGCGGTTCCGGCCAGTGCGGCATCCTTGCTATAAGCTTCACAAAGCTTTGTCCATTGTAGTTTAAGCGCGTCCATATCAGGGGATTTTCTGAAACAAAGGTACAGGGGATCATTCCGCCCTGCATTGATGTATGATAAGAAATTATTTTTCTTTTCGGGCGGCTTCCTTCCGGATGCGGCTGAGCGATTCGGGCGTGATGCCAAGGTAGGAGGCAATGTAATGGTGCGGCACCTGGTTCATGAGGCCGGGATAAGTTTTCAGCATCGCGTGGTACCGCTCAATAGCCGGCAAATGCTGTAAGGAATAGATGCGCTCCATCGACAGCACATAATTGTATTCTGCCATGAGGCGCCCTAATTTCTGAATGGCCGGGCTCTTTTCATACAGCTCCTGCAGGCCGTTGTAGCTCAGCAGCAGCAATTCGGAATCTTCCAGGAAATGAACATTTTCAAACGAAGGCTTCCTGCTGAGGAAGCTGCTGAAGGAGCAAACAAACATGTTGCGGTTGCCTGCATTGAAATAGGAGGTGATCTCTTTTCCGTCGGCCAGGTAATAAACCCGCGCAATGCCGGAATTGAGGAACCCGATGGACGTGCAGAGCTGTCCTTCCTTCACAAAAAGATCTCCCTTTTTAAAAGAGCGCGGCTCGAGCTGTTGCTTAATAAGCAGCCAGTCGCTTTCGCCGAGCGCTGCAAATTGCTGCAGGCTTTGCCGCATTTTCTCAAAGGAAGAGCCGGATCCCATTCCGCTAAGGTAAAGATTTTCCTCCGGCCTCGTCGTACAGGTATTGCCTGTTCCCGGAACTTTCTACTGGCATGTTATTTACATCATGCAGGTATCAGTTCTCATGAAAAAAGCAGTTCTTTTACTCAGCTTAATTACGGCAGCCGGCCCTGCCTTAAGTCCTGTACGGCCAATATACACGCCAATACACACCATGAATTTTTCACCGTATCTTCCTCATATTTCCGTTATGGACACGGAAAAAGATCCTTCCTGCAACAAGGTGCCGCTTTTTGAAAAGGCGGATTTCCCGGTAGGTGTTGCAGTCGATTTCGCCAAGCTGATCCGGGATGAGGCTTACCGGAACCTTATCATCTCGCAGTTCAACAGCATTACCGCCGAGCAAAGCATGAAGGCATCCTTTATTCATCCGGCAAGGGATGCCTATAATTTTTCGGAGACCGACCAGCTGATCGAATTCTGCAAAAAGCATAACAAGCGCCTGCATGGCCATACATTGGTTTGGTACAAGGGAAACGCAAAGTGGATGGACAAGTTCAAAGGCGATAAGGATGCCTGGGATCAGGTGCTAAAGGAGCATATCCACACCATTGTAGGGCATTGCAGGGGAAATGTAAAAAGCTGGGATGTGCTGAATGAGGCATTCAATGATGACGGTTCGCTGCGCCAAAATGTGTGGCTGAAAAATATCGGGGAAGAGTACATCGAGAAATGCTTCAGGTATGCGGCGGAGGCCGATCCTGCAGCCTTGCTTTTTTACAATGATTTCGATCTTGAATCGCGGCCGGAAAAGCTGGATGCGGTGTTAAAATATTTGGGCCGGCTGAAAGCAAAGGGTGTGAAGATAGACGGCATCGGCATGCAGATGCATACCAATGTGAACTTCCCTTATATCACCGATATAAACATGGCGGCAATGGAAGTGGAGGCGCATGGCTTTTTAGTGCATTATTCCGAATTTGATATTTCGCTTGTAAAGGCAGGCACCTTGTGGATGATGGACAAGCACCTGCTGAAGCGGCAGGGAAGCCGGATGAAGGAGATCGTGGCAGGCTACAGGAGGCTCGGCAGCAAAAGCCGCTTTGGGATCACCATGTGGGGACTTTCCGATGCCGACAGCTGGCTGTACGATAAGAACGACCATGACCGCCCCTTGCTGTTTGATAAGCGCTATAAGGTGAAGCCGGCCTATTGCGGCTTTTTGGAGGCGCTCACAGAATAACGGGAATGAAGCCGCTAAGGCGCACGGGTATGTTTTTTGAGCCCGGAGTATGTACTCAACCTGCTAAGCATGAAAAATATATTACTTCTCATCACCTTCTGTTTTTTAACGGCCAGCCTCAAGGCTCAAAGCCCTGTGATCGACTGGGCACGATCATTTCCGTCGGGCAGGACGCTCGCACCTCAATGCATGGCATCTTTTCCCGGCAATGGGATCCTCGTGGCCGGCTATACCAATATCCCTTATCCCGCTAACCAGGTCGCCCTCCTTGCGGTGGATTCATCAGGAAATTTATTGTGGCGCGATTCTATCACCAGCGTTGGAACAGGCTCAGCCATTTTACATCTCCGCGGACTGGCTTCTCTGCCGGACGGCACTTCATACGTAACCGGCACATTCAAAGGACAGCTTACCTGCAGCGGTACTGTATTAAACCAGGTGGGTACAGGCTATCATGAGATCTTCCTGGTAAAGTTCAGTGCAGCCGGAAGCCTTCTGTGGATGAAAACTTTTTATGGGATCTCACCTTTTCCCACAGGAATAGTTTCCGACGGCTCAGGAAATTTAGTGATGGCAACCGACATCGATACACTTAACATTCAAGGCTCCGGTTTTTCAGCACGCGGCTCACACGATCTGCTGGTGGTAAAAATGGATCCCGAAGCAAATGTGATCTGGTCGAAGCAGTTTTCAGGAGATGTTTTCGGAAAAGGCTTAACTGTGTGCAGCGACGGACGCACTGCAGTAATGGGAAATTTTGGCGATACGCTCTTCTTTGACAGCAGCAGCTTTACCCACCAGGATAATGGCAGCTGGGAGAGCGATGAGTTCCTGATCTACCTCGATGCGAACGGGCAGATCGACAAGCTGAACATCTCCACTCTTGGTATTCTTGACCCCACGCATATTATACCTCATGATGATAAGCTGCTGCTGAGCGCGGTTACTGCCTGGCACGATTGCGCTTCGGCGTACCAGCTTGTGGATGAGAATGCAACGGGCTTATGGTCAACCCGGCTGCCCGAAGGCGGCACCGATTACGGCGATTGCTTTATGTACGAAAACATTGCAAGCGCCGATCACGACCGTTTCTGGGCATTTGGCAACGGCAAAAAGGTGATCGATTACGGAGCGGGAACATACAACGCGGCCCTGAGGCTGGTGCAGTTTGATTTTGCCGGGAATATTATTTCCAGCGATACGTTCGATCTTCCCGACGGCCCTTCTCTCTCCAATGCCGCTGCAGCGGGTTCAAGCGGAAGTAACTTATACTTTGCCGCCGTATATTACGATACGCTGAAGCTCCAATCACATACACTCTATTCAGCATCGGGCGAGATGGTGCTGTTTAAAATGCGTTCGCCGTTTGCATCCGCGATCTCCACTAATGATCTACCTGCGGCGATTGCGGTCCGGCTTTATCCTAACCCTGCAACAAACCAGGTTACGATCATAAGCACAATGCAGCAGGAAGTGTCGGTTGAAATTTATGATGTGCTGGGCAAGCTGTTAAAGAAGCAGGATGTTACGCTCGCACCCGGCAGCACCGTGCTTCCGCTGGAGCTTTCATCCGGAGTTTTCCCGCTAAGGATCTGCAATTCAAAAACAGGCAGGCTCATCTGTTCCGATAAGCTGTTGATCGTTGAAGCACACTAAAGAAGACTCATTTAAACTCGATCTTTTATAGGAATTAATTAGCATTACATTTTATTTAGTTGTATCTTCGTTAGGAAGCCTTTTACCCTGGAGGCATTGCGTATACGATAATCCTATTAACTTCCTTTTATTACCCTCATTAAGAATCTGTCTGCTGCTTTTGATAGATCATCTACCACAAATATGGCAGGAAAATATTGCTATTTCTGATTTTTAGCGAATTCATCGAGGACTTTGAGCTCAGGTTCAGAGATGCCTGTAATTTAAAACACTAAGAAAATGACATTAAGCGACAAAAAGAAAATCTCGGCAGAAGACGAACAAAGAGCGAGCGAATTGATCAAAGTTAATAAAGAGCTTGCGTTCCAGAATTCCGAAAAGGAAAAGCGCGCCTCGGAGCTGCTGCTTGCTAACAAAGAACTTGCGTTCCAGAATTCCGAAAAAGAAAAGCGTGCATCGGAGCTGCTGCTTGCCAATAAAGAGCTGCTTTACCAAAACCAGGAAAAAGAAAAGCGTGCAGCGGAACTCATACTTGCCAATAAGGAGCTCCTTTTTCAGAATGAGGAAAAAGAGAAGCGTGCGGCCGAGCTGGCTGTGGCGAATATAGAGCTCGCCTTTCAGAACGAAGAAAAAGAAAAACGTGCTGCGGAGCTGATCCTTATTAATAAGGAGCTTTCCCGGCAGAAGATGCAGCTGGAGGATTTCTGCAATATCATTTCCCATAATCTCCGTGCCCCCCTTGTGAACATTTCAATGCTGGTTGATTTTATAACTGAAAGTGAAGATGTGGCCGAGCAGACTGAGCTGAGGGAAAAGCTATCGATCGCCACCAGTAACCTTAACGAGGTGTTCAATGAGCTGATCGAATCACTGCAGGTAAAGCAGGATTCGGAAATAAAGTCGGAAAAATTATTGCTGGAAGATTATTTGAACAAGGCCTGTAACGGGCTTCAGGGGCAGATCAGCAAGTCGCAGGCAATGATCGAAAGCGATTTCAGCGATGCTTCCTGTGTGGTTTTCCCTTCGCCGTACTTAACCAGCATTTTTCATAATTTTATCAGCAATTGTTTAAAATACCAGTCTCCCGACCGCCGGCTTATTATAAAGGTTAAAGCTATAAAGGCCGGCAAGAGCATTATTCTTTCAATTGAGGATAATGGATTGGGAATTGACCTGGAAAGACATAAAAATAATTTATTTAAAATAAGAAAAGTGTTTCATGCGCATCCCGATGCCAAAGGTTTTGGATTGTTTATCACCAAAACCCAGGTTGAAGCGCTGGGAGGCAAAATTTGGGTCGAAAGCCTTGTTGGGAAAGGAAGCACCTTTTTCGTGGAATTTGTAAATCAATCATAAATAATGGTAAAAGTTAAAAACCTCTGGTTAGTTGACGATGATGAGATCTTTGTTTTCCTGACCCGGAAAACGATCCTGAAAGCCCAGTTTGATGGGAAGGTCACCGTGTTCAATAACGGGAAAGAAGCGCTTGACTGTTTAGAGGGATTGATGGGAAACAATGAATTGCTGCCGGAAGTGATCTTCCTGGACCTTTCCATGCCCGTAATGGATGGATGGGCTTTCCTGGAAGAATTCATAGCGATCAAGCACAAGTTTGAGGAGCCGATCACGATCTACATTGTATCGTCATCCGTTTCTCCCCATGAGATCATGAGGGCAAAAGAGATGGAGGATGTGCTTGATTTTATTATCAAGCCCGTTTCAAGGGAGAAGTTTATTGAGATTATTCAAAGTTTATAAGCATTACCTTCCGTGAATGCGGGGTTGCAGAGCCCTCCTTCCAGTATTGTATTTTATCGCCTGATGAATATTTCCGGAAGCTTGCTGTAGGCCGGCCGGCACTGTTATTATTAATGGTTATCGATGAGCTAAAAAGAGAAATGTAACAATTGTTACAATGCAGGGAGCATTAAAGAATTCCCTGCAGGTTGTGTTAGATAATTTAATGATAATGAATGATGTTAAAAGAAGTGCAGAGATAAGGCATAATTTTTCCTGGTATAAAAAGTACTTACGCGGAGTTATACTTCCACATGATACGGACACCTTGAAAAGCCTCTCGTACTGGAAGAATGAGATCTTTTTCAGGATCCTGATCTATTTTACCCCGCTGAGTATAATTGCCCTGATCCCCGGCGTATATATGTCCTTTACGGCCAACGCGCCCGTAGTAGGTTGTGTGGACCTCTTCTGCTTTTTATTATTGATTGTGATCATGACGAAGAAGGGCTTATCCCTTCAGGCCAGGAAGTCTGTTTTTATTGCAGTGTTTTACCTGTTATCGGTCACCCTCATTTACTATTTGGGCACCATGGGCCCGGGATTATTATTTTTGCTTACGATCACGATCCTTTCCTCTATTATTTCCTCGGCCTCGGCAGGCTACTATTCTGCCATTATAAACACGCTCATCTGTTTCGCATTTGGTGCGCTTAATTTTTATCATAACCGGCTGCATGCTGATCCTGATCATTCCTTCGGGGCCTGGATAGCGGTCTCGTCCAATCTTGTTGTGCTTAGCTTTGCATCTGCCAAATGCCTGAACGTTTTACTCGGAGGGCTCTCCGTTTCACTCAACAGCAATATAACGGTTGAGGAGAAGCTGAAGAAGATAAACCGGCTGTATCATCTTCTCAGCCAGGTCAACCAAGGAATAGTGCTTATAAAAGACGAGGAAGCCCTTTACCGGAGCTGCTGCCGCATTGCCCTCGAAACAGGTAAATTCAAAATGGCATGGATAGGTCGGGTAGATGAAGCGGAAAAGAGAATAGTCCTGATCGAGCAAGGCGGGATCCCGGAAGATGAAAGGCACCTTTTTAATACACCTTATCATCAGGGTGGCCCGCAGGAATCTGTGCTGAGCAAGGAAACTTACTTTGTATGCAACAACATACAGGAAGGTATCGCATTGAAAGCCTGGGAACCATTTGTGGCGCGTCATAACATCCGGTCGTTTATGATCTTACCGGTAAAGAAGGAAGGAGTTGTTTCCGGCACCCTTAACCTTTACTCAACCGAGCCCGGCTTTTTTGATACCGAGGAGATTAAACTGCTCGTGGAAGCAACTGAGAATATTTCCTTTGCGCTCGATGTTTTCAGGAAGGATGCAGAGCACAGGCAGATGGAAGAGCTGCAGGGACTATCCAAAAAGGAGCTTCTGAGGGTCGAATCGAGATTGAACGAGGCTCAGGCCATTGCGCATTTGGGAAGCTGGGAGCTTAATTTTGAAACCAATGTAGGGATCTGGTCAAAGGAAGCATGCAGGATCTATGGGCTTTCCCCGGAGGATAAGAACCAATCGTATGAAAGCTGGCTGTCTTTTATCCATCCCGCCGATCTCGATTCTGTTTTAAAGATCACTGCTGAAAACAGGGAAACATTAACAGAACTAATTCTTAATCACCGGATCGTGTTAAGGGATGGAACCGTTAAGCACATTTATTCCAGGAGCAGGTTTGAATTTGATAAGAAGGGAAACCCGGTGGGAATATACGGGATAGCGCAGGATGTAACTGAAAGAAGAGCTGCCGAAGAAGAACGCGAAAAAATAATCTTTAACCTTGTTCAGCACAGTAAAAAGCTGGAGCAGTTTGCCTATATCGTTTCGCATAATCTGCGCGCGCCTGTGGCACACATCATGGGCTTATCAAACGTTTTAAAAAGCGATGTTTCAGCATCGGACCGCGCGCAATGCGAGCGGTTCCTGTTTCAGGCAACAGAGCAGATGGATGAGGTGCTGAAGGACCTGAACAAGGTGCTCGCTCTGAAATCCGAGATCAGCGAGCAGAAGGAACCGCTGATGCTTGATGAGCTGGTAAGCGGGATCAAGTCCGATGTTCAGGGCCTTATTAAAAGCGAATCAGTGGAGATCATGACTGATTTCAACTCCGTTAATAAGATCACTTCGATCAAAAGCTATATACATAGCATATTCAATAACCTGATCCTAAATAGCATAAAATTTAAGCAGCAGGGCAGGGTATCACTTATAAAGATCAAGAGTGAGATGCGCGGGGAGAGGATCATCCTTTCCTTTAAAGATAATGGCATTGGTATCGACCTTATCAGGAACCGCGACCAGATCTTCGGCATTTACAAGCGCTTCCATCTTGCCAAGGAAGGAAAAGGCCTCGGGCTGTTCATGGTAAAAACGCAGGTGGAAGCCTTAGGCGGAACCATACGCGTTGAAAGCAAAGAAGATGAAGGCGCGGAATTTATTATTGAGCTGCCGCTGTAATGTGTTCTTTAGCAGTCGGAACGAACCACTGCCCTGAAACAAAAAAATCCCGGACTTTTAAGGGCCGGGATTTTTGTTAAATCATCTTCTGCTTAATTCTTTATGACCTTCATTCTCGTCACTGTTTCTTTCTGGCTCAGCTCAATAAAGTAGATCCCTTCAGCGTAATTGCTCATATCAAAGCTCCAGTCGCTTCCGGAAAAATTTCCTTCAATGGTCGAGCTTTTTCCATCAACAGTAATAAGGCGAACCGACATTGTAGTGAAAGGCGCCGACTGGCTGATGTGTATTAACCCGGAAGTTGGATTAGGATACAGGCTCAGGTTGTTGCCTGATGTTGTTTGCGCTATGCCAACAGTGCTTATGTTGATACATGCTGAAGTATCGGTACAGCCGTTTTCTGTTACAACCACAGCGTAATCGCCATTGGCCAGTGCTGTGAAGCTTTGGCTGGCCTCCCCGCTGATCGCCGAACCGTTGCTGCAATCGATCCATACATAGGCCGCGCCGGGCGCATTCGCCGTTAGCGTATTAGAGCTCTGGCTTACGGAAGCATCCACCGAATTGATGGTCAGGTTCAACATTATTGTTGAATCGCATCCTGCCGTATTTAATATTGTTGCAGTGTACATGCCACTGGTAGTGTAGCTTGTTCCGTTTACGGCCCAGGTATAGCTGTCGCATGCATTTTCATTCATAACAGACGAGCTGCTGTTGTTGATTGTCAGGTCAATCGTAATTGTAGAATCGCAACCGGCGGTGTTTGTAATAACAGCTGTAACAATGCCGGATGTTATATAAACATTCATATCAGGAGCAGTGTAGCTATCGCATTCTGTCAGCGTTATGCTTGAGGATGTACTGTTTTTAATAGTTACAGTTGCAGTCTGTGATAGTTCAAGTGAACAATAAGCACAGATAACAGGGGCTGTATTCGTTGTCCAGTCTGCCGGAGGGTTCATGTTTACCAGTGTCCCGTTATTGTTGTTACCCGTAAGATCGGCCAGTGAAGAATTGAGCAGCTCATTATTCATAGTGTAATAAGCAAGCAGGTTACTTTCAGTTCCCGATAAGCAGTTATTCATGTTGTTTTGAATTTCAGTTTGGCTGCGGGCAGCAGTCCAGATCCTGACTTCATCTAACGTTCCATAAAAACTTTCTGAGCCCCATGGGCTCGCGCCGATTTTCAGTTCACCACTGCCGGTGTAATTGCCTGAAGCATTATCAGAAGCCACCAGCACTCCATCTAAATAAATATATCTGTCGGTTCCCGAAATTCCTGCATTGTACACGCAGCTCCAGTGGTGGTAAACTCCATCAGTTGCTGCAGCAGTCGCTACATCAAGATCATCTCCATAAAATGCAAATGTAAAATTGTTGTTGTCTCTGAAACCGATATGAAGTCCGTCGTCTGGATTTCCCGTTCCCTGTCCGATCACAAAATTATAAGCGTTTGCGTTATTTCTTTTTGCCCAAAACTCAATTGTGAATGACTGGTTGGCCAGGTTGATCCCAGATGGAACTGATACATAATCATCATTTCCGTCCAAATCCAGGGCCCTGTCCGGAGCCCTGTTTTCCGCGAACACATTATAAGTGGTAGTCGAAGAAATGGTTCCTGTACTGAAGGAGATTGCCGAACCTGTTCCTGCTAACGGCCCTGCAATTATGGTATCGTTCAGGTCATTTCTTAAGTAATAGTTTATTGTCGCTTCCGATGCAGCTACATCAATGGTTGTTGATCCGCTGTCACAAAAAGATGTTTGCGCTGCAGTAACCACCTGATCGCTGACCGGATTAACTGTCAATGTTGGTGTAGCAGTCATTTCCCGTGTGCAGTTGCAGGATGCGATTCCGTCAACCCAGGCGGTCATCGGATCAAAATTGTTCATTGTTCCGTTTTGGTCGCCTCCGGCAATGTCGGTAACAATAGATGATCCCGCGTTATTTTCAAAGTTGTAATAGATCATCAGGCCTTGTTCCGCTCCTGTTAAGCAGGCATTCATCGATGACTGGATCTCGGTTTGTGTTCTTGCCACGTTCCAGATCCGCGCATCATCCATTTTGCCCGGGATTAAATTGCCCATTTGTCTTTCTGCCATGAAGAGAAGCTTCCTGTGGATCGAGCCCGCAGCGAATGCCTCTGTTCGTTCAAGATTCCCGTCTACATAAAAAGTGATCGAGCTTCCGTCGGAAACAACCGCCACATGATGCCAAACATTATCGTTGATAACAGTGGTCATATTTGAGATATACAGATTCGGACTATTTGATTCCCAGCGCAGGGTGCCGTTATCGGCCAGCGAAAACTGAACAAACATCCCTGTACCGCTAAAGGTATTGGTTGTAATGATCCCTGCCCATTCAGGTGTCGGGTCATTTGTTTTGATCCAGCTTTCGAATGTAAATGCGCCTGTAATACCCACAAAAGGAGTTTCAACGTAGTCGTTTACCCCGTCGAAATTTAATGCGGATGATTTTGAAGCGAACACATTATACGTTGTTGTTGATGTTATATTTCCCGTGTTAAAGGTCAATGGTGTCCCGTTTCCGCTCACAGGGCCGCTGATCACGTTGTCATTTGCATTATCTCTTAAAGAATAAATAACTCCCTGTTCTGAAGTGGATGTGGTAATATCCATATTTCCGTTACAGATCACTGAAGAGATGCTTTGGGTCAATGCAAGGTCTGCGGGAGCATTAACCGTTGCAGTAAAGAGAGCCGACATTGTTAAGCTGCAGGATGCGCCACATCCAAGCCCCGCTACATAGGGGCTTGCCGCAAAGTTCACAAGTGCGCCGGTTTCAGGGCCGCCTGTAAGATCTGTTACACCGGTTCCTGTTTCATTTTCAAATGGATAATAAGCCACTAAGCCCGGCTCGTTTCCGGATAAGCACGCAGACATAAAATCAAGCACCTGTGATGCTGTACGTGTTGTGTTCCAGATACGGACTTCATCCATCATACCTGAAAAATAGTTGGGTGCTTCTCCTCCAAAATTAGCGGAACCTAATCTTAAGCTGTTGCCAACATTGTCCCACATGTTCGACTGGTAATTATCATAAGCGGTTGATTCTGTCCCGTCAATATAGACTTTCCCGGTGCTGCCGGCATAATTCCAGGTAAATGCAACATGATGCCATGTTCCGTCATTCACAGCGGTACCACCAATTATGAAATCATTTCCATATCCCACCAGAACAGGGTGTCCGGTCGCATCAATATAAAATGATTTTTCTCCGCCGTTCCAGTTGGAAGCATCTCCTTTTGTAAGGATTCCCTCGTTTATTCCTGTCGTATTTATCCAGGCTTCAATGGTGAAATCATTATTCGTGAAGTCTGTTGTAGCGCCGGGTATGATCACCACATCGTCGGCTCCATCAAATGATAGTGCCGTTCCAGTTGAAGTGAGCAGGCCGGATTTTTCTGCAAATACATTGAAAGTAGTGGTAGAGCTTACATTGGCGCTCAATGTGATCGGGCCTCCTGTTCCGGCAAAAGGGCCTGCAACAACAGCATTGGTTGTATTGTCCCTTAAATAATAACTTGCTCCCGGATCCGAAGAAGCTAAGTTCACAGCTGTAATGCCGGAGCAAACTGCTGAAGAGGCAGTTGGTGAAAAGGGTTGTTCTGTGAGCGGGCTCACCGACAGTGTAACCGTACCGCTCATTTGTAAGGAACAGGCCGAACATACAAGCGTTCCGCTGGTGATGGCAGGTGCACCTACGAACGTGCCGTCACGGTTATAGGCAGTACCGTCTTCCACAATGCCGCCTGTAATATTGTCGAAATTATACAGGGCAACCAGGTTAGGTTCCGCGCCTGTAAGACAAAGGGATCTATCATTGTTTATTTCCGCTTCTGTTTTTGCAACATTCCAGATCCGCAGGTTGTCAATCTTTCCGTCAAACGATTCGTTCGGGAAGTTGGCTCCTATTCTTACTTCATTGGTAGTTGTGGGAAAAGTTCCGCTTACAAATGTGGAACCTGTCAGCACTCCGTTATAGTAAACCCTCGCATACGTTCCATCCCAGGTTGCTGCAACGTGCACCCAAGTGTTCAGCGGAAGCTGCCCTGATCCCTGCGCAAGGAAATAGAACCCGCTTCCATTGTGGACCCAGAAGCCGGGCTTGCCGCCATCGATCCGGAATAAGAACTGCATCCCGTTCGTTCCCGGGCCATAATTACCCACAATGGTTTGCTGGTCTACCATGCTCTCCATGTTCACCCAGGCTTCAACAGTGATCTGGTTTGTTCCTGCAAAGGCGGAGCTTAATCCCGTTCCTGTACTCACATACGTATCGGTAGTCGCTACCACATCGCGTTCAAAATCCAGTGCCCCGCTTGCCGAAACAGCATATACATTATAGGTGGTTGGAGTAACGATCGGATTGGTAGTAAAGCTGATGGCGCTTCCTGTTCCTTCTACCGGGCCGGCAACGATTGAATTATCGGCATTGTTCCTTAAGTAGTAATAAGTCCCGGTTTCAGAGCCTGCAATGCTCACGGTTCCCCTGCCTGAACAGACCGGGTTGACGGAGGTAAGGGTTTGTTGTGCTATAGGGCAAGGGCCCTGCGCGAAACTGCCGAAACTGGCTGCAGTTGCAAAGAATAGAGTAATTGATTTTTTCATGGGTATGGATTCTATTAGTATTTATTCGGAATGCGACATTATTCAGGGTGTAAAAGTCCGGTTAATGCAGCGGCATTACAATAGTGGTTAACCACTATCTTTTGGGAAAAGATTGATTGGTGGAGGATTTTTGATGGTCTGAGAGGGATTGTCGGAGTATAATTAAAACTCAAGAAGGGTTATTAATGGAAAGAATGGGAAGAAACGCTTGAAAAAGAGAAGGGCAAGAAACATTATGTTTCTCGCCCTTCTTTTTGGAGGTCACGAGCGATCACCTCTGTGTTACTTGAATTCCCGTCAGTTTGCCGCCTTTTATTCCCGCCCACCAAAATGAGCAAGATCTACCATGAGGACACTTTTCATTTCTGCCAAGATGAATTTCCTAGTTATGCTGAAATGGATGTTTGTAAATTATTGAGGATTCTTTGTTTGCGTTAGTTAAAATTAAGCATGAGGTGATAGAGAGAATAATCTATTTTTCCCAAGTGCTCAGATTTATATATTTCCGAATGCTTGAATTTGCTTTCTGTCACAATTTGTAAAACTTCTTTTTTGTTAAGGGAATCTTCAATTTGTTGGTTTATTTTGACAACAATGTTAGATGTTGCACCCTCAACAATATAGCCAACCATTATACCCCTCTTGTTATAAAGTTTATTAATATACTTGCCCATGCCGGCATCTGAAACATATTCACGTATTAATGCATTTGCAACCCTTTTTTGAATATCATTTTCAACCAATAACTTGGCTTCAACACCAAACTCGACTCTTGCATCTGAATTCCAATTCTCAAATACTAAGTCATATTTTTTTGCAGTATTCGCAGGCTTACGGCCTTCTCGGATGTCTTTTGTGAATTCAGGAAGTTCAGGAGAAAAAGAACATGGGATAGAATCTCGATCTACTATTATTTTTAGTGCGTCATAAAGGGATACTGAAATAAGTGGTTCAGAAGGCATTTCTGTAAATGGTGTCGGAGTTTTAATCGTTTTATAAGCCTCATTAATTAAATCAAATACTAGAATTTGGAATGCATCGACTGCCTCTTTGGAAGAAAGTGCTGGAACATGTCCTGCAGCTTTGGTAATATTATCGTACCCTTTTAAAACTCCCATATTAGTTTTTTATTAGTTCAAGTAAAATGGAATCGGCATCGTTCAAAGCTTGCGATTTAGACCAAAATCTGCGTTGATTGGGTTTAAGAATGTAAAGCATATTCCCTGTGTAGTACTTCACAACTTTTCTATAATGAATGCTTTCTGAATGTTCATTATAAATATGAGTATTTATATTAGCTATTAATTGAGTATAGTTTTCAAGGTAGCTTGTAATAATAGTGTTTTCTGATTCTCTTTTGTCAAAATGAATAGCAATTACTTCCAATTCATTTGTTGGGTTTGAACCAGTAAATATTTCCACACTTACAGCCTTGTTTATACGTCTCATTACATTATTAATTGTTTTACTAAGAATCTTGGCATAAGGTTTAATGTCGCCTTCAAAGCGGGTCGGATATTCTGCTTTGGCTGCACTGTATCTTTTTGACAGGGCGATACTATAACTGAGAGCATCTTTAATAATTGACTCTTCTGTCGGAGATATTTTTAATTCTTTGTAAATCAATTGATCAATGTCATCTTTTATTTGCTCTATTGTCTCTTTCAAAAGAGGCTCAATGGTTTGGTTAGTTTTTAAAGAAATGATTGTATCTACTTTGGAAGCTATATTATTTACAGTTGTTTCTGACATGTTGAAAATTATGGAAGGTAATTCTAAAATGGCATTGTTTTGATTTCTTCCAGCTTTATCAATACCCCACGAAGAGCTAGTCATAAAAATAAAATAGTGGGAAAAAGAAGAGTTGAGGATTGCGGCAAGTGCTTTGTGATAATTCTGGGATTTCCCCCGCAGTTTTATTCCTAGACTAGCCGCCTTATAAGCACAATCAAAATTTACGTATGCAGCGCAAATATTGCCATTCTCGGTGCCTTCCTTAATAACGACAAGCGGTGCAGTAAAAATGTCTTTGTTAATTGGACGAAAATAACTGTGGTGCTCATTTAAAGGTTTGAGGCCTTTTTGGTCTACACAATACTGTTTGATGTCTTCTGTGGCAAAAAATAAATTATTTTTTAGATGTAAATTCCCACTTTTGCTTTCCGCCTTATGTAATGCTGTGGCACAATTTATCGAAGGGATTGCTTTTTTTAGAGTTTTAATTTCGTTAAACCGTTCAATCAACTTCAGATCTCTAACATTCCCCCACATAGCGATTTTAAAAATTCTGGACTTAGGTTTAATAATTTCTCTAAGTGGCAAAAATTTTATTTCAGAAGCATCAATAATTAATGATTGTTGATGCTTAATGATCTGTGAATTTTTCGGAATGCAATATGTAATTATATTAGTATCAATTTCTTCTGTTTTTCTTGCTTTGTATATAATAACCGCCCCGGGAGATTTAGCATTCTTAAAAATTATATCACGAACAACAGATAAATTAATGATTGCGTCAACGGTATTGGTTGTAAAAAAACGATGTCTAAATTTTTCGTAAACACTACCGGTATTAAATAATATTTTTGCGGCACTAACTAAAGCAATAGTTCCATGTAGTGTCAACTTAGGCATATAGTCTAAGTATGCGCACATAATTTGTTGAGGAAGCTTGTTTTTCGTCAAATAAGATTTAACATCATTGTCTAATTTTCCAAGTTTCCAAGGCGGATTGCCTATAATAAGATCAAATTGATATTTTGTTAGGTCTAACTCTTTAGAAAAAGTACTATGTTGAAATAAGTTATTGCCTGTTTTTTTACCTTCACGTTGTGCCAATTCTTTTTTATTATTCCAAAGAACAAGGGGCTTAAACCTAACTTGTGAAAGAACTTTTCTAGGCTCTAAATAATGTAAGAAGGTAAGGTATAGACTAAATGCGGTAACTTTGATAGCCTCTGAATTTTTTTCTATTCCATATATGTTATTGAGCAAAAGATCCTCTAATATTTTCTCATCTATTTTCTTCCCTTTATTAGAATACTTCCATCTAGCAATCAATCTTTTATAACTTTCAACCAAAAATATACCTGAACCGCAAGCCGGATCGAGAATTTTCAAGTCATAACGTTTATTGTTCTCGTCAGGCCATGGTAGTACTTCATTTAAAACAAATTCGACAAGCATTTGTGGAGTATAAAATGCCCCATCTTTTTTTATTTTTTCATGATCTTCATCTTCTTCACTCATAAATTCTTCATAAATGGAACTTATAAGAGCTATAGGAATATATTGGAATTGAAACATTCTCCAATTGAGGCTTAATTGATTCGTTCTAATGTCAATATCGCCGGAAAAGCAATTTTTAATTACTTTCAAACATAATGGATTAGAATTGACCAAGGCTTCTTCTTGTGTTGTTACTGGGAAAAGATCTCCATTGAATTTATTCTTTAATTGATGGAAAAGTTTATAGGTTGAAATCGGATGTTCCAGTAAGTCAAAAAAATTAGAAACATCTTTAGGTTTAGATGGATAGTTCTCGGGCTTTAGTATTTCTCTATCCTCCAAGTATAAAGTAAACAAACTTCTTCCAAGCAGGTCATGAATAACATCAAAAGACCAATTAAATTTTTCATTAAGTTCCTTTCTTGCTGCTGCTAAATTAGCGACAAGCTTTCTGTCTACTCTATTTTGAGTCTTAAGACTTTTCCCAAATTCTTCTTTCCAAATTAACCCAGAATCAATTTTTGACTGGTGGAGAAGAAACCCTAATTTCTTAAGATCTTCATCTGTATTTTGGAATCTTCCCCGCTCGAGTTTCTGTAATGAGTTTTCTTCTTTTGTTGGAATGTCAAAACCATCGTATAACCGAATTTCTTGAGGAGTTATAATAGCCAATAATGGAGTGCGGCCTTCATTCCAAATTTTACGATGAATATCAGCGACAGTCTTACTATTAAAGGTGCTTAATTGCTTAAATTGAATAAATGGATTATCCCCAGCAAAATATATGGCATCACAGGGTAAATCCTGATCTTTAAAAGCGGAAACTGCTAATTGTTTTTTGAAGGAAGTTAAACCCCTTGATACCTGCTCTAAGTTTTTTTCTGTAACCAACCCAAATTGCCACCCAGCTTCGCTTTCAAGCCGGTGCAATAATTTATTGGTTTCTTTGAGCATAATTTTAGTTTTGTTAAAGACAATAGAAATTGTTTTTGCTACAATTATTTAGGTTAAAGAACTCAAAGATGAGAAAAATACCTTAAAAGCATGTGAAATTGCTATAATTTATAGCTTTCATGAGCATTTCCGTTTCTTTCTAACAACTTACTAGTTGTTACAAGTTTTTTACACTTCAGGTTCAAGATTATTGCATTATTACACCCCCCTAGCAAACGGTTTCTTCGCTTTCATCTTCATCTTCGTCAAAATGTTGTTTGGCAGATTTTGCAATCATGTTGACTGTTAATTTCTGATCAAATTCTGAACGCATGTGAGGATCAGCACAAACAATATTGCGTAAACAATGCATTCTGCATGGTCGTAAACCTTTCCATCATTGCACTTTGCGTTTTTAAACCCAGTTCCAATAACCCAGTTGCCAATTGCAGCTTTTCGCCGAATTGCGGGTTTGCATATAACCAATGAACAAGTGTCTCAAAATGGATTCGGCGCAGCACCATCATCAAATCGTAAAACGTAAGAATATATTTTTGTCATTGGTTATCTTATAAGGTCGCTTTTATATTTTCATTTTATCCAATGAAATTCTGTATCCTGGGTCGTTTAGAGAAAATGCGATATGTTTTCTTGTCTCTATCGCCTTCCAATTTAAGAGATTCCTCTTGTGCCCTATTGACACGACCGACCCCAGAACCAACAATTCCAAAAAAAACCCCTCACAAACACTTAGTTCGTAAGGGGTTATGTTCAAAAATTGAGGTCCCGAGCGGATTTGAACCGCTGTACGAGCTTTTGCAGAGCTCTGCCTAACCGCTCGGCCACAGGACCTTGTTCTATTTTTTAGAGAGCCTTTGTTTGCTCTGCCAGCCTTCCGTATTCAAAGTGCTTATGATTAGGGCACAAAAATACAAAAATTCACCGAATTAGCCCTAATTTTTTAATTCCTTCACCGAATATTCCTTTAAACAGTTCGGGCACAAACAATTGTCGTATGTTTTCTTGAGCGAATCCAGGGTTTCCGGGGCTATGACAAGGCCTTCGCACCAGCAGCCTGCAGTTTCATTACAGCACTCAAATGCAGCATTACACTTCGAACAATTTTTCGCCATGGATTAAATGTATAAAAAGCTGTAAACCATTTCCATTTTACATCTTCCATTCTATAACAATGCTCACCTTTTCCACGTTGCCGTTCATCGGCGGGTTCAGCTTGGTAACCTTTACACTCAGTTTCTGCAGCCCTTTTAAAGTAGCCTTCAGCTCATCCACAATCCGCTGCCCAGCATGCTCGATCAGCTTCGAGCGGATCGTCATTTGCGCGCGTACGATGTTATATACAGTAACATAATCAATCGTCTGGTTCAGGTCGTCGCTCTTGGCCGCTTCCGAAAAATCGGTTTCCATCGTAACATCCACAAGGTAGTTGCATCCTATCCGGCCTTCCTCTTCAAGGCAGCCATGATAGGCGTAAACACTGATCCCTTCTACAAGTATTGTATTCATTACGCCCTATTACATTTGTGAGCTGAGGTTTTTCAACGCCGTTTCCAGCCTCCGCACCACTTCCTCTTTCCCTAACAGCTCCACCATCTCAAACAGGATCGGGCCGCCGCCAACGCCGCTGATGCATACGCGGAACAATTGCATCACCTGCCCCGAGCCGATTCCCATTTTCTCAGCTGTTGCTTTGAAAGTGGCTTCCGTTTCGGCCGCAGTGAATGTGCTTAAATTCTTGTATGCTTCCGTTAATTCCGTAATGAATGCAGCGCTCTGCTCATTCCATCTTTTTTTGATCACATCCGCATCATAGCTGGTTGGAGGCACAAAGAAAAAGCTTCCGTTGTTCCAGAACTCGTGCATAAAATGCGCTTTCTCCTTTAGCAGCTCACAGGCCTTCTCAAGGTTCACCGTTGTTTTAATGCCTCTCTTTTCAAGGTCTTCGGCAAAAACTTTTGCGAGCTCCGCATTGGTTTGCTTGCGCAGGTATTGCTGGTTGAACCATTTCGCTTTTTCAGGATCGAACTTCGCGCCCGATTTGCTCACGCGCTCAAAGCTGAATAGTTCCGTCATCTCCGAAAGGGTCATCAGCTCCAGGTTGTTTCCCGGGTTCCATCCCAGCAATGCTAAGATGTTCACGAATGCTTCAGGATAATATCCCTTTTCGCGGTAGCCGCTCGATACTTCCCCGGTTTTCGGATCTTTCCAGTCGAGCGGAAAGGTAGGGAAGCCCAGGCGGTCGCCATCGCGCTTGCTTAATTTCCCGTTGCCGTCAGGCTTCAGTAATAAAGGCAAATGCGCGTACTCGGGCATAATGTTTTCAAGCCCGAGGTAGCGGTATACAAGTATGTGTGCAGGCGCTGAAGGAAGCCATTCCTCGCCTCGCACCGCATGTGTGATCTTCATTTCAATATCATCCACAATGTGCGCAAGGTGATACGTTGGCATGCCATCCGATTTTAACAGCACTTTATCATCCACAGTGGAAGAGTTCACTACCACCCATCCGCGGATAATGTCGTGAAAGCGGATCTCCTCGTTGCGGGGAACCTTCAGCCTCACTACATACGGCGTTCCCGCATCCAGCAGCTTTTTCACTTCATCCTCCGAAAGTGTAAGCGAATTGCGCATCGTCTGGCGTGTGATCGAGTTGTATTGCGATGCCACCTTTGCCGCATCCAGCCGCTCACGCATGGCATCCACTTCTTCCGGCGTATCAAAGGCCATGTAGGCATGTCCGCCGGCGATCAGCTGGTCTGCATACTTCTTATAAATGCCGCTTTCCTTTCTTTCGCTCTGTCGGTACGGCGCATGCGGGCCGCCCTGCGCAGGGCTTTCATCCGTTGTAATGCCGCACCATGCAAGCGATTCAACAATATAATCTTCCGCACCCTCCACAAAACGCGTCTGGTCCGTATCTTCTATCCTCAGGATAAAATCGCCGCCATGCCTTTTTGCATACAGGTAGCTGAACAATGCTGTGCGTATCCCACCCATGTGCTGCGGCCCCGTTGGGCTTGGCGCATATCTTAAACGTACTCTCCGGTTTTCCATAGTTAAAAAATGAGCTGCAAAGATAGCATTCGGGGAATAAATAAACTAATCAGCCCGCGATTGGCTATTTCCCTTTAAAGCCATATATTTAAAGCCCGATTCGAACAGAACAGTCATACTATTATAACCGAAAAAATTAAAAGCAAACCGCTGTGAAAGGCACGATCAGAACATATCTTTTGTCCCTCCTGTTTTTTACAGCGCTTCACTGCAGCTCACAAACCGATTCCCTCATTTATTATTACAGCCACTCAACACCTGGCAACCTTGCTTCCGCCCGGCGCCTGCTGAAAAAATACACGGATGCCGATTCCCTTGAATTGAAAAAGATAGGCATGAAGCTGCCCCGTAAGGAAGATAAGGTCGCCTATTACAATGCGGTGGGCGAACGCTTTTACAGCGACGACAACTATGAGCCGGCGCGTTATTATTTCAGCCGTGCGCTTGAATTTGCGCGGCTCACGCTTAATAAAAAATCGATCGCTGACCAGCTGCAATCGCTTGGCGACCTGTACCGCCTGCAGGACCAGAACACAACCGCGCTCAACCTCTTGCTGCAGTCTATGTACCTTTATAAGGAGATCGGGCAGGAGAAAGAGCTGGGGCATACCATGAGCCTCATCGGCGATCTTAACCGCTGCATCGACCAGTACGACGATGCGCTCAAATACCTCGGCGATGCGCTTGCGATCACCCGCAAAACAAACGACATCAAGGAGCAGGCCTTCTGCTACAGCTCGCTGGGCGGCACCTACCAGGCGCAGAAGCAATATGAGAAATCGTTTGATGCCTACAGCAAAGGGCTTGTGATCGCAAAAAGGATCAACGATACCATGCGGATCATCGATTTCAATTATTCCATCGGCGACCTCATGACCGACCGTAACAGGATCCCCGAAGCCATCAGCTATCTCGAAGAAGGCGTAAGGCTTTGCAGGATCTACGGTGATAAATATTACCTCGGCTTTTGCCGGATGGGATTGTCGAGGGCATACCTGAAGAAAAAGAATTATGACCGCTCACTCGAAGAAGGCCTGGAAGCATATAAGGTAGGCGAGGAGCTGGATGCGTACGGCTTCTGCTCGGAAGCATCGGAAGTCATCTACGAAGCGTATGCCGGAAAGAATGATTTTAAGAATGCATACCGCTACCTGAAGATTGTGAAGGACAATAACGACAGCACCATGAGCTCTTCCAAGATCAAGCAGCAGGCGCAGATCGAGATCAATTTTAAGAATTCGTACCAGGAAAAGCAGGACAGCCTTCTTCGCTTTACGCAGGAAAGGCAGAAGGACCTCGAGCATGAATCGGAGCTGAAGCAGCAGAAGATGCTTGCCTTTGCAGGGATCGCCGGCTTGCTCGTGGCGCTGGTGGTAGCGCTGGTGCTGTACCGCTCTTATAAAAAAGTAACACGCTCGCGCGAGATCATCAACCAGCAGAAAGCGCTGGTGGATGCAAAGAACAAGGAGATCCTCGACAGCATCAACTATGCGCGGAAGATCCAGCAGGCTATCATTCCTACCGACAGCGAAGTGAAAAATATTTTCCCCGAAAGCTTCATCATTCTTTTGCCGAAGGATATTGTTAGCGGCGACTTTTACTGGATCACCGAAAGGGAACAGTATGTGTTCTTCGCGGTGGCCGACTGCACAGGACATGGCGTTCCCGGCGGGTTCATGAGCATGCTCGGCACGGCGCTGCTGAACGAGATCATCAATGATAAGAACATTTATGAGCCCGCCGATATTTTAGATATGCTCAAGCTTAAGATCATTCTCGCATTGCGGCAGGCCGATAACCTCAGCGAGAATAAGGATGGGATGGATATTGCGTTGATCCGGTTCGACAAGCGCAGCAGGAAGCTGAAATTCTCCGGCGCCAACAATTCGCTCTACATGATCCACAACGGAGTACTGCGCGAGCTCAAGGGCGATAAGCACCCGATCGGTTTTTCATTTAATAATACCAGCAGGCAGTTCGGACAGGCGGAGCTCGAGGTGGCAGAAGGCGATTCCTTTTATATGTTCACCGATGGCTATCCCGATCAGTTCGGCGGGCCGCAGGGAAAAAAATTCAAGTACAAGCCGCTGGAGCAGGCACTCCTGGAGATCCACAGGCAGCCGCTGCAACAGCAGGGCGCGCACCTGCTCGCACTGCACAACAGCTGGAAAGGCATGCTCGAGCAGGTGGATGATATTCTCATCACCGGCTTCCGCCTCTGATTCAAAACCATTACCTTTGCAGTGTTACTTCGGATTGGGAATGTAGTCGGTGTATCCAATGTCACTTCGAGTGCGGAACGCAGTGGAGCGTATCGAGAAGTGTTGATAGCAGGATGATGTAGTACGCTTGTTCTCGATACGCTCGTACCTCGCACTCGAACTGACGCTAATATAATTTGGGTCAACAGGAAGGAATAAAAAATTATATTCATAAAATTATTATGCAGTTACTCACACCACAGAACTTTAAAGATTACGAATTAATAGACGTCGGCGGTTTCGAAAAGCTCGAACGCTTCGGGCAATACATCACCATTCGCCCGGAACCGCAGGCCGTGTGGGATAAAACGCTGAGCAATGCTGAATGGGAAAAGCGCGCGCATGTTAAATTCATTTCGCGCTCCAGCTCCTCCGGCGAATGGAAAAAGCTGAAGCAAATGCCCGATCAGTGGCAGATGCGTTACGACATTAACAACTCCGACGCCTCTATAAAATTTCGTCTTGGCCTCACCGCTTTTAAGCATGTCGGGATCTTCCCGGAGCAGGCTTCCAACTGGGATTTCATTTATGAGAGCATAAAAAAAATGACGGTGCCACAGCCAAAGGTGCTGAATCTTTTTGCCTATACGGGCGGTGCTTCGCTGGCTGCAAAAGCCGCCGGTGCCGACATCACGCATGTGGACTCCATCAAGCAGGTGGTGACCTGGAGCAAGGAGAATATGGATATCTCCGGCCTCGATAATATCCGCTGGGTGGTGGAAGACGCGCTGAAATTTGTGAAGCGCGAGGAGAAGCGCGGAAACAAATACAATGGCATCATCCTCGATCCGCCGGCATTCGGTCACGGCCCTAATGGCGAAAAATGGAAGCTGGAAGATAACATCAATGAAATGATGGCTGGTGTGATCAACCTGCTGGATGATAAAGAGCATTTCATGATCCTCAATGCATATTCACTTGGATTTTCCTCGCTCATCATCGAGAACCTCCTGAAGAAAAAAGCGGGAAAGTACCTGAACACCGGCGAGCTGTACCTGCAGGCTACGGAAGGGAATAAATTACCATTAGGGGTTTTCGGAAGGTTCCGTAATTTTTAATTCCGATCAGTCCCAGAGCTCTTTATTCAGGGCATTTAATTTTCTGCGGTTGATCTTAATGCCTTTGATGCTGCTTGTTACACCGCTTTCTTCCAGCGTCCTGTAGCCCTCTTCGCCTTTCCATTTGCTAATGTATGGATTGTAGCTGCACTCCGTTTCATGATACCATTTGCCTTTGCTGCGCTGCTTCGGCAAGCGGCTGTCGATGCACATATTCCGGAATTCGCAATCCCCGCACACGTCTGTCATCTCCTTGCTGATCCTCCAGTACTTCTGAAATTCAGCGTCGGCTGCAATTTGTCGCAGGCTTTTTTGATCCTGTACATTCCCGAATATTTCCGGGCACTGCGGGGCGTTTTTGATTTCGCCCCCGGCTGTGATGTAAAGCTTCCGGTTAAAATAAGTGTGATGCTTTTGTGATTCGCTGAACAGGCGGATGTTCAGCTGCATGTTCTCAATGCTAAGCGCAGAAGGGCTTTCAGCGATCCCGCCGCTGTGGAAATAAATGGGGTCATTTTCAGAAAGCTCCTGCAGCCCCTTTATTTTTTTCTCAGGCACATTGAAGATGCGCAGCTCCGAAACAAAGGGAAAGGAATAGATCGCAAGGATCTCTTTTATGCTGATGGATGCGGAATAATTAAAAATTACATCGATGGAATTATGCGGATAGCTTTCGGCAGACTTCAGCAGCCCGATCAGTTCCTTCGCTGTGTAGTCGCCTGTGAAGCGCAGCTGGATATGCCGGCAATGCAGGTCATCCAGCAGGGCAAGCACATGCGCAAGGCTGAATGGGCTTTGCTTATTTATGTCGATCACCGCATTGCTGATGATCGAAGGGTGGTCAAAGGAAAGATCGATGTCGCTGAACAGGCGTGACTGCTGACGGCTGCAGAAGAAGCCGAATTCATTCTCATGCAGGAAATTAAAATATTCATCAATGGTCGTATCATGCTGGTGCCGGAAGCTGTCCTTTATTTGCTTCAGCGAATGGTTTTTAAATGTCTCGAGCAGGAAATAAAGCGTTTTCGGGATGCGCCTGATCCGCTTGCGCTGCAGGTCGCAGATCACATAGCTATTGTAACCCTTCTGCAGGATGCAGCCTGCGAAAAGCCGGAATATGTGCTTGTTATAAGGCATTGCAGAGCAGGATCAGAAGTACGTAAATTACGATCGGCTTGTAAAACGGATCGGGCCTGCGCTTACCGGGCGGCATTTTTTTATTCTGCGCTTTCAGCTGCCTGCTGAGCACCCGTTCAAAATAGCAGAACTCCAGCGGGAGCTCCTTCTTTTGTTTTTTCGTAAATGTATAATAGGGGTCCATTAGTGTGATAAGGTTTTAGCGATCACTCTTTCGAGGTAATAATTGCAGGGATACGATACCATTCCGAACTGACCTATCGGATTTACCTCCAGGAAATAATAATTGCTGTCGTTGCCGTAGATCATATCGATAGAGCCTGTATCGAGGCATATCGCGTTCATAAGGCGCTGCAGCTTTCTCCGGATAAAGTTCGGCAGCTCAAAAGGCACGGTATAATTAGGATGGGTATCATCGTATTTCCGGAAATCGACCGCGGTTTTTTTGTTGCGCTGCGAGAAGATCGCCATCGAATAAAACTTCCCTTTCAGGTAAAAAATGCGCAGCTCGAATTTCTTATAAATAGTTTCCTGCACCAGGCTGGGAAAGAACGATTCCGGGAGCGTGTCCGCCTCTTTTATTTCATTGGCATACAATCCGAATGTGTCCCTCGAATTCCCCTCAGGGTGATCCTCCTCGTAAAAGAAGCCGTTGGAAACGCTTTTGCTGATGATGCTTTTTCCTTCCCCGAATGTTTTCAGCCTACCCCTGCTGCCTGTGATCAGGGTGGAAGGAATGCGGATGTTAAGCTCCTTTGCGATCTTTAAATGCACCAGCTTGTTGTTGATCGCTTTGTCTATTGCACCGATCCGGCTTGCTGTATTTTCAAGGATGTAAAAAAAGAAATCTGCCAGCACGAGGTTGGCGTCCTTCAGGTAATTCATGATCAGTGATTGCAGCTCCGGCGAAGAGAGCCTAATGTCCTGTTGTGCGAACAGCTCTTTCTTCGATCCGCGCCTGTACCAGTATGCGCTGATCTGCAGGGAGCTTATTTCTTTGCCGCCGTTCACGCTGAAAATGATCTCCGTTTCAGGCTCAAAGGAAATATGATGGATCATGATCCTGTCGGAAGAGTTGATCCGCAGCACCTCTTGGCCGTCGTATTTCAGCCAGCTGATCACTTCGTCCGTCGAGCGGTCTTCTGCGTTACTGATGATAATTACCATAGGGATAAAGAAGCTTAGCTCAGCGGTTGAATATCCTTTAGCCTCACCTTTTTGTATTCGATGTGAAAGCGCTTCGCATTCTGCTCGACGGTGGTTTCAAAGCCTGCTTTCTTCCTGCGGCGGTTCACAAAGCAGGGTTGCTTCACGGGCCACACGAACATCACTTCTTCCTTGCTGTCCTTCAGCCTGCGGCGTGCGATCTGCGTTCCGTACAGCTGCTTTTTTTGCTGCTCCACCAGCAGCCGGTCCTGCATCATCGCCACCAGCCGGTAGGGAATCTCCTTGCGTTTGCCGGCTTCCTGGATAATGGAAAAATACCTTGCGATCTTATCCGAATGCTGGATCACGTACCAGGCCACCTCGTTGGTAGGTTCTCCCACCATTGATTTGCCCGGGTATCCGTAAAGCGCAATAAAGCGTTCTATGAATAAAAGGTTGGTCGAATCAAGCGCTTCCTGCAAAGAGTCATACACCAGCTCTATCTGTTCAGCAGGCATCTTGTGAAAGCCGGTCAGCGAATCCCGTTTTGCAGGATCCAGCAGCGCACGAAAAACAGGACGGTACATCTGGTCAGCCTGCATGATGCTGTCCAGCTGTTTCTTTTTGAAAAGATCCATGATAGCGGATTGTGAGCGTACGTTCATCGCAGCAATACAGGAGAATAAAAAGAAGATAAGTTTAATGTTCCGGCGCATTGTAACAGATAGGGAAAAGAGGACGGGAGACCAATCTCCCGTCCGGGTAATCATTAGCGCACGTCGTACACTTTTGTTTTAGGATTGTAGGTCTCCGTCGGAACAACATCTCCGCCTTTTAAAGAGATCATTTCTTTTTTAGTCAGCTTGTCGCTGAACTTCTCGAATTTCAATTTGTTCTTTTTCATGATTTTGTTTTTTAAAAATTAGCACATCATTTCCTGATATGGCTTTAAAGGGTTCGCTCCCCGCAAAATGGTTAGCTAGCATAATTTTGCAGGGCAATGATAAAAGCGCCCGCGGCCAGATTTTGACCGCGGACAAAATTTTAATCCTCCAGGATGTATGAATTTGTTTTGCGGCAGAAAACAATTGAATTGTTCCGGACCCTGAGCCGCTCCACCAGCCGGCGTGCGGTGCGTTCCGAAACATTCAGCGTACGCGCCAGCTCCCGGGGGCTCCCGGTATTTGAACATGCTACAAGTTTTTTCAGCTGGCTTAGTTTCTCCTGGTACTCATCAAATTTCATATCCTGCGGATTTAAAAAATTATGAATGTTCTTCCCTTGGCCATTTCCCTTTAAAAGGTTTGTGGACAAAGGAAAGGGACCGGCTCAAAAAGGAGTAGTAATCAAGCCGGCCCTTTATTTTAATACGCTTATGTATTAAATATCAATACAAATGTATTAAAATAATTTAAACAGCATCATAATTTAGTGCAGAATGCTATGTTATATAGTACAAGGTAAAAAAAATCTCCTTTGGTGGGCATATATCTTTGATATATGGCTATTCATATAGGTAAGAAAATAAAAGAGGAATTCTACAGGCAAGGCCTCTCCGTAAGCCAGTTTGCCAAAAAGATCAATAAGAGCCGCAATGTGATCTACGATATTTTCGAACGGCAAAGCATCGATACAGCCCTGCTCGATAAAATTGGACAGATCCTGCATTTCGACTTCTTTTCACTTTATTCTGAACAAAAGGAATATAAAAAAGAAAACATCGGCCCCTCCCATCTAAAAGAGCACCGCGCTGCCTACAACTCCCTGCTGGAGCGGTTTAACGCTTCAGAAAAGGAAAGAACCGCCCTCAGCAGCGAGAATGCCCACCTTAAAAAGCTTGTGATATTACTGGAAGAGAAAGTGAAGAAGGGAAAGAAATAACGAAATATCCGGCATCCCGGTTATTCGATCTTCAGCTTATTAATAGCCTTTAGCGGGCCCGGACAATGCTGTGAATGACAGCTTGCACAGGCATTGATCACCGCATTGTAATTTTTGCTCAGGTCTTCCTTCGGCGAGGCATACAGCGCATGAAGATTGCTGATGTAATTGTTCGCGAAGCCTTCGAAGGATGCCTTCTTGGTATCCGAATCCGTAGGTTTTGCAGTATGGATTTTCAGAAATTCTTCCGGGAATCTTTCAGGCAGCTGGCCCTGTTTCACCATTTCACGAAGGTTGCTGGCCGAGCTCATCATCTCGCGCATCAGCACCGCAAGCTCGCTGTCGCCGTTAGGGTTCAGCGGCTTTGAGCAGCTGGCAATGCTGTCAGCTTTGGCCGCCTCGCTTTGCTTGCCTGCATTGTCCGAGCAGTTCGCCAGGAGCAATACAAGGCAAAGCATTGCCGAAAGCACTGTATATTTATTTCTTAAGGATAACACCGCTTGCTTCGAATGAAATGCTGATTTCAGGCTCTGTGATCTTTGCGATCTCCTCCTTTGATTTGCCGCCATCTTCCGCGTAATGCTGAAGCTCAGCCACAGAAGTAGTATCGGTAAAAGCTACACCTTCTAAAAATACGGTCTTGCCGGAAGCATCCTTCGGTACAAAGAATGCATAATCCTTGAACTTCACCTGCATCGTTTTATCGTTGCCGATGTTCATTGTCATCCAGCAGCCTTTTTTCTGGCAAACTTCAGTGATAGTGCCGGTAAGCTTTACCTTCATCGAATCCTGGCCCTGCATTTTAGCAGCAAGCTCCGTTGATGGAATCGCGCCTTCCTGTGTGATGCTGTCGCCAAAATATTGCAGCGACGTATCAGCCGCAGCAGTTTCATTTTTAACTTCTTTGTTATCGCCGCATGCCGAAAGCAGGAAAGCACCGATAACCGAAAGGAATACTAATTTTTTCATGGTTGAGCCGTTTGAATTTTTGCGCTGCAAAGAAACGGATATTTTTTGAGATACGATTCATCCCTTTTCGATACGTCATCCCGTGCCCCGACACGGGATCTGTATCATTAATACGTACCAATCAATCGCGAAGCGATATAATCTGCAGTAATTATAAAGGTTATAATCTGCGAATCTGCGGCAAAAGGTTTAGTTTGAATTCCGGGGAGCAGTAATTTCGAGCAAAAAAGCTTTTGTAAATTTGGCTTCAAAAGTTAAATAATGTAGTTACCCCGCCTACAGCATCCTAAAGCATTTGTGCGCTAGCGTCAGTTCGTCCCGATAGCTATCGGGAGTGAGGAACGAGCGTATCGAGAACAAGCGTGCGCTTCTGAATCATCACCTGCACAAGATCAAACATGGAGATATAATCATCCATTCGACTATTTTTGCTTTATCAAGTGATAGCGGTAAATGATAGCGTGCAAAAATAATATTGCGAAGCGGGATGATTGGTAGCAATCATTTATCCGTGGTTCTTCCGAACGGCAGAGAGGAAGAAATCACCTTATAAAGCAAAAAAGCTTTTGTAACTTTTGGCTTCAAAAGTTAAATAAACAATTTTACCCCGCCAGCAGCTTAGGCTAGTGCCGCTTCGGTTTTATCGTTGAGGAAGAAGTCACCTTATAAAGCAAAAAAGCTTTTGTAAATTTGGCTTCAAAAGTTAAGAGATATCTACTCCCCCAGCAGCTTCTCCACAAACAACGTTGTCTCCTCCACATACTTACTATAAGCATCCCCTGTTGCCGGACCGCTAAACCCAGTATAGATCTTCCTTACCCGGCCTTTTTTATCAATAAAGATCGTCGTAGGAAAAGCCATCACCGCATTCAGCATGGGCAACGCCTCTGCAGCCTGCTTGTTCCCGGTTTTCATCGTGATGAGGAATTCATAATTAGCACCAAACCGGGATTTGCTGCGTGAAACGTTGCTCACCGCCTTCGCAAAATCATCCGTGCGCTCAAAGGCAAGCGCCACTATTTCCAGCCCGTTGGGTTTGTAGTTATTATAGAAAGGAGCGAGGAATTTTGTTTCATCCATGCAGTTCGGGCACCAGGTACCCATCAGCTGCACGATCACCACTTTGTTTTTAAATTTCTCATCCTTCAGCGAAACCTCTTTGCCCTCCGTGTTCTTAAAGCTGAAACCGATCCCGGTGTAGCCCGGTTTTAAAAACGTGAGTGAATCGGGATTGCGCAATTCAAATGTTTCATCAAGTACCGCGACAAATCTTTCATGTCCGTGGATGCCGGAATAAAAGATCCCGTTGACAAGGCTGTCACCTTTTTTTGTTGCGGTAAATAAAAATGCATGGGCGCCGTCAAAGCAGGAAACCATGAATTTTCCGTTGGCGGAGTAGCCTTCGAGATAGCGGTAATCGCCTGTTTCCGTGGTGAAGGTACCCTTTGCAATTCCGCTTTTGGAAGTAAAGATCCCGACTGAATAATATTGATCCTCAGTTCCCGGCTCAAAGGTTACTTTGTATCTTTCGTTTAATGTAAGCGGTTTTGTAGGCACCATTTTGAAACGCTCATTATCATTGTAGCGGGCGAAAAAAGTAATTTTGTTTTTTTCCTTTCTTCCATGATTGATCCACTCGCCGTGAATGTCCTGGTATCCGTGATCATAATTCTGGATCTCACATTTAAACTCAGAATCAAATACGGGCATTTTAATAAAAACCGAATCTTTCCGGATGCTGATGTCTTCCACTACGATGCGTTCATCGGCATTGCGGATCTCCATCACAGGTTTATTATTTGTGTAACGAATGCTGAAATTAAATGGAAGCTCGGTGGTGTCGTTCAATTTAAGTGTACCACGCCACATCCCTTCGCCTAAAACGTTTTGAGAGATACCGGTTGAAATAAATAACAAAAGCGAAACGAGCAATGCCGTTCCGCTTTTGAATAACTTGTTTTTTAATTTCATTTTTCGAAGATCTTTTAACACGAATCTACTCTGCGTTCTCTGCGCCTCTGCGTGAAAAAATTAAATATGAAAATTGATCCCCTGCGCCAATGGCAGGCTTGTTCCATAGTTGATCGTGTTCGTCTGCCTGCGCATGTATGCTTTCCATGCATCGGAGCCCGATTCGCGGCCGCCGCCTGTTTCTTTTTCACCGCCGAATGCCCCGCCGATCTCAGCGCCGGAGGTCCCGATGTTCACATTGGCAATTCCGCAATCGGAGCCTGCCTGCGACAGGAACAATTCCATCTCGCGCATGTTGTTAGTGAAGATCGAAGAGGACAATCCCTGCGGAACACCGTTCTGCATGTCGATGGCTTCTTCAATTGTTTTGTATTTCATCACGTACAGGATCGGTGCGAATGTCTCTTCCTGTACAATGTGGTATTCATTCTTTGCCTCAATGATGCACGGCTTCACATAGCATCCGCTTTCGTAGCCTTCGCCTTCCACCACGCCGCCTTCTACAAGGATCTTTCCGCCTTCCTGCTTTGCTTTCTCGATTGCATTCAGGTAATCTTTCACTGCATTCTGGTCGATCAGCGGGCCAACGTGGTTGTTCGAATCCAGCGGGTTCCCGATCTTCAATTGTCCGTATGCCTTCTGTAAAACGCTTATTGTTTTATCGTAAACGCTTTCGTGAATGATCAGCCTGCGGGTGGAAGTGCAGCGCTGTCCGGCCGTGCCCACTGCGCCAAACACCGAGCCTACCAGCACCATGTTCAGGTCGGCATGCTCCGAAATAATGATCGCGTTGTTTCCGCCTAATTCAAGGATAGTATTTCCGAAGCGCTCTGCAACCGTCTTCGATACGTGCCTTCCGATGCGTGTGGATCCGGTAAAGGAAACCAGCGGAATGCGCTTGTCATTGTTGATCAGGTCGCCCGATTCATTGCCGATCACGAGGCAGCTTACGCCTTCGGGAACATTGTTACGCTTCAGCACATCTGCAATAATGTTCTGGCAGGCAATGGCGCATAAAGGAGTTTTTGAGCTTGGCTTCCAGATGCATACATCTCCGCAAACCCATGCAAGCATAGAGTTCCAGCTCCAAACGGCAACCGGGAAATTAAATGCTGAAATAATTCCTACCACTCCGAACGGGTGCCACTGCTCGTACATGCGGTGCATCGGGCGCTCGCTGTGCATGGTGAGCCCGTAAAGCTGACGTGATAATCCAACTGCGAAATCGCAGATGTCGATCATCTCCTGAACCTCTCCAAGCCCTTCCTGGAAGCTTTTTCCCATTTCATAGGAAACCAGCTTTCCGAGCGGCTCTTTGTATTTGCGAAGCTCATCGCCCATCTGGCGAACGATCTCGCCGCGCTTCGGAGCTGGCATCATACGCCATACTTTAAATGCTTCCTCAGCAGTTTTCATAACCGCTGCATAATCTTCCGCAGTGGCGGCATTGATGCTGCCGATCAACTGTCCGTCAACCGGCGAAAACGAATCGATCTTCTTGCCTTTGGTGTGAATATGTTTTAACCCGGTGGATGCACCGTAGTTGTTTTCTTTCAATCCTAATTCTTTCAGGACGCCTTCGATCCCGAAATTTTTTGCTGCTACTTCTGTCATAGTTCTACATGTTTTAATGGACAACAAATTTACGAAAAAAACAGGCCAAAACGCAGTTTGTTCATGCCGGGGAAAATACAGGCCGGAAGCAGGGGATGTATGAAAAGACGCAGCCTTTTCGGAAGGGTTGTCTTGGGGGAAAGAATAGTTTTTGAAAATTTTATTTTCTGCAATAACGAAGTGTGTAAGTTCGTTAGCCCCCAAAACGAAACCACTAACCTAATGAAAAAAACAATCATTTTCGCCTGCATCAGCTTATTTGCAATGAATGTCCATTCACAAAATCCTCATCTCGATTACAAATACAGCCTGAAGCTGTGTAATCTTTCAGGATACCAGGAATCAGGCTGGAACAGCAGCGTCAACGCTCCAGGGAATTATTATCATCATTATACAAGCAAACGGGTCGATCTTCTGCATCCTGTGATCGCCTTCCAGGTAAGATCAAAGAAGAGTAATTTTCACGAGGTCACACTTTCCGACCTCAAATGGAAGAGCGATCTTACGTCCACCGAGCTCAGGAATGATTCGCTTCAAAGTGCAGGTTTCATAAATTCGCAAAATGTGATGGAAAGCTCCGTGTCATTAGGCTACGAATACACACAGGTGTTTTTTAAAAAGAAGGACTTCCGTCTGGTTCCTTCGCTCGGTTTCGGAGTGAATCCTTATTTCAACAGGTATGAGATTTCTTATGGCACTTCTGTCTTTTATCCTTCTTCGCAAACCAATGCCGGTTGCAGGATAACGGTGTCTCCGGGCTTCTCCTGGTATTTTAGCAAGCGGATCTTCGCCGATTTTAAAGCCCCGCTTTGCATTGCAGATGCCAGTTTCAGGAAGGATGAACAACAGAACCCTGCGATTCCTGCGAATGACCGAACGGTAAGTACAATTGATTTTAGTGGATTTCCCAAAATGGCTGCCATCCGTTTGGGGATAGGGATAATTTTATAGCACAGCTATTTTTTAGCGGGGCTCATCACTGCGGAAAGCTTCGCGGCGATGTAGCTGGCAATAGGAGCAAATGTCTGGCTCACGATCTTTTTCGGATCGTTTACTTTGGAGGAAAAAGTGTAGGTAACAGCGCCTGCCGAGATCAGCTTCGACATATCATCCACTATCGTGTAATGAACCGTTACTTCCCGCTGGTACGTGTCCGTCGCCATGTCGTACGATTCCATCACCGTTTTAATATCGAGCTCGTTAATGAATACGAAATATTCCGACTTGTATTTTTTCGCAAGAAAAGGGATCAGCTCCTTATTGGTGAATTTGGCGGTGGTGAATTTTTTATCGCTGCTCGCTTCCACAGCCAGCTGTCCGTTTTTAATGCCCTGCTGTTTTTTGTTTTGCACGGTCGGGGCCGATGGCTTGTCCGTTACATCAAATGCAATGGTAGTGGATTCATAAATGTAGCGCAGGTCCTTGGAGGTTTTTACAGAATCGGTGTAAAAGGAAACCACCGGCGATTCAATGCTCTGCAGCTTTAATTTCAGCTGGCTGTCGAGCTGGTGGCGGAAATATTCGGAAAGCTGTTTGAAATTCCATTTACTCTCGGTGTAGATCTTCTCGCCGATGTCGCCCATGTACATCTGCGGCTCGAAAGGAACCACCATGATCTTTCCCGTGATCTCTTTCTTTGCCGTGTTACGGACACCCTCCTGCGCTGCAGAAAGGCCCGAAATAAAAAGCAAAACAGGAAATATGAAATTCGTGTACCGTGCCATTTATTAGGGTTGAACGGATGTGTGCAGATTTTATTTAGCGATAGCCCGCATAATATCGTTGCCGTTGGCGTACAACAACAATGCCAACAGCAGCAGCATTCCCGCGTACTGTGCGTATTCCATCAGCTTTTCGTTCGGCTTCCTGCGTGTGATCACTTCATACAGCAGGAACATAACATGTCCGCCATCCAGCGCAGGGATCGGCAAAATGTTCATGATCGCCAGCACAATGCTCAGGAAGGCCGTGAACGACCAGAACCGCTGCCAGTCCCATTCGGTGCTGTAAGCGCTTGCAATGGTGCCGAAGCCGCCGATCTGCTTGTGTGCGCCTTTCACCGTCACCAGCACTTTCATCTGCTTCACATAATCGCCAAAGGTGGTGTAGGCTTTGTTAATGCCTGCCGGGAAAGCCTGGAGGAAACTGTAATGAATGGTGTCGAGCTTGAAATAGGAAGTCGGGCTTTTCGGGTAGAAGCCGATCGCGCCTTCACGGTTAACAGGGGTATGGATCAGCAGCGTATCATTGTTGCGCAGCACTTTGATGTGGGCAACAGTGTATGGGTTTTTCCTGAGGATCGTTACCACTTCGTTGTGAAAAGCGGCAGGCTGACCGTTCACCGAAATGATCTTGTCGCCTTTTTTGATTCCGACCTTTTCGGCAGGATCGCCGGGTGAAAGCGAATCCACCACGCATGGAAAGCGCGGTGCCACGAGCATGTTCTTGCCCCTGCTTTCGATCATTTTTGAGATGTTGTCTTCCGTTACCGGGATGTTCACCAGCTGCCCGTTGCGCTCCACCTGTATGCTTCTTGTCTCGTTCAGCATGATCTCACCCGGGATGCGGCTGAAATTAGTGACTTCTACGTTGTTCACTGCAAGCACCTTGTCGCCGTCCTTCAATCCCATCGAAGCGCCCAGGCTGTCTGTAGCAATTCCGTAGGTTGCGTTCTTGGTGGGTAAATATTCTTCGCCCCAGGTGAACAGCACCATGGCATAGATCAGGATCCCGAGGATCACATTCACCGTAACTCCACCGATCATGATGACCAAACGCTGCCAAGCCGGCTTGGAGCGGAATTCCCACGATTGCGGCGGTAATTTCATCTGCTCCTTGTCCATCGACTCGTCGATCATCCCCGAAATTTTCACATAGCCGCCCAAAGGAAGCCAGCCGATGCCGTATTCGGTATCGCCTTTCTTGTATTTGAAAAGGGAGAAGTAAGGATCGAAGAACAGGTAAAATTTCTCAACGCGTGTTTTAAATAATTTGGCAGGGATAAAATGTCCCATCTCATGCAATACAATGAGTATCGAAAGGCTGAGTATGAATTGTGCTACTTGTGTTACTATTTCCATTTACTAATGTGTTTGTCTTGCTACGTCATCCCGTGCCGCGACACGGGATCTGCCAATGCAGCGCAAGATCTTATCTTGTTAAACTAATTAAAAAACCTATATCATCTCCAAAGCAACCCTCCGTGCTTCCTTATCCGTCGCCACATAATCATCATACCCCGGCTTAGCTATAAAATCAACCTTTTCGAGGCATTTCTCCACCACATCGCTCATCTGCAGGAAGCCGATCCTGTCCCTCAAAAAAGATTCCACCGCAACTTCATTTGCGGCATTCAGCACGCAGGGTGCATTTCCTCCCTTATTCATTGCGGCGTATGCGAGTGCAAGGTTACGAAATGTTTTTGTATCCGCCTGTTCAAAAGTAAGCTGCGGGTACTTTAAAAAGTCGAAGCGCGGAAAATCGGAGCGGATGCGCTGAGGATAAGCCATGGCATACTGGATCGGCAGCTTCATGTCCGGCAGCCCCATCTGCGCCTTCATGCTGCCGTCGGTGAATTGCACAATGCTGTGCACAATGCTTTGCGGATGCACGATCACATCGATCTGCTCCGGCTTCAGCCCGAAAAGCCATTTCGCTTCGATCACTTCCAGCCCTTTGTTCATCAGCGATGCAGAGTCGATCGTGATCTTCGCGCCCATCTCCCAGTTGGGATGCTTTAATGCCTGTTCCTTTTTTACTGTCGACAAAAAGCTTTTATCCTTTCCCCTGAATGGCCCGCCGGAAGCGGTCAGGTAGATCTTCTCCACCGGGTTGTGAAATTCCCCGGCAAGGCATTGAAAGATCGCCGAATGCTCCGAATCAACCGGGTAAAGGTTTACGCCGTTCTCTTTTGCCAGCTGCGTTACCAGCTCGCCGGCAACTACCAGTGTTTCCTTGTTCGCCAGCGCTATCTGCTTTCCGGCCCTGATCGCGGAAATGGTGGATTCAAGCCCTGCATAGCCAACAATAGCGGCAAGCACCATGTCGATGCTTTCCATCTGCACTACCTGTGCAATGGCTTTGTTGCCTGCAAACACTTTTATATCATGCGGCTGTAAGGCCTCTTTTACCTGCTGGTATTTGCTTTCATCGGCGATCACTACTGTGTTCGGACTGAATTCCAGGGCCTGTTTTATCAGCAGGTCGGCATTCCCGTGGCCCGTCAGCACTTCCACCGCAAAGGCTTCCCTGTTCGCCCGGATCACGTCCAGCGCCTGCGTACCGATAGAGCCGGTAGAGCCAAGTATTGCTATGTTCTTTTTTTCTGTCATTTACACACCCCTAACCCCTCTCAAGAGGGGAACTGATCCTGCTCGCATTATCCTTTTAACACACACAGATTCGTACATTTGTAAATATTCGTATTTCGCAGAGATTGCTTCGTCGTCCCTCCTCGCAATGACGTCCACATTCGTATTTCGTAGCTTTCGTACAAAATTCGTAATTCGCGGGTTCATATCTCCGGCCTCCATTCTCCAGCCTCCCGTCTAAAACACCATGTAATCCTGCGGATCGATCGCCTTCCCATTGTACCACAATTCAAAATGCAGGTGCGGCCCGCTGGTCTGCTCCCCCGAATTGCCAATGATCGCAATGGCTTCACCGGCTTTTACATAATCGCCTACTTTTTTTAACAATACGGAATTATGCTTGTATACCGAGATGAGGTCGTTGCTGTGCTGCACGGTAAGCGTGTAGCCGGTTTCCGACGACCACGTAGCCAGGATCACCGTTCCGTCCAGGGTGGCCTTCACCGCTTCATTCTCCGGCCCCACCACATCCACGCCGAAATGCTGCTCGCTGGTTTTGAACTGCTCGGTGATCGTGCCTTTCAATGGCGTAAAGAAAAAGAAATTGCTGATGCCCGTTTTGTTGCTTTCTGTGCCGTATGCCAGGCTGTATTTATCCTGCGACTCAAAGTTCTTCCGGAGCGCTTCCTCTTTCACCGATGCATTTAAATTCAGCTTCGAGTAGTCTTTGCTTTTATCCGGGCGGTTCTGCGAGCTGTCGGTTTTGATGTTGCCCTTCAGCACATTGCCTACATTCTGAATGAAGGCATTTTGCTCGATCAGCGCCTGTTCCAGCGAATCGGAGTTCAGTTTCAGCTTAATCAGGTCCCTGCGCATGCCTACATCCGCGTAGCCCGGGATGTATTCGCGCACGGGCGTAAAAGCGATGATCGAGGTAACCAGCATGGTCATGATAATAGTGACGGCAGCAAGAAGAATGAAAAATCCGAGTGGTGTAAGGCGCAGCGAGAAGTTCTCCTCGAAAGTATCATCATTCATCACCACCAGCCGGTAACGGTGGCGGATCCGATCAATGAACCTCCTTTTTTTTTCCTTTTCCTGCGACATGTCCTAAAGCGTGCTGTTGTTCCGGATAAGCTGCAAATATCGTATTTATTTTCGCAAAAATGTCATAAAATGCCCCTGCTTAACAAAGGATTACTTAGCTTTATACCTTAATTGTCGGGAAAATAAAATAATTTTGCTTTTCTGCGGTTATTAAGCGGTTGCCCCGGCGTGAAGCAGGCAACGGTTTGTGAATAAGCACGACTTACATTAAAGCAGGGTTGGCAAGAATGATAATGAAAAAAGAAAAGTTTGGTTTAATGAATAGATATCTTCCGTTTGTCTTGCTGCTGTTGATCCTCAGCTCCTGCAAAACAACAAAGAACACCTTTATGCACCGCGGCTGGCACAATATGAATGCCCGCTTCAACGGCTATTTCTATTCGCGTGAGAACATGAAGGAAACCGTGAAAAAGGTGGAGAAGGCCAATCGCGACGACTATACGCAGATCGTTCCGCTCTTTATCTATCCCAGCAATGCCACGGCCAAGAACTATTACGGCGATTTCGATAAAAGCATTAAAAAATCATCCGTGGTCATTCAGCGCCATGCCATCGTAAATAAAAAAACGAAGGAAGAGATCGCCAACGCATGCCGCTGGATCGATGAGAATTACATGCTTATCGGCAGGTCGCATTTTTACAAGCGCGATTTCTTTTCGGCGCTCGAAGCATTCGAATACGTTTCAAAAAAATACCCGAACCCGGAAGCTAAATACGGCGCCATGCTCTGGATGATCCGCACCAACAACGAGATCGGCAGCCTTTCACAATCGGAGCCCATCATCGATGAGATCCGCAATGCAAAGGATTTTCCCAAAGATCGCTCCTACCAGCGCGAGTATGCCGCCGTTACCGCCGATTATTACATCAAGCGCGCGGAATACGAGCCGGCCATCAAAAGCCTGACAAAAGCCATTACCCTTACCAAGGACAAGCGTACACGTGCCCGCTACACCTTCGTGCTCGCGCAGCTGTACGAAAGAACGGGTGATAAGGCAAAAGCATCCCAGTATTACGGCATGGTGCCTAAGATGCACCCGCAGAGCTACGACATGGAGTTCAATGCCAGGATCAACCGCGCAAAGCTGTTCGATGTGGCTTCCGGCGATACAAAGCCGATCAAGAAGGAGCTGATGAAAATGCTGAGGGATGATAAAAATACGGAGTTCCGCGATCAGATCTATTATGTGCTGGCCGACATCGCCTACAAGGAAAAGGATGTTCCGCTCGCATTAAGCTACCTGAACAAGTCGGTGCGCGAAAGCACCACCAACAATACCCAAAAGGCGCTTTCCTACCTGAAGCGCGCCGATATTTATTTCGAGCGTACCGAATACAAGCCCGCAGAAGCCAATTACGACAGCACCATGAGCTTCCTGCCAAAGGAATATCCCGATTATGCGCTGATCTCGGAAAAGAAGAAAAGCCTTACCAACCTTGTTACCAATCTTAAAGTGATCGCACTGGAAGACAGCGTACAGGTAATGGCAAAAATGTCGGTAAGCCAGCGGAATGCCGCCATCGACAAGCTGATCGCGCAGGTGGCGGAAGAGGAAAAAAAGGCGGAAGAGGACAAGCTGAATGAGCAGAACCTGCTGCTGATGCAGAACCAGAATCCTACAACGCCGGTAACTACAGGAAATACCGGCGCATGGTATTTTTACAATCCGGCTACTGTAAATTTCGGGATCGCCGAATTCACGAAAAAGTGGGGAAGCCGCAAGCTGGAAGACAACTGGAGAAGAAGCCAGAAGGATGAGGTGCTCGCCAATTCAACTACCGATGAGAACGGACAGGCAGCAGAGGATGGCTCATCATCTTCCGACGACAGCGCCAAGGTGAACAACCCGAAAGTAAAGATCACGAAGAACAAGAAAGACCGCGATTATTACCTGCAGTCGATCCCGCTTACACCCGACGCGCTTGCAAAATCCAATGCGAGGATCCTCGAAGCCTATTACAATGTAGGCGCTATCTACAAGGAGCAGCTGCAGAACAATAACAAATCGATCGAAGCATTTGAAGAGCTGCTGAAGCGCTACCCGGAAAGCAAATACAAGCTCTCCGTGTACTACCAGCTGTACCGTACCTACCTCTCCATGAACAATATGCCGAAGTCGGATTACTACAAGAACCTCATCCTTAACGGCGCGCCCGATTCCGATTATGCACTCATCATTAAAAGCCCCGAAACGGCAAAGGATATAGCGGAAAGCCGCAATAAGGTGGAGAAATTCTATGCGGAAACGTACCAGCTGTATACCGAGGGAAAATACCTCGAAGCGCTCAGCAACTGCAGGAAAGCAGATACACTATACGGCAAGAATTACCTGATCCCGCAGTTTACTTTCATTAAAGCACTGTGCATTGGCCGTACGCAGGATATCGATGCGTTTGAAAAGGCGCTGGCACAGCTGGTCATCAAATACCCGAAAGAGCCGGTGAAGGAAAAAGCGCAGGAAATGCTCGACCAGATCAGGAAACAAAAGGCAGGAGTTACAACGGCTTCCGATACCGCTAAAACCGACAAGCCAAAATTCGCGTTCAATGAAAAGGGCGATTATTACTGGATCACCATCGTGGAGAACGGCAAGGGCGATATTAATAAGTTCAAGACCAACCTGTCGGACCTCAATTCAGAATCCTTCAGCACCGACGACCTCCACATTTCTAACGTGTTCCTCGATGCCACACACCAGCTCGTAACGGTAAAAACCTTTAACGGCAAGGAAAAGGCGATGAACTATTATAATTTTATGAAGGGAAGAAAAGAAACGTTCTCCGACCTGAATCCCGGAACTTACCAGTCGTTTGTGATCTCTGCCGAAAATTATACCATCTTCTACAGGGAAAAGAACATCACGGAATACCAGCAGTTTTTCACCCAGAATTTCAAATAAACACTTGATTTTTACGAAAAAACGATTATTTTTACAAAAAATCACTCAAAAATCTGTTTAAATGTTTAATAAAGGTATGGCAAAGAACAACGTTGAAACTCCATCGGTAAACATTATTGGTGCAGGAACTTTTATTGAAGGTGATATCACCACAAACGGCGATATGCGCATCGACGGCTCTCTTACCGGGACGATCAATGTAAAGGGAAAGCTTGTGGTCGGCCCTTCGGGAATGGTGGAAGGGGAGATCATCTGCCAGAATGCGGATATTTCCGGGACTATCAAAGGAAAGATCGGCGTTGCGGAACTGCTGTCGCTGAAATCTTCTTCAAAGCTGAACGGGGACATAATTACAAATAAGATTGCCATCGAGCCGGGAGCGGCCTTTTCAGGCTCCTGCAGCATGGGTGGCGTCGTTAAAGACATAAAGAGTGGAACAGCCGAAAAAGCCCAGCTTGCCGAAAAAACCGCTTAACAATTACGCTAAATATTCAGGAATGGCGGTTCAGATGGCCGCCATTATTGTTGGCGGCGTGTTGGGCGGCATCCAGCTCGATAAATGGCTGGCGCTCAAATTTCCCATTTTCACCCTGGTGCTCACCCTGCTTTCAGTGTTTCTCGCCATGTATTATTTCATCAAAGACATTATAAAAAAGTAATGAAAATTATTAAACGGAGCAGGATCAATTCCCCTCTTGAGAGGGGTTAGGGGTGTGTTAGCTTAGTTACATTTTAATAAAATAGTTAATAGAAACCACAGATTCGAATCAACCCGCGATCCGTACAAATTGTAATTCCTTGAAACCCTTCAGCATAAAGCTCAGCCTCTTTTCCATCTTCACCCTCATTCTCCTTTTCTGCTGGCAGCAGTTCGCTTCAGCCCGCTTTCAAAGCGGCCTCATGCTTGCGCTCTGGTTTTTCTTTGTAGGCACTACCTTCCTCATTCATTACGTTCTGGTAAAGGTTTCCGAGAAAGACCCGAAGCGCTTTGTAGGCTATTTTATGGGGCTTACCGCCATAAAGCTGTTCGGTTATCTCATCATCATTACTGTGTATGCCCTGATCAAAAAAGAAGCGGCTCTGGGCTTCACCCTTTGGTTCCTCGTGCTGTATTTATTGTACAGTGGTTTTGAGGTAGTTATGCTTCTGAAATACCTCAAAAAGTAAAATTTGTCGTTCAGAATCAAGGCTTTGTATCAGCGATTTCCCGACTGAAAGAAATCGGCAAAAAAACACCCCGTAAATCTTTCAAATCTTGCATTTATTGCCTAAGTTTGCACCCGAATTTAAAAAACGGAGTGATCCTTTTCTGAGATGGCCAATAAAATCAACATATTCAAGCATTTTTTACTGAGCTCAGCACTGTTTTTTGCATCAACGGTGGCTTTTGCATACGAACCGCAGGATAAGGACTACGGTCAGAACACCACTGAAAACCCTGAGCACGCTACAAATGAAGAGCATAAAGAAGGTGGTTTCGATGCCGGAAAAATGATCCTCGAGCACGTGGCCGACAATCACCAGTGGCACATGTGGGGGCACACTTCTATCCCTTTGCCTGTAATTCTGAAAACCGATAAGGGCATCGAAGTTTTTTCTTCAGTTCGTTTCGGGCATGAGGGGAATCTTTCCTACCCGGGCAAATACTATTCCTACGCTTTGGAAGACGGCCAGGTAGTGGTGATTGATGAAGCAGGGATCAATGAAGAAGCTACCGCAAAGATCACCGATTTCTCCATCACCAAGAACGTAGCATCCATGTTCATCACCATGATCCTGATGCTCTGGGTATTCCTTTCCGTTGCAAAATCCTATACAAAAAATCCGGGCAAGGCGCCAAAAGGCTTGCAGTCGTTTGTGGAGCCGCTGATCATGTTCGTCCGCGACGATGTGGCCAAGCCAAGCATCGGCGATAAGCGCTACCAGCGTTTCATGCCATTCCTGCTTACCGTATTCTTCTTTGTTCTGTTCAGCAATTACCTCGGCCTTGTTCCTTTCTTCCCGGGAGGGGTGAATTTAACAGGAAGCATTTCCGTAGCAATGGTGCTTGCCGCGTTCACGCTCGTTATTACTTTCTTTGTTGCAAACAAGCATTACTGGCACCACGTATTTGCAATGCCGGGCGTTCCGATCCCTGTATTGATCATCTTAACACCGATCGAGATCTTAGGTTTGTTCCTTCGCCCTTTCGTATTGATGATCCGATTGTTTGCGAACATCACAGCCGGTCACATCATCGCCCTTGCATTCTTCAGCCTCATCTTTATCTTCGGTGAAATGAACACCGGCCTCGGACTCGGCGTTTCGCTTTTCTCATTGGTATTTACAGTATTCATGGGCTTCCTGGAATTGCTGGTGGCATTCCTGCAGGCTTACGTGTTCACCCTTTTATCCGCGATCTATTTCGGATCTGCGGTGGATGAAGGACACGATGTTCACAACCACGTTGATGATCATAACGTAGCGAGAACCACACATTAAAATATTGCGGTTCCGGGGGAGAGCTTTACCGGCTCCGGAATATCAATACTTTACCGGGAAGGCAAAAACATAAAAACAAATTACTATGTTATCATCAGTATTATTAGAAGCAAGCTTAACTTACGGTGTTGCTGCATTAGGCGCTGGAATGGCTGCAATCGGAGCTGGTATTGGTATCGGCCGTATCGGCGGATCTGCACTGGAGTCGATCGCTCGTCAGCCTGAGGCTATCAACGACATCCGTTCGAACATGATCCTTGCTGCTGCACTTGTTGAAGGTGCTGCGTTCTTTGCGATGGTTATCGGACTTTTAGTTGTCCTGATCATCAAGTAAGAAAAATTAAAGATTGTCTGCAGGGTTGCTGCAGACAATTTTTTAAACGAAACACTTGCGCTGTCATCCTGAGCTTGTCGAAGGATCTGCGTAGAAATATAAAAACGATAAAACAAAAACAAAATGGAATTAGTAAGGCCCTCAATTGGATTGATTTTCTGGATGGTTGTTTCTTTCTCGATCATTCTTTTTATTCTTGGAAAGTTCGCATGGAAGCCGATCCTCGGAATGATCAAAGCGCGTGAAGAATCGATCGAAAATGCACTCGCTTCCGCTGAAAGGGCGAAAGAAGAAATGAAGGCATTACAGTCGAGCAACGAGCGCATCCTTGCAGAAGCAAGGGCTGAGCGCGATGCCATGCTGAAAGATGCACGTGAGATCAGGGAAAAAATGATCGCCGACGCCAAGAACACAGCAAGCAAAGAAGGCGAGCGCATGCTAACCACTGCACGCGAGAACATCCAGAACGAAAAAAATGCTGCCATCAGCGAGCTGAAGAACCAGGTAGCTACCCTCTCGATCGAGATCGCAGAGAAGATCCTGAAATCGGAATTATCGTCCGACGAAAAGCAAAAAGCGCTGGTGAACACTTTATTAAAAGACGTTAACTTAAATTAACTAATTCCTCCCTTTGGGGAGGTTAGGAGGGGTAAAATGGAAGGTACAAGAGCAGCATCACGCTACGCAAAATCGTTTCTCGATCTGTCACTCGAACAGGGTGTGCTTGAGAAAGCGTATGCGGATATGAAATACATCGCGGAAGTTTGCAAAACCAACAGCGATTTCAGGACATTCCTGAAAAGCCCGATCATTAAAACCGATAAGAAGCAGGCTGTATTAAAGGAAGTGTTCAGCGGTAAGCTCGATAAGGTAACGGATGCATTCGTGCAGCTGATCACCGCAAAAAGGCGCGAGATCTATCTTGCCGAGATCGCAGAAGAATTCCTCAACCAGTACAATGCGAAAAAAGAGATCCTGAAAGCTGTGGTTACCACTGCAAGCGGCATTGATGACGCCACACGCAAAAAAGTGCTGGAGCTGGTAAAAGGAACCGGACAGAACGAAGTGATCCTCGAAGAAAAGATCGATAAGGATATTATCGGTGGATTCATCATCCGCGTGGGCGACAAGCAGATCGATGCAAGCATTGCACGCAAGCTCAGCAACCTGAAGCGCGGATTCAAAGAGAATCCATTCGTTAAGAAAGGATAGTACACACAGATTCGCAATCCCGATAGCTATCGGGACTTAATGATTCGCGATCCGTACCAAAACACAGATTCGTAAATTAGTAACGATCCGCGATCTGTACAAAAACACAGATTCGTAAATTCGTAACCAATTCGCGATCTGTACAAATTAGAGTAAACATTTTTAACTATATACAACTAAAAAAATGGCAGAAGTAAAACCGGCAGAAGTATCTGCGATCTTAAGACAACAATTATCCGGCTTTAAATCGGAACAGGAACTCGAAGAAGTGGGTACCGTATTGCAGGTAGGTGATGGTATCGCCCGTATTTACGGACTTTCAAAAGTTCAGTCAGGTGAGCTGATCGAATTTGCCAGCGGATTAAAAGGAATTGTATTGAACCTTGAAGAGGATAACGTGGGTGCGGTAACTCTCGGTTCTTCAAACGAAATAAAAGAAGGTGACGTTGTGAAGCGTACCGGTAAAATTGCTTCCCTCCAGGTAGGTGAAGGAATGCTTGGCCGCGTGGTGGATACAATGGGTAACCCGATCGACGGCAAAGGCCCGATCACAGGAACTCTTTACGAAATGCCGCTCGAGCGTAAAGCGCCGGGTGTTGTTTACCGCCAGCCGGTAAATGAGCCGCTGCAAACAGGTATCAAAGCAGTGGATGCGATGATCCCTATCGGCCGCGGACAGCGTGAGCTGATCATCGGTGACCGCCAGACTGGTAAAACAGCTGTTGCGATCGACACGATCATCAACCAGAAAGAATTTTACGAAGCAGGCCAGCCTGTATTTTGTATCTATGTAGCGATCGGACAAAAAGGTTCTACTGTTGCGAACATCCAGCGCGTACTCGAGGAGAACGGTGCAATGGCGTATACTGTTATCGTATCTGCAACTGCTTCCGATCCTGCTCCAATGCAGTTCTACGCTCCCTTCGCAGGTGCTGCTATTGGTGAGTTCTTCCGCGATTCAGGCCGTCCGGCTTTGATCGTTTATGATGATCTTTCCAAACAGGCAGTTGCTTACCGCGAGGTTTCCCTGTTATTGCGCCGCCCTCCGGGACGTGAGGCATATCCTGGTGACGTGTTTTACCTGCACAGCCGCTTACTTGAGCGTGCAGCTAAGATCAACCAGAACGACGAGATCGCTAAAAACATGAACGACCTTCCTGATTCCATCAAAGGGATCGTTAAAGGAGGCGGATCATTAACAGCCCTTCCTATCATTGAAACACAGGCAGGCGACGTTTCCGCATACATTCCTACAAACGTGATCTCCATCACCGATGGACAGATCTTCCTTGAGGTGAACTTGTTCAACGCGGGTGTTCGTCCTGCGATCAACGTTGGTATCTCCGTATCACGCGTAGGTGGTAACGCACAGATCAAATCAATGAAGAAGGTTGCCGGTACATTAAAGCTTGACCAGGCACAGTACCGCGAGCTGGAGGCATTCTCCAAATTCGGTTCCGACCTCGATGCTGCAACTAAATCTGTTCTTGACAAAGGTGCCCGCAACGTGGAGATCCTGAAGCAGGCGCAGTTCTCGCCTCAGCGCGTAGAGCAGCAGATCGCTATCATTTACCTTGGAACAAAAGGCTTGCTGCGTGATGTTCCTGTTGCAAAAGTGAAAGAGTTTGAAACAGAATTCCTTGCTTTCATGGAAGCAAAGCACAAGAACATCCTGAACGACCTGAAAGCAGGTAAGTTTACCGACGAGATCACAGCTGTGCTCGAAGAAGCAGGAAAAGACCTTGCAAAAAAATATAAATAACCCCACCCGGCCTCCCCATAGGGGAGGAGCGTTGGGTTTTAGAACAATATAAACAAGTACTTAATTCCTCCCCTATGGGGAGGTTAGGAGGGGTAAATGGCAAATTTAAAAGAGGTTCGTAACCGTATCGTTTCTGTAAGCTCCACGCAGCAGATCACAAGCGCCATGAAAATGGTGAGTGCTGCAAAGCTGCGCCGTGCACAGGATGCCGTTACGCAGATGCGCCCGTATGCAAACAAGCTGAAAGAGATCCTGGAGAACCTGAGCGCCAGCCTCGACAGCTCCGAAGGTGTTTATTCGAAGCAGCGCGAAGTAAAGAACGTGCTCCTGATCGTGATCACCTCCAACCGCGGATTATGCGGCGGCTTCAACGCCAACGTGATCAAAGCGGCAAGCCGTCTTACGAAGGAAGAATACGCAGGTGCGAAAGTAAGCGTGCTCACCATCGGTAAAAAAGGAATGGATTTTTTCAGAAAGACCGATTACGGAATTACCGGAACTGATATGCCGCGCGGACTGAATGAATTGTTCGATCACTTAACATTCTCTTACGTGGCGCCGGTTGCTGAAAAAGTAATGCAGGCGTTTGCTGCCGGACAGTTTGATAAAGTGGAATTGATTTACAACCACTTTAAGAATGCAGCCGTACAGATCACTACCGTTGAGCAATTCCTTCCTGTAATGCCACCGAAAAAAACGGAAAGCACAAAGGCTGTGGATTATATTTTTGAGCCGAACAAGGAATTCATCGTTGAGGACCTCATCCCGCGCTCACTGAAAACACAGCTCTTCAAAGCACTGCTGGATTCACTCGCTGCCGAGCATGGTGCACGTATGACCGCAATGCACAAGGCAACCGATAACGCAGGTGCGCTCATCAAAGAATTGAAATTAAGCTACAACAAAGCACGCCAGGCTGCCATCACAAACGAGATCCTCGAGATCGTAGGTGGTGCGGAAGCATTGAACGGCTAACGTCATTGCGATCCGCCCTGGCGGAGAAGCAATCTCATAAATAAAAACACCTCAGTCGGAAATGGCTGAGGTGTTTTTTATTTAACCGCCTGTCAGGGTTCCAAACCCTGACAGGGGTACAACAATGAAAACAAACCGTATATTTGTTTTACTCTCTGCGCTCACTGCGTCTCTGCGAGAAATAAATAAGGTATATGACATTCAAAAAACCATCTCTCATCACCCAGATCTTCTCCGGGATGCTCCTCGGGATCATTGTCGGCTATTTCTGGAAAGACGGCGCCCCCGGCCTTCAGATCCTCAGCGATATATTCATGCGCCTAATCAAAATGATCATTGCGCCATTGGTATTCTCCGTATTGGTGGTGGGCATTGCCAAGGTAGGCGATTTCAAGTCGGTTGGCCGCATCGGGGTCAAAACGCTGCTTTATTTCACTACGCTTGCGGTAATTTCCCTGTTGCTCGGCCTGTTGATAGTCGACATTTTCGAGCCCGGAAAATACATGCTCCTCGAATTGCCAAAAGCAGGCACCGAAACCGGCGTGGAAGCGGCAAAAGGCTTCCAGCTTAAAACATTTATAGAACATGTGATCCCTTCCAGCATTGCCGATGCCATGGCAAGGAACGAGATCCTTCCTATTGTTGTATTTGCCATATTCTTCGGTGTCGCCACAGCGGCCATCGGCAAAAAAGGCGAGCAGGTGATCAGCTTTTTTGATTCCGTTTCACACATCATGTTTAAGATCACCAACTACGTCATGGCATTCGCGCCATTTGCCGTATTCGGGGCGCTTGCGGCGGTTGTGGCGCACCAGGGGCTCGGCGTGCTGGGCGGCTATGTGCGCCTTATCGCCTGTTTTTACATGGGCCTCGTGGTTTTTATTCTGGGTGTGTTGTCCCTGATCTGTTTTGCATGCAAGATCAAATTCTTCAGCCTGCTGAAGCACATCAAGGAACCTACGCTGCTTGCATTCAGCACAGCCAGCTCCGAAGCGGCGATGCCGAAAACGATAGAGGCGCTCGAAAAGTTCGGTTGCGGGAACCGGATTGTTAGCTTTGTGCTGCCGCTCGGGTATTCCTTTAACCTCGATGGCTCCATGATGTACATGACCTTCGCCACGGTATTCATTGCCCAGGCTTATAACATCCCGATGAGCATCCCCGAGCAGATCACCATGCTGCTGATCCTTCTCGTAACAAGTAAAGGAATAGCCGGGATCCCGCGTGCATCGCTCGTAGTGATCGCCGGAATGCTCACCTATTTCAAAATCCCGATAGAAGGCCTGGCATTGCTGCTGGGCATCGACCAGATCCTCGACATGGGCCGCTCCGCCACCAATGTGGTTGGAAATGCCGTGGCTACTGCTGTGATCAGTAAATGGGAAGGCGAACTCGGGGACGGCGGCAGCTCTCTCCCTTCCGGGGAGGGCCGGGGAGGGGCAAATGCTTGAATTCTTCAAACAGCTTACCGACCCGCAATCCATCATCCAGTATGGCGGGCTTGCCCTGCTGCTGTTTGTCGTGTTTGCCGAAACCGGGCTGCTGATCGGATTTTTTCTTCCCGGCGACAATCTCATCTTCCTTTCAGGGATCATTTGCGTGCTGAAGCCGGAATTGCTCGGCGTTAACCTTTTAGAGCTGATCACCCTGCTATGCCTTGCCGCGATCCTCGGCAATTGCGTAGGCTATGCATTTGGCTACAAGGTAGGCCCGGCAATGTTCGAGAAGAAGGATTCACTCATTTTCCGGAAAAGGCATCTTGAGCTTACCAAGGCATATTATGAAAAAAATGGCGGAAAAACACTCATTTTCGGTCGTTTTGTTCCCATTATCCGCACTTTTGCCCCCATTTTTGCGGGAATTGTGAAGGTCGACTTCCGGATGTTCATGGTGTATAACATTGTAGGCGCCATTGCCTGGATCGGTACGCTCGGAAGCCTTGGCTATTACCTCGGCACCTATACCTGGGTGCAGGAAAATTTAAGGCTCATTTTTATCAGCCTTATCATCATCACGCTCATCCCCCTTGTAATTCCGTACCTGAAAAGGAAAAAATAGCGCACCGCTAAATTACCTTTACCGCCTTTCATTTGCCAAAAGCCACCACTTAATAAATGCGCTGTTAAGGCTGCAATATAAACGCTTATTTCGTGGTTAGTAATCCGCAGTATTCTATTAAAAGATTAACTTCTGTGATAAATTTTTCAATTCAAAATAGATTTAGTATGTTTGGTGCCCTGTTAGGAAAAAAGCAGGTTATAAGGATCATCAGGAAATTCAATTTTACATTATATTAACCGAGAAAAACAAATAATTAAAAACCCAAAAAAAAGCAATATGAGTAACCAAAAATCAACATCGGGCGGATTCAGTTTTATGTCTGCGTTTGTAGCTATCGTAGCGGCAGTAGTAGTAGGAGAACTTATTTACTACTTTATCCTTGGATCACCATCTCATTTTGATGCGGAAGGCCATCCGAAAGACGGGAATTTCCTTGGAACAATGTACAAGGGCGGGTTCATCGTGCCTTTGCTGATCGCTATCCTTATCATTATCATTACCTTTTCCATCGAGCGCCTTATCACTATCTCCAAGGCAAAAGGCAGGGGAAATGTAACAGCTTTCGTTCGTAACATCCAGTCGCTGGTTGCAAACAGGCAATATGCTGAAGCGATCGCAGCATGCAACAAGCAGCAGGGCTCTCTTGCAAACGTTGTTCGTGCAGGTGTTGAGAAGCTTGAAAAAGTAGGAAATGACACTACGCTCGATCACGACGCAAAAGAAGCAGCTCTTCAGAAAGAGATCGAAGAAGCTACCGCTCTTGAATTACCGATGCTTTCCAAAAACCTGGTGATCATTTCTACCTGCGCTACCATCGCAACATTAGGTGGTCTGGTTGGAACAGTACTCGGGATGATCCGTTCATTCGCCGCTCTTGCAAATGCAGGTGCTCCTGATACAACAGCTCTTGCAACGGGTATCTCCGAGGCGCTTATCAACACCCTTGTTGGTATCGTTTCCTCTATCGTTGGAATTGTGATGTACAACTACTTCTCAACCCGCGTTGACGCGATCACTTACAGCATGGACGAAGCAGGTTACAGCATCATCCAGTCTGTAAACGCAAAATAATACATTAACAGCCGCTCTTGCCCGGCTGATGCCGGGTGTTTGAGTGATTGATACAGCAATTAATTTAGTAACAGATCCCGGTCTGTTTAACATAAAACAATATAAACATGCCTAAAATTAAGATTTCCAAAGGCAATCCATCGCTGGATATGACACCCATGGTGGATCTTGCGTTCCTTTTGGTTACATTCTTTATGCTTACGGCTTCTGTAAGGGTTTCCGAACCTGTTATTGTTGATTCACCATCTTCCACCTCCGATAAGTTATTGCCCGATAACGTGATCCTTATCACTGTGGATGACAAAGGAAAGCCGTTCTATAACATCAATAATTATGATGTAAGAAGGAAAACCCTTGAGAAAATGGGACAGCAATACAAGATCACATTCACTGAAAAGGAAAAAGAGCGTTTTGGTAAAATGACCAGCTTCGGTGTACCGATGTCGCGCCTGAAAGAATACATCAATATGGATGATCCGCAGCGTTTAAAAGTAAACTCTCCCGGCATCCCGATGGATTCCCTGCACAATGAATTAGGTGACTGGATCCAGTTCGGCCGCATAGAAGCAGCAAGACAAGCTAAAACCCAGAAGGACAAAGCGGAAAGCGTTGGACGTGCCTTCAAATACGAGCCGCTGCGCTTTGCGATCAAAGCCGACGGACAGGCAAATTACATTGCAGTGAAGGAAGTGATCAAAGTGTTTACCGATAAGGATATTTATCGTTTCAACCTGATCACCAACCTCGAATCTGAATAATCATTTATGGAATAGCGGCGTTCGCTGCATCCTGAAAAAGAGATTGTTAAATTAACAAGCTAAAATTTAAAAAATGGCAGAAGTAAATACCGGTGATGGTGGCGGTGGTCATGGCAAACATGAAAAGAAGCGCGCCAAGAAATCATCCACACGAATAGATATGACGCCAATGGTGGATTTGGCCTTTCTTCTCCTTACGTTCTTCGTCCTTACCTCCACGTTCAACAAGGCAAAAACAATGGAGATCAATTTCCCTGCAAAGGATATTAATAACAAACCGATGAAAGTTAATAATGCATTGACTTTTATCGTTACCCGTGAAGGAAAAGACGACAAGGAAGACGCGATCTTTTATTATTATGGCGAGTTCTATGCCCCGAATAACAAAGATGCAAAGCCTGTAACTACCCTTACAAGAACTGATTTTTCCAAGGATGGCCTGCGCAAGATTTTATTGGATAAGAACAAACCGACAGTTGATGCGCTGAACAAGCTCGAAGAAAGGTACAAGAGGAAAGAGATCGCAGATACAACGTATAAGCGCCTCGCAATTGCTGAGAAAGGAAAGAGAGAAGCACTGACAGTCCTTGTGAAGGCGGATGATAAAGCCGTTTACAAGAACGTGATCGATGTGATCGATGAGCTGAACGTTTGCAATGTAGGGAAGTATGCTATTGTGGATATGGGACAGGCCGAGCTTGACATTTTAAACACTGTAAAGAAAAAGTAAAATGGCACAAAAGACATTATTTAACGAATGGACCAATGTTGTTTCGGAAGGGCGGAACGACCTTGTGTTCGAATACAAGCACAAGGATTACGGTGCTTACCAGATCCGCAGGAACTACAACAGGACAATTTTTATTGCACTGCTGATCACTGCGGCGACCTCTGTGTTTTTGATCAGCATTCCTGCAATTATGGACTGGATTAACAGCTCTAAGGAAGAAAAGGTGGAAGCGGTTGATATTACTGCAGTAGACCTTACCGCTCCTCCGCCTGTTGATGAAACGGAGCCGCCACCGCCACCGCCGCCACCACCGCCGGTAATGGAAACCGTAAAGTTTACGCCGCCGGTTGTTGAGGATGAAAAAGTGGAAGAGGATCCTCCGCCGGTTCAAACAGAGGAAACACCCCAGATCAGCACTGTTACACAGGAAGGTGAAGGCAATAACGACATTATAATTCCCGACGAGGGATCCGGTAACGGCGTGGTTGAGCCTGTTGTGGAAGCGCCATTGACCATTGTTGAGCAGATGCCGACCTTTCCGGGCGGTGAAGCTGAAATGATGAAATTCATCCAGAAGAACGTTCAGTATCCACAGGTGGAAAAGGAAGCCGGGATCTCCGGTACCTGCTACGTAACCTTCGTTGTTGAAAAAGATGGAAGCATTACCGATGTGAAAGTATTGAGAGGTGTGAACGGAGGCCCGGGCTGCGATAAGGAAGCGATCCGCGTTGTGAAGGCGATGCCGGGCTGGAAGCCTGGTAAGCAAAATGGCAGGGAGGTTCGTGTACAGTTCAACCTGCCTATCAAGTTTACGATCAGATAGGAATGGAACTCTGAACAGGGCCAATGCCCGTTCTCAACTACGAATCACGTGATATTCGACAGTAACTCAACCAATAAGCTCCGCTACTATACTCATTTTTTTATGGTAGGGATTTATCTGGCACTTGGGTTACTGTTTTTATTTACAGATATCGGGTATGATCTCTTCCCCGCAAACAGGAAACCTGTAGGGATCATTTTAATAGTTTACGCATCATTCAGGGTAATTCTGATCATTCAGAAGATCAGGAAAGCAGACAAAGAATGAAATCAAGGCACATCTTTAATAAGGTCCGTTTTTATTCCGGCTTCCTGCTGCTCGCATTTTACCTTGGAGTCGGGATCTTATTTATTTTCACGGACGTATGGGCCGACCTTTTGCCGAAAAGCCGGTTCCTGATCGGGATTATTTTAATTTTATGGGGTGTGTTGCGGTTTTACGTGGGATACCGGAGGTATCTCCGCAAAGCATTCACGCTCCACCAGAAATCAAAGCAAGAAGATGTTAAAACTGAATAAGAACCTGCTTTTCCTTTTCGCATGCCTTTGCCTGTGCTACTGCGCATCCGGCCCGGCAGGGAATGAGCCCACCGATACGCCAACATCCGGAACGGTCAGCATAGTTGTGGACGAATCGTACCAACAGCTGTTCGACACGGAGATCTATACATTTCAGTCGCTTTACGACAAAGCGCATGTGAACGCAAAATACCTTCCTGAGAATGAAGCCCTTGACCGCGTGCTCAAAGATTCATGCAAGGTTGCCGTGATGTGCCGGGATATCACCGCCGCCGAGCGCAAGCAATTCGAGCAGGCCAATATTTTCCCGATCTCCACAAAGATCGCGGAAGATGCCATTGCCATTCTCGTGAACCCGGAAAACCCCGACAGCACACTTACCATAGAGCAGGTGCGGGCCATCCTTCTCGGAAAGGATTCACTCTGGAGCCAGGTAGACAGTAAATTGAGCAAGGACAGGATCGATGTGGTCTTTGATAACGCAGGTTCTGCAAATGCCCGTTATATGCAGGATACATTGCTGGGGGGAAGTAAATTCGCCAAAAATGTTTTTGCCGTTAAGTCCAACCCCGAGGTTATAGAGTATGTAAGCAAAAATAAGAACGCGATCGGGATCCTGAGCGTGAACTGGATCAGCGACAGCGATGACCCTGCAACACAGAATTTTTTAAAGCAGGTGAAAGTGCTCGCAATCGCTAAGGACTCCTCTGCGGAAGCTTTTAAACCGTACCAGGCATATATAAAAACGAAGGATTATCCCTTCACCCGGAGCGTGTATATGATCAACAGGCAAACGCGGGCAGGCCTTGGCATGGGTTTTGTCTCTTTTGTGGCCAGTGATAAAGGACAACTCATTATTCTTAAAGCCGGCCTTATTCCTGCAATTGCCCCGGTAAGAATGGTACAAATCAATACTCAATAAGTGAAAATAATTATGAGAACCAAACTATTTTTTGTGGCTTCAATGATCGTATCATCTGCGATGCTGGGCCAGACATTAAATGACGCCATCAAGCTGACAAACAGCGAACAGTTCGGAAAAGCCGATGCGATGTACAAATCGCTGATCCAGTCACAGCCAAACAATGGCGAGTTCCTGTTCTATTACGGCGAAAATTTCTTTAACAACGATCAGCCGGATAAAGCCGGTGAGCAATACCAGAAGGCTGTGGACGTGAATGCTACCAGTCCGTTCGGGTATGTTGGCCTTGGCAAGGTGCAGTGGTATGCCGGCAAGCAAACCGAGGCGAAAGCGAATTTCTACAAGGCAACAACGCTTGCAGCAGGTAAAAATGCAACGGTATTGCTGAAGATCGCGGAAGCGTACACGAATGCCGAAACCAAGAATTTACCGGAAGCATTAACGCTGCTGAACCAGGCTGCCAAGCTGGAGCCTAAGAACCCGGCGATCGCCCGCGCTATCGGCGATGTTTACCTGGAGCAGAATGAAGGTACAAAAGCGATCGAGAATTATGAAAAGGCCGGATCGCTGGACGCGAAATCACCATTGCCTTTATTGAGGCAGGGACAAGTCTGGAACCGCGCAAAGAACTATACGCTTGCCATCGAAACGTATAAAAAAGCGATCGCCGTTGATCCGAACTTTGCGCCGGCTTACCGCGAAATGGCAGAGATTTACCTGCGCGCAGGGCAATACCAGAATGCCGCCGATAATGCAAGGCGCTATGTGGAGCTGAACCAGGACTGCAGCGCATTGAGCCGCTATGCCGGAATGTCGAACCTTGCCAAGAAATACAAAGAATCGATCGAAGCAGCTGTTGAGGCACTGAAATGCGATTCCAACAACGCTTACACCTACCGTTACAAAGGCCGCTCGGAATTCGAAAGCGGTGATTATGCTAACGGGATCATCACATTCACCAAGTTCTTTGATATGGCCTCTAAAAATTCCGCGTTGAAAATAACCGGCGAGGATTATGAATACCGTGCAAAGCTGTATGCTAAAAATGCAAAGGATTCACTGGCGGTGCTCGATTACACAAAAGCCCTGGAAATGCAGCCTGAGAAGGTGGAGCTGAATGGCGACATTGCAGCATCGTACCTGAAAATGAAGAAATATCCGGAGGCGATCGCAGCATATAAGCTGAAAATGGAAAAGGGCAAGCCCAATGTAAATGATACGATCGCGCTTGGCCGGGCTTATTATTATGCAAAGGATTTCATAAACGCTGATTCCATTTTTGGGAAAGTGACCCAATCGCATCCGAATGAAGGTGTTGGTTATCTGTGGAGGGGTAAAACAAATTCCCAGCTGGACCCTAAGAATGAGAAATGGCAGGCCCTCAAGTATTATGAAGAGTACCTTACCAAGGTGAAGCCGGAAGAGAACAAGGATAACCTCATCCAGGCTTACAATTACCTTGCTGCCTACCATGCAAGCAAGAAGGATTGTCCGAACGTGAAGCTGTACATGCAGAAGATCATTGAATTGGATTCTAACAATGCGCAAGCGAAGAAGGTGCTTGCGGGATTGAAGTGCTAGAACAGTTAAATGAAATAAAAAAAATGCTCCCGGAATCCGGGAGCATTTTTTTTAGAAGTCAATCGGCCTTAATATTGTGTTTTTGCTTGTGAATAGATTTCTGCCAACATTATAACAATATAAGCTGGAAGGAACGAACGAATAATTAAATCCATCAAGTTTTTTTTCTTTTAAAACGTCGTAGGTTGTAATTGCAGGGTTGCGAATTTTATGGGTTGTACAAAATTCTTTTAAATTTTTCAACTCCGACCAGTCCGTTACACATTTGTTAGACCATTTGATTTCAATTCCCCAGCTAGGTTTTTGATCTGCAGGTGAAAGATAGACAATGTCAACTTCGCCGTTTTTCCATCTTGCATAATAAAGTGGATCGTCTTGGTGTTGCCATTGGGAGAAGATTGCAGTTTCTACTAAGTTCCCCATAAAATTATCATCCTCTTTTATAGGAGAGAAGCATGCGCATCTTAATGAAGGGTTGGTAAGGTAAATTTTGAAAAAATTAGCCCGTTTAAATTTTTTACCATTATTGTCTATGCGGTTTATGACTGAGATTAAAAAAGCAGCCTCTAAATAACTAATGTATTTTTTGATTGTGTTTTTTGAAACCCCGGAAGATTGCGAAATGGAATCCAATGACATTTCACATCCTGTATTATATGCTATATAAGTAAATAAGGAATTCAATTCCTGGACATCCTCTATTCCATACAGGATTGGCAAATCTCTTAATAAAACTTTATCGATAATATCATTCCTGATATACCGTCCGGGATCTGATTGTATTTCTGTAGAAAGAGAAACCTCCGGATAGCCGCCATAGTTAATATAATCGATAAAATGTTTATTTAAGCTACTAATATCAGTTGTTTCGTAATCTATCAATCCGGTCCCCATATTTTCAGCATTTTTTATCAACCCTTCAATTCCTTTAAGAGAAAGATATTCATGGAAGGTAAGAGGAGGAAGCACGAAGTCTGTAAATCTTCCCGCCCCGGACTCGGTGCTTTTTAGTTTTAAAGCTGCAGCAGCCGAACCGGATACAATAAATTTAATATTATGAAAAGAGTCTACAAGTGATTTTAAGTGTACTTCCCAGTTTTTCAGATATTGAATTTCATCAAAAAAAATGTACAACCCCGTAGAGTTTCTATTGTTATTGGTTATTTCAAAATAATAATTTAAAAGCTCATCCAACCCTATTCCATTATAAATAGGCGTTTCTACAGATAAATAGCAAATATTATTTACAGGAACTCCCTGTGTAATTAATTCTTGCACAGACTGAAACAGCATAACAGTTTTACCTACTCTTCTGGGTCCCATTAAAACTACAGCCCGTTTGATCTTGCTTTCGGTTATTAAAGGAAATAGAAGTTGAAAATATTCCCGTCTTTTCATTTTTAAATAATAGTTTTCAATACTCCCCTGTTCCCACCAGGGGTTTTCGAATTTCATCCGATCTATTATTTGCTCTTTGGAAAATGGAATTCTCATGCTTTATAGTTTATTACAAAGCTATGTAAAATAAGATCATCATCGTGATCGTATTTTGCATAGCTTTGTAAGCTTCTGATAATAAATGGGTTGTGTCGAAATTTAATTCTCTCTTATTCTGAATATGGAGTTATTCTGTCCGCTTCAGATGCAGCTCCTTGGTAGGCGCGATGATCAGTGGAACAGCCTCAACGGTTACGGAGCTGGTATCGAGCCCGAACGCTTTCTCCTCCGACAAGCTGAAATGCTTCAGGAAGGAATAAATATCAAGGATCACCTTTTCGCGGATCGGTAATTCGTTTTCGTAGGAAAGGAACTTTTCGATCACGATAAAGCGGAAGTCGCCGATGATGTTATTCTTGTTGAGTGATTTGTAACGGCTGGTAATGTCCACCTCCTTGTTGCGCACCATGTCTTCCACCACTTTGCGGAACATGAGGTTAACGCGCGGTGCCACGCGGAAGCCGAGGCGGAAATCAATGCGGATCACGTCATCGTGAATGAACTCGCTTACCTTGTATTCCATCCTGTAAGGCTCATCCACCACATCCACGTGCACGAACCAATAGATGTCGGCGCGCTTCGGCTGCTTCTGCATGATGGAATAAATGATCTTGGATTCGATCTCCTCGCGGTTGTTGGCGCTTGTGAGGTACACAAGGTGCGTTGCATACTTCGGCACGCTGAGATCGCGGCTGAGGTCTTCCAGCACGGGCAGGTGATCGGCAAGCTTCACGAATTCAACATAACGATTCCTGATCTTGCGGGCATAGAACCATACCAGCATGATGGAGGTAAGCAGCACGGCGATCATTAAGCTGATCCATCCGCCTTTCAGGAACTTATCCATCTGGGCAACCAGGAACGATAACTCAACAAACAGGTACACCACCACAAAGCCCCAGATGAGCGGCGGCCAGTAGCGCTTGATCTTCATGAAATAAGTGAGCAGTCGGGATGACATGAGCATCCCGAGAATGATGGTCAAGCCGTAAGCCGCTTCCATTTTCGACGATTCCTGGAAATGCAGCACCACAATGATACAGCCTGCACACAGCAGCCAGTTCACGGAAGGGATGTAAAGCTGGCCTTTAAGGTCGCTCGGGTATTTGATCTTCGCCTTTGGCCAGAAATTCAGGCGGATGGCCTCATTGATAAGCGTGAAGGAGCCGCTGATCAATGCCTGGCTGGCAACGATGGTGGCGATGGTGGCAAGCACAATTCCGGAAGTAAGGAACCATACCGGCATAATGGTATAGAAGGGGCTTCTGCCGTTCAGCACTTCTCCCTGGTGGGCGATGAGCCATGCGCCCTGTCCGAAATAATTTAAGACAAGGGTGGTTTTTACAAAGATCCAGCTGATGCGGATATTCTGGCGGCCGCAATGCCCGAGGTCGGAATACAGTGCTTCCGCCCCCGTGGTGCAGAGGAACACGGCGCCAAGCAGCCAGAAGCCTCCGGGATGCTTCACCAGCAGGTCGAAGCCATACATAGGGTTCAGGGCTTTCAACACTTCCCAGTTCCCCGCAAGCTGCGAAACACCAAGGATGCCGAGCATCAGGAACCAGATAAGCATGATGGGGCCGAAAAGCTTCCCGATGGATTTAGTTCCGAATTGCTGAATGCCAAAAAGAAAGATGATGATGACGATGACGATAGGCACGGTAGGGATGTGCTTGAACTGCTCCACCATGCGTAACCCTTCAATGGCGGAGGATACGGAGATGGGAGGAGTGATGATGCCTTCTGCAAGGATAGCGCTTCCGCCGATCACGGCAGGGAACAGCAGCCATTTTACTTTGGTCTTCTTCACTAAGGTGTAAAGCGAGAAGATCCCGCCTTCACCTTTGTTATCCGCCCTGAGCGTAAGCACCACGTACTTCATGGTGGTTTGCAATGTCAGCGTCCAGAAGATGCAGGAGATGCCGCCCATCACGGTTGCCGGGTCGATCGGGGCATCGCCGCAGATCGCTTTTAACACATACAGCGGGGAGGTCCCGATGTCACCGAAAATAATTCCAAGCGTTACTAACAAGCCTGCCGCAGAAAGCCGGTGAACGTGATGATGATCTTTGCCCATTGAGAGATTGAATAAAAAGCGAGCAAAACTACAAAATAATAGAGCATGCAGGCATCAAAAATTCGACAAATAATGGTGTTTGGCACATTGAGCGCGGTTTATTCAAGTGCAGTCTTAAATGAGTGTCGACTTCTATGTCACTTCGTCCCGATAGCTATCGGGATCGACCGAAGGGAGAGTATCGAGAAGTGTTGAAAGCAGAATGATCGATGGCTTGTTCTCGATACGCTCGTACCTCGCACTCGAACTGACGCTAATGAAATTCGGATTCGACAAAGAGGAGTACCGAAATGTCTTCGAACCCGACCGAAGCAATCAAAAAAAAATCCCGGCTACTAACCGGGATTTTTTATAAGTGTGTTTTTTACTGGATCACAATTTTCTTTTTCGCAATGCCTTTGTCGGTTTGCAGGCTCAGGAAATAAATTCCTTTTGCTGTATTCGAAAGGTCGATGCTGCCGATGCCTGCGGAGCTTCCTTCGTAGCTGTATACCTGCTCGCCTGCCATGTTGTGGATGCTGAGCGTTACCTTGCTTTCATAGCCGGTGCGCACGTTGAGCAATCCTGAGCCGGGGTTCGGATATACATCCACACCGGCCAGCTCGTAGCCTTCAATGCCTGTGATGGCAAGCGGTGATGCATACGCGCCTGCATCGGTGCCGGCGTATACTTTCGCGGGTGCCGTTGCAACTCTTCTTACATAGAGATTATCGAGGCCGCCATTGTATGCCATCCAGGAAGCGCCTGCATCCCCGGAAACGAAGACCCCTCCGCCCCAGGTTGCAGCGTAGATGTTGCCGCTTTTCTGGTGAAGGTCGTTGATGTACATATTGCCCATGCCCGAGTTGGAGGTGCTCCAGCTTGCGCCGTTGTCGGATGATTTATACACCCCGAAGCCTTCTGTGCCCACAAACAAGTCGCTGCCGCTGATCAGGATCGAGTTGATCTTAACTGCCGGGAGCGTGCCGCTGATGTCGGACCAGGTAGCGCCGTTGTTATTGGAGTACATCACCTTGCCGGTCCAGGTGCCGATGTATAATTTGGTATTGGTGGAGCTTACGGTGCTCATGGAAACAGGGAACCCGGTTGGAATCTCTGTCCAGGTAGCGCCGTTATCCATTGTTTCGTATAATGCTGCAGGTGTTGCGATAGCGCCGTTGGTAAGGGCAAGCACGCGGGTGGTGTCGGCCTTCAGCTCGGCCACTTCGCTATTGATGCCGGTTGTTGCGTGCACCCAGGTAGCGCCGTTATCGTCGGAGCGGAATACATGCTCGTAGCTTGCGGATACGAATACGGAGCCGCTTTTTACGGTGATGGCATTAATGTCGTAGGAGGTAAGCCCGTTGTTGGTGCGGTACCAGGTAAGCCCGTTATCGGTGGAGGTGTATACGCCGTTGCGTGCGGATGCTGCAAAAGCTACAGTGCCGTTGGTGGCAACGCCCATGATGTCGGTACCGAGCACACCCTGGTCGGATTCGAACCAGGAAGCGCCGTTGTTGGTAGAGCGGTAAACACCGTCGACAGTGGAGGCGATCACGCTGGAGCCGCTGATGATGAGGTCTTCCACAGAAGGATAGTTATGCGGTAACCCTGTAGGGAAAGGCATATCCGGGAGGCCCGAGTTCATGGCTGTCCAGCTGGCGCCGCCGTTTGTTGAAACAAAGATGCCTTCAGAGTAGGTTCCGGCAAATACGTATCCGGGCTTAACAGCAAATGATTTTGCCCAGTATCCTGAAGGGAAGCCGGTGTTGGAGGAGGACCAGGTAACGCCGCGGTTCGATGATTTGTACACGCCTGCGCTTGTTCCCGCATAGATGTTATTGCCATCCGCTTTCAGCGCGTATACAAACACGCCGGAAGGAAAGCCGCCGCCGACGGTGAGCCAGCTGATACCGTCATTGGCGGTCTGGTAAAGCCCCACGCCGTATGATCCTGCGAAAACGGTATCGCCCACTTCGGCATACGTGTACATATCGTAGGATGCCGGGATACCGCTGTTGCGAAGTGTCCAGCTCATTCCGTTATTCGAGGAAAAGAACACGCCGTCGGGTGTGCCTGCATAAACGCCATCGCTTGCTGCGAACAGGGAAGTGATGAACATGGTAGTGATCCCTGTATTACGGGATGTCCATGAGGCGCCATTGTTTGATGAAAAAAATACCCCATCCGCGGAGCCGCCTGCATAAAGATTAGTGCCATCGGAGGCAAGCGTTACAATGGTAAGACGTTCGATGCCGTTGTTTGCGGCGGTCCAGGTTGCGCCATTATCGGAAGAAACAAACACGCCGTTCTCGGTGCCGATAAATACGTTGCCACCCGCTGTGGCGGAGCAGTATACGGGGCCGCCGTACGGTCCATGTGTTTGCCATTGGGCAAATGATAATTGAGTGATCAGGAGAAATATAATTCCAGAACAGATCTTGTATAGATTTTTCATGATATAATATTTTAGTTAATCCCTAACTAAAATGTTTGTGCCATGTGAGTGAAAATGCTTCCTTACCTGTTCATGATCTCCCGGAACTGCCTGAATACCCGGCCTGATACGCTGAGCTCATCCGTGATCACATCGGCGGTGCCGGCCATGTTTTCCCGGTATTCCAGCTGTTTGTGGTAGGAGGTAAGCAACCCTTCGGGCAGGGAAACTTCGATGGAGTAGTTGTTATCCTTTGGCATTTTGGAAATGCGCTTTATGGTTCCTTTCAGCATGCCGTATTCCTGGTAAGGATAGTTGCTCAGCTTAATGTTCGCGGTTTGTCCGGGCTGCAGCTTTCCTGAATTCTGCGCAGACATTGTAAGCCTCGCGATCACTTCCTGTTTTTCAGAGGGAACAATGCTCAGCACTTCATCGCCTTCTTTGATGTGCTGGCCTTTGGTCCAGAAGCTGAAGAGGGAAGCCGTGCCATCAATGGGCGCTTTGAGGAGATAGGTTTGCTTCCAGCTTTCTATGCCCGCTTTTAACGATTGAATGGATTGCTTCAGCTCCTGCTCATGTTTCTCCTTTTCCTGCCAGGCCTGCATTTGCAGCTGAAGGCGGCTTTTTTCGAGGTTGTTGATCATCAGCTTATTGTTGAGCGCGCTGATCTTCACGCTTTCATAATTTCGCTTTGCCGATAAGTATTCCCGCTTTTTATCCTCGAACTCTTTTATCGCGATGGATTGCTCGCGGAGGAGGCTGTTATAGCGGTTGAAATCCGTTTCTACCAGCGCGAGCTCTTCCCTGTAAATGCTTTCCTGCGTTTGATATTTATCCTGCAGCCGGCTGTATTCTTCCAGCTCTTTGTTGATGATGGCAATTTCCTGCTGTTGCGGGTTCATTTCAAGAAAGAGCCGGTAATCGGAATAGCTTTCCAGCAAGATGAGAAATGCGGGTGTAAGCTCTCCTGTGCCGTTCCATTCTTTTTCATTCAGTGAAGCAGGGGAGATGCCGCTTCCGGAGCCGGGAGCAAGATGATCGAGCAGGCTGTCGATCATAAACACAGTACGGTAATCAGCTGTGTTGTCGATCACCAGCAGCACGTCTCCTTTCTTAACGGGTTGTCCGTTCGTTACTTTTAATGCGCTGATCTTTCCGCTTGTTTTCGCGACGAGTGTAACAGGCGGATTGATGGTAGTGATCAGCGCCGAGGCAGTGAGCGTATCCGGATAGCGGATAAAAAATGAAAGCGTGAGTGCGAGCAGCATGATGATAAAAACAAGGCTGATGCCCCAGCGGATGATCCAGCGGGGCGTGGCAGTGAGCAGCTCGTTCACTTCTTCTGTGCGGAGGTGGATCTCTTTTTCTTCTGTCATGGTATTAGTTTCCCAGCTCCAGCTGGTTTTTAACGAGCCTGTAATAGCTGCCTTTTAAGGCGGTAAGCTCCGTATGGTTTCCCTGTTCGGTGATCCTTCCTTTCTCGAGGACAATGATGTTGTCGGCGTTCTTTACAGTGCTGAGGCGGTGTGCGATCACGAGCACGGTTTTTCCTTTGAAGAATTCGTTTAAGTTATTCATGATCACTTTTTCATTGTTGGCATCGAGCGCGCTGGTGGCTTCGTCAAAAAATAAATAATCGGGGTTTTTATAAACGGCGCGTGCAATGAGGATGCGCTGCTTCTGCCCGGTGCTCATGCCGCTGCCTTCCATGCCTATCTTTGTGTTATAGCCCAGCGGCAGCGATTCGATGTGCTCCTTGATGTTCGCCACGGTAACGGCGTGACGGAGGCGCAGCTTGTCGATGTGCTCCGCGCCCACCGCAATGTTGCTGGCAATGCTATCCGAGAAGATGTATCCTTCCTGCATCACCACGCCGCATTTTTCCCTCCATGCTTTTGGAGAAATGGTTTTCAGGTCGCTGCTGCCGATCTTTATGTTGCCGCCGGAAGGTTCATAGAATTTAAGCAGCAGCTTAAGCAATGTGGTTTTGCCGCTGCCGCTGGAGCCTACGATGGCAGTTACCTTGTTCGCAGGAAAATGCACATCGAGATCTTTTAATACGGAATCGTTCGGAGCTCCTGTGTAGCCGAAGGAAACATTATTGAGCGCGATGGATGCGCCGGGATCAATCTCTGTAATGCCTGCACCTGGAGATTCTTCATTGCCCCGGTTGTGGATCTCCGATAAGCGCTCAAGGCTGAGCCGTGCATCCTGCAGGCTTTGCGTAAAGCTTACCAGCTGCATGATGGGCGAGTTGAGCTGCCCGATGATGTAGCTGATAGAGAGCATCATTCCGAGAGTGATCTGTCCGCCGATCACCAGCTTTGCGGCAAGAAAAGTGATGAAAATGTTCTTGAGCTCGTTGATGAGGTTGGAGCCCGCATCCTGCGTTTGCTCCAGCGAAAGCCCCTTGATGTTTATTTTGAAAAGCCGCACCTGGATGTTCTCCCATTGCCAGCGTTTCTGTCGCTCGGCGTTGTGCAGCTTTATTTCCTGCATGCCGGTGATCAGCTCCATGATCTTGCTTTGGTTCTTTGAATTCTGTGCAAAGCGCTTGTAATCAAGGTCCGCCCTGCGCTTCAGGAAGAAAAGGATCCATGCTAAATACAGCAGGCTTCCGGCCATGAACACTGCGAAGATGCCAAGGTTGTACCATGCGAGCACCAATCCGAAGATGGCAAGGTTCACAAAAGAGAAGAGCACATTGAGCGAAGTGGAGGTGAGGAAATTCTCGATGCGCTGGTGATCGTTGATGCGCTGCATGATGTCGCCGGTCATTTTGGTATCGAAGAATGCGATGGGCAGCTTCATCAGCTTTACAAAGAAATCGGAGACGAGTGAAATATTGATGCGGCTGCTGATGTGCATGAGAATCCAGCTCCTGGCGATCTCGATGGTGGTGCGGCCTATGAAAAGCATCAGCTGCGCGAAGAGGATCAGGTAAATGAATTTTACATCGTTGTTCTGAACGCCGATGTCGACAATGCTTTGCGTGAGGAAGGGAAAGATGAGCTGGAGCAGGCTGCCTGCGATGAGGCTGATGATGAGCTGAAGCAGCAATTTTTTGTAACGCACGAGATAGCGGAAGAGGAATGAAAAGCTTTTTGTTTTGCTCTTTAAATCAACATCAGTAGGCTCTTCATTGAATTCATTCCCGGGTTCGAACAATAACAGGATACCTTCGCGGGCATCGCTTTGCCAGGACCTCAAAAAATCTTCCTTTGAATAGCGGAGGAGCCCGTGAGCCGGATCGGCAATGAACACGGTGTTCTTTCTGATCTTATGCACCACCACGAAATGCTCCTGGTTCCAGTGTGCGATGCAGGGAAAAGGCGCATCTTCAAGCAGCTTATCGAAGCTTACCTTCACGCAGAGTGTGCGGAAGCCCAGCTTTTCCGCGGCATCGCTGAGGCCCAGCATGCTGCTTCCTTCGCGCGTTGTTCCTGCCAGCTCACGAATCTCCTGCAGGCTGATGCTCTTCCCGTAATGCCTGCTGATCATGCGCAGGCAGGTAGGGCCGCAGTCCATTTCATCGGGTTGCTTGTAGAAGGGGAACGACATCTGTTATCTAAATCGGAATTAATATTAGAGAAATTCCGTTTTGATCTTTCGTCGCGGTCAGATTTTATATTTGGAGTGAATTATTTATTCACTTATGGGTGGGGATGATTCTTCTTCTGAAATAATTTCTGCTACAGGTTCAGTTGCCTTTACAAATTTTACCTTCTCCTTTTTCTTAATGGCTTTGGCGATCTTTTTCTGTGCTTCTTCGGCCTCTTCACCTTCAATGACTTCGCGTTTTACAATGCCTTTGTTCAGCACGTTCTGGATCTCATCGTTGGTGACTTTAATATCGGGGTAGAGGAATTTCAATTCTTTTTTGATCGCGTTGAGCACCGATTCGCAATACAGGATATTGCCGATCATGAACCTGTTGGTAGCCTGCTTCTGGGTAAAGCAATTTTCGAGCGATGATTTGCAAACAGCTTCCTTTGCGATGGAATAGAATAATTCCAGATCGTCGGCAGATTTGGGCTTTAACTGCAGGAAATCAATATCCAGCACCAGCACATTCTGGATTGGCTTGGTGAAAAGGATCTTGTAAACCCTCCATGATACGGCATTTGTCAGGATCACCCAGTCGATACCTTTGTTGGCGGCATAATCAACAGCCTGCTTTACATGCTGCTCTTTCAGCTCGATCCCGATCGCCTTTGCTTCAAGCAGGATGGAAACCTTCCCGTTTATTTTCAGGGCAAGGTCGCAGAATGTCCCGCGGATGGCCAGCTCGGTGGTGATCTCGGTGTATTTATCGTAGCCGAGAATTTCCGACAGGATGCCGGTAAGAAGCACCACAGTATCGGATTCATTCACATCCCTGATCTTGGCGGATTCAACAATGGGCTGAAATCTTTTTAATCCTTCAGCGATCCTGCTTTGGATCTTAACGGGTACTGCTGCCATGGCGATTGATTTTGTTTTTTGTAAAAGTAAAACATTGAAGTGATCATAAAATGGGTGTTTTTACCCATTTGATGAGGCAGTCAAGGAGGAAAAAAGCAATACTACGTTGTCTCATTTTTCAAAAACTGTCCTTGATTTATTTTAAACTCCTGCATACATTAACTCAAAATTCAAAGATGAGGACGTACGATCACGGATTTGAAAGCTCAAGGGGAAAGGTAAGGCGGAAGAAGAAAGGTTCCAACCTTGAAACTATCCAGCGTTATATTGCCTCGCTGAGTGAGGAACAGGTTTCAAGGATGATGGAAGGTTCCGGTAAATCGTATGCGAATGGGCAGGATGTAACCGGCCGCGCAATCTTTGAAAATACAAAGCGGCATGAGCGCGAGGAAGTTCAGGCGAAGCTCGCAATTTCGCAACCGCAAGACCAATCAGAAAAGCAGGCGGATAAAGTAGCAGTAGGCGTTACTAAAGGAGATGCAAGCATTTCAAAAATGGCGCTGGAGCAAACGCCATCCGACATCAATGCAAAAAGCGAAGATGCGGGCATGACCACCACACCAGGTTTTGATCAACAATTACAAGGCACAAAAGGACAAGGCAGCAAGCTGGATGCGAATGTAAGAACAGAAATGGAAGGGCATTTAGGAACCGACCTTTCCGGCGTGAATATTCATACAGGAGGCGAAGCGCAGAAGATGAGCGGGGATATCAACGCAAAAGCTTTTGCGCACGGGCAGGATGTTTATTTTAATGAAGGGCAGTATAATCCGTCTTCGCAGGAAGGAAAAGGTTTATTGGCGCACGAGTTGACGCATACGGTGCAGCAGAAGGGAGATGTGGGGAGGAAGGTGCAGAGGCAGGATCACAAAGAGGAGAAGAAAACCTTGCATTCGAATATTTTAAGAGGCCCGGGAATGGAGCAATTAACTTATACATTGAACAAAGGTCCTCAAAAAGGTGATGTGATAGGAGAAGGTGCCACAGGCCCATACGTCATTCTGATCCAAAAGGCTTTGAATTTCATCTACAAGAACACAAAAGGTTTTATTCCACTTAAACTTGAAAAGGATTTCGGCCCCAGAACCAAGGCGGCTGTTAGCAGGTTCCAAAAAGATAATCATCTGTTAGCGGGGGCAAACGGAGTTGTAGGTCCGGAAACTATTGAACATTTAGATAATGCAGTTGCTTTAAAAGAAGAAACTGAATCCTTTCAGACCTCAATGGAATTAATTGATGTTTATGAACAGTTGCAAGGTGGGCGTAAAATAAATTCGATGACTCCATTTAGTTCTCTAACAAAAGGAGATAAAAGCCCTAAGGATGAAGGAGGTTTTGGGGTTGACTTTGAAGGAGCTGGCGTACCTTCCTTCGAATCATATTTTTATAAGGGAGGTTCAGCGAAAGTTACAAATGAAATTGCCCTGAATATATTAGAGAACATGGCAAACTGTGATCACCCTTTTAAACCTGAAATTGGGCAGGGAGGCGCCTCTTGGTTTATAACCGAAGGAAATCCCTCCATTGGTAAGAAAGCACAATTCAAACCCGTGCGTATAGATGTTGAGATTTTTAAAAAGTCTGAAAGACTTATATTCAGGGAAACTGATCTTGTAAAAATGCATAACGAAGAGTTGAAAGCTTTTGAGCCTTTAGCAGAACAGAAATACAGAGACTATAATAAAATACCTAGGGAAAGAGCATTGACACGTAGAGAACGGGCGGGTTTGGCAACTTATAAATTTACAAGGGCTGAAGAATCGATGTGGACTAAAATAGGTCAAAAAGTACAGAGCTCGAAAAGCAAGGCTGGAGAAGTGGTGTTGGAACCGGGTAGCAAATTCTCTAAAACTCCCGGGAAGTTTACAGTTATTTCTGACCCCAGTTTGATAACGGCAAAAGGAGGAATAAAAGGGTTAACAAATCAATTAATCGAACAAGGTTTAGGGCAAGAGCCAGTGTTAATTAAGACAGCAGAAAAGCTGGCCAAAAAATTAAAATGGACTGGGAAGGTAAGAGGCGCTTTCAGATATGCTGGAAAAATTCTCTTTGTTGTTGGGGTAACTGAAGATATATACAAGGTTTATAAAGCAAAAGATAAAGTTAAGACTGTAGTGGAATCCGCTGGCGGGTGGGCTGGCGCTTCTGCTGCTGCAACAGCATTTGCGGAGCTTTGGACTCCGATGGATGCTGCTGGCCCGGTGGCTTGGGTTTTACATGGGGTCGGGACCCTAGTATCTGGGGCGGTGGGCTATTGGTTAGGCTCAAATACAACACGCGTAATATATGAAGTTGCTGTTGAGCCGGAGGCTCCAAAAAAGGGAACAGAGTCTGAATTTGGTGGATTTGGTGGAGGAAGTTCCGGTGGTGGTGGTTCAGGAGGAAAGTGGTAAATTTGTTATTCAATCAATAAAATGACTACACAAGAATTTATAGAAATCTTAAATGATTTAGCAGGTCCGGTTTCGCCGTTTGACGATGAAGATTACTCCGATCCGTCTACAATTCCTAATATCCGTAAAAAATGGTTTGCACAACAGGATGCAAAGGAGATTGCAGATTGCCTAAAGGAGGTTTTAATCAAACAACCGCCTTGTTTTTGGCCCGACCGGGAAGAGATTTACAGATTAGAAATAGTTGAAATAGCAGGTTTATTAAAAGATACAGCTTATGCGCGCGATATTTATAATGGCATAGTCCCATATTTGACGGATCCGGTAAAGCGGCTTCTAATCATTGATGCCATGGGCTATTTGGGAATAATAGAAGGGGTTTTGGCACTGGGACAGTTGAATGCGTCAGAACTGAAAGATGAGGAGTTGATTGCCATTGCCTGTTCATTGAATATGATCGGTGGAGAGAGCGCCATAAAAATGCTGAATGAACTGAGGTTAAAAGTGCCTGCTGAAAAGAAAGGAGTTCATGAGCAAATTGATATAGCATTGAACTATCCTCAAACCGAAGGAAATTAAGTTGGCAATCGACTGCAGAATGTGAACAGGGCACGAAATCGCATCCCAATATAAAGTAGTCGAAATTTATATCTCTAATGTATTATAAAAAAAGCTTTTGGTTCCTTCTTCCATTTTTGTCGGGAATTTGCTTTCAAGCCGGTAATTGGGATATGAAGCATTGTGCAATAAAAAGCCGGAGTGCTGTTCAGGAGAATGAAAAGAAACGATCAATTACGGGCGATTTTGATAAGAATGGAATGCAAGACAGTGTAACTATTTTTGAATCGTTCGGTTCCAGCACTTATTCATTGGACGTGAGAATAAAGGAGGGAAATCAAACTTATGTGTATGGCCAGGAATTTGGTTCAGGTAGTTTTTTGAACCCGGTTTTTATGGATAAATTGGTATTTAAAAAGTATAAGTGTTTGTTCATGGATTCCGTATTGTTCCGCTACCCGGTAGGAAAAGTTGACGCTTCTCTGCAATGGTTGTTAGATGCCCGTTGCTCAAAACAATTCTTAACCGATAAAACATTCGACCTGATGATCAGGTATACACCGGAATGGAATACCAACCTGCAATGGCCGAACAGCTATAAAATACCGACTGACAGAAATTATTGCGAAAAGAAAGATAGCGCAGTAATGTACGTTTATACGGCAGACAATCATTATATAAATGTAACGTCACCAGCGGGAAACAAAGAAAAATATACTGCTTTGCCCCAGCAGGGCTATCCGAAGCTTACATTGCTGAAAATGCCGCATGCGGTAATTGTAAAGAACAAAAATAAGTACAGCTGGATCTTTATCAGCGATGAGGAGATCACGGAAAGCGGAGAGAAGCTGAGGCTGCCTTCTATAGAGTCTGCCATCTGCTCGGGGAATTTAGTTTTTGTTGTACAAAAGAGCCCTGAAAAGAGAGTGTTTATGGTGAATTATAAGCAAGGTCTTTGCCTGCGGCTAAGCGAAGAATTGTACAACCAGGAATTTATATCAGGAATAGCGGTGCATGATGGCCGGTTATTCATAAAAACAACAGAAGGCGAGCATGTAATTGAAACTGCTGTATTAGAGAAAGCTGCAGCCAAGTATTAACCGTTCACTCCTTTTTTTCCTCCTTCATCTTCTCAATACTATTCAGCGCCACCTTTACCGAAAAGCAGGCATCCTTTATTTCTTCCTTTGAAAATACATCTTCGTTTACGTGATGCAGCATGTACATGATGTTGTGGAGGTCTTTGGAGAGATCGTTGAGATCGACGTCGGAGAAGGTGGGGTAAGGGTTCATAACAACTATTTTTTACAAAGGTGAGAATAGTTGTTGAGGTGGTTAGTAGGATGTATCCGACTTTGATTGGAATTATTTATTTGTTATTTATTTGCTTAAACAGAACCATAATTTAATTAACATGCTAATAGGTGTAGTAGGGCTTGGGGGCTCAGAAATAATCACTCTTTTGTTGATCTTTATTGCGTTGCCGATTATTAATTCAATTGTTTTTTACCGATTGGGAAAGAGGGCTGGTTATAATCAGGGAAAAGCGGAAGCATTTGAAAAACAAAATGCAGGGAGTTTGTGATATGGTGTTTTAGACCAGCTCATCAGTATTAAAATGGCACAGCAATAATAACTAAAAATACTATTTGAACCTTGGCTGACGCCTCTTTTATGGTCAATAAATGCAATTTTCCATGAAACACCTTTTCTTATAGCTGTGGTGATCTCCACCGGGCTTGAGGTTCCAGGGTGATTCCTGATTCCTCGCGCTACTGTGCCTTGCCAGAGCACAACGTAATCATACTTGCATAGTGATCGGGATCAATGGCGTTAATAATTGATAGTGTGTCCAACGCAATTTGTTTTCCCTCTCCCTGAATATTTTCAACTATATGTTCATGCCCTTCAATTCTGTCCAGATGAGAATACTTATGCAAGAAATAATAGAGTTTATCCGTCACGTCTTTAGGAATACTTTTTATCTGGGCAAGCTTAAGTATAGAAGCAAAGCCTGATTGAGACGGAGTCTTAAACGCATTAAAAGACTCAAGTAGCCTTCTCGAATGATTAGCAAGGGAAAAATGATCAGACAAAGGGACCTCTTCAAGAACAGACCATTCTAAGAGTCGGCTGAAGATGAAATGATATTCAGAGTGATGATCAATCAAAGTAGAGTCCGCCTTAACAATCTTGCCCTTTTTCAGACAGTAGATCTCTGTTTCCTTGCGGAACTCTTTGTGGCACCAATCACGTATGAGCTTGTAAAACCAAAAGTTGTGTGTTAGGATAAAGAGTTGCTTTGCCACTTTACAATTATTCATGATGTATGATGAAGCAGCAAAAAGGTGGTTGCTATCAAAGCTTGACATTGGATCATCAAACACAACAATAAGATCTTGAATTTTGGTTTCTTTCTCCTTCAGTTTGTTTATAAAATACACTAAGCTTATTGCGGATTTTTCCCCTTCACTCAGGTTGGTGGCCTTCTTGCTGTGTCTTTCCAGTGTATATCCTCCAGTAGGATTTTTTACTAATGTTATTTCCTGACGTCCTAAAAACTTGTGAAGGTCATTATTAATTTCCACAATTAAAGTTGTGTCATCTGCCAATTTAATTTTCAGTGCTTCAATAACAGCCTCTGCCTCCTTTAGCAAAGGTGTCATAACTTTAATTGTGCCCAATGCATTTGAATATTCATTTAATAATGCAGACAGATTGCTCACTTTGGCATTATGGGCTACCACGTGAAGATCAATAGATTTTCTATATTCCGCTGCTTTTGTAATAAAGTTTTTCACTGCATCATTGTGCTCTGTAACGACACTATTAAAGTGTTGAACCCAGCTAGGTAAGAGGTCCAGTGTAATAAATGCGGCAGGGAATCCAGTTTCAAGCGGATTCTTCTGTTTTATTTTGAGGCGGTCGATAAGTGCATCAAAATGCAAATTTATTCTCTGAACATCCTCTTCAAGCAAGGCTAAGCCACCATTGATCTGAATCTTAAATTCTTCATAAAAAGCTTGGATCTGATATTGTGGGATTACAATTCTCATTTGTTCCAACTCCTGAATTGCAGCATGAATATTTTTTTGGAGAACTTGAAATGCGTCATTAAAGTGCTCAGTTAGTTCTGATTTTCTTATACCACTAATTTCATTGTTGCAAAATTCACATTTGTTGCTGCCGTGTTGATTGTGTAATAAAAGTCCTTGTTGTACCCAAGCCTGTATGTCTGGATTAGCCGCAAGTCGAGCAACGGCCTTATGTACTGGATTTTCCTGAAGCAAATCTTGAACGTGTTTTTGCACTTGAAAAAGATTTTCATCATTGATTTTTAGTGTGATAAGTGCTTGAGCATGTTTCTCTTCTCCTTGCTCAATGAATTTTATTTTGTTGGCCAGAATATCTTGAGACAGGATTATTTCATCAAGTGTTCTTCCGCTTTTCTGAACCTCTTCCCAAAGATCTTTGGCAGTGTTCTTTGTAATTGTGGCCCGAGAATAGACTGTTGTGCCATGCAAATCCCGGAGTTCAGCCCCAGTGGTTATAAAAAATTCTTCCAGCTTTTTCTCCAGCTTCTTTTCTTCAATAATTGTCTCTGAGACGTGAGCTTTATCACGCTCATAAATCTCTTGGCTTTCCTTAATTTTGTTCTTCAAATCAACTTGTTCTTTTCCAATGTACAGAATGGAACTGGTGGTACTTTTTTCAAAGTCTGTGTGTTCTTTGATGAATGCAGAATTAAAAACTCTAATGGGTTCAGAGATTGAACTTCTCTCATCCACTTGATTTCCGCTAATGATGGCTTTATATGTCAGCTTTTCATTGTGTTCAATTGGCTGATGAGTTTCCATGTGCCTGAAAAGCTTTCCCAAGGTTGACTTGCCGCTGCCATTCCAGCCATAGAAAAGATTATATGTCTTAAATTCAGCCAACTTAGGGTCAGGTTGGTAATCCTGAAATATGCCAAGCCCTTCTATTTTTTTTATTTTTGTGATCATGATTACAAGTTCTAAAGCAAATATAGAACATTTAAAATGGGTGCTCCGTCTCAGTTGAAACACCCACCCTCTTTCAATGCTGTAATGGGCTACAGGGTGGTAGCCTTCATCTGTAAATTCTCAGGTGGATTGCCGTTTCATACCTCCAGAGAATACTTTATAATAATGAGGCTGATTGAGTTCCAAAAACGAAAAAGCCCCGACAACGTGAGTTGTCAGGGCGTCTTGTTTGCTCCCTCTGCTGGACTTGAACCAGCGACCCTCTGATTAACAGTCAGATGCTCTAACCAGCTGAGCTAAGAAGGAATTTATTATCCTGGTTAATGTTTATTCTAATTTTGTTAAGCCGACGTTCCGGCCAAAACATCCTCCGAAAAGGCATTCCCTTCAAAAAAGGAGTGCAATATTAGCATCTTCAAAGCAAATATGCAATATATTTGTGCGAAATTTTTAGAAAAGAACAAAAAACATGAGTTTATTAGTCGTTGGTACGGTTGCATTCGATGCAATTGAAACTCCTTTCGGGAAAACCGATAAAATCCTGGGTGGTGCTGCTACATACATTTCCTTAGCCGCTTCCTATTTTACAAAGAAAATGAACCTGGTTTCGGTTGTTGGCGATGATTTCCCTCAGGAGCACATCGATATGCTGAACAAACACCACGTGGATACCACTGGTTTGCAGGTGATTAAGGGCGAAAAAACCTTCTTCTGGGCCGGTAAATACCATAACGACATGAACTCCCGCGATACCATCACCACGGAACTGAATGTGCTTGCCAACTTCAATCCAATTGTGCCGGAAGCCTACCAGGATTGCGATTTCCTGATGCTGGGCAATTTAATGCCACAGGTTCAGCAGAAGGTGATCGCCCAGCTGAAAAAGCGCCCGAAGCTGATCGTGCTGGATACCATGAACTTCTGGATGGACATTGCCATGCCTGAGCTGCTGGAAGCGCTGAAGCAGATAGATGTATTAACGATCAACGATTCGGAGGCACGCCAGCTTTCCGGTGAGTATTCACTGGTAAAAGCGGCGCAAAAGATCCTTGACATGGGCCCGAAATACCTGATCATCAAAAAAGGTGAGCATGGCGCATTGCTGTTCAACAAGGAACAGGTGTTCTTCGCACCGGCATTGCCGCTGGAGGATGTATTTGACCCTACCGGCGCCGGCGACAGCTTCGCAGGCGGATTTATCGGCTACCTGGCTGAAACAGAGGATATCTCCTTCGAGAACATGAAGCGTGCGATCATTTTCGGATCGGCTACGGCATCGTTCTGCGTGGAGAAGTTCGGAACGGAGAATTTGGTTGGATTAACACAGGAGCAGGTGGACAGCCGCGTGCAGGAGTTTGTTGACCTGGTGCAGTTTGATATTGCCTTGGTGTAAATATGCCACAGATTCACAGATTTTTTCTGTAAAAATAGATCTCAGATTAAAAAGCAAAAAGCGACGGGTTTTCCGTCGCTTTTTATTTGTAGCTCTTAACATGGCGTCAGTTCGTCCCGATAGCTATCGGGAAACGAGGTACGAGTGTATCGAGAACAAGCGAACTAAATCATTCTGCAGCCAACACTTCTCGATACTCTCCCTGCGGTCGAACTCGAAGTGACATTCTGCAACCGACACTTCCCGATACTCTCCCCACGGTCGAACTCGATTGACGGACATCTATTTCTTCGCAGTGTACAACCCTTCCGCCGCATCCCAGTTCACCACATTCCACCAGGAAGCGATGTAATCGGCGCGCTTGTTCTGGTTTTTCAGGTAATAGGCATGTTCCCATACATCCAGCGCGAGGATCGGTGTTCCCTTCACTTCCACGGAGCTTAAATTCATAAGCGGGTTATCCTGGTTGGCAGTGGAGGTGATCGCCAGCTTGCCTTCCTTTGTTTTCACCAGCCATGCCCAGCCGGAGCCGAAGCGTTTCATGGCAGCATCCGCGAATTGCTTCTTAAATTCATCCAGCGATCCGAATGTTGATTTGATGTCTTCCGCTAATTTCCCTTTTGGCTCGCCTCCGCCATTCGGTTTCATGAGTGTCCAGAAGAGGCTGTGATTGTAATGTCCGCCGGCATTGTTCCGCAGCGCTGCAGGAAGCTTTTCCACCTTGTCGAAAATATTCTCGAAGCTTTGCGGGCTTCCCAATACGTTGCCGTCGACCGTTTCCAGCGCCTTGTTCATGTTATCCACATAGGCCTTGTGATGCTTGCTGTGGTGGATCTCCATGGTGAGCTTATCGATATGAGGCTCGAGCGCATCGTAAGCATACGGCAAAGCCGGCAATGTGTATTTTCCGCCATCGGGTGTGATGAGGATATCGTCGGCAAAGTTACCCGCTGCAAACGCATTGTTGAGTATTGATGAGGCAGTGAGCGTGCCGATGACAAGCGCTGCCGATTTTTTGAGAAAGTCTCTGCGTGAATTTTCCATGATGATTGAATTATTAATAGTTAAATAGAGGTTGGTACGGATCGCGGATCTGTTCGAATTTGCGAATCTGTGGGTGTGAAACTACCCCACTAAGAATAACAAACAACGAACCACAAGCCTTTTAGCAAACCCAGATTCGTAAAATTCGTAATCATTCGTTATCTGTACTATGAGATTGCTTCGTCGTGCCTCCTCGCAATGACATACAGATTCGTAACATTCGTAATTATTCGTTATCCGTATTACGCGAAGCTGATCAGCACCTGGTTCTTCTCCACGGCAATTCCCTTCTTCACGTTGATCTTCTTTACTGTTCCGTCGGTAGGCGATTTCAGGATGTTCTCCATTTTCATCGCTTCCAGCACCAGCACAGGATCGCCTTTCTTGATCTCCTGTCCTTCCGTAACGCGGATGTCAAGCACCAATCCGGGCATCGGTGCCTTGATCTCGTTCACTTTGCTGGCATTCATGTTATCGAGTCCGAGGCTCTTCAAAAGCTCATCGAACTTGTCTTTTACATTCAGCTGGTATTTATTGCCGTTCACGGAAACTGTGAAGCTTTTTTCAGCAACATCGGCCTTGATCACTTCCACAGAGTAGGAGCGGTTATCCCTGATCACATGAAAGCTGCCGTTCTTCACTTCGGCCACATCCCATGAAAATGGCTTTCCGTCAATGGTTCCGGTGGAATCGCTTCCCGGCTCTATTGTATATTCCTTCTTGTTGTTGACCTTTACCTTCAGCATAAATTTGTCGTGTTTAAATCGTTATAAAAGTACAGATTTACCTGCAATATGCCCAATAAATTAAATATTTGAAATCAGCAATATTTTCACAACCTTTGGTTTCTTAAAAAAAAGACAAATGAAATTAACTCTTCCGGCTGTTGTGCTTGCAGCATCCATTATGCTGAATGCCTGCGGGCTGTTTAAGAAATCTTCCAAACCTGCCGACGATGATCTTGCCGTTATAAATTTAGATACCGTTTCGGCAGTTGCCAGAACTCAGGAGCCGCAGGAATACCAGGCATCCGCCACACGAGTGAACGACCTGCTGCATACGCGGCTCGATGTAAGTTTCGACTGGGCAAAGCAATACCTGTACGGAAAAGCGACACTCCGGCTGAAGCCTTATTTTTATCCTACTTCCACCCTGCAGCTGGATGCACGCGGCATGGAAATCAAAGAGATCTCTCTCGTGGAAACAACAAGCGCGCCTGCTGCTGCAGCAAAGGATAAAAAGAAGGATGCTCCCGCTGAAGAAAAGATCACTTCTAAAAAACCACTGCAATATAAGTACGAGGACGAGGTGATCACCATTGATCTCGGCCGTGAATACAAGAACACAGAGGAATACACTATTTACATCGATTACATTGCAAAGCCGAACGAGCTGAAGAAAAAAGGCGGAAGCGCTGCGATCACAGATGATAAAGGATTGTACTTCATTAACCCGGAAGGAAAGGATAAAAACAAGCCGCTGGAGATCTGGACACAGGGAGAAACGCAATCCACCTCGGTTTGGTATCCGACGATCGACCGTCCGAACGAGAGGCAAACACAGGAGATCTACATCACCGTGGATAAAAAATACACTACGCTTTCCAATGGTGAATTGGGCTTCTCTTCCGACAATGGCGATGGCACCCGCACCGATTACTGGAAATCGGACCTTCCTTTTGCACCGTATTTATCGATGATGGCGGTTGGTGAATTTGCCGTGGTGAAAGACACGAAATGGAGAGGAAAGGAAGTGAATTATTATGTGGAGAAGGAATTTGAACCGTATGCAAAAGCGATCTTCGGCAATACGCCCGAAATGCTGGAGTTCTTCTCCAACAAGCTGGGCGTGGAATATGCCTGGAACAAATATTCACAGGTGGTGGTGCGCGATTATGTTTCCGGCGCAATGGAAAATGTATCGGCAACGCTGCACGGCGAGTTCATGAACAGCACCGAAAGGGAGCTGGTGGACGGCGATCACGAGGATGTGATCTCGCATGAATTGTTCCACCAATGGTTCGGCGACCTTGTTACCTGCGAATCCTGGAGTAATCTTCCATTGAATGAATCGTTCGCTACGTATGGCGAATACCTCTGGATCGAATACAAGTACGGCCGCGATGAAGCCGACCTGCACAGCGCGCAGTCACGCGCAGGATACCTCGCGGAAGCTTCGCGGAAAGCGGTGAACCTGATCCGCTTCCAGTATGACGATAAAGAGGATATGTTTGACGGGCATAGCTACAACAAAGGCGGACAGGTGCTGCACATGCTGCGCAAATACGTGGGCGATGATGCATTTTTTGCTTCCCTGAAATTGTACCTCGAAACAAACAAATTCTCTTCCGTAGAGATCCACAACCTCCGCCTGGCATTCGAAAAGGTAACGGGCGAAGACCTGAACTGGTTCTTTAACCAGTGGTTCCTGTCGCCGGGGCATCCCGACCTCATCATCCGCACAAGCTATGATGCCGTTGCGAAAAAAGAAAAAGTACAGATCAGGCAGGTGCAGGATTTTACCAAGATGCCACTCTTTCGTATCCCGATGTATGTGGATATTTACAATGGAAATACCGTGGCGCAGCGCCAAAGGATCATCATCACTAAGGCCGATGAGACCTTTGAGTTTGATGCTCCCGAGAAGCCGCTGCTGGTGAATGTGGATGCGGAGAAAATGCTGCTCTGCACAAAAGATGAGATCAAAACGCCGCAGGAATGGGCATTCCAGTATAAGAACGGGCCATTGTACCTCGACCGCTCCGAAGCCATCCGTGAACTGGCCAAAAAGGCGAAGGACAGCCTTTCCACTCAAGTGATCATTGCGGCGCTGAACGATAAGCTGGAAGACCTCCGCTATACCGCGATCGGCATGCTGAAGGATATCCAGGGCGGACATGAGAAGGAAGTGAAGGAAAAGCTGGTGGCGCTTGCAAAATCGGACCCGAAGGCAAGCGTACGTGCCGCCGCAATGGAATATTTAACGGATCATTATACCGATGCCGACCTGCAGGGTTTGTATAAAAGCGGACTGGATGATAAGTCGTACAATGTATTAGGCGCTTCCCTGGCCGGGATCGCAAAGGCAAACCCGGAAGAAGGAATGGCGCTTGCAAAAAAGTATGAGAGCGAAAAAAGCGTTTCGGTGCTGTATTCCATCGCCGACCTGTATGCAAAATACGGAAGTGATGAGAACAATGCATTCTTTGTAAATTCAGAGAACAGCTTTAAGAGCTTTGAGAAGATCGGCTACATCACACAGTATGCGAACTTCCTGAAAAGGGCGAAGAAGGATGAAACGGTGAATGCCGGTGTGGCCATATTCGAGCGCATTGCAAAGGATGAGAACATCAGCAAATGGGTGGCGTATTATGCGAAAAAATCGATCAAGGACTTAACCACCATGTACGAAGACAGGCAGAGCCTTGCAGAACAGAAGCTGAAAACAATTAAAGAAGCGAACCCGAACGCAGGAGGAACGCAGGAGCTGCAAACGCTCATCGATAATTCAAGGATGCAGAAGGAAAAGTTGCAGGTGATCTATAATGGCCTCAAATAAAGAAACAACCATTTGCTGATAGTTGCGTCTTTCATTCGAACCCGGTAAAGGCCTTTCAGTATGTTAAAAATATTGACGTGTTATAGACGTGCAGTTAGGTACACTGCTTGTGCAGGTATATTCGCTTTCTGTTCCCTCGGTCTCCATTCCCGTGAAGAATTCAAAGGGAAAGACTCCCTGCAGCAATCGCGGGCGCAATTGTATGTCAATACATCTGTGGGTTCTGCGTATGAGAACCTGCCTCCGGAGGAATGGCGCAATTCCGGTCGTGTAAATGCAGTTCCCTTTGAGATCAAATTTTATCCAACGCGCCACTGGGGTCTCGCGTATGTGCGCTCCAACCAGGAAAAAGGCATTACTTCCCCGTTTATAAGTACGCGTAAACCTCTGCAAATGGGTTCATTTGAAGCAGTGTTCCTTTCTTACAACCTGAATCTTTCCGTTTTTGATTTTAAACACTTATCACTCGATTTTCAAACGGGCATAGGCTATGATCTGAGGGGAGGGATCGCCTCGTTTGTGTCCACCGGGCTTTCCCTGAAGCTGAACCCTTACCTGGCGGTAAATCTGCAGGCGGGCCTCCGGCATTCCCAGAAGTGGAACGGGAACTACTTCGCCTCTTGCGTTGAGGCTGGCCTGCGGTATGCACTATACGATTCCTATGGTGGTAAAAAAGATTCAGGTGCGGTAAAGAAGGGGTTTTTCGCAGACCTGGGCTTCCATTATTCGACAGTTGCATCACTTCCGTACCTGCTTGTTGTACCTGACCGGCCCCACGAATACTATTGGCAATCGAATATCGATTTTGTTTCAAACGATCTTAAAATTGTGCAGCCCGATTATGCCTCCCCCCGCTTAGGTTATCACAGCGGGCATCATTCTTTTTTTGTTGAGGGAAAGCATTTGTCAACCGGAGTTTACAGCTGGGGCGGCTATCACGAAACAGGCGCGTTCATGAACTTTGCCTCGGTAACAGATGCTGCCGGCCTCGGGTATAACTACACTTCGAAATTCCGGAAGAGGGAAAAGGACAGGCTGATGTTCTTTGCAGGACTTAAGGGAATGCTGCAACGGAGAAAAAACGAGTACTATTATGAAAGTCACAGTTATGCTGCGGGACGGCGCTACATAAAATCGGAAAGGGTTGACTGGAACTCATCAACGCTGAACATAATGCCGGAGGCGGGTTTACAGCTGGCGTGCAGCCGCCGCGTTTATTTAAAAGCCGGGGCAGCCTTCAACGGGATTGCTTTCACAAAAGGAAACTATGACGTTGAGTTTATTGAGTTTGGGAGCCCGGTGGCGCCGGATTATTATGAAGCAGGCAGCTTTTCCTATCATGCGGTTCTGTGGCCGGGGAGGAATAAGGATTTTACACTGGTGGATAATGTTTTCCTGTCAGTTGGCTATCTCTTTTAGGGTTATCAGCGGCCTTTTCGTCTAAAACCTCCCTTGCTATTGGTTTATTTGCGTAATTTTGTACTGTTATGCAGATAGAAGTTTTAAAATCGAAGATCCATCGCGTTACAGTTACCCAGGCCGACCTTGATTACATCGGTTCTGTAACCATTGATGAGAATCTGATGGATGCTGCCAACTTTATTGAAAATGAGAAGGTTGACATCTTTAATTACAATAATGGCGAGCGTTTTACCACGTATGTTATAAAAGGCGAGCGCGGCTCCGGGGTGATCTGCCTCAACGGCCCGGCCTCGCTGAAAGTAAAGCAGGGACACGAGATCATTATCGTTTCCTATGCCCTGATGGATTTTGAATTGGCTAAAAAACACAAGCCCACCGTAGTATTTCCCGATACGAAAACCAATACACTCCGCTGATCTTGAAAAAAACACTGCTGGCCATATTCAAGTTCCTTTTCTTTTTAGGCATCGGAATCCTGTTGGTTTGGCTGGTTGTTAAAGATAAAACCGATGCCGAGATCGCAAACATCAAGGATGCGCTGAGGCAGGCGGATTATTTCTGGATCTTTCTTTCCGTCATCATCAGCGGGCTCAGCCACTATTTCAGGGCGCTGCGCTGGAAGATCCTACTCGCTCCCATGGGGCATCACCCGAAAACAGCCACTACTTTTTTTTCCGTCATGGTCGGTTACCTCGCCAACCTCGCCGTTCCGAGGCTTGGGGAAGTAACGCGCTGCGGGCTTTTAACACGTTATGAAAAGGTGCCGTTTGTGCAGGGCTTCGGAACGGTGATCGCGGAGCGTGCGCTGGACGTGGTTTGCGTGATCCTCCTGTTCTTCATCACGCTGGGCATCGAGTTCACTAAAATTTCAGGGATTGCCGCTGACCTTGTGTTTACGCCTCTTTCCGGGAAGCTGCACAAGCTCATGCAGAACCAGCTGTTTGTGATCGTAGCGTGCGTGGTAGTGCTGGCCGGCATTGCAGGCTTCTTTTATTTCCGCAGGCAGATCAGGGAGCTGATGTCGGGAAAGGTGCGTGGCTTTGTAAATGGCTTATGGGAAGGGTTGATGAGCGTGAAGAAAGTGGATCAGCCCCTGATGTTCATTGTGCACACCGTGCTCATCTGGCTGATGTACATCCTGCAGGTATATGTATGCTTCTTTGCCTTTGAAGAGCTGAAATCGCTTTCCTTCGTGGTGGCAATGGTGATCACCGTGTTCGGAAGCCTTGCAGTGGTGGTGGTTCCGGGCGGCACCGGCGTGTACCAGATCATCGTGATCCAGATCCTCACCACCGTTTATTTTATGGGGCAAACATCATCTTTCGCTTTCGCCTGGTCGGTGTGGGCTTCACAGATCGTGCTGATCCTGTTTGCCGGCCTGCTTTCGCTGATCCTGCTTCCTTTATTGAATAAGGGAAGCGAATTAAAAAATCCTGAATCCTCTAAAACTTAAACCCATGGTTCCATACACACAAAAGCATCCGGCATTAGACGTCGTTCAATCGAAGATCTATGTACGTGAAACACTTATCAAGCCATCGATCGTATGGCGTTTTTTCGGAAGGAAGATCGTTTTTACAAATGGCTGTTTTGATATCATTCACCGCGGGCACATCGATTATCTTGCGAAAGCGAGCGATCTGGGCGGTGCGCTTATCGTGGGGATCAACAGCGATGCTTCGGTAAAGCGCCAGAACAAAGGCGCTGCACGCCCTCTGCAGGATGAGCAGACCCGTGCCATGATCCTTGCTTCACTGCATTTTGTGAATGCGGTGATCATTTTTGACGAGGATACGCCGGAAGACCTGATCAGCTTCGTGAAGCCCGACATCCTTGTAAAAGGTGCGGATTACGATGCAAATGAAAAAGATCCGAAAAGCAAAAAATACATTGTAGGATCCGATCTGGTGAAGGCCAATGGAGGTGAAGTGAGAACGATCGAATACCTCGAAGGCTTTTCAACAAGCGCCATCGAGCAGAAGATCATCGCTGCACGTTAGTGGCAAACTATAAAATGAAAGGAAGGACCCGTCGGATCCTTCCTTTTTTATTGTTAGTGTTGTACTATTGAGCGATCAGCTTCCCTTTGGAAATAATCTGGTTTCCCTGTACAAGAGAGTATATGTAGATCCCTTTATTCATAGCGTTCCGGTCAAGGCCTATCGTTTTACCCGCCACATTGCTTTCCGTGTAAACGAGCTCTCCTAAAAGGTTATAAATAAAAATGTCGGTTGCTTCCTGCTCCGTTGTGTTGACCATCACCGTTAACTTATCGGTGAACGGATTCGGATAAACAGTTGCATCCTGATTCCCATTGCTGTAGGCCGAAATTCCGGTTGGCGCTGTTAAAAGCACATCGAGCTTCGCAATAAAAATGTCGGTTCCGCCTGTTGATACAAGGTCGTAAACACCTGCACCCGGGTCATAATCTCCTGTGCCGTCCATGTAGCCCGTAATAAGGATCTTGTTTGTATTGTCAACAGCAATTGCATTTGCGCGGTCCTGCGTGGAAGTGCCGCCGAGCCCGGCAGCGCCGATGAAATTACCCATAGCATCCAGCTTTGAAACAAACACGTTCCGGTAGCTTGCTGCTGTGGCAAGAGTGAACACGCCTGCACCCGGATCGAAATCTACCGTCCCTTCATAGCTTCCTGTTGTATATACATTTGCGGATGAATCCAGCGCAATTCCGAATCCTTCATCACCGTAAAGATCACCAAGCTGCCTTACCCATTTAAAATTACCTGCGTTGTTCAGCTTTAAAACAAATGCATCTCCGCCGCTTCCGCCATCCAGCTTCATGCTGTCGGCACTTGCATCGAAATCCACCACAGCGTAAAATTTACCCGTTGCATAAACATTGGAGGAGTCATCAAGCGCAATTGAATAGCCGTCGTCATAATTGTAATCCCCAAACGCTTCGGCCCATACAAAGTTGCCGGCCGAATCAAGCTTGGAAATAAAAATATCGTCATTGAATCCGCCAACGCATGAATAGGTATAAGTCCCTGCGCCCGGGTCAAAATCTGCCGTAGCTTTAAAGGAACCGATAGTATAAACATTTCCTGCCGTGTCGGCAGCAATATCATAGCCTGCATCACCATAGCTTCCCGCAGGGCTGCCCATCTGCTTTGCCCACACAAGTGTGCCTGCAGAGGTGAATTTGGATACAAAAATATCATTCCCGCCTGCAGAGGTCATGTTCACTGTGGCTGCTGAAGGATCAAAATCCGCGGTCGACTGAAATGTTCCTGTTGTATAAATTATTCCTTTTTTATCTACGAAGATGCTGTTGATCTGGTCGGGGCCCAATCCGCCAAAGCTTTTTCCCCAGATATAATTTCCGGCGGAATCGAGCTTGGAGATAAAAGCGTCAAGCGATCCCGCGGAGTTTACATTCGCTGTTGCGGTGCCGGGATTCATATCCATTGTATACTGATAATAACCTGCCGTATATACATTGCAGGCTGAATCTAAGGCAATGCCCATACCGTAGTCGTAACTTACGCCGCCCATTTTTTTCGCCCAGATCAGGTTCCCGGAAGGCCCCGTTTTAGTGATGAAAACATCGTAGCTGCCTGTTGAAACAAGGCTGGTAACACCTGCTCCCGGATCGAAATCCACCGTTCCCATGAAATAACCTGTAGTATAAACATTTCCCAAAGGATCAGTAACTATAGCGTTCCCCGATTCATCGCTGCCGCTGCCCATTGAAGCGGCCCAGTATAAAGGCTGTGCAGCGAGTCCTGTTCCCAGGAAGCTTGCTAATAAAAGTGTTTGTAATTTTCTTTTCATGTGATGCAGTTAGTGATTAGTTCAGAGTAAAATTAGAGTATTCCGCAGCGGGAGTAAAACCGTGATTCCTTAAATCTTACTATTTTCTTTATTAACAAAGGTCGTCCGGGTTTAATAGAATCTTAAATTCGCCTTGCGTTCCGCTGGTGCCGCATTCAATCACAACTAATAATTTCTTATTGCCAACCGATCAACATGGCTAAAACCAAAACATCTTATTTCTGTCAGAATTGCGGGGCCCAGTCGGGCAAATGGATCGGCCGCTGCCCTTCCTGCGGGGAATGGAACACCTACGTGGAAGAAGTGGTAAGCAAAGGCGATGATGCCAAAACTCCGGGCATCGCAAGCACCAGCACGCAGCGTTCGGCAAAGCCGCAGCTGGTTACCGACATCAACCTTTCGGAGCAGCACCGCATTTCCATTTATGATAAGGAGCTTTCCCGCGTGCTTGGCGGCGGGTTAGTGCCGGGATCGCTCACACTCTTCGGCGGTGAGCCGGGCATTGGCAAATCAACGCTGATGCTGCAGATCGCCGTGAACATGAAAAACCTGAAAGTGCTGTATGTGTCAGGGGAGGAGAGCGAGCAGCAGATTAGGATGCGCGCGGAGCGCATTGGCATGAAAAGCCCCGACTGCTATATTTTAACAGAAACATCCACCCAGAATATTTTCAAGCAGATCGAGATCCTCGAGCCGAACTTCGTGATCGTGGATTCCATCCAGACCTTACATTCTGCACATATTGAATCATCGCCCGGCAGCGTTTCGCAAATCCGCGAATGCACCGCCGAATTATTACGCTACGCAAAGGAAAGCGGCACGCCCGTGTTCCTGATCGGGCATATTACCAAGGACGGAAGCCTTGCGGGACCAAAGGTGCTGGAGCACATGGTGGATACCGTTCTGCAGTTCGAAGGCGACCGTAACCATGTATACAGATTGCTGCGCACCGCGAAGAACCGCTTTGGCTCCACCAATGAATTAGGGATCTATGAAATGCTGGGAAGCGGATTGCGCGAAGTGAGCAATCCTTCCGAGATCCTCATCACCAACCGCGAAGAGCTGGTAAGCGGCGTTGCCATTGCAGCCACCATGGAAGGCATGCGTCCCATGCTCATTGAAACGCAGGCGCTGGTAAGCAGCGCGGCTTATGGAACACCGCAGCGCTCCTCCACCGGATTTGATCTGCGCAGATTGTCGATGCTGCTGGCTGTGCTTGAAAAGCGCTGCGGCTTCCGGCTTGGGGTAAAGGATGTGTTCCTGAACATCGCTGGAGGCATCAAAGTGGAAGATCCCGGGATCGACTTAGCTCTTGTATGCGCCGTATTGTCGAGCAACGAGGATATGCCCATTTCTGCAAAGACCTGCTTTGCAGGCGAGGTAGGGCTCAGCGGAGAGATCCGCCCGGTAAACCGTATTGATCAGCGCATCTCCGAAGCGGAGAAATTAGGCTTTGAGCACATCTTTATTTCCAAATACAATAAAAAAGGGCTGGACCTCAACAGCTATACGATTAAGATCACCATGGTCGGCAAGATCGAGGAGGTGTTCGGGTTGCTGTTCGGATAATTATTTCTTTTAACTTTTGAAGGCAAAAGTTACAAAACCTTTTCTGTTTTATAATGCAATTTCTTCTTCCCCTGCCGGTCCAGAAGAACCGCGGATAAATTGATTGCTACTACTCATTCATCTCCGGAACGATCTTTTTTTGCAAGCAATCATTTACCGCTATTGCTGAATAAAACAGAAATAGTCGCATTATGATTTCGCCTTTTATTTCTAATTAATTTAAACTAACGCATATAGTAGGATTATAATTCCCATTTGGTTTTATAATTAATCAGCACTCGCATAAGGCGGAACGTTTGATCTTATCAAGCGATAGCGGTAATGATTGCGACAAAAAACAAATTTGCGGAGGCAGATGGTTGTCCGCAATCAATTATCCGCGGTTGTGAGCGCCCGGTTGCGCGGAGAAACAAATCGCCTTATAAGATCAAAGGCTTTTTGTAACTTTTTGGCCTCAAAAAGTTAAAGAATTTTATATTTTTTAAAAAATCCACATCCTGTGTATCTACATTTAATTCCGCTATCTTTGTTTACATGCCATCTTTAAACGTTATATCCTGGTTTGATAAGAGCACTGTAAAGCACCTGCGCATTCCCTTTTCGTATCATTTAATGCCGGTGTTCCTCTTTGCGCTCAGCCAGGCGGAACAAGTCAACTGGCAGCATACCGTTATCGCTTTTCTGATCCTTCACCTGCTCATTTATCCCTCGAGCAATGGCTATAACAGCTACCAGGATAAGGATGAAGGCAGCATCGGCGGACTGAAGCACCCGCCGCAGGTATCAGAGAATTTATTCTACGCGACCCTGCTCCTTGATCTTATTGGAATATTGCTTGCCTTGCTGGTTGGGCCGTGGTTCTCCCTGTTCGTGCTGGTGTATGTGCTGATCTCGAGAGCATACAGCTACAGGGCGCTGCGTCTTAAAAAGTATGCGGTTACAGGCTTCCTCACAGTATTCATCTTCCAGGGCGCTTTTACCTACCTGATGATCGCTTCGGCGATCGCCGGCTTCGATCCGCAAAGCTTTTTCAGCACCGGCAACATAATTTGCATGACGGTGGCCAGCCTGTTCATCGGCAGCGTGTACCCGCTCACGCAGATCTACCAGCACAAAGCGGATAAAAAGGACGGCGTTACCACGATCAGCTACAGGCTGGGCTACATTGGCACGTTTTTTTTCTCTGCTGCTATGTTTTTAACCGCCTCTTTTCTGCTGTTCACCTACTTTAGAATGCACAACCATGAAATAGCTTTTGTATTGTTCAACATTGCAATGCTCCCGGTTGTTATAACATTGGCGGTTTGGTTTCTGAAAGTGAGGAAAGACAGCAGCCATGCGAATTTTGAGAATACCATGCGCATGAATTTAATGGCATCCAGCTGCATGAACGTTTATTTTTTAATTCTTATATTAAATACTACTTTTAACTGGTTTTGAGCAAGATAATTTCAATAGGAACAGCAGTACCAAGGCACCGCAGCAAGCAAACTGCTATCCTCGAGTTCATGCATGCGGCCTACAGCAACGAAACGGCTTCACGCAAGCTCAACATGCTGTTCAGCCACAGCGGGATCGATGAGCGCTATTCCGTGATCCCTGATTTTGATAAAAGCAGGAACGAACATATATTTTTTAATGGCGTGCCCAGCATCGCCAATGTGGAAAGCCGCCTTTCCGTTTTTAAGGAACGCGCCGTTCCACTTGCCATCGAAGCCATTCACGCGGCTTTTAAAAAGATTGATACAACGGTTTCGCAGCATGGCGTTACCCACCTGATCACTGTTACATGTACTGGCTTGTCGGCGCCCGGGATCGATGCCGGGATCATTGAGGAACTCAACCTCCCCGATGATATTTACCGCACTTCCGTTAATTTCCTTGGCTGCAATGCCGCTTTCCATGCATTGAAGATCGCCGACATGATCTGCAAAACCGATGCTGATGCGAAAGTGCTGGTAGTTTGCGTGGAGCTTTGCACGCTTCATTTCCAGCCGAAGGATAATCACGATAATTTATTGTCGAACACCATTTTCGGCGATGGCGCAGCAGCGATGGTCATTACCCCGGCAGCTTCCTCAAAAGCACGGAAAGGATTAACGCTGAACGGATTTTATTCACTGCTGCTGAATAAAGGCAAGGCCCTGATGGGCTGGAATGTAACGCCGCTCAATTTTGAAATGATCCTCGATGCAAAGATCCCGGAATTCATTGGCGCCGAGGCTGAGATGATCGTTCAGAAGGCATCCGCAAAATATAACATCGACTCCAGGCATATTGATAACTGGGCAATTCACCCGGGAGGAAAAAAGATCCTCGACACCATTAAAAGACAATTGCACCTCACAGAAGAGCAGCTTCAGCCTTCGTATAAAGTGCTGAGCGAATACGGGAATATGTCGTCGCCCACCATTTTATTTGTGCTGGATGAGCTGATGAACGATGAAAGCCGGATCGGTGAAAATATATTTTCGATCGGCTTCGGCCCCGGGCTCAGCATCGAAACGGCCCTGCTCCGCTATGAATAAATTCTCAACGCGCTCTTATGAATCCGAATTGCTGGATGCCCCGGATATTCCGAAGGAGCTGCTGTTCAGAAATCTTCGCGAGCTTGATCTTATCAATAAAACATTGGGTGGGCATGCGATCACACTTTCAGGAATGAAAGCGCTGATCACCGATAAAAGTAAAACATACAACATCGTGGATATTGGCTGTGGCGGCGGCGATGCCATGAAGGAAATTGCCGGATGGGCGGAGAAGCGGGGATATAAAGTGAAGCTTACCGGGGTCGACATGAATGCAGATTGCATTGCTTTTATGAAAGAGTCCTGTAAAAATTTTCCGCAGATCAGCGGCGTGGTGATGGATTACCGCGATTACCTGAAAACACACGATACCACAGATATTATTCATTGCTCTTTGTTTTGCCATCATTTGAAAGATGATGAGCTTACCGAATTGTTCGGCTACATGAATAAATATGCGCGCAGCGGCTTTGTGGTCAACGACCTGCAGCGCCACTGGTTCGCGTATTACAGCATCCGCTTCCTTACGCGCTTGCTCAACGGTTCCGCGCTTGTAAAGAACGATGCGCCGGTTTCGGTGCTGAGAGGGTTCCGGAAAAATGAGCTGGACGCATTGCTGCAAAAGGCGGATGTGCAGCGGGCAACCATCGGCTGGAAATGGGCATTCAGATATTTGATACTTCTAAAAAAATGATCCGCTTTTCGCCGTGCTAAATAAGAATGAATCCCGGGTTTGTATCATCGGCGGCGGACTTGCAGGCTTAACGCTTGCTATCCAGCTGGCGGATGCGGGCATCTCCTGCCTGCTGTTCGAAAAGAACAAATACCCTTTTCACAAGGTTTGCGGCGAATACATTTCCATGGAATCATACGCCTTTATTGAAAGGTTGGGCCTGAACCTTGGAGAGCTGGATCTTCCGGTCATCAGCAGGCTGCACGTATCCTCGCCTTCCGGTAAATTGCTGAAGCACCGGCTCGACCTCGGCGGATTTGGCATTAGCCGGTTTTTGCTGGATCACAAGCTGGCGGAGATCGCGAAAGCTAAGGGCGTCCGGCTGATGGATGACTGCCGCGTGCAGGATGTTAGGTTCAGCAACGGGCATTTCATCATCGATACGGAGGAAGGCACATTTTCAGCGGAGGTTTGCGTAGGCGCATGGGGGAAAAAAAGCAATCTCGATACAAAGCTGAAGCGCGCATTCACAAAAAAAAGCAAGGATGAGAAAAATTATGTCGGGATCAAATACCACGTCCGGCTTGATTTTCCTAAGGATCTCATCGAGTTGCATAATTTTGAGAACGGCTATTGCGGCATCTCGAAGATCGAGGGCGACCGCTATTGCCTCTGCTATCTCACAGATGCCCTGAACCTGAAAAAATTCAACGGCGATATTAAGAGAATGGAAGCGGAGGTGCTCATGAAGAATCCCTTCCTCGAAAGCTATTTTAAAGCTGCAACCTTTCTTTTTGAGGAGCCGCTGGCTATTTCGCAAATAAAGATCGGCTACAAAAATGCGGTGGAGAACCATGTGCTGATGATCGGCGATACCGCGGGTAACATTGCGCCGCTCAGCGGCAACGGAATGAGCATGGCCATGCGCAGCTCCTTTTTATTGAACGGCCTGCTCGTGGATTATTTTAAGGGGAAAATTACGCGGGATGAATTGGAAACAAAATACACGGCAACCTGGGTAAAACAATTCAGGAACAGGGTGGAGCTCTCGAAAGTGCTGCAGAAATTACTGAAGAATAAATCCCTCACCGACCTTACGATCTTGGCATTGAAAAAGCTGCCTTTTTTAAAGAACAGGATCGTGAAATCGACACATGGCAAGCCGTTTTAGTATCGTTAAATATTAATATCTTTGAACCATGAATTTAGACCTATCAGGAAAAACAGCAATGGTGTGCGGAAGCACGCAGGGAATCGGGAAAGCGGCAGCCATCGAGCTGGCATTGCTGGGTGCGAATATTGTGCTTGTGGCAAGAAATGAGGAGTCGCTCAAAGCTGCGATCACCGAGCTGGATGCATCCAAAGGGCAGCAGCACGATTTCCTCGCGGTTGATTTTCAAACCCCGAATAAGTTAAAGGAAAAGGTGGATAATTACATCGCCAGCAATGGGCCAGTGCAGATCCTTGTGAATAATACCGGCGGGCCTCCGAGCGGACTCATCCAGAACGCGAAAGTGGAGGATTTTATCCAGGCCTTCAGCAATCACCTCGTGTGTAACCATATTCTTGTGCAGTCGCTGATGGAAGGCATGAAGAAATCCCAGTACGGCCGCGTGATCAATATCATCAGCACTTCCGTGAAGATCCCGCTGAAAAATTTAGGCGTTTCCAACACCATCCGTGCAGCGGTTGCCAACTGGAGCAAAACGCTGGCGAACGAGGTGGCATCTTATGGCATCACCGTGAACAATGTGCTTCCGGGGGCTACGCTCACAGGCCGGCTGCAAAGCATCATCGAAACCAAATCGAACAATACCGGCGAATCGCTGAACGAGATCAAGAATGAAATGGAAAGCGAGATCCCGTTGGGGCGTTTTGCAGAGCCTTCGGAGATCGGGAATGTGGTTGCATTTTTAGCATCGCCTGCGGCATCCTACATTACGGGCATCAATGTGCCAGTGGATGGCGGCAGGACAGGTTGTTTGTAATTTATACGGCTTATAAGCGCGGAGTCATCCTGAACTTGTTTCAGGATCTCGTGTGAGGTCAAATCAGCCTATTCTCTTCCTTCTTCTTTTCTTCCTCGTACCCATGGTCGATCTTTAGTCCACCGCCTAATGCCGCGGCAACAGCCAGCTCATCACAGCGGTTGTTCTCCTTGTTGGAGGCATGTCCCTTTACCCAAACGAATTTTACCTTGTGCTTGCGGTAAGCGCGAAGAAAGCGGATCCAGAGATCCGCGTTTTTTTTGCCGCTGAAATATTTTTTCTCCCAGCCGAGCACCCATTTTTTTTCAACGGAATCCACCACGTATTTCGAATCGGAATATATCGTTACGGGCGTTCCTTCCTTTTTTAATGCTTCCAGCGCCACGATCACGCTCATAAGCTCCATGCGGTTATTGGTGGTGAGGCGAAACCCTTCCGAGATCTCCTTCCGCAATGTTCCGGCCAGCATCACTACGCCATATCCGCCCGGGCCGGGATTCCCGCGTGAAGCGCCATCTGTGAAAACTGTTACCATTTGAAAAATTGAAGAATGAGAAATTAAAAAATTACCGGATCTTATGATTTACACGATCGTTCCCAGGTGTGTGCGGAACAGCTTCACTGCGATCGCCAGCAGGATCACCCCGAATACCTTTCTTAAAATATTGATCCCGCCAGGGCCAAGGATGTGTTCCAGCCGGTAGGTGTTCCGTAAAACAATGTATACAAAGATGAGGTTGATGAGAATGGCTACGATGATGTTCTTCACCTCGTATTCAGCGCGGATGGAAAGCAGCGTGGTGAGCGTTCCGGTGCCGGCGATGATCGGGAATGCGATAGGCACCACCGATGCGGTTGCCGCCGATTCCTCCTTATAGAATTTGATCCCGAGGATCATTTCCAGGGCGAGGAAAAAAATGATGAAGGAGCCGGCGATGGCGAAGGAGCTTACATCGATGCCGATCAGCCCCAGGATCTTTTCACCGATGAACAGGAATACGATCATGATCGCGCCCGAAACGAGCGTTGCCTTTTCCGACTGGATCTTGCCCAGCTTGCTTTGCAGGTCGAGCAGCACCGGCAGCGAGCCGATCACGTCGATCACCGCAAAAAGGATCATGGTAATGGTAACGATTTGCCTGAAGTCGAATATCATAGGTTATAAATTTTTTAGTACGGATCGCGGATTTGGACGTCCCGATAGCTATCGGGATTACGAATCGTGGTGTCATTGCGAGGAGGTACGACGAAGCAATCTCTACGATTCGCACTCTATAAGCTCCGTAAGATCCTCTCAATTGTAACCGGGAAAAATTCATGCTCCAGCTCCCGAATTTTTTGTGCCAGCTGCTCAGGGGAATCATTTTCAGAGATCCCGCAGGTATGCTGTGCGATAATTTCCCCTTCATCGTACTGTTCATTCACATAATGTATAGAGATCCCGCTTTCCTTTTCCTTCGCTTCAATTACCGCGCGGTGCACATTCATGCCGTACATGCCTTTGCCGCCGAATTTAGGAAGCAGTGCAGGATGGATGTTCACGATCCTCCCGGGGTATGCTTTAATAAGGCTGTCGGGGATCATCCACAGGAAGCCGGCAAGCACAATAAGGTCGATGTTAGCGGCCCTGAGCCTTTCCACGGTTTCCGTACCTTCATAAAAGCTGTTCCTGCCGGTTACATAAGCCGGGATGCCTGCTTTTGCAGCACGGTTCAGCACATTTGCATCCGCTTTGTTGGAAACCACCAGCGCAACCCTTGCCACATCCGAATTTTTGAAGTGATCCATGATCCGCTGGGCATTTGTACCTTCCCCCGAGGCAAAAATGGCAATGTTTTTTTTCATTATGGCCGCAAAATTAGGGTTAATAGTATGAATTCCGGCCTTAATCGGGAATAATAATTTTTCCTGCCGGATCGCCCATTTAAAGGCCCCTCCGGATGGCATGTATTTTATTGTATATCAAGCGCTAACAGGCATAAAAATGGTAATTCCCAAGGAATAGTTGGGATATTTTTTTGTAATTATGCATATAACTCTATCTTTGCACCCAAATTAACCCAAAAAACATTTAAAAAATGTCAGACATTGCAACAAAAGTAAAAGCTATCATCGTTGATAAATTAGGTGTTGACGAAAAAGAAGTAACACCAGCTGCCAGCTTTACAAATGATTTAGGAGCAGACTCATTGGATACTGTTGAGCTGATCATGGAATTTGAAAAGGAATTCAACATTGCTATTCCTGATGACCAGGCTGAAAAGATTGGTACAGTTGGAGAAGCGATCTCTTACATTGAAGCAAACGCAAAATAATTCCCCTAAAGATTTATTTGAATGGAGTTAAGACGAGTAGTAGTTACAGGACTGGGTGCGATTACCCCTTTGGGTAATAACATTACTGATTATTGGAATAACCTCCTTAACGGGGTCAGCGGTGCTGCACCTATTACTCGTTTTGATGCTTCAAAGTTCAAAACCCGCTTTGCCTGCGAGGTCAAAGGCTTTAACGCCGAAGACTATCTTGAACGCAAGGAAGCCCGGAAGATCGACCTCTTCTCCCAGTACGGACTTTGCTCTGCCATCCAGGCGGTGAAAGATGCCGGTTTGGATGGCGTAAACGCCTTCGATCCCGACCGTGCAGGCGTGATCTGGGGTTCCGGGATCGGCGGACTGCAAACATTCCAGGATGAATGCTTTGCTTTTGCCAAAAGCGATGGAACACCCCGCTTCAATCCTTTCTTTATTCCTAAAATGATCGCGGATATTTGTTCCGGGCACATCTCCATTATGTTTGGAATGCGCGGGCCGAATTTCACAACCGTTTCCGCATGTGCTTCCTCCACCAATGCAATGATCGATGCTGCCACCTATATCAAATTAGGCAAAGCCGATATTATTGTCACCGGCGGTTCCGAAGCGGCAGTAAATGAAGCCGGTATCGGCGGATTCAATGCCATGCATGCACTCTCTACACGCAACGATTCCCCGCAAACTGCTTCACGTCCTTTCGATCTTGACCGCGATGGTTTTGTGCTCGGCGAAGGCGGCGGATGCCTCATCCTCGAAGAGCTCAACCATGCTTTAAAGCGCGGCGCAAAGATCTATGCGGAAGTTGTAGGAGGCGGAATGACGGCAGATGCAAATCACATTACGGCACCGCACCCCGAAGGGCTCGGCGCATTGAATGTAATGCGCAACGCACTGCTTGATGCGGAAATGACTGCAGACGAAGTTGATTATGTTAATGTTCACGGAACTTCCACGCCGCTTGGCGATGTGGCGGAATCAAAAGCCATCAAAGGCGTTTTCGGCGAGCATGCTTACAAGCTGAACATCAGCTCCACCAAATCGATGACCGGCCACCTCCTGGGCGCTGCCGGTGCCATTGAAGCCATTGCCTGCGTGCTGGCGGTGAAGAACGATATTATTCCTCCTACCATTAACCATTTTACTGACGATCCTGCCCTGGATAACAAGCTCAATTTCACCTTTAACAAGGCTGAAAAACGTATTGTCCGCGCTGCGCTCAGCAATACATTCGGTTTTGGCGGTCACAATGCTTCCGTGATCGTGAAAAAATACAACGCTTAATCTACGCTATTGCCGATCCATAAAAAAATAAGGGCGTACTTCTCACCCGAAAAAAAATTACTCGCTTCACTACGGAACATCCTTGGATTTTATCCGACCAATATCGGCTTGTACAAGCTGGCCCTGCGTCACAGCTCCGCCGCCAAGCAGATCAAAAAAGGCGTGAAGGACAGCAACGAGCGCCTCGAATTTTTAGGCGATTCGGTGATCGGTACCGTAGTGGCAGATTACCTCTTTAAAAAATTCCCGTACAAGGACGAAGGCTTCCTTACCAAAATGCGCTCAAAAATGGTGAGCCGCGCCAAGCACAACCAGATCGCTGTAAAGCTTGGGCTGAACACCATGATCCAGGCCAACAACGACCGCTTCGGCAGCAAGCCAAGCTCCATTAACGGCGATGCATACGAGGCGCTCATTGGCGCCATTTATCTCGACAAGGGTTACAAGTTCGCGCAGAAATTCATCCTCAACCGCATCATCAACGTGCACATCGATATGGAAGAAATTGAGTTCGTGGAAACCGATTTCAAAAGCAAGTTCATTGAGTGGGCGCAGAAGGAAAAAAAGGACTACGATTATGAAACCGTGGTGGATGGCACACACTCCCCCGATAAGCAATTCGTGCTCAACCTCGTGGTGGATGGCGAAGTGGTAGGCCATGCACAGCACATTTCTAAAAAGCGCGCCGAGCAAATGGTTTCCGAACAAGCCTGCTCCAAGCTGGAGATCTAATGTAAAATTAATACGGTTTTACACTCATTCTTCCGTTTAGATTTCTAAATTTACAATTCATTTTTACTCCTCTTGGGAAAACATACGCTTGAAATAGAATACGATTACGATTTCGTGCTGATAGGCATCTCCTCACACGAAAAAGATTATCGTTTTTGCTGGGCGCTGAACAACAAGCTGAAGCTGGAGCTGAGTAAAAAGGACTCGCTGGAGATCAAGGGCAGGAAACAGGCTACTCCTTCCTACTTCTCTTTTTTTACGTTTGATGACCAGGACCAGTACACCGAATATTCAGTGCTGGCCAATTTCAGCGAAAGCAAATCGCTGGCGGCATCCACGGAGAACACGCTGTTTGGCCCGGCGGGAAAATCGCGGCAGGACGACCAGAGCGAGAATGAATTCCTGATTCCGGAGCACAAACAAATGAATTATTTTTTTGTTGTGAGAGGAGAGATGGATGATGATGAAGTGGAAGAGATGATCCAGCAGATCCGGGAGATCGATATCGTGCTCACTGCGATCCGCATCGACCCGAAAAGCTTAAAGTCGAAACAGAATTTAATATTTTAAATAGTTGCCGGTAAGAACAGGAGCAAAGTATTTTCTCTGTGCCTTAACGTCTTGCGGTAAAATAAGCAGATTATGAAAAGGACAAAAATAGTAGCAACACTCGGCCCTGCCTCTTCTTCCGCAGAAGTGCTGGAAGATATGATCAGGGCGGGAGCAGATGTTTTCCGTATTAATTTTTCACACGGCTCCTACGAGGATGTGGAAAGCCAGATCAGGAACATCAGGGCATTGAACAAAAAATTAGGGACACACATTGCGATCCTTGCCGATCTTCAGGGCCCCAAGCTCCGCATCGGCGTAATGGAGAATAACAGCGTTGAGCTGGTGGCCGGCAGGGAGATCACCATTTCAACAAAGGAATGCATGGGCACAGCAGAGCGCCTGTACATTACCTATCCGCAGTTCCCGAAGGATGTGAACGTAGGTGAGAACATCCTCATCGATGATGGAAAATTACTGCTTACCGTGGTGGATACCAACGGCACCGATGAGGTGAAGGCGATCGTAAGCCATGGCGGGATGCTCTCCTCTAAAAAAGGGGTGAACCTTCCGAATACAAAGATCTCGCTTCCCTGCTTAACCGAAAAAGATCTGCGTGACCTTGATTTCGCGCTGACCCAAAAAGTCGACTGGATCGGACTTTCCTTTGTCCGCAATGCCGAAGACATCCGCGAATTAAAAATGCTGATCCGCAATTTCGGGCAGCAGGTGCCTACACGCGTGGTGGCGAAGATCGAGAAGCCGGAAGCCATAAAAGACATTGATAACATCATCACTGAAACCGACGCTTTAATGGTGGCCCGCGGCGATCTTGGCGTTGAGGTGCCGATGCAGGAAGTTCCCGTGATCCAGAAAATGCTTGTGCGCAAATGCCTGGAGCGGTCAAAGCCCGTGATCATCGCCACACAAATGATGGAAAGCATGATCTCGAATATCAGTCCGACCCGCGCCGAAGTGAACGACGTTGCCAACAGCGTGATGGACGGCGCCGATGCCGTAATGCTGAGCGGCGAGACCTCAGTGGGAAATCACCCGGCAAGGGTGGTAAGCGCCATGACAAAGATCATCGAGCATGTGGAGCAGGAAAGCGATGTATACAACAGGGAAAATGCAGCCCCGGAAGTGGACCTGCGCAATCCACGCTTCTTATCCGATTCCATTTGCTACACCGCGGCAAAAATGGCGCAGCGTACCAACGCAGCCGCTATCGCAACCATGACGCATTCGGGCTACACAGCCTTCAAGCTCGCGAGCCACAGGCCAAAAGCGAAGATCTATGTGTTTACCGACAACCACTTTATCCTTACCACGCTTAACCTCGTTTGGGGCGTGCAGGGCTTTTATTACGACAGCGACATCAGCACCGACAATACCATTGCCGATATCAAGCAGATCCTGAAGGTAAGCGGGATGGTAAAAATAAATGACCTTGTGATCAACATAGCAAGCATCCCGCTGAGTGAAAAAGGAAAAACAAATATGATCAAGTTGAGCGCAGTAGAGTAAATACGTAATGCAATGATTTTGTCATTCTGAGCGAAATGAAATGGAGCGAAGAATCTCGTATTATGTGAAGCCTTCGCACTTTCTCGATACATCCTTCCCGAAAAGGGAAGGATACTCGAAATGACTGCGCACACAGGAAACCCTCAGCTTTGCGCCTTAGCGTCTTTGCGAGAAATAAAAACACACAGCCTCAGCGGTCTCAGCGCCTCTGCGAGAAATAAACACAGAACCAAACTCCGCGAACTTTGCGCCCTCTCTGCGCTCTTTGCGGTTAAAACAATACAATGTCAATAAACGTAAAATTATTAAAAGAGATCTGCGAAACAGCAGGCGCACCCGGCCATGAGCAGCGTGTGCGCGAGATCGTTCTGCGCGAAATTAAAAAGCTTGCCGACAAGGTCTCCATCGACAACATGGGAAGCGTAACCGCTTTCAGAAAAGGCAGGAAGGATAAAAAAGTAATGATCGCCGCTCACATGGATGAGATCGGTTTCATTGTCACGCACATCGATGATAACGGCTTTCTGCGCTTCATTCCCTTAGGCGGCTTCGACCCCAAAACACTCACTGCGCAGCGCGTGATCATTCACGGGAAAAAAGATGTGATCGGTGTGATGGGCTCAAAGCCGATCCACATGATGAGCCCCGCCGAGCGTGATAAGGTAGTTCCGATCAGCGATTATTTCATCGATCTCGGGATGAACAAAAAGGATGTGGAGAAGATCGTCAGCGTTGGCGATCCCGTTACCCGTGAGCGTGAGCTCATCGAAATGGGAAATTGCGTGAACTGCAAATCCATCGATAACCGCGTTTCGGTGTTCATTCTCATTGAAACATTGCGTGAGCTGAAAGCATGTCCATACGATGTATATGCCGTATTCACCGTGCAGGAGGAAGTGGGCATCCGCGGTGCAAGCGCTTCGGCCATGCAGATCCGGCCGGATTTCGGCTTCGGCCTCGATACCACCATTGCCTTTGATGTTCCCGGCGCTGCAAAGCATGAGATGATCACAAAGCTGGGCGATGGCGCTGCGATCAAGATCATGGACTCATCCACCATTTGCGATTACCGCATGGTGAAATACATGAAGCAAACAGCCGAGAAGCACAAGATCAAATACCAGACAGAGATTCTGCCGGCAGGCGGCACCGATACGGCTGGCATCCAGCGAATGACGCCCGGAGGCTCCATTTCAGGCGCCGTTTCAATTCCAACGCGCCACATCCACCAGGTGATCGAAATGGCAGACAAGGATGATATCCGCGCCAGCATCGACCTGCTGAAGCATTGCATCCAGGACCTGGATAAATACGACTGGAGCTTCAAATAGCAGTCATTGCGAGGGAAGTATGACCGAAGCAATCTCTGCCTTAAACACACCGCTTTGCGCCTTTACATCTTTGCGGGAAATAAAACACAGCTTAGCGTCCTTTGCGAAAACCATAGCGCCCTTTGCGGTTAAACAACAACAGCAGCTAACAAATGAAAAAGATCTACTACCTTTCTTCCTGCTCCACCTGCGCACGCATCATCGAAGAGCTCGGGCTGAAAAGCAAAAAATTCGAATTCCAGGACATCAAAACAGAAAAGATCACAGCCGCACAGCTGGCTGAAATGAAAAAGCTGGCTGGCAGCTATGAAGCGCTGTTCAGTCGCGTTGCATTAAAATACCGCGCGCTCGGACTTGATAAAATGACATTGAAGGAAGATGATTACAAAAAGTATATCCTTGAAGAATACACCTTCCTCAAGCGCCCGGTGATCATTATCAGCGATAAAATTTTTGTAGGAAATTCCAAAAGCAACATTGCCGCCGCAAAGGCAGAACTGTAATGAGCAAAACCCTCCAGGCGCATCTCGCGCTCCTGCTTGTCAACCTTATCTATGGTGCAAACTATTCCATTGCCAAGCAGGTAATGCCGGTATTTGTGCAGCCTTTTGCATTTGTGCTGATGCGTGTGGGAGGAGCGCTGGTGCTGTTCTGGATCGTGAGCGTCCTGTTCGTCAGGGAAAAGGTTGACAGGAAAGATTTCCCCCGGCTGGCGCTGCTTGCCGTATTTGGCGTGGCCTGCAACCAGCTGCTGTTCCTGAAAGGCTTAAGCATCACCACGCCTATTAACGCCTCCATCATCATGATCTCCAATCCAATCGTGGTGCTGATCATCGCTTCGGTGGTGCTGAAGGAGCGGATCTCTCTCAACAAGATAGCAGGGATCATATTTGGAATTGCCGGCGCGTTGCTGATGCTCACGTTCAATAAAAATTTCTCCTTCGGCTCCGACACCATTGCCGGCGATATCATGATCCTCATCAATGCCATTTCCTGGGCCTGCTATGTGGTGCTGGTGAAGCCGCTGATGAGCAAATATAATACCTTCACGATTGTGAAATGGGTGTTCCTGTTCGGCTTTATTCTCGTGCTGCCTTTCGGCTTTTCGCAGTTTAGGGAGGTCGACTGGACAAACATGCCCGCGGGCATCTGGTACGATGTGATCTTCGTGGTGGTAGGCACCACTTTCCTGGCCTATGTGCTCAACACCTACGCGCTGCGTGCGCTTAGTCCTTCCGTGGTGAGCATCTACATTTACCTGCAGCCCTTCCTGGCAACGCTTTTCGCGATCTATTACTACCACAACGATACGCTGGATGCACGCAAGGTGCTCGCCGCCCTGCTCATCATCATCGGCGTTTTTCTCGTCAGCAATCCTTTTGCAAAGCCAAAGAAAGAACCCGGGAATTAACATTCAGCGCCTTTTTTTTACAATAAATTAATCTGCGGACCGGTAGCTTTTCTGCTTATTGCAGGATGAAAAAACGTACATTTGTTTTACATTTTAATCAGCTCATGACACTTAAATCAATGACCGGTTTCGGGAAGGCCGTTAATGAAATTCCCGGCAAAAAAGTTACGGTGGAGATCCGTTCGCTGAACAGCAAGCAGCTGGACCTCAACCTGCGCATGCCTTATTTTTACAAGGAGAAGGAGCTGGAATTGCGCGCTGATATTGCCAAGCAGCTGGAGCGCGGAAAAGTGGACCTCAGTATTTATGCCGAATCAACACAGGAAACATTGCCGGTGGCACTCAACAGGGCGCTTGCAAAAACATACTACAAAGAGCTTAAATCCCTTTCGGAAGAGCTGAATGAAAACAATAACGACCTGCTGGGCCTTGTTATGAAGATGCCCGACGTAATGAAAGCCGAGCGGGAAGTGGCCGAGCTGGACGAAGAGGAATGGAAGCTGGTGCGCTCGGTGGTCGACAAGGCCGTAGAGGCATTCCAGAAGTTCCGCGATGATGAAGGAAATACGCTGCTGAAGGAATTCAGCACGCGCATCGGCATCATCGGCAGGCTGCTCGATGAGGTGCTTGAGCTGGATGCGGCACGCGTAACAAACATTAAGAACAGGATCAGGAATAACATTGAAGAGGTGATCGATGTGAACAAGATGGACCAGAACCGCTTTGAGCAGGAGCTGATCTATTACATCGAAAAGCTGGATATAACGGAAGAAAAGCTAAGGCTGAAAACGCACCTCGATTATTTCGTGGCCACCATGAAAGAGCCTGCTGCCGGAAGGAAGCTAGGATTCATCTCCCAGGAGATCGGCCGGGAGATCAATACGATCGGCTCCAAGGCCAATGATGCCGGGATCCAGAAGCTCGTGGTGCAGATGAAGGATGAGCTCGAGAAGGTGAAGGAGCAGATGCTGAATGTGCTGTAGTCCGCTAAATACTAATTTTTTACTAATCTACTAATCTGAATACATCACCCCAAATGATCTGTGCTAATCTGTGCGATCTGTGGTGACACGAACATTATGCAAGGCAAATTAGTTATATTTTCAGCCCCCTCAGGCGCAGGTAAAACTACCATCGTTCAACATTTGCTGCGGGTATTTCCCGATCTTGAATTCTCCATTTCCGCCTGCAGCAGGGATATCCGCCGCGGGGAAACTTATGGGGTGGATTATTATTTCTTAACCGTGGAAGAGTTCAGGGAGAAGATCGCGAACAATGAGTTTGTGGAGTGGGAGGAAGTGTACAAGGATAATTTTTACGGTACCCTGAAATCGGAGATCGAACGCATCTGGCGGAATGAAAAGCATATCATTTTCGATATGGATGTGCTTGGCGGACTGAACCTGAAAAAACAGTTCGGTGATAAGGCGCTCGCGATCTTTGTAATGCCTCCAAGCATTGCACACCTCGAAAGCCGCCTGAAAATGAGGGAAACCGAAACACCCGAGAGCATTGCACGCAGAATGGGAAAGGCGGAGCAGGAGATAAAAACCGCGGACCAGTTCGACTGCATCATTCACAACGATAATCTCGAAAAAGCGCTGGAAGAAGCGGAGAATATTGTGGGAGAATTTCTGAAGCTGTAAGCTTCGTTGCCTTGTTCTCGATACATCCTTCCTGAAAAAGGAAGGATACTCGAACTGACGGCAAAGTCACTCCGTCCCGGTAGCTATCGAGTATTGGGAAGTGTGCGGCGGGGTCATCCTGTCCGCCTGGGCGGATCAGGATCTGTGCGTGACCTAAGCTTCAATCATTCTAAATAACCATTCATTATGGCAAAATACTTAACCATCGACATTCACACGCACATCCTCCCGGAAAACATTCCCAACTGGAAGGAAAAGTTCGGCTATGGCGGCTTCATTCACCTCGATCATCACAAGCCTTGCTGTGCTAAAATGATGCGCGACGATGGCAAATTCTTCCGTGAAATAGAGGACAATTGCTGGAGCGCCGAAAAGCGGATCCACGAATGCGACCATCACCAGGTGGATGTGCAGGTGTTATCAACCGTGCCGGTAATGTTCAGCTACTGGGCAAAGCCGGATGACTGCCTCAACCTTTCCATGTTTCTCAACGATCACATTGCGGAGATCGTTCAGCGTTACCCGAAACGGTTTGTAGGTTTGGGGACTATCCCGATGCAGGCGCCGCAGCTGGCGATCAAAGAGCTGGAGCGCTGTAAAAAGATCGGCTTGAAAGGCATCCAGATCGGCACAAACATCAACCAGGAAAACCTGAACGAGGAAAAATATTTTGAGATCTTCAAAGCATGTGAAGAAATGGGCATGGCCGTTTTCATCCATCCCTGGGAAATGATGGGTGAGAAGGAGATGCAGCGCTACTGGCTTCCATGGCTGGTAGGTATGCCTGCGGAAACAACCCGCGCCATCTGTTCGATGATCTTCGGCGGCGTGTTCGAAAAGCTTCCGGATCTTCGTGTCGCGTTTGCACACGGAGGCGGCTCCTTCCCGGCAACGATAGGCCGCATAGAGCATGGCTTCAATTGCCGTCCCGATCTTGTCGCGATCGATAACAGGATCAACCCGCGTGAGTATTTAGGAAAATTCTGGATCGACAGCCTCGTGCATGATCCCGTAATGCTCGATTTCGTGGTGGGCATGTTCGGCGCCAACCGCATCGCCCTCGGAACCGATTATCCTTTCCCCTTAGGTGAATTACAGCCCGGTAAGCTCATTAAGGAAATGCCGTACGAGCAGGATGTGCAGGAATTGCTTCTGCATGGCTCTGCGCTGGAATGGCTTGGAATGCAAAAGGACTACTTCTTATGAGCAACTTCGCCATTGCCATGATGCACAATGTTCTTCAGCTTGCCATCGCCGTAATAATGAATGTAGCCTTGTCCTGCGTTCCTGATCCTGATCTCTTCTTTTGAGTAAAGCAGCACATTGCCATGCGCAGCATTCGTGATCGTTGTTTTGTCTGCCAGCATCTCCCTGCAATCCAGGTCGCCATGCGAAGCGTTTTTAATGTTCAGCTCATGGCATTCGCCCCGGAGCTTAATGTTCCCGTGGCAGGCTGCCGATACCTTTATCAGCGGCGCTCCCAGCTGCAGGTCCGTATTTCCATGCGAATTGATCTTGAGCTCCAGCGGTTCTGTTGATAGCAGCATGTTTCCCGAAGTGAGGTCGCCCTGGCAGGAATTATTGATCACAAACACCTGCCTGCAATAGATCTTCACCTTCAGCTTTGTGAATACCGGGATGCGCAGCTTGGCCTCGGAGGTCACATACAGCGTGCGCCCCGAGTTCACCACCTCAAAAAAATCATGTAGGTTCTCATCCGTTTCAATTGTTACTTTCTCCTCGTCCGACTGGATGATCTCCGCCCCCCCGTATCCGCTTACATGCAGGCGGATGAAGGAGCTGATGCTTATTTCTTTTGTAACAATGTTCCCGTTTCCCGGTACTTCGATCATTTGTCTTAACCGTTTAAAGCTTACCATATCTTAATCGTTTAATGGCTCGGCAGTGTAGCCGAACCGGGTTACTATATTTTTTACATGCTCCGCGATCACAGGCTCGCCGCCCGAATCGATCCGCAGGATGTTATCACAATCCTCCAGGTCGAATTTTATTTTCCAGCCGGGAAAGAAGGCGGCAAGGTCCTCCGAAATGATATGTGCCTCGCGCTTCGAGCTCACATTTGTTTTAAACACTTCAACCATGTTTTATAATTTTTGTGAGGCAAAGGTGAAAACAAAATTTTCTGCATATTTGTATGTAAAGGATAAAAATTTATATAATCGGGAATAATGAATATACGGGTCACGCATGTTGGAAATAAAAAAGTGCTGTACGAGGCAACGCTTCCTTCGCCGGGCGCTGCCGCGAAGCCCTTGCGGGATCAGGGAATGGCGGGGCTTACATGCACCGCCCTCCAATTTGCGGGAGCAGAATTGTTGTATGTCCGCTGGAACACTTCCGGGGAACTAAGCCTGCAAGTGCATGCCGCTCCCGGGGTTTATCTCTGCCTGAACCTGGAAGGCAAAGCATTGCTTGCTGAAAAGCCCCGCAAATGGAAAGAGGAAATGATCCCGCAGCAATGCCTGCTGATGAGCAGGGGAGCGGAAGCGCTTGCGCTTACGGCCAAAGGGCTCCGGCAAAGCATCTGCATCATCCGGTTCAGCCCTGAGGCATTTCTGAAGCTGAGCGAAGACGCAAGCGAAAGCCTCACCATGTTCCGTAAGCTTGTGAAGCGGAAAAAGGCCGGCAGCTTTTCTGCGGCGCCGCAATTTATTAGCCTGTCCATGCACAACGCACTGAACGATATGGCTGGCTGCAGCTACACAGGCAGCTTAAAAGAGATGTACTTGAAAGCAAAGGCAACGGAGTTGATGGCCTTGCTCGCGGCTTCAGCTGAAAAAAGCCTTCCGCAGCAAAGCGTAATTAAAAATGAGTACGACCGGGAGCGGATCCTCTTCGCACGCGATTATCTTCTTCAGCACATGGAGCATCCGCCTTCGCTTCCCCAGCTGGCTATTATTTCAGGGATCAACGAGTTTAAGCTCAAGCGCGGGTTTAAGGAGATCTTTGATCACACCATTTACGGATATCTCTCCGATGCAAAGCTGGAGCTTGCAAAGGGCGCGCTGGATCAAAGAAATAAAACGGTGGGTGAAATTGCATTTGAATTGGGATATTCCTCCATCCAGCATTTCAGCAAGGCATTCAGAAAAAAATACGGGCTGCCGCCAACGGCTTTTAAATAGGTTAATGCATGTGCGCATTCGCGCCTTCGGAGGAAAGCAGCTGATTGAACTTTTCCTGCTTGATCTCGATAAAGCTCTTCCCTTCGATCTTGCTTTCCAGCCAGGAGATCAGGTCGAACAGGCTCAGCGCATTTTTTTCCAGCTTGTTGTTTTCCGTGATGCGTTCAATGCTTTCCTTCAGCTCAATGAATGCCTGCCTTATTTCAGGCGATTTGCGTGTCATGCTCTTTGTGTTCTTCAGGAACACGATGATCTGTTTTTCGAACTCGTATAAGTGATTACGCTTGAGCAAAAGGTTGTAGGTGGAGCGCGCGCGGTAATCGAGCAGCTCCACGTTCCCCAGCTCAAAATGAATGATGAGGCTCAGGATCTGCCCGAAGCAGAACAGGTCGCTGCGGATGTCGAATTCATGGTTGTTCAGCAACGAATTGATGTGCTGGTTGGCCAGCTTGTAATCTTCCAGCGCAATGTAGATATATGCAAATGCATAATGCTGCAGCTGCCTTTCCTTGGTCAGCGTTTTTGTAGGGGGCAGCTGCTTGTAAAGCACATCCAGCTTTTCGGCGATCTTCAGCGCTTCGGTAAACTGCCCTGTTGGAATGTACACGAACAGCTTCAGGTTTTCAGCCATCACTTCAAAATAGCGGTTCATCTGCCCGTACTTCTCCACAAAGGCATCCATCTTTCGGATAGTGTCGAACAGCGGCTTATAGCGCATCAGCGAAAGCTCGTTCACCGCTTTGTTGCGCAGCATTCCAAGGTAGATCGCCGGCCGCAGCTCGATCATGTGCGGGAACTCTTCCATCAGCTTCACATTCTTTTCCATCAGCTCATTCGCCTGCTTATGCTCGTTGCTTATGAAAAGGAAATTCGCCTGCATCAGGTTGCGGTAAAATTGCGCATTAAAGGTGGAGAGCAGGTTTGTGTCATTCTTGCTCACCTGGTCTGCTATTTTCTGAAATTCAAGCACATCCTCATCATTCCTCGGAAGGCCCATGTACAAAGCCTTTGCGCGAAGCTTCTGGTACAGGTGCTTGTAGCCAATAATGGTTTTTTTCTTTTCGATCGAATCGTACAGCTCCCCGAAATATTTATTCACCAGCTCCAGGTAATTTTGAGAGTTCGCTTCCTCCACTATAAAAACAATTTCCCAGTCAATGATCTCCTCCATGAACTCATACAGCTCATACTGCTGTGCGGTGGCTTTTGCTTTTGTAAGCATTTTCTTCGCTACGCCGGGCAGGTTCTTATTGTGGAGGATCTCGATATGGTTCAGGATGCTCCGCAGCTCCGTCTTCGCATTGGTATTGTATGATTCCAGGCATTTTAAAATAAAGCGGAACAAATACTTTTTGGCTACGGAAAAATTATTCAGGATGGGATCATCCGCGAATTTCTGGATGATCTCTTTTTCATCATACTCCTTTTGCTTGTCAATGGCATCAAAAAGCTTGATGTATTTGTTCTGGTCGCCGATCACATGCACGATAGAATGCTTTTTCACATAGCCCTTTTCGCTCGACGTAAGCGATTTGATCAGTGTATGCAGGTCTTTTGTCATGGCGTGTCCTTCGTGCAGATTTTGAGCCCACAAATATAGAATTCAGTATTTAAAAACCTAATTTTCAAGCTTCTATTGAGAAATAGTCGAAAAAGGCTCTTGAGGAATAAGTGGGCGCTTTTTAGAAATAAACGGAGCGGCACGGAAAAAAAATCACTTTTTTTTCGTCCCGGTTCTTCGTCCGAAAACTTACTTTTTCCGGTGTATTCCGGGTTCTTATTCATGCATAAGTTTCTCCTGAAGGCGTTATCATCAAAGGTTTTTATGGATTCTGTCCCTCCGCGTGGCAAACGGTCAATATCGCCCTCCGAAATCTTATTTTTGACCTAATTTGTGTTTGCATAATGCGCAGAGAGTTATGTTCTTTGTCTCAGCATAATGCTCTTATTGGTTTGTCTATAAACCATCCTTTATGCTTAAAAGCTTGTTGTTGTGAAGGAGTAGCACAACAGTGTTTCATGTTTAGTTTTATCCAAAATCCCGAAGTTGTGACAAGCTCTTCGGGATTTGTTTTTTTGGTCTTTAAAAATCCCCAGTCGGTCTAATTTACAGGGCATTTCGAAATAAATTATGTAAATTTGTGTTAATAAGTATTCACCCCCGGAAAATCCAGAAAAACATGAGCGATGCAATAAAACATGAGTGCGGAATAGCGGTAGTACGCTTACTAAAACCATTGGATTATTACATCAAAAAATATGGTACAGCCCTTTACGGGGTCAACAAGATGTACCTGCTCATGGAGAAGCAGCACAACCGCGGACAGGACGGCGCCGGAATTGCCAACATCAAGTTCGATGTAGCGGCAGGCACCAGGTACATCAGCCGCAACAGGGCGCTGGGCAGCGGAGCTATCAAGGAGATCTTTGCGAAGATCAACGGAAAGTTCGAAGACCTTTACAAGAAAAATCCCGACCGACTGCAGGATGCTGCATGGCTGAAAAAGAACATGGCCTATACCGGTGAATTATTTCTCGGGCATTTGCGCTATGCCACATACGGCGGCAACTCAGTGGAGAACTGCCACCCTTTCCTTCGCCAGAACAACTGGATGACCCGCAACCTCGTTGTTGCCGGTAATTTCAACCTTACCAATGTGGATGAGCTGTTTCAGCAGCTGGTCGACCTCGGTCAGCATCCCAAAGAAAAAGCAGATACGGTAACTGTGATGGAAAAGATCGGGCATTTCCTCGATGAGGAAAATGAGCGACTGTTCCGTCATTTCAAAAAAGAAGGACACGATAATTTCGAGATATCTTCCCTTATTGCAGAGCAGCTGGATGTGCAGCGCATTTTAAAAGATGCAAGCAAGAAGTGGGATGGAGGATATGCTATGGCCGGCTTGTTCGGACATGGTGATGCCTTTGTATTGCGCGACCCGAACGGGATCCGCCCGGTATTCTATTACAGCGATGATGAGGTGGTGGTAGTAACATCCGAGCGCCCGGTCATTCAAACGGCATTCAACGTTCCCATCGAAGAGGTAAAAGAGCTTACACCCGGCCATGCGCTGATCATTAAAAAGAACGGCAGCTTCGGCGAATTCGAGATCAACAAGCCGCTGGAAAAAACGGCATGCTCCTTCGAGCGCATTTACTTTTCACGCGGAAGCGATGCCGATATTTACCGTGAGCGCCAGAAGCTGGGAAGCCAGCTTTGTCCGGCCGTTTTAAAATCGGTTGATTACGACCTTGAAAACACAGTATTCTCCTATATTCCAAATACCGCAGAGGTTGCCTTCGGCGGCTTCATTGAAGGCCTTCACCATTACAACAATACCGTGAAGCGTCATAAGATCCTGCAAATGGGAAGCAAAGTAAGCGAGCCTGAGCTGAGCAACATCCTCTCCGTACATCCGCGCATCGAAAAGATCGCGATCAAGGATGCGAAGCTGAGAACCTTTATTACCAACGATTCCAAGCGCGATGATATGGTGGCGCACGTATACGATACCACCTACGGATGCGTGAGGGAAGGAACCGATAACCTCGTGGTGCTCGATGATTCCATCGTTCGCGGAACAACATTAAAGCAAAGTATTTTAAGGATCCTCGATCGCCTCGGGCCTAAAAAAATTGTCATCGTTTCCTCTGCACCGCAGATCCGTTATCCCGATTGTTACGGGATCGACATGGCCAAGCTGGGCGATTTCATTGCTTTCCAGGCAGCCATCCATTTGCTGAAAGATAATTTCAAAGAGAACCTGCTCGATGAATTGTATGAAAAAGCAAAGGCCCAGGAAGAATTACCGAAAGAACAGATCACCAATGTGGTGAAAGAAATATACGACCTCTTCACGGCAGAGCAGATCTCGAAAAAGATCGCGGAGCTGCTTCGCCCCGAAAGCATCAATGCAGAGGTGGAGATCATTTACCAGTCCATCGAAGGCCTGCATAACGCCATCCCGAACCATAGCGGCGACTGGTACTTTACAGGGAATTACCCGACTCCCGGCGGAAATAAGGTGGTGAACAAATCGTTCATCAACTATATGGAAGGAAAGAACGTAAGGGCGTATTAAGCTTGACTTTCTGTTAAATTCGTTTTACATTCGTCAGACGAAACACAGAACGCATGAAAAACTTCTTACTCTCTATTTTGCTCTGCACTCCCTTTTTGCTGAGCGCGCAGACATTCACCACTACCCTTGGCGGCCCTATCCCCGATAACAATACGGAAGTTTGCTTCCCGCTTTCGGTCAGCGGTTTGCTCGCGCAGATCGATACCGCATTCGGTGTTGCACAGGTTTGTGTGAACCTCACCCACACCTGGGATGGTGATCTTAAGATCAGGCTCAGGGCGCCCGATGGCACGTACATCCTTCTTTCCAGCAACAACGGCGGCAGCGGCGATAACTACACCAACACCTGCTTTGCAATGAACGGCGCAAGCGGACTGATTGGCGCAGGAGCAGCACCGTTTCCCGGGACGTATGTTCCGAATGGCGATATTAATGGCGTAAACAATAATCAGAACCCGAACGGCACCTGGAGCATCTGCATCACCGATGAGGTGCCTGCCGATGCCGGAAGCTTATTATCATTCTCTGTTACCTTCGGGCCGAATCCTCCGCATGGGACCGGCGGCGGATCCAGCAGCGGCCCATGCAGCTCCTCCAACGGGCTTGGTTGTCTTTGTCCGGATGGAACAAGCAACTGCGACCTGCTGCCCGACATGACAGCCTCCGCGCTTATCATCCAGAACCAGCACACAGAATCACCGGGACTGATCACCTTAAGCAATGCAACACCGAATATCGGCTGGGGCCCGATGGAGATCCACGGTTCCAGCTCCTGCTGGTGCGATACCGTTACCGTAGCCTGCTCAACACCTATTTGTCCGGATGGAAGTTACCCGAAGCAAAAATTAAAGCAGACCATTTATCACAAGAGCGGATCTGTGATCACTTCCCACGACACCTTAACAAACGGGGTAATGAGCTACCACCCTTCGCACGGGCACGTGCATGTGGATAACTGGGCTGAATTCACCCTGCGCCGCGCCACTTCCAATCCCGATGCAACCACATGGCCGATCGTAGCTACAGGCTCCAAAGTGTCTTTCTGCCTCATCAACCTTGGCGACTGCACCAGCGATTACGGCTATTGCAGGGATGGCAACTACGGCCCGGTGATGACAATGGCGGATGTGCCGAATGCTCCTTTCGGAATGGTGAGCGGCTGCGGTACCGACCAGGGAATATATGTAGGGAACCTCGATATTTACAGCGAGGGCTTATCCGGCATGTCGATCGACCTCACAGGCGTTTGCAATGGTGATTACTACATTGTTTCCATCACCGACCCCGATAACAATTTCCTCGAGGCCGATGAAACCAACAACTGGGCGGCGGCACCGATCACGCTTACACAGCAAACCCCGGCCCCGGTTGCTTCCTTTACACATACCGGAGCGCCCAATGTCCAGTTTTACAATACAGCAAGCACTACTTATACCTTCCAGTGGTATTTTGGCGATGGCGGATCTTCCACCAACCAGAACCCTTCGCATGTATACACCGCTAACGGCGTTTACAATGTAACCTTAATTGTGAGCAGCCCCTGCGGCAGCGATACCACCACGCAGATCCTGAACATCACGGCGGTAGGCATCGAATCGTCTGTTGCCGCTTCACTCGGCTATTCGGTGTATCCGAACCCTGTCACCGAGAACACCACCATCAGCTATTATATACCGGAAAGAACCAATGTGGCCTTTGAATTATACAATACAATAGGGCAAAAGGTGTATTCCCTCCCGAAAGGGATCCAGGAGAACGGGCATTACGAATTCAATTTCAACATGAAAGCGCTTAACCTTGAAAATGGGGTCTATATCCTTCAGCTAAAGACCGATGCAAAAACTGCCGGGATCCGGATCGCCCAGCTTGAAAAGTAATTATCACCGTATTTAAATGGGTGTTTTCACCCAATTTTAAGTCCCCGGTCATCAGCCGGGGATTTTCTTTGCCTGTAAATAGGCGCTTTTCAGGCAGGAAAACCTTCCCTGATCGCGGGTTTTCAACTATTTATCGAATTATTTATCAATCTATTGACTTTCTAATTTATAAAGCCGTATTTTTACCGTCTGATTTTTAGAGAAAAGCAGGAACTAAAATTAAAATCAAAAATAAATGATGAAAAATTACAGTTTAAGGGCACGCCTTGCAACAGCAGCTGCGTGTTTAATGATGGGCTTTGCGGCATCTGCACAGGTGGATGTAGTCGCAACAGTGGGCTTGCCCGTAGCATCATACACAACGTTGGATGCAGCTTTCCAGGCTATTAACGCCGGAACTCACCAGGGCGCGATCGGGATCGGCATTTCTGCCAATACCACCGAAACAGGTCCCTGCGTGTTGCTTGGCTCAGGTGCGGGCGCAGCAAATTATACTTCGATCTTATTATCTCCTACTGCCGACGGCGTTTCAATTTCTGGCCCGACTGCAACAGGAAGAGGGCTTATTGAATTAAAAGGAGTGGATAATATCACCATTGATGGTGATAACCCGAACACTGCAGGGATCAACAAAAACCTGTCGATCGTTAACACAGCCGCAAATACCGTTACATATACATCATGTGTGAGAATTGCAAATGCGGCAACATTCGCGGTGAACTCGGATAACGTTCTCATCCAGAATTGTATCCTGATGGGCAGCGCAACCGGCAGGAACAATTCCGGAAGCATTTCAACCACAGGTTCTGAGAACACAACTTTTGGTATTTATGTTGGCGGTAACGGCGGAACATCTGCCACCGATGCTCCAACAGCTATCTCCTCGGTTACTACAAACACCCTCCCGGTTGGCACAACCGTAAATGGCTTCGTAGTAAATAACAACATGATAAACGCTTGTGCAAGAGCTGTTTCATTCAACGGTTCAGGCACAACATCAAGTAATTTAGTAACCATTACAGGCAACATGATCGGTGATCAGGTGGCAACGCTTACCGGCGGTGCTCCTTTCGCGAGCCCTGCCACAACAGTTTATGTTAAAGGTATTATTGTTTCAGGAACAACGGCGCTGAACATTTCCGGCAACACTATTAAGAACATGCTGAGCTATGTGGGTACCACAATGAGCGGAATTGAGCTTCTTGCCAATATCGGTGCAGGTTCGGTTGTGATCAATAACAATGCTATCACTGGCCTTGCGCAGAATGTATCCGGGAACGTAGCGAGAGGAATTTTTGTGGCAAGCGCCGGCGGAGCATATACTATCGGCGGCAATACACTTACAAATATCCAGAGCTCGGGATCGGCAGCAGTTGCTGGAATTGAAGTAACAGTTGCTGGTTCTATTATCGAAAAGAACACCCTTACCAAGATCCACCAGAGAAATACAGGAACTTACGGCGCGTATGCGATCAACCTGAATGGCGGAGCCAATCATCTTGTTCAGAATAACTTCATTTCTGATGTTATGAATGACCAGACAGCAGGTACCGGAGCTTTCAGCACAACTTTCGGCGCTCATGCTATCCGTATTGTTAGTTCAACCGGACATAAGATCTACAATAACTCCGTACATCTTTACGGAGCTAACTTCGGCTCGGTAAGCACCAACATTATTTCCTGCCTCACAATTGTAACAACCGTTTCAACGGGAATGGATATCAGGAACAATATTCTTTCAAACGTGATCACCGGTGGAAATCCTTCAGGAACGCGCTTTGCCTGCATTATGTTTCCTTCAGGCGGAACTTCATCCATGAATCTGATCTTAAATAATAACGCATACTATGGCGGAACAGATCCAAACAGCCTGCTTGCCCAGGTAGGTACAACTTTCGGAAGCGGACAATACCTTGTTTCCAACTTTTCAGCAGGCTCAACAGCACCTGCAACCAACCTGAGGTCATACACAAGCACATTGTCGGCGGCAGGAACAAATGATAATGCTTCTTTCGCATCTACAAGCCCTGCTCCATTCATCTCCAATACCAATCTTCACCTCGATGTAACCAACAGTCAGCTTCCGAATGTGGAGCAAAAAGGAGATCCATCGGTAGCACTTACTACCGATATTGACGGAAATGTTCGTCCGAACGCATCAACCACCAATCCTGATATTGGAGCTGATGAAGTTGTTGCTCCGGGTTGCGTTTCTGCAAACGGCGGAACAATCACACCGGCAACCGTTTCCAAATGTAACGGACAAACAGCTACCCTCACTTCCACAGGTGCTTCTTTCGGAGCAGGTATTTCCTACCAGTGGATGGTATCCGCCACTTCCGGTTCCGGTTATGTGAACGTAACAGGTGGAACAGGAGCAACAACAACTTCATACACTACTGCTGCACTTACCCCGGGAGTATATTATTATGTATTACAGGCAACCTGCTCTACAGGCCCTGCAACCGGATTGTCAAATGAAGTAACCGTAACAGTAAATGCTAACCCTACAGTAACGGTTAGCCCTTCAACAGCAAGTATCTGCCAGCCAGGCGCAACAGCAGTTGCACTAGCTGCAGGCGGCGCTTCCACTTATGCATGGGGGCCTGCAACCGGACTTTCTGCAACAACAGGTACGAGTGTAAACGCGCTTCCGGGAGCATCAACTACCTACACAGTTACCGGAACAGACGTTAACGGCTGTACCGCAACTGCAACAAGCGCCATCACTGTAAGTGAAACGCCAAGTATTTCTTCTGTTACAGCAACACCTTCCAGTGTTTGCTCAGGAGGTAACTCCCAGCTGCAGGTAAATGCAGGAACTACTGCAAGCTATACCGTTCAGTCGGTTGCGCACAATGCGGAAACTCCTTCAGGTACTGCTACCAATATCTTTACAACAGGTGACGACGTTGGCTCGGCTTCTATCGCATTGCCATTCGCATTCAACTTCTTCGGACAGACCTACAATAACCTGTTCGCTTACACAAATGGTTTTCTCGAATTAGGAACGTACTCCACATCAACAAGCTCTTACGGCGCAACTATTCCGGCGGCTGCTACACCAAATGCGGTGATCGCAGGTGTATGGGACGATTTGAACGTGACCGGCGCAGGAACACCAACTGTTCGTTATTTCACAAACGGAACTGCACCTAACCGCAGGTTCATTGTTGAATATTCAGCTGTGAAATTCTATAACGGTGCTTCCAACAACGGAAATGTTTCCTTCCAGATCAAATTATATGAAGGAACAAACGTTGTGGAGGTCCATGTAACAAATGCTGTGGATCCAAGTCCAAGCAATCACTACATCGGGATCGAAAATGCAACAGGTACTGTAGGTTCTGCTCCGGCAGGCCGCAACCCGTTCACCACAAACATCACAGTGCCTGAAGCATGGGCATTCCTCCCGAGCGGCGGAACATTAACCTACGCGTGGACTCCGGCAACATTCCTGAGCAACACAAATACTGCAAACCCGATGGCGAATGCAGTAACCGCTTCCACTACTTATACAGTTACCGTTTCTAACGGAACCTGCTCGGCAACATCTTCTGTTGCGCTTACCGCAGGCTCTCCTTTAACAAGCACCAGCTCAACTACACCGGCATCCGGCGTTATTTGCGCAGGCAGCAACATTACACTGAACTCAACTCCTGCCGGCGGAGGAGCTCCTTATACGTATGCATGGAGCGGCCCTAACAGCTATACTGCTACTACACAGAATCCTGTGATCACAGGAGCTACCGTAGCAGCAACAGGAACATACACTATTACAGTTACCGACAACTGCGGCACTTCGTCAACCACAACGGTTAACGTTACCGTGAACGCATTGCCGGTAGTTACCGCTTCCCCTGCAACTTCTACATTCTGCAGCGGTGCATCTCCAATTGCTTTAACGGCAGGCGGTGCAACAACCTATGCATGGTCGCCTTCGGCAGGATTATCCGCAACAACCGGAACATCGGTAAATGCAAGCCCTGCGGGAACTACAACTTACACCGTTACCGGAACAGATGGCAACGGCTGTGCGGCAACTGCAACAGCAGCCATCACCACTGTTGAAACTCCATCTATCACTTCCGCTACTGCAACGCCTGCAACACTTTGTGCAGGAGGAAACAGCCAGCTGGATGCTGCGGCAGGAGCTACTTCTTCTTATACAGTAAGCAGCCCGGCCTTCGCGGCACAGTCTTGCCTTGCAAATCCGGGCCCTACCGGCGATGACAATGTACAGGGTGGAAACGCGATCGGCTTCGGCTTTAATTATTTCGGAAGAACATACACCCAGTTTGCGATCTCTACAAATGGAAACATCCAGTTGGGCGATGGCAGCGGAAGCGTAGGAAATCCGGCATACAGCAATGCATGGACCGATGCTGCAATTCCAAATACTTCAACACCGAACAATCTTATTGCACTTGCATGGGACGACTGGTTGACTTCATCCGGCGAAATTACCTGGGGAACTACAGGAACTGCCCCAAACCGCAAGCTTGTTGTTTGCTTTAATACTACAGGCCGCGGTGCCGGATCAGCAGATACGCTGAACGGACAGATTGTTCTTGAAGAAATGACGAATAAAATTTACCTGAATATCATTAAGAAAGGTGTTCAGGCTGCAAATACCGCAACTCAGGGTATCGAGGATGCAACAGGATCGGCAGCAAGTATTGCCGTTGCCGGCCGCAATAACACTGCATGGTCTGCAACCAACAGCTCAAGGGTATTCACACCGGGCGGAGGTACTATTACCTACGCATGGTCGCCGGCTACTTTCTTAAGCGACCCAAGCATCGCGAACCCGATGGCAAATGCGATCACTGCAACAACTACTTATACAGTTACTGCAAGCAACGGCGGATGCCCTGCAACAAGCACTGTAACAATTAACGTGAACCCAGTGCCTTCAGCACCGGTTGCTCCCGGAACAGCGATCTGTTCAGGGGCTACAGCAACGCTGAACGCTACCGGAACAGGAACCATCGGCTGGTACAATGCTTCAACCGGCGGAACTCATATCGGAAGCGGTACATCATTCACCACACCTGCGCTTACAGGCACTGCAACGTACTATGTACAGGACAGCAGCGCTGCGGGTTGCGTAAGCAACAGAACAGCTGTAACGGTGACTGTTAACCCTTTACCAACAGTAGCAGCAAACTCAACTGCAGCAGCAGTATGTGATGGCAGCTCAGTGACCTTAACAGGAAGCGGCGCAACATCTTACACATGGTCAGGTTCTGTAACTGATGGGGTAGCATTCACTCCTTCAGCAACAGCAACGTACACAGTAACAGGAACAGACGGAAACGGATGTATGAACACAGCAACCACCACTGTAACGGTAAACCCTTTACCAACAGTTGTGGCAAACTCAACAGCATCCGTAGTATGTGATGGCAGCTCGATAACCTTAACAGGAAGCGGCGCATCGTCTTATACATGGACAGGTTCTGTAACTGACGGGGTAGCGTTTACTCCTTCAGCAACTGATACTTACACAGTAACAGGAACAGACGGAAACGGCTGTATGAACACAGCAACCACCACTGTAACGGTAAATCCTTTACCAACAGTTATGGCAAACTCAACATCATCCGTAGTATGTGATGGCAGCTCAGTGACCTTAACCGGAAGCGGCGCATCATCTTATACATGGACAGGTTCTGTAACCGACGGGGTGGCATTCACTCCTTCAGCAACAGCTACCTACACAGTAACAGGAACAGACGGAAACGGCTGTATGAACACGGCAACTACTACTGTAACGGTAAATCCTTTACCAGCAGTTGTGGCGAACTCAACAGCAGCAGCTGTGTGTGATGGCGGCATGGTGACCTTAACCGGAAGCGGTGCAAGCTCTTATACATGGTCAGGTTCTGTAGCCGATGGTGTAGCATTTACTCCTTCAGCAACGGATACTTACACAGTAACAGGAACAGACGGAAACGGCTGTATGAACACAGCAACCACCACAGTAACGGTAAATGCTTTACCAGCAGTTGTGGCAAACTCAACAGCAGCAGCTGTGTGTGATGGCGGCATGGTTACCTTAACCGGCGGCGGCGCTGCATCGTACACATGGTCAGGCTCTGTAGCCGACGGGGTAGCATTCACTCCGGTAACAACAGATACTTACACAGTAACAGGAACAGACGGAAACGGTTGTATGAACACAGCAACCACCACTGTAACGGTAAATCCTTTACCAACAGTTATGGCAAGCTCAACTGCTTCTACAGTATGTGAAGGCAGCTCAGTGACCTTAACCGGAAGCGGCGCAAGCTCTTACACATGGACAGGCTCTGTAACTGACGGGGTAGCATTTACTCCTGCGGCAACTGATACTTACACAGTAACAGGAACAGATGGAAACGGCTGTATGAACACAGCAACCACAACCGTAACCGTAAATGCAGCGCCTTCAGTTGCAATGAGCGCTTTCGGAACCTCTATCTGCGATAACGATGTAGCCTTTATGTTAACAGGCGGATCACCAGCAGGCGGTGTGTATTCAGGAACCGGCGTGAGCGGCGGAATGTTTGACCCGGCAGTATCCGGTGCAGGTATGTTCGTCATCACTTACACGGTATCAGATACAAACACATGCACGGCTTCCGATACAGCAACGATCACAGTTGATCTTTGCAGCGGAATTGCTTCAAACAACGGTTCTTCAGAGATCATTGTATACCCTAACCCTGCAAGCAATGTGATCAACATCTCTGTTGGAAATGCAAACTTCAGCGCATTAACCATCAGCATTGTAGACATCCAGGGCAAAGAAGTGTACAACGAAACCGACAAAAACGTTTCTGCTGAATACAACAAGCAGATCAATATTGAGAATTTAGCTAAAGGCGTTTATTATATCAAGATGAACACCGGCAGCGATTCCAAAGTTCAGAAACTGATTGTTCACTAATCGGAACAGTAAATCTGAAAGCCTCGCAACTTAATGTTCGCGAGGCTTTCAGGTTTTAAAATCAGGAGAACTGAGTAAAAAATTACCCATAGTAATCATTAATTAAAAAAATACCTCATGATGCATTTCTACAACTTTAAAACACGTACGGCATTGCTGTTAATGTGTTTTTTACTGGGTGCTGCAAGCTTTGCGCAGGTCAGCACATACACGTTCAGCTCAAGCGCAGGAACGTATACGCCTATCACCGGGGGAACGGTGATCACCTCCGGGACCTCCGATGATAATACATTCGGTGCAATGAACATCGGCTTTCCGTTTACCTACAATGGTGTAAGCTATACGCAGTTCGGTGCAAACGTGAACGGCTGGATCAGCATGGGGCCGGCTGCTCCGACAAGCAGCTACAATCCTATCAGCACGGGAGCAACCAATAACATTATCTCCGGGATGGGCCGCGATCTTCAGCTGGGCTTTACCTCGGTTGGCGACAGGGTTACCGGAAGCAACGTTATCACGAATGTTACAAGCACAGCCGGTTTCTTCCCGGGAGATGTGCTTCTTACAGTTACAGGCTTTCCGGCCGGAACAACCATCACGGCAGTAACGGCAACAACCATCACCGTTTCCAGCAATGCGACCACCACGGGAACTGCAGGCACGCTCACGGTAGGAGGAGAGATGCGTTATGAAGTGCTCGGCACAGCTCCGAACAGGGTTTGTGTAGTTCAGTGGACAAGGGCAAGAAGGTTTGGTGCTACTGCCACAACCGGCCGCAATTGCTTTTATAACTTCCAGATCCGCCTGTATGAAACAAGCAATGTAGTGGATGTGATCTACGGGCCGGTAGTAACCAACCCAACTTCCAGCACATACGAGATCGGCCTTCGCGGAGCCAGCACTGCCGATTTTAATAACCGCACCACAACTACCGACTGGTCGGCAACAACAGCAGGAGCTACAAACACAGCATCCAATACGTTAACAACCACCGTTTTTCCTGCATCAGGACAAACCTATACCTGGACGCCTCCTTCGGGATGTACAGGCACACCTGTAGCCGGCGCAAGCAGCTCATCTGCAAACCCGGTTTGCGTAGGAGTTAACTTTACACTGAGCCTGAGCGGCGCAACTGTAGCTTCCGGACTTACTTACCAATGGCAATCATCAACAGATGGCGTTACCTACTCCAATATCACAGGCGCTACAACTGCCACTTACAGCACCAATCAATCGGTTGCATCCTTTTACCAGGCGATCGTAACCTGCACCGCTTCGGGAATGACGGCAACATCCACCCCGGTGAATGTGACCATGAACTCTCCTACAAGCTGCTATTGCGCGAGCAACGCCACATCCACTGCGGATGAGGATATCCTTAACGTAACACTCGGCACGCTTAACAATACATCTACCTGCGCCACCACAGGCGGCCCGGGCTCAACGCTCAATATGTATTCCGATTTTACAGCGGTGGCCGCACCTTCCATTATGCAGGGAACCGTTTCTCCATTCTCCGTTCAGGTGGGAACCTGCGGCGGTAACTTCACAAATTCAGTAAGGATCTTTATCGACTTTAACCAGAATGGCTTGTTCACCGATCCGGGTGAAACGGTTTACACTTCTGCAGCCGGAACCATCGGAGCACATACCGAATCAGGTAATATTACCGTTCCGATCGGCGCAACGCCGGGAACTACCCGCATGAGGGTGGTCAATATGGAAACAGGTACGCCTACATCCATTACTCCTTGCGGAACTTATGGCTGGGGTGAAACGGAAGATTATACGGTGAACATCACGGCGGCTCCTTCATGCTCGGGTACTCCGGCTCCGGGTGCAACGCAGTCCACACCTTCTTCGGTATGTAACGGCGTGAGCTTTACACTGAGCATGTCTACGCCTCCTACAGGCACCTCCGGAATTACTTTCCAGTGGCAATCGTCTCCTGACAATATCACGTATACAAATATCGCCGGCGCTACAAGCAGCACCTATACAACGTCACAGTCAACCGCCACTTATTACCAGGTTGTTGTAACATGTACCGCTTCGAGCTTAAGCGCAACCAGCACTCCGTTGCAGGTGGCCATGAACCCGTTCAGCAGCTGCTATTGCACCAGCACTGCCACATCTACGGCAGACGAAGATATCCTTAACGTAACGCTTGCAACCCTTAACAACACTTCCACCTGCGCAACAACAGGCGGTGCGGGCTCTGTCCTGAACATGTACTCCAATTACAGGGCAGTTGCTGCTCCTGTGTTAACGCAGGGATCGGTTTATCCGTTCTCCGTGCAGGTAGGAACATGCGGAGGAACATTTACAAATTCCACAAGGATCTTCATCGACTTTAACCAGAACGGATTATTTACCGATGCGGGTGAAATTGTTTATACTTCTGCAGCGGGAACAGCCGGTGCGCATACTGAATCCGGTAACATCACAATTCCTATCGGGGCTTTAGTGGGCACTACAGGAATGAGGGTGGTTACCGTAGAAACCGGAACACCAACTTCTATTACTCCATGCGGAACTTACGGATGGGGTGAAACCGAAGATTACCTGGTGAACATTGCCATGTCTACTGCCTGCGCCGGAACACCAACGCCGGGAGTAACGCAATCGTCGCCGGCCTCTGTATGCAGCGGCGCAAGCTTCACACTGAGCATGTCCACTCCGCCTACAGGCTTATCTGGCATCACTTACCAGTGGCAGTCGTCGCCGGACAATGTAACCTACACCAACATTGCAGGTGCAACCAGCCTTACCTATACAACAACACAAAGCGCCTCCACATACTACCAGGTGATTGTAACCTGCACGCTTTCGGGTATGAGCGCAACGTCAACGCCTGTGCAGGTGCTGATGAATCCGTTCAGCAGCTGTTATTGCACAAGCGCTGCAACGGTGAATGCGGATGAAGAGATCCTCAATGTGACCGTTGGGCCACTGAGCAACTCGTCTACCTGCGGAACCACGGGCGGACCGGGATCTTCTGCCGGACTGTATTCAAACTACACCGCGGTTGTTCCTGCGCCTAACTTGGCGATCAGCGCTTCCTATACTTTCTCCATCCAGGTTGGTACCTGCGGAGGAAACTTCGGAAGCGGAACCGCGATCTATATCGATTACAACCAGAACGGATTATTTACGGATGCAGGTGAGCAGGTGTATGTTACACCGGCAACTACTACCGGGCCTCACTTTGTGACAGGAAGCTTCATTGTTCCTGCCGGCGCTGTGAGCGGCAATACAAGAATGCGTGTTATCAATGCAGAAGGATATTCAGGCGCAGCCCTTACGCCATGCTTAACGTATGGTTACGGTGAAACGGAAGATTACCTTGTGAACATTGTAGCGCTTCCGCCGAACCCTCCAACTCCTGTACAGGATCCAACACCTCCAACCTGCACCGCGGGAACAAACTTAACTGTTCCGGGAGCGCCTGCAGCAGGGGATGCATGGTACTGGCAGACCGCCGCAACAGGCACCAGCACTGCAACGCCAGTTTCAGGGCCATACACCGTATTCCTGAACGGTACTTATTATGTAAGAACATACAATGCTGCAAACAACATCTGGTCAGCCGGATCTGATTCTGTTGTTGTAAGCAACATGCCGCTGGCAGCAACACCTCCGGCACCGGCAGCAGCAGCAAATCCTGCATGTATCAGCACAAACATTTCCATGGCTGCGCCCGCAACGGGAACAGCATATTTCTGGCAGGGCACGAACAGCACGGGAGCAAGCAATGCGCAAAACGCATCGGCACCTTATGCTGTGAATGCAAGCGGAACCTATTATGTGGCTGCATTCGATTCAACAACCGGATGCTGGTCGAACACCAGCAGCATTGCAGTAATGATCGATACGTACGTTCCTGCATCGCCTGTTGTGAGCCCAGCCAGCCTTGCAATTTGCGAAGGCGCGACTACCGCGCAGCTTAATGCAACAGCATCGGCTGCATCGGGATCGATCATGGCAAGCTTCGGAAGCTCGCTTATCTCAACAGGTACAGGCGCTTCAACCTATAATACAACTGTGGGCTCAATTCCTGCAGGAGCAACCATCACCAGCACACAGCTGCAGATCTTCGGCGCAAGGGCATTGGGCGGCTCCTACAGGAGCGAGATCCGTGTTGCCCTTTCAGGTGCTACAACGCTTGCGCCTACGCAGATCTCCACGCTTACCTCTGCAGGACTGATCACACCCGATCCTGTAATTACAATTCCTGCGCTTCCTCCTGCGGGCGGAGCGGTTACATTATCACTCACCGAAACATTTGATGATGGCGGAACAGATGCAAGCTTCGATTCTATCCGCATCGTGATCAATTATACATTGCCTGCCTCCACGATCAACTGGTGGGATGCTTCTTCTGCCGGTGTGATGCAGGGAACAGGAAGCCCGCTCGAAACGATCGGGACACTCTTATTGCCAGATTCAAACACGCCGGGAACTTACACGTTCTTCGCGGCATCCAATGCAGGAAGCTGCGCAAGCACACGCGTTCCGGTGAACGTAGTAGTGAATGCGCTGCCGGCAATGGTGCTGAACGATACGGCAGTCTGCTCGGGAACAGCATATACGCTTGATGCGCAGAATGCAGGTTCTACTTATGTATGGAACACGGCTGCAACTACTCAAACGGTTAGCACAACAACCGCAGGATTATATTATGTCGACATCACAACAGCTGCAGGATGCTCGGCAAGAGACAGCATGAGCCTCGTGATCAACGCACCTCCGATCGTGAACCTTGGAGCTGACGTAGCTTTCTGTACAGGCGATTCGATCCTGCTGGATGCTGCAAATACAGGCTTTATGTTCATGTGGAGCGATTCCACTACCAACCAGACCATCACCACAAGCACAGGCGGGAACTATTTTGTAACGGTAACCAACCCGATGACCACTTGCTTCGCTTCGGACAGCATTTTAGTGACTGTGAATCCATTGCCGGTGATCAACCTCGGAATTGATTCCGCGATCTGTATGGGCGATTCGCTTGTGCTGGATGCAGGCAACCCGGGAGCTACCTATTCCTGGAGTGATGCATCCACCAATCAAACGCTTACGGTGAACAGCGCTGCAACGTATTTCGTTTTTGTAAGCGATCCTGTAACATCCTGCTACAGCTCGGATACGATCACGATCACACAAAATACATTGCCTGTTGTAACGATAGGTGCAGACACTGCGATCTGTAACGGCAATACGCTGATGCTGGATGCCGGCCACCCTGGCTCAAGCTATGCATGGAGCAATGCTTCAACAACACAAACAACCGGCGTAACAACTGCCGGAACGTATTCGGTGCTTGTAACCGATGCGAACGGATGTAAGGGAACAGACAGCATCAACGTGATGGTGAACGCGCTGCCGGTGGTAAACCTCGGTGCCGATACAACACAATGTGCAGGAACCGTACTGCTCGATGCTGCAAATACGGGATCTTCATTCATGTGGAACAATTCTACTACGGCTCAAACGCTTACCGCGGCTTCAACAGGAACCTATTCTGTTGCGGTGACAGATGTTAACGGTTGTACTTCCATGGATTCGGTGAATGTAACGATCAACCCGTTGCCTGTGGTTAACCTTGGCAATGACACTATTCAGTGCGGCGGATCACTCACGCTGGATGCCGGTAACCCGGGATTCACGCACTTGTGGTACGACAGCTCAACAGGACAAACACTGACCCTATATGCAACAAACACAGTAAGTGTGACGGTAACAAATCCGGCAACAGGATGTATGTCGATGGATTCCATCACTGTTACATTCAACCAGTACCCGATCGTGAACCTCGGTTCCGATACTGCACAGTGTGCCGGCTCTGTAACGCTCAATGCCGGAAACAGCGGTTCAACATTTGCATGGAGCACTTCTGCAACAACACAAACGATCAACGTGTCATCATCAGGTGTGTACGTGGTGAATGTCACCAACGCCGGATGTACATCTGCTGATACAGTAATGGTAACGATCAACCCGCTTCCTGTGGTTGGCTTCCCGGCCATTGCGCCGATCTGCTTACAGGGCGGAGCGATCTTCCTGAACGCAACACCGGCAGGCGGAATGTTCAGCGGCGGTGCAGGCCTCGCTGCATCCATGTTCGATCCGATGGTATCGGGCGTAGGCGCTCACCCGGTATTGTACACCTATACCGATGCGAACTCCTGCTCGAACTCAGTGACCCAGGTGATCAATGTTGCCGATTGTACAGGCATCGACGAGATCGAAGGGCTGAGCGGAGTAACCGTATATCCAAACCCAACAAGCGGAATGTTCAGCATTGCGATGCTGAATGCTAACTTCAGCGAGCTGAGCATCAGCATCACCGATATCCAGGGCAAGGAAGTGTTCAGCTTCAGCGATAAGAATATCGCAGGAGATTATAACAAACAGATTGACCTTGAAGGATTGGCAAAAGGCATTTACTACATCCGATTAAACAGCGGTGAAGAACTGAAGATCAAAAAACTGATCATTAATTAATATCTGCTGATCAATATTTCAAAAGCCCGCTCCGGAATCCGGAAGCGGGCTTTTTGCTGGAATAATAATTCGCTCCTCCCGGAGCTCTGTGGTAGATGGTATTCAATTACTACTAATAATGTACTCCTCCGGAGTACGGCGGGTTAATGTGCCAGCTGAAACAGGCCGCTCCTACGGAGCTTGAGAACCTGACGTCGTGATAGATGTTACAAACAGGCCGCCCCGCTGGGGCTTACGTGATGTTATCTTGGTGTAAATAATTCGCTCCTCCGGAGCTCTGTTGTTGGTGATATGAGATTGCTACTAATAATGTACTCCTCCGGAGTACTTGAAAAGGCCGCCCCAGCTACCAATGGTTGTTTCAATTTAGCTCCGTAGGAGCGACCTGTTTATAGCTCCAAGCAGATCCAGATGTTTTTCAAGCTCCGGAGGAGCGGCCTGTTAAAGCAAATAGAATAAGGAATACAATACTCCGGAGGAGTATATTATTAATAGCAAGAGAGAGAACCAAACACCTGGTGAGCTCCGGAGGAGCTCATTATTAAGCCTTCGGCTGCTTGTATAAAGGCACAGTGGAGCAGGGCTCACCGTACATAATGCTTTTTGCAACCGGGCGCAGCAGGCTGGTGATCTGAACGTATGCCGCTTTCGGAACAGGCAGGTTTCCGCAGCCTTTGATCACGATGCGTGCATCCTTGTATTCTTCGATATTTATTTTTGAAAGGATCTCATTGTATAAAATTGTTTCCAGCGTTTCAAGGTTTCCGAAAACAACCTTTTTTGCAAGAGGCTCGAGTTGTGCTGCCAGCAGCATGTATGCCCATGTAGGCACGATCGCATCGGCAGAGCAGGTGAGCGCCACATAGCAATCCCTGTATTTGTTCCAGTCCTCGTTCTTGATGAACTCCCGGAAATCTTTTTCACGAAGGATCAATCCCTGGAAAAGATGCTCTTTTATATCAAACAGCACACGCTGTCCGGCCGGATAATATTCCTCCAGGTCGATGGTGATCAAACCACTTTGCGATACTTTATTTACAATTCCGTTTTCCATGTTTCAATTTTTATTTACCCCTGTCAGGGTTTCAAACCCTGACAGGGGTCTTTTTTATTCGATAATGATCTTTTGGCTCTCCGTGAAGTACGCTGCATTCATCTTGCACCAGTATATTCCCGGTTTCACCCCTTTTGTATCGATCTCAGCCTGGTGCTTTCCTGCCGGTGTTTCCAATGCTTTCACAACATGTGAAACCTCTTTCCCTTTTGCATCACAGAGCTTAATACTAACAGCCGAGTTATCGCTAATGTTGTAATCGATGCGTAATTTTTTAGCGGCATTGTCGCTTACAGCATTCATGGAATTGATGTTGCCGCCAATTTCGAGGTCCTCGTCTCCCTTTTGGTAGGGCACATACGCGAAGTAGAACAGGAACATTTCATCCTTTGTGCTTTCTCCCCACGTTACATTCCTGAGCGGCCTGTTCGGGTTGCGGTAATTCTTTTCTGTGTTATCGTATGTTGCGCTCACGTACATTACCGTTCCTTTTTCAAGTTTAATGAATTTCTGAAAGCTGAAAAAATTCTGCCAGTTAAAATCCCAGTCGTTGATGCGAATGAGCTTGGTTGTATCGCCGTTCGGGTGAACAGCGAATGCTTCCCATTTTTTCCCCAGCCAGTGGGAATGGGGCGTTACGCTGATGAGGCTGCAATCGGAAACCACCTTATACTTTGCGTGGAATGTTTTTGTGGTATTGGCGGGAATGTAAAAAGGGCCGTCAACAATGTCGTTCGGACTCACCACCCAGCCCCGGATATAGCGTGTAGCCGGTGTCTTGTTGTAGAAAATATTGATGACGGTTGAATCTGTTGCATCTACCGGCGTTGGGCCGTAATGCATCTGCAGCAGCACCTTTGAGTCCGGCAGTATGTAATTGCTGATGCCCTCGGGTAAGAAGCGCGCCTTATTGCCGGGCACCCATCCGCTCCAGTTGGAATAGGTGGGATAAAATCCGAAGCCGGAATATTGCTCGTAGCCATATCCCGGATCTTTCGCATCCAGCTGTTCGGCTGTTCGCGTCGTGTCGAGCCCAAGAATAACGTGATGCGCGATCTTCGGGTTTCCCGGCTGGATCTCGATGGCTGAAACATTGTGTCCCTCTTTTAAATGGGTGGGCAATACAAAGATCCGGTATGCATCCTTGTTGTTCCCTTTGTGCAGGTAAGCCTCTTTCATGGAGATCGTAAGGTCGGGCTTGCCTAATTGTGAGCCTTTGGGGAACAGTGGCAGTTCAGGCTCCGCAGCCGCATCTCCCTGTGGCATCCCTTCATCGATCCATTTTTTAAGGAGAGCAGTTTCGTTTTCTGTGAGGAGGCGCTCGTCAGCAAAATGGCTGTAAGTCGCATCCGGCATCCAGGGTGGCATGAACCTCGATTTCGGGTCGATCGCGGAAAGCATGATCATGCCTGCATACTTTTTTGTTTCGGCGTAGCTGCCGAAAGCCATCGGTGCAATTCCGCCTGCGTGATGGCAGGAACTGCACTTGTTATAAATGATCGGTGCAATGTGCTCGCTGAAGGTTGTTTGCGCCTTTGCAGCAATTACGCTGATCAGTAATAAAATGGCGAAGCCCTTTTTCATTTTGCGGAGCATTTTAATACCTGCAGGTAAAGGATCTCGAACTGTTCCTTGGTGATGGCCTTGTGGCGCTCCTTGTATTTCACTACCATTTTTCCATCGGGCCCGTAAAAGGCTTTGTTCACCACAAGCCCCACAAGTGAAAAGTAATTGTAGGCTTCCATGCGTCCGCCTGCCGGATCATTAAAGTAGATGCTGTAGTCCCAGCTGGTCCATTTCCATTTTTTGCCATGCAGCTTTCCAACGCCGCTGTATTTTCCATCCGCATCCTTGATCACAAATTTCGGATCGTTGATATTCATGGTGTAGTTGTATTCTGTTGTCTCGCCCTTCTGGTCGATGCTGATCGATTTCATGGTGATGAGGTTTTCCTTTTTGTTCATCACTTCCTTCGTGAGGGAAACATACGTGCCGTAAGGGATGCTGTCGGGAGAGAATGCCTTGATCTCGCCCATGGAATAAAGCTCTTCGGGATCTTTCTCTTCTTTCTTTTTATCGTCCTCCTTTTTGATGAAGGAGGACGTGATCACAAAAAATGCGATCATCAGGAAGATGCTTGATGTGGTCCGGAAGATTCTCATGGCTGATTTTTTATTCAATTAAAAATACGCAATTATTCCGAGGTGGTGATGATGCAGCCAACAGCCTGTGTTTTGGGCCGGGCTACTTTTTTCCCGTTTGTGATCGCGCTAAGGGCTTCATCAAGGTCGTTGGTAGTGATGACGGTCCGGCGCTTTCCTAATGCATAAAATGAATCGTCGATCCGGCCGCTGTAAAGAATGTTCTTTTTATCATCTTCCACGAATGCCTCAGGAGTAATGCCTGCCTTCAGCCGCTTGCTCAGCGTTCCGTTCTTATCGGTTACAAGCGCAAACGGGATCGCGTATTTCTTTCTGAACTCCGCAAGGCTTTTGTCATCCGAATAATAATTCGGGAACACGCCAATAAATTTTACGGACCGGGAGCTGTATTTTGTATAAAGTGTTTTCAGCGTAAGCGTGTAGCTCTGGCAGATAGGGCAGGTTTCAGAAAGGAAGATGTAAACGGTAACGGGTGTGGGGGAAGTTGGCGCCTTGTATGAAAATGAGGAAACACTCAGCAGGCAGATGGTCAGCAATAACAGGTGTTTGGCTTTCATGTTGCAAGTAGATACCTCAGCGGGCTCTGCGCCTCTGCGTGAAAAAAATGTTTACATAAATCCTAATTCCAGCTGCGCCACTTCGCTCATCATGTCCTTTTCCCAGGGCGGTTCAAAGGTAAGCTCGATCTTTGCCGAGCGCACGCCTTCCACATCGCGGAGCTTCGCTTCGATCTCTGGGGGCAGTGTTTCCGCTACAGGGCAGGAAGGAGAGGTCAGCGTCATTTTCACCATGAGGTTATTTTCCTCGTCGAGGTTGATCTCGTAGATGAGCCCAAGCTCCCATACATCAACGGGGATCTCGGGATCATAGCAGGTTTTGATCGTGTCGATAACACGCTGTGTGATCTCTGTATTGTGTGTATTTATAATTGCAGGCATTTATAGCGAATTCAAAAATTAAATTAAAAATTTCAAAAGGCTGTTCTTTATCCTCTTGCTTTGTAAGCCAGCGCGTCCAGCTTCATCTGTTTGATCATGCTCAGCAAGCCGTTGCTGCGGGTGGGAGAGAGGTGCTGCGTTAGCCCGATCTTCTCCACAAATCCCAGCTTCGCATTCATGATCTCGTCAGGGGTGTGTCCCGATAAAACCCTTACCATCAGCGCCACCATTCCTTTTGTGATGATCGCATCGCTGTCGGCAGTATAAACAATCTTCCCGTCCTTTAGTTCAGAGTGCAGCCACACCCTGCTCTGGCAGCCTTTGATGATCTTGTCATCCGTTTTATATTCTTCGCTGATCACCGGGAGCGATTTTCCAAGGTCGATGAGGTATTCGTATTTCTGCATCCAGTCATCGAACATCTCAAACTCTTCCGTGATCTCTTTTTCTGTTTCCTCTATGGTCATTTTTTCTTCGTGCTAAAGATCATTTCAGCATATTGATCGCCCGTTCCAAACCTTTGATGAATTCATCGATCTCTTCCTTCGTATTATAAAAAGCAAATGCGGCGCGCACTGTTCCCTGCACGCAATAATGCGCCATCAAGGGCTGTGTGCAGTGATGGCCTGTTCTCACCGCTATTCCAAGCTGGTCGAGGATGGTGCCGAGGTCGAATGCATGAATGCCTTCCACAACAAAGGAGATCACGCTCGCTTTGTTTTTAGCGGTGCCGATGATCTTCACACCGGCGATCTTTTGCAGCTGCTCCGTTGCATGCGTTAAAAGCTCCTGCTCGTAAGCGGCAATGTGATCCAGCCCGATCGCATTCACATAATCGATGGCAGCCGCAAGCCCGATGCCGCCTTCAATGTGCGGCGTTCCCGCTTCAAAGCGAAGGGGCACATCCGCATATTCCGTTTTTTCGAAGCTTACTGTTTTGATCGTTCCGCCGCCGACCTTATATGGCGGCAGCTCATTCAGCCACTTTTCTTTTCCGTAAAGGATTCCCACGCCGGTAGGGCCAAAAAGCTTATGTCCGCTGAAGCAGTAAAAGTCGGCGTCAAGCTCCTGCACATCCACTGCCATGTGCGGCACTGATTGCGCGCCATCCACGAGCACGGGAATGTTCTGTGCATGTGCCAGCGCAATGATCTCCTTCACAGGATTAACGGTTCCAAGGGTGTTGGAAATATGTGTAACGGCAACAATCTTTGTTTTTGCATTCAGCAGCTTTTTGTATTCCTCCATGATCAGCTCGCCCGCATCGTTGATCGGAACTACCTTCAGGATCGCGCCCTTTTCTTCGCAGAGCTGCTGCCAGGGTAAAATATTGGAATGGTGCTCCATGGCGGTTACGATCACTTCATCGCCGGCGGAAACAAATTTTTTCCCGAAGGAATGTGCTACAAGGTTGATGGATTCGGTGGTGCCGGAAGTGAAAACGATCTCAGCCGCGTGCTTTGCATTCAAATGTTTCTGAACGGTAGCCCTTGCATTTTCATAGGCAACCGTGATCTCCTGGCTCATGGTATGGACGCCGCGGTGAATATTCGCATTCTGCTCCCTGTAATAATGGTCGATCGCGTTGATCACCGAAAGCGGCTTCTGGGCAGTGGCGCCATTATCGAAATAAATGAGCGGTTTCCCGTTCACCTTGCGGGAAAGAATGGGAAAATCGGCACGGATCTTTTGAATATCAATGCCTGTTTTATCGATGGTTTTTGCCTCGGTCATAATCAGGATACAAAGTTAAGAATAAATCTAAATAAGGGGCTTTTTCCCCGCAAATAAAGTGGTTTAGGGCTCTGTTATCCGCCATCAATTCGCTATTTTTGTCCTGTGAAAACACCCATCTATCTCGATTACAATGCTACCACTCCTGTCGACAAACGGGTGCTGGAAGCCATGCTTCCTTATTTCAGCGAAACGTTCGGAAATGCGGCAAGCCGCACGCACGGATTCGGCTGGCTGGCCGATGATGCCGTAAAAACGGCGCGGAAGCAGGTGGCGGAGCTGATCAACTGCCTCGACCAGGAAATTGTGTTCACATCCGGCGCCACGGAGGCGATCAACCTCGCGATCAAGGGCGTTTGGGAAAATTACAAGACAAAAGGAAAGCACATCATTACGGTGAGAACGGAGCACAAAGCCGTGCTGGATACCTGTGCGGCGCTTGAGAAAAAGGGAGCGGAGATCACTTATTTACCTGTTAACCGCGAAGGCCTTATCGACCTGGAAGAATTAAAGAATGCGCTTCGCCCGGAAACGATCCTCGTTGCCGTGATGTATGCGAACAATGAAACAGGCGTAATGCAGCCTGTGAAAAAGATCGCGGAGCTGGCTCATGCCAACGGAAGCATCTTCTTCTGTGATGCAACACAGGCCGCAGGCAAGCTGAACATCGACGTGCAGGAAGAGCACATCGGACTGCTCTGCCTGAGCGCGCATAAGTTTTACGGGCCGAAGGGCGTTGGGGCATTGTATGTAAGAAGGAAAGGCCCGCGTGTAAGCCTGTTCCCGCAAATGGATGGAGGCGGGCATGAGCGCGGCATCCGCTCGGGAACTTTGAATGTGCCGGGCATTGTGGGCTTGGGAAAAGCCTGTGAAATCGCGAAAGCCGAAATGTGGGATGATGCCGTGAGGATCTCAAAATTAAGAACGCGCCTCGAGCAGTTCCTGTGCGACCTGCCGCAGGTGTTCATCAACGGAAGCACGAGGCACCGCCTGTATACAACCACCAACATTTGCTTTCACGGGATCCGTTCGGAATCGCTGATAGGAAAGATTCCGCACATTGCCGTGGCGATGGGATCGGCTTGCACATCGGCGGTTGCGGAGCCTTCGCATGTATTGAAGGCGATGGGTTTAAGCGATGAGGATTCGTATGCGTCGGTGCGCTTCAGCCTTGGAAAGTACACAACCGAAGAAGAAATAATTGAAACGATAGAGAGTGTGACGAATGCTGTGAAGCAATTGGGGAGATAACACAATCTTACCCGTTTGTTTCTCGCAGAGGCGCAGAGCTTGTGCGCTTGTCAGTTCGAGTGCCCTTCCTTTTCAGGAAGGGTGTATCGAGAACGTGTGAGGGGATGGTCTACTTCTCGATACGCTCCACTTTGTTCCGCACTCGAAGTGACCTCGTCACGCTGCATGCCTAAATAATCCTCACAACCTTTTCTTCCTTCATCACCATCCTGCCGACGGGCTGTGCAAATTCCTCTAAGCCTTCCGCGGCCAGCAATTGTTCAAATTCATTTTTCGCAGCGGGGCTGATCGTAACAAGCAGTCCGCCGTTCGTTTGCGGATCGCAGAGGGTAAGCAGCGAATCGCCTGTAATTCCCGACACTTTCGGATCATAGCCGCTCCAGTTGCGGAAGCTGTTATCGGGAACGCACATCTGCGAAGTGTAAAAGCTGAGGTCGCAGATCAATGGCACTTTTGAATAATCCAGCTCGGCAGATAATCCGGCGCCTTCCGCCATTTCGATCAGGTGGCCTAATAATCCGAAGCCAGTCACATCCGTCATTGCATTCACATAATTCAGGCTTCCGAACTTTTCTCCGACCTTGTTCAGCAGCATCATTTGCTGTGCGGCTACGCCTTTATGATCTTCCCTGAGCTTTTCTTTTTTCTCCGCCGTTGTTAAAATTCCCACGCCGATCTTCTTGGTGAGATAAAGCAGGTCGCCTTCTTTTGCAGTATCGTTCTGCTTTAGATTTTTCAGGTCAATGATCCCGGTTACGGCAAGCCCGAAAATTGGTTCCGGGCTGTCGATGCTGTGCCCGCCGGCCAGCGGGATGCCTGCTTCCGCGCAGATGCTTCTTGCACCGTCGATCACTTTCCGCGCAAGCTCCGTTGATAATTTATTGATAGGCCAGCCGAGGATCGCAACGGCCATTAACGGCTTTCCGCCCATGGCGTATACATCGCTGATGGCATTCGCAGACGCGATCTTCCCGAAGTCGGCGGCATCATCCACGATGGGCATAAAAAAATCGGTGGTGCTGATCAGTCCCTGCCCGTTGCCGATGTCGTACACAGCAGCATCATCCTTTGTGCTGTTGCCAACGATCAGCTTATTGTTATGCGGCGCTGCGAAATCCGATTTTAATATTTCTTCCAGCACATGCGGCGCTATCTTGCATCCGCAGCCTGCGCCGTGTGAGTATTGAGTGAGTTTTATATCTTCCATTTTTTTTCTGTCATGCTGAGGGAACCGAAGCATCGTCATCCGGTAACCATAATTTCAATTGTATATAAAAAAGATTCTTCGGTTCCACACGTGGAGCTTGTCCTGAGCATCGTGGAAGGGCTCAGAATGACATAGAAATTACCTCTGCGATCCTTCCCACATCCAGCTTCTCAAAAGGGAACCGTATAATGTTTTCCTGCGGGCGCTGGCTTAATCCGTAATCGTACGACCTGTCGTAATACACTAATGTGATCGCGCAGGCTGTTTTCAGGTCGCCTTCTTCAATGGCTTCCACAGCGCGTTTTACATGCTGTCCGCCTAATTTTTTTCCGATGCGCTGCGTGGCGGTGATCAGCTCTTCCTTAGTGAATTTGCCATAGTCGGCAACGAGATGCTCCAGCCGTGCTTCCTGCGAGAGCTCGATATGTGCAACCTTTGCAGCCCTCATCTGGTGCCAGAGCCCATCCGGTAAAATGTTGATGCCGATCTTCCTGCTTTCATCCTCTACCCAGCAGATCCTGTTGTTGTCGATCTTCGAGAAGGCAAATGAAACTTCATTCTCAAAATGCTCCTGCGACAATTGCTTTTCTTCGCCGAATGATCCGAAGGAAGAGCCTTTGTGATGTGCGATCTTTTCAAGGTCCACCACCTGTTCGCCGGTGCGGGCAAGCTCCTGTAGGATCAATGTTTTTCCCGAGCCTGTTCTGCCGCCAAGCACAACAATATTTACAGGGGCCTGGAAGCTTTCCAGCACATGATGCCTGTATTTCTTATATCCGCCTTTGAGCGTGATGCATTTAAAGCCGTATGTTTCAAACAGCCATGCCATGCTGCCGCTGCGCATGCCGCCGCGCCAGCAATGTGTAAGGAGTGTCCCCGAATTGGGAATGCTGTTCGCCTGTGAAATGAACTGGTGCAGCTTGGGGCCCACCAGCTCCAGGCCTTTGAGGATCGCAGGCTGCTTGCCTTCCTGCTTGTACAGTGTGCCTATGATCTTACGCTCTTCGTTCGTGAACAGCGGGATGTTGATGGCGCCGGGAATGTGTCCCTGCCCAAATTCGGCGGGTGTGCGCACATCGATGACCGGATGTGTTTCCGATAATTTTAGAAATTCATTTATGTTTACGGACGAAGGCAATTTATTTTACTTCTCCCATCAGTTTTTTAACGATTGGTGAGATGGCGATCATCACAACTCCCGCAATGAGCGCATAAATGCCGAGCTGCTTGTAGCCCTCCGCATAAATGTTAAGGCTTTCGAGGTTGGTGGAATTGCTCGACGCTTCCGCGATGTTGGCGCCCAGCAACCCTGCAAAGTATTGTCCGTATGCGCTTGCAAGGAACCACATTCCCATCATCATAGCCTGGAGCTTGGGCGGTGAAAGCTTGGTCATCACCGACATTCCGATAGGTGAAAGGCATAATTCCCCGAATGTGATCACCAGCCATCCGAAGGTAAACAGGTCGAGAGAGGTCATCCCGTTGGCATCGGCAAAAAACTTGGTCCAGTAAAAAACATAGAAGCCGCCTGCGAGGAAAAGGAACCCGAGGCCGAACTTTACAATGGTATTTGGCTCGATCTTTCTTTTGTTCATCCAGATCCAGGCCATCCCCACAAGCGCTGCAAAAATGATCACGAATAAAGAGTTGGCCGAATTGTTCACCCCGTTCGGATTCAAAGGAACGCCAAGCACGGTGTTATGAAGGTTATTGGCTGCGAAGAGGCTTAATGATCCGCCGCTTTGCTCAAAGAACGCCCAGAAAAGGATCGAGAATAAAATGAAGATCAGGGCTGCCAGTAATTTTCTTCGTTCTGCTGCCGGATACTTCATCATTTCGTAAATGAGATAGATCAGTACGCAGGGCCCGATGATGTACATGAACCAATCGGTATACTGGGTTTTGGATACCATGGTCATGATCACCGGGATCACCAGCAGGGAACCGCCGTAAACCGCATATTCATACCAGTTCTTTGAGGTATTGCCTTCCGAGCGGATCGGTGGTAAACCGATAGGGCCAAGGGAGCGTTGTGTGAAGATAAAGGTAACAAGGCTGATCGTCATTACAATGGCTGCAAGGCCGAAAGCGAGCTTCCAGGAATAGCTTTGTGCAATGGCGATACAGGCATAGCCTCCCAGCAGCGCACCGAGGTTGATGCCCGCATAGAATAATGAAAATCCTGCATCGGTCCTGCTGTCGCCCTGCCTGTAAAGCGCACCAACCATGGTGGAAATATTGGGCTTGAAAAACCCGGAGCCGATGATCGTAAAGCTGATCCCGAGGAAGAAATATTCCTGCGGGTTAAGCGACAGGATAAAGCTTCCGACGATCATTAACACTCCGCCCCAGAAAAGCGATTTGCGATAGCCAAGGATCTTGTCTGCAAACAGTCCGCCGATAAATGTAAATGCATAAACAAATGCCTGCGTTGCCCCGTATTGAAGATTCGCATCCGTTTTATTCATCTGAAGCTTGTCGACCATGAAAATAACAAGCATCCCGCGCATCCCGTAAAAGGAAAAGCGTTCCCACATTTCGGAAAAGAAAAGGTACCACAACTGCTTCGGATATTTTCCTTTAAAATCCTGGATTTCTGCTAAGGTCTGTTGGTTGTGCTGCATATCTGTGTGCTTATTTTATAGAAAGATAGGATTTTTATTTCGATTCCACATTTACCATTGCTGCAATTTCAATCGCGCGCTGCGTCACTGCATTCACATCGCTTCCGGGCTTGTCGTATGTTAATGCCACAGCCATTCTCCGGTAAGGCCGCGTTACCGGCTTTCCGAAAATGCGGATGTCGCTTTTTACATGGTCCATTGCCTTTTCCAGTCCTGTGAACGTTGGAGAAGCGCCTTCCTTGTGTGCAAGGATCACTGCGCTGGCGCCAACGCGCTCAAGTGTAATTTCGGGGATAGGCAATCCGAGCACAGCACGCGCGTGCAATTCAAATTCGGAAAAGTTCTGCGTGCCTGCCAGCGTTACCATTCCCGTATCATGCGGGCGTGGCGAGAGCTCTGAAAAATAAACGCCGTCATCGGCAAGGAAGAACTCAACGCCCCAGATGCCGGCGCCGCTCAATGCTTTGGTTACCTTCCCGGCCATTACCTGCGCTTCTTTCAAATGCTCCGGCTTTATTTCTGCAGGCTGCCAGCTTTCCTGGTAATCGCCGCGCTCCTGGCGGTGGCCTATCGGCGGACAAAACAGCGTGTTGCCGTTCTTTTGCGTTACAGTAAGCAATGTGATTTCCGAATTGAACTTTACAAACGCTTCCGCGATCACTTCCGTGTAATCGCCGCGCTTGCCTGCCTGTGCATAATCCCAGGCCTTTTGAATATCGCTTTCCGTTTTGATCACGCTTTGTCCTTTGCCGGAAGAGCTCATCAATGGCTTTACAACGCAGGGCATGCCGATATTTTTCACGGCGGCATTCAGCTCTTCAAAGCTGTTGGCATATTCGTACTTCGCAGTTTTCAGCCCAAGCTCTTTCGCTGCAAGGTCGCGGATGGCCTTGCGGTTCATCGTGAAGTTGGCCGCCTTTGCGCTGGGCACCACCTGGATGCCCTGCTTTTCGTAATCGTAAAAACGCTCGGTGCGGATCGCCTCGATCTCCGGTACAATGAGGTCGGGCCGGTGCTTTGCTACAATCCTGTCGAGCTCCGCGCCATCCAGCATGTTGATCACTTCGCGCTCATCCGCCACCTGTTGTGCAGGCGCATCGTTGTAAGAATCAACGGCGATCACGTATTGCCCGAGGCGCTTCACTGCGATCACAAATTCTTTTCCGAGCTCGCCCGAGCCAAGCAGCATAATTTTTTTCATACGATTCACTAAAGGTAGATGAGCTTCAAAGATAATAAAAAACACAAGTGCGGAAAGTTTGGCGCCGCCATAATAAGTGCTTTATCTGTTTTGATTTGGCGCAGATTGTATCTAATATTGCAGGCAGATAAATTGTTGAACCTAAAAAAAATTAAAATGATGGTATTGTATGTTTTAGCAGGGATCGTAGCAGTGATTGTGATCCTGGCGATTGTTGCGCCAACCACGTTTAGCATCGAAAGAGAGATCCTTATTAATAAACCGAAGGCCGAAGTGTTCGCGTATGTCAGGTCTCTTAAGAATCAGAACAACTGGAGTGTGTGGGCCATGAAGGATCCTGCCATAAGAAATGAGTTCCGTGGAACGGACGGTACCGTTGGATTTGTAAATGCCTGGGAAGGCAATAAGAATGTGGGAAAGGGCGAGCAGGAAATTAAAAAGATCGTGGAAGGCGAGCGGATGGAATTTGAGCTGCGCTTCGAAAAGCCATTCAAAACCACTAACGATGCGTATATCGTTACCGAAGCTGTAAGTGCGAACCAGACACAAGTGCGCTGGGGCTTTCGCGGGGAATCGCCAAGGCCGCTGAACATCATGACCATGTTCATGAAGGGCATGCTTGCAAAGGATTTTGATGCCGGACTGCGGAACCTGAAAAATATTGTCGAAAAATAGTGAGCGGCCGCCTGATTTAGCCCTTTCGGTCAACGCTCCGAAAGGGCTTTTTTTGTACTTTTGTATGAAATAACAGCATTAAAAACATGTACGGAAAAATCAAATCGCATCTCGAAGGAGAATTAAAGAATATAGACGAATCGGGCCTGTTTAAAAAGGAGCGGATCATTACCACGGAGCAGGGAGCGGTTGTGAAAGTGAACGGTAAGGATGTGATCGTGTTTTGCGCGAACAATTACCTCGGGCTTTCGTCCCATCCGAAAGTGATAGAGGCCGCTCATAAAACACTCGACCGCCACGGCTACGGAATGAGCAGCGTGCGCTTCATTTGCGGCACGCAGGATATTCACAAGGAGCTGGAAGAAAAGATCTCAAAGTTTGTAGGGCAGGAAGATACGATCCTGTATGCAGCCTGCTTCGATGCCAACGGCGGCGTGTTCGAGCCCTTGCTCGGCGAAGCGGATGCGATCATCTCCGATGAGCTGAACCATGCCTCCATTATTGACGGCGTTCGCTTGTGCAAGGCGCAGCGTTACCGCTACAAGAACTGTAATATGGAGGATTTGGAAGAGCAGCTGAAAGCGGCGCAAAAGCAGCGGTTCAGGCTGATCGTTACCGATGGCGTATTTTCCATGGATGGATTTGTAGCGCCGCTGGATAAGATCTGCGACCTTGCCGATAAATACGATGCAATGGTAATGGTGGATGAGAGCCATGCTTCCGGCTTCATCGGGAAAACAGGCAGAGGGACCATCGAATTAAAAAATGTAATGCACCGCGTCGACATTGTTACCGGCACTTTGGGAAAAGCCCTTGGCGGCGCAATGGGCGGCTTCACTTCCGCGAAGAAGGAGATCATTGAAATTTTACGCCAGCGCTCGAGGCCCTATTTATTCAGCAACTCGCTGGCGCCTCACATTGTAGGCGCATCCATTGCCGTGCTCGATATGCTGAGCGAAGCAACAACGCTGCGCGATAAGCTGGAATGGAACGTGAACTATTTCAAGCAGGGAATTAAAAAAGCCGGACTGGAAATTAAGGACGGCGATTCGGCCATTGTCCCGGTAATGTTATACGATGCCAAGCTTGCGCAGCAGTTTGCCGCGAAATTGCTGGATGAAGGAATTTATGTGACGGGCTTCTTTTACCCGGTAGTGCCGAAAGGACAGGCCCGCATCCGGGTGCAGCTTTCGGCCGCCCACGAAAAGGAGCATCTCGATAAAGCGCTTGCCGCCTTTGAAAAGATAGGGAAAGAGCTCGGTGTAGTGAAGTAACAGGAAGGGAGAAAATATTCTCCCTTTTTTTATGGAATGAACCTGCCATTTAAATTTTATTACCTTTGAAATACACGCAGCAAAATCACTCCGATTGCAATGAATTTTAAGGTGCTCATCAGCGTTCTCACGGTGCTGGCTTTCGCGAAAGCGGCCACAGCACAAAAAGCTGTTCCCAAAACGGATTTCGAAAATGCCTATCACCTGTACACTACCCATTCATTTAAGGAAGCGCTGAATGTTTTTGCGAATGCGGAAAAAGGGAGTGAGCGCGAGGCATGCGGGCTTGTGATCAAAGGATTCGTTTTCACGGATAGCATCTCGTTTGAAAAGGCGAAGCATTATTTTGAGGAAGCGGAAAAGCTGCTGGAGAATACTGCGGACGTTAAGGTGAAATGCAAGAATTACTTCGGCCTTGGAAAAGGCTATTTCAATACCGCGGAGTTTCAGCGTTCCATCAGCTATTTCCTGAAAATGGATTATGCCGCCTTTAAAGCAAAGCTTGTCCCCGAGCAGAAAAGCGCGAATTACTACCTGGCAATGGACTACCAGCGCCTCAATAAGATCGCGATCGCGGGCAACTACATTAAGAAGGCCATTGCAATGGCAAAGGAGATGAACGATTCGGCCAGCGTGGTAAGGTGCTATTATGTGTATGGCACCAATTTTACCTATTACGGCTCCGATGATACCACCACGCGGGTGTATGGAGATTCAATGCTGGATGCGGTGAAGGATGCTGAAAAATATGTTCAGGGAAATAACCCCGGCAGTACGGGGATGATCAATGACCTGTATACCAAAGCGTATGAAATGAAGGACGATCCGCTGCATTGCAAAAGATACGCGCTTGCTTCCTTGAACAACTGCATCGCTACAGCCGACTCCGGGAACATTATTGCCTGTTACATTATCCTCGGGCAGGTTTACAAGGAGCTTAAGAAGTTTGATTCGGCGCTTTACTTTTCCAGCCTGGCTGAAAGGCTGAAGCAGGGGCAGGGAGGCTTAATTGCAGAGGATCAGCGGGTATTCAATTTCAACATGTACGAGATTTACAAAGCGCTGGGAAGGCCCGGCCAGGCTTTGCTGTATCTTGAAAAATGGTACAGGGAAGACAGGGACCTGAACGAAGAAAAGAACATCAACCTGCAGCAGCTGAGGGAGAATTTTGAAACACAAAAAACTAATCTGCAGATCGAGAATGAAAAGGAGCGTGCCAAAGCCTTGTACGAGCAGAAGCGGAATTTTTACATGTACATCTCCGCAGCGCTCTTCTTTGTTTTTCTGCTGATCGCTTACCTGGCATACTACCGCTTTAAAACACGGAAGCAAAAGAAAGAGCAGGAGCTGCGGCTGCTGGTGCAGCATGCGGAGCTCACCGCGCTGAAGGCGCAAATGAATCCGCATTTTATTTTCAATGCGCTCAACTCTATCCAGCACAGCATCGTTTCCAACAACACGGAGGATGCCTACCGCTTTTTATCAAAATTCTCGAAGCTGATCAGGAATGTGCTCGACAGCTCTTCCGAACAGCTGGTGCCTTTGAAAACAGAGATCGAAACGCTTTCACTGTATGTGGAGATCGAATCAAAGCGCTTCGACAATTCCTTCTCATTTAAGATCACGCTGGAAGACAATGGCCTTCCGGCAGATGAGATCATGGTACCTTCGATGATCCTGCAGCCTTTTATTGAAAATGCGATCTGGCACGGGCTGATGCCGAAGGAAGGGGATAAGCATTTAGATGTATCATTCAGCATCCGCTCCGGAACCCTCGTAGTTTGCATGATCCGCGACAATGGCATTGGCAGGGAAAAAGCAGGGATGATCGCTGCGCAGCGGAAAAAGCATACATCGAGAGGCATCTCCAATATCTTTGACCGGATCAAACTCCTCGAGCAGACCAATGCATTAAAAGTGGAGATTGATATTGTTGATGAAGCGGATGAGAAGGGAATGCCGGCAGGCACGCGAATAGAAGTGAAGATCCTTAACACCAAACACAAGCCATGATCACAGCCATTATTGTAGATGATGAAAAAAGCGGGCGCGAAACCCTGAGCTTTATCCTGGAGAAGCATTTTGCGAAAAAAGTGCAGGTGCTGGCTACAGGCGCAAGCGTGAACGAAGCGGTGCAGCTGATTGGAAGGCACAATCCGCAGCTGGTGTTCCTCGATATTGAAATGCCGAATGAGCCGGGATTGAACCTCGTGAATAAAGTGGCGAATATAAATTTTGAGATCATTGTCACCACCGCGCACCGCGAATACGGCATCGACGCGATCAAGGCGGGCGTGTCGGATTATCTTTTAAAGCCCGTTGATATTGACGAGCTGGAAACATCGCTCAATAAGATAGAGGCAAAGATCAGTGCGAAGGCAGAAACAGCGGTGCTGAAGCATATGATGAACATTGTTGCTGCCGCATCTCCGAATAAAAAGATCCCCCTGCTGGTGGGGAACAATAAAACCATTTTTGTGGAGCCCTCCGCTATCGTAAGGTGTGAGGCATCCGGCAACTATACCGAAGTATGGTTCACGAATGGTAAAATGGAGCTCATCACAAGGCTGATCAAGGATGTGGAAGAGCTGTTGGCGGGCGTCGATTTTCTCCGCGTGCATAAATCGCACCTGATCAACATCGAACATGTAAAGGCGCATTTGAAGTCGGAAGACAATATTACCATGGCCGACGGCTCCGTTATTCCCTTATCGAGGAATATGAAGGCTGATTTCCTTAAAAAGATGAATGCCGGGTAAAATTATTTTTGCCTTTCCATGCAGTTCATACAGGAAACGCTACACTTCATACAATTTCCCTTCCTTTTGCCCGTGATGCCTGTATTTTCGTGCAACTAAAACACCACTCCCGGTGCTCTTTACTGCAGAACCAAAAAACAAACACATGAAAACAATCCTTACCAGATATAAAATTGCAGCGATGATCATCCTTGCAGTTTTTTCCTTCCGCCTTAAAGCGCAGGAAGTATGCGGCTTCGACCAGGCGCGGAATTATTTCCTCGCCAGCGACCCGGCATACCAGGCCAATGCCGATGCAACGGAAGCAAAGATCCGGGAGATCATCCGGAACCGGTCGCACAACCGCATGTCGACAGGAGTATTGGACGTGCCCGTGGTAGTGCACGTTGTTCACATCGGTGAAGCGATAGGCACAGGCTCCAACATTTCGGATGCGCAGATCCTCGGGGCCATCCAGGGAATGAATGATAAGTACAAGGGTATTAACGGCTTTGGCGTAGACATGCAGATCAATTTCTGCCTTGCTGTCCGCGACCCGAACGGAAACCCAACAACCGGCATCAACCGCGTAAATGGCGCCGGCGTTACCAATTATGTTTCCAGCGGAATGTATGCGATCGCGGGGATCAGCCCGGCCTCCTGCTTTAACAATTATGCAGCGATCAAGGACCTGAGCAAATGGCCAACCTCTTCTTACCTGAACATCTGGGTGGTGTATAAGTACTGCCTGAGCTCCGGGCTTAACCTTTACGGGCAGGCAACCGGGCAAACAGGAAGCCCTTACGATGGCGTAACCATTCACTACCTGCAAATGACGCAATCCAGCATTACGCTTGCACATGAGGTAGGCCACATGCTGTTGCTGAACCACACGTTCCAGGGCGATGGCGGCGGAGCTACCTGTCCGGTGGATACTTCCTGCGCAAACAACGGCGACCTTGTGTGCGACACACCGCCGCACCGCACCAACGACTGGGGCGCAAGCAATCCCTGCACTGCATCCGGCATCTGGGATAACTCACGCTATAATTACATGGGCTATGCATGGGCAGCGGGGCCGACAGCCACCTTCAACGAAACCACCTGCCGCTTTACGCAGGGGCAAAAGGACAGGGCAAGGGCAGCGATCGTTGCGCTCACTTCGGAGAACTACCTGAACTCGTATGCATGCATTCCGCCATCGCCGCTGGATGCAGGGATCAGGAGAATTATTTACCCGGTAACAACCACCTACACATCCGACTGTACATTCCCCAATGCGATCAGCCCGGTGGTACAGCTGAATAATTACGGAATGAATACGCTCAGCTCCGTAACGATCAATTATAAGATCGATGGCAACCCGGCAGCCACGTATGTATGGACAGGCACTTTGCTGAAGGATTCTTCCGTAAGCGTTACACTGCCGGCAACATTGTTCTCACAGGGGCCGCATACCTTTGCCGCATACACCAGCAACCCGAATGGCGGAGTTGACGGATATAACCTGAACGACAGCAGCAATGCATCAATGAATTACCTGTTGAACCAAACTTCGTTAATGACATTGTCGACAAGCACTGCCGGCCCAACCTGCGCAGGTGGCAGCAACGGCTCCGCAACAGTTTCGGCGGTTTCCTCCGCTTCTGAATTCGTGATCAAGGAAGACTGGGAAGGTACTACCGACTGGATCATTGTGAACGGATCGGAAGTGAACCACTGGATGATCGGAACAGCAACGGCAAGCACCGGAAGCAAATCGCTGTATGTAACAAACGATAATGCAAGCAACGCCTACCAAGTGAATGCAAGCTCTTCGGTGCATGTGTACAAGGATTTTTACTTTCCTCCCGGCGCAACGAACATCAAAATAAAATTTGACTGGAAAGCAAATGGCGAAGGCGGCGGATTCAGCGGTGTCGACCGCCTGAGAGTGTATCTCATCCCAACCTCGCAGTTCCCGCAGGCAGCTTACCAGTTAGGAACCGCGCCATCCTTTACGGCAACATCGATCGGCTCGTATTATTTGCAGCCTACGTTTAAAACGGATTCCATCATGGGACTGGATGCAAATGCCGGCTCTGTAAGACGCCTCGTGTTCAACTGGAGGAACAATGCAGCGGCAGGCACGCAATCGCCGGCAGCGCTGGATAACATCATTGTAAGCTATGACCTGCCTGCAATATCGTCTTACACCTATTCATGGAACACCGCACCTGTGCAAGCCACCCCGGTTGCAACATCGCTTGCTGCAGCCACTTATTCGGTGGTTGTAACGGATGCCAATAATTGCACTGCGAATGCTTCAGTGATAATAAACGATCCGGCGCCATTCAATGTAAGCATCACTGCAAGCGACACAACAACCTTCTGTCCCGGTGATTCCGTTGTGCTTTCTTCAAGCGCCGCAAGTTCGTATGCATGGAGCAATGGCAGCACATTACAAAATGTAACCATCACCACATCCGGCAGCTACTCGGTTACAGCCACCGATGCGAACGGATGCAGCGCAAGCTCTTCCCCGGTAACAGTCACTGTGCTGCCGATGAGCATTTGCGCAGCGGGAATTGCCGAAGGAGCCAATGCATCACAGCTGCTCATCTTTCCAAATCCCGCAAGCGATATGCTAACCATCAGCATCCCGGATGCACAGAATGGAAATTACAGGTTGCTCATCAGGAATGCGATCGGCCAGGTTGTAGCTGATAAAACTGTGAGGATTCAGAACAACAGCTTTTCAGAAATGATCCCGGTAAAGGAGCTTGATAAAGGCATTTACTTTCTTACCATAGAATCAGGTGCGACGATCAGCACCGCGCGGTTCAGTAAAGTGGAGTAGGATACTTTTTTTTCTCACCCCTGTCAGGGTTCCAAACCCTGACAGGGGTTTTTTATGCTCAGAAATACCAAAGCTGTATCTTTTTATTCCTTTCCCGTTATACCCGAAAACTGTATAATGAAAAATGCTACTTCCCTTTTTATGCTGCTTGCTTTCCTGTTTGCTAAATCCGCAGTTCAGGCGCAGGAACCCTATTACGGCTCCGGCTTTTGGTACAATTACCTCTTGTATACCGATGTGAAGGAAAAGGAGCAGAACAAGGCAACTCACCTGAAGCAGAAACAGGTGCTGAATGCGGATTACTCGCCGCGGGGACTAACCTATGTGTATGATACCGCCGGAAGAATGATTGGTTATAAAGGCGGTAAAACGGAGATCCGCACAAGCTACGGCCCCGCCGATCAGCGGCTTTCCTGCGCCATTTATAAAAGAGGAAAGCTGATCGAGCGCGACTCTTTTGTATGGATCGGCAAAACCTTGCGGGAAAGCTACAGCATCGACGGGAAAAATAAAATATTCAACAGGCAGCGCTACACGTACGACAGCACGTATGTAACAGAGTTCCTGTTTGAAAAATTAAAGCATGGGAAGTTCGTGGAATACAGGAAAAACGTGACCGAATATTATCCCGATCACAGCTATAAAAAGATTACCTATTATAAAAATGGCAAGCCGAAACGCTTCACCGTGTTTGATTGCAACCCCGCCGGGCAGGACCATAAGGTGGAAAAGGATTCGGTGTACAATTGCGTGAAATATGATGTAGACAGCCTTGGCAATAAAATAAAGATCTCGCTCAATAACACAAAGGAGCATTCATGGAAGCTGGTGGAATACTTTAATGAGAAGGACGAATGCATCGCCCGTAAAACGTATGATGAGCGGAAGCACGGGGAGCTGCTCTGGGCCTATTATTATAAGCCGGGACAGCCGGAGCTTTTAAAGTTTGTTTCCTATAAAGGTGTAAAGGAATATTACAGGATAGAGAACGGATTTGATGCGAATGGCCGTGTGGTTGCGGTGGACACCTATATCCGCGGTAAATTAAAAGGCCGGGAACGCAATGAATACAATGAGCGCGGCCTGATCGCGAAAACAGAGAAGCTCAATAAGAGAAATAAGAAAACAAAAGAGATCACCTACCTGTACCAGTACTATTGACCTTCCTCGGTGCCGATATGCATCAGCGCATCGCCCTGGTTGATCACCGGCTGGTTGTTGATGCCCAGCATGTAGCCGTCGAAAGGCGCAACCAGCCGCTCTTCGTATTCGCCGTAAGGATCGCAGATCAGCCCGATTATTTCCCCTTTGCGCACATGTGCGCCGTTGGTTATGGAAGTATGGAACAGCCCCGACGATTTGGCGCGTACCCAGGATGTTTTGTTCAAAGGAACAGTAGGATTATTCGGCAGCTCAAGGTTCACCATGTTATAATGCTTCATCAGCCGCAGGCAGCCGTTCACACCTTCATTAATGGATAAATAATCGAAGCGCGATGATTCGCCGCCTTCAAACACCAGGATAGGCTTGCCTTTCCGGGATGCTTCCTTGCGAAGCGTATTGTCGCGGAACGGGGAATTGACGATCAGCGGCGGGGAGAATTTCTTCCCGAGCTCTAAATTTATTTTGCTGCTGAACACACAGCGCAGCTGCGGGTAGTTGCTGATCTTGGCGCCGCCGGTATGAAAATCGATCCCGAAATCGATCTGCGGAATGATCTCGTTCATGAGGTCATACGCGATCCTGCTTCCAAGCGATCCCGATTTGGAACCGGGAAAGCAGCGGTTAAGGTCGCGCCCGTCCGGCAGGTCGCGCGAGCCGGATAAAAAAGAAATGATGTTGATCACAGGTATGGCAATGATGCTTCCACAGAGCGGTTTCTTCACATCCTCCCGCTTGATCAGCTTTCTTACGATCTCGATCCCGTTGATCTCATCGCCGTGCATCCCGGCAAGGATCAGCAATGTAGGGCCCGGGTTCTCGGAACGGAACACATACACAGGGATCTCGATAATTGTTTTTGTGGGCAGCTGGTACCAGTTGAGGCTTACCTGTGCGGAAGCTCCCGGCTTGATGTCCATTCCGTTGATGTGGATGATTCTGTTGGAGTAGGTCATACTTATGCTTTGTTAGAACCGTCATCCCGTGCCACGACACGGGATCTCATAAATGTTAGCAGTTCTTTTAAACAGATCCCGTGTCGGAGCACGGGATGACATTACTAAAGATATTGTTACGCGTGGTTAAATTCATTTCGCTCGATGTACTCGATGATCTTTCCGGCAATGTCAACGCCTGTTGCGCCTTCAATGCCTTCCAGCCCGGGCGAGGAGTTCACTTCCATCACCAGCGGCCCGCGCGACGATTGCAGCATATCGACACCCGCAATAGCGAGGCCTAATTTCTTTGCCGATTTGATCGCCGTTTCACGCTCTTCCTTTGTAAGCTCGATCACGTTGGCGCTTCCGCCGCGGTGCAGGTTGCTCCTGAATTCGCCCGGCAATCCCTGGCGCTTCATGGCGCCAACAATTTTTCCATCCACGATGAAGGCGCGGATATCGGCGCCTCCCGCTTCTTTAATAAATTCCTGCACAAGGATGTTTGCCTTTAAGGCGAGGAACGATTCAATTACCGATTTGGCAGATTTATGTGTTTCCGCGAGGATAACCCCGATGCCCTGTGTGCCTTCCAGTAATTTGATCACAACAGGAGCGCCGCCAACCTGCTCGAGCACATTGTCGATGTTCCTTGGCGCCGAGGCGAATGCTGTTTTCGGCATGCCGATCCCTGCCTTCGCAAGGAGCTGCAGGCTTCTCAGCTTATCCCGCGAGCGTACCAGCGCCTGCGATTCAACCGAGGAGAATACTTTCATCTGCTCGAACTGGCGCACAACGGCAGCGCCGTAAAATGTAACGGATGTTCCGATGCGCGGAATGATCGCGTCGATGCCCACCACTTCCTTGCCGCCGTAAAAAATGTGCGGGTTGCCCTTTTCGATCACGAGGACGCATTTCAAATGGTCAAGCACTGTAACTTCATGTCCGCGCTGCTCGGCGGCCTCTACTAATCTGCGGGTGGAGTACAGCCTGGGCCCACGGGAAAGGATAGCTATTTTCATAAAAGAGAAATGTATTTCGAAGGATTATGATTTATTTTTTTTTCTTCCGGAAGGAGGGATATGGTTCAATAAGGCAACATCAACAATAAAACGGTTCTTCAGTAATTTCCTGCCTATTAAAACCGGGTAGCGCATATTCCCCCTGTCTGTCAACGAAATTACTGATTTAATCCGTTTTCGGCCAATTTTAATAATGGTTTTTATGATGTAGCGCTTTTCAACTTCGCCGAAAGAGTTTTTGATCTCCTTCTCGGTGTATTCACTGAAAGTTTGCTCCTGCTCATTATAGTCGGGATGGGACGGATCGAGCAACTTAAAATGAAGGGTTCCGTCTTTCTCGTAGATATCATGGCAATGCAGTGCGGTGGTGTATGCGCCCGTATCAACCTTTGCCGTGATCTCAAACAGTCCAAGCTCGGGAAATGCGATCACTTCCCTGCGTCCGATCAGTTGTTTTTCTTTTTGCATATAGATTACCGAATACTACGGCAAGATAAAAATTATTAATCAAAGATTTAGTACTAATTTTGAAACAACGCATGACGAAAGAAGTTGATTACATAATAGTGGGACAGGGCATTGCCGGCACTGTGCTCGCATTTACGCTGATGAAGGCCGGCCGGCAGGTGCTCTTAATAGACGATCCGGGGCTTTCCTCGGCCTCGAAGGTGGCAGCCGGCCTATACAACCCCGTAGTTTTTAAACGGCTCACCAAAAGCTGGATGGCCGATGAGCTGATCCCTTTCCTCGATACGTTTTATACGGAGCTTGAGAAGACGCTGAACTGTAAATTCCATTTTAAAAAGCGGATCGTGAAGCTGTTTGCCGAAGAGCAGGAAAGGGAATTCTGGATGAAGAAAACAGCTGCCGAAGTTGGCAGGTACCTCGATAAAACGATCGATGATCATTTCCTTCCCGGATTGGTGAACAGTCCGCTCGGAGCTGCCGAAGTCCACCATTCCGGTAACATCGATACGCGTGTGCTTCTCAAAGCTGCGGCAGATCATTTCAGGAGTTCGGGTTGCCTGCTGGAGGAAAAATTTGAGACCGGCCAACTCGTTATTTCCGAAGATCATGTAAGCTATAAAGACTGCCGTGCAAAAAAGATCATTTTTTGTGAAGGCTTCCGGGCAGCGGAAAATCCGTATTTCGGCTGGCTGCCATTCCGGCTTACAAAGGGTGAGATCCTCACCATTCAATTGCAGGATGATCAGGAGATCCCTTTTGAGAAGGTGATCAATAAAGGCGTGTTCATCCTTCCGCTGGGAAATAATTCATACCGGGTTGGCGCTACGCATACCTGGGATAAGCTGAATGATGATGCTACCGCAGAAGGAAGGTCCGAGCTGACCGAGAAGCTTGAAAAAGTGATCAGGGTGCCGTTTGTGATCACGGAGCATCTTGCAGGAGTGCGGCCTGCTGTGAACGACAGGCGTCCGATGCTTGGCCTGCACCCGGAGCATCCGGCACTCGGCGTCTTCAACGGCATGGGAACGAAAGGAATTATGCTGGCCCCGTATTTCGCCGATCATTTTGTCGGCTTCCTGGAAGGCCGCAATGCCCTCGATAAGGAAGTGGATATCCGGCGCTTTGTATAAAGCCGCTTTGCATTATGGAATCTGAATAATCTTGCATCTGATGGTAAAACCATCAAAACTCCAATACATCACGTTATGTTCTCAAAAAAAATCTTCTTCATTGCACTCATTGGCCTTGCAAGCATTGCCGGGGCTTTCAGCGTTTACAGCTTCAAAGGGAATTACCAGCAAACGCTCCTGATCTTTCCGAAAGGCAGCAATTATGAAAAGGAATGGAAAAAAGTAGACTCGCTTACAGGCAAAGGGCTTACAAAATCAGCGCTGGAAGTGGTAACGGGCATTTATGATAAGGCGAAAGCGGAGAACAATTCGGCTCAGTTCATAAAGGCGATCATTCACCGCATGAGCCTGGAGCAGCGCATGGAAGAGTATTCGCTGGTGAAGGCCCTCGACCGCCTGAATGAAGAGGCGAAAACAGCCACATTTCCCGTAAAGCCTGTACTTCATTCGATGATCGCGGAGAACTACTGGCATTATTACCAGCAGAACCGCTGGAAATTTCAGCGGAGGAGCACCATTCAAAATCCCGATCTTTCCGATATTACCACATGGGACTTAAAAACGATCGTTGCACAAACCATTAAAAATTACCAGGCTTCCCTGCAAAGCGCCGACAGCCTGAAGCGCACTCCTCTCAATATCTATGATGAAGTGCTGGTGAAGTTTGATTACAGCCGCAAGTTCCGTCCCACGCTTTATGATTTTCTCGCTCACCGCGCCGTTGATTTTTACATGAGCGAAGAGCCCGACCTGATCAGCCCTGCTTACAAATATGAGCTAAGCTCCGAAAGCTATTTCTGGAACAGCAGCGATTTTTCAAAGCTGAAGATCGAATCAAAGGATACGATATCGCTTAAATTCTATGCGATGCAGATCCTGCAGGACCTTACCGCCTTTCACCTTTCCGACCGCGATCCGCAGGCGCTCATCGATGTGGAGCTGAAGCGCCTCTACTTCGTGCAGAGCAAATCGGTTTCCGGAATAAAGGATAGCCTTTATCTAAGCGCACTCCGGGATCTTGAAAAACAGTTTTCTTCCAGCCCTTCATCCGCCGAAGTGAGCGGCAGGATCGCCGGGGTTTATTTTGAGAAAGGAAATAAATACAATCCGTTGCAGGGTGATGAGAATAAATGGATGAAGAAGAAAGCGCTGGAGATTTGCGAAGCGGCAATTAAAAAGTATCCCGACAGCGATGGCGCTAAAGATTGCCGCGCGCTGCAGGCAAGGATCACCGAGCATTACCTCGACTTTGTAACCGAAAAGGTGTACCTGCCCTTTAAGCCCGGCCGCGCCCTGCTCACCTTTAAGAACCTGAAAAAGGTGTATGTGCGGATCGCGGAAATGGAGATCGACGACTATAATGTTTCCGTGGAGCGCTACTATGGTGAGGAGCTGATGAAGAAATATTTAAAGGCGAAGCCCTTAAAGGAATTTTCCGTTGAATTGCCTGACGACGGTGATCTTCAAACGCATACTGCCGAGATCAAAATTCCGGAGATGAAGTTCGGGCATTACGTAATGCTTGTCGGATCTGATTCTGCGTTCTCCTATAAAAAGAACGCAATTTCCTATGCCGGCATCTGGGTTTCCAACATCAGTTACCTGAACAGGCGGATGGAGGATGGCAGCTACGATTTTTATGTGCAGCACCGCCTCACCGGGGAGCCCTTGAAAGGAGTGGTGGCTCAGTTGTACCACGAGCAGTATAATTATACCAGCCGCAAGTACGAATATGTAAAGTCGGAAAAATACATCACCGACGAAAAAGGATATTTTAATGTGCCCCCCTCGAAAGAGTACCGGAACTTCAATGTGGACTTCAGCTATAAGTATGACGTGGGGCCTGCGTTTATGAAAGATGAGCTGCGGACTGCCAACGGCATCTACCAGTATAAGACGTATAAAGAAGAGAACAGAAAATATACAAAGACCTTTTTCTTTCTCGATCGCGGAATATACCGGCCCGGACAAACGGTTTATTTTAAAGGCATCATGATCAGCACCGATGGGGAAACCAACGAGATCCAGCCAAACGCGAATACAACGGTTACATTTTATGATGTGAATTACCAAAAGGTAAGTGAGCTTGAGCTCGTTACCAATGAATATGGAACATTCAGCGGCTCCTTCACCGCACCGGATGGTGTGCTTAACGGGCAAATGACCATCGGCAACGGAACCGGCAACGCTAATTTTTCGGTGGAGGAATACAAGCGGCCCAAATTTGATGTGAGCTTTAAGCCGGTGGAAGGAAGCTATCGCCTCGGTGAAATGATCAAGGTGAACGGAAATGCAGTGGCGTACTCCGGCGCTAAAATAGATGGCGCAGCGGTGAAATACCGCGTGGTGCGAAATGCATCTTTCCCGTATTGGTGGTATTGGTGGAGAGGATATTATCCGCAGTCGGCGCAGATGGAAATTGCAAACGGCATTACAACCAGCAACGATACGGGTGCATTCTTCATCGACTTCAAAGCAATTCCCGATCTCAGCATTCCGAAATCGTACCAGCCTACTTATGCATACACGGTGTATGCCGATGTTACCGACATCAACGGCGAAACCCACAGTTCGCAGGCCTATGTCAGCGTTGCCTACACAGCGCTCAATCTCAATGTTGCCCTTCCTGCCATGCTGGAAAAAGAAAACAAAGATGCCTTCGCGGTTTATACCACCAATATGAGCGGACAGTTCCAGGAAGCTTCGGGTAAGATAGAGATCTATAAATTAAAGGAGCCGGAAAAAACATACAGGAGCAGGCTCTGGCCGCAGCCTGATAAGTACATCCTCAGTAAGCAGGAATTTGAAGCCGCTTTCCCCAATGATGAATACAAGGATGAGAACAACATGTACAAATGGGAGCGGGGCGAAAAAGTGTTTGAGAAAACATTCAGCAACCGCCTTGGCGCAGCAACATCCGCGAATAATGGCAAGGTCAGTGATTCCGTTAAGCTTATAAACCTTGCTGCATGGAAGCAGGGCGTTTATGTGATGGAAGCGCACAGCAGGGATGCGTATGGCGAAGATGTGAAGGACATAAAATACTTTACCGTGTATTCGGATGCCGAAGCGACGGTGCCTTCTAACCAGGTGAGCTGGTTTAATTCCCTTACTCCTGATGCGGTGGAGCCCGGTGAAAAAGCAAGGTTTGTGATCGGGACAAAGGAAGAAAATGTAAAGGTGCTGTTCGAGATCGAGCATAAGGGGAAAGTGGTGAAGCAGGAATTCATCACGCTGAACAAAGAGCAGAAAGTGATCAGCATTCCGGTGGAGGAAAAGCATCGCGGAAATTTTGCATACCATCTTGTATTCGTAAAGAACAACCGCTCGTATGTGAACAGCGGCGTGGTTACTGTGCCGTATACGAACAAGGAGCTGGACCTGCAGTTTGAAACGTTCCGCAACAAGCTGCAGCCCGGACAAATGGAAGAATGGAAAGTGAAGATCAAAGATAAAAAAGGCGATAAAGTAGCCGCGGAAATGGTAGCCACGCTTTATGACGCTTCGCTGGATGCCTTCCGTCCCAACTACTGGTACTTCAATATTTACAACAGCTACTATTCGAACATGTACTGGGAAAGCGACCAGGCATTCGGCGCCGCAAACGCGCAGCTGTATGAGCGCGAATGGAATGTTTATCCCTCCGCATCCCGCCGTGAATACGATTATCTCAACTGGTTCGGCTTTGGTGGTGGATATTACTGGAGGCATGGCGGCGAAATGTTCGACAGGATCTTTGGCGGGAATTCCGTGGAAGCAACAGGCATGTCAACGTATGCAGCCGTCGTAACGGACAGTTCGGTGACGGATGAGGAAAGTGAAAAGGACAGTTCGAAGAAGGAAGACAAGAACAGCGACGGAAAAGCAAAAGGCAATGCAAACGTAAGGTTCCTGGGCGATGCCGATGCGCCTCCTCCTCCGCCTGATGCAGCAGCCGAAACCACAGCGCTGCAGCAATCAAAGGCCGGCGGGAAATCAGGCGAAGATCTTTCGAAGCTGGCCGTTCGCTCCAACTTTGCGGAAACAGCATTCTTTTATCCGCAGATGGAAACCGACAAGGATGGAACAGTGATCATCAAGTTTACTATTCCCGAAGCGCTTACAAAATGGAAGATGATGGGATTCGCGCATACCAAGGACTTGCGCTTCGGCAGCATTGAAAAAGAACTACAGACGCAAAAGGACCTGATGGTGGTTCCAAACCCTCCGCGCTTCTTCCGTGAGAACGACCAGATGGAATTTTCAGCGAAGATCTCCAACCTTTCGGACAAGGACCTTGCAGGCACCGCTCAGATCTTTTTCTACGATGCAACCACGATGCAGCCGGTTCAGATCTTTACAAAGCCTGAAACGGATAATAAATCCTTTACGTCTAAAAAAGGACAAAGCGCATTGGTAAACTGGAACATCAGCATCCCGGAAGGCATAGGCGCGATCACATATAAGGTGGTTGCGAAAGCCGGCAATTTTACGGATGGTGAAGAAATGGCGATCCCGGTGCTGACCAACAAAATGCTGGTGACCGAAACAATGCCCTTGCCGATCCGCGGACTGGAAACACATACTTACCTCTTCGAGAAGCTGATCACGCAAAGCAACAATTCAACAACGCTGCGCAATCATAAGCTCACGCTGGAGTTTACTTCCAACCCGGCATGGTATGCTGTGCAGTCGCTGCCATACCTCATGGAATACCCTTATGAATGCGCCGAGCAGACCTTCTCCCGCTTTTACGCGAACAGCATCGCTTCACACATTGCAAATTCATCACCCAAAATAAAAGCGGTGTTCGAATCCTGGAAAAATACTCCCGGCTCCAAAGCGCTGCTCTCCAACCTTGAGAAGAACCAGGAGCTGAAATCGCTGATGCTGGAAGAAACACCTTGGGTGCTGGATGCAAAGAATGAGACCGAGCGTAAAAAGCGTGTGGGCCTGTTATTCGACCTTAATAAGATGAGCAGCGAGCTCGGGCACGCATTAAAAAAATTACAGAAGATGCAGGTGTCCAACGGCGGATGGCCGTGGTTTGAGGGAATGCCCGACGACCGTTACATTACACAGCACATCATCACGGGAATGGGTCACCTCGATCATTTGGGCGTGAAAAATATCCGCGAAGATAAAGATGTATGGGCAATGGTGCAGTCGGGCGCAGTGTACCTGGATGAGCGGATCCGTGAAGATTACGAATGGATCCTCAAATACGACAAGGCGCACATTGATGAGGATCATTTAGGCTATCTGCAGATCCAGTATTTATACGCACGCAGCTACTTTAAGGATGTACCGGTGGACAGCCGCAACCAGAAAGCGTTTGATTATTACAAAGCGCAGGCGAAGAAATACTGGCTGGGCGACAGCAGGTACATGCAGGGAATGATCGCGCTCGCGCTCAACAGGTATGGCGATAAGTCAACAGCGCAGGCGGTCATGAGGTCGCTGAAGGAAAATGCCTTGTACAGCGAAGAGATGGGAATGTACTGGAAAGAGAATTACGAAGGCTATTACTGGTACCAGGCGCCGATTGAATCGCAGGCGCTGCTCATCGAAGCTTTTGATGAGGTGATGAACGACAGGAAATCGGTGGATGACCTGAAGGTATGGCTCCTGAAATCGAAGCAAACGCAGAACTGGAGCACAACAAAAGCTACCACCGAAGCATGCTATGCATTGCTGCTGAGGGGAACCGACTGGCTGGCAACTGAAAGCAATGTAGAGATCACGATGGGTTCTGTTAAGGTAGATCCGAAAAATCTTCCCGATACAAAACAGGAAGCAGGGACCGGCTATTTCAAAACATCCTGGAGCGGCAGCGATATAAAACCGGAGATGGGCAAGGTCACGATCACGAAGCGCGATGAAGGCGTAAGCTGGGGTTCCGTTTACTGGCAGTACTTTGAGCAGCTTGATAAGATCACGCCGGCAAAAACGCCGCTGAACCTGAAGAAGCAATTGTTCCTGCAGAAGAATACCGCTGCCGGGCCGGTGATCGAGCTGATCACTGAAAAAACAATATTAAAGGTGGGCGATAAAATAACGGTGCGCATGGAGCTGCGGGTTGACCGTGATATGGAATATGTGCAGATGAAGGACATGCGCGCTTCCGGCTTTGAGCCTACAAACGTGATCTCGGGATACAGGTGGCAGGATGGGCTTGGCTATTATGAAAGCACCCGCGATGCCGCAACCAATTTCTTCTTCGCCTATTTCCCGAAAGGAACGTATGTGTTCGAGTACCCGATGGTGGTTTCGCACAATGGTGATTTCTCAAATGGCATCACTTCGATCCAGTGCATGTACGCACCGGAGTTTGCAAGCCATTCGGAAGGGATCAGGGTGAAGGTTGGGAAATAGCAGGATGCTACTTGCGGGCAGTATGTCATCCTGAGCGAAACGTAGTGCAGTCGAAGGATCTTCTCCATAAGAATGAGATGCTTCGTTCCTCAGCATGACAAAGCGCGCTGTCATTTCGAGCGGAGTCGAGAAAGTGGGCGGACCTCAGCCGGTAATCATTTTGTTTCTTTATATTTGTTAGGATAAAACACATGATAGCCAACACACCACCACCGCCATACTACGCCGTGATCTTCACTTCCGAGCGAACCGGAGAGTTAGAAGGATACGAAGATACCGCCGCGCGCATGGTAGAGCTTGCACAGGGACAGGAAGGATATTTAGGAATAGAATCGGCGCAAGACCCGGATCTGTCTCGTGGAACGTGATTATGAACTAAGCAAATGAACGGATCAAAAAGTTTAATCTCCGGGATCAGCTCGGAGAACGGCATTAATTACCTGAACATCGGCCTGATGGTACTGAGCCTCGTGGCAGCATACATTCTTCCCTTCGAAGTGTTCCTGTTCTCGTACGCGGTGCTTGGCCCGCTGCATTATCTTACGGAGATCTCCTGGCTCGACAAGAAAAACTATTTTGTAAAATCGAAGAAGGACATCTGGCTCTTCGTGGTGCTGGTGATCCTCATCACCATCGGGATGTTCAATGGCGGCTCGCGGATCAATCATTATCTCGGGAGCATCCTGTTCTCGGGATTTGTTTATGCGCTCATCATTTTGTTCGTGGAGAAAACCGCGCTGAAGCTTTTATTGATCTTCCTCACTTTCATTGCTTCGCTCATCTTTAATGTGAACAATTACCCGGATGTGATCTTCCTGCTCTTCGCCGTATGGCTGCCCACCATCATCCATGTATTTATTTTCACCGGGGCCTTTATTCTTTATGGCGCGCTGAAAACAAAAAGTGTTTCCGGGATGGTCTCGCTTGGCGTATTCATTTTATGCGCGGTCAGCTTTTTTGTGTACACGCCGGAGGGGCTCCCATCCTTTGTAAGCCAGTATGCGCAGAAGGCGTATTATAATTTCAAGGTGTTGAATACAACTTTGTACAGCCTGTTTGGCTATGGCGAGATGGGCTTCCGCGACCAGGCGATGTTCAGCAATGAGAACTCCGTAAAGATCATGCGCTTTATCGCTTTTGCATACACTTATCATTATCTCAACTGGTTCTCTAAAACTTCGGTGATCAAATGGAACCAGGTTTCCAGAACAAGAATGTCGCTGATCGTAGGTCTTTGGATCCTGTCGGTAGTATTGTATGCGGTAAGCTACGAGATCGGCTTCTATGCGCTGTTCCTCCTCAGCCTGCTGCATGTATTCTTCGAATTTCCCCTTAACCACCACACCTTCATTGGCATCGGCAAAGAGCTGAAGGCTATAATAAGGAGGTAGCCTTTTTCCGTACGCCGAGGAACATCACCGTAAGGCTGACCATGATGAACACATGGGCAATGTCGTTGTAATTAAAGTAATCATGCAGGGAGAACTTTATTCCATGCACAATGGCCGTGAGGAAGGAAACGGCAATTCCATACCCGATATACTTATAGTACTCTTCTTTTACCTTCGCGCTTAAATGCAGGAGCATGATAGGGATAAGTCCTATTGCATTGTCGATGATGGTAACGGTGTATTTCTGCACAATGCTCAGCACAATGAAGTATGCCACCAGCTGGATGATGTAGCTCAGCTTCCAGGCATTGTATCTTTCAGAATCTTTCAGCACCGATAATAATGTTGCTTTCTGAGCATAATACACCGCAAGCCCGTTTATGAACTGCATGGGCAGCCAGAGGCTTTTGTATTTCCATCCTTCATGCACGGCAAAAAGCGCATGTGATGATCCGCCGAAGAAAGTGGACAAGGAAATGAAAAGGAAGAACAGGCGCCAGTTCTTCACCACTTCATTTGTGGAAGGAAGCTTCCAGTAATAAATGAAGGCAAGTATGGTAATGATGTAATCTGTGAATACTGTTACAGGTTCATGAATGGCAAAGTCGCCGATGGTAAGGGTGGTGTCGATCATTATGCAAAATTATGATTTTTTGAAAAACTGCGATTGCAAAAAGGAGGGTTTTTGTTTTTAGGACTATCTGGAGGATTTACTAAAGTGTTTAATAGAATCGTCATTGCGATCCGCCCCGGCGGAGAAGCAATCTCTTCCTTTTTGGCAGATTGCTTCTCCGCGAAGGCGGATCGCAATGACGTTCACCTGAAACCTTTTTGGTTTAATACAAATTCCGGATAGCCGCAGCTGTTCACTGAATTAATAGTACTTTTGCAGTATGATAAAACGATTTTATTTAAAGCACCACATCTTTCATATAAAGGCAATATTTACGGCCCTGAAGGATGTTTTTGAAAACGGGGTGTTCGCCGATAAGGCAATTGAAAAGGTAATGCGCGCCAATAAGAAATGGGATGTGAAAGAGCGCAGCTTTGTGTCGGATGTAACATACGACATGATCCGCAACTGGCGCCTGCTGTGTACTTCCGCGGGTGTGGAGGGCAAGCTCAGCGATAAGCAGCTGTGGATGATCTTCGGTACTTACCTTGTATTTGATGGCTATGACCTGCCCGAAAGCCAGTATTTCGGAAACCTGAGCGAGAAGAAAGTGATCTCGCAGCTGGAAAAGTTCAGCAAGATCAGGAAGATCAGGGAATCGGTTCCCGACTGGCTGGATGTGCTTGGCGAAAAAGAGCTGGGCAAGAGCTGGGATAAAACACTGCGTGCGCTCAACCAGCGTCCGAGCATGGTGCTGCGCGCAAACTCGCTTCGCACGAGCACAAAGGAATTGCAGAAGGCGCTTGAAGAGGAGGAGAACATTACTGAAACATCGCTGATCGTCTGGTCGCCCGATGCAGTGGAGCTGAAGTACCCGCGCAATGTGTTCAGGACCGAAGCGTTTCACCAGGGATTGTTTGAAGTGCAGGATGCCGCTTCGCAGATGGTATCGGAATACCTGAACGTTGCACCGGGCATGCGTGTGATCGACGGATGTGCAGGTGCAGGGGGCAAAACGCTTCACCTTGCCGCGCTGATGAAAAACAAAGGGCGCATCATCGCGCTCGATACAAAAGAGAAAAAGCTGCTTGAGCTGAAGAAGCGTGCAACACGTGCGGAGGTGAACATTGTTGAGATCCGCACCATCGATTCTTCCAAAGTGATCAAGCGCCTGAAGGATTCGGCCGACCGCCTGCTACTGGATGTTCCATGCTCCGGGCTTGGTGTGTTAAGAAGGAATCCCGACAGCAAATGGAAATTAACGCCGGAGGAGATCGAGCGCGTGAAGAAGATCCAGCGTGAGATCTTAAGCAGCTTCCCCGAGATGGTGAAGCCCGGAGGAAAGATGGTGTATGCAACATGCAGCATTCTTCCGAGTGAAGGTGAAGAGCAGGTAAAATGGTTTCTTTCCGAAGCGGGTGATCGCTGGAACTTTATCGGGGAGAAACGTTATTTGCCGGAAGTTCATCATGCCGATGGCTTTTACATGGCATTGCTCGAACGCGTCAAATAATGCCGCGAAGCGCGTTTTTCACTGAAGAAGCGAAGCGCTGCAAATTATTATGGATTTTTATTTCAGGAGAAAAGCTCTTGCAGAAGGTGATAAAGAATGCATGATATGGGCATGAATAAAAAAACAGTATCTTGCATGCACGTTCATTGAATGAAAAATGTTGAAGTCCTGAAAGTATTAATTTATGTGGATGTTCAGAGCGGCGGGTGAAATGATGAATAAAATAAATTCACGGTCATGAATGAAAAAAGCAGCAGAAGTATTTTTCAAAAGAGGTGTAGCATAAAAAACGATATTAACAATATCAACATTTAGATGTTAATAAAATAAAGCGCATTTATTTTTTTCATGTTGATAATTTTTCTTACTTCGTATCAAATAATTTAATAACCAAAAAAACCATGGCAAAAAAAGTAGCAAAAAAAGCAGCTCCAAAAAAAGCTGCGAAAAAAGCAGCTCCAAAAAAGGCAGCTAAAAAAGCAGCAAAAAAAGCAGCTCCGAAAAAAGCAGCTAAAAAAGCAGCTAAAAAGAAAAAGTAAGAAAAGAGCCCTTCCAAACGGAAGGGCTTTTTTTTTGATCTTTATTTTCCTCTCCCTCCTCTTCTCTTCTTTCACCTTCCTATACTATCTTATTGTAATCGTCATCCCGTGCTCCGGTGCTTTTGTCATTCTGAGCGCAACGCAGTGTAGCGAAGAATCTCATCCGTCACGCAGCATGATCAAGAAGATCCATTCGCTTCGCTCAGGATGACATACAGCTCACCTGATGTCCACTTGATGCTACCGGCAGAACACCGATCCCCGGCAGGTCATTCAGCGTGATCTTTCCATTTATAAATTCTATCCCTTTAAACAGATCGTTCTTAATAAGCATTGGCCCGTCGAGATCGGCATGGTCCGCAAAGGGTGTTAATTGTGCAGCGGCAGAAACCGCGCAGGAAGTTTCACTCATGCAGCCTATCAGCACTTTCAGCTGAAGCGTCCGCGCGAGCCTGATCATTTCATTCGCTTCATGCAGCCCGGTGCATTTCATCAGCTTGATGTTGATGCCATGATAACAATCCTTCAGCTGTGCGATGTCGCTTAAGCGCTGCACGCTTTCATCAGCATACAAAGGCAGCGGGCTCCGTTCATACAGCCAGTGTGCCGCATCAATATCATCCTTCGGCATGGCCTGCTCAACGAACAGCACATTCTTCTCCTTCAGCCATTCTATCATCTCCAGCGCATGCTCTTTCGTTTTCCATCCCTGGTTCACATCCACTGCAATGGGCTTGTCGGTCACGCTTCGTATCGTATCGATCATCTGCCGGTCGTCGATGCCGTTCAGCTTTACTTTTAAAACCCTGAACGCTTCCGCTTCAGCGATCTTCTGCTTCAGCATCACCGGCTCATCGATGCCGAGCGTAAATGTGGTGAAAGGCGCCTGCGTTTTCTCCGCCCCGAACATTTTCCAGCAGGGCGTATTCTCCCGCTTGCCGCAAAGGTCGTGCAGCGCAATGTCGATGCTCGCTTTTGCAGCGGTATTTCCCGGCTCCATCGCATCGATTGTTTTTAAAATAGCAGGAATATGTTCAGGAGTACTCAGCGTTTCCAGGTAAGCTGCCGCTTTCTTTAAAAAAGCCAGAACACTTTCATGGCTCTCGCCGAGGTAAGGCGGCATGCTCGCTTCGCCGTAGCCGATCACTCCATGGCATTCGAGCTGCGTGATCACAACGGGCGTGGAGCTGCGTACGCCATGCGCGATCCTGAAGGGATGGATAAAGTAGAGGGTATGCGGTTCGAAAGAGAGCTTCATGGTTATAGATTGTGCCCCTAAATTATAATGAATAATGAAGCTGCCGAAACTTGTTGATTGTTTCTGAAAACAAAGTGTTGTGTAGTGTCAACTATATAATTTATATTTGCTTTACTAAAACAAACCCAACAGACAAATGAAAAAATTAGTTTTATTACTGGCTGCCCCTGCAATGCTTTTTATTGCATCCTGCGGCGGAACAAAAACAGATGAGTCCACTGCCAGCTTACCGGGCATGACCGAAACAACCATTACAGTGAACGGCAACCAGCTGTCGATCATGGTTCCCGATTCAACCAGAGGCAAGCTCGAAGTAGTGGAGCAATCGTGGGGCGCTACCGAAATAAAGGTGGGCAAGGATTTCCAGATCTCCGTTTCCGAAGGTGAAGGCGATGTAGCCCTTACAAAAAGCGACATAGCAGGAAACGATGTAAATAAGTTCAAGCGCTTTGTGAAGGATGAGCCTACCCTTGTATTCTGGGAGTCGGAGATCACAGAACCTGAATATCACTTTTACACGGTGGTGAAAGCAGGAACCGCTTCCTACGTGGTGGAGGACATCAAAGGAGAGGTCTTCAACGAAAAAGCGGCACAAACAATGATCGATGCTGCAAAAACATTAAAGGCAAAAGAAGGCGCTAAGCCGAGTGCATAAGAACCCAATGGCCAGGTTGGTCCGGAAAATGCCTCGCAACAGCGGGGCATTTTTTTTTAATATAAAATAGCAAAAAGCATGTACCGTATTCTCAGCCTATACCGCGGAGCTTTCAGCAACATCCAGCGCAACATCTGGATTCTTGCACTTGCCATGTTCATCAACAGGAGCGGATCCATGGTGCTGCTGTTCACCTCGCTGTACCTTACGCGCGACCTGCACTTCAGCATTGGGCAGGCCGGACTTGCCCTCAGCTTTTACGGCATCGGCAGCGTGCTTGGCTCCTATGCCGGCGGATGGCTTACCGACCGCCGCAACTTTTTCGACATCATGGTGCTTTCACTGATCATCAGCGGCTTCATCCTGCTGCTGCTCCTGGTAACAACCGATCCTGTTCTCATCTCCTGCATCATCTTCGCTTATGCATTCACCGCCGACCTGTTCCGCCCGGCCAACTCGAAAGCTATTGCAGCCTACAGCATCCCTGAAAACAGGACGCGCTCCCTTTCACTGGTGAGGCTCGCCATCAATCTTGGCTTTTCCGTGGGCCCGGCTATTGGCGGCTTCATTGCTTTGTACCTCGGCTACAAATGGCTGTTCGTGATCGATTCATGCACGGGATTTGCCGCGGCGCTTATGCTGTTCATTTACCTGCCGCGACAAAAGGACGAACCCAAGAGCGCTGAAACAACCGCAGTGCTGAACGACCGCAGCACGTCAGCATACCGCGACCGCCCTTATCTTCTTTTCATCCTGATGGTGGCGCTATACGGTGTTTGCTTTTTTCAGCTCTTCGCCAGCATCCCGCAATACTTCAGCAGGGAATGTCATTTTCATGAAGATACGATCGGGCTGCTGCTTGGGCTGAATGGATTGCTCGTGGTGCTCATCGAGATGCCTCTGGTGGCAGCGCTCGAAAAGGAGCAGCGGATCTTTCGCTTCATCCTTGCGGGCACGCTGTGCATCCCGGTTGCGCTGCTGATCCTGTATTTGGGAAAAGGCATGATGATCTGGGCAATTGTGTATACGTTCATCATTACCATGTCGGAGATCTTTGCAATGCCCTTTATGATGAACTATGCCTTGTCGAGGCCGGGAACGGAACGGCAGGGACAGTATTCCGCCTTGTATTCCATTTCGTACGGACTTGCGAACATTGCAGCCCCTCTGCTTGGTTTGGGAATTGCCAGCAGGTACGGCTTTGATTCCATGTTTGGTTTTTTCATTGCTCTCAGCCTGCTCGCTGCTGCCGGATTTGCATTCCTGGGCAAAAAGGATGCTGCCGAACGAAAGCGGAAAGAATGATCAGAGCGTTACCGACCAGAAGCGTATAAAATGTTCTTCCGGCTGCAGGGCAACAATTCCTTCCTTGTTTTGGAGATCGCCATCGAAGCTTTTATTATCCGCTATTCCGCACCATGGCTCGAGGCAGATGAAAGGCGCGCCGGGCTTTGTCCAGATGCCGAAATACGGAAAATCACGGAAAGAGAATTTCAACGAGTGATCCGAACGCCTGCTTTTAAGGGTCATGGATTCCGAGCTCATATTTTTAAACACGATCGCATCCTTTTTAAAAAGCGCTTCTTCGAGCGGAAGGATGTTGGTATCGGTCATCACGCGCTCTGTTTCACCGTTGAACACGCCACCATCCAGCAGCTGCCGGTCGAGCGTTTCTTTTTTCTCAAATTCAAGGTAATAATCAGAGAACTGTTCGTCCGCATTCAAAGGGCAGTTAAACCCGGGATGTGCCCCGATGGAAAAATAAAGGACCTCCTTTGCAGGGTTCGTTACTTCATAGCTCACAGAAAGGCTGGTTCCCTGCAACTCATAAGTGATCCCCAGCTCGAACTCAAAAGGATAATTGCCCAATGTGCTTTCGCCGGAGCGAAGCACAAAGACGATCTTTTGTTTTTTTTCCTGCTGTTCAACAGAAAATACCATGTCCCTTGCAAAGCCATGCTGAGGGAGTGAATATACTTTTCCGCTGATGCGGTAGGTGTTATCGTTCAGCTTTCCCACAACAGGAAAAAGCACGGGCGCCCTGCGCGGCCACCAGTCGCTGCTGCCCTGCCAGAGATATTCCTTCTGCTGCTGCTTGTGAAAGATGGAGCTCAGCTCTGCGCCTGCATGGGCGATCTCCACACGCAGCCGGTCATTTTCAATGGTTTCTTTCATTGCTTTTTTATTTTATCCTGTTTAATGGTTTCCAGGATGTGAGCACTTGTACATGTGAGCGACATGATCACGAAGATGAATGCCGGGATCAAAAAGCGGGGCTGGGAATATTCCAGCATGTTGGAGCACACGCAGGTTGCAAAAGGTATGAACCATATAATGAACAAGCCTGCATGCTTCCGGAGCCTGCTTTTTACCAGCAGGTACAGATTAAAAATTCCTGCCAGCAGGTAAAGAAACAGGATCAGCCCGTTGTGAAAAATAACAGAAAGCGGATCGCTCAGCTGTGAGATCCTGTAATTGATCCTGAGCAGGCCATCCCTGAATGCGGAAGGCGTTTTGAAGCAGCCCTGCTCCAGCAGCCGGACTGTAAGCGGAGCATGCTGCGGCTCTCCTGAAAAACCGAGGATCTTATTGCGGTATCCTTCCGTGCCGGCATACACATCGCCGCTTAAGGGAGCAGTAAGAAAAGTAGTGCCGCTGTGGTGAAATGTATTCAGCGCGTAAGGGAAAATGTTTTCACTGATCCCGTCGAGGGAAACATCCTTGCAGATCTTCTGCGTTTGCTGCTCGGTGTAGCCAAGCTCGCTCAGGCTCTTTGTAATATCCCACCAGAAGCCGTAGCTCAGCGCCTTGCCATGCCGGGCATGTATTTCCTGCAGTTCCTGCAAAGCGGCGGAGTTGGTTGGGATCAGCTTGTCGTAATGGATCACCCTGTCCCATAAATGCCATCCGAGCCCTGTTTGCAGGGAATAATTTCCATAATGCGTTTTGCTGAACACTGATTGGGAAATGGGAAAAACAAGCACGCTCAGCATGCAGGCAAGGCGGCTGTATCTTTTCAGGCGGATGGCTTCGAGGGAAAAAAATAAAAGCAATAGAAGCACGATGACAAGAAACACCGGTTTCACAAGCATGGAGCATCCCGCGGCAAGGAACAGCATTACGGCCCGGGATGTTTTATAATTCTTCTGCAGACTGATGAACAGGTATGCCATGAGCAGGAGAAGGAAGCCTGCATAGGTTTCACTCATTACAAAATTGCAGTAGTTGAAATGAGGATAATATAAAAGATAAATGATCGCGATAAGGTAGCTGAGATGAACCCTGCCCGTTTGTTTTATAACCAGTGCCTTCACAAGAAATGCGGAAAGGATATAAAACAGGAATTGCAGGAACTTCGCAAGTGTGGCCCAGTCGGCATGCAGCAGGCCTGCGACCGCATCGCAGCAGAAAAGAAAGAGGCTGTAGCCCAGCACCGGATAATACTGGCTCGGCTCATGAAAGGAAGGGTACATGCTTTCGCAGATGTAAGCGCCTGTTTTTACATAATGCACATTCATGTAATACCATGCGGAATCGTTCATGCTGGGGATCAGCGGAAGCGCAATAATTACCATTGCCTGGAAAAGGATGATCGCTGCAAAAAGGATTTGCAGCACCGGGAGTCTCATCAATGCGCTTTTCAGGCCTTTCATACCTGCCTGCTGTTTGTTCTTTTTATTCTCCGATAAATCTTCACAACAACTATGTAAATGCTGCAGGGAATCCCGATCCACAATGCTTCACTCACGATCACACGCAGTCCGCGCTCCCCGAAAAATTTAGCTGCGCCAATGGGCGAAACTTGAATGGGCTGCCATGGAAAGAAATAGCGCCCGTTGTTAAAGGGAGAAAAAAATGCAACACCGAGTCCGCCGCTGGTCATAGCATCGAGCAGGCTGTGAGAAAGCGTGCAGAAAAAGAAGAAGAAGATGCAGCGCAGCCCTTCTTTTGTTGTGATCCGGTTTTTGTAGAACAGGAAGCTGACGAAAATTCCCAGCAGCAGCGCAAACAGAATAGAGTGAGTGAAGCCGCGGTGTCCCCAGAACGAATCGTAAGCAATGCCGAACTGAAAGCCGATCACATCGGCATCGGGGAGAATAGAGCAGAGGATGCCGAGGAAAAGGAATTTCCCGTTGCGGATCCTGTCATCGTAACCCGACCCGATCGCGTAAGCCATGTATGCATGCCCGAATGCTGATGCCATTATGAAATAATTGTGATCATACTAATATAAAGCAAAACATCCATAAACAAAAACGCCTTCCTGTAATGGAAGGCGTTTTTGTTACATTGAATTTTTATCCAACCAGCTTTTTCTCCTGGCGCTTACGCTCCGTTTCGTCAAGGATCACTTTACGCATCCTGATCGATCCCGGGGTGATCTCTACATACTCATCGGCCTGGATGTATTCCATCGCTTCTTCAAGCGAGAAATTGATCTTCGGTGCGATGCGCATTTTATCATCCGTACCGGAGGCACGCATGTTGGTTAATTTTTTCTCTTTGGTGATGTTCACTACGATATCATCCTGGCGGTTGTTCTCACCGATCACTTGTCCGGTGTAGATCGGCTCGCCTGCTTCCACGAAGAACTTGCCGCGGTCCTGCAGCTTATCGATAGAGTAAGCGATGGCAGTTCCCTGTTCGCCGGAAATAAGCACGCCGTTGTTACGGCTTGGGATCGGGCCTTTCCATGGCTCAAATGCCTTAAAGCGGTGCGCCATGATCGCCTCACCTGCAGTTGCAGTTAAAATGTTGTTACGTAACCCGATGATCCCGCGTGAAGGAATTTCAAACTCCAGGTGCAGCAGGTCGCCTTTCGGCTCCATTAGCAGCATGTCGCCTTTACGCTGGCTCACGTACTCGATCACCTTTCCTGAAACTGGCTCAGGAACGTCAACTGTTAAATATTCGATCGGCTCGCATTTCACGCCGTCAATCTCTTTAATGATAACCTGTGGCTGTCCAACCTGGAGCTCATAGCCTTCGCGGCGCATGGTCTCGATCAGTACCGACAAGTGAAGAATTCCGCGTCCGAATACAAGATACGAATCGGCAGAGTTTGTTTCTTCAACGCGCAGTGCAAGGTTCTTTTCAAGCTCCTTGTAAAGGCGGTCGCGCAGGTGGCGCGATGTTACGAACTTACCTTCCTTCCCGAAGAAAGGAGAGTTATTGATGCAGAAGAGCATGTTCATGGTAGGCTCATCGATCGCGATCGGTGTTAAGCCTTCCGGGTTTTCAAAATCAGCAACAGTATCACCGATCTCAAAGCCGTCGATCCCCGTGATCGCAACGATCTCTCCTGATTTAATAGCATCGGTGGCCTTTACTTTTCCAAGTCCTTCGAATGTGAATAATTCCTTTACGCGTGATTTGATCACGGTGCCATCGCGCTTCACAAGCGAAATAGGCATGTTCTCTTTCACTTCGCCGCGCTGTATACGGCCTACTGCGATACGTCCCACGAAGGAAGAGTAATCCAGCGATGTGATCTGCATTTGCAGGGTACCTTCCTGCCTCGGAGCTTCCGGGAAGAAATCAATGATCGTATCTAAAAGATATGTGATATCGTTTGTTGGGGTTTTCCAGTCGGGCCCCATCCATCCTTGTTTGGATGAACCGTAAACCGTTTTGAAATCCAGCTGCGTTTCTGTTGCATCAAGGTTGAAGAACAGGTCGAATACCTGGTCATGCACTTCATCCGGACGGCAGTTTGGCTTGTCCACTTTATTGATCACAAGCACAACGCGTTTTCCCTGCGCAAGCGCTTTCTGGGTTACGAAACGTGTTTGCGGCATCGGCCCTTCAAAGGCATCCACCAGCAATACAACGCCATCCGCCATGTTCAGCACGCGCTCTACTTCGCCGCCGAAATCCGCGTGGCCCGGGGTATCAATAATGTTGATCTTTGTTCCTTTATATCTAACGGATACGTTCTTTGCCAAAATGGTAATTCCACGCTCACGCTCAAGGTCATTGTTGTCCAGGATCAGCTCCCCTGATTCCTGGTTCTCACGGAAAAGCTTCCCGGTGTGTAAAATTTTATCTACCAGGGTTGTTTTCCCGTGATCGACGTGGGCAATGATTGCAATGTTTCTGATGTTTTTCATTTCAAAAATTATAACTGTTTATTTTAATCTTCTTTTTCAAAGAAGGGTGCAAAAGTAGTCATTTTTTCTGTAAGTTCAGCCTTCAAAGTCCGTATATTATCCGGAAACCGACCGGAAAGCTATATTTATATACGCTAAACCTTAATAACAGCAATACATACAACATGAACACGGGAAAAATATGGTTCGGGGAGCCGAAAGCACAAGACCTGGAATGGATGAACGCCAATACGCTTGCCGATTCGCTTCACATCCGGGTAACCGAAATAGGTGACGACTACCTAAAAGGCACGATGCCTGTTGACGGGCGCACGAAGCAGCCTTTCGGGCTCCTGCATGGCGGCGCTTCCGTAGCGCTGGCGGAAACCCTCGGCAGCATTGCTTCCTGGCTGGTGGTAAACCCCGAATTATTTATCGGGGTAGGGATCGAGATCAATGCAAATCATATCAAAGCGGTGAAGGGAGGCGAAGTGACGGGCGTTTGCAAGCCTGTGCACATCAAAGGAATGAACCATATCTGGGAGATCAGGATCTATAACGATGCAGGCGACCTGGCCTGCATCAGCCGATTTACCTGCAGTATTGTTTCGAAGGCAAAAATGGAGTTGAAGAAGTGATCCGTTAACCAGCCCTGACCTGTTTTGGGAGGAGGGGAATGCTCCGTTGGAATAATTTGAGCGGGATTTTTAATCAGAATTTCTTTTAAAATATTTGCACGATCAACTCCCTCCTTGTAGGAGGGTTGGGGGTGGTATTGAAGCATTCGTTTAACCACCCCTGACCCCTCCTGGGAGGAGGGGAATGCTCTGTTGGAATAATTGTGAGGAAATTGTTAAGAGGAATTTCTTTTAAAATGTTTGCAGAATGAGCTCCCTCCTCTTAGGAGGGTTGGGGTGGTACAGCTCTTATTTAAAGAACTCCTCCTCCGTGATCGGCTTGAGGTCCTCCTCCTCATAGGGGTTGATGCTGATCTCGAACGATGAATACGAGGTGCTGGTGCCTACCTGCTGCTGGTGCATCACGAGGCTTTCCCTGCCGTTATTCATTGTAAAAAAGCCGAGGCCTTTCTTAAAGCCTCCCTTGATGCTGATATCGTGAAAGGTTTTTCCGGGATCCCAGCCGTTGCCGAAATAGATGCGCAGGAAATAGCTTCCATCCGGAATGTTGTTCATTTTAAAGGTGCCGCCGAGCGGGATGTACTGGTTGCGCAGGGTGCGGTGCGGCGCTTTGCTGTCGACAAGGCATACCACCGCTTCCGAGTTGCCGCTGTTGCTGATGCTGATGCTGTTCTTGCTGTCGGTATCGTACCTTTCCTCGCCGAAATAAGTGGTGTAGGGCGATTCGAACGTGCTGATCGGCTCATCTATTTTTACAGATTCTTCCCTTTCGGCTGGTTCTGTAAATGTGCGGTAGAGCATTGCGGAATCTTTTGGCGAGAGCTTGCCGGAGGGCTGCGGCTTACTGCTCGAATAGGAAATGATAAAGTAGAGCAGCACAAGGGCAATTCCCACGCTGATGAGGATGTAATGATTCTCCGATTTATCGGGCTTTGCTTTTGGCTTCGGCTGCGGGTTGGGCCGCGCGTGTTGCTGCTGCCTGTACTGCGCCTGCTGCTGTGCATACTGGTACGCATTGCCGCTGTAGGGCGGAGTGTAGCTTGCTTTCTTTGTTGACGCTTCGGGCCGTGTGGTGCCGTAGCTGAACTTCAGGTCGAATTTCTTTCTTTTTTCGGGATTTGAAAGCACGGCGTATGCCTGCTGCACCTCTTTGAAAAAATCTTCGGCGGCCTTGTTGCCGGGGTTTTTATCGGGATGGAACTTTTTTGCCAGCTCGCGGTATGCCGCTTTTATCTCTTCAAAGCTTGCGGTGTTCGGTACGCCAAGTACAATATAATAGTTTGTGAATGCCATTCAATGAAACAAAAAACCCCCGCTAAGAAGCGGGGGTCCTTTAAAAAACAGTTCTTTTATTTTCCTTCTTCTTTTTTCGCTTCGGCTCCGCCCATTGGCTGGGTTACCTCTTTCAGGTACACTTCAGAATAATCCCTGTAGCGCATAGGGTTTGAGAAGAAATTGCGCACATTGGATTTGATCAGGCGGTAGTTTTCATCATACCAGAGCATCATTACCGGTGCATCGTTCATGAGCACCTGCTCTGCCTTCAGGAAATTCTCGTATGCTTCTTCCTGTGTTTTTGCAGATTTTCCTGCATCGAACAGCTTGTCGAACTCAGCGCTTTTGTAGCGTGGCGTATTCGGGTAGGAAGGCTGGGTAAGGTCGCTTGGAACAGAGCCTCCGTACATGGTCCACAGGAAGTTCTCCGGGCTTGGGAAATCGGCGATCCATGCTGCGCGGAACAGGTCGGCGCGTGCATATTTCGCATCTTCAAGCTTTTGTTTCTGGGGAACAACTTCAAAGTCAACATTTACATTGAGCACTTCCATCAGCTGCTTCTGGATCTCGAGCACAACGTTTGCATTTTTGGATCCGCCGCTGTTCAGCTCGATCTTCACTTTCGGGAAGCCTTTGCCGTTAGGGTAACCGGCTTCAGCGAGTAATTTTTTTGCTTTTGCAGCATCGAAATCGTAGCCGGTGATCTTGGTGATGTCGTAGCCTTTGAAGGAAGGAGGGCAGAGTCCGTTTGTTCCCGGGCCGTATGCTTCGCCTTTCAGTACTTCTTCAATGATCTTGTTCCTGTCGATAGCGTAGGAAAATGCCTGGCGCACCTTTACATTGTTGAAAGGCTCTTTGGTTAGGTTAAATTCGTAGTACTGGCTTGCCATTTCAGGCGAGCGCTCCAGCACATATTTTGGCGGCTTGTTCTGGAAATCAGCGATCTGGCTTTCAACCATATCCTTGATGGATTCCGACGGTAAGCCGATCACCATTGCGAGGTCTCCGTTCTGGAAGTTATCCAGCTCCTGTTTTTTGGTCGGTAAAAAAGTGATGATGATAGAATCCAGGAAAGGCAGCTGGTTGCCCAGTGAATCGGTTCCGTGGTAGTTGTTGTTGCGTTTCAGGATCGCTTTGTCGTTTCCGGAATTTTCCACAAATACGAACGGCCCTGTTCCCACTTTTGCATCAACGCCGTATTTTTCAACTGCTTCCTTCGGAATTACAGTAACGGCAGGCGATGCAAGGATGTAAAGGAACGAGCTGCTTGGCTCGGTAAGGATGATCTTAAGGGTGTAGTCGTCCACCACTTTTATGCCTTCGATCTCGCCGTTTGGCTTGCCTTTGCTGGCTTCGAAGAACTTATTTGCGCCAAGGACGCGGTCTTTGAAGGTAGCTGAGAAGTTTGAATTGTCTTTGGTATCAGTACATAAAAGCTCGAAGGAATATTTAAAATCGGATGCTTTCACTTCTCTTCCTTTTCCTTCTGCAAAGCAATCGTTATCCTGGAACATTACGCCTTTTTTCAGGTGAAAAGTGTAGGTTGTTCCGGCCGGGTCGATCTCCCATTTTTCCGCTAAGCTGGGGATGATGGAGAGGTCTTTTGTGTTGAATTTAACAAGCCCTTCATAGATCTGGTTGGCGATGTGCGCCGAGCCGATGTCGGTAATGGAAAAAGGATACAGGGTTTGATATTGCTCGGTTTCATTGATGCGCAATGAGCCTCCATACACCTTATCTCCTTTGGCAACCCTGTCGGATCCGCTGCCATTGCCAGAATTGGAGCATGAAGTGTAGAACACTGCCAATGAAAGAATAAAAAACAACGATTTTTTCATAACTGAAAATAGATATCTGGTTTGATAAAAAAACTTCTTAATTTAAGTTCAAAATTAATTGCAAGATTACGGCAACTTTCACGAATATACAAATAAATATACAAAATTCACGGGAGGCTCAAAAAATCACGGATAATGTAATAAGGGAGATAAATTTGTATAAATTTGCGACTAATTATAAAAATAATGTAATTTTATTTTGAATTCAGTAAATAAGATTATAATATTGCGTTCGAAAATACGGAACCACCCAAAACAAGTTCTTGTTTTTAACATTAAAGATAAAATGAAAAAATTACTTTTTGCGATATTAAGTTTAGTTTCAACTGCCGGTTTTTCAACAGGAGTGATTGTCTTGGAAGGAAACTATCAGGGAAAGAATCTGTATGTTCAGAATCCGTTTGCCGGCTCGGGTGTTGGTTTTTGTGTTCAGGAAGTACGCGTAAACGGAAATGTTACCACAGATGAGATCGCATCAAGCGCATTCGAAATTGATTTCAGGAATTTACAATTGAAGCTCGGGGATAAAGTAGAGGTGAAGATCACGCATAAGGACGATTGCAAGCCGAAAGTGCTGAACCCGGAAGTTCTGAAGCCAAAAAGCACCTTTGAGGTAACTACGATGATCGTTGACAAAGACCTTACTTTCAAATGGGCAACAAAAGGAGAAACAGGAAAATTAACATACACGATCGAGCAGTTCCGCTGGAATAAATGGGTAAAGGTTGGAGAAGTGGAAGGTAACGGAACACCTGACGAAAACAATTATTCTTTTAAAGTATCGCCTCACTCAGGCAAGAACCAATACCGCGTAAAGCAGGTGGATTACACCGGCCAGCCGAAAGTATCCAAAGCGGTTGATTACATGTCAACTTCCCCGGAGATCTCGTTCAGCCCTGCAAAAGTATCGAAGGAGATCACCTTTACCGCAGGAAGCACACCTACTGAAACCATGTTCGAGATCTACGACCAGTTCGGAAACATTGTAAAGCGCGGATTTGCGTCGGTGGTAGATGCGTCCAACCTTCCAAAAGGCGCCTATTACCTGAACTACGACAATAAAATGGGCGAGTTCATTAAGAAATAAAACAGATCCTTCAGCTCAGGCTAAGAATAACAATACATAGATAATCCCGGTTCTTTGATCGGGATTATTTTTTTGCAACAACTCTAAAAAATACCTTCCCATGTTAAAGATCGAGCATTTAGGAATTGCAGTGAAGAGCCTGGAGCAGTCGAACCTCTTGTTTGAAAAGCTCTTCGGAAAAGCGGCGTATAAGCTGGAAAAGGTGGAGAGCGAAGGCGTTTCCACCTCCTTCTTCATGATGGGAGACAGCAAGATCGAATTGCTGGAGGCCACCAATCCCGATAGCCCGATAGCTAAATTCATCGAGAAAAAAGGCGAAGGCATTCATCATATCGCATTTGAGGTGGATGATATCCACTCGGAGATGAAAAGGCTGCAGGGCGAAGGGTTTACGCTTCTTTCCGAGCAGCCGAAGAAGGGTGCCGATAATAAGCTCATCTGCTTCCTGCATCCGAAAGGCACGAATGGCGTGCTGATCGAGCTATGCCAGGAAATGAAGTAGGGAGGAGGTTGGAGGCGAACGTATTTTAACCGCAGAGAACGCGGAGAAGGGCGCAGAGGCCGCTAAGCCCTGAGGTGGATAGAGTTTGTCAGTTCGTCCCGATAGCTATCGGGAGAAGTCGAGAACGTGCGGGGCCTTACCCGAATATATCCAAAATACTTTCTTTCGTCACATCCAGCAGGTAGGTCTGGATTCCCAGTCGTTTCGCGGCTTCTATGTGCTGCGGGGAATCATCTATAAAAAGCGTTTCTTTCGCCTGCAGCCCGTTTTCCTTTAATACCAGGCGGAAGATCTCCGCATCAGGCTTTCTCATTTTCACTTTATAGGAGAAGTACATCTTCTCGAAATATACCGAGAGGTCAGGGATCCCCATATTCTTTTCGAGGGCGCTGAAGATCGCCTCGATGTGCAGCTCGTTGGTATTGCTCAGCAGGAAGGTCCTGTGTGTGCTTTTCAGCTTCTCCAGGAGGTCGAGTCGTTCGTGGGGCAGGTCGAGCAGCATCGCGTTCCAGGCGTTGGTCACAAGCTCTGCAGAGGGCTTCATATTAAAGGCCGACCTTAGCTCGGTGCGGAACTCGTGTGATGTGATCTGCCCTTTCTCATACAGGTCGAACAGCTGGTTTTGCCTGGCTTGGGAGAACAGCTTATCAAAGTTGCTCAGCCCCAGCTCCTGGAAGGCGGCAGTAGTGAGGTTGTAATCGATGTTAATGATCACTCCGCCAAAATCGAAAATGATGTTTTTATAGTTATTCAGGTCAAGAGGCATACCGGGGATTTTAAGACAGGGCGCAAAATTAGCAAATTACCACGGGAGAGGCGTAAATACTTTTATTCTTACCATTGGCTTGTGACGATGCCGTTTTAGCGAATGGGTATTTTTACCCAAAAATGGCTGGTATGTTAGTTGAATCGAAAGTTTCACTAATTTTCTGTTTATAAACAATTAAAAACCCCATGACCATGAAAAAACTAACATTAGCATCTATCCTGTTCTTTGCGTTCGCGCTGATCTCGAATGTATCATTTGCACAATCCAATGTAGAAACGCTTGCTAAAAAAGCAGCAAAGGATGCGGGCTGCCTGGGCGATTACCACGGCGGACTTGAAACATCTTCCAGCGTGATCGGAACATGCACCTGCGAGGACGGAACAACGTGTGACCTGTATGAAGTGATGGTAACGCGCAAAGTAAATCCGCAGGAGGCTCCGTACGTGAGATACGCGCCGTTTGCAAAGGTGACGATCTGCGGAACAAAAGTAACTGCGGTTGACTGCCTGATCGTGTATTAAATTTTTCGGACTTCTGTCTTGATAAAAGGGCTGCATTACATGCAGCCCTTTTCTTGTTTTTGGCCTGTGGCGCTGATTTGATCTTGTCGGTAAAAAATAAATTCCCCTTACCGGAGATATTAACCCTATATTGAGCGCTAACCTAATTTGAAAACAAGCATTATGATACGCATCCTTCTTTTATTATTGATTATGATTTCCATTCAGCCGGCTTTTGCACAAGACAATATTATAAAAAGGAATGGGGAGGAAATTAAGGCAAAAGTTGTGGAAGTAGGAACAACGGAAATAAAGTATAAAAAATTTGAAAAGCAAAACGGGCCCACGTATGTCATTGAAAAGAAAGACGTATTTATGATCAAATACGAAGACGGAACAAAAGACATATTAAATTCAATAGAGGAAAAGAAAGCAGAACCTGTAGCCGATAAGCCCTCAGCCGAACCTGTAAAAGCGGAAGCTAAGGCGCCCAAAGATGCGGGCGCTAAAACAAAATACAGCTATATCGACAAGGTAAGGGAAGTGCAGGACGCTGATCGCGGTTTCAGGTTTTATGCAGGAAACGGATGGCTGCTTGGCCCGGGATTAGCCAGCCCGTTCGTGGGGATAGATATCCGGTTCCCCAGGAAAAATGTTTTTTTAAGAGGTATTAGTATCGGCGTACGCGCAAATTTTAAAAATCTTGAAGGCAGGGATGGCGATAACAATGAAGATACTGATTTCAGCACATCTATTTACGGCGGAGGAATCACTGTAAATTATTATGCACCGCTGCCCATAAAAATTATTCAGCCTTATGTAATTGCAACCATTGGTGTTGCAGGCTTTCAAACCTATAATACCATTGCTGTTATAAACCCTAATGGCACAAAAACATTTTATGGTGCATCGCCTTCAGAAACCATCCTGCCATACGGAGGATTCGGTGTCGGGTGTAATTTTATGATCTCCCGCAATTTTGGTTTTGTAATTGAAGCTGGTTATTTCAGAACTTCTGCTTTTAATACCGGAATTGTTCTTAAGCTTTAAGGATCTTTGGGATTTGCCCGCCAGCAGTAAAATTTGGAGAAAAAAAACCGGAATACTCATTAATAAGTATTCCGGTTTTGGTGGGCCCACTTGGAATCGAACCAAGCACCCACAGATTATGAGTCTGTTGCTCTAACCGAATGAGCTATAGGCCCGATTGCATTACCTGCGTATTACAATTCAGGGAGGCGAAATTACAGATTTAAGGGGAATTAACAAAGGGCTGGGAGATTTATTATTGAGGATGCCAGCTGCAGGCATTTACAACAGCTCCATTAAGCGGTGCTTCAGCACAAACAGCACCAGCCCGGTTTTCGACCTGATGCCGAATCTTTCAAAGATGGCTTCCCTGTAGCCGTCCACGGTACGTACGCTTACGATCATCCTGTGGGCGATCTGATCGTAGGTATATTCCTTTTCATCGCATACCAGCTTAAGGAATTCCCGCTCTCTGTTTGTGAGCCGCTCATAGACCACTTCCCGCTCACTCTTTTTAACCGCATCAGGGTTGGTCTGCAGGGAAAAGGTTAAGAAATCGTTGTGATAAAATCCTTTTTCAAGGATGGTGTTAAGGGCTTCTTCCATAGTATCGGCGGTACAATCCTTTTTCAGGTAGCCGCGAACGCCCAGCCGGAACAGCCTGATCACGAGTTCCTCATCCTCACTCAATGTAAGGATCAGCACCGGGATCTTTATGTTCCGTTCATTGAGCACCTGCATCACCTGGTCGCCGTTCATTCCCGGCATGCAGATATCCATGAGAATAAGGTCGGGTGCAGGATCCAGCGGCAACGCTTCCAGAAACGCGCTTCCGGTATTAAACTGCGCGGAGATCCTGTAAGGACCGATCTTTTCGATCAGCTCCTTCAGGCCGTTGCGGATGATAACATGATCATCCACAAGAACGATGTTTTTCTTATTGCTTTTGGCTGCCATTGTGAGTTGCCGGTTTTTTTAATTTGAATTCGCATCCCTTGCCCGGCGATGAGCTTATGCTGCATTCCAGTCCGGCCAGCTGAGCGCGCTTTGCAATGTTCCGCAGTCCGGAAGCCTTGCGTGATGCCTGCACCTGTTCATGCACAAACCCACAGCCATCGTCGCGAAGGCTTAATTCAAACTGTCCGTTTTTAGTATCGATCTCAATGTAAAGGTTCTTGGCGGCGGAATGGCGCAATGCGTTTTGTGTAAGCTCCTGGAAAATGCGGAACACCATTAATTCCTGGTCCTTGCCGAGATTTGACTTTCCTTTCACCGGTAGCCAATGCACTTCGAAGCGCTTCAGGGCGCGGAGCCTCTCCACTTCCGTTTGTATGGCACCCAGCAGCCCGATGTGCCCGATGTAATCGTTGTTAAGTGTGCGGCTAAGCAGGCGCAAATGCTGCGAAACCTCCCCGAGGTATATTTCCGTAGGCCGGAATTCTTCTGCCAGCTGAGGATGATCCAGTTTTTGGTTCTGGATCTGGATGTGCATAGCAGTGAGCAGCTGCCCGATGTTATCGTGAATTTCCTGCGCGAACTGGCTCATCACGTGTTCGCTTACTTCCGTTTCCACCTGCCGCAGCTCTCGCTCAAAGGAAAGCTTTGCCTCCGCCATTTCCATTTCCTGTTTGATGCGCTGCTTCCCTGAAATAAAGAATACAATAACGAGAATGGCAATAAGCAACAGGATAAGCAGTGTGGAGCTAACAATAGCGAAGATGATATCTTTATCGACCATGTGGATTGACGGTTGAAACGGCTTTTGTTCGCGCAGCTATGAAGAATGCAATAGCAAGAAAAAAATAGCGGATGTTGGCAAGAACATCGGTAATGACAGAGAAGAGGCGCCCGCTTAGGATAGGATAGTGATCGTTCAAATACGTAAACAGGCTAAAATAAGGAACGTTGCAGGCGAAATAGATGACCAATCCAATGCATGCCCATATTTCCGGAGATGTATACCACAATCCCGCTTTTGATCTGAATGCATCGTATAAGATGAACAGGTACAAAATGGTAATCATCAGGCCTGCTGCAGCCATTCCAAGATTCGCAAAACAAGAAAATCCTGACACGCTGACCTGAATTGTGAATACGATGAGAAACACTCCATACAGGATCAGTGCGAGGGATTTTCTTGTTTTAGCATTCGAATAATTATAAGCCGCTACGGTTAACCATAAAGCCTCCAGCAGTAAATGGATATTCAATAGCCAATGATCATTTGGCTCAATGTTAGAATTTTCCTGATACGTTGTTAAGGCATAAGAACCAAGGTAAAAGCAGATCCAGGTAATTAACTGATAGAATAGAATCCGCGTGAAGCGATTCATATATCTAAAAGCGTAAATGCCGGCGCTTAATGCAATTGATAAACTTAAGGCTTCATTTATGATACTTACCATACTATAAATATATAGTAATTTATAATTCTGCCTCTATGGCTTTTTGTAATAATTTTAGTGAGGATGTATAAGATCATAAAAATGTTCATTACAGCTTGGTGGACATAGATGAGATAAATTTGCAAATTTTCGATAAAAAATCAAAGTTTTGGTTATTTCATCCGGCCCTAGCAATATTGAATGTTTAATATCTACTTTATCTTTATCTTCAACATACTCCGCAGCATTACACAGATATAATATTTCAGTTTTATTTTCATCAATTATCTTTTTAATTTCCTGGAAAGAAAACACAAGCGATTCCACATCACCAGTAATGTCATTAGTCGTATCGAACACGGAAAAATATTTTTGCCCCGGTCGTTTAAAAGTGATGCGATCCTTATAGAGCTGTAAACAACTGATGTCAGTAGCCACTTCAAATCTTTTGAACGTAGTATTGTATTTATAGTAGGTTGAATTGCCTTTTGGCAAGTATCTTCCGGTTGTAGTAGAATCTTTATCGAGAAGTAAGGGTTGATATAACAAAGACATGGTTTTATTTGTAGTATCTAAACCGTAGTTAATTTTTAGTGCAAGAATATAGTGTGCGGAAGCTGGTCCGAATGAATATGCAATTTCTTCTAAGGTATCAAAAGCTTTGGCCCGAATTCCAGCAGCGTGATGAGGAAGGGAAAAAGTAGAATCCATTTTAATACGTTCATGGCACAAATCCATTTGTGATTCTCCGGCAGCCCTTATTACTTGATGACCTTCCAACTGGATAGAATCTTCAACTTTTGATGCTTTGATTCTACCACGTTGGCCAGTGCAACTTATTGTAAAAAATAGAAATACGATAATTGGAATAATTGGCACAACGAAAATTTGTACTACCTTTTTCATAGTTACGGTTTTTTGGTTTCCGCAAATGAAAACCATAAAACATTACCACGCAATTATTTCGATACCGTATTACCCGAAATCCTCCCCCGTAAAAACACCCCCATGAATAAAGCACCATTGCGATTCAGTAAAAAGGCCTGCATACACAGGCCTTTTCATTTCATTTTTTAGGTTTCGGGGGATTATTCGCCCGCTTTTTTCCGGAAGATCTCCCGGCCTTTTTGCTGGGAGCATTCTTCAATGGTGCTTTTTTCTTTGGCATATTGAATCGCTTAAATTATTAATGTGTGCTTTCCGATTTCGGAACGTTCTTTCTTCTCTTCTTTGAGAACAGCCAGCCATGTCTGGGGCTGGTGCTTACCTGTTCGGAGCGCCTTTCAGATTTAGCGGCGCGCTTCCTTCTTTTCTTCTCGCGCTTTTGCTCTGATTTCATTTCCGATTGTGCCTGCTCTGCGCCGGAACTGGATGTTTGTGCTGCTGCCGGCATTGCAAAAGCAATTGCCAGTATAAAGGGCAGCATATAGTGAATGATAGTTTTCATAATTTCTCTTTTTTATTTAGATGGCTTAAATAGCATGCCAGTTCTGCCTGTTCCACAACTATCCGTTCAGGCCACTAAAAGGTGCGTTCAACGATTAAGCCCCGGGTGACATTTCTATATAAAGTAAATTTGTAGTAGAAGAATAGAATAGAGAAGTAGAAATAATTCCTAAAATAGATAAGATGAAAACAGAATATAACAATAGCCCCAAAGATGAGGCGGTCGTTAACCATAGCGAAGCAGTGGCGAACGAACATGTAACAAACGGGTATGATGAAGCATCCAAAAACCCTTTGGAGAATAAATATGACAAGCCCGGAAGGGAAACAGATCCCGATACAACAAAGCAGGATCCCGATTGGGACCAGCCAAAGCGGGAGAATGACAATGATAAGTCGGGCCCCGACACCGGTGCCGATAAAACCGGCAACGATGACGACAACGACAGTACGGCTCCTTAACGGATAGCTTGAATTAAAAGATCAGAAGCACAGCAGAAATGTTGTGCTTCTGTTTTTTATTTGGGTGACTGGTTGATCAGTGCGAAAAAGTTCTTTTTATAGGTTTCCGAAATGGGAATGATGAGCTCTCCGATCCTGATCCGGTCCCGTTCCACGGAATCGATCTTATCCAGCGCCACCATGTATGATTTATGCACCCTGCACATACTACTTTCGGGGATCTCCTGCTCGAGGTCCTTAAAAGTTTTGAGGGTCATGATCTTTTTGCTGAGCGTATGAATTCTCCGGTAATCACGCATGCCTTCAATGTATACCAGGTCGCTCAGCAACAGCTTTTCGAGGCGGTATTCTGTCTTGACGAAAATGAATTTTTTCTCAATGCTTTCCTTTCTCTGCAGCTTCTCCTGCACTTTATCCACGGCCTGTATAAAACGTTCGAAGGTATAGGGCTTCATAAGATAATCGACCACATTCAGCTCAAAGCCTTTCAGCGCATACTCATTGTAGGCCGTGGTAATGATCACCTCGCTGCCGGTATTGGTGGCTTCAAGAAGCTGGATGCCAGAAAACTCTCCCATATTGATGTCGAGGAAAATAAGGTCCGTCTTATTTCCTTTGAGAAAGATCATCGCGTCGATGCCATTATCGAAGGTTGCAAGAAGGCGCAGGTAGGGCAGCCTCAGCACATAGCTTTTGGTGCGTTCGAGCGCCAGTGGCTCATCCTCAACTATGATACAGCTAATGTGCATTTTCAAGCAGCAGGTTTACCTTGTATGAATTGTCCTTATCAGTTACGTTCAGCGTATGAGAGCCGGGATAAAGCAATAAGAGCCTCTTCCTGATCAGCTCATTCCCGATCCCGCTTTGGTCCGGCATTGCTTCAGCATCCCTGCTATACCGGTTCTCACATTCAAATATAATTTTTTCTTTCTCAATGCTGATGCGGATCGTGATCGCATTTTCCGTTTTCTTATTATTCGCATGCTTGAAAGCATTTTCAATAAAAGGGATAAACAGCATGGGAGCAATGCTCAGCGATGCCGAATCGCCCTGTACCGCATAGCTTACATAATCGGGGTTGGAGCTCCTGATCTTCTGCAGCGCGATGTATTTTTCAATGTAAGTAAGCTCTTTCGTTAAAGGGATCTTTTCGGTTTTCACCTCGTACAGCATAAAGCGCATGATGTCGGAAAGCTGGTTGAGGTAAGCCGATGCCAGTGCCGGATCCCTGCTGATCAGCACATCGATGTTGTTGATCGTGTTGAACAGGAAATGCGGGTTGATCTGCGATTTTACCAGCGCCAGCTCCGTTTCGTAATTCTTTTTATTCAGCTCTTCCTTTAGCCTGATGTCGCTGTAAGAAGTGATAAAGCCTCTCATCACCAGCCCGAGAATGCCGTTCAAAAGTGCGTTAAAGGCCATAACGGCAATGAAAATATAATCTATTCCGTGAGCCTCGGTAAACGACACCAAGTGCCCGTGATTGATAATAAAGAAATACAGGCTTCCAAGCAATGCTGAAAGAATAGCAGTGAGGAGACCATACGCGATCATCTGCCCGATCTTTTTCCGGGCAAGAAACCTGGTAAATATAAAAGTGTAGAATGAGTAAAATGTTAGCAGACCGGGAATAAGCGCAAATACGGAAAAGAAGTAAAAGAGGCCTTCCCACTGGAACGAACGGCCGCTTTCCAGCTGGGGCATTATCAGCATGCCCATGATCATCAGCAGTAAAAACAGGTACATGAACCAATACCCAAGGTGCAGGAAGGCAATAACAATTTTTTTCATGATGTAGGATTAATGAATACTGCCCAAAAGTAGATCACCTGTTAACGTAATAAAAATGCATTATGTCAATCCAGGGGAATAATCTGCAAGATCGTGCTTTTGTCCTGCAAGTTCCTTAAACGAAAGAAAAGATTCCTGTGTTAATGTGGATCATGACGAAAAACTGAGGAAAAAATTCAACCGCCTTAGCCCCGGTCCTGCAGCATTCAGCGCAATTTTAGCTGGCAACAATATTGTTGTTTTCCAAGCAAAAAAACGAATGGGAAGAACTGTATTTTTTATTTTATTTCTTCTGCTGCACGGTATGTGCGCCGCACAAACATCGCGCTTGAAATCGGTAATCTATGATTTCGACGGGCTTGATATTGGCGCAACCGACCTGCCCGACGGAGATTACCGCAACGGCGATATGAGTTACCAGGTGGCAGCAACGCCGCTTGTGAACAGCGATGTGCTCGGCGACCGCGCCCTGCAGCTTAACCTGAACTGGTCCGGCGGCACTGGCGAGTTCGGAAAGGCCGTATCACGTTTTATCGACCTCAACCGTACAAGCGACAGGTTGAACTTTTATTTTTACAATGCGCTTGCGAACAGCGCAGATTCCCTTCTTGAAGTGGTGATCACCGAGGATGATAACAGCAACAACCTGTACGAGTATGCAGCGGATGATAAATGGGTGGATACCATCGTGATCCACCGGCAGGCAGGCTGGCAGCTCATTTCCCTTCCCCTGTCGGCTTTTACGGATGGTAACCCCGGGGGCAACGGTATTTTTGATGCGGGATATGCGGGTACCGGCAGCATGCTTTTTTCAGTCAGCTTTGTATTTATTCACACAAGTGCGGCAAGCAGCACCGCACAATACTTCATCGACATGATCTGCTTTTCGGAGGGCGCATTGCCGACAGGCGCAGGTATTCTCGACCTTCCCCCGAAAGCTGCCTACGATCACTGCCTGCTGGGAGCGCTCGCCAATAATGACTACCCGGATACAACGCCCGATACAATGAACGCCCTGTTGCCGAATCGCATGACGTACGTGAACTGGTTCATGGACTATTCCCGCACAGGCACCATAGCCAATAATTATCCCGGCAGCGAGGTTACACGGTTGCTTGAAGATGGCTACACGCCCATCATTACCTGGGAGATGATGTATGAATCGTATCCCCGCCTGGATCCTGTGCAGCCGCGGCTTAACAAGATCCTTGACGGCTCCTTCGATGCTTACATCGATGCTTTTGCAGACCAGGTAAAAACGTATGGCAACACAGTGATCATCCGGATCTTCCATGAGTTTGAAGGCAACTGGTATTGCTGGTCGCTGACGGAAAATTATTCCGATCCGGCGATATACATCAGCGCCTGGCGGCATGTGGTAGACCGGTTCCGCGCACGCGGCGCCAACAATGTGCAATGGATGTGGTGCGTGAATGCAGAGCCGAGGCCGTACGTGGATTACAACTGGATCATCAGCGCATATCCCGGCGACAGCTATGTGGACATTGTTGCAACGGATGTCTACAACCATCCCGACCTTGGTGTTCCCGCCTGGAAATCGTTCCGCTATACGCTTGCGGAAAGCTATTATTACCTTACCACGTATTTTCCGGGCAAGCCGTTTTACATCTGTGAAGTGGCAAGCCGCGAGCGGTATCCGGGTGAACCCGTTACCTCGCAATCGAAAGGGGAATGGATTTGCCAGATGAGCAGGGACCTGCAATCCTATTTCAGCAAAACACGGGCGCTGGTTTTTTTCAGCACGGTGAAGGAGCACGACTGGCGGGTGAATTCATCGGGAGAGGCACTTGCTGCGGTTCGCTCCTGTATCTGGGACAACGGTTATTTTGGTAAGCCTGCAGGCACGCCCGGCAGCAACGGAGAAGAGATCTCTTTTTCCGTATATCCCAACCCTTTTAGCCGCGAGATCAGCATCGGGCTTGAAAGCTTTCCTGTTTCCACTGCGGAGTATGCAGTGACAATTTACGATCTCTTCGGAAAAAAGGTGTTTGAATGGAAAGGCACAGGGCTTCATGAAAGCATACAGGCCGGGGCTGGGTTTGCTGCGGGGATCTATATTGTTGAGCTGAAAACAGCAGGTTTTACAAAACGGATAAAGGTTGTAAAAGCGCGGGAGGAAGGATAAGGCCGAAAGGTTTTTGCCGAAACTGTGGAGAATTGTTCGCAGGCGCAATTTTTTACTATGTTAGGGCAGAGTATGAAGAAAACGAATCTCGACAATTTATTGTCAAAAGAGTGGATCATCACGAATGGAATAGGAGGATATGCATCCTCCACGATCATTGGGGCAAACAGCCGCCGCTATCACGGTGTGCTTGTGGCTTCCTTTAATCCGCCTACAGAGCGCAAAGTAATGGTTGCCAAAGTGGAGGAGCGGATCATTTTCAATAACCGCGAATTCCAGCTTTCCACCAACCAGTACCCGGGTAAGGTTTACCCCGAAGGCTACCGCTATATTACAGAGTTCAGCAGGGTTCCGATGCCCATCACCTTTTTTGAAGTGCCGGGAGCAAGCTTGCAGAAAACAATGTTTATGGTGCATGGCTCCAATACCACAGTTATAGAATATAAGAACACTTCCAATATCGGCTATCAGCTCTGGCTCAACCCGCTGTATGCGGGAAGGGATTACCACGCGCTTCTGCACGAGCGCGCCCGAAATGATTTTTACATGGCCGCCAACAGCCGCTACCGGGTGATCTATCCTTATCATGGCTCGGAGGCGGTTTATTTCCGGCATACCGCGGGCGTTTTTGTGGAAGGCAGGACCTGGAATGAGAACCTCGAATATCCTGTTGACAGGGAACGCGGGCATGATTACAGGGAAGATGTATACAGCACAGGTTACATGAGCTGCATGATGGCGCCCGGCGCCACGGTGTACCTCGTGTTCTCCACCGATGAGAATATTATGGATGCTTCACCCGAGCACCTGAAGGCTGACGAGCTGAACCGGCTGGAAAGCCTGGTGCCCGAAGACATAAGCAGCCCCTTCCTTGCCGACCTTCTGGTGGCAGGCGACCAGTTTATCGTGGACCGGAAATCCACCGGGGGCTATTCCATCATTGCCGGCTATCACTGGTTCACCGATTGGGGCCGCGATTCAATGATCGCACTGAGAGGCTTGTGCATTGCCACCGGCAGGCAGGAGATCGCCGCTTCGGTGATGAGGACATTTCTCGGTTATATGGAAGAAGGGATCATTCCCAACCGTTTTCCCGATTACAAGGATGATGTTCCCGAGTATATTACGATAGACGCCACCCTGTGGATGTTCGTAGCGGTGTATGAATACGACCTTAAATTTGACGATACCGCTTTCCTGCAGGAGATCTACCCCAAGCTTGCAGAGATCATAACCCATCACATGCAGGGCACAAAGAACAACATTCACATGCTGGAGAATGGCCTGCTCGCCGGCGGAAAAGATGGGATCCCGCTTACATGGATGGATGCCCGCATCAATGAATATTCGTTCACGGCAAGGGCAGGCTGCGCAGTTGAAGTGAATGCCCTGTGGTACAATGCGCTGAAGATCATGCAGTATATTTCCGGCCGGGTTGGAAAAAAAGAAGAGCGGTACGCTGAGCTTTCCGAAAGAGTAAAACACCAGTTTGAGCGTTCGTTCTGGAATGCCGACAGCTACCTGAACGACCTTGTAACGGAAGACAATGAACCCGATCCTTCGATCCGCCCCAACCAGGTGTATGCGCTCAGCCTTCCCTTTTCGCTCCTCAGCAGGGAGCAGGAAAAGCAGGTGCTGGAAACGGTCGCCGAAAATTTGTTAACGCCTTACGGGCTCCGCACGCTCGATACGTACCATTATAAATTCAAGCCGGCATACTCAGGCGATGTATGGTCGCGCGATGCGGCATATCATCAGGGCACAGTGTGGCCGTTTTTGCTGCCGGAGTATTTTATCGCCTTTCTCAAAATGCATGACCATTCGGAAGAAGCCAAAAGACAGGTGGAATCACAGCTGCTCGCACTGAAGGATCATTTCTATAAAGCGGAGTGCATTCACGGGATCTCCGAAGTGTTTGACGGGCTCCACCCGCTCGAAGGAAAAGGATGCATTCAGCAGGCATGGTCGGTTGCCAATCTCATATTGCTCATTATGAAAGAAAAGCTGGATGTTTAATTCCTGCAATTAACAAACATTGTGAGTGCTACTGGGGCTAAATCCCCTTTTTAATGGTACCTTTAACGTAACGAAGAAGAGGATATTAATATCAACCCGGTTTCTCACCTTAAATTCTTCCTCTGCTGTACTCAACAACAGTTTTTATCTCGGGAAGTATATATAGCCTTTTTACACAAGGGCTCAATTCAATTTCATGAAAACTATCAAATTTGTCAGCAATGACAGGTCACAGTTCACCACGACCTTAAGAAAGAACGTGAACAATTATTTCCGCGAACATAAGATCTCACAGAAAGGTAACCTCGGGCTTGCGCTGAAAATCGGCGTAATGCTCAGCCTGTACCTTATACCTTTTTTCCTCATAATGTTTATGTCGATGGCAGGCTGGATGATGTTTCCATTGTCGGTGCTCATGGGCATAGGCATGGCAGGCGTAGGCATGTCGGTAATGCACGATGCGGCGCATGGCTCCTCCACAGGACAAAAATGGCTCAACAAGTTACTGAGCAATACTATTTACCTGATCGGCGGCAGCGCCTTTACCTGGAACCTCCAGCACAATGTGAAGCACCATACATTTACAAACATCAACGGCTTTGATGAGGATATCAATACAAAAGGCTTCATCAGGCTTTCAAACCAGGACCCCTTAAAGAAGTTTCACCGCTTCCAGTACATTTATGCTTTCTTCTTTTACACGCTCATGACCATCGCAAAGCTGGGAAATGATTTTAAGCAGCTGAAGGAATACAATGAAACAGGCTTAACAAAACAGCAGAACGCAAAGCCGAAATGGGAATACTTTAAGCTGATCTTGCTGAAATGCCTGTATGTGTTTACATTCCTGGGGCTGCCGCTGATCTTTTCCGGCTTCAGCTGGGGGATCGTGCTGCTCGGTTTCTTAACCATGCACGTTACCGGCGGAGCTATCATGGCGGTTGTGTTCCAGATGGCGCACATCGCTGAAAATGCAGATCAGCCTGCGCTGAATGAAGAAGGTAATATCGAGAACGAATGGGCGATCCACGAGCTGCTCACCACTGTGAATTTTTCAAGAAATAACAGGGTGCTGGGCTGGTTTGTAGGCGGACTGAATTTCCAGATCGAGCATCACCTGTTCCCGAATATCTGTCACATTCACTACAAGCACATTTCACCGATCGTGGAGCAGACCGCAAAAGAGTTCGGATTGCGTTACAACCTGCAGCCCTCCTTTTACAGCGCGGTGGCATCGCATACGCGGATGCTGAAAGTGCTCGGAAGAGCCTGAAACAGATCAGAATAAAAAGACGCCCCGCAATTGTGAGGGCGTTTTTTTATGAGGAAAACGGAATAAACAAAAACGGCCGATCGGTTGTTCTGATAGAAGGCCTCTGGTATATTTTTTAAGTCTGATTTAAACAACAAAAAGAAAATGAAAGTAGAGATCTGGTCGGATATCATGTGTCCGTTCTGTTACATTGGAAAAAGAAAATTTGAGAAAGCCCTTGAGCAATTTGAGCACAAGGCCGGTGTAGAGATCACCTGGAAGAGCTTCCAGTTGAATCCCGATATGAAAACCGATCCGGAAATGAACATCAACCGCTACCTTGCGGAAATGAAAGGCTGGAGCCTTGAGCAGGCAAAGGAGATGAACGCCCGCGTAACGCAGATGGCGGAAGCCGTAGGCCTGAAATATGATTTTGATAAGGCCGTAGTTGCCAATTCATTCGACGCCCACAGGCTCATCCAGCTTGCAAAAACAAAAGGGAAAGGCGATGAGGCCGAAGAGCGGCTGTTCAAAGCATATTTTACGGAAGGCAGCAACATTGCCGATAAGGAAACATTGATCGAGATCGGTGAATCCATCGGGCTTGAGAAAGCGGAAGTAAAGGAAATGCTCGACAGCGGAAAGTTCGCCGAAAATGTTCAGGAGGATATTAACGAATCGCAGCAGGTAGGCGTGCGCGGTGTGCCTTTCTTCGTGTTCGACAGGAAATACGCCGTATCAGGAGCGCAGGAAAGCGATGCCTTTCTGGAAGTGCTCCGGAAAGCAAGTGAAGCATAAATAAGAAACCAATCAACCTAAAATAAGATCCATGAAAAGATTCGCAACAGCAAACTGGCAGGGCACAGGAAAAGAAGGCAAAGGGCACATCAGCACCCAGAGCACGGTATTGAACAACACGCAATATGCCTTCGGAAGCCGCTTCGAGGATGGCGTTGGCACTAATCCGGAAGAGCTGCTGGCCGCTGCGCATGCAGGCTGCTTTACCATGAAGCTGAGCTTTAATCTTACAAAAGCGGGCTTTACGCCTGAGAATATAGATACAAGCTGTGAGGTAACGCTGGATGCCGACAAAGGAGAAATTTCGTTGTCGCAGCTAAAGGTGAAAGCAAAAGTGCCGGGGATCAGCAAGGAGCAGTTTGACGAGCAGGTGGCTGATGCCAAGGCAAATTGCCCTGTTTCCAAGTTGTTCAATGCCACAATAGAGTGCCAGGCAGAGCTGGAATAAAGAGGCTTCTTCCGGCTTCCTGCTGAGATTACGAAATAGCGGGCTTTTGGGCAATCCGGAAGCCCGCTATCTCCGTAAATTACAGATGGATCAGAAATTTTTTTGGCTATTTTTGCGGGTAAATGAATTCGCAGCCATCTCTGATAAACAAGCTAAGGAAGAATGAACAGTAAGGAATATATCGATTCGGGAGTGCTGGAATTGTATGTGATGGGCATGCTGGAGCCGGAGGAATGCACGGAGGTGGAGCGGATGATCACCATCCATCCGGAAGTGCGTGATGAAGTGGAGCAGATCACCAAAGCGCTGAAAGCATACGCTGAGGAGGAAGCGGGAGCGCCGCATCCTGCCATTAAGCCGTTGCTGATGGCAACGATCGACTATTCCGAACGCCTGCAGGCCGGAGAGCCACCTGCTTTTCCGCCTGCGCTTAATGAGAATTCAACAATTGCAGATTATGCCGAATGGCTGAACCGCGAGGACCTGCGCAGTCCTGGCGATTTCGCTGGACTTTATGCGAAGATCATCGGCTACACTCCCGAAATGACCACTGCCATTGTCTGGATCAGTTCCATGGCGCCCCACGAGGTGCACGACAATGAATATGAAAAGTTCCTGATCGTGGAAGGCAGCTGCGATATTGTGATCGGCGATAAAACCCACCAGCTTGTTCCCGGCGACTACCTTTCCATCCCGCTTCATCAGGGCCACGAGGTAAAGGTAACATCATCTGTGCCCTGTAAAGTGATCCTGCAGCGGATTGCGGCGTAACAAACTACGGAATGACATTCTGCTTGCCTAAAATGCGTACTTTTACACTATGAATTGCATCATAGTAGACGACGATGAAATGATCCGCATTGACCTGGAAGAAAAGGTCAACCAGACTATGACGCTGAACCTCATCGGTTCCTGCTGCAACGCGCTGGAGGCATCCAATCTCGTGATGACAAAAAATGTAGATCTCATCTTTCTCGATGTAATGATGCCCGGCATGACCGGCCTCGAGTTCATTAAAACACTTTCCGCTTCCCGCCCCGAGCTTATCATGATCACGTCCAACCGGGAATTTGCCGCTGAAGCATTCGATTATGATGTGACCGATTTCCTCGTAAAGCCCGTTGCCTACGAACGCTTCCTCAAGGCCGTGAGCAAGGCCAAGCGAAACTTCGATAAAAAGGGCACCACCATCAATACCATCGACGACCACATCTTCATAAAGGTGGCTTCCCGCTTCATTAAGCTGGAGCTGAAGAATATCCAGTACATTGAGGCCCTGGCCGATTATGTGACCATTTACACCGCCACCGATAAATACACCATTCATTCCACCATGAAGGGCATCGAAACCACGCTGCCTGCGAACGATTTTGCAAGGGTGCACAACTCGTTCATTGTGCGGCTGGATAAGATCGCCGCCATCGAGGACAACAGCATCACCGTTAATAAAACCACCATTCCCGTAAGCCGCAATAAGTTCAAGCCGCTGATGCAGCGCCTGAAGCTCATATAGCAAAGCATCGAAGCATTGTTACCGCATATCGAAAAAAATTGCGTATCTCTTAATTTGAAAATAAATTTGATCCGTTACTTCTGCGCTCATGGTGGCGTAATTTTTTATTGTTCAACGAAATAAGATCAGTCAGATGGACTTTAACGACGGCAAACGATACACAGACCTCAGCTACCTGAGATCGGTTTCAAAAGGAAATGTAAGCTTTGAGCAAAAGATGCTGGGCACATTTATTCAACAGGCGGGCTCAGATATTCAGAAGCTGAGACAGGCTGTGGTTGTAATGGATTGGGATACCATTCACCTGATCGCGCATAAAATGAAGCCCTCCCTCACGTTTGTAGGGCTGCATGTATTGCAGGCTGATATGCATACGCTGGAGACCATGGCCAAGCAGCGGCTCGATTTCGACAAGGTAACGGAGCTCATTTCGCACGTTTTTACAGTGATCGGCATAGCCATCGAAGAGGTGAAGGATGAGCTTGTATCGTTCGGAAATAACAAATAATAATAACGCTTTTGCGGTTATGAAAAACTATAAAGGAGTGTTCTGGAAAGTAGTCACCGGCTTCAGCATCACCGCCTGCCTGCTCGCCACAGCGTACTGGATCACCTACAATAACCTGGATACGCTGAAGACTAACCTTCATACGCTTTCCGAGCTTAACCCGAAATATGTTTACCGGAAGAAGATCATCCGCCAGGTGGATGAAACGGAAGCGTACGTTAAGAAATACACGATCAATAAGAACAAGGAATTCCTGTTCCGCTGCGACAGCTGTATCAATTCCATCACTGAAGACATGTATGTGCTTGGCAACCTGGCAAGCGACAATCCTGAATATTATGCGAAGCTCGGAAAGATGAACGATTTCATCAATCAGAAGCTGAGCATTGCACGGCAGCGGATCGAGCTGGCAAACGCGTACAGCTCCGGCAAGGAGTTGTCGGCCGTTATACAGCGGATCACGGTGCCGGAAAAGAAAACGATCCTGCCCGTGATCGAAGCGAAGAAGGAGCCGCCTGCAGAAAAGCGCAGCTTCTTCTCACGCCTGTTCTCGAAGGAAAAGAACAAGTCGAAAGCTGCCGCAGCTGATACAGTAAAACAGCCGGAAAGCATCGTGCAGAATGAATCATTTTCTGCCGGTTACCTGAAAGAGATGCTACAGCAGGCAGAGGTGAAGGAAACGGCAAAGTCCAACCAGTACCTCCGCGAAAATTTCCTGATGATCGACCGTGACGACCGGATGCACGACAGCATCAGCGCCATGTCGACCGCGCTCGAAAAGCTGGAGATGGAGGAATCGGTAGCGAAGATCAACAAGCTCACCGAAGAGGCTACGAACAAAACGGCGAACATTTTATCATCGCTTATTATCATCGGCCTGCTCGCCATGCTGATGTTCATCATTGTTGTGTACAGGGAAGTAAGCTTCAACGAGCGCCTGCGCAGGGAGCTCATCAGAGAAAAGAAGAATACGGAGAAGCTTGCGAAGGCGAAGGAAGAGTTCCTTGCCAACATGAGCCACGAGATCCGCACGCCGATGAATGTGATCATGGGCTTTACCGACCAGCTCCTGAAAACCGACCTCAGCAACGACCAGCAGAAATTCATGCTGAACATCAAGCGGTCTTCCAAGCACCTGATCACCGTGATCAATGAGATCCTGGATTATTCCAAAATGGAGTCGGGCGTGATCAACCTCGAGAACATTCCTTTCTCGGTGCAGGAAGTGGTGGATGATGTGCATGTGTCTTTTAAAAGCATAGCAGAAAAAAAAGGTGTTTCGCTGCAATACTCCATTGATGAAGCAGTGACAAAGAAAGTATTGGGCGATCCTGTCCGGCTCAAGCAGATCCTTCTCAACCTTACCGGCAACGCGGTGAAGTTCACGGAAAAGGGAAGCATCGAGATCCGCTGCAAATTATGGCGAACCGAAGAGCAGTTGCAAACCCTGCTGTTTGAAGTGCAGGATACCGGCATCGGCATCCCGGAAGATGCACATGAGAATATTTTCGAGCAGTTTACCCAGGCCGATTCGAGTGTAACAAGAAAATACGGCGGCACAGGCCTCGGGCTCGCCATTTCAAGAAAGCTGGTGGAGCTTCACAATGGGAAGATCGCGGTGAAAAGCAGTCCCGGCAAAGGCTCGGTATTTTATTTCACCATCTCCTATAATCTTCCGCCAGAAGGCAATGATGAGCAGCAGGGGCAGCTGGTGGAAATAAAGAATACGCATTTGCTGAACGGAAAACGCATCCTGATCGCCGATGATGATGAAATGAACAAGTTCCTTGCGCAGCATATCCTTTCGAACTATAACGTGGATGTGGATACCGCGGGCAACGGGAAGGAAGCGCTTGAAAAAATTGTCAATGAATATTTCGATGTGGTGCTGATGGACCTGCACATGCCGGAAATGGGCGGAATAGATGTAGTAACGGCTGTGAGAAAAAAAGGCATTAATGTTCCTGTAATTGCCATCACCGGCAATATCCTGGGCTCGGAAAGGGATAAATGCTTCAGTGTAGGGATGAACGAATATATTTCAAAGCCTTACGACGAGCAGGAGCTCCTTCAGAAGATAATCGCACAGCTGCCAGTTGTCTGATGATACACGCCAACCATCGAAAAACCCTGTTAATAGGGTAGTTTTAGTAGTAACTTTACATAAAAAAGGGGGTAAATAATGAAACGTATTCTTGTAATAGATGATGATAAACTTCTTCAGAGAGCTATCGCCTTTAAATTAAAGTCGAATAACTTTGAAGTGATTGAAGCGAATGATGTATACAGCGCGCTGGAGCTGATCGATAAGCACCAGGTGGATGGCGTGATAAGCGATATAATGATGCCTGATATTTCAGGCTTAAGTTTATTGTCATTATTAAAACAATTTTATTTTAACAGGATCCCGGTCATCGTGATCTCTTCTTTGGGAAAAGAACAGGCCGGCGCTTCAGCGATGGACCTCGGCGCTTATGCCTTCCTTGAAAAGCCGATCGATTTCGATGAGCTGCTCAGGCAGGTAGGCGAAATGCTCTCTTTAGCTCCAACAGGAAGCACATAGATGACAGGCCGCAACACAAGTTTAAAAGAGATAATGTTATATTTGTATAAAATCTGCTCTTAGGTTTTATGAGAAAACAAGTATATAACATTATCTTTTTTTTAATGGCTGCCGGTGCCATCACTGCGCAGACAGATACGCTTGTTAAGAAGGGGCGGGAGGAAATAGCGAAAAAGATCCTCGATCCCAAGGACCGGATCGTAGTGGATTTTAATTTTGATTCATTCACTCATCTGCCGCAGGGCATCGCTCAAAAAGCATACTCGCTGGGCGGAAACATTTTCCTGATGTGGGATTATCCTTTTGGCTACGGGCCGTTCAGCGTTGCATTCGGGGCCGGCTTAAGCACGCACGATGTGCATACCAACGGCCGCATTACCTACAGCATGGATGGCAGCTATACTTCCTTCCAGCCGATCAGCACTAAATTTAATACCAATAAGCTTTCGCTGAATTATGTGGAGGTACCGCTGGAGCTGCGGATGCGTACACGCGGAAATCATAATTTCAAGGTCACGCTGGGGGTGAAAGGCGGCTATCTGTATAACGTTCACACCAAATACGAGGATGCCGACGGGAAGATCAAAGTGTACAAGATCAGGAATATCAACCCATGGCGCTATGGCGCTACGTTCCGTATCGGCTACGACCGTTACAACATCCAGGCATTTTATGCGCTGTCCGAATTGTTCTTAAAAGGCAAGGGCGAAGCGGGAATGGTTCCCTTCTCGGTGGGTGTAGGATTGTTGCTGTATTAAGCAGCTGCTCGTTGGTTTGTCATCCCGTGCTACGACACGGGATCTCATAAATGTTAGCAGTTCCTTTTTGAACAGATCCCGTGTCGTAGCACGGGATGACGGTGAGAATATTAATTGCCCTCCGAATACATCCGCCTTAATAAAAAATCATCAGCGCCAGCTCGATCACAAAGCCCGTTAAATATCCCGTATATACCTGCGAAGGAGTATGGGCATTCAGCTTTAAGCGGGCAAAGCCGACACATCCCGCAATAAAGATACACAGGACAAGGATCAGCCGGAGATCGATCATCAGCCGGAAGGAGATTCCCATTACAGCGCCGATAATGCCGCCAATGCCGATTGCATGCGCACTGATCTTCCATTTAAAATTGATAAGGAATGTAAGCAGGATAGAAATTGCAGCGCCTAAAATAAGGATCACAAATACCGGCGGGAACTCGGCACTGTGAAAAAGATAGTACAGCGCAAAGAAATACAGCGAAGTACTGATGTACGGAATGGTGCGCTCACGTGTGGTTTCCATCTCCAGGCTGTTGATCTTTTTTGCCCTTAGCAGGATCAGCGCATTGATGGTTGGAAGAATGAACGTGAACAGGAACGTAATGCCGAGGATGATCAGCTTGAGGTGAAAAGGAGTGAAGGTGGCGATGTAATTATTGGTGCAGAAAATAAGCAGGAAGCCGTACGTTGGCATCAGCAGCGGATGAAAGAGCAAAGAGAAGATTTTGGCAATGCGTGTTTCCAAGGAATGATAATTTATGATTTCAATAACGGGTCACTTCGAGTGCGAAGCGTATCGAGAAGTAGGACCGGTTCTCGATACTTCCGCCGAAAAGGCGAAAACTCGAACTGACCTACAGCTCCTTCCTCAGCCTCGCCACCGGGATCTCCAGCTGCTCGCGGTATTTAGCGATAGTCCTGCGGGCGATGTTGTATCCTTTTTCTTTCAGGATCTTTGCAAGCTTATCATCGGTAAGCGGCTTCTTTTTATTTTCGGCGCCAATGCAGTCCGACAGGATCTTTTTCACTTCCCTTGTCGATACTTCCTCTCCGCTGTCGGTGGAAAGCGATTCGCTGAAAAATGTTTTTAGCAGGAACGTTCCGAAAGGCGTTTGAACATATTTGCTGTTGGCAACACGTGAGATCGTAGAAATATCCAGTCCCACTTTCTCTGCAATGTCTTTCAGGATCATCGGCTTCAGCAGGGTTTCATCCCCGGTAAGAAAATAATCCTGCTGGTATTCCATGATGGCATTCATAGTGAAAAGCAACGTCTGGTTCCGCTGCTGGATCGCGTCGATGAACCAGCGTGCGCCATCCAGCTTCTGCTTGATGAACATCGATGCTTCCTTGCTTTCCTTGTTCTTTGTTTTCGAATACTCCTCGAACATCTTATTGTATTCACGGCTCACCTTGAGGTCGGGTGCGTTGCGTGAATTCAGTCCCAGCAATAATTCACCATCCTCCACAGTGATCGTAAAATCGGGGATCACCTGCTGGTAGCTTTTTTGTCCGTCGGCCATGGAATTGCCCGGGCGCGGATTGAGTTTCAGGATCTCGTTGATCACTTCCTTCAGCGTTTCATCATCTATCTCGAGCTTTTTCTGGATCTTATCGTAATGCTTCTTTGAAAATTCATCCATCTGCTTTTCCACCACTTCGGTGGCCAGCTCAACGATCTGTGTCTGAACTTCACGCTTGCGCAGCTGGATCAGCAGGCATTCCTGAAGGTCCCTTGCGCCAACGCCTGCCGGGTCAAAATCCTGGATCACTTTCAGGAGCTCGAGCATCTCTGCTTCGGTGGTAATAATATTCTGGGAAAATGCGATATCGTCAACAATGGAACCAAGGTCCCTTCTCAGGTAGCCATCGTCATCGAGGTTGCCGATGAGGTAATCAGCGATCTGGTACTGGCGGTCATCCAGCGCTTTCATGCCGAGCTGGCTTTCCAGCATGTCCTGGAAGGTAAGGCCTACGGAAAAAGGGATCTCTTTGCGCTCTTCGTCGGGGCCGGCGTTGTTCACCTTCAGCTTGTAGGAGCTGCCCTCGTCATCATCCATGTAATCGGTAAGCGCAAAATCGTCGCGCTTGTTATCTTCGCTTGGGTTCGGCTCTTCGTATTCGTCGTTCTCAAATTCGTCGCGCGGCTCATCGTCCGTTTCCGCACCTTCTTCAAGGGCCGGGTTCATCTCCATCTCTTCTTTGATTCGCTGTTCGAGGGCAATGGTAGGCAATTGCAGCAGCTTCATCAGCTGGATCTGCTGAGGTGATAATTTCTGTAATAGTTTGTGTGTCTGTACCTGCCTTAACATATTGCTTCTGCACTATTCTTGTTCAGGACAAAAATACAAATATTTAACCAAATAGGAGGCCGGGGGGATTTAAATGCGGAATCCGATAACGAGCACGTCGTCGATCTGCTCAAGGCCGCCTTTCCAGTCGTGAAAGGCTTTGGACAAGAGCTTTTCCTGCTCTTCAACAGGCTTGTGGTAGATCTCGGCAACCAGCTTCTGCATGTTGCCTACCATGAACTTTTTACCTTTGTCGCCGCCAAACTGATCGGCATAGCCATCGGAAAAAATATAGATCATATCTCCCTTTTCAACGGGAATGGAGTGATTTGTGAACTTGCGTTTTTCATTTGCATGCAGCTCCATGCCGCCGATCGGGAACTTATTCGCCTTGGTCATTTCGAAGGCTTCTTCACCCTGCTTGTTCTTCCGGAAGATCCAGAGCGGGCGGTTGGCGCCGGCATACTCGAGGATCGTGCCTTCTTCGTTGAGCGAGCAGAGCGCGATGTCCATTCCGTCGCGGCGTTCATTCTCACTCTCGCTTTGCTTCAGCGCTGTTTTTACGCCGGCATGCAGCTCGTCGAGGATCTCTGCCGGCTGAATAATATTCTTTTCCGTTACGATCTCGTTTAGCAGCGTATTCCCGATGATGCTCATAAAGGCACCCGGAACACCATGCCCCGTACAATCTACCGATGCCACAAAGCGCTTGTTGTTCCGCTTGGCGAACCAGTAAAAATCGCCGCTCACAATATCTTTCGGCTGGTACAGCACAAACGCTTCCCTGAGCTCCGAATGTAAATTCTGCAAGGGCGGCAGCAGCGCTTCCTGTATGTTCTTCGCGTATTTGATGCTGTCGGTGATGTCGTGGTTCTTCGCTTCGATGATCGCCTTCTGCTCTATCACCTCCTTGTTGATCACTTCCACTTTTTCCTTTTCCTGCCGCAGCTGGTAGGTGCGCAGCTCCACTTCCTGCTCCAGCTCTATTTTTGCTTTCTGCAGGTTGCGTGTGCGTACGGTAATGAACAGGTAAATGCAGCCCAGCGCGAAGATACCCACGATGGTGTAGAACCACCAGGTTTTGTACCAGGGCGAAAGCACGCTGAATTTAAATGTTACATCATGCTCATTCCAGAGGCCGTCGTTGTTCATAGCCTTCAGGTGAAAGGTATAATCGCCGGCAGGCAGCGATGAATACGTTGCCTCTGTTTTAGAGGTAGGGGGGAACCAGTCCTCATCGGCGCCTTCCAGCCTGAACTGATATTTTACTTTATTTGGATTGGTGATGCACACGCCGATGAAATCGAAGGTGATGTGGTTCTTATCATAAGGCAGCACAAGGTTTACCGGCAGGTGGCTGATGCTGTCGATGCCCTTTGAATACTTTGCAAGGTCCTCGTCGGCATTCTGGAAGAACAGGCGGATGCCGGTAATGCGTGTCAGCGCTTCCTTGCGGTTGATCCTGTCGAAATGAGGGTTATAAACCGTTACGCCTTTAATGGTGCCGAACCAAAGGTTTCCGTTGCTGTCCTTGAACTTGGCGTTCCTGTTGCATTCCACGCCTTTTAATCCATCATCTTTTCCGAAATGCTTGATGTCGATCTTGTTGCTTGCATGATACGTTTCGAGGCTGATGCGGTCGATCCCCTTGGTAGTGCCTGCCCAGAGGTTGTTGTTATTGTCGGTGGTAACGAGATAAACTTTGTTTGCGCTCAGGCCTTTGTTCTGGTCGATCTTTTCGAAGCTGCTGAAGTTATAGCTGAAAACGCCTTCTCCCGTGGCAAACCAGAGGTATCCGTTCTTGTCCTGCGCGATCGACAATACCCTTTTGTCGGTAAAGCCATTGCTTTTATTGTACTTCACCACTGTCTTGCGGTTGTATTTCAGCACGCCGTCTTCGCTTGCCAGCCAGAGGTTGTGTCCCCTGTCCTCGAAAATGCAGAACACGGGAGTGGTGCCGCGCTCGCTCGCAAACTTCCCCACAGCGTCCGCCGTTTTGATCTTATCCCCCTCGAAATAGCACAATCCGTTGGCTGTTCCGATCCACATGGTACCGTTGAAATCTTTCAGGATGGAATAAATATTTTCATCCGGCAGTCCGTCCTTTTTATAATAGTTGTGAAAGGCGCCGTTGTAAATGCTGAGGCCGGAAATGGTCCCGAAATACATATTGCCCTGCTTGTCTTCGCCAATTGCCTGCACCGCATCATCCGCCAGCGAAACTTCCGCGTTTCTCGGATCAAGCCTGTAATTGGCAACCTGGTTGTTCTTCAGCTTGCACACGCCATAGCCTTTGATCCCGAACCACATGTTCTTATTGGAATCTTCAAAAATAGCATTGATGTAATCGCCCGGTAAGCCATCGTCGGTGCCATAATAAACAAAGGCCTCTCCCGAAAATTTTGAAACGCCGTAGCCCAGCGTTCCGAACCAGAGATTGCCTTCCCTGTCCTGGAAAGCGGAATAAAGATCGTTGCTCGCAAGCCCGTTTTCCTGCTTGTAATTGCGGTAGGCAAAGCCGTTGTATTTGTAAACACCGTTGGAGGACGCCAGCCACAGGTTGTTCTTGTTATCCGCGATAATGTCGGTAAAGCCAACATTCTCCTCTTGTATGATGTTCACTTTTTCAATGGAGCCCAGCGGTGTGATCCTGCGGATGCCCTGCAGCGTCCCGATGTATATGTCGCCCTGTATGTCTTCATTGATAGCCCTTACGGAATTGTTCCGTAGTCCGTTGCTTGCATTAAAATGACTGAAGCGCCTCGTGTCGGGATTGTATTTGATGGCGCCGTCGCCCAGCGTGCCAAACCAGATATTGCCCGCTTTATCAGGATAGATGGTATATACCGTTGCATTGTTCAATACAGTGTCTTCCTCAAAAGGGATAAAAGAGCTGCCTGTGAACAGACAAACGCCTTTTGCAGTTCCTACCCAGATCCTGCCTTTGGCATCCTGAACGGTTTTAAAAACGCGGTTATGCGGAAGCCCGTTCTTATCGCTGTAATTACTGAATGTTTTTCCATTGTACACGCTTAACCCGCCGTTGGTGCCGAAAAGAAGTTTTCCGTTGCTGATCTCCGTAATGGAAAACACAACGTTGTTGGCTAAGCTGTCGTTCTCGCTGAGCGTGGTGAATTTATTGCCATCGTATTTGCTGGCGCCGCCGCTGTTGGTCCCGAACCAGATGTTGCCGTAGCGGTCCTGGCACATAGAAAGCACCTGCGACTGTGCAAGGCCGTCCTCCACGTTGAAATTCCGGAAGTCGTAGGTTTGGGCGAAAACACTGAGTTGAGCCGTAAGTAAAACGGCTGCCGCAATAAATATTTTAAGGAGTGTTCTCAATGTTCTTAAAGGTGAATAAAGATATAAAAAAAACCTCCGCAAATGAATTTGGGGAGGTTTAATGCAGGCTTTAAGAGTGGGATTAAAACTCCGCTGTTTTCGGCGCCCTTGGGAAAGGGATCACATCGCGGATGTTCGTCATTCCGGTAACAAACAGCACCAGCCTTTCGAAGCCAAGTCCGAAGCCTGCATGCGGCGCAGTCCCGAACCTTCTTGTATCGAGGTACCAGTATAATTCTTCTGCCGGGATGTGCATTTCGCCCATGCGTTTTTCAAGTAGGTTAAGGCGCTCCTCACGCTGCGAGCCCCCAACGATCTCGCCGATTCCCGGGAAGAGGATGTCCATGGCGGCAACTGTCTTTCCATCGTCGTTCATACGCATGTAGAACGATTTAATGTCTTTCGGGTAATCGGTAAGGATCACCGGCTTTTTAAAATGCTTCTCAACAAGGTAGCGCTCATGCTCGCTCTGCAGGTCGGCGCCCCAGCTGTCGATCAGGTATTTGAATTTTTTCTTTTTGTTCGGGTTGGAGTTGCGCAGGATCTCGATCGCCTCGGTGTAGGTAAGGCGCTCAAAGTTATTATCGAGGCAGAAGTTCAGCTTCGCCATCAGGTCCAGCTCCGAACGCTCATCCTGCGGCTTCAGCTTTTCTTCTTCCAGCAAACGGTTCTTTAAAAACTCCAGCTCGTCGGCGCAGTTCTTTATCGCGTGGGCGATCACGTATTTCAACAGGTCTTCCGCCAGCTGCATGTTATCGCCAAGGTCGGCGAAGGCAACTTCCGGCTCTATCATCCAGAACTCGGCGAGGTGGCGGGTTGTGTTCGAGTTCTCGGCGCGGAATGTTGGCCCGAAGGTATAGATCTCGCCCAATGCCATCGCGGCAAGCTCACCTTCGAGCTGGCCGGAAACCGTGAGGTTGGTGGAGCGTCCGAAAAAATCCTGCTTGTAATCAACATCGCCGCCCTCTGTGCGCGGTGTGTTGTTAAAGTCGAGCGTTGTTACACGGAACATTTCTCCTGCGCCTTCGGCATCCGAAGCGGTGATGATCGGCGTATGCAGGTAAACGAACCCTCTTTCGTTGAAGAACTGGTGCACTGCAAATGCAAGCGCATGACGCACTTTGAACACAGCATTGAATGTGTTGGTGCGGAAACGCAGGTGAGCGATCTCGCGCAGGAATTCGAGGCTGTGCTTTTTCGGCTGCAGCGGAAATTTCTCTGCGTCGCTGTCGCCAAGGATCTCCAGCTGCTTCACTTTCACTTCCACCTTCTGGCCTTTGCCAAGGGATTCGATCAGTTCGCCGGTGATGCTGATGGCGGCGCCGGTAGTAAGGCGTTTGAGGAGCGCTTCGTCCGTGTTGGCAAAATCAACAACCGCCTGTATATTATTGATCGTAGAACCATCATTCACCGCAATGAACTGGTTGTTGCGGAATGTGCGCACCCAGCCCTTTACAGTTACTTCGCTTCCATACGCCGTTGAATTCAACAGCTCTTTCACTTTTGTTCTTTTTCCCGTTTCCATTGTATTGAGTTTTAATTAAGGCCTTTTCAGGCATGCAAAAAAACGAATTTTTTAGGGTTTGGCAATGCGTCCCCTAAAACAAAAAGGCCATCCTTCCGAAATCTGGAAGATGGCCTTTTCGCTGTTCCTGTTTAATTATTCAGTGATCACTGCGCGCTGAACGGTTGTTTTGCCATCCACGCGGAGCGACATAAAATATACTCCGGGCTTTAAATTATAGTTTGCCGTGTTGATCGTGTAGTTGTAGCTTCCCGCAGCCGACTGCCTGTTGCTGAACGGAGCCGCCACTTTCAGGCCGAGCATGTTGTACACTTCGAGCGATACTTTCGCATCAGCTGCAAGCGTGTAGTCAACGGTTACATTTTCTTTCGCGGGATTCGGGTACACCTTCATCGCATTTTCTTTTTCCGTAGGGGTATTGATGCCTATGGCAGTTTGCGTGGTGTAAACGGAGTTGGAATCCGCTTCAAAGTCGAGGTCGAAATATTGCGTGATGCCTGTTCCACTGACCACGAAATCGTAGGTTGAGACCCTGTCGAGCCCCGGGATGTCCACATACAGCCTGTAATTTTCACCGGCAAGGTTCACCGGGAGATTATCAAATGAGTAAGTGCCCGAAGCATCCGTCTGTCCGCTTGCAACCAGCTGTCCGCCCGGGTTGCGCCCAAGCTTAATGTCAACGCCCGGTACAGGGTCGCCCGGGATCCTTACAAATCCTGAGCCTTCGAGCACAGCGCCGTCAACATGCCCGGGCCCGCTCAACAGCGGCACTTCCAGCATTACGATGTCTGTGGTGTCGGTTGCGGTACAATCGTGTACTCTTACAGTAGCCGAATCCCATACATAAGCGCCGCCGTAATAGGTCGGGATCAGCAAAGGATAGGCGGCAGTGTCGTTGAATGCTTTAACGATATAATTATTGGATCCTACGGAAGCAAAATGGAAATTCCCTGAAGCGTCGGTGGTGCTCACCATTGCCGTATCAAAGCCATTGGTGGCAGCATTGAACTGATAAAGCACCACAGGGTTTGTCCCCGAGGAGAGGCTTCCGCCGGAATAGCTCACATGGCCGTAAAAATCGGTTAAGGGAAGGATGCTTACCGAAGCATAATCAGCTGCAACGCATCCGGAAGCATCCGTAGCGGTAAATGTATACGATGTTCCGGACACAGGTGAGGCTGTAAGATTTTGGCCGGGATAATTGGAAGAGCCATCATTCCAGTTGAAGGTGTATGGTGCTGTGCCGCCTGTAGCAAAACCATTCAGTGTGGTAGTGCTGCCGGTACAAACGTTTTGGTCAGGGCCTGCATTTACCATAATGGCGGGAGGCTCCGTAATGCTGGCAACCTGCGTTGAAGAGCAGCCGGTAGGGCTGGTGACTGTTACCGTGTAGGTTATTCCTCCACAAAGTGAAGGCGCTACTGCAGCGAAAATTCCGCTGGGTGCCCAGGCATAGCTAAAGGGGCCGGGTACGCCGCTGCCCGCAGCAGTCATGCTCCCGTCACACACACCGTTGCAGCTGGCATTCGTTACCGATGTAATGGTGATCACAGGGTTTGGGTTCACGGTGATGATCACATTGTCGGTACCGGAACAGCCGGCGCCGGTAGCAGAGGTGAGTGTTGCCGTGTAAGTTCCGGGCACTACATAGGTATGCGTGGGACTCAGAAGGGTAGAGTTTACGCCATCGCCGAAGTCCCATGAATACGTGGTTCCCCCACCGCCGGATGCGGAAAAGGTAACAGGGTCGCCGGTGCATACAGTCTGGTCTGAACCGGCATACGGACTTGGCACCGGGTCAACAGTTACGGTTGAAAGGGCTGTGCCTGTGCATCCGCCTGCGGTTCCGCTAACGGTATAGGTAATTGTCGCAGCAGGTGTGATACAGGTTGGGCTTGCTGTGGATACAGAGCTCAGGTAAGTTCCCGGGCTCCAGAAGTAGCCGCTGCCGCCGGTAGCAGTCAGCGAGGCCGACATCCCCGCACAAACCGAAGGAGAGTTCACCACGATAATGGGTGTAGGGTTCACAGTAACAGTTACCGTTGAAGTAGCTACCGCTGATACAGCATCCGTTACGGTAAGCGTATAAGTTACGTTGGTGCCGGGAGTTGCTGTCGGGTTAGAAACTGTTGCTGAGCTTAATCCCGTTGCCGGCGCCCACGAATACGTATATGGTGCGGAACCGTAGCTTGCGCTCGGAGAACCACCGAGGCTTGCGGAGCTGCCGGAGCAGATCGTGGTGGAAAGCCCTGCATTGGCTACCAGCGGCTGTGCAACTGAACGTACTGTTCCTGCCAGTAAAAGAACGCCAAAGGCAAGTTTCAGCTTGTAAGAAAGAGTATGTTTCATGTTGTTATGGGTTAAGGTTTATTCACTTATTACCAAACGGTGAATGTCTGTTTTCCCGTTCGTGATCAATGTTACAAAGTACACTCCCGGCTTCAGCTGGTTTTTCTCCCTGCTGATGCTGTAATGATAAACGCCCGGCATTTGCTTCGTGCTTACAAGGCCGATGACCTTTACGCCAAGCACATTGTAAATTCCGAGAGATACCGTTGCATCGTCCACAATGCTGTATTCAATGGCTGCATTTCCGTTCGAGGGGTTCGGGAACACGCTGAAGGTGCTTGCCGCTGCTGAAGTGCTTCCCGGCGTGGTAATGCCTGTTGTAGTGTTCGGAACAATGAAGATTACAGTGTCATTTACAAGGTAATCGAGATCGGTATACGTATCGTGTGAGGCATCCACTGTGATGGTGTAGGATGAATCCCTTCCTAATCCCGGGATGTCGGCATAGATAATGTACGAATCGTAAGGTACGCCTGCAAAAGTGTATGTTCCGCTGCCGTTGGTCTGCGTGCTTGCAACAAGCTGTCCGCCCGGGTTACGTCCCAGCTTCACATCCACACCCGGAACCGGATCGCCCGGAACCCTTCCGAACCCGATGTCTTCCAGTATACTGCCCTGCAGGAAGCCGGGGCCAGTAAGCCCTGTTTCCTCAACGGTCACAATATTGAAGGTATCGTTCATGGCGCAATCGTGGCTTGCAAACGCTGCCGAATCCCATAGATAAGCATTGCCGTAATAGGTTGGCACCAGCGTGGTATATGACGCAGCCGGGAACACTTCAATAAGGTAATTGTTGTGGTCCACCGAAGGGAAGAAGTAATCGCCGGAAGCATCGGTGAAGGTTGTCTGTACAGTGTCAAACAGTGTCAGGAACGGCTCATAGCGATAAAGCACCACTGCGCTGTTGTTCACGCTTCCGCCCGAGTAGGAAACATGTCCGTAAATATCGGTGCTCGGCACTACAAAGGCGCTGGTGGATCCGCCGTTCACGGTACATCCGGCAATATCTGTAGCAGTAAGCGTGTACGAGGTCCCGCCTGTAAGCACCGGCTGGATGGTTTGTCCGTACAGGTATGTTCCGCCCATATCCCATGCATAGGTGTATGGTGCGCTTCCGCCGTTCGCAGTTGCTGTGAAGGTTGCGGTATCGTTGTTACAGATCGTCACCGGAGATGGCGCTGTGAGGAACAGCTGTGCATTTGCATAAAGGTGAATGGAATCCATTACAGGGCAGCCGGCGATCGTATCCACCACATAATACACGGTGCTTGCCGATGGCGATGCCACCACGGTTGGGCCGGTGGAAACATCAAGGTCGGTAGTTGGCGACCAGGTAGTGCTGGCTGTTCCGCCAATTACGTTGAGCGTGATGGAGCTTCCGTAGCATACCGTGTCCACTGCCTGCGCAAAGGCAAGGTCGGCAACATCCACCGGGATCGGCGTTGTTGTAGAGCAGCCGATAGCATTGGTTGCTGTTAACATGTAGGTAGTAGGAACTAAGGGTGTTGCGATGGTATTCAATGTTGTGGTAGATGATAATCCCGTTGCCGGTGTCCAGGAGAAGGTCATGGTGGTGTCGTCCACCTTAAAGCGGATGGTCCAGCCTTTCAGTGTTCCGTTATCGCCGCCCACATGATCCTGAACACGCAGCACCCAGTTGCCGTTCGGGGTTCCGGAGAGCGAGTGAAAATCACCCATCGGCACATAAGAGCCGGTATATGGAGTGTTGGCCGACATGATCGATTCAGTGGCATTCAGGATGAACTCCGTTCCGAAATAGGTATTGCCTGCACCTCCGCCGTTGCTCTGGCTGAGCGTGATGTAGCTTCCGTCAGGCGCGTAGATCCCGATATCAAGATCGGCGCTGAAGGTATGGTAAAGGCTGTCGATGGTGACCGACATTAACGCATCGCAGGAGCATGCTGCTGACAGGCCGCTTACGTTGATCGTATCGTAAACATCCCCACCGATCAGGTCGCTGATCGAATCGTTCGTTGTTGTATGAATAGGAGGATCGGCAATATAATAGTTAGATACTGCAAGAGGAAACAGCGGCACGGAAGTTCCGGCGCAAATAGTCCCGCCCCCGTTTGGCGGAAGCACGGTAGGAGCCGGGTTGTTGAACACGCGGACATTATCAGTATTTGTACAGCCGTTAGCCCCTACAGCCGTTAAAGTATAGGTGCCGGGTGTGGAAACAGAGATCATTTGTGTGGTATCGCCTGTGCTCCAGGAGTTGTAAGCATTCCCGCTTCCTGCATCCAGCGTAACGGATATGCCCTGGCAAACGGTTTGGTCGGGGCCTGCATTGATAGCAGGAGGCGTAACAGTGCATGTTCTCCAAACCGATGCGCCTTGCGTAATGAGAGGGAATCTTTTAAACATCCCATAGTATTCACCGCCCCAGTATACATTGTTCCCGAACTGGAGCACAGAGGCATTATAGCCGTTATAGCCTGCATCGCCAAAGCCGCCGTCGTCCGATACTGTGAAGTTCACTCCGTCGCCCGTGTAAGTGATCAGTCCCCCATCCAGATTGCTTGCAACAGTTACCCAGAGTTTGCCGTCGGCAACAGTAAGGCTGCTCACATACGCATGCGCACCGTCGAACTGCTGCACCATTGTCCAGCTGATCTCATCGGCCGACTTCCAGAGTTGCGCGCCGATATAATTATTCTGCATCGCCACATAGATCTCTCCGCCAAAGGAGCCGATGGCTGTTACCGATTGGTTGTTAGCGTCTCCGAAGCCATTGCCCACATTCGGGTTTGCTGTCCAGGTGTTTCCGTCAGCCGAGCTGAAGAGCTGAGCATCGGGCCCGCCGAGGTACAGCTTGCTGCCGTGCTTTCCGATAGCCGTAACCATTGAGCCGGAGGCAAAAAGGTTAGCATCAAAAACGGTATCCCATGCAGCGCTGAGGTTCAGCGGATCGTTGCTGTTGTAATATGATTTATGTACAAGGCCGTTGTTTTCCACCACATAGATGGAATCAGCGGAGCCTAAGCCCTTGAAAGGGATGATGTGTGTTATTTTAGCGGAGGAGCTTGTAAAATAAGTGCTCCAGCTGGTTCCATCCACAGAGCGCATTACTCTTGATGAATCGGGAAAGCCGGCATTAGCAGCGATGTACATATTCCCGCCGCCCACGCTGCTCGATGTGATGGCCTCAACAGATCTCGAAAGAGGGTCCGAAAATACTTTTGTCCAGGAGCCGGGATTCCCGTTCGGCGACCTGTACACATAACCGCTGTCGGTTCCAACTGCGGCATACAGCTGCCCGTTGAACACGTTCATGCCGAAAACCGTGCTGTTGTATGAGTTTCCGAAACCGTTGGTAACAGATGGCGTCCATGGGTTCTGGGCCTGCAGGCCGATGGCAGCGCCAAGCATTAAAATGCATGCGCCTGCTTTAAGGGAAAGATGTTTCATTGTGCTTCGTAAAAAATTATTCTGTGATGATGATCTTGTGTATTGCTGTTTTTCCGTTCGTTACCAGTGCAACAAAATAAGCCCCCGAGCGAAGCCCGCTGCTTTTATCACTGATAGAGTATTTATATGTTCCTGCCTGCTGGTGCGTATTCACAAGGTCGGCGACCTTTACGCCCAGCATGTTGTAAATTCCAAGGGATACTTCAGTATCAGAAGCAATTGTATATTCAATAGTTGCATTGCCTTTTGAAGGATTCGGATAAACATTGAATTTTTCTGCGGCGGCTGCAACGTCATGAACACCCACGCCTGCATTCGGCACAATGTAAATGGTGGTTGAATCCACGATGTAATCGAGGTAGTTGTATACGCTGTTTACGGAATCCACTGTGAAGGTGTAGGACGAATCTCTTCCCAATCCCGGGATGTCTACATACACCGTATAATTGCCGTAAGGAACGTTCATGAATTCGTATTCGCCGTTGCTGTCTGTTTGTCCGTTTGTAACAAGCTGTCCGCCCGGGTTACGCCCTAATTTCACATCCACGCCCGGAACCGGATCGCCCGGTACCCTTACGTATCCTGTGTCTTCAACAATGCGGCCGTGCAGGTAGCCCGGGCCGCCGGCTAATCCCAGCTCTGCGATCATCATAATATCAAGCGTATCATTTATTGCGCAGAAGTGATTCACCACAGTGGCAGAATCCCACATGAACTTGTTGCCGTAATAGGTTGGCACCAGCGTAGTGTAGGATGCTGCCGGGAACACTTCAATAAGGTAATCGTTGTGATCCACCGAAGAGAAATGATAGTTCCCCGAAGCATCGGTAACGGTGGTTTGCACGGTATCGAAATGCGTGAGCACCGGGTAATATTTGTAAAGCAATACATTGCTGCCGGCAACATTCACAGCGCCGGGAGCGCCAACATGGCCATAAACATCGGTGCTTGGCGCAACGTTTACCCTGCTTGAATCGCTGGTTGTGCAGCCGAAAGCATCGCTTGCAAAGAAATTATAGGTGGTGGTCGCCGAAGGGCTCACCGTTGCAGTTGAGGCTGGTACAGAAACGGCACCGCCGCTCCAGAGAAAGCTGTAGGGCGCTGTTCCGCCGCTTGCAGTGCCTGTAAGGTTTGCCAGATCGCCGAAGCAGATCGACTGGTCGGCGCCTGCATTCACAATGATCGGGGCATCTACCGTGATCAGCACCGAATCGCTTGCGAAACAGCCGCCGATAACATCGGAAGCATAATACATGGTGGTAACGGGCGGCGTAGCGATCACGCTGATGCCTGTGCTGCTGCTCAGTGTGCCGGGCGGCATCCAGGAGGTGTTCACTGTTCCGTCAGACATAAGCGTTGTGCTCATGCCCGCGCAGATAGAATCGCTTGATGCGGCAATTATGATGGAAGGCACAAAAAAGCTCAGCGTATCAGAGTCGGCACAGCCAACGGTATTGGTTGTTGTTAAAATGTAGTTGGAAGTAACGGGTGGCGTAATGGCCGTGTTCAGGCTGCTGCTCATGCTCACGCCGGTGGTTGGGTTCCAGGAATAGGTAAGGATGGAATCCGCTTTGGTGAATTTCAGGGTCCATCCTTTTAATACGCCGTTGTCGGAAACGTAACTATCGCTCAGCTGGATGATCCAGTTACCTGTTGGCGTTCCTGTTAGATCGCTGAAGGGATCAGCCGGAAGGAACTGCCCTGTAAAGGGCGCGCTTCCGATATTTCCCGGGTAACCGGTGCCGCTCATCACGAGCTCCGTGCCTATGAAATTTACTCCGTACGCACCGGATAAAAGGTTGATGAAATAGCCGGAAGGAGAATACAGCCCGATCGAAACATCGCCGTCGTATGGGTGGTAAAGACTGTCGATGGTCACCGAATACAGCGAGGTGCAGGCGCATTCGGTAAGTCCCGTTACAGCCATTGTATCAAACGTATTTCCTAATGAATAGTCGACCGGAACGTTGCAAACCCTTGAAACAGGCGGCTGCGGCAGGCGTACATTCGATACTGCTGAACCGCTTACGCTTACGCTGTTTCCGGCGCAGACCGTTGAAAAAGCTGCCGGGCTGATGATGGTTGCGTTTGGTACGGGAAGAAGCGAAAGGCTCGCCGTATCCATTGCATCGCAGCCATTCACATCGGTTGCGATCACGTAATGGGCCCCTGCAAAAGTAGTGGAGAGCAATTGTGAAGTGCTGCCATCATCCCATAGATAAGCGGTAAATCCCGGATCAGCGTTGAAGCTGGCGGGTGTTCCCGTACATACAACCTGGTCGGCGCCAATGCTGATCGCCGGAGGCGTTACAAGGCAGCTTCTCCAGATCTGTGCACCGGTTGAATATCCAATTCCCCTTGTTTCGGCTATTGTGCTTGGCATGGTATACCCGTAATTCTCACAGGCATAATAGATGCTGTTCCCGAACACGCAGAAGTTTGCATAATTTCCAAGGTTGTTCGGATCGTTAAAGCCGGTGTCGGAAGAAAGCGTGTACGATAATCCGTCGCTGGTCCTTACGATCTGTGCAACACCTGTGGATGACGGCTTCATACCCGCCCAGAGCTGTCCGCCTGCCACTTCAAAATCGGTGATCTCATCATAGCCGGGATACTGCGCAACCATCGTCCATGTAACATCATCGTTGGAGCGCCAGATCTGCGTGCCTGTTGCATAATTAAAAGTAGCGGCGTAGAGGTAGCCGCCGAATGATTCAAGCGCGGAGATCGTATTGTTATTGCTATCGCCGAAACCGGTTCCCACGTTAGTGTTCTGCAGCCAGGTGGTTCCGTTGCCGGTGCTCCAGAGGTTGCCCCCGTTGGAGGTCCCGATATACAGCTTCCCGTTGTGGATCGCTTTGCATTGTACGAAAGTATAGGGAGAAACTGAGCCGAAATCCATTACGGTATCCCAGGTGCCCAGCGTATCGAGAGGGTCCATTACATTATAAGGTGCGCGTTTTATAACCGTTCCGAAGCTGCCATTTTCAAATGTATAAATGCTGTCGGTAATGCCGAGGCCTTTAAACGCGATAATATCGTTGATGGCGTTTTGCCCGTTATAAAATGTCGCCCAGGAAGCGCCGTCGGCAGAGCGGTAAACTTTAGGCACATCCCCGCCATAGGCAAAGGCGGAAATATAGATGTATCCTCCACCGTCGGCAGTGGTGGTAATGTCATCCACGCTGGTCACGTAGGGAGCAGTGAAGGAAGTTGCCCAGCTGCCCATATTTCCCGTTGGCGAGCTGTATAAAAGGCCGGTATTTTGCCCTACCCCGGCATAGATCTTTCCTTTGAAGGCATGCATTGCACGCGCCGCATAGTCGGTATTATCCCCGAAGCCGGTTTTCTCGGAAGGCGTCCACAGGTCCTGTGCAGCTAAGCTTCCTGTTAAAAGGCTGAAAATTAGAAAAATACGGCTGGCGCGAAGTAAGGGTTGTTTCATGAAGTGTGTTTAATTTTTTTTAAGCAGGTGGCTAAATTAGTCCTTTTCGGGGAATTATAAATCAACAAAAGGCTGAAATTTAGATTATTATGTGAATTCATAAACGGGAAAAAGAGGAAACCCTGAAGGCAGGCACTTGCCCCCGGAAACTCCGGACACGAAAAACGTTTCTTTTTTAGGGTTGATTATCAATTCGTTACCTAAATCATCCAAAAATAATTGATAGGAAACGTTGGGAATAAAAAATGTTTCCATAGTTTTGCGCCGAAATTTCAAAAAAGCGAATGGAAACAAAAGACAGAATTGTGCAAGGTGCGGAAGAATTGTTTTTCAGGTACGGGATCAAAAGCGTAACGATGGACGATATCGCCAGGCACCTCGCTATTTCCAAAAAGACCATTTACCAATACTTCGAGGATAAGAACGAGCTGGTTGAAACGCTGATGTCGATCGGGCTTAAAAAAGACGAATGCGAGTTCAAGCAGATCCAGAAGGATTCTGAGAATGTGATCGTGGAGGTGTTTAATATGATGAAGCACATGGGCAACATGTTCTCAAAGGTAAACCCCAATATTTTTTACGACCTCCAGAAATATCATCCCAAGGCATGGATGCAGTTCAAGGAGTTCAAGCATAACTGCATGGCGAGAATGGTGGAGGATTCCATCGAAAGAGGGATCCGCGAAGGGCTTGTGCGTACCGACTTGAATGCAAAGGTGCTTGCACGCCTCCGGATCGAGCAGGTGGAGATGGGCTTCAATTCGGAAGTTTTCCCTCCTGATAAGTTCAGGCTCCTCGATGTGCAGCTGGCCATGATCGATCACTTCCTTCACGGGATCTGCACGCTGAAAGGCCACAAGATGATCAACAAATACAAAGAGGTTACGGAAGAAGAATAAAGAAAAAAAGCACCGGCCCCAAAGCCGGTAATAAAATAAAATTGACCTATGAAAAAGTTAGTATTAGTAATTGGGTTGGGCATGACTGCACTGGGAACCTTTGCGCAGGTGAAGGACAGTGCAGCTCATTCCTTTACATTGCAGCAGGCTATTGAGTATGCCATGCAGCACCAGGTAAGCGTGCAGAATGCCGTGATCGACGAGTCCATCGCGCAGAAAAGGGTGAACGAGATAAAGGGCGCCGGCCTTCCGCAGATCAATGCAAGCTTCGATTTCAAGGATTTCCTTGAGCTGCCTACTTCCTTTATCCCCGCTGAATTCTTCGGCGGCCCTCCGGGAACATTTGCAGCCGTTAAATTCGGAACGCAATACCAGGCAACCGCCGGGCTGGATGCGTCGCAATTGCTTTTCAGCGGCGATTATTTCCTCGGCCTGAAAGCATCCAAAGTGTATGTTGAGCTGAGCCAGCGCTCCACGCAGCGCACTAAAATTGAAACGGCCGCAGCGGTAAGCAAAGCGTATTACACGGTGCTGATCAACGAGGAACGCACAAAGCTGATGGATGCGAACATCGCAAGGATCAAGAAAGCGCTGGATGATACAAAAGCGCTGAACGAAAACGGCTTTGTGGAAAAGATCGATTACGACAGGCTTTCGGTGACCTACAATAATTTACTGGTAGAGCAGGAGAAGATCCAGCGCCTGTTAAAGCTTGGAATGTACTTCCTGAAATACCAGATGGGAATGGAGATCAACACGGAGCTCACGCTTACCGATAAGCTGGAAGATGTGAAGTTCGACGCGATGGCGAATGTAAGCGCACAGAAGTTCGATTATGCAAAAAGGGTGGAGTACGGCCTGTTCGACACGCAGTACAAGCTTGCGAAGCTCGACCTGAAACGCCAGCGCTTCTCCTACCTGCCAACGGCTGTTGCTTATGGCAGCTTGCAGGGAGCGGCTTCCCGCAATGAGTTTGATATCTGGGACACACAAAAGCCATGGTACCCGATGGCGCTGATCGGCGCTAAGTTCACGATGCCGATCTTTACAGGCCTCGCGCGTAATTCACGCAACCAGCAGGCGAAGCTTTCCATAATGAAAGCGGAGAACAACCTCGAGATGATCCGCCAGTCGATCGACCTGGAGCTCGCATCCACCACAACAAGCCTGCAGAACGCATCGGTTTCACTCGCCACACAAAAAGAGAATATTAAAACTGCGGAGGAAGTGTACCGCGTTGCTAAGATCAAATTTGAGCAGGGCATCGGCTCCAACCTCGAAATGATCACGGCAGAAACAACTTTAAAGGAATCGCAGACCAATTATTTCAATGCCCTGTTCGACGCGATCGTTTCGAAGATCGATTACGACAAGGCCAACGGAACACTTATAAAATAACAGACAGACAACCATTCAACAAACATTAAATAAACAAACAAATGAAAAAATTATTTTTATTACCGGTGCTGGCAATCGCGATCATGGCGTGTAATTCGGGCGAGGGCGACAAAAAAGCGGAGCTCGATAAGCTGAAAAAGCAGGAAGCCGAGCTGAGGGTGAAGATCGAAGCGCTGGAAGCGGAATTAAATGTAGCCGACTCTACGGGGAAGGCCATTTCTGTTTCTGTTGCAACCCTGCAGTCAGTTCCTTTTAAGAATTACATCGATGTGCAGGGAAGGGTGGATGCGGATGAGAACATTGCCTTAAGCACCGAGATGCCGGGGACCATCACGAAGATCAACGTGAAAGTAGGCGATGAGGTGCATGCAGGACAAGTGCTTGCTGAAACCGATTCGCGCGCGCTCAGCCAGCAGGTATCCGACCTGCAAACCAATGCAGCGCTGGTGAACCAGGTGTATGAAAAGCAGAAGAACCTCTGGGACCAGAAGATCGGGACAGAGATCCAGTTCCTCCAGGCAAAAACAAACAAGGAAAGCATGGAGAAAAAAATGTCGGCATTGCAGGAGCAATTACGCATGAGCAAGATCATTTCCCCGATCAGCGGAACGGTGGATGCGGTTGATGTAAAGCTTGGACAAGCTGTTGCACCCGGGGTTCCGGCCATCCGCGTGATCAACTTTTCTAACCTGAAAGTAAAGGCAGACGTGGCTGAAAGCTATGCATCCAAGATCAGGAAAGGAAGCGAAGTGGTGGTTCATTTCCCTGATACAGATGATTCCATCGTAACAAAAGTGAACTTCGTGTCGCGTGCGATCAACAATGCAAGCCGCACATTTACCGTGGAAGTGCTGCTCGATGATAAAAAGGAATATCACCCGAACATGGTGGCGCGCCTCAATATCAACGACTATCAATCATCGCAGCCTGCCATCACAGTGCCTGTAAGGACTATCCAGAAAGACGAATCCAACCAGTCGTTTGTATTTGTTGCCGAGAACGGCATCGCACGCAAAAAGGCGGTGACCATCGGGAAGGAATACAAAGGGCAGGCGGAGATCACCAGCGGCTTAAAGGAAGGCGATATACTCATTACGCTGGGTTACGACCTTCTGAACGATGGTGATAAGATCGAATACAAAAAATAAGATTTTTCCCACCCGGGGAAAATGAGCATACACAGAAACACAAACGCCTTGCGTCCGCGCCTGGCAAAAACAAACTAATATGGACTTTAAACAATTTAAACCTTCCAGTTGGGCAATAGATAACAAGGCCGTTGTCTATGTTCTCCTGGCGATCATTTGCATAGCAGGTATCAGGAGCTACAACAGCATTCCAAAGGAAAGCTTCCCCGAGATCGTTGTGCCTACGATTTATATCAATACAGTGTATGCCGGTAACTCGCCTACAAATATTGAGAACCTCGTAACTAAGCCGATCGAGAAGCAGCTGAAAGGAATTGCCGGCGTGAAAAAGCTGAACTCCACTTCCCTGCAGGATGTTTCGGTGATCACCGTGGAATTCAACACCAACATGAAGGTGCCCGAAGTGAAGCAAAAAGTGAAGGATGCGGTTGACAAGGCTGCGAGCGACCTTCCGAAAGACCTTACCCGGCAGCCGAATGTGATGGAGGTGAACTTTTCCGACCTGCCGATCCTCTACGTTAACCTTGCAGGTAAGATGGACCTGAACAAGCTGAAAAAATACGCGGACGACATGAAGGACCGCATCGAGGGAATGAAAGAGATCTCGAGGGTGCAGATGGTGGGCGACCTCGAAAGGGAGATCCAGATCAACATCGATATGTATAAGATGCAGGCCGCTAATTTTTCACTGGGTGATATTCAGCGTGCTGTGCAGTATGAGAATATGAACATCTCCGGCGGACTTGTGCCGATGGATGGCATGAAGCGGAACTTAACCGTGCGCGGGGAATTCAAAACAGTGGAGGAGATCCGCAACCTTGTTGTTACATCCGGTTCCGGCGCTAAGGTATATCTGAAGGATATCGCCGACGTGATCGACGGAACAAAAGAGCAGGAAAGCTATGCCCGCCTCGAAGGAAAAAATGTGATCACACTGAACGTGATCAAGCGCTCCGGCGAAAACCTCATCGAAGCTTCCGACAAGATCGCTGCGCTTGTGAAGGAAATGCAGGAGAACGATTTCCCGAAGGAAATGAAAGTGACGATCACCGGCGACCAGTCTGAAAAAACAAGAAGCACGCTGCACGACCTCATCAACACCATCATTATCGGCTTCCTGCTTGTAACGTTTATCCTCATGTTCTTCATGGGTGTTACAAACGCCCTGTTCGTAGCGGCATCCGTGCCATTATCGATGTTCATCGCCTTCATCTTTATGCCGATCATCGGCGGGGTGTTCGATTTCAGCTACACCATGAACATGATCGTGCTCTTTGCATTCTTACTTGCGCTCGGGATCGTGGTGGATGATGCGATCGTTGTGATCGAGAACACGCACCGCCTTTTTGAGAACGGGAAGCGTGATATCAAGGTGGCCGCGAAAATGGCTGTGGGTGAGGTATTTCTGCCCGTGCTGAGCGGAACGGCAACAACGCTTGCGCCATTCGTTCCTTTATTGTTCTGGAGCGGGATCATCGGTAAGTTCATGTTCTACCTGCCGATCACACTCATCATTTCGCTTGTGGCATCGCTGTTCGTAGCGTATATCATTAATCCTGTGTTTGCCGTCGACTTCATGAAGCCGCACAGCGACCATGCGGATAAGCCGCGCTGGACGGGCAAAACAACAGGCATGGCAGTAACGCTGGGATTGATCGCTGTGCTCATGCACAGTTCGGGCTCGCATGCAATGGCAAATGTTGTTTTGTTCGTGCTCCTGTTCTCCCTGCTCAATAAATTCTATCTCTACAAAGTATTTGATAAGTTCCAGAACAAGCTGTGGCCTGCCGTGCAGCGCGGCTATTCTTCACTTCTCGTAAAAGTGCTGAAGCGTCCGGGCATGGCGCTGGTAGGCGTGTTTGTGCTCTTCTTTATCTCCATCTTCGCATTTGTGGCAAGCAAGCCCAATGTAGAGTTCTTCCCGCAGGGCGATCCGAACTTTGTATATGTATATGTAAAGCTCCCGGTGGGAACCGACCCTGCTAAAACAAATGCGGTGATGATGATCGCGGAACAGCGTGTGAACAGCGTGATCGGCGATTCCAATAAAGTGGTGAAGTCAGTTATTACAAACGTAACAAAGGGAACAACCGATCCGCAGGACCAGGATCAGAGCGATTATACCAACCGCGGAAAGATCGCGATCTCCTTCGTTGATTTTAAAGACCGCGATGGGCAGTCGACTTCCGATTACCTCAAAAAGCTGCAGGATTTAAACTGGAACATACCGGGCGCCGAGATCACCGTATCGAAGGAACAGGCCGGCCCGCCGGTATCCAAGCCGATCAACATCGAGGTGCGCGGCGATAATTTTGATGAGATCGTTTCCAACTCCATCAGGCTGAAGCGCTACCTCGAGCAGCAGAACATCAACGGGATTGTCGGCCTTAAATCCGATTTCGAGACCATCAAGCCGGAGATCGTTTTTAACATCGACCGTGAGCGTGCAAACCGCGAGGGCATCAGCACCGCAACAGTGGGAATGGAGATCAGGAATGCGGTATTTGGTGCGGAAGTGAGCAAGTTCCGCGATGAGAACGACCAGTACCCGATCCAGCTCCGCTATAAATATGACCAGCGCAATAACATTGAAGCGCTCCGGAACTTAAAGATCACCTTCCGCGATATGAACATGGGCGGGATCCTTCGCAGCGTGCCTTTATCATCCTTCGCAACGGTTGAATACAGCAATACATACGGAGGCATCAAGCGTAAGATGCAGAAGCGTGTGATCACTATTTCTTCCGGCGTAACCGCGGAGTTCAGCAAAAATGAAAATGCTGTGGTTGATAAAGTGAAGCAGGCGATGAAAGGATTTAAGCCAAACGGAAAAGTGGAAGTGGCAATGACCGGGCAGCAGGAGGAGCAGGCCGAAACGCAGGCTTTCCTGAACGGCGCGCTGCTTATGTCGTTCGGACTGATGCTTTTCATTCTTGTATTGCAGTTCAATTCTGTGGGCAAGCCGATCATTATCCTGTCGGAGATCCTGTTCAGCATCATCGGCGTGTTGCTGGGCACAGCGATCTTCCACATGAGCGTGAGCATTATCATGACCATGGTAGGGATCATCGCCTTGGGAGGAGTGGTCGTCCGGAACGGGATCCTGCTCATTGAGTTCGCGGAAATGTCGAGGGCCGAGGGCATGTCGCTTTACGAAGCCACTGTTGAAGCCGGACGTACGCGTATGACGCCTGTGATCTTAACGGCTACGGCAGCCATCCTCGGACTGATCCCGCTTGCTGTAGGTTTGAACATCGACTTTGAAACATTGTTTGCAAGCGGTAACCCGCAGCTGTATTTCGGCGGCGATAACGTGGTGTTCTGGGGGCCTTTATCCTGGACAATGATCTTCGGGCTTAGCTTTGCCACATTATTAACGCTGCTGCTGGTTCCGGCAATGTACCTGATGTCGGAGCGCCTCAAGCGTAAATCGGAAGTGATCCTCGATCATTTCGGATTGTCGCATGTGCTGATGTATATTCCATTCTTTATTTTATTCACACGGCTTGTGCTCCGCATCAAAGGAACAAAGCTCGAGTATGGAAATTTAGACCGGTAAAAATTAAAGGGCTTCATTCGTGAAGCCCTTTTTCGTTTGTCATTAAAATGTTTGTAAAAAATGTTGATATATAGATCGAAGGATCAAGTCACTTCGAGTGCGAAGCCCTTCGACTTCGCTCAGGATAAACTTCTCGAGAAGTAGACCAGTTCTCAATACTTTCGCCGAAGGGCGGTCATCCCGATAACTATCGGGACGAACTGACGGAATGCTTCAACATTTTTCTATATAAAATATATACTTTTAAACAATGGGCGCAGCACTCTTTATAAGCATGGGAATAATGTTCCTGTTGAGCATTCCTATTATCACATCACGCCTCGCGAAACGCATGGGCCGCGATCCAAAGAAATGGTTTGTGATCGGACTGTTGCTTCCCGTGATCGCAACGTTTATTCTTTTCTTCCTGCCCGATCTTTCGGAGGAAAATGATGAGGTAAAATAAGCGCTGCCGTTAGTGTCAGGCAAAGTAATTTCCCAGGAAGAGAATGCTTAAATAGGTCCAGAGCATCGTAAACAGCACATGGATCGTGGTTTCCAGCCGCTTGCCTTTCCACAGTACCGTCGAATACCCGCCATACTGTATGTAGAGCCGGGCAGCCCAGAATATTCCAAGCCCCAGCGTGATCTTTTTACCAAGATCGGTGGAGACGAGCTCCTCCGCACATGTGAAGCACAATAATCCCGTAAGGAACACAACCAGCGCAATGAAGAACGTATGCACATACATCATTTGCCGGTTGATCAGGCTCAGTGCGCTGAGCTCTTTTTTCCAGTTAAAATACTTCGGGAACACCAGGTGAACCAATGACAGCATGATCAGAAGTACGCCCGTTATTTTAAAGTGAGTTTCCATTAGAGGTTAGAGAGCTTTAAGCGCCGCAACTGAAGATCGACATAAATGGCGTGAACTTGGTTTCGTTAAAGGAAAGGAAGCCTGCTTCACTGAAAGCCTTTTTCCATGCAGCGCGTGAAAAAAAGTGCGTGAACCCGATCGAGAAGGCAAGGAAATTAGGGAAGTCACGCAGGTGCTCCACCATAATTACTTTCCCGCCTGGCTTGCAAACCCGGCGGCATTCTTTTAAGAACTGCACCTTTTCCTTGTGCGATCTTATTTCATGCGCGGCGGAGAGAAGGAAAATAATGTCGGCCGAGCTATCATTTAAAGGAATTGCATTAGATGCTATCTGTTGCGTGCCGGGATATACCAGGCTTACTTTTCGTGCCCTGATGATAGCGGGCTCGGTATGCTGCTTTGCATTGTAAAAATCGAACACCCGCAGATTTGCTTCCGGAAAATGTTCCTTTATAATAAAGCTGGTTTCATCAAAGCCGGCGTTGATGTTGAGGAGCTGATCTGCATTTGCGCCATGCAGGCCGATGTTTTTTAACCACTGAAAATCATAATACCCGGAGAAATCATACACATACGCCGATACGATCAGCGGCATGATAAGTCCGTAGAGAAAGGCCGCTATTGTGAGCCAGTACAGCGGTTCCGGCCAACCGATGAGCTGCCGGCTTGCAATGATCATCGCAAGAACGGCAAGGCCGGCCACATAAAAGTGCCGGTTGAAGCTTAATATATTTAAGACTCCCTGGAAAGGCCTTCTTTTTATTTCCATTGTTCGATCTTTCCTTTCTTCCAGTAATATGGAACGTTCCTGATAATAAAAGCATTTGCTAAAACCGCATTTTCAAGCTTCATTGAATTTAAAAAATCAAAATCATATTCAACTACGCTTACGGGATCTGGCTTCCAGTTCTGCCGCACACCCTCGATGATCAGCACTTGCTTAGCTGCGCTGTTGTATGTAAAGGTAAACGGCAAAGGGCCTGCAAACCTGCGCGCTTCCTTCCAGTCGGCAAATGGCGAATGGCTTGGTAAGGCAATGTTTTCAGCTGTTGTGCGTATGGCAACTTTAAATTTGGACCTTACCGAAATTATTTCCTTTGTGTTGGCGTGTTCAGTCTGGATGATGTCGGTTGTCGTGTAATTATAATGTGTGAAGATGTTACCGGCAAACTCCATTTTCTTTTTGTCGGTTTCCGATTTAAGGATGTATAAGCCGCGCAGGCTTTTTCCTGCGTTGTTGGTATACCGCACAAATACGCGGTAGCCGATCAGGAAAAAATCATTGCCCATGAATTTCGGGAAGCCTTTCGGGCGCAGGCCTTTTGTCTGGACCATGGCAACAGCCACAAAAGCCCATTTATCCTGGAAGGTGTCGAGTTCCAGGCATTCGGGGATCAGGGCCTGCAGCTGCTCTTTCGGCACTGCGAATGTAAGCACAAGCGAGCTTTCAAAAAACGCTTCAACGGCAAAGGGATGATCTTTTAGAAATGCGAGCATTAGGGCTTTACCGTTTTTTTGTTGAGCGTAAATTCGTTAAAGTAAATGGCCAGGATCAGCAGCAGCGCAAACACTGAATTGAATTTTCCCCAGAGCAGCAGGTCGGGAACAAGAATAAATTCAAGCGTGTTCATGGCTGCAATAACAATGATCTGGGCAATGGCATTTAGCCGCGGCTTAAATCCGCTTAGGATCCAGGCTGCCATCACGATCTCCGAAAGCCCGATCAGGATGGTCAAAAGCCTTGAATGATCGCTGCCTGTGATCGCTGCGACAATCTGTTCGTGCCGCGGGACAAGGTTCAGCACTTTGCAGAAAAGTCCGTTTGCGAGCCAGATCGCTGCGATGCAGCAGCTTATTATTTTATGCGCTGTTCTGTTTGTCATTGTTTGTATGCTGTGGCATGAAAGATACAAACAACATCTCAGCAAACCATTTATTGGAAGAAAATATATAAATACCTGATCTGAAAATAATGGGATAAAATGATCATTGCGCCTGTACAGAATCTTCCGGCGCCATGTCGTATGCCTCCAGGCAGCTGTCGAGCGAATGCCCGTACTTGTGGATGCAGTCACAGAAATCGTAGCAGGCTTTGGATTTTTTGCTGTCCTTGCATTGCGACCTGCAATCTTTTAAAGTATTGCGGGGCATGATCTCGCAGGCGCTGAGAAATCCCAGCGCTGCAATGAAGATCACCGCTATGGTTTTATTCATGGTGCTTTTTTATCTGGTGAAAAAGGTAGAATGAATTTTAATTTGTCATAGTCCCAGCAAAGCAGGTACAGGTTAGCCAGCACCATCAGTGGTGAGGAGACCCATGATCCTTCAAAGCGAACAGCTAACGAGAGAATGCAAATGTTCAGGATGATCGGAAAATAGATCATTGCCCCAAGTGTTGCCGTGCGGGGGATCAGCAGCAGAATTGCCGCCGTTACCTGCATGATGCCGATGAATGTGTAATAATAACCGGTGCGGTGCAGGGCTTCCAGGTAATTGCCCATCGGGTGCATTGCGGATAAAGAGGTGAAGCGCTCACCCGTGATCTTCACAATGCCCGAAGGCAGGAAGCCTGCTGCAAGGCCTACGCGGTTAAATACAGCAAAGTACCGGAGCCATTTATTCTGCTTTGCCTTTGAATGCAGGCGGTCGAGTGTGGAGGAAATGCTCATCGCTATAAAGCATTAATGCCACAACGTTCCAGCCAGCCCTAAAACAGTGCCGATCCAGAGCCCGAAAACGTAGATCACCAGGCTCAGCACATTTGCCAGTACTCTTTTCGAGCCGCCGCGGTAACGCAGATTCTCCAGCAGGTGATAAAATAACCCGCCTGTTGCACCGGCCAGCGGAACTACAATAAGCGGCCTGATCATCCACAGCTTGCTCCATTCGGGATGAGGAAGCCCGAAAACCGGGAACAGGAAAAGGGTGATGAGGATGAAGGCGATGCCTGCGCCGATCGCCATTGGCTTGGCTAATGAACCTTTATGAGCGGGCTGTGTGGTTAAATTTCCGTGTGTCATGATGTTGATTTTTAAATTTAATTTTTACTTTTAAAAGTACTTTGAAATGCAAAGTAAATACAAATTGAGGCGCAATGCAAGAAAAATCTTAAAAAAATAAAATGGGATGATTGAAATGAATCTTAAATACCCGGGTTATTTGATCTTCATGACCAACAGGCCATTCATTTCACATAAGTAAGCAACATAGTTACCGTCCGGGGAAATTACCAGGCTGTGACAGTTCTCACCTTCCGAGGTCCACAAAGTTTTGGGGCTTTCATCCTTTTTAGTAACAATAAGGGAAATGGAAAATCCATCCGTCTGTTTAAGTTCAATTTTCGTCCCGTCGGCAGTCACAACTTCCCGCGCATTAAACACTGATACTTTCTCGTACTCTTTTTGTTCGCTTTCTGTCAAAGGGGAATACGCGTCCTGTGTTGATAAAACACCAATTTTCTTACCGTGCCACTTCCCTTTGATCAATTCAATATCGCTCAACCTGAATTTGTATCCCTTGCCTTCTATATTACAGGCGATATAGTCTGAATTTGGCGACCATAACGGGTATTCATCAATTGCCTGGGAGTTGACGATTAATACAGTTTCAACCTTCAGCCTTTTCATTTCAGATCCCAGGTTTGGCTTATCCGGATTGTTCTGTGCGATCCCAATGCCTGAAAAAGCAATGAAGATCAGCGTGCAGATGCAGGTTCTTTTTATAGTTGTTATTCTCATTTCTTCTTTTTCTTTTTCGCTTCCTTCGCAGCTTTCGCGGCAGCCTTCTTATCATCTTCCGCCTTTTTCTTCGCCGCTATCTCCGCTTCTTTTTTTCTTCGCGCTTCCGCTTTCAGCTGTCCTTTCGATTTGGTGAACTGTACTGCCCGGAATCCCACATAAACGCCATATGAAGAAACCATCTGCTGTGTGCGGATTGCCCTGATCGACGACTGGCTCACATCGGCATTTGCGAAAACACCCGTGAAGAAAATTTTGCCGTTGTACCCAAGGCTCGTTTTTGCGCGGCCCACAAGCGGAAAGGCGATCCTGTAAAACTTCCCCGCAGGAAAGGAATACGTTTGGTTTTGAATGCCGGCGCCACCCAGCAACGCACCCGAAAAATAGAAATTGCTTTTCGTCAGGTTGAATGCATAGCCAGTCTGGATCAGGAATGCATAATTTCGGTTGCGCTGCAGGCCGGTGTAAATGCCGTAATAAGGTTTTACATAATCCGGGATCAGGTCATGTGCATTCAGCTCATTGAACTTCAGGCAAAAGGCAAGCATCCATGATCCCGCACTTTTCTTTTGCAGCACCGTTTGGTTGAATGCGGCATTGTAGGAGAATCTTTTTCCGTTGAAGATCATGATCGCACTCGCCCCGAACTGGTAGGCACGAATGTCGGAGTTGTAGTTCTTAAGATTTGCAGAGAGCGAGTCATCGCCTTTGTAGTGATAGTAAAAGCGCTGGTAGTCCTGGTAATATGATTCAAAGCCGAACTTTGTTCCGTAGATATTCATCTGGAATTGCTTGAAGGCCGATTTGGCCTGCCCGGTGGTATCGAGGTAATCGTTCGTGAACTTAAAAACATACGAAGCGCCGATGCCTTTGATGTTCAGCGATACGCCGGCGGTTGCCGGGATGTACGGATTGTACACCAGCTTTGCATCCTTCAGCTCCCCTGCAGTGAACAGTGGGTTGTTTTTCGGACTGAGCGAATAGGTAAAGCCGTTATCGATCAGGAACAGCTTGATCGCAAAAAGGTTCTTGAAGGTTTGAACATAATTGGTATCCGTATCGCCACCTGCCATCATGCGGAAAGAGCAGGAGAGGAGGAGAAGAATAAATGCGGCTCTTTTTAGCACGTAGTAAAAATTAGGTTTAAAAAATACACTGTACTTCAATCATAATCAATCATAACTCGTCGAAGACGATCAGAATCATTTTTCATCATAAAAATCCGCGAAGATCAGCGCACCGCTTGCCAGACCACGTTCTCGACTTCGCTCGAACTGACAGCGCACGCAGTACGTCAATCTCTGCGTTCTCCGCGCCTCTGCGAGAAAACCTTTGCGTGCCTTGCGCCTTTGCGAGAAAATATTTCTAAGCCCCGCACTTTCTCGATACATTCTTCCCGAAAAGGGAAGAACACTCGAAATGACGGCGCGCGTTCCATGTACCCCGGCAAATTTAAACGTTAAAAAAACACAATTCCTACAACCTGCAAAACAAAAAATGAACATTCACGTTAGCCGGATGTTAAATCCAGTACAAATAATTATCTTATCTTTGCTTTGTATTATATGCTACTCGTAATTAATGGAATTTAAAGCCGGAAAATTGCTGGATAAAATAGAATATCCGGCCGATCTTAGAAAATTCAAAGCAGAAGAGCTTCCCCAGATCAGTTCTGAGCTCCGGCAATTCATCATTGACGTGGTTTCCCAGAAAGGCGGACATTTCGGCGCCAGCCTCGGCGTTGTTGAGCTTACCGTCGCGCTTCATTATGTTTTCAATACTCCATACGACCAGGTAGTCTGGGATGTAGGCCACCAGGCTTACGGCCACAAGATCCTCACCGGACGCAGGAAAACCTTCGATACCAACCGTGTTTACAAAGGCATCAGCGGATTCCCGAAACGCTCCGAAAGCGAATACGACACATTCGGCGTAGGGCATTCATCCACATCCATTGGCGCAGCGCTCGGAATGGCGGTAGCTTCCGCATATAAGGGCGAAAAGGAACGGCAGCACATTGCCGTGATCGGCGATGGAGCTATGACAGCCGGGATGGCTTTCGAAGCCCTCAACCATGCCGGGATCACCAATTCCAACCTGCTGGTGGTGCTCAACGACAACTGCATGAGCATCGACCCTAACGTGGGTGCTTTAAAAGAATACTTAACAGATATCACCACTTCCCATACTTACAACAAAGTGAAGGATGAGATCTGGAACCTCCTTGGAAAGATCAGTAAATTCGGCCCGAATGCGCAGGAGATCGCTTCCAAGATCGAGAATGGCGTAAAAACTTCGCTGCTCAAGCAAAGCAATATGTTCGAGTCGCTCAAGTTCCGCTATTTCGGGCCGGTTGACGGCCACGATGTGGAGCGCCTTACGAAAGTATTGCAGGATCTGAAAGATATTCCGGGGCCTAAAATTCTTCATATCCTTACTCAAAAAGGAAAAGGATATAAGTTTTCCGAAGAAGGAAACCAAACCGTATGGCATGCTCCCGGGCTGTTCAATAAAGATACCGGGGAGATCATTAAAATTGTTCCGAAAGTGCCGCAGCCTCCTAAATACCAGGATGTGTTCGGCTATACCATTGTTGAATTGGCGGAAAAGAATGAAAAGATCATGGGCATCACGCCAGCCATGCCAACAGGCTGCTCGCTGAACATCATGATGAAGGCCATGCCCGACAGGGCTTTCGATGTGGGCATCGCGGAACAGCATGCGGTTACCTTCTCGGCAGGATTAGCAACACAGGGGCTTGTTCCCTTCTGTAATATTTATTCATCGTTCATGCAGCGCGCCTACGATCAGGTGATCCACGATGTGGCGCTGCAGAACCTGCATGTGGTGTTCTGTCTCGACCGGGGCGGACTCGCAGGAGCAGACGGGCCAACGCATCACGGCGCATACGACCTTGCATTTTTCCGCTGCATCCCGAACATGGTGGTTTCGGCCCCTATGAACGAGGAGGAGCTGCGCAACCTTATGTACACCGCGCAGCTGGCCGAAAATGCAGTGCCGTTCTCTATCCGTTATCCGCGGGGGAATGGCGTAATGACCGACTGGAAGCAACCCTTCCAGAAGATCACGATCGGGAAGGGCAGAAGAATTCAGAATGGTGATGACATCGCGATCCTTACCATCGGGCACATCGGGAATTACGCGGTGGCAGCCTGCAAAAAGCTGGAAGAAAAAGGCATTAAGGCTGCGCACTACGATATGCGCTTTGTGAAGCCGATCGATGAAGCGCTGCTGCACGAAGTGTTTGCAAAACATACAAAGGTGATCACCGTGGAAGATGGCTGTATCATGGGCGGAATGGGCAGCGCGGTGCTGGAGTTCATGGCCGATAATAATTACACTGCACAGGTGAAGCGCCTCGGCATCCCCGATAAATACATCGAGCATGGCGAACAGCTGGAGCTGCACATTGAATGCGGTTTTGATACCGACAGCATAGTGCGCACAGCAAGCGGAATGGTAGGCGTAAAAAAGAATACCATGACAGGATAAGCGCCGCCTTGACACGGAGTGAATTATTTGTATATTTGACTGTTAATTAAACACTGAGCCATGAACTTTACTTCCACTATCCGTTTCGCATTTGCGGTTGCAGTTGCAGCAACAGTTTCTTCCTGCGGTAATTCTGCAGATAACGACAATGTAACCACCAACGATACTGCCGCCACAGCGAACGTGGAAAAGGACACCAAGGCACAGAACGTATTTTATTCGATCCCTTCCCCGATCGAAACCACTTCCCTGCTGAAAGGTGCAGGCGCAAAATACAACGCGAGCTACCTCAACCCGATCGAGAATGTTTCCAAATATTCCACCGCCGCTTCAAGGGCGCTGAACCTTGGGGTATATGGCTCCGACCTTAGCTTCACAAGCATTTTTGACCAGACCCAGGAATCCATGCTGTACCTGCGCTGCACCAACAAGCTGGCAACAAGCCTCGGCATCAGCGGCGCTTTTGATGAAGCCACCACATCACGCATCGAGGCCAACCTCGAGAACAGGGATTCATTGCTCACGATCATTTCCGACTCCTACTGGAATGCCGATACGTATCTGAAGGAGAACGGACAGCCGGGGGTTTCCGCCCTTATCATTGCAGGCGGCTGGCTCGAAGGATTGTACATTGCCACACAGATCGCAAATGCGACCAAGAACGACGACATTGCCACACGCATCGGCGAGCAGAAATTATCCCTGGATAACCTCGTTGCATTGCTGGACACCTATAAAACCTCCAACGACGGTGTAAACACCACGCTGAACCAGCTGAAAGAGCTGAAGCAGATCTATGACGGCATCGAGGTAAAAAGCGCTGAAACACAGGTTTCAACCGATAAAAAGGACGGCGTTACCACCATCGATAACAAAAGCAGCTACAAGCTCACTCCTGAGCAGCTGAAAGCGATTACCGACAAAGCTTCCCAAATAAGAAACAAAATCATACAGTAAGCGTATAACATGCTTGTATGAAACACACTTACATCTCCAAAGCTGTTGTTCTTAGTTTAATAATGGCTTTACCATGCGCTTCCGCCACCTCACAGTGCACCACTTTCGTGAAGAAGAAATGCATGCCCAAAATCCAGCCCTTTACCCATAACGGGCAGGTGAACACTTCCACGCTTTCTGCGGGACAGAACTCCGAATACAATTTTACATTTTATGCCGGTCAGGCCTACAGGATCCTTGTTGGCGCCGAGCCTGTGCTTGGCGAAGTTTCCTTCAGGGTGCTCGACCAGTCGCGTAAAGTGGTGTTCGACAGCAAGGAGAACGATTCCCCGGATTTCTGGGATTTCAAAATGAAGAACACACAGCAGCTCATCGTCCAGGTAACTATTCCTGCATCCGCCTCCTCCAGCTCCACGCCGCCAAGCGGATGTGTTTCGGTTTTGGTAGGATTTAAGAAGGATTAGAAGCAGTATGCTTGTCTCGATACGCTCGTACCTCGCACTCGAACTGACGCTAATATCATTCGGGTCGATATAGAGGAAAATCGAATGTCACTTCGAGCGGAGTCGAGAAGTAGACTTCGACAATTTAGCCTTCCGCCTCACAACGCGCGGTGCATCGCGAGGGATGTACTCTGCAGTTGCCACGACCTTCAGGTCGTGGTTGAAATGCAGAAGGTAGAATGGGCTTTAGCCCAAAATACAATACTGATCAGGCACCGTCAATTTCCCAAATAAAAAACGCCGCTTCAATTACGAAGCGGCGTTCTCATTATAATATTTTCTCTTAATTCACGATCAGCTTCTTCGTGTAAGCTTTTCCGTTCATGGTCACTTTCACAAAGTAAACGCCTGCGCTTAATTTCGACTGTTCTCCAATAGCAAACTGGTGGTCGCCTTCGTTGAGGCTGCCGTCAAACAGCGTGATGATCTCTCTTCCGAGAACATCCAGCACTTTTACATTCACATCCTGCTTCGAGCCGAGGCTGAAATCAACAACAGTGTTCTCGTCGATCGGGTTCGGGTAGATGTTGAAGCCGCTGCTTGTTGCGTCTTCTGCAATTCCGGTGGTTCCGCTGATGTTAATGTCGTCGATGTAAATGTTATTGCCGCCGTCGCTGGTAAAGCGGAACATGAAATACAGGTTGTCCTGTGAAGTGTATCCCGCAAGGTTTGCCGTTTGGTTGGTCCATTGCGTGGCAGTAGGCACAAAGCTGCCTGTAACAACGCCGCCGGAAGTGAGGGCCGCGCCTGTCATGCTTTTTCTCAGTGTCCAGGAGATCCCGCAGTTCGTGGAAACATACAGCTGCAGCTTATCGGCATCTGTGGAAGTACGCTGTGCATACGCTGTTTTGAATGTCATGGTCGGTGCGGATCCGGCAATTGCCGTCATGTCGATGGAAGGCCCGATGAGCTCATCCACGTAAGCACCGGCAGTGCTCAGGTTGGTGATCATCACCGATTTGGAGCCGGTGGCTCCCGCTGAGCTTGTTTGTACCCATGTGTTTCCGCCCGGCGACTGGTTGCGGACCACCCAGCCGGTACCCGGTACCGTGGTGCTCTCAAAGCCTTCCTGGTAAATGCTTCCGCTGAAGGATGCTGTATTTGAATTAACCGTAACGTAATTTGTTTTTGTAGTGTTTACCGAGCCGGAAGCATTGCTCACGGTAAGTGTTACATCGTAAATGCCGGGAGTGTTGTACTGGACCACAGGCACCGAATCGGTTGATGTGGATGGTGTTCCTCCGGGGAACGACCAGCTCCAGCTGGTTGGGTTGCCATTCCAGGAAAGGTCGGAGAACGTAAGGGAATTGCCCTGGCAAACGGTGTTGGTAGCGTTGTCGGATGCAAAATCGGCAAGGCATAATACCGCCGGTGTGCTCACGCCTGTTGCCGTTAAATTGGATGTTGTCCAGAGCTGGTTACGCTGTCCGGCAGTTGCATTCAGCGCGGCTCTCATCCGTGTTTTTTGTCCGGCAGTGAACATATTGGAGCAGTAGGAATATTCCATGAAGTTCTGCACATTCTCGATCACGCCTGCGGTGCAGGTTGCATCGGAAAGAGGGCAGGAAGTGTGTCCTTTTGTGTTAGGTGTATCGGTAACGCCATCATTGCCGCATGCTACGCCGGGGTTGTTGGTGTTGCCCCATGTATGCTGCAGGTTCAGGAAGTGCCCGATCTCATGTGTGAGCGCCCTTGAGGTTGTAGGGTTGCCTGTTCCGATGCTCCCGATATAGGAAGAGAGGATCAGGATCCCGTCGGTAGCAGTAGGAAATGCTGTTCCCGGGAGGTAGGCATACCCTGCAACGCCTGCCGTACCGATGGTTTTCACCACCCATACATTAAGGTATTTATTTCTTGGCCACGGATTGAGCTTGGAGCCATCGTCGGCAGCATTTGTTAAAGGAGTGAAAATACGGTCGATGCCGTTGGTGCAGTTCCCTGAAGGGTCTTTTTTCGCTAAGCGGAATTCGATCTCGCAGTCGGCGGTAACACCTGTAAACGAAGGAACAACAGCGGAGATGTCGGCGTTCAGCTTCCTGTAATCTTCATTCAGGATGCGCACCTGGTCCAGGATCTGGGCGTCTGAAATGTTCTCAGGGCCATTCTGGTGAAGGATGTGGAACACTACGGGGATGGTGTACACCGGGGGCATTTCCATTTCCCTTGTGGTGTTTTCCCTGTAGCCGTTCCGGAATGCTTCCGCGTCAGCGGCCTCGAGGCGTGCCTGCTCCGCGAGGTATTCACTCCTTAATGCAGGGTTAAGGTCCAGTGAGCGCCGCACCATTTCATCGGTATGGCAGAAGATGGGATCCTGGGCAAGCGCATTGCCTGCAAATGCAATCATTGCAAGGCCTGCACAAAACAGTTTGGTAATTTTTTTCATTGATCGTAGCGTTTTTTAATAATTATATAATTGTTTAGAGAGAGGCGTGTTAATCGTAATCTTTGATCGAGGAGAGCACATCCTTGATGCTGTTCAGGTTCTCCATCAGCTTCATGTATTTTTCGGAAACCACCGCAGGCTCCGACAGCTGGTTGTTTACTTTGTAAGAGATAAAATCCTCCAGCCGGCTGAAATCTTCCCGTTCCGCGGAGCGGATGCCCGATTGCATTTCGGTATTCACCACTCCCGGTGCAATGGAGAAGATCCTGAAACCCTTGTGTATGTTTTCGAGCGGATGTTCGGCACGTACTTTCTGCTCTGCATCCACCACGCGGCTGAACATATCCAGTCCCGCTTTCGAGGAGCAATATACAGCCCAGCCGTCGATCGGATTTTTTCCCGCGCCGGAGCTGATGTTAAGGATCACCTTTTCACAGTCGATGGTATTGTAACATTCAATGAACGCGTTGGTAAGCACGCTTGGCGCGATGAGGTTAAGCGTATAGTTCTTAATGATCGTATCTGCGTTCAGCTTCCCTACAGGCTTTATGAAGCCCAGCGCACCGGCATTGTTGATCAGGTAGATCTTCTGTGCATTTGCATGCAGGTCGAATTTAAATGCGCTGATCGCAGCAGCATCGGTAAGGTCGACATACACATGCGTATAGTTCGGATGTTCGATTGTTTTCTGCCGCGAGATCCCGATCACATAATTGGCCGGGTTCTTCAATAAATGATCTGCAAATGCCTTCCCGATCCCCCTGCTTGTACCTGTAATATAGTAATAATTCAAAATGCCGTTTTTTAAAGGAATATAAAAATAACGAATCAAAACGAAGAAAGCAAGAACTTTTTATGCTCTTGCTTTCTTTAAAATCATGTTAACTACGGGGTTATGCCAATGCCTGCTTCAGGTCCGCGATCAGGTCCTCAATATCCTCGATGCCCACGCTCAGTCGCAGCAGCGATTCCACCACACCCGCCTTGTCGCGCTCTTCCTTCGGGATGGAAGCATGCGTCATACTTGCCGGGTGATTGATCAGCGATTCCACGCCTCCCAGCGATTCTGCAAGCGAGAACACTTTCATGCTCGATGCAATTTTAAATGCTTCTTCCTGGCTGTTCCCTTTCAGTGAAAAGGAGATCATGCCGCCGAAGTCGCGCATCTGCTTTTTAGCAATATCATGGTTGTGGCTGTCGGGAAAGCCCGGCCAGTACAGCTTATCGATCTTTGGATGCCCTTTCAGGAACTCGGCGATCTTGCGGCCGTTGAAGCAATGGCGCTCCATTCGGATGTGCAGCGTTTTAATGCCGCGCAGTACAAGGAAGCTGTCCATCGGGCCCGGCGTGGCGCCGCAGCTGTTGTGGATGAATGCAAGCTGCGTGTACAGGCTTTCGTCACTTACGCAGAGCGCGCCCATGATCACATCGCTGTGCCCGCCCAGGTATTTGGTCACCGAATGCATTACAATGTCGGCACCAAGCGCTAATGGATTCTGAAGGTATGGAGATGCGAACGTGTTGTCGACAGCGCAGATGATCTTGTGCTCTTTTGCAAGCATGGCGCAGGCTTCAATGTCTACGATCTGCATGGTAGGATTGGTAGGCGTTTCCAGCCAGATCAGCTTTGTGTTCTCATTGATGTAGTTTTTAATGTTGTTCACATCCTTCATATCAATGAAATGGAACTTGATGCCGAAGTTTGCAAACACTTTGGTGAACATGCGGAACGTGCCCCCGTACAGGTCGTCGCCGGTGATCACTTCATCGCCGGGGCGTAATAATTTGATCACAGCATCGGTAGCGCCCATCCCGCTTGAAAAGCAGAGGCCGTATTTTGCGCCTTCCAGCTCGGCAAGGCATTTTTCCAGCGCGCTGCGTGTAGGGTTCTTGCCGCGTGCATAAGCGTAGCCTTTGTGCTTGCCCGGACTTTCCTGCCAGTAGGTGGACGTCTGGTAGATCGGGGTCATGATCGCACCGGTGGTAGGATCGGGCTCCTGCCCGGCATGTATCGCTTTGGTCCCAAAGCCGTAGTTTGTTGAATCGCTCATTGCTTTTGAATTTGAGAAGCAAAGGTAATGTTTTCAGTATTTGGGACTTTGATTTTTTTAAAGGAACTTTACATAATGATCATTTACATTTTGCTGCCGCTGCTCGTCTGCCAGGTGTTTAAATTTTTCCGGCTCAAGAAAGTGTTTCTCACTTATCTCGCCTCGGGAACAATTGTATTTACGCTTACGCTTGCAACGAAACTATTCATTCATCTGAATCCTGTAGCTTCCAGTGAAATTATAATGCAGGAAGATTCCTTTTATGTGAGCCTTTCGGCGAATGTTATTTTAGCCCTCTTCTGGGCCCTCTTCTTCCAGTACATCTTTAACCGTACAACAGGGATTTCAAGGGTAAAAAGCAAATCATAAACAAATTCCGTATCTTTGTAACAGCAATGAAAGCCCTTCAGAAAATAACATCCGTTTTTTTAGCAGTCACCTTCCTCGTTTCGAGCCTTGGTTTCACTGTGAATAAAATAGTGTGTTTAAAAAGCTGCAAAACAAAATTGTCGTTGCTGCATGTGAAGGATTGCTGCCCCGACGAAACATCTTCCATTCCTGTTGTTAAATCCGATTGCTGCGACATCACCAATACGTACTTCGATCTTGGTGATCTTCGCATGAGCCAGAAAACAGAGATCGTGCAGCCCTTTGTAGTACAGTATCTTTTTACATCCCGTATTTTTATTCCTGCTGCACATTCGTTTTCAAAAACGGCAACGCTTTCATTTGCAGGCCTTCCGCCGCCACGGCATGGAAGGGCATTGCTTTCCTTTATTTCCACCCTTATCATCTGATCTGTAATTCGCGGCGATCATTCCGCGGAATTAATTTATGCAGCATGATCTTCATGCCTGCATTATTATCATTTTAACAGATCATCAATATGAAACGTTTTCTATTATTCATTGTGATCCTATCCGGCGCACCGCTCCTTGCCCAGCATACCATGGGCAAAGTGCTTGGAACAACCGCGAACGGATCATCAGAAGCCCTGCCCGGCGCTAATGTATACTGGCTTGGAACAACTACCGGCTCGGCTACCGATGCGAACGGCATGTTCCAGGTCCCCGATCCCGATACCCTTCCTGCAAAGCTGGTGGTCAGCATGGTGGGCTATGCTCCCGATACGCTGATCGTTAAGTCGGCAGGACAAATGGACCTGCGCATCGTTTTAAAGAACAGCGTGATGCTGAACGAAGTGCAGGTGGAAGTGAAGCAGAACTCCACCATGTATTCCACCATCAAGCCGATCGGCACCGAAACGCTTGGCAAGAAAGAGCTGCTCAAAGCCGCCTGCTGCAATCTTTCCGAAAGCTTCAGCACCAATGCCTCTGTAGATGTTGCATTCACCGATGCCGTTTCCGGAGCCAAGAAGATCCAGATGCTTGGCCTCGACGGTGTATATACACAGGTGCTTTCAGAGAACATGCCGATGCTGAGAGGGCTTTCTGCCGCATACGGACTCAATTATATCCCTGGTACCTGGATCGAGAACATCATGGTGACCAAAGGAACAGGCTCCGTGGTGAACGGCTATGAAAGCATCTCCGGCCAGATCAACCTCGAGTTCCTGAAGCCTGCGGAGCAGAAGAAAAGGTTCTTTATCAACCTGTACGGTAATCACAAGGGAAGGGCAGAAGCCAATGTACATGCGGCATCGAAGCTGAATGAAAAATGGAGCACTATGCTTTTTACACATGCAAGCTCCAACGCCATGAAGCAGGACATGAACAAGGATGGCTTCCTCGATATGCCGCTCACGCAGCAGTACAACGCATTCAACCGCTGGGACTATAACAACCAGAAGAATTTTGAAGCGCAGTTCGGCGTAAAAGGCTTGTATGAAACACGGCAGGGCGGACAAAGCCGCTTCCGGTATAAGAACGATAACGGCACCACGAATGCGTATGGCATCGGGATCAACACACGGCAGCTGGAGTATTTTTCCAAGACCGGATTTATGTTCCCTTCTGCGCCGTACAAGAGTATCGGGATCCAAACAGCCGGGAAATACCAGCAGCAGGATATGTACTTCGGACTGCGGAAATACAATGGGGAGCAGAAAAGCTTTTATGCAAACCTGATCTACGCGAACATCATAAAAACCACGGACCATAAATACAAAGTGGGTGCAAGCTACATGCTGGATGCTTACAGCGAGCGGTTCAACGATTCGGCATTTGCCCGCACGGAAAGCATCCCGGGCGTGTTTGCGGAATACACCTATACGCATGCGGAGAACTTTTCAATGGTGGCCGGCGTCCGCGAAGATCATCATACCGCGTACGGATTCCAGTTCACGCCGCGCTTGCATCTGCGCTACAACCCCGGGAAGAAAACAACCTTGCGCCTGTCGGGCGGAAGAGGCTTCCGCACCGCCAACGTGTTCGTAGAGAACCAGTCGGTGTTTGCCAGCTCGAGACAGGTTGTGTTCAGGGAAAAGCTGCGGCCGGAGGTCGCATGGAATTACGGTGTGAGCATCAACCAGCAGTTTAAGCTGTTCTCGAATGAAGCGTTCGTGAACATCGATTTCTTCCGCACCGATTTCCAGAACCAGGTGATCATGGACCTCGATCAGCATGTGAACAGGGTGGTGTTCTATAACCTTGCGGGGAAGTCGTACTCGCACAGCCTGCAGGTGGATCTCGGCTTTGAGCCTTTGGAGGAATTTGCACTGAAGCTTGCCTACAAATGGTACGATGTTAAAACAACCTATAACTATGAATTGCTGGACAAGCCCTATGTGCCGAAGCACCGCGTAATGCTGAACATGGCATACTCAACGTACATGGAGATCTGGAAGTTTGACTTCACCACCAACTGGTTCGGACAAAGCAGGATCCCGAGCACCGTGCTGAGCCCGCTGGAATACCGTTTGCCAACACATTCGAAAAGCTATTTCCTGCTGCAGGCACAGGTCACCAAAAAATTCAAAAAGTTTGAGGTGTATCTTGGCAGCGAGAATATCCTGAACTACACGCAGAAGAATCCGATAGTTGCGGCAAATGATCCTTTCGGACCCAATTTTGATGCATCGATGATCTATGCGCCCGTTGATGGCCGCGTGATCTATGCAGGGCTGAGGCTGGAGATAAAGTAAAGCCGTAATGGAGTGATTGAACGGGTCACTTCGAGTGCGGAACAGAGTGAAGCGTATCGAGAAGTAGGCCGGTTCTCGATACTTTCGGCAGAAGGGCCGAAAACTCGAACTGACCTAATTTACATTTAACAACAAAAAAAATTAATCTAACATGAAAACACTAAAAACAATTTCAACCTCATTACTGATCATGATCGTAATGATGGTATCCGCAGAAAAAGCCAATGCACAGGTAGCAGAGATCAAAATAAAAACCTCCGCCACCTGCGATATGTGCAAGGAAACAATAGAGAAGAACCTCGCTTTTGAAAAGGGGATTAAAAAATCGGTGCTGGATGTTGATACAAAGGTGCTGACCGTTACCTACAACCCTGAGAAAACAACACCTGAAAAGATCCGCATCGCGATCTCGAAGATCGGCTACGATGCCGATGAGGTGCCCGCAGATCCAAAGGCGTATAAAAAGCTGGACGATTGCTGCAAGAAAGGGAAAGTGTGCACGGATGGGAAGTAGCGTGAGAATAATCGTTATTTTTGGAGGGGATACCACCCCTGACCCCTCCTTAAAGGAGGGGAATGCTCCGTGGAAAAACGGAAATAAGAATTCAGCAGTATCGGCTCCCTCCTTGTAGGAGGGTTGGGGTGGTACAATAACCAATAATTTAAAACCATGGCACTAATTAAACCGGTAAAAGGCATTCACCCTACATTCGGGAACGATTGCTATCTGGCAGAGAATTCAACCATTGTAGGCGATGTGGTAATGGGCGACCAGTGCAGCATCTGGTTCAATGCGGTGGTGAGGGGCGATGTGAACTCCATCCGCATGGGGAACAAGGTGAATGTGCAGGATGGCGCCGTGATCCATTGCACCTATGAAAAAACAAAAGTGGAGATCGGCAACAATGTTTCCATCGGGCACAACGCGCTTGTGCATGGCTGTAAGATCGCCGATAATGTGCTCATTGGCATGGGTGCGATCGTGATGGACAACTGCGAGATCGGCAGCAATACCATCATTGCGGCAGGAGCCGTGGTGCTGGAGAATACGAAAGTGGAATCAGGCGTGATCTACGCAGGCGTGCCCGCCAGGAAGGTGAAGGACATCAACCAGGAGCTGATCAATGGTGAGATCAACCGCATCGCGAATAATTATATTATGTATAGCAGCTGGTTCAAGGAAGAGAAATAGTACGGATCGCTGATCTTTACGAATGTTGCGAATCAGTGTACTCTATCGTTTCACCACCCCTGTCCCCTCCTGCGAGGAGGGGGATGGCCGCCGTAAAAAATAATGATATTAGTTAGCAGGATCAGCTCCCTCCTTTAAGGAGGGTTGGGGTGGTATTAACGAATTGCTTAATCGATTACCACCCAAGGTGCGTCGACTTTACTTCCTTTCCAAAGAACAGGCTCGCCGATTTGTCAAAATTTTCAGGGGAATCCGTTGTGTAAAATTCCAGGCTCTTTCCTTTGCTGAGCGTTTGCTCGATCTCGCTATGCCGCTTGAGATAATCACTGAGGCTCCCTGCAACAATTTCTCCCTGCGACAATATTGTGATATGGGAAGGCAAATGCTTTTTGATCTTGTCCACAAGCAAAGGATAATGCGTGCAGCCGAGGATGATGGTATCTATTTCAGCGTTTTTTGCAAGTAAATTATTGAGGTTATTCTTAATAAAGAAGTCGGCCCCATCGCTTTCAAATTCATGGTTCTCCACGAGCGGTACCCACATCGGGCAGGCTTCCTGGTGTACCGTTATTTCGGGATAGAACTTTTTAATTTCGATGGGATAGGAGTTGGAGCTTACCGTGCCGCTTGTACCCAGCACGCCCACATGTCCTGTTTTGCTGTATTTTCCCACCACCTCTGTGGTCGGCCGGATCACGCCAAGCACGCGCTTCTCGGGGGCAAGATGAGGCAGGTCCTTTTGCTGGATGTTCCGCAATGCTTTCGCGGAAGCGGTATTGCAGGCAAGGATCACCAGCGGGCAGCCCATTTCAAACAGCTGCTTCACGCATGCAAGGGTGTACTCGTACACTGTTTCAAAGGAGCGGGTGCCGTAGGGCGCGCGGGCATTGTCGCCAAGATAAATGTAATCATACCCCGGCAGCGCTTTTACGATCTCTTTCAAAACCGTTAAGCCGCCGTAGCCTGAATCAAATACGCCGATCGGATGTTTAGTGCTCAATTCTTTTCGTTTGTTCTTCAAAGATAGGAAATAAAAAAGTCCCGCTTTTGCGGGACTTCCTTCATGCTAAAAATAAATTATTTTTTAGGAGTGCCTGTTCCTGCAGCTGGTGCAGGCAGTGTAATTCCAAGCTTTTTAACCACAAGGTTGAAGATATCGTCAGCGGGCTCGTTGTAGATCACCATGCCTGTGCTTGTGTCGAGCACGTATTTGAAGCCATTGTCCTTTGCTACCTGGTCGATCGCTTTCTTTGCTTTCTCATAAACCGGTTTCGACAGCTCAGCGCTTTTCTTCTGGTAGTCGGTTTGTGCCTGCTGCTGGAAATCCTGGATGCGCTGGTTAAGATCGTTCAGCTCCTTTTCTTTGGAAGCGCGAACCAGCTCAGGATAATCTTTCATGTGCAGCTGGTAATCCTCGTATTTGGTCTGCAATTCGGTTTGCATGGCAGTAACCTGGGTCTCCAGCTGTTTTGCGTAATCCTGAACAGCCTGTGTCGCTACTTTTGTTTCAGGCATCACACCAATTAGTGAATCAAGGTTGATGTGCGCGATTTTTTGTGCATTAGCCGTAAATGAGCTTACAACAACAAGAGCAGAAACAACAGCTATCTTAACGATATTCTTCATAGTATTTATTTTTTGGTTTATGTTTTAAATTATTGGTTTTGGTTTATTGTTTTTTAGGAGTGGTACCTGTTTTGGTTCCGCTTCCGCCTTTGTATCCAAGCAGCTCCAGCACATCATCACTCTTGTCGTTCTTAGGGCTTGCATACAGCATTGTTAAGTCGCCTGCCTTGTCGAAGATCACCGAGTAGCCACCTTTTTCGGCAACGCTTTTCACGGCGTTGTACACTTTATCCTGGATCGGCTTCACCAGCTCCTGGCGCTTTTTAAATAGCTCGCCGTCTACCCCGAAGCGCTGCTTCTGCAGGTCTTTTGCCTCTTTCTCCTTCGCTACGATGTCGCCTTCGCGTTTTTTCTTCATGTCCTCGGTAAGCAGGATCTGCTCTGCCTGGTATGCCTTGTACATCTTATCGATCTCGGCGTACTTTGCCTCTATCTCTTTTTGCCACTGAACGGAGATCTTGTCCAGCTCAGCCTGTGCGGCTTTGTATTCAGGGATCTGCCCGAGGATATATTCAGTGTCAACGTATGCGAATTTCTGTGCGGATGCCACAAAGCAGCTTGCAAGGGCCAGTCCGAGTGTTAAGATTATCTTTTTCATTGTTCTCATTTTTTTAATGTTGCCGCTCCAATGAAGGAACGAATTTAGTAAATTATTATAACTCTCCAATAGAAGCCCCGATGGTAAAGTGGAACTGTCCTTTCTGCATGGTAGGATTGCTCGGAACATCATCCAGTCGCCATCCGTAATCGAAGCCCAGCAAGCCGAACATTGGCAGGTAAACCCTTACGCCAAGCCCTGTTGAACGGTACACGTTGAAAGGGTTAAAGTCTTTCGCCTTCTGCCATGAATTTCCTCCTTCAGCAAAGCCAAGGATGAAAATGGTTGCCTGCGGATTCGTGGTGATCGGGAAGCGTAATTCAAGCGAGTATTTTGTAATGTAAGCCGATCCTGTTCTCGATGATAACGACTGGTCATCATAGCCTCTCAGTGCGATGATCTCCCTGCCGTCGAGCGCATATCCCGTTAAGCCGCTGCCGCCGAGGTAAAAGCGCTCGAATGGCGAAAGTCCAACCTTGTTATTGTACGAGCTCAGGAAGCCGAAGCCTGCCGAGGTGCGTAAAATCAAATTGCGTGCCTCTTTCCCTTCCTTCGGTTTCTTGTTGGTTAAGTTGGTGTAGAATGTTGCCGTGAACTTGTATTTCTGGTACTCCACGAACTTGTAGCGCTGCTGGTCGGTGAGGGTCGGGCTTGTATAATCCACGCCGTTAAATGCCGAATACGGAGGAGTCCACTGTCCGGTAAGCGCAAACTGCGATCCGCCGGAAGGGAAGATAGGATTGCCCTGCAGGGAATTACGCTGCAATGCCGCCTTGTAATAAATGTTGTTCGAGAAACCGTTGCTGAAGGAGAAGATGGACCCGAAATTATTCAGCGTGTAGTACTGGTAATCGAATTCATGGTACAGCGTGAAATAATCGTCTGGCCATTTCAATTGTTTTCCGAATCCTACAGACGCGCCGAAGATGTCGAGCGACTGGCGATCAGGATTTACGATCTTTTCGCCGTTGTAATTGATCTTTTTCTTCTGTCCGTTCGTTTGCACGGAATAGTATGCCGTTACGCTGAAAGAGTTCGGCTTCTTGCCTCCAAGCCATGGCTCGGTGAAGGAAATGTTGTACGACTGGAAATACAATCCGTTGGATTGTGCCCTTATGCTCAGGCGCTGCCCGTCGCCGGAAGGCAATGGACGCCATGCGCCTTTTTTAAAGAAGTTCCTTCCGGAGAAGTTGTTGAAGGAAACACCAAGTGTACCAACAATGCGTCCTCCGCCGTAACCGCCGGAAAGCTCGATCTGGTCGGAAGGCTTTTCTTCCACGGTGTATTCAATATCAACCGTTCCGTTGGCCGGATTTGGGGTTGGCACCACGTTCATTTTCTCAGGATCGAAATAGCCGAGCTGTGAAAGCTGGCGCTGGGTACGGAGCACATCCGACCTGCGGAAGAGCTGGCCCGGGCGTGTCCTGATCTCGCGCATGATCACGCGGTCGTTTGTTTTTGTATTTCCTACAATGCTCACCTTGTTGATGGTCGCCTGCTTGCCTTCAAAGATGCGCATCTCGATGTCGATCGAATCGCCTGTTACCTGTGTTTCCACCGGCGACACGTTGAAGAACAGGTAGCCGTCATCCATGTATAATGAGCTGATGTCGCTGCCGTTCGGATTGTTGAACAGCTTGGTGTCGAGGTTCTCCTGGTCGTACACATCGCCTTTGTGGATGTTGAGCACGCTGTTGAGGTCCTTGGAGGAGTATTTACTGTTACCCACCCAGAGGATGTCCCTGAAATAATATTTGTTGCCTTCGCTCACGTACATGTCGATAGTGAGGAAACGCCTGTAGTACGAAGTATCTCTTACGGCATGGAATGTTTTAAGGCTCTGCCAGAACTTGAATTTCGAATGCTTGCCTTTTTTCACCCGGTGATAATCCTGCGCTACCATTGGTGTTCCCTTTACAATGCGCCTGTAGCCTGCCCCGAGGTATTTGCCGAATTGCAGCTTCTGCTTGTCGTTGTTGCGGTACATCGTATCCCTTACGATCGTTGCATCGCGGAATCCTTTGCCATTGTATTTGGCGATGAATGCTTTTTTATCCTTTTCGTAATTTTCCTCATCGAACTTGCCGTTATTGAACGGGTTCCACCAGCGCTTGCGCTTTGTTTCCTTGAAGGTCCTGCGCAGCTTGAATGTTCCGAGTGATTTGTTGCCGATAAAGTTGATGTTCTTGATCTTCACCTTGTGGTTCTTCTCCACGAGGAATGTAAGGATGAGCCCGTCCTCTTCCTCGTCCTTGCTTTTAACAATAGTTACTTTGGCATCGAGGTAGCCTTTGTCGACGAAGAAGGTGCGTACCGTGTATTCCGTAGAAGCGACGAGGGCATCGGTAACTACCTTGCCCCTGTTGAGGCTTAGCTTTTCGCGAAGGTCATCCGCTTCGCTCTTGGTCATTCCGCGTAAAGCGAACTTGGCAAGGCGGGGGCGCTCCTGCACAACAATGTTGAGGAAAATGGTGCGGCCTTCGATCTTGCGCGCTTTGATCTGGATGTCTTCAAACAAGCCCTGTTTCCAGAGGTTTTCAATGGCCGTGGAAAATTTATCGCCCGGTACGAAAACCTTGTCGCCTTCGTTAAGGCCGGTGAGCAGGATGATCACTTTTTCATCGAGGTGTGTTGCGCCGGTAACAATGATGGGCCCGAGCTCATATTCCTGCGGGTTGGAGAAGTCGATGGCGGTGGTGTCCATGCCTCCCACCTGTACGGCTTGCTGTGCGTTTGATGTAAATACAGGCAATAAGGCAATCAGTAAAAAAGCTAATTTTTTGTACATTGTTATTTTGAAATTAATTGCTCGCTTGTTTTTCCGAACCTGCGCTCACGGTTCTGGTAATCAAGGATTGCTTCGTAAAAATCTTCCTTCCTGAAATCGGGCCACAGCTTATCGGTAAAGTAAAGTTCTGCGTAAGCCAGCTGCCACAGCAGGAAATTGCTGATGCGGTGCTCGCCGCTGGTGCGGATCATCAGCTCAGGTTCCGGCATGCCGGCTGTGCATAAATGTTCGTTGATTGTTTGTTCTGTTATATTCTGAGGGGAAAGTGTGTTCGTTGTTACCTTTTCGGCAATCCTTTTCACTGCATCGATGATCTCCCAGCGGGAGCTGTAGCTTAGTGCAAGCACAAGCGTGGTGCGTGAGTTGGACTTTGTTTTTTCCATCGCTTCCTGCAGCTCGTTGAAGCAGTCCTGCGGAAGGCTTTTGAGGTCACCGATCGCCTGCAGGCGGATGTTATTCTCGTTGAGCGTTTTTGTTTCCGCGCTGATAGTGTGCACAAGCAGCTGCATAAGCGCGATCACTTCTTCCTGCGGGCGGTTCCAGTTCTCTGTTGAAAAAGCGTAAAGCGTAAGGTATTTAACACCCAGCTCTGCGGCAGCTTCCACGGTATCGCGCACGGAGCGCACACCGTTCTCGTGGCCGAAGATCCGCTGCTCGCCCTGCTGCTTTGCCCACCGGCCGTTACCATCCATAATAATGGCGATGTGCTGTGGTAATTTCGACAGGTTAATGTTTTCTTTCAGACTCATTGGATCAATTTACCCCCGGACAGGTTTCGCGTTTTTCTTTTAATTTCAGTGTAAGGGTAATGCCTGCAAATGAGTACCAGTCCTTGGTGGTAGGGTTTCCGCGCTGCCTGCCTACATTGGTGTAGTTAGGGTCGGTGCCGCGGCTCGGGTCTGCAGCTACGGCCGCTACGGTGCCATGTGCGGCTGCGAGCTTCGCCGGGTTGTAATAGGTGGTGCTTACGTCGTCGAGGTAGTCGGTGAATGTTTTGCGCATTCCCCATTCAATGGAAAGCCCGATCATTTTGGAAAGGTTGGTTTTTATACCCACCCCGAACGGGATGCAAACCTGTGTAAGCTTATACTTCTTTTTCGGCCCGCCGTCGAGGCCCTGGCCTTCGGTGCCCAATGGCTGAAGCGTAAAGCTGTAGTTGTAGTATGTTGCAACGGGATTGAACCTGAAAGCGCCGATGCCCAGGAAAATGTAGGGTGTGAACCTTTTGCGCTCGTTGCCGATCTGGTAGTCGAGGAAATTGAATTCGGCCTGTACCGAAAACTCGGAAACCTTGGACTTGAAGTTAAGGTTGCGCTGCTGCTGTGCAAGTGAAGGGGAAATGGCATCATCCGCCTGTATGGTACCGAAGAAAGCGTTGGCGCGAAGGGCGAACCTCGGGTTCACATTGTACCTGAAAACGGCACCTGCGGCAGGCTTGGTCATCGGGCCGAAATGCACGAGCGGGTTCAGGTCGCCAATGTAGTAGGATCCGCCCAGGAAAACGCCGATCTCAGCGCTCTTGTCTTTAGGGCGTTGAGCGGAGCCGTTGAGGGCGCCGAGCAGGATGGAAAATAATATGATAAAATGCTTGTTCAAATGGGCTGTTTCCGGTGTTAAACTTTGATGCTTATTTTTTATTGTATTTTTTGCTAAAAGCAAGCAAATATAATGGATTTTTGCTTCATTGGCGGTGTTAATTTAAGTTAATTCCGCTTGTCTAAACCCCACAAAAGCTTGTTGCGCATGGTATTAAAAAAGTGCTGGTTTTCGAGCTTGATGAGCTGCATGTAAAACCCTGCTTTTTGTAAAGTGAGCTCGGTGGAATCGTCAACCGTTTCGCTGCGCGAATCCAGCGTTACGAGGTAATTCGGGCTGCGGCCCTGTACTTTCAGTGTGATCACGCTGTTGTCGGAGATCACGAGCGGGCGCACATTGAGGTTATGCGGCGCAATAGGCGTGATCACGAAATTCTCGGAGCCGGGCATTACCAAAGGGCCGCCGCAGCTCAGTGAGTAGGCGGTGGAGCCGGTAGGCGTTGCCACGATGAGCCCGTCGGCAAAATAGGAGTTCAGGTAATCGCCGTTGATGTAAGTATGGATCGTGACCATGGCGGAAGAATCCTTTTTGAGGATCGTGAGCTCGTTCAGGCCGTAATTCACTTCGCCGAACAGGTTCTCCGGCTTGGTAACGCAAAGCAGTGCACGTGTTTCAATACTGTATTTCTTCTGCGCAAGCGCATCGATGGCGGCGTTGATCTCGTTCTTTGCCACGTTGGCGAGGAACCCGAGACGGCCGGTATTGATGCCGAGGATCGGGATCTTCGAGTCGCGCACAAAGGAAACTGTTTCCAGGAAAGTGCCGTCGCCTCCCACGCTGAGCATGTAATCGGCCTTTCCGCGGATATCGGCATGGGAATTAAATGTTTTGATCCGGGATGAAAGCTGCATCTTCTGGCTGATGAAATCGCGGAAGGGCTCATATACAAGGACTTCGGCAGCACATTCCTCCAGCTTGTGAAAAAGCATCTGGATGTTCTCCGAGAGGTTATCGCTGGTGGAGCGTCCGTATATGGCTACTTTCAAGGCTTAGATATTAATGTAGTTCATGAATGAATCGAAGCGGTTCTTCATATCGTCCATGAATTCCCGCTGGTGGAACGATGCTTTTACATTGTAGTTGTAGCGGTAAAAGGTTTGCAGGATGCCCGAGAGGTCTTCCTTGTTCAGCTTCAGCGTTACCTCGATCTGCGTGGAATCCGTAAGGTTGCGAAGGTAGCAGCTCAGGATCTTGGCATCATTCCCTTCTATGATCTGGGCGATCTGGGTCATGGAATAATCATGCACGTTCATTTCCAGCACTACGATCCCGCCGGGCTCATTGGTGGCAGCCAGCATGGAAAACTGCTGGAGCAGGTGGCTGGAAGGGATCAGCCCTACGTATTGCAGGCTCTCGTTGAGCACCGGCAGCACGGTAAGCTTCATTGCCGACACCATTTTGATCACCTCGTAAATGTGCTGGCTTTCCTTCACAAAGGGGCGGATCAGCGACAGCTTGCATTTCCCGAGCTCATCGTCGGTAATGTTCATGTCGAGTATGTCGGTATCGGAGATCAGTCCAAGGTATTCATGGTTGTTTACGATGGGTAAGTGGGATACTTTGAACTCATCCATCCAGTTAATAGCCATGAGGCCGGTATCGGATGTTTTGAGGGGAGGTATTTCGTCTGTGATAAGGTCTTGTGCTAACATAATTTTTGAGCTGATTTTCCAATATTCATCCTGGCAGTAATTCCAACAAATAAATCAGAAACTTATTATACAAATTTACTAATTTTTTAGCTTTACACTTTATTTATAAAGCAATGGACGCAAAGTTAAGTGTAAATATCAATAAAATCGCAACGATTCGCAATTCGCGCGGCGGAAATACCCCGGACCTGCTGAAAATTGCGGCCGACTGCGAGCGTTTCGGCGCGCAGGGAATTACGGTGCATCCGCGTCCGGATGAACGCCACATCCGCTATAAAGACGTACATGACCTAAAACCGTTGCTTACCACCGAGTTCAACATCGAAGGCAACCCGAAAGAGCAGAAGTTCATGGACCTTGTGCTGGCGATCAAACCCGCGCAGGTAACGCTGGTGCCGGATGGTACCGGGCAGCTTACCTCCGACCATGGTTGGGATACGGTGAAGCACAAAGATTATCTCCTTGAAACAATTGAACTATTTAAGAAGGCGGGGATCCGCACTTCCATTTTTGTGGATGCAGAGGCCGGGATGATAGAAGGTGCAAAGGAAACGGGCACCGATCGCATCGAATTGTATACCGAATCGTATGCGAAGGAATTCCCGCTGAACAGGGAAGAAGCCATCCGGCCTTTTATTGCAGCGGCAAAACGCGCCAATGAGCTTGGGCTGGGAATTAATGCCGGGCACGACCTCAGCCTGGAGAACCTGAATTATTTTGCAAAGAACATCCCGGGACTGCTGGAAGTATCGATCGGGCATGCGCTGATCTCCGATGCCTTCTATTACGGGTTGGAGAATACGATCCAGCTTTATTTGAGGCAGCTGAAATAGACCTCACCCCGGCCCTCTCCGAAGGAGAGGGAGCTGAACAGGCACGAAGAAAATAATAAATGAAACTTCACTACAGAAAATACGGCTCCGGCCAGCCCATGATCATCCTGCACGGCTTGTTCGGGCAGAGCGATAACTGGAATTCCCTTGCAAAGCAATTCAGTGAAAGCGGCTTTGAGGTATATGCCGCAGACCAGCGCAACCACGGGCTTTCACCGCACAGTGAGGACTGGGATTACCAGGTGATGGCGGATGACCTTCAGGAGCTGATCGCGGATCATCAATTAAAGAACGTTGTGCTGATCGGTCATTCCATGGGTGGAAAAACGGTGATGCAATACGCGCTGCAGGATCCCGGGAACGTGGACAAGCTGATCGTTGTGGATATCGCTCCGAAATATTATCCGCCGCAGCATCCTTCGGTTATTAAAGGATTGAGCGCGGTCGACTTCAATGTGGTGAAAACAAGGAAAGAAGTGGAAGCGATCCTTTCGGAGTACATTGATGATTTCGGAACAAAACAATTCCTGCTGAAGAACGTGTACTGGAGAGAGGATGGCCGGCTCGACTGGCGCTTTAACCTCGGAGTGATGCTTGAAAAAATGGAGAATGTGGGATCGCCAATTACTTCCGATAGCAGCGTGGATGTGCCTGCTTTGTTCATCCGTGGTGCTAAAGCCGATTATGTGCTGGATGCCGACATCGACATGATCCAGGAATTATTTCCGAGAAGCATGCTGGAAACCATTGAAGGCTCGGGGCATTGGGTGCATGCGGAAAAGCCGAAGGAGTTTTTTGAGAGCGTGATGCGGTTTGTGAAGTGAGATTTAACCGCAGAGACGCGGAGGCGCAAGTGTTTAGGCTTGCAGGATGTTGTGCTCCCTCCTTTTAGGAGGGTCGGGGTGGTACAGTAACACCACCCCTAACCCCTCCTGGGAGGAGGGGAATGCTCCCTGCACATGATATAATTCTGCTCTGCGGCCTCAGAGAGGCGAAACCATTTAGAAAATAATAAGGAGGCCAAACAGTGTAAATGGTACGCTGATTTTTAAGATTTTTATGTTTAGTATTATGATCGCTTGCGCGAGCTATGATGAAATTATGATTTGATAATGCTGTGGCTTTGCCGGAAGAGAAGTTTACGGATCGATAATCCGGCTCCCTGAACATGATAGAATGTTTGCTCTACGGCCTCAGAGAGGCCAAACATTTTTAGAAAAAAAATAATAGAGAGAATCATTGCCCCGGCGGGGCAAAACAGATCCGCAAAAATTAAAAGAATCTGTGAATCTGTGGCGGATTTGGGAGGAGGGGAATGCTCCGGAATGAACATCCTGTAAAAACAAAAAACGTCCCGTATGTTATTACGGGACGTTTCTTTTTAATTTGATCCTAATGTGATTATTCGATCACCAGCTTCTCTGTTGTTCTGCCGGTTTCCGTAGTTAATTCAAGAGTGTAAATTCCTTTGCTTAAGCCTGGAATGCTCAAGTCGATCGGGTTGTAGCCGTTGCTTACTTTGGCCTGGCCGGTGTATACGATGCGGCCAACCACATCCACCAAACGGATGTTCAGCGTTTGTGATCTTTCTGTAACGTAGGTCAGCACAAATGTTCCGTTGCTCGGGTTCGGTGCGATCATCATCATGTCGGCATTCGGATCCTGATCGGCAATTCCGGTGGTCATGCTGTTGCATGGGATCATCGGAGAGTTGATCTTTGTCATGGTCATGAAATCGATGTAGCATGCAAACTGTACGCTGTCGATGAACGGATTCCTGTTGCCCTGCAATGAGTCAACATAGTCGTTGCGCGCGATCTCGAAATTGTCAGGAGGATCCTGGTAGTGCCATTTTTTCAACACATTTTGATCCTGTCCGTATGGAATTGTAGTGCTGATGTAGCTCGGGAACGACCAGCTTCCTCCGTAAACACAGGTGTTTGCCGGGCCGGAGTATGGAACGCCGGTATAGCAGATCGACTCATACATCATGCAGCGCGCTGCATCGCCTTTGTCGGAATCACGAGGCTCGTACACTTTCTTTCCTGCGGCATTGTAGCCCAGTTTTGCGCCCATGTAGCTGGAGATCACCGTTACCACTTCACCCAAGGGATAATTGCTGCGTACGGCATTTACCATTGTTTGGTTGGTAGGCGTAAGCATGTGATAATCGTTGTACTCGGGTAAGTTGCTGTTGTCGGGGAGCGCATTGGTGCTCGGCTGCCAGCTGTTGCAATAGGTATGCTCGCGGCTGAAATCGTTGGTTGTGAAATCGAACGGCTCGGTGTACACCTGGTTCAATCCGCTGTACACGCAGGTAACAACACGTTGTCCGGCGGTGGTATCGCGCGCATAGAATTTGGAAACCATGAGGGACCCGTAGTTGCTGTAGAACTGCATCATGTGCGGGTTGATCTTGTTATGCAGGTCGGTTACAAAGGTTGCATTTGTAGGGGAAGCCGAATTGTAATACGTAGCCGGCTGCATGGATGCTGACGAGGTCACGCTTCCTGTTAAAGGCGAAGCCGTAAGGTAATTGCGGTATGTTCCCGGGCCGTTGTAGGAGAACACTGCAAAATAATAAGTGGTGTTTGCAACGATCTCGCTTGGAAAAAACGCTGTAGCCATTGAGCTGGAAACGACCTTAGAATTCCCGATCACATCTCCGCGCTGGTATACAACTCCGTCAACCGGGATGTCGGTAACAGGCGAGCCTGCTTTTTTCAGCACGAGATAGCCTGCATCCGGTGCAGGGCTTGCAGGTGTGAAGGAGCCATTCAGGTGGTACGATTTAACGGCTGTGAAAGAAAATGCCGTTGGCTGAGTAGTTGGCTCCGTAGCAAGCGTTCCGCCCACTCCGTACAGGTTGATGATGTATGGATTGGCTGTTGGGTCATCGTTCGCGATATTGATGGCGGCTGTTCTTGTACCCGCAACAGAAGGCGTAAAGTTGATCACCATGTTTCCGCTTGATGCAGCTGCAACAGATGCAGGAAATGAGCCTACGGAGTAATCAGCGGCTCCCGGGCCTGTAATGGTAACGCCGGAAATGTTGAGCGTGTTCACCGTGCCTAAGTTCTGGATAGTGAAAGTGGTTGGGGTGTTGGTGCTTACCGGCGAGCTCAGGCTGTATGTTCCTCCGTTCACAATGGTGGTGGCTCCCTGCTTTACATTGATCTGCTGGGTGGTTGAAGAGCCGAGCGCAATGCTCACATTGTCAAGGCCAACGTTTCCGGTAACTTTATTGGTATAGTTAAAGCGGATGTAGCGGCTTGCAGAGTTCGGAACGTCGGTGAACGGCGAGTAGGTAGCCGGCGGCGTTGTGAATGTATGCAGCGTGGTCCAGGTGGTTCCATTCACCGATTCTTCCACTTTGAATGTTCCGCCGGAAAATGAATTCCCCGTAAGGTCATAGGTTAAATTTCCCGGTGAAGAGGAAAAGAAAATAGTGAGCTTATCGCCGGTGGCTGCAAATTTTGCGGCAGGCGCCGGGTTTCCGGAAGCCGAATAATAGCTGAAGCCTGTTCCGCTCGACGACCAGCCGGTAGGCAGCGTGGTTGTTGCGAAGCCCCATGATGTGGGCAGGCTGGTTTGTGCAAAGCTCATCATTGCAGCAAGTGCAGATCCGAGGCCTGTGAGTAGTAGTTTTTTCATTTTGTTTTTTATTTTTAATTGATCTTAGAATCCTATTTTTAAAGCAACGTTATAGCGTGTACCCATTCCCATATACACAGTCGCGCTGTTTGCATCGAAGTTTTTGTTGTTTAAGTCTCCGTTATTTTGTGCATCAGAAATGTATGCTTTATTCAAAAGGTTGGATACACCTGCAGCAACACCCATTTTCATCTTCCAAACAGTAAAGTCGTAACCAAGGAACAGGTCAAGAATCCCATAATTTGGCATCTTCCAGGACTCGCGGTTCCTGTTGTCGGTAACCACACCTGTGGAGCTTACTGAATAAGTTAGAGTTAAAGGATCGAAATTAGCGTAGTTTTTCGCGAAGTATGTAAAACGGGGCTTTATATACAGGTTCTTAATTATTTCATACCTGATACTTCCTCCTAACTGAATTTGTGCTGCATCTCCAACATGTACATTTTTGGCGCTGAAATCCGCAGAATCCCGGAGGATGTTTTGCTCATCATAAATATAGATCTTTTGACCGGAAACCGTTTTCCAGTCGCCAAGAGAAACAATTCCTTCAACATCTAAATTTTTCAGGAGCTTATATATAAAATCAAGCTCAATTCCTTTGTGGAGCGCATCCAATCCGTTAAGATTATATGAAAACCTTTCTCCGTCAGGAGTAACGTACTGAGGTGTGAATTGTGGCGGTTTATTTCTCCAAAGGGTATAATAGAGATTTACATTCGCAGCAAATTTGTGGCTTTTAAAGCCATAGCCACTTTCGATGGCGTATACTTTCTGGTTTTTGATCTCCAGCAGCATTTTATTAGCATTATCAAAAACAGCGGTAAAACGGGGCGGAAGGTTCAGGAAGCCAAGATTGATAAATACATTATGGTGATCGTTGATGTTATAGTTTGCACCGCCTTTTATGGTATATCCAAGGAACCATAAAAGCTTGGTGGTAGAAAAGCGCGCCTCAGGCGATTGGTTAGTATACGCTTTCGCATTTACTATTGACAATATCGGCCCTGAGCCCGGATTGTCAATAAAAGTAGTGTCACCGTTAGTATATGTTGTTGCCCCTTTATATGCGGTTATATGCTCGCTGCCATTGTAATAAAATACATCATTGTATCCAACCACCTGGCTGAAAACGTCACCATCGATAACCAGATCTTTCCGTTTAAAATAATCGATCCGCTGATAGCCTGTATTGGAAAAAGACCCAGTGAGGAAAGTGCTCCATTTGTTTTTTTTATATTCCACTTGCCCGAATACCCCTCCCCAAATTACTTTCGCATCATTATAATAGGAAATTTTATCACCTACATGTTTCATTGAGTTCTGTAAATTCGGATCATTTGGATAAGTCCCCGTCGGTTGATTTGCATCGCCGGTAACGTAGGCAAAAGGTGGGGCTGAATTCGATGGTTTAAAGCCCGGGTTTTCGATAGCGTAATCTCCTCCCATCAGGTCGTAAACACTTTGATAGTGTGTGCCTTTGTAATATCGCGCATCGATACCAAGCAATGCGGATAGGTTTTTATTTACAGTATAATTCCAGCTCGATAATATTCCATACCAGATATGGTCATTGTTTGCAGCTCTTAAATAATTACTCGATGCACGTTCCGTAGTGCTATAGCTTGGCGATATCGCGGAAGAAGAGATATTAGCCGCATATATAGATTGGAGGTTCAGCTGGCCATCTATCACATCTCTTGATGCAGGTGTTTTTAGTCCTGTTCCGCCGCCTTTACCAACCGAAAGATAAATTACGGTGGAAACATTCAGCTTCTCACCGGGGGACCAAAAGTGAGAGAAATTTATTTGTGGTTTATGAAAATAATTGATTTTGTCATCCAGAATAGCACAGTTGAGGTCATTATTAAAAGGCCCTTCATGATATCGTCCCCAGTTTGGGTTGTACTCCAATCCTCTTTCTCCGATTGCTGAAGTTGTATAATACTGGTTTGCATGAGTTCCCATATACCGGTAAACGGAATCCGTATTAATGCCAAGGCTCTTCGCAAGTTTCTCGCTGTACACAGCAATGGGCAGCCTGTCAAGGCGTTGTCCGTGCTTTTGGGGAGCACCACTTGCGCTCAGACTGAACAAATGCTTTTTAAATCTTTTCTGAACTTTAAAGAAATAAGAATAGGCATCATCAAAGGTTGCATCTGCAAAGCCGCTTCCCCATTTCCTGGATCCTGCAACAGTGAATCCCCAGCCGCCTTTCAGCTGGCCTGTATTAAATCCGAATGAGGTTTTATTTAAGCCGTAATCGCTTACTTCCTGCTTTACACCGGCGCTCATCTTCTGATCGATGCCTTTGGTAATAATGTTAATGGTTCCCCCTACAGAAGCAACCGCCAGCTTGGAAGCTCCAAGTCCGCGCTGTACCTGCATGGTGCGGGTAATGTCGCCAAGTCCGTCCCAGTTGCTCCAGTAAACCTGTCCGTTCTCCATGTCGTTCACCGGCACACCATCTACCATCACGGCAACATTGCGCTGGTCGAAGCCGCGAATGGAAACGCGCGCATCGCCGCTTCCTCCACCCTGTTCGGTTGCGTATACGCCGGGAGTGGAATTCAGCACCATCGGAAGGTCGCGTGTGCCAAGCTCTTCGCTGATCTGCTTGCTTGAAATATTGGAGAATGCGATAGGTGTTTCGCGGGTTTTCGCTACATCGGCAACCACTTCCACCTCGTTCAGGGTTTGTGTCTGCAGGCTGAAGCTGAGTATTACAGGCTTGCCGCCAACCTTTACCTTCATCTTCTGAACCTCGTAGCCTACATAGGAAACGGTAAGTGTGTACTGTCCGGCAGAATCGAATTTAAGAGAGAAATTTCCGTTGATGTCCGTTACCGTACCTTTTCCTTCGGTATACAAAACGCTTGCGCCCACAATGGTTTCACCGGTGGTGGCATCCTTGATGGTGCCTTTCACTTCTCCGCCCGGCTGCGCGAAAGAGAAAAGTGTACTGAGCAGGAAAAAGAAAAAAACGGAAAGATGTTTCATAATACAAAATAAAAAGCGTCCCCGGAGCCGGGCTCAGGGGACGCTTTCAGAATAAGATTACTGGATCGTTATTTTTACAGTTACTGTTTTGTCATTTGCCATCATCACTTTTACAAAGTAGATGCCTTTTGGAAGTCCGGCTGTTTCAACCATTGCCGATTTATCAGCGTTGTTGCCTTTCTGCGCGATCACCTGCTGTCCTACAACATTGTAAACCTGGATGCTATTGATAGCAGCGCCTGTAAGGATGTTAAAGAAGCCATTGCTTGACGGGTTCGGGTAAACAACTACAGAAACGGAGTTGTCTTTTTCAGCAATTCCAACGCTTGAGCATGCGCATGCATGTGTTCCAAGGCCTGTCCAGGTGTTCACAGGCAATGAATCCCACTGCGTGGTAACGATGAATGTTCCCGGGTTGGTGGTAACACCCTGTGTTACGCTCGGCTTGCGGTAAAGTGTGTGGTTCTCTGTCCAGATGGTACCGGCAGATCCGTCGTACGGGAACATATCGCTCCAGCCGCTGGAAGTGGTCATAGCGGCATCGCCTGTTTTTCCGAAGATGTCGATGATGGTTGTGTTGTGGTACAGAACAATTGCATCGTTCCCGTTCATGTAAGTAGGAGCAGGATAAACCCCGTCCAGCTGGTCGGCCATCGCCTGTAAAGCAGGGCTGCAGGCAGGGGAAGATGTACTTCCTGTTGTTTGCCCGTTTGCGATCACAAATACATCATGCGCTGCAATGGTTCCGGAAAGGTTTAGAACACCGCCTGCCGAAGAAGAGGAAGAGCCGTTGGAAAAGCGCTCGATGCGGTATCCGCTCAGGTTGATCGCTGCGTTGGTCGGGTTGTAGATCTCCAGGGCCTTGTCGTTCCCTGTTCCCTCTACGTATTCGGAAATGAATAATTCCGTGCACTGTGCGCTGCTGGTTAAATAAGACGCTAATGCCAAAACTGATAGTAATAGTTTTTTCATGTTATTATATTAGGTTAAATTAGGTTTAAAAGCCGAACGGAGGCGGTTTCGGAATGATCTTCGGCTGAAGAATTCGTGTAGGGTGTTCACCTCCTAATTTACTGTGCAAATGTACTCATTTTTTCAATACGTCAAGCACAGTTTTTAATAGTAATTCACAGGTAATGAAATGATAACAAAAACTTGACCTGTGCTTTCGCGGCAAGCTAAATTGTAAAATACAGGGGCTATTCACCGATCAGCTCCACAAATCCTTTTTCCCGGTATGCTTTTCCATCTGCGCCTGTGGCTTCCATGAAATAGAAATAGGTTCCGTCGCTCGCCATTACGCCGGAGGTAGTGCGGCCGTCCCAGCTGCTTTTAAATGTTGAAAGCTCCGTCACCATTGTTCCCCAGCGGTTGTATACCTTGCAGCTGAATTCCTTTATTCCGGAGCCGATGCCCGCAAACTGGTCATTGATGCCATCGCCGTTAGGCGTAAAAACATTCGGCATCTGCAAAGCGGAAGCGCCTTCAGGGACCACGATCGTGAGCGTGTAGGTGTCGCTGCAGCCTGCGGCGTTTGTTGCGGTAAGCGTTACAGGATAAGTTCCGGGCGATTGATAAACGGTGGATGCGAGATTGCCCGAAGCGCCGGAGCCATTCCCCAAATCCCAGGATAATGCAATTGCTGAAGCGGAGCTGTTGCTGGTAAAATCAACGCTCAGCGGCGCAGGGCCTGTAAGCGCGCTTGCTGTGAAAAATGCAGTTATAGAATCAACGTTCACAAATACGGAATCCGAAGCGCTGCCGCAGCCGTTGCTTGCGGTTACAGAGTAAAGCCCTTCGGTTGTAACAAGAATAGAATCGTTAACAGATCCGCCTGTCCACATAAAGCTGCCTGAGCCTGTTGCATACAGCAGCATGCTGCTCCCGGCGCAGAAAGAAGCGGATGCAGACTGAATGCTTACCGAAGGCGCGCTGCCGGCTGCAATTGTTTGGGTAGCTGTTTGTGATCCGCAGCTGTTGGTGACCGTAAGCGTGTATGTTCCGGCTGAGAACACGGTGATCGAAGAGGCTGCTGAGCCTGTACTCCAGCTGTAGGTTCCCGCTCCGGAAGCGTTGAGCGTAACAGGGTCGCCGGCACAGATCGCTGTGGCGCTTGCTGTAATAGCGGCATTTGGCAAAGGGCTGATCGTTAAATTCACCGTGCTGAATACCGTATCGTTACAGTGTCCGATCACACCAAGTGAAAGCACTACCGTTCCCGATTCGGTCGCCGCCGCAGTGTAATTTGTATTCAGGTTTGTAGAAGAGGAAAAGCTGCCTTGTCCGCCCTGCCAGATCACACCTGTATAATTCCCGCCCGCTGTTCCCGACAGGGAAACCGTTCCGCCGGCGCAGATGGCTGCCCCACTGCCCGCATTGGAAGTGATGGTGGAGATCGGCGCCATGCAGCCATTGTTGATGTAAGTTGCAGCACCCGGCCATGTGAACTCGATGGTGGCGCCGTCATTGAGCGCGGAGCTGCCGCCGTGTCCGCCTGCCTGGTTCACCAGCAACGACTTATCATAAGTAACGGCATCGGAGCAGGCCGGTGAAATGCGGGAGATGACCAGTGTGCGTAGTCCCGGGGTAGAGCTGTAGTTCACAAAATGCCCGGCTGTATTCCCTGCATTCTGGAAGATCACGATCAACGTATCGGTAAGGTTGGCGAAGGAATTGGCGCTGAGCGAAATGTTAGTGGAGCTTACGAGCAGCACTGTTTTTCCTGCGGGAAGCACTCCGCCGGCCGGCTGAACAAGATAGCCGCAGCTTACGATCGTTGCATTTAAGGCCGATACGATCCCGTTGGTGGTAGTGTTCACCGACGAGATTCCTAAAAAGCTGCCGTTGGGCCAGTTCACATTGAGGTTGGAGATGTTGATAGGCGCGGGGCCGATCTTAAAGCGCACCATTTCGTTTTCGCCTTCGGGCGAACCGCATGCATCTGCAAGCACGCTTTCAATCTCGAGGCAGCTTGCTGGTGTTTGCGCTTTCAGAATTCCTGTAGTTGCAAGGTTTGAAAGCAGGACCAGGCTCAGCAGCTTATATATGTATTTGCTCATTTTAGACTTAGAAAAATTAGTGCTTACGCCATATTCAGGCTTTCAGGCCTCACGCGCGGCTCCGGATCATGCTACAGGCGGCTGTTAAATTCCTGTAATAAATCATTGCTAAGCGTGTGTTTCGCTTGATCAAAAAAATTGAAGTGGTTTGGGATAGATTCTTCTGGTGAGAAGAGCTTCCTGTAGGGTGTTCACTTAAAAACAATCTGCTTGTTTCCTGTTGCAAAGATATGCCAAAAGCGCGCTAACACTTTAAAGCAAAGGTGAAAAAAGGATCAACAATTAGACAAATACCTTGAAATAGAAGATGAAACGGACATGTTAAGGGGAGATTTATTTTTTATCCTTGTCAATAAAACGTACCTTTGCAGCCTTGTTTTACACTAATAAAAATCAAACTATATTATGAATAAAGGGCCTGTTTCAAATTTCATTGAAAAACACTATAAACACTTTAATGCAGCCGCACTTGTGGATGCTGCAAAAGGATACGAGCTGCACCTTACCGAAGGTGGCAAAATGATGGTAACGTTGGCGGGTGCGATGAGCACTGCCGAACTGGGAAAATCGCTTGCGGAAATGATCCGTGCAGGGAAGATCGATATTATCTCCTGCACCGGGGCGAACCTCGAGGAGGATATCATGAACCTCGTTGCGCACAGCCATTACAAGCGTGTTCCGCATTACCGCGACCTGTCGCCGCAGGATGAGTGGGACCTGCTCGAAAATCACTACAACCGCGTTACCGATACCTGCATCCCTGAAGAGGAAGCATTCCGCAGGCTGCAGAAGCATATTTACAAGATCTGGAAAGATGCGGACACAGCGGGCGAGCGTTTCTTTCCGCATGAATACATGTACAAGATCCTGATGAGCGGGGAGCTGAAGCAATATTACGAGATCGACCCGAAAGACAGCTGGATGCTGGCCGCTGCAGAGCGCAACCTGCCGATGGTGGTTCCAGGCTGGGAAGATTCCACGATGGGAAACATCTTTGCTTCCTACGTGATCAAAAATGAGATCAAAGCTTCCACGATGAAATCGGGGATCGAGTATATGGCATGGCTTGCCGACTGGTACGTGAAGAATTCGGATGGAAAAGGCGTTGGCTTTTTCCAGATCGGCGGCGGTATTGCAGGAGATTTCCCGATCTGCGTGGTGCCGATGCTGTACCAGGATATGGAAATGGAAAAGATCCCTTTCTGGAGCTATTTCTGCCAGATCTCCGATTCAACAACCAGCTACGGCTCTTATTCAGGAGCTGTTCCGAATGAAAAGATCACCTGGGGGAAATTAGACATCCATACTCCGAAATTCATCGTGGAGAGTGATGCTACCATTGTGGCGCCGCTGATCTTCGCATGGATCCTGGGCTGGTAATTGTCAATTATCAACAATTTTTTTGAAAACTTTGATAATAAAATAGTAAATAAATGTTTTAAAAAGGTTCAAGATTTATTACTTTTGTATCAACCAAACCCTGCATGCCTCTGATTCAAGCACACTTTGCAGGGTCTTTTTTTTAATATGACCGCATTTACAAAGCCTGCCAAAACATCCGAAGATCATTACGAGTTACTGATTAAAAGAGGATTGTCAATAAAGGATAAACCGCGCTGTCTGAAATATCTTCAGCATATCAGTTATTATCGTATGACAGGTTATATGTATCCTTTTCAAACGGATAGCTCACATACGTTTAAAAAAGATGTTTCCTTTGAACTGATTCTCGACCATTATTTATTTGATAAAAAATTGCGTTTATTAATAATGGATTATATAGAAAGGATAGAAGTTTCGTTAAGAGCGACCTTGTGTAATATTATGTCATTAGCGCATGGCCCGCACTGGTATCTGAACGCAGATTTGTTTAATGATAAAAGGCTTCATTCCGAATTCACAGCAAATGTTCAATCTTATTGTGCGGATGCAAGCGAAACTTTTATAAGAAGCTATAATTCAAAATACAGTGATCCAAAATCGCCTCCCTCCTGGATGGTAATGGAAACTCTTACCTTTGGACGGCTCGCAAGCCTCTACGAAAATTTAAAGGACAACGATGAAAAAAAAATGGTAGCTCAACAATATAAAGTTGTGGTCCCCTTATTTCAATCGTGGCTGAAAAGTATAAATTTTATAAGAAATGCTTCTGCGCACCATTCGCGTCTGTGGAATAGAAGAATACCATTAAAGCCTACCATTCCTACAAGAAAAAATAATCGCTTTTTAACCTTTATTGATGCTGAAACTGACAAGAGGCTTTACGGAGTTTTGTCCTGCATGTTATTCCTGATAAACAACATCAGTCCAAAATCCAAATTTAAAGAACGCCTACTCACTTTATTCTCAGAATATCCTACTGTCAATATCCAGCATATGGGCTTTCACGCTCAATGGAGAGAAGAGGAAATATGGACACACTAAAATAATAACGATTGAAATTAGAACTCGATATAATTCCTCTTGCCGACTGGTTTCCCGGGTTTCAGAAACCTTTGCTGATCGCTGGCCCCTGCAGCGCGGAAAGCGAAGAGCAGATGCTGGATACGGGAAGGCAGATCGCGGCATTTTACCCGAACAGCATTTTCCGTGCGGGCATCTGGAAGCCGAGAACACGCCCCAATACGTTTGAAGGGATCGGCGATATCGGCCTGAAATGGATGAAAGCCGTAAAGGAGCAAACCGGCCTGCTTACCGCTACCGAAGTGGCAAATGCGGAGCATGTGGAGAAATGCCTGAAAGCCGGTGTCGACATCCTCTGGATCGGGGCGCGAACCACTGTAAACCCGTTCTCTGTTCAGGATATCGCCGATGCGTTGAAAGGCGTCGACATTCCCATTTTTGTTAAGAACCCGATCAACCCTGACCTGCAGCTTTGGGCAGGCGCCCTTGAGCGCGTGAACAATGCCGGGATCAAAAAACTGGCAGCCATTCACCGGGGCTTTCATTCTTTCGATAACAGCCCTTTCCGCAACTCCCCGAAATGGGAGCTTGCCATCGAGCTGAAAACCGCTTGTCCGCAGCTGCCCATGATCTGCGACCCATCACACATCAGCGGAAAGCCGGAGCTGATCCCCTATATTGCCCAGAAAGCGATGGACCTCGATATGGACGGACTTATGATCGAAACACACAACGACCCTTCCGTTGCCCTGAGCGATGCTAAGCAGCAGGTGAAGCCTTTCCAGCTGAAGGAGATCATCGACGACATCAACATCCGCTCATCCACCATTGACGATCCCGATTTTCGCGATAAGCTCGATGAGCTGAGGGCGATCATCCGCAAGCTCGACAACGACCTGCTGGAGCTTCTTTCCAAGCGCATGGCTATTTCCCGGCAGATCGGCGAATATAAGCGCGATAACAGCGTAACCATCCTGCAGGTGGCGCACTGGAAAAAGCTGTTCGAGGAAAGCCTGAGCACCGGCAATGTGCTCGGGCTGCCGGAAGAGTTCGTAAAGGGAATGTACCAGCTCATCCATGATGAATCCATCCGCAGGCAAACAGAGGTGATGAACTTCAAAAAAAACACTCCCGGCAAATAGCCTTTTTTCGTGCTTTAATGGCATAAGTTTTTAGCGGACTTTCCTGCACACTAAAAATCAAGTCATGAAAAAAAACATCTCCGTAGAAAGGATCGGCCTCGCAACCGGGCTCATCACTTCCCTGGCACTTATTCTTTATTTCTTTGCAATGAAAGCCCTTAACCTCGCACAGGTGGTGGAATTACGCTTCTTTAATTTCGTGATCATTGCCACGGGCGTTTGCTATGGGATCAATATGCTGAAAACGCGGCTTCATGAGCAGGAATTTTACCTGAAAGGCCTGGCGCAGGGAATGATCATTACAGCGGTAACGGTGGTCGTATTTGCGTTGTTCATTACCGTTTACCTGCGCTATTTCGATCACGGGCTTATGGATGAGATCGGCAGGCGTGTTCCCTATACCGGCTCTCTCGACGGGCTGGTGATCTTTGTTTCCATCTTTATGGAAGGAATGGCTTCGGGGGCGATCATCACTTTCTCCGCAATGCAATACTTTAAATCGGAAGGCAGGGTAAAAACCGGCCTCGAGTAACAGATATAATTATAAAAGCAAGAACCCCGGGATAGTTCCCGGGGTTCTTGCTTTTTATTTAATTCGGATATTAATTTACTTTAGAGATCGGGTTTGCTAACCCTGAGTAATTTGTTAATTCCATTTTGATCGATCCTACAAGAATATCAGCTTGTCCTTTTACCGGAATGTGGTTCTTATCGTCGGTAAGCCATACGTTCAAATCCTCTTCTTTTTTGAATACGCGGCCTTTCTGAACGATCGGCCTGAATTTCAAGCATTTGAATGTACCTGCATCCGTTTCAACAGTTTCCCTGCAGATGAATTTTACCTGTAATGGCCAGATCTCATTATCCACAAAGCATTTCAGTGAAAACAGCTGTCCCGGCTTTGCATTGGAAAGATCCAGATTCCGCGCCTGGTAAAAGGCGGAGAGCATATCCTGCATGTTAGGCTCTATCGGGAACACTTTCCCGTCCCCAACGCTCACCTTTTCGCTGTAGTGATTAAAGATGTAATCCTGGCTGCATTTGTAGCCGCCTTCTTCAATCCTGCGTACGAACAACCAAGGCACAAGCGCCTTTTCATCTATATAGGTCTCATAACGGTCGCGCACCTTAAAGAACCAGTCAAATGTTCCTTTGGAAGCGCCAAGACCCACCACGTGGTATGTTTTGCGTCCGCCAAGCTCTCTTGCCTCGTCGGTTACGCTCAACGTAGCCGTACCGGCATCCAAGATCCCGTAGTGTACCCTGAAAGATAACACTTCACCGCGTTTAAACGCGCTGTTGTTCATCATCGGCAATTCTTTAACGGGACCATTAGCGGCAATCACCGGCAAGGTTTGCTGCGGGCGGAATGACATAGTCGTCAGGCCTGCTGCCGCTAAGATTGATATTGAAAGAATCAGTTTTTTCATTGTTTTAGTTTTTATTCTACTATTGATTTGCCAAAAGCATGCCAATCCTTATCCCATCTGTAAACTCCTATTTCAGCAGAACTCTTGTTTTATTATTCAAACGCCGCCGCCCTGTGTTTAGTATATTAAAAAGCCGGCAGGATAAGGATCATCCGGCTTTTTAGCAATAATTAACAGTCCCTATTGATTGATGATGATCTTTTTGGTTACCGAGGTGCCGGAAGCATTGGAAATGTTCACGAAATACATGGCATCCCTCATGTTTTCGAGGCGGATGGTAGCATTGTACCTGCCATCGGCAGCATACACGCTGGAAGAAGTAACAACCTGCCCGAGAGTATTGTAAATAGTGATGAGGTAGTCTCCCGCCACTTCGCTGTTGATCAGCACGGTAAATTCATCCGATCCCTGGTTATATACTTCGATTCCCGAATTGGGGTCGGAACAGCCCGAAACATACACCATTGGGAAAGAGCGGCTTTGTCCGTTAAAGTCGGTTTGCTTCAGCCGGTAATAGCTTCCGGCAGCAAGCCCGGTATTATCGGTATACGAATAGCTTTGCTGGCTGCTGCTGTTGCCGGCGCCGCTTACTGTGGCAATGGCTTCGAAGCTGATGCCATCCGTGCTTTTTTCGATGGTAAAGAAATGATTGTTTGTTTCAGTGGCCGTGGCCCAGCTAATGAGCGCTTTTCCGGCGGAGCAGTTGCCTTCCAGCTTCAGCAGCTCGATAGGGAGCGGCGAGGTGATGTCGCTCAGCGTCCAGGAGCGGAAGAAGTCGGCAGCGGCGGCCGGAACGCTTACTACTGTATTTGCGCCTGTATTGATAGTTCCCTGCGGCGTATAGGCATCCCAGTTCCCCGCAGGCGTGTTAAAGCGCTGCGCGCCGAGGTTGCCTTCCGTGATCGAGTTGCCCGCGGGGTTCCATTCCGCGTCGATATAGGTGAATGCCAGCGTTGCAGCAGGCTTTGTTCCGTAAGAGCTTGCGTCGATGATCCAGAAGCGGTCGATCACCTTTGCGGAGTTGTTGGCTCCCCCGATGGCGCTGTTCATGTTGGTAACATCGCTCGGGCGGTAGGTGTTGTTATCCCATGTGGCGCCGTCGTAGGTGGAAAAGTCGATCCGTCCGCCTGCTGAACCCGCCGTGCCGATAGTAACCGTCAAAGGCATTTCCAGCGCATTGTCGTCATCAAAGAAAGGGACAATGTACGTTCCGGTGTTATTGGTGATGTTCCAGCGGACCACATTTGTTTCGCCTTCGGTGATGATCCTGCCGCCGGTGCCTGTTTGGGTAAGGGCATTTGCATTGCCGTTATCGAGCACCAGGAATGTTCCTGTGCCGATGCGGATATATGCGTCGTCCGTCATGATCACCTGCGCCTGCGGAAACGCAAGCAAGGGAAGCAGGAAAAGGATAAACGAGATTAATTTCTTCATTTTTAAAACTATATGCATTCTATTTATGCTTGATCAGCTCAAGTTGTGCTCCCTCTTTCTGCAGCTGGAAATAATCGATGAAGCCCTGCGGCATTGGTGTAGGCTTGTAGTTCTTTTTCTGCTCTTCCTGGAATTTTACATTTTCAGAATAATCTACAGGAGGAGGTGTTGCGTATTGTGAGTACTGGCGGGTATCTCCTGCGCCCCACACCGGGTCGTTGCCGAAGCGGTGATCCTGGAAGTTCATGCGTTTTGCCATGATCCTGTAGGAGAATTTTGCGTTGGAAGTTCCGTGGTTGCGTTCTTTTACAGTGAAGCTGGTTGTTCCCGGAACCACATATACATCGTTTGATTCGCCTTCCATCTGGATGAACACGTGCATCGGGTGCTTTTCATCCACTACAATTGTTTCAAGGAATAAAGGATCGAGATTGATCGTTACTTCGCCGTTTATTAATTGTCCGCTCCCGATATCCTCGAACCATACTTCAGGGCTTTCAGCACAGTACAGCAATTGGTTTCCCTTGCTTGTACCAACCGATGCGGATTTTGTACCATTGGCGATCACGTGGTTACCATTGTAATAGCCGCTGTAGTTCGCGTTGTTGGACCTCCAGCCAACTACGGCAATGTCATTGTTTCCGCCAGGGATCCCGCCGCCAAAGGCAACACCTACAACTGCGAGGCCGTAGGACAATCCGTTGTAGGTACCATAGATACCCATGTGCTGGTTCCCGCTGGTGAGCTGGTTGGCACCGTACACACCAGTACCTCCCCCTGTGGCCGCGGGAGTTGTAACCACACCGGATACGCCCGCGCGTAAAACATTGGTATTGCTACCTGCATAGTTACCAAAGGCACCGGATCCTACGCCGGAACCTCCGTAAACACCCTGTACTGCAGAATAGTTAGTAGCTGAACCTGTAAGTACTTCACCCCATGTTCCCGAGCCGTCAAGGGCTGTATAGCCGTTCACACCGAATGGATTAGCGGCAGTCCCGTATCCGATCAGCAGGTCGCCTACATAAGGAGATGCGGTATTGCCGGCTATTACTTCACCGTTTGTATTGAAGCGGAAACGTTCCACATTATTTGATCTTACGGCAAAGGCCACGTTGTCGGTGGTTCCTATAAAATTGGTTGCAATTGCAGTTCCGGCATTTCCTGCCAGTCCCCAGCCGCCGGAGTTCGTGCTCCATGGAGTCCAGGCAGCACCGTTATAGAAATAAAAGCCTGCACCCATGGTGCCTGCATCTGTCTGGTATACAATAAGCCCTGTTGCAGGAGCGGCGATGGCCGCGCGCTGTCCTGCGGTCATTCTCGGGATCAAAAGCCCGGCAGAGGTTGAGCTGATGTCGAGGATCGCAGATGCAACTGCGGCAGCGCCGGTAGTGTTGATCGCAACATTCTGTGCACCAGCATGTGAAGTTATCAGTAAGAAGGACAAAAGGAGTCCGGAGAGTAATTTTTTCATCTTAGCATATTTTCAGCTAAAATACAAAATAAAAACGGATAACGCAATACTAATCATTGCGTTATCCGGATAAATGAATCAAAATTCTTTTGCAACTCAGCTGCGGTATTATACCACAATGTTTACGATCCTGTTATGGACCACAATTATCTTCTTCGGGGTTTTACCCTCGAGGTATTTCTGGGTCTGCTCAAGATTAAGTACTTCTTTTTCAATATCTTCCTTCGACAGGGAAAGATCGTATTCCTGGAAGAAGCGTGTTTTGCCGTTAATGGAAACAGGATAATTGAAAGCGCTTTCCACGAGGTATTCTTCCCTGAATTCCGGGAAGGCCGCATAAGTAATGCTCTCCGTATGTCCGAGCCTTTTCCAGAGCTCTTCCGCCATGTGAGGTGCATAAGGGGCGATGATGATGGCGAGCGGCTCCAGGATCGCGCGCTTGTTGCATTTTAATTCGGTAAGCTCGTTCACGCAGATCATGAAATTGCTCACGGAAGTATTGAAGGAGAAATTTTCAATGTCGTGAACGATCTTTTTGATGGTTTTATGAAGCACTTTCAATTCCGGCTTAGCAGGAGCTTCATCGGAGATGTTCAGCGTATCTCCATTGTGATATAATCTCCAGAGCTTGCGCATGAAGTTGGAAACACCGGAAATGCCGTTGGTGTTCCAGGGCTTGGAAAGCTCCAGCGGACCGAGGAACATCTCATACAGGCGCAATGCATCGGCGCCGTACTGTTCCACCATGGTGTCGGGGGAAACAACGTTCCATTTTGATTTGGACATTTTTTCCACTTCGCTTCCGCAGATGTATTTTCCGTCTTCTAAAATAAATTCAGCATTTTTATATTCTTCCCGCCAGTTTTTAAAGGCTTCAATGTCGAGCACATTGTTGTTTACAATGTTTACATCCACATGGATTGGCAGTGGAGTTAAGTTGTCTTCATCCGGATTTATCATGCTCATTTCTTCTTCCGACAATTTGCTTCCAATCCTGTTCTTTGAAATAAAAACACGCTGGCCGATGCGGTAAACAAAACTGCTCACACCCTGGATCATTCCCTGGTTGATCAGTTTTTTCGCGGGTTCTGTCACGGGGATCAATCCGAGGTCGTACAGGAATTTTGTCCAGAAGCGGATATACAGCAAATGCCCGGTAGCATGCTCTGCGCCGCCGATGTAGAGATCCACGTTCTGCCAGTAGTCAATTGCCTTGCGGGATGCAAATTCCTTATCGTTATGCGCATCCATGTAGCGCAGGAAGTACCAGGAAGAGCCAGCCCAGCCCGGCATGGTGGAATATTCGTATTCGAATTTGCCTTTGTATTTCCAGTCTTTTGCGCGTGCCAGCGGCGGCTCGCCTGTTTCGGTCGGCAGGTATTTATCCACTTCCGGGAGGATCAGCGGCAGCTCGGTTTCATCCAGCACTTTCGGGATGCCGTCTTCGGTGTAGTAAACAGGGATCGGCTCGCCCCAGTAGCGTTGGCGGCCGAAGATCGCATCGCGCAGGCGGAAGTTCGTTTTGCCTTTGCCCAAGCCTTTTTCCCCGATGGCTGCGATCGCTTTTTTAACCGCATCCTTCACTTCGAGCCCGTTTAAGAAATCGGAATTGATGAGCTTGCCTTCTTTGGCATCATACGATTCTTTTGAAAGATCGCCGCCTGCAACCACTTCAATGATGGGCAGGTCGAAATGCTTTGCAAAGGCATAATCGCGGGAGTCGTGCCCCGGAACTGCCATTACAGCGCCTGTTCCGTAGCCGGCCAATACGTAATCGCCAATCCAGATCGGGACTTTTTTTCCTGTAAAGGGATGGAGCACATAGCCGCCGGTGAACACGCCAGTGATCTTTTTAACATCGGCCATCCGTTCCCGTTCGCTGCGGTTCTTTGCAAAGGTGATGTATTCTTCCACAGCTTTTTTCTGTTCTGCCGTTGTAACAGCTGCAACCAGCTCATGCTCGGGAGCCAGCGTTACGAAAGAAACTCCGAAGATCGTATCCGGTCGCGTGGTAAACACTTCGATCTCCGAATCTGAGTTTTCGATCCTGAACTTTAAGGATGTTCCTTCCGATTTCCCGATCCAGTTGCGCTGCGCTTCCTTGATGCTTTCTGTCCAATCGATGCCCTCCAGGTCGTTCAGCAGTCGCTCGGCATAAGCCGTAATGCGGAGGCTCCATTGCTTCATCAGCTTGCGTTCCACGGGATAGCCGCCGCGTTCCGAAACGCCGTCCTTCACTTCTTCATTGGCTAATACAGTGCCCAGCTGCGGGCACCAGTTTACCATGGTATCGCTCAGGAATGCGAGGCGGTATTCGAGCAAGAGGCCGGATTGCTCTTTTTCAGAAAGGTTGTCCCAGGCCTCAGCCCGGCCCTCTCCAAAGGAGAGGGAGTTGTTCCGAAACTTATCTATCAATGTGCTGATGTTCTCCGCTTTGTTTGTTTCGGGGTTGTACCAGGAGTTGAAGAGCTGGATGAAGATCCACTGCGTCCATTTGTAATACGAGGGATCAGACGTGCGCACCTCGCGGCCCCAATCGAAGGAAAAGCCTATTTTATCAAGCTGCTCGCGGTAGCGCGCAATGTTTGTTTTTGTGGTGATCTCGGGATGCTGCCCGGTTTGGATGGCATATTGCTCGGCAGGAAGCCCGAATGAATCGTAGCCCATCGGGTGAAGCACGTTGAAGCCTTTCAGGCGTTTGTAGCGCGCAAATATATCGGAGGCGATGTAGCCCAGCGGGTGGCCTACATGCAAGCCGGCACCGCTTGGGTACGGGAACATATCAAGCACATAGTATTTTGGCTTGGAGGAATCATTTTCCGCTTTGAAGGTTTTATTTTTCGCCCAGTAATCCTGCCAGTTCTTTTCTGTTTCCCTGAAATTGTATTCCATTTTGTTTCAAATTTTTAAGATTGCGAATATACGAAAAGCGAAATGGATTTTGTTTATAAAAAAAGCCGGGAGGGCTTCAAGCCGATTGAAGAAAGGCTACATTTGACCGAACCCCTTAAAATCAGAAAAATGAAAAAGATGATGCTGGTATTACTTGTGAGTTTTGCAACGATGGCGCAGGCGCAGCTTTTAAGCTTTAAAGCAAGTACAGGAGATGTTGAAATGGATGGCATCCTTACGGATGTTGATGCCCGTGCGAGGCTCGACATCAATGTTTTTAAGAATGATGTTGCCCTGCAGTTCAACATTGCGAAATCGCAGATAGAGCAGGCGATCAGGATCCTGAGCCCGGGTGATCTTTTTATGGCGGCGCAGCTATCGATAAGCATCGGCAGGCCTTTTGAAACCGTTGTTGAGACCTACAAGACCAACAAGGCCAAAGGATGGGGAGCAATTGCGAAAGAGATGGGAATAAAGCCCGGCTCGGCAGAATTTCACGCCATGAAAAAGTCGATGAAATCAAAAGGCTCGAAAGGTGGAAGTAGTGGGAAAGGTAATAGTAAGGGAAGTGGCAGTAGCAACGGCAGTGGCAATAAGAAGGCCGGTAAAGGGAAAGGAAATAAATAATGGGTTATTAACGTCCGATTGTTTATTTCAATTTGCCTTGTTAAAAATGCAGGCGGGTTTATCACTTAATTTAGTGGCAGAAAAATAAAGAACGTGTCAGATAAATATTCAAAGCGCAGGTTAACGGGGGCATCCATCACAACAATAGTAAGCCTTTCGCTGGTGCTGTTCATGCTGGGCTTGCTGGGGATCATCATTTTAAATACCCGGCAGCTTTCCAATAATGTGAAGGAGAACATTGGTTTCCAGGTGATCCTGAACGACAGTGTGAAGGATGTGGATGTGGCGAAAATGCAGAAAACACTGGATGCTTCAGTCTATGTGAAATCCACAGAGTTCATTACGAAGGAGGAGGCTGCGGCCCGTTTACAGAAAGACCTTGGCGAAGATTTTATCGATTTCCTCGGCTTCAATCCATTGCTTTCGTCCATCAATGTGCATTTAAAGGCGGAATATGCCAATGCCGACAGTCTCGCCTGGATCGAAAAAGATATGCTTGATACCAAGCTGGTGAAAGAGGTGATCTACCAGAAATCGCTGGTAAGCATCATCAATGAAAACGTGCAGAAGATCAGCCTTGTGATCCTCGGCTTCAGCTCGCTGCTTATGATCATTGCGCTGGCGCTGATCAACAATACCATCCGGCTCTCCATTTACAGCAAGCGCTTTATTATAAAAACCATGCAGCTGGTAGGGGCAACGCAGGGATTCATCCGGCGGCCTTTCGTGCTCAATGGCATCAAGCACGGCATTTACGGCGCCATCATCGCGATCCTGATGCTGATCGGCGTGCTGTATTTTGCACAGAAGCAGATGCCGGAGCTTGCGGAGCTGCAGGACCAGAACATGCTGGCAACGCTTTTCGGGCTGGTGATCATTTTGGGGATCCTGATCTCCTGGATCAGCACTTCATTGGCCGTGAGGAAGTATTTGCGGTTGAAGTCGGATGAGTTGTATTTTTAAAAGTACCACCCCAACCCTCCTAAAAGGAGGGAGCTCATTCTGCTAACTGATATGCTACTTCTTTACGCGATGCATTCCCCTCCTCGAAGGAGGGGACAGGGGTGGTGGAACGTGGGCTGTTCGCACTAACTTTTTTTAACAATCCCATTTCCTAAATTTAATTACATTTGCGATACTAAAAAAAACTGAAGTAATGAGCAAAGAGACTAAAAAACCGGGTTTTGCATTTGGAAGAGAGAATTACCAGATCCTGATCGCAGGTGTTGTGATAGTGGTGATCGGCTATTGCCTGATGATCGGCGGCGGCTCGGATGACCCTACCAAATTCAATGCAGATGAGATCTTCAGCTTCAGAAGGATCACCCTTTCCCCGATCGTGATCTTAGCAGGGTTTGTTGTGGTGCTTTTCGGGATCATGAAACGCCCGAAAGACTAAACTACCTCACCCCGGCCCTCTCCAAAGGAGAGGGAGAAGATTGAGCTTCATACCATGACATACATCCAGGCCATTATTATTGCGATCATCGAGGGAATTACGGAATTCCTTCCTGTTTCTTCCACCGGCCACATGATCCTTGCACAATCGCTGATGAAAGTGCAGGATCCCAATTTCGCCAAAACATTCGAGATCGTGATCCAGCTCGGCGCCATCATGGCGGTGCTCCTCCTATACATCAAGCGCTTTTTTGTCGGCATCAACATTTACCTTAAGCTGGCCGTTGCCTTTTTACCAACAGGCATTATCGGGCTGCTCGCATACAAGGCCATTAAGCATTACCTGTTCAATCCCTTTACGGTGAGCATTTCGCTGATCATTGGCGGGGTGGTGCTGATCCTGCTCGACAAATGGAGCGAACAAAAAAGATCGGAGTACAAGGAGGTGGAAGACATCAGCTATGCCGGCGCAGTGAAGATCGGGCTGATCCAGTGCGTATCCATGATCCCCGGCGTGTCGCGCGCAGCAGCAACCATCTTCGGCGGTGTGTTTTCCGGCTTCGACCGCAGGCAGGCGGCAGAGTTCTCCTTTTTACTGGCCATCCCAACCATGTTCGCGGCATCGGGGTACGACCTGTTAAAGGAAAAGGACAATATTCACCACGATGACATTACAATTCTTCTGTTAGGCGCATTTGTGGCCTTTGTTGTGGCAATTGTGGCCGTTAAAGGCTTCATTGCTTTCCTGAATAAATACGGCTTTAAGCATTTCGGCTACTACCGGATTGTGCTGGGTGTGTTATTTCTTGTGTATGCGTTGTACACGGGAATGGAGCTGACCGCCTGATAATTTACATCCCATGAAAGATTTCAGAGCAGGGCAGGTTGTCCTTATTAATAAGCCGCTTACCTGGACATCCTTCCAGGTGGTCAATAAAATGAAGTACCTGATCCGGAACGGTGAGCGGAAAATGGAAGGCGGGGAAAAAGCCTGGCTGAAGATCGGCCATGCGGGCACTCTTGATCCGCTGGCTACAGGGCTCCTCATTGTCTGCACCGGCAAGCAAACGCGCAACATCGAAAGCTACCAGGCGCAGGAAAAGGAATATACCGGAACGTTTTACATTGGGGCAACAACACCCTGCTATGACCTCGAAAAGGAAATAGATGCGCATTATCCCACGGAGCACATCACCGACGAGCTGATAAAGGAAACCACCAAACAATTCACGGGAGCGATCCAGCAAACGCCGCCTTTGTATTCGGCCATCAAGATAGATGGCAAGCGCGCTTATGACATTGCAAGGGCGGGCAAAACGGCGGAAATCAAGCCGAAGGAAGTAACGATCACGGAGTTTACGATCACGCGCATTGCATTGCCGGAAGTGGATTTTAAAGTAGTTTGCAGCAAAGGCACCTACATCCGTTCACTCGCAAGGGATTTCGGCGAGGCATTAAAAAGCGGTGCGCATTTAACAGCTTTGTGCCGCACGAGGATCGGGCAATACAGGCTGGAGGATGCGCTGTCGCTGGAAGAATTTGAGAAAAGCATATTAGGTTAATGTCGTAATGTGCAGGAATAATAAGATCGCTGCAATGCCGCCTGGTAAAATAAACGCGATTTTTATTGACATCCCCTCTTTTTGATAGTACATTTGCGCCCTTGTTTAAATAATCATTAATCCCGTAAGATTTATGAAAGGCGTTAGGACATCCCCCGTTCTGCAAATTCCATAACTTCTTATACAAAAACACCCCGTATGAAGTTATCCCAATTCAAATTCAATCTTCCGAAAGAATTACTGGCAGAAACCCCATCAAAGAACCGCGATGAAGCGAAGCTGATGGTGATCCACCGTAAAACAGGAAAGATCGAGCACAAAAAGTTCAAGGATGTATTAAGCTACTTTAATGATGGCGATTGCATGATCCTGAATGACACCAAGGTTTTTCCTGCACGTATGTACGGCAACAAGGAAAAAACAGGCGCAAAGATCGAAGTGTTCCTGCTGCGTGAGCTCAATGCCGAAAGCCGCCTCTGGGATGTGCTTGTAGACCCTGCGCGTAAGATCAGGATCGGAAATAAATTATACTTTGGCGACGATGATACATTGGTTGCAGAAGTAATTGACAATACCACTTCACGCGGCCGCACGCTGCGTTTCCTGTTCGACGGCTCTTATGAAGAGTTCCGCCAGACACTCGAGGAGATGGGCGAAACACCGCTTCCGAAATACATCAAGCGCAAGCCTACCGAAGATGATAAAGACCGTTACCAAACGGTTTATGCAAAGAACGAAGGCGCTGTTGCAGCTCCTACCGCTGGTTTGCACTTCAGCCGCGAATTGCTGAAGCGCCTCGAATTGAAAGGCGTGAACTTCGCAACAGTAACGCTTCACGTGGGGCTTGGAACATTCCGCACCGTTGAGGTGGAAGACCTTACCAAGCACAAAATGGATTCCGAGCAGGTGCTGATCACCGACAAGGAATGCGCGATTGTGAACAAGGCCCGTGAGAATAAAAAGAAAGTATGTGCCGTTGGAACAACCACCATGCGTGCGATCGAAACATCGGTGTCTACCGACGGTTACGTGAAGCCATACGCCGGCTGGACCAATAAGTTCATTTTTCCTCCTTACGATTTCAGTGTTGCAAATTGTATGATCACCAACTTCCATACGCCTGAATCCACATTGCTGATGATGGTTTGCGCGTTCGGCGGATATGAGCTGATCATGAAAGCATACAAGGAAGCGATCAAGGAAAAATATCATTTCTACTCGTATGGCGATGCCATGCTGATCCTGTAGTAAATTAAAGCAAATGGTTAATGGTTATTCAGCAATGAATGATCATTGACCATTTTTCTTTTTGGAGAATGTCGATACGTCAGTTCGAGTTTTCGCCTTTTTCTGGCGAAAGTATCGAGAACTGGTACTTCTCGATACTCTCCCTTCGGTCGAACTCGAAGTGACTTAAACATCTTGCTTCAATTCATAAACTAATACATAGTCCGTGAAAAAATACATTATCATAGTTGCAGGAGGAAGCGGAACACGCATGAACAGCGCCGTTCCGAAACAGTTCATGGAGCTGAAGGGAAAGCCTGTGCTGATGCATACGGTTGAAAAATTCACGAATACATTTCCCGACGCCAAGATCATCATTGTTTTACCGGAGAGCCTGAACGCTGAGTGGAAAGCCCTTTGCACAAAGCATAATTTCAGCATTGCGCATGAGCTCGCTGCAGGAGGGGAAACGCGTTATCATTCTGTGAAGAACGGGCTGGCGCTTGTTCCGGATGCCTGCCTCGTGGGAATTCACGATGCAGCGCGCCCTTTGGTAAGCAAAGACACCATTCTGAGAGCCTTTGAAACGGCTGAAAAATGGGGAAATGCAACGCCTGTCGTTCCTGTGAGCGATTCATTAAGATCGGTAAGGGGAAAAGAGAATACCGCTGTCGACCGCAGTCATTACAGCATCGTGCAAACGCCGCAATGCTTCCATTCCGACCTGCTGCGCAAAGCATTCCTGAAAGAGTACAAGCCCGAATTTACCGACGATGCCACCGTGCTGGAAGCCTTCGGAGAAAAAATAAACCTTGTGGAAGGCAACAGGGAAAACATCAAGATCACCACGCCGCAGGACCTGCTGCTCGCGGAAGCATTAATGCAGCAGCCTTAGATCAGCTTCAGCACCTGTGTGCCTGCCGAGATAGTTTCCTTTTCTATATTGCTCAGCAAATTCAATCCCGGTTTTTTTCCTTTTTCAATTGTCCCTAAATTTTTATCAAGCCCTAATAATTCCGCGCCATTCTTTGTGGCCCATGTAAGCAGCGCCTTTAAAGGAATTCCCGGCTGATGGCTTTCGATCGCCTTTAATTCATCCAGCACGGATAAGCTATGGTTGGATGCAAGGCTGTCGGTGCCGATCGTCATTTTCGCATGTGCCCTGATAAAAGCATGATAATCGGGAAGCTTGTCTTCAATGTAAAGATTGGCATTCGGGCAGGTGCACCAGTAGAGCTGGGAGGCTGGAGGCTGGAGGCCGGAGGTAATGGAGCTTTTCATTTGTTCCTGCGCCCATTGCAGGTCTTCAAAGGAAGTGAATGTATTGTGTACGAGCAGGAGGTTCTGCTGCTTTGATAATCTCGGAAAGGTTGTCCTTAACGAGTTTAATCCTGTTGCCGGAAAAAACTGCATATCAACGTTCATCCGCTGGAAGGCTTCAAACATTGGCCCCGAGCCGGAAAGGAACAGCTCGCTTTCACCGGCGCTTTCCTGGTTGTGGATGCTTTGCGGGAATGGGCTTTTTGCCGCTTCTTCCGCGACAAGCGCAAACAGCTTTTCAGAAACCGTGTAAGGCGCATGCGGCACAATGGAACAGGAAAGGCTGGCGTGCGTGCTTTCAAGCGACTTCAGCTCCGCTTTCAGCGCAAGCGCATTCCCGAACACTTTTTCAGCCTGCGAAGGATGCAGGTCGAACACTTCGATAAACGTATGATAGCAAAGGTTTCCTTTTGCCTTTTGGCTGAAGCTGCTGTTATCATTGGAAATATCGCCCACCGCCACAATGCCGTTGCGGATCATTTCCGCTTCCGCCTCCTCAATTCCCCTGCTGATCTCTTCCGCGGAGAATCCCGGGCGCTTCGACAGCAGCTCTTTTATAAAGCCCGTCATGCCTGCTTTTTCAGCGATCTGCCCGCGGAAATGCGAGAGCTCGAGGTGGCAGTGTGTATTGATGAATCCCGGGCAGATGATGCCCGTGTAATACTCAGCATCGCTGTGCTCTTCGTTAGAGGCCGGGCTTACATCGAGGATGGTCCCGTCATCGTCGATGGTAACGATGCCGTTCGGGATCGGGTCGGAAGAAATAGTGTAAATAAGGTCGGCGGAGATCTTGCGCATAATTCAATGATTGCGGGCGAAATTACAAAAATAAAGATGAGCTGTTCCGGCTTGCAGGTTGTTTTCTTTACCTGAGGCGCAGCCGCGGGATTATCGGATTAATATTCGTAAATTTGTATCTATAAATGATTGAATTGAGCACAAAAAAAGACATACGCGCCTTATCGCTCGAAGAGCTGAAAACCGTTTTTACAGAGAACGGCGACCAGGCCTTTCGCGCCAAGCAGGTATATGAATGGCTCTGGAAGAAGTCGGCACGCACCTTCGAGGAAATGACCAACCTTTCCAAAGCCACACGCGAGCTCCTCGACAAGCATTTTGTGATCAATGCCGTGGAGGTGGACGATATGCAGGTGAGCAGCGACCGCACCATTAAAAATGCATTTAAATTATACGACAGCAATATCGTGGAAGGCGTGCTGATCCCCAGCACTACGCGGATGACCGCCTGCATCTCCTCGCAGGTGGGCTGTAGCCTTACCTGTAAGTTCTGCGCTACCGGCAGGCTGGAGCGGTTGAGGAACCTGAATGCAGATGAGATCTACGACCAGGTGGTGCTGATCCGCAACCAGGCGGAGCAGAAATATAAAACACCGCTTACAAACATCGTATACATGGGCATGGGCGAGCCATTGCTCAATTATAAGAACGTGATGGAATCCATCCATAAGATCACATCGCCGGAAGGCCTGAACATGTCGCCGCAGCGGATCACTGTAAGCACCGCCGGTGTTGCAAAAATGATCATAAAGCTGGCCGACGACGGCGCGAAGTTCAATCTTGCCCTTTCGCTGCATGCCGCCAACGATGCGAAGCGCAACCACATCATGCCCATCAATGAAAGCAACAGCCTCGAAGCCCTGGCCGAAGCGCTTAAATACTTTTATGAGAAGACCGGAACGCGCGTTACCTACGAGTACATCGCGTTCAAGGATTTTAACGACAGCATAGAGGACGCCCGCGACCTTGCGAAGTTCTGCAAGCACGTCCCCTGCAAGGTGAACATCATTGAATACAACCCGATCGACGATGGGGAATTCCAGCAAACAACCTCCGAAAGGCTGGATGCGTTTGCAAAGTTCCTCGAAAGCAAAAATATTATTGTGAATGTACGGAGAAGCCGCGGCAAGGATATAGATGCGGCCTGCGGACAGCTTGCAAACAAGAACAAAGAAGGATTTGTGAAGCGGAAGATGAAGGTACCCAAATAAGCTTATGACAGTTGACCAGATAAAAGCGCCGGTTGCAAAAGAAATGGAAGAGTTTGAAGTGAAATTCAAATCATCCATGAAAAGCACAGTGCCTTTGCTTGATAAGATCACCCGCTATATTGTAAAGCGCAAAGGCAAGCAGCTGCGCCCCATGTTTGTGTTCCTCTGCGCCAAGGTATGCGGCGAAATGAACGAATCCACCTACCGTGCCGCTTCCCTCATCGAACTCCTTCATACGGCAACGCTTGTGCACGATGATGTGGTGGACGACAGCAACGAGCGCCGCGGGTTCTTTTCCGTAAATGCGCTCTGGAAAAATAAGATCGCCGTGCTTGTCGGCGATTTCCTGCTCTCGAAAGGATTGCTGCTTTCCATTGACAACAACGATTTTCATTTGCTGGGACTGGTCTCCAACGCTGTGCGCGAAATGAGCGAAGGCGAATTGCTGCAGATCGAAAAAGCGCGGAAGCTCGATATTGATGAAACAGTGTATTACGAGATCATCCGGAAGAAAACAGCATCGCTCATTGCCTCCTGCTGCGCCTGTGGTGCGGCATCCGTGAGCTCCGACAAGCAGGTGGTGGACAGGATGCTCGCATTCGGTGAAGCCGTTGGGATGGCCTTCCAGATCAAGGACGACCTGTTCGATTACGGCGATGGCAGCAATATCGGCAAGCCTACCGGCATCGACATCAAGGAAAAGAAAATGACGCTGCCACTGATCTATGCACTCAATAAAGCTTCCTGGCTGGAGAAGAGAAGGATCATCAGCATTGTAAAGAACAATAACAACGACCCTAAGAAGGTGGCCGGCGTGATCGAATTCGTGATCAAAAGCGGCGGCATTCAGTATGCCGAAAGCAGGATGAACGAATACAAGGAAAAGGCGCTCACGATCCTTTCAGCCTTTGAGGACTCGGCTTCACGCACTTCGCTGGAGGAGCTTGTAAAATACACCACAGAAAGAAAAAATTAACTATGAGAAGAATAGCAATGTTTATCCTGCTCTCCTGCTGCCTGCTTGCCTGCAAGGAAAACAACGGACAGGCTGCGGATGCGGGCACAGTGCACCGCGATACGTTAACTTCGAACATGCCTGCTAAGGATAAAAAAGATTCCGTGATCAGCAACGGCGAGTACATCCAGTACTATACCAACGGCGTGATCAAGATGCGCGGGATAATGAAAGATGGTAAGCGCGAGGGGCTCTGGAAGAGCTATTACGAGAATGGCGCCCCCTGGAGCGAAACCACCTTTAAGGACGGGAAGAAGGATGGCAAGACCACCACCTGGTATGAGAACGAGAAGAAGCGCTACGAAGGCTATTACACGCAGGATCTCGAAAGCGGGAAATGGGTGTTCTGGGATGAGAACGGAAATCCGGCAACGCAAAAGGATTTTGGTAAAAAGTAATTACCAGGGCTTGAAAAGTGCAAGCACTGCATTGAAAAATCCAATCGGGATTTACTTTCCTTATTCCATTTATAGTATATATTTGTACAAACTGAGATGAAAATGAAAAAGCTCTTTTTACTTATTCCTGTCATTGGATCTATAGCCGCCTGTACCTCCGAAAAAGGCCCGGTTCCGGTGAAGGATACCGACAACTGCGATTCCACCATTTCCTATTCAGCCGATATTGCCCCGATCATGACCGACTATTGCATCAGCTGTCATACCGCAGGCGGAAGCGGAACAGGTGACTTTACAACATATACAGAGCTCAAGCAAAAAGCGGATAACGGCTCCCTGAAGAACAGGGTGGTCGACCTGAAAGATATGCCGCAGGCGGGCTCTCCCACCATCAGCGAAGACCAGCGGAAGATGATCAACTGCTGGATCAAGCAGGGTGCGCCCAATAATTGATGCGGGGCACAATAGTTGTTTTGTAACACCACACCTAAATCAGAAAACATGAAAAAAGTAGCATTATCCTTAGTCGCGCTGGCATTCTGCTCGGCACTGAGCGCGCAAATCTACATTGCAAAAAGCTGCGAGATCAGCTTCTTTTCAGCTTCCCCGCTGGAAGACATTGAAGCTGTGAACAAGGCCTGCAAGCCGATCATCAATACCGCCACCAACGATGTGCAGATGAAGATCGCGATCAGCGCATTCCAGTTCGAAAAGCCATTGATGCAGGAGCATTTCAATGAGAATTACATGGAAAGCGAAAAATTCCCGAATGCTATTTTCAAGGGCAAGATCAATGAAGCGATCGACTGGACAAAAGACGGCGAATACAAGGTGACCATCACCGGGAAGCTGATGATCCACGGTGTGGAGAAAGAGCGTACCCTCGACGGCATCGTAAAGGTGAAAGGACAGGAGATCACCATCAGCAGCAAATTTAAGATCCACATTGCCGACCACGGAATCAAGGTGCCAAGCCTGTATGTTCAGAACATTGCAGAAGATGTGGATGTTAAGCTGAATGCCATATTAGAACCTTATAAAAAGTAATTAAACGTATGACGCTCTTCAACAAAAAAACGATTATTGCTTTCCTTTTTGCTGTTCCTGTAACTGCTGCGTTTGCGCAGGACGACCTGCTCAGCCTCGCTGATTCGGCCGCTCCAAAAACGCACGACAAGGTGATCGCAACATTCAAGACCTCGAAGGTGATCAATGCACAGTCGACCGAAACAGTGAAAAAGGGAACCATGGATTTCAGGGTCACCCACCGCTTCGGGAATATCGGGACGGAAAGCGGCGGCGGCGGACATACGCTTTATGGATTTGATAACTCCACCGACATCCGCATCTCCTTCGATTTCGGGATCACCGATAACCTCACGCTGGGTGTTGCACGCAGCAAGATGAACGAGATGATCGACGGATTGGTGAAATACCGTTTTCTCACGCAAACCACCGACAATCACATCCCGCTTTCCATGGCGCTGTACGGCGATATGAGCTATAACCCGCAGACTGCCGACCAGTTTTATAACGGCGTCGACCAGACCTCCTCCAAATTCAAGCACAACGATGTTCACCGCTTTTCGTATGTTACCCAGCTGCTCCTGGCGCGTAAGTTCGGCTCCCGCTTATCCATCGAGCTGATCCCGACCTACCAGCACCGGAATTTTGTGCTGGCAAATGTGAATGCCGATAATGGCAGCGAAGAAACAAATGACCTTTTTGCTATTGGCGGCGGCTTCAGGCTGAAGCTCACAAAGCGCGTTGCGCTCATCGCCGATTACTTTTACACCTTCTCGGAATACCGCACCAATAACAGCGCAAGCCCGTTCTTCAACCCGCTCGCAATAGGTGTTGAAATAGAGACCGGCGGGCACGTGTTCCACCTCAATTTTACGAACGCTTCAGGGATCATCGAGAACAATTACATTCCGAATACCACCGACAACTGGCTGAAAGGCGGCTATAAGTTCGGCTTCAACATTTCGAGGGTGTTCAACCTGACCAAGAAGAAGAAGCACGCTGCCGTTCCGGGGCCGAAGGGGTAGTGCCGTCAGTTTGAGTGTCCCGTAACTGAAGGTTTATAGCGTCAGTTCGAGTAGCGAGGGACGAGCGTATCGAGAACAAAGCATCCTAACCACTTCTCGATACTCTCCCGTTGGTCGCACTCGAAGTGACATCCTGCACGGAATGACCATGATTCGTTTAATTACTAAGGCTCCCTTCATTTTGAATGGCCTTTTTTCATTTAAAACGGCAAAAGAATTAACTTTGCCTTGTGCCTGAAACAAATCCAGCTATTCCCGATACCATGTCCGTTTTGCCGGCAGCAGATACCACGCTGGCGCCGTCCATCTTTCAGCAGCACCAGCTTCAGCCGCGGCATGCGAAGCCCATCATTCACCTTACCGGCTATGATTATCTTGTAGCGATCATCCTTTTTGTTTCCTTCGGCACCTTCGTATGGCTTTATGTTTCCAATGCGAAGAAGCTGAACCAGCTGGTAAAGGGCTTTTATGTGAACCGCCCGGGCGGACAGCAAACCAGGGATGAATATTCCGCATCCAACCGCGTGGGCTTCCTGTTATCGCTGCTGTTCCTCTTTACTATTCCATTGTTCCTGGGCCAGGTGACCGAGTATTCGGGGATCGACCTCCGGATGAGCCGCATCGCCATGTACAGTACTATTTCGATCGGGCTTGCGCTCATGTATCTTGTGAAGTACATCACCATCCGGCTTTCGGGTTTTATCTTCAAGGTGGGCAAGGAAGCGCAGGATTATTCCACCGCCATGCTCATCTTCGTGAATATGCTCGGGCTGTTCATGCTCCCGGTGGTGATCTGCCTCGAATTTGTAAAGCAGGTAAACCCTCTCGTGTTCATTTATACCGGTGCTTTCTTTATCGCGGGTTTCCTGTGTATGCGCTTGCTGAGGGGAATTGTAATTGGCTTTAGCAGCAATAGAGTTTCTAAATTCTATTTATTTTTATATCTTTGCACCCTTGAAATAGTACCTTTTGTTATTCTGGTGAAATTATTTATGCGCTATACAGCATAGAGGCCGTTAAAAAGGATAAAGGTTTTGTTTGTTTAAACATAAAACGCACAAAATTGAAAGTAAAAACTTTACTCGTTAGTCAGCCTAAGCCGGAGGGAGACAAATCCCCATACTTCGATCTTGCAAAGAAATGCAACGTAAAGATCGATTTTCGTCCTTTTATACACGTGGAAGGCGTGCCCGCACAGGATTTCCGAAAAGATAAAGTAAACATCCTCGATCACACCGCAGTGATCATGACCAGCCGCAATGCCGTCGATCACTATTTTCGCATGTGCCAGGAAATGCGCCTCGCAGTTCCCGAAACAATGAAATATTTCTGTGTTTCAGAATCCACCGCTTATTATCTCCAGAAATACGTACTGTACCGCAAACGCAAGATCTTCCACGGAAAGCAAACCATTGTCGACCTTATGGAAGTTGTAAAAAAGCACAAGCAGGAAAATTTCCTTCTGCCCTGCTCCGATATCGCTAAGGAAGAGATGGCGGAAAAGCTGGATGAGCAGAAGATCAAATATTCCAAGGCCGTAATGTTCCGCACCGTAGCGAGCGACCTCAGCGACCTTGCCAATGTAAACTACGATATCCTGGTGTTTTTCAGTCCGGCCGGGATCCGCTCCCTCTTCAAGAACTTTCCTAAATTCAAGCAGAATAAAACACGCATTGCCTGCTTCGGGCCTACCACTGCAGAGGCGGTAAAAGAAGCCGGCCTGCGCCTCGATATCCATGCGCCCAACCCTAAGGCGCCTTCCATGACCATGGCCCTGGAACAGTACATTGTAGCGGCTAACAAGGCAGCCAAATAACCAGCCTGCTTTTTACCGCTTGTGTAATTCAATACTCATCCATCACAATTTTTGTGTTTTTTCGCTTTATTAATTCTACCTTTATAACATGCAAACATTTACAAAATCCGAGCGCCTGTGCAGCAAGGTGATCATTGATAAAGTGTTTGAAACAGGCAGGATTATTGCGGGCCCATCCTTCAAGCTCATCTGGCTGGAAGCCGCTGAAAAGACGGAGCAGCCCGCGCAGGTGGTGATCACGGTCCCGAAAAGGACGTTTAAGAGGGCGGTGGACCGCAACCTGCTGAAGCGAAGGATCAGGGAGGCCTACCGGAAGAATAAAGGATCGTTGTATGAGGCCATCAGCCCGAAGGCCATTTACCTCGTGCTGCTTTATACAGGCAGGAACATTGCGGAATACAAAGAAGTGGAAGAGAAAATAATAAAGCTGCTGCAGCGTTTAACAGCGGAAATAAACCCGGATGCAATACCTTAAGATCATTACAGTTCCTTTACATTACCTGTTCATTGGCCTGATCAAAGTGTACCAGTACAGCATCTCCCCATTGCTGGGCCCTGCATGCAGGTATACGCCTTCCTGCTCGGAATACGGCCTGGAAGCGATCAGGAAGCACGGCCCCTTCAAAGGAGGCTACCTTGCGGCCAGGCGAATTGCCTCCTGCCATCCCTGGGGAGGCCACGGGCATGATCCCGTTCCATGATGGCGAGCACGATATTTTATAAAATACGTTTCAGTAAAATACCAGATTATGAAAACATTCGTAAAAAAATTCAAGATCGTTATGATCACCGGGCTTATCGGCGGTTATGCATTTCTGTCGTACAGCTTTGTCGACAATTATTTCGAGGTATCCAAGAACCTCGATATTTTCGCAACCCTTTTCAGGGAGCTGAACATTTATTATGTGGATGAGACCAATCCCGGCGACCTGATGAAAAAGGGCATCGACGATATGCTCAGCTCGCTGGACCCGTACACAAATTATATCCCGGAATCGGAGATCGAGGATTACCGTTACATGACCACGGGCCAGTACGGCGGCGTGGGCGCGCTCATCCGCCAGCAGGGCGATTACGTGGTGATCTCGGAGCCCTATGAAGGCTTCCCGGCACAAAAAGCCGATCTGCGTGCGGGCGATAAGATCCTGAAGATAAACGACATCGATGCGAAAGGCAAAAAAACGGACGACATCAGCAAGATCCTCAAAGGCCAGCCAAGCACGGCGATCAAGCTGATCATTGAGCGTGAAGGTGAAAAAAAGCCGTTGGAGAAAGTGGTGAACCGCGAGGAGATCAAGATCAAAAGCGTATCGTACTCGGGGATGATCAGCCAGAATACAGGCTACATAAAGCTTACCGGCTTTACTGAAAATGCGGCGGGAGAAGTGAAGGAAGCGCTGCTGGAATTGAAAAAGAACCCCGAGCTGAAATCGGTAGTGTTCGACCTGCGCGGAAACCCCGGCGGATTGCTGAAAGAAGCGATCGACATTGTGAACATATTCGAGGAAAAAGGAACGGAGATCGTAAGCACACGCGGTAAGGTGAAGGATTGGGACAAAACACACAAGGCGTTGAATACGCCCGTGGATTTGAACATCCCGATGACCATACTTGTTGACCGCGGCTCTGCATCCGCTTCGGAGATTGTTTCCGGCGCTTTGCAGGATCTCGACAGGGGAGTAGTGATCGGCCAGCGTTCGTATGGAAAAGGCCTGGTGCAGCAAACAAGGCCGCTGAGCTATAATGCACAGCTGAAAGTGACCGTTGCAAAATATTACATTCCGAGCGGAAGGTGCATCCAGGCGCTGGATTATTCGCACCGCAACGATGATGGCAGCGTGGATAAAGTTCCGGATTCGCTCATCTCCGCATTCAAAACAAAGAACGGAAGGATCGTGTATGACGGCGGCGGCGTAACACCCGATGTAACCGTAGAGGCGCGTAAATACAGCAATATCCTTGCAAGCCTTGTATCGAAGAACCTGATCTTCGATTATGCGACCAAATACAGGATCGCGCACCCAACCATTGTCGCAGCAAAGGATTTCAGGCTGAGCGATGCGGAGTATGATGAGTTTGTTGCCTTCCTTAACGGCAAGGAATACGACTATACCACCAAAACGGAAAAGAAGCTGGAAGAGCTGAAAGCGGATGCCAAGGCTGATAAGACGCTGGATGTGATCAATGCAGACCTTGAAGCATTGAAGGCAAAGATCGCGCATAACAAGAAGGATGACCTCATGAAATACAAGCCCGAGATCAAACAGTTCCTCGAGGAAGAGATCGCATCACGCTATTATTTCCAGAACGGAAGGCTTGAGGCCTCCATGAAGGATGATGATGAGCTGAAGGAAGCGCTGGCTGTGCTGAACGACAATGCCCGCTATACAAAGATCCTCACAACGGTTGTAAAGGCCGAGAAGCCTTTCTACGATTCAAAAAGAGAAGAAGAGCTGAATAAGAAAAGAAGCGGCGAAGGACAGAATTAATTGATAATATAAAGCTAAATACAGGGCGTCATTGCCATCCGCCGATAGCGAAGCAATCTGCCGATAAGATGAGATTGCTTCTCCGCCGCGGCGGATCGCAATGACGTTAACAAAAAGCATCCGGCACCCCGGGTGCTTTTTTATTTAATAATTCGGCACATAAGCAATTTATTTCCAACATTTGCGTTGCTCAATGTTCAGGCAAGGATAATGAAATCACTTTTACCCCGGAAGTACCATTCATACATCTATATCTTTTCACTCATCCTGCTGGTGATCGGGCTGCCTTTGTCGAAGTTCCTGCTCAGCCTTTCCCAGATCATCCTGCTTGTCAACTGGATCCTTGAAGGCGACCTCAAAAATAAATTCAGATCATTTTTCCGCAATAAGGCTGCACTCGCGGCAAGCTCGATCCTCCTGCTTCATTTTATCGGTTTGCTGTATACTTCCGATCTTCGGTTTGGTTTCAATGATATCCGCATCAAGCTCCCACTGTTGATTCTCCCGCTGATCTTTTCCACTGCAGAGCCGTTAACGCTGAAAATGAGGGCGCTCGTGCTGAAATTTCTTGCCGCTGCCGTTACGCTAAGCACAATTATCAGTACGCTTATTTTAACCGATGTGATCCACCGCGAAATTGCGGATGTGCGGTATGTGTCCGTTTTTATTTCCCATGTGCGCCTTGCGCTTCTCATCTGCCTGGTCATTTTCTCCTGCGCCTGGCTGTTTATGCAACCCTCGGAACGTAAATGGAGATGGGCGTATGCGGCATTGATCGCCTGGCTGTTTACATTTCTTATTCTCGTTGAATCCATCACCGGGATCTCGGTGCTGTTCTTCGCTACTGCTCTGTACATGCTGTATATACTGCTGCGTTCAGACAGGCAGGTGTTGAAATATACTGTTGTGCTTCTCATTATTGCCAGTGTTTCAGGGGCCGGCTATTTTATTTATTCCACCTGGCAGCGTTACGCTGTTGCGGATGTGGTGGATGAGGCGGGGCTTGAAAAAGTAACTGCGCAGGGACATACTTACTACCATGCAATAACCGGGGATGCTCCGACAGAGAACGGGCATTATGTATGGCTGTACTACTGTGAGGAAGAACTGAGGGAAGAATGGAACAAGCGCAGCACATTCCCTTTCGATGGTAACAATATGCGTGGTGATAAGCTCAGTTATACTATTGCGCGCTTCATGGCCTCGAAGGACCTGAGAAAGGATGCGGAAGGCGTAAAGCAGCTTTCGGATGCCGAGATCAGGGCGATCGAAAAAGGAATTGCAAACGTGGATTACATGTCGAGGCTGAAGGGCCGCATCTGCGAAACCATCTGGGAGATCCGGCTGTACGCCAAAACCGGCGATGCCAACGGGCATTCCCTTACGCAGCGCTTCGAGTACTGGAAAGCGGCCGCGGGCATCATTGCGGAGAACCCGGTGCTTGGTGTGGGCACGGGCGACCTCCAGCTTGCATTCACAGCGCAGTATGAAAAGAACCGCACAACGCTGGCAAAGGAATGGCGCTTGCGCTCGCACAACCAGTATCTTTCTATCGCCGTGGGCTTCGGCTTTTTCGGGCTTGCATGGTTCCTGTTCTCGCTGATCTACCCGGGCATCCGGCTGAAGCGTTTTCCCGATTTCCTGTATTTTACATTCTTTGTTGTCGCAGCCTGCTCTTTTTTAACCGAAGACACACTCGAAACGCAGGTTGGAGTTACCTTTTATGCCTTCTTCAATGCCTTCTTCCTGTTTGCATTCCCTGCAAAGGAAGAACCGGGCTTGTAAAAAAATGCCTAAATTGCAGCCTGTAAGAAGAAGCCGACCATGCCTGCGAATGCCGATATAAAAATTTTTAAAAAAAGCACCCTTGCCAATCCCCGCTTTTCCATCCTGATCCCCACCTGGAATAATCTTTCGTACCTGAAATTGTGCGTGGAGAGCATCCGTAAAAATTCAACGCACCGGCACCAGGTGATCCTTCATGTGAACCAGGGCAGCGATGGAACGCTGGAATGGGTGAGGCAGCAGCCCGATATTGATTTTTCCTACAGCGAAGAGAATATCGGCATCTGCCATGCATTGAACAGCTGCCGCTCGCTTATGGATGCCGATTACCTGCTGTATATGAATGACGACATGTATGTATGCCCCCGCTGGGACGAAGCATTGTCGGAAGAGATAGAGCACATCGGCCATAACAGGTTCTTTATCTCCGCCACCTGCATCGAGCCATTCTCGGGCAATACCTGCATGATAAACAAAGATTACGGCAGGGATGTCCGCAGCTTCAATGAGCAAAAGCTGCTCGCCGAGTTTAAGGAGCTGCCGATGCACGACTGGCAGGGCGCAACCTGGCCGCCGAACATTGTGCACAAGGAAACTTGGGATTTGGTTGGCGGCTACAGCACAGAGTTTTCTCCGGGCATGTATTCCGACCCCGACTTTTCAATGAAGCTCTGGAAGGCCGGGATCCGTTATTTTAAAGGCGTGAGCAAAAGCCGCGTGTATCATTTCGGGTCGAAGTCGGTGAACCGCATTAAAAAAAATCCGGGCTATTATACTTTCCTGATGAAATGGGGGATCACCGCAAGCACGCTTACCACGCATTACCTGAAGCGCGGCGAAAAATTCCTCGGCTACCTGCCGGAAGCATCCGTTCCCTTAAGAGTGAAGATCAAGAATGTGATCAGGAGGATCATGGCCGGGATCAAAGCTCAGGAAATGGTTCCCGGGGCATAAAGCGCCCGCAGCTTCCTGTACTTCCCAAAGGTGGCGCTCGCCGCTATTTTACAAACCGTAAAGCCCGCAACGCCGTCGAGGAATCCAAGCTTGATCACATAGCAGCTGATGAACTTAACAACAGGGCTGAAACACAGCTTCAGCAACGATGCTTTTTTTCCCTGCGCAAAAAGGCTTTGCGCGGAGAGTGTCGAAAATTTATCGCTCTGCCTGTAATGCTCTTCGATCGTGTAATAGCTGTAATGCAGGCAGTCGCCTTTCAGCAGCTCCGGTACGCCTTCCCTCACCACCAGCTTTTCATGGATGGTGCCTTCCCATGCCGCAGTACGCCTGTCGAAGATCCGCACTTTTGTATCGGGGTACCAGCCGCAATGCCTGATCCATTTGCCGCAGTAATTGGTGAGGCGGTGAAATTTATAAGGTTTTGGTGTAGACTGTTGCTTCACGAGCAGGATCGACTTTTTCAGCTCCTCCGATAAGGCTTCATCGGCATCCAGCGAAAGGATCCAGTCGTGCTTTGCCTGTGCATTCGCGTAATTTTTTGTTGCGGAATAACCTTCCCATGCACGCTGCATAAAGGTCACCTGATGCTTTTTGCAGATCGCTTCTGTTGCATCGGTAGAGAATGAATCCAGCACCACGATGTCGTCGGCAACACCCTGTATGGATTCGAGGCATCTCCCGATATTTTTTTCCTCGTTGAAGGTAATGATCACAACAGAAAGCTGGGGCATGTGGCGCTGAAGGAATTGTTTGCAGCCACAAAAGTACTAAAATTATCTTGCTATATTTGTGATGCAATGGCAGTAATAGAAACCCTACGGGCACAATTGATGCAAGGCGACAAGAAAGCGCTGGCACGCTGCATCACCATTGTGGAGAATGAGCTCGAAGGCTACGAGGAGCTGCTCACTTCCCTTTCATTCAATACAAATATTCCCGTTGTTGGCGTTACAGGCCCTCCCGGCGCCGGAAAAAGCACGCTCATCAATTCACTCATAAAGAGGTTAACGGAAGAAGGGCAATCAGTCGGCATCATCGCCATCGATCCTACTTCCCCGTTCAATTACGGTTCGCTGCTGGGTGACAGGCTGCGCATGGCGGAACATTTCACCAACGAAAAAGTATTTATCCGCTCACTTGCCACACGCGGCTCGCTGGGCGGATTGTCGGCCAAAACGATCGAGATCGTGGATGTGATGCGCGCCTTTGCATTCGATTACATCATCGTGGAAACGGTGGGCGTCGGTCAAAGCGAAGTGGAAGTGGTAGGCCTCGCCGATACAACAGTGCTGGTGCTGGTGCCCGAATCGGGTGATGATGTGCAGGCAATAAAATCGGGCGTGATGGAGATCGCGGATATTTTTGTAGTGAACAAAAGCGACCGCGACGGGGCAAATACGTTCATTAAGAACATTGTGCAGCTGGTGCATTCAAAGCCGCTCAGCGGCTGGAGCATCCCGGTGATCAAGGCCGTTGCCACAAAAAATGAAGGCGTGGATGAGCTGATCGCCGCAATTGTGCTGCATAATAAAACGGCTGTAAATACAAAGCGCTCTTACCTGCTTGCCGAAAAGGCATATCGCCTCATTCAGAACAGGAGAATGAAGGATGTATCAAAGCAGGAATTAAAAGAGAAGATCGAAGCTGCAATGGAGAGGGAGGGGTTTAATTTATACAAGTTTGTAAAATCGATGTAAGGTTTTGCTGATTACACACCCCTAACCCCTCTCAAGAGGGGAATTAACAGTGCTCGCATTGAGATTATAGTTATACCAGTAAGTATAAATTAAAGGTTGAAAAATTTTGAATTAAGCAGGATCCATTCCCCTCTTGAGAGGGGCCAGGGGTGTGTCCTTATACATGCAGGAAATCACTCTTGATAATACACCCGCTTCACCCGTCTCGAAACATTCGTCAGCACTTCATACGGGATGGTTCCCACATCCTTCGCCACTTCTGTAATGGGGTAGGTTTCACCGAATACGATCACTTCATCATTTTCATTCACGTTAATATCCGTGATGTCGATCATGCACATGTCCATGCATACGTTGCCGATGATCGGCGCCGGTTTTCCTTTCACGAACATTTTTCCTTTCCCATTGCTGAGCTTCCGGCTGAGCCCGTCGGCATAGCCGATAGGAACGGTGGCAATTTTCGTATCGCGTGTGGTAACGCCTTTCCTGCTGTAGCCGATGGTTTCATTGGCCGGAATGTTCTTGATCTGCGAGATGCTTGTTTTTAATGTGCTTACATTCTGCAGATGCGCCTGCTCAGAAGCGTTCACGCCGATGCCGTACAGCCCGATGCCAAGCCTTACCATGTCGAACTGCGCATCCGGGAAGCGGGAGATGCCCGCGGAATTCAGGATGTGCCTCAGCACAGGATAATCCACGTGCGATTGTATGCTCTCGCTCATCTCCGTGAATTTTCGGATCTGCTGCCAGGTGAACTCATCGTGCTCTGCTTCATCCGATGCAACAAGGTGGGAGAAGATAGAGCGGATCGTGAGCTGCTTGTTATTCTTGATCCGCACGATCAGCTCATTGACCTCTTCCGGTGAAAAGCCGAGGCGGTGCATGCCCGTGTCGAGCTTGATGTGGATAGGGATCTGCTTGTTAAGGTTCCGCTCGCTGCGCTTCAGCGTTTCTTCAAAAAGGCTCAGCACGCGGAAACTGTAGATTTCGGGCTCGAGGTTGTACTGGATCATGGAATCGTAGCTCTGCTCTTCCGGGTTCATCACCATGATCGGTAATGTAATGCCGGCCTTGCGCAATTCGATGCCTTCATCGGCATACGCCACAGCGAGGTAATCCACGCGGTGGAACTGCAGGATGTTCGCGATCTCGAAGCTGCCGCTGCCGTAGGAGAAGGCCTTTACCATCGCCATTACTTTGGTGTCGGCTTTTATCCGGGAGCGGTAATAGTTGAGATTGTTAACGATCGCATTGAGGTTGATCTCCAATACCGTTTCATGCGCTTTTTGCTGGATGACTTTGCTGATGGCCTCAAAGCCGAATGCACGTGCGCCTTTCAGCAGGATGGTCTCATCCCTGAAAAAGGAATTGTTATAGCTCTGTAAGAATTCGGTGGTGGAATTATAAAATGTTTTCTCGATGTTGAACAGGTGTGCCTGCCTTGAAATAGCTTCGCCGATGCCGATCAGGCGGGCGATGCCTTTTTTATGGATGTTCTCCGCGACTTCCTTATACAGGTTCTCTTCGTTCTTCCCGCTTTGCAGGATGTCGGAAAGGATCAGCGTTTTTTTCGGGTGTTGCTTTTGCTGGTTGAGGAAATCGAGCGCGATGCTCAGCGAGCCCAGGTCGGAATTGTAGCTGTCGTTGATGATCGAGCAGTTGTTGATGCCTTCCTTCAGCTCGAGGCGCATCGCCACAGGGCTCAGGAATTTCATGCGCTCCGCGATAACCTTGTTCTCATAGCCAAGGTGCAGCATCATCGCCCAGCAGTGAATGGCATTCTCGATGCTTGCTTCATCGGTGAAAGGAATATGGATGCGGATGAAATCGTTATGGTACACCGCCTGGATCTCCGTGTCGGAAGCCTCTTTGGTGATACGGCCCACCAGCAGGTCGGCGCGCGATTTACGCGACCATGTGAAAATGCCGAGGTCGGGAAAATGTTTTGTATTGCTGATCTCCTCGTGGATGCTCAGGTAGTCCTTGCAGTACACAAGCAGCTCCGCATGTGCAAAGAGCTTTAATTTTTCGGTTACCTTCTGCTTCTGGTTCTCGAAATTTTCATCGTGTGCCTGTCCGATGTTGGTGATCAACCCGATAGTGGGCTGAATGATCTGCTGCAGAAGGCTCATTTCATTAGGCTTTGAAATCCCCGCTTCAAAAATGGCGATGTCGTGCTCCTCCTGCATCTGCCACACCGATAAGGGAACGCCTACCTGTGAGTTAAAGCTTTTCGGGCTGCGCACAATATTCCTGTCTTCCCGCATCAATTGGAACAGCCATTCCTTCACCAGCGTTTTGCCGTTGCTTCCCGTGATGCCGATCACCGGGATCTTAAAGCGGCTGCGGTGGTATCCGCAGAGCAGCTGCAGCGCGAAGAGCGTATCCTTCACAAGGATGAAGGCTGCATCTTTATAAAGCGAAAGGTCGGGCGGCACTGTGGATACAACAAAGGAACGTACGCCTTTTTCGTACAGGTCGGCGATGAAAATATGTCCGTCGTTCCGCTCGCCGCGAATGGCAAAGAACAGCGAGCTCTCTGCCGTGATGATCTTGCGGCTGTCGATCAGCAGGTTCCGGATCACAATGTTGTTCCCATTGTTTCCCTGAACGCTGCCGTTGATGATCTGTGCTATATTGACAATGGAGTAGGTCATAAGTGTATCGGGATCATGTTGGTGTGTTGCCGGAAAGGGCTTCTGTAAAACAATCCCTGCATAAAGGCTCGTAGTTGTTGGTTTCACCGAGCAGCACCAGCGCCGATTCGTCGGTGATCCTGTGCGAGTGGTTGGCGAGGTTGCCGCAGCGCATGCAGATAGCATGCACCTTTGTTACATATTCTGCAATGGCAAGCAGTCCGGGGATCGGGCCGAAAGGCTTCCCGAGGTAATCCATGTCGAGCCCCGCAACAATAACCCTGATGCCGCTTTCGGCGAGCTGGTTGCAAACGCCGATAAGGCCGTCATCAAAGAATTGCGCTTCATCGATACCCACTACATCACAATCGGCGGCAAGCAGTAAAATATTGGAGGAGGAAGGAACAGGCGTGGAGTGAATGGAAGTGCCGGTGTGTGAAACCACCTTGATCTCATCGTACCGCGTGTCGATGGCTGGCTTAAAGATCTCTACCTTCTGACGGGCAAATTGCGCGCGCTTCATCCTGCGGATCAGCTCCTCCGTTTTGCCCGAGAACATGGAGCCGCAGATGACCTCGATGCAGCCCCTGCGTTTATGTGGATGAATGGTGTTCTCGAGAAACATTTTTTTTAAAGCTGGAAAAAATAATGTATTTTTAGTGTAAATAACGGGCCGGGAATGTATCCCGGAAAGCTAAAATAAACAGTCATTTTATTCGGAGCAACCGTATTTTTTAGCTTAGACAAAACTAATCAAAAAAGCGGTGTTATATTCGCCGGCTTAAATAATTTTGGATGAACAAAAGTCAGATAAGAAAAGAGATCGCAGCCCTGATCAACAGCATTAAGGAACATTCCGATAATATCGGGGAAAAGGAGCACATTCCGCAGCTGGAGCTGGAGCTCATCCTTCATAAGATCGAGAAGCTGTACCAGAAATCCATTGTGTACAATCACCTGAATTCAATGATAGAAGCGCCTGTGTATAAAACAGCTGCGCCTGTTGTTGCAGCGCCTGTGGCCGAAACAAAGCCCGAGCCGCCGAAGAAGGAAGAACCGAAGCCTGAGTTGAAGGAAGAAGCGAAGCAGGAAATAACGCCGGAGATCAAACAGGAAATAAAACCGGAACCAAAGCAGGAGCCTGTGAAGCCGGTGGATTTGTTCGGCGCGGAAGTAGCGCCTGTTGCGGATAAGCCGAAGCAGGAAAAAAAGCCTGAGAAAAAGGAAGAGAAGAAAGAGGAAAAAGTGATCAGCATCCAGAAGCCCCCGATCAGCGACATCCGTGCAGCGATCGGCATTAATGATAAATTCCAGTTTGCAAACGAGCTGTTCGGCGGCAACATGCAGGAGTATGAAATTGCGGTCCAGCAGCTGAACACTGCCGAAACCATTGATTCGGCAACGGAATATTTCATGAGCATCCAGCAGCTCTACAGCTGGAACAATGAGAATGAAACAGTGAAGCGGTTGTTTGACCTTGTGGAACGGCGGTACAGTTAGGAGAAGGGAGATGGGAGGAAGGAGGCTGTGTGTTCTGTATTTCGGTTTTAAAAAATTAATGTGATAAATCAAATGTATAAGTCGGGTTTTGCCCCTCTCCTTCGGAGAGGGATTAAGGGTGAGGTATTTTTATTCTTGCTTTTTTTTACCTCCTCCGCATTCTCGCAGGAGATTACCAAAGGAGAAGTTTACACCTACGCCCGCAAAGTGGTTGATACCATGACTTCGCAAAGCATGCACGGCAGGGGCTACATCAACTACGGAACGAAGATCGCCGCGAACTACATCAAATCGGAATACACAAAGGCCGGTTTAAAAACATTCGGAAAAGAGTATTATCAATCCTTTTCATTTCCCATCAACACCTTTCCCTCCGAAATGAGCGTAAGCATCGGAAGCCCGCTTGTATGCGGAAAGGATTACATTGTGCGTGGCGACTGTGGCAGTGTAAAAGGCGAATTTCCCTTGGAGCGGATCGTCGTAAAAGACCTTGCCGGCAATAAAAAGGAATTAAAAAGCTTCTCAAAAAGGGACCTCTCCAATATCTTTATTATCATCGATAAGCAGGGCGCTGATCTCAAGGATGAAAGAACAAAGCAGCTTGCCGAAGCCCTGCAAAACAATACCTGCAAGGCAAAAGGGATCATAGAGCTGGAAGAAACAAAGCTCACGGGCGATTTTTCAATGGAAGCTCAATCATATCCGGCGCTGACCATATTAAGGAACTCGATTCCCCCGGATGCAAAAACGATCAGCCTCGACATTGTGAACGAGCGCATCTCCAGCTATCCATCACAGAATGTGATCGGCTATGTAGAAGGCTCGCAGTATCCCGATTCATTTGTTGTGTTCTCCGCGCATTACGACCATCTCGGTCAGATGGGCAGGTCGGTTTACTTTCCGGGCGCCAACGACAATGCCAGCGGCTGCGCCATGCTCCTTAACCTTGTTAAGTATTATTCAATGCCGGAGCATAAGCCAAAGTGTTCGGTTGTATTTATGGCTTTCGGTGGAGAAGAAGTCGGCTTGCTGGGCTCCAGGTATTATACGGAGCATCCGCTGTTCCCCTTAAAGAATATAAAGTTCTTATTAAACATGGACATCATGGGAACCGGCGAAGATGGCATCACCGTAGTGAATGGCACGCTCTTTAAAAATGAGTTCGAGAAACTGAAGGAGATCAACACAGCAAACAGTTACATCCAGGATGTGAAAATTCGCGGAAAGGCAGCCAACAGCGACCATTACTTTTTTTCTGAAAACGGCGTGAAGGCTTTCTTTATATACACCATGGGTGGCATCAAAGCTTATCATGATATTTACGACAGGTCGGAAACATTACCTTTGAATGAATTTGAAGACCTGTTCAAGCTGATTACGAAGTTTGGCGATTATCTGCAATCCGTTAATCAGTAAATAGGTGATTGGTTAAATCAGGCCGGGCCTTAATTTCCAATTAACTTAATTAACCATCTAACCGACAAAATAAATTGAAATTATACATCGTCCCTACTCCGATCGGAAACCTTGAAGACATTACCCTCAGGGCGATCCGCATTCTAAAGGAAGTGGATCTTATCCTTGCGGAGGATACACGTACAAGCGGGAATTTATTACGGCATCTCGGGATCGAGAAACGCCTGTATGCGCACCACCAGCATAACGAGCATAAAACGGTTGCGATGATCGCGGAGCGGATTGCGAACGGCGAAAAGGTAGCATTGGTAACCGATGCAGGAACACCTGCTATTTCGGATCCGGGCTTTTTACTGGTTAGGGAATGCATTGCGCAGGGCATTGAAGTGGAATGCCTTCCGGGGCCAACGGCATTTGTTCCGGCGCTGGTAAATTCCGGTTTGCCGAACGATACCTTTTGCTTTGAGGGCTTTCTGCCACAGAAAAAAGGCAGGCAGACAAAAATAAGATCGCTGGTAAAAGAATCGCGTACCATGATCTTTTATGAGTCGCCGCACCGCTTAGTGAAAGCGCTGGAGCAGTTTGCAGAGCATTTCGGAGAAGGGCGCAGGGCTTCTGTTTCCCGCGAGCTCACAAAAATGTTCGAGGAAAATAAAAGAGGCACGCTGAGAGAGCTGGCAGATTATTTTAAAAGCAAAACCGTAAAAGGAGAGATCGTAATTGTGGTGGAAGGCGACAGGGCCAAAAAAGGAAAAGAGGAGCAGGCGGAGGATGATGAAGAGTAATATTAATATTTGCTGATCCAGATGAACGAATTGAAAAACAAGCTGGGTGCGCCTCCGGGAACCATCGTGTATTACGGGGAGGACCGTACCGATAAAGTAAAGATCACCCTCATCGAGTACAATGAAGGAGAGGTCATTGAGAAGGATTTTTATGACCTTTCCGAATGCCTCGACCATGTAAATCCGAATATGGTGAAGTGGATCAACGTAGACGGGATCCATGATGTATCGCTCATCGAGAAGATCGGGAAGCAGTTCAATATTCACCCGCTGACGCTGGAGGATATTGTGAACACGAACCAGCGCCCGAAGTTTGAAGACTATGATAATTACGTAGTGGCCATCATGAAAATGATCTACTACGACACTGAGCTGCGCTCCGAGCAATTGTCGGTAGTGCTGATGGAAGGCATGGTCATTTCCTTCCAGGAAGTGTACGGTGGCGATGCATTCGACCTTATCCGCACGCGCATTCGCCAGGGCAAAGGACGCATCCGCAGGATGGCTGCCGATTATCTTGCCTATGCATTGATCGATGCGGTGGTGGATTGCTATTTCACCATCCTCGAAAAGATCGGCGATAAGATCGAGGTGCTGGAAGACGAGCTCATCAGCGATCCGACAAAGGAAACCATGCAGCAGCTGCACCACATGAAGCGGGAGATGATCTTCGTACGCAAAGCCGTGTGGCCGATGCGTGAGCTTATCAATAACCTCGAGCGCAGTGAAACCGAGCTCATCAGGCCCACCACCGATGTTTACCTCCGCGATGTGCACGATCATACGGTGCGCGTGATCGATACCGTGGAAACGTACCGCGACCTGCTTTCCGGCATGATGGACATCTACCTTTCGAGCGTGAGCAACAGGATGAACGAGGTCATGAAAGTGCTCACCATCATCACCACCATTTTTGTTCCTGTTACATTTATCGCCGGGGTTTACGGGATGAATTTCGATTACATGCCCGAGCTGCACAGCAAATGGGGATACCCTGTTACATGGGCGGTGATGATCGTGATCATTGTGTGCCTGCTGATCTTTTTCAGGAAGAAAAAATGGCTGTAGGCTTAACAAATTTTAACAGCGCAGTTTTGAAATGCTCCGCGGAATTTAAAAAATTTGCAGAAAAAATAACAGTATGAAAAAGATTGGGTTCATAGTGCTGATGCTTGTTTGCATGGGCAAATTCAGCTTTGCAGGCGTGGTTTCAGACACAAATAAAACAGATGCTTCCGGCAAAAAAGTGGGGATATGGAAAGAGAAAACGGGGCAGACCGATTGGTACGGCACCTATGAGAACGGCCAGCGCGAAGGGCTTTGGCTGGGCTATTATCCGAACGGCGTGATCAGCAACATGGAGGAATACAGGCATGGACGGAAGAACGGGTACAGCATTGCAATAGATAAATCCGGCTTCTACTACCAGAAAGATTATTATGTGAACGACACGCTGAACGGCTTGTCGGTAGCTTATTTCTCCGGCGCCAAGCTGCGTTCCGAGATCGAATATAAGATGGGAGTGCTGAACGGACTAAAGAGATTATATTATTCAGACGGAAAGAAACAGGAAGAAGGATATTTTAAGAACAATGTACGCAACGGCGTTACGCGCTGGTACACTTCCGATGGAAATGTGAGCGTGGAATACATGTATGTGGATGGAAACATCAGCGGAAAGATGAAGACGTTCTTCCCGAACGGAAATATCAATTCGGAGGTGAATGCGGTGAACAGCCTGGAAGAAGGCGAGTACCACGAGTTTTACGAGAACGGAAAATTGAAGATCACCGGGAAGTATGTGCACGGCAAAAAGGAAGGTGCCTGGAAAGAGCTGGATTCCGAGGGCAAGGTGATAAAAACGGAAACCTATAAGAACGGCGAGCTGAAAAAATAAAAGCCCCTCGCGTACATTTAGTATATTTGCAGCGCTTTGCGACCGATCGCAGGCGCTTTTTTTATGCTCTCCAGGAACAAGGACCTTCTTTTACTTCATTTTATTGTACTGATCTGGGGCTTTTCACCGATCCTCGGAAAGCTCATTAACCTGGAAGGCATCATTGCATACCAGCTGGTCTGGTTCCGCATGCTCATCACGGTGGCAACCATTGCAATTTATTTGCTCATCACACGGCAAAGCATCCGCCTTCCGCGAAAAGATATTTTAATCCTTGTAGGCGTGGGCGCCATCATTGCCTTTCACTGGTTCTGCTTTTACAACGCAATCAATGTTTCAAATGTGTCTGTAACGCTTGTGGCGTTTGCAACCGGCACCTTGTTCACTTCCGTTATCGAGCCTTTATTCTACAAGCGGAAGATCATCCGTTACGAGATCGCTTTCGGGATGGTGATCATTGGCGCCATCGCGATGATCTTTAAGGTGGAAACCCAGTATGCGCTCGGGATCATTTTCGGGATGCTGGCTGCGCTTACATCTTCGCTGTTCACCGTGTTCAATGGCTTGCTTGTGAGGCGCATCTCTTCTCCGCTTATCGCCTTTTATGAGCTCTCGGGCGGCTTTTTGGCGCTCAGCCTGTATTTATTTGTAAGCGGGGAGTTCCGGCCGGAGTTTTTTGCGCTCACTCCTGAAGGATTAGGCTGGCTCGCGATTCTTTCCGTGATTGGAACAGCTTATCCTTTTATCGCCAGTGTCAACCTGATGAAGAGGATCAGTCCTTATACGGTGACGCTTACCGTGAACCTGGAAACGGTTTATGGGATCATCATTGCATTCATCCTCTGGAAAAAGAACGAGGCCATGACGCCGGGCTTTTACCTCGGCACGCTGATCATCCTCGCAACCGTATTTGGAAATGGCATGCTCAAAGGCTACCTGAAACGTCAAATAGAAAAAGCGCAGTAATTGCTTACTGCGCTTTTTTTGTTTAGATATCTCGTCCTCTTCTGTCCATAGCGTCAGTTCGAGTGGCCTTCCTTTTGGAAGGGCGTATCGAGAACTGACGTTATATAATTTTGTTCAATCACTTCTCGATACTCTCCCTTTGGTCGAACTCGAAGTGACGCATTCGTTAATTCTTTACAAACTTCTTCGTCATTTTCTGTCCTTCTGCATTTTCAATCACCACGAAGTAAAGCCCTTTCACAAGGTTGCTGATGTCCAGCTTCTGAACGCCTGCATTGCCGGTTCTTTCACGGCTTATCATGCGGCCCTGCAGGTCATAGATCGCAACGGAAACAGCATTTACACTGGCAAGGTTCACGTTCAGCACATCGTTTGCAGGGTTCGGGTAGATCAGCAGGTCTGCTGCAATGCTTTGCTCTTCAATGCCTGCAAGCAGCTGGATCGTGTTCAGCGTTTGGTTGGTGAACACCGGCGCGTTGTAATCAAAATAGATCGCCGCCGAATTTTTGATCTGCGTGCCGGGAGCTAAGTTTGGCTTTTGCATGATCGAGTATGTCACCATGCCGCGGCTTGCCATGTCGTTGTTCGATTCCCAGTCGAGATGGATGTTGTCGAATGTAAGCGTTAGCACGCCGCCTTCGCTCAGGGAAGCGGTGTATGAATGATCGGCATATCCCGGGCGGAGCGACTGCCAATCGAGGTCCGCATCAAGCGTATCGATCACCACTACTTTTTGAGCGTAGTACGATCCCGTATTCTGGAAATGCACTACGTAATCGAGCACTGAATCACTCGTGGCAATATAGCCCTGCGGCCCTGTGCCTTTCGGCGATACTTCCTTAAAGTTCGGATCGTATGAGCCTACAACCGTCGCCTGGTATTGCCCGATATTGTTCCATGGGCTGTAATCCGTAAGCCATGTGCTCAGCGGTGCAGCAGCTGTTGCTGTATCCTTCATGTTCACCACAGTTGCAAGCGGCACATACGTAGGCACGTAATAGCTGTTGTAATATGCAAGCGATGCGCCGGGAGCAAGCGCCGGGAATCCGGAAGTAACACTGTACCAGTTTGGCTCCGCAACAGGGCTCTGCTGCGTGTATGCAAGCGGGGAAGAGCTTGTGTAATTCAGCTGCCCGTCGTGGCGGAAGCCGAGCTGGATGCCTGATTCATTCACCGTTCCATCGTTCTGCACGATCAGCGCTTCGGTATATGTATTTCCCGGAACGGGATTCATCATGCTCGTGCGGATGATGTGAATGTCGTGGATCGTGTTCACGTTGTTCGCGAAATTCACAATGTTACTGCATCCTGAAGCCGCAGTTACGCTTACGGGGATAGAGTTGCTCTGGCAGCTGGCCAGCGGATATGTATACTGCACCGATTCAGAAAGCGTGTAGCTTCCTGTTGGCACCAGGAAAGAATAATCGCCGTTTGCATCCGTGAAGGCATAGCCAAACCCCGAGCAATGGATCATGATGTGCTCGATGCCCTGTTCACCCGCATCCATGATGCAGTTGCTGTTCACATCCGTGTATACTTTTCCGCTGATGGTGCAATAGCAGGACGTTCCGGCAGGGTCATAACCGAGGTTCGTAAAATAATTGTTCTGTGTACAGCCGTTCGCGTCGCTTACTGAAAGAGAATAATATCCGGTGGCAAGGCCTGTGGCTGTAGCTGTGGTTTGTCCGTTGCTCCAGTTGTATACGTATGGTGCCGTGCCTCCCGTAACGGTTGATGCGATGCTCCCGTCTGCCGTATATATACAGCTTGCAGGTGTTGTGCTCAGTCCAATGCTTATAGGACTATCAGGAAAAACACTTCCGTATTTTATGACAGAGCAGCCGGCATTGTCTGTGATCGTGCAGTAGTAGCTTCCCGCGGAGCCCGTTACCGAAGCTGCTGTAGAGCCTGTATTCCACATGTAGGTGAATGGCGGACTGGAGCCTGTAACACTAACACTCACCGTTCCGGTAGTTGCAGGGCAAACAGGATTCACAACATTAATGAAGGAATTGATCGTGCTTGCAGGCGGAATAACAACTGTGCCCGACTGAACACATCCCGCTGCATCGGTAACATTAAAGTGATAAGATCCTGCCGGCATTCCGCTGATGGAGCTGCCTGATAATGCAGGCGAAGTGCTCCAGCTGACAGTGTAAGGCGCAGTGCCGCCCGAGATCGCTAATGTTGCGCTTCCCGTTGCGGCAGTGCATAAGCTTGGAGTTGTAGAATACGTAACTACTACCGGTGTGCTGGAAGGAATATATACATAGCCCTGTCCTGTGCATCCGTTTGCATCTGTAGCGGTTACATACAGTGAAGTATTGCCGCTGAGGCCGCTTGCAGTTTGTCCGGCAAAGCCGTTGCTGTAAAGATAGGTGTACGGTGGAGTTCCGCCGGAGCCGAAGGAAATAACGCTACCGTCGTTTTGCACGCAGGTAGCGGCAGTAACAACGGGATTAACCGGGATCGTGATGCTTTGAGGAACAGTATTGCTTTCTGTAGTATAGCAACCCTGCGCATCCGTGACTGTCAGGGAATATGTTCCCTGGCTGAGACCGCTGATGGATGTGGTGCTTGCACCGTTCGACCACAGGTACGTATAAGGCGACATGCCGCCGCTTAGTCCGCTGAGTGTTGCTGTTCCGTTGGTGCAGCTGGCTGTGGTGGTGGCAACTGAAAAATTGATCCCGGAAATATTATGGATCGTGAACCATACCAAACTGTCCTCTTCTGTAAATACAGTGCATCCGCTTGCATCCGTGACCATCGCGCTGTAATTACCGGGAGGCAAAGTAACCGGGTTACCGCTTGAATTGTAAACATCCGGGCCGAACATCATCGAGTTGTACCAGTCAACAGATACGGGGCTTGTACCGCCGTTGATGGTTAATTGTATTGTTCCCGTAAGGCTCGGGCAAACAGCGTCGGTGATCACCGGCGGATCAATTGTAAAAGGCGCTACCATTCCTGTGGATGTATTGTAATAATATGCACCGGACGCGCTGGTAACGTACACCGACCCAATGGGGGTGAAAACAGAAAAAACTGTGTCGTAAAACGAGGCTACTCCTGAATGGGTTGCGACGTTATTCCCATATACATCGTAATAATAGTAGGTCAGGGGAAGCGTGAGGCCACCTGTAATGTTCACGGCAAGCACGCCATTCCCGTTGCAGGGCTGCTGCACTACGGTGGTTGTTCCTGTCGCGGTTTGCGCGTGTGCGGTGATCCCCCAGCCTAAGAGGCAGGAGAAAACCAATAAACTTATACGTTTCATGATTTGAGTTTTTTAATGACGGGGATGAAGTTGGGTTTTACTGGATGAATTTAATTGTAATTTTTAATACTGCGTCACTTCGAGTGCGTAACGTAGTGAAGCGTATCGAGAAGTAGACCAGTTCTCGATACTTTCGCTAAAAAGCGAAAACTCGAACTGACATAAGAGTTCAATGTTTTATAAGTGAAGTAAAAGTTTGAATAAAGATCCCGGGTGAGAAATCAAAGCATTCTCACCCGGAACCGTATTCTTATTTATTCAGGATGATCTTCTTAGTGCTCACCTGGTTGTTCACTTTCATCTGCAGCAGGTACATGCCACCGGCTACGTTGTCGGCATTCCAAACCGTGGAGTAATTGCCGGATGATTTCTTGCCGCTTTCTATCTCAGCGATCTTATTTCCCAGGAGGTCAAATACATTCAGCTCCACGGCAGCGTCCTTTGCAACCGAGTAGCGGATCGTAGTGCTTCCGCTGAATGGGTTCGGATAATTTTCAAGAGTTGAAGCGATAACTGCTTCGCTGATCCCTGTGGCTGTATTTACAACAGTCACGGTAATTCCCGATGAAGAGCGTCCCGCTGCGATCGTGTCACAATACGTGTCGGTGCAGCTGAGCATTGGAGATGAATCAGTAACCGTTAAGCAGAGGTAATAAGAAACAGTGTCGGCGTAGGTATGCGTCGGGAATTGTGAAGTGGAAGTTGTTCCGTCGCCGAAATCCCATAAGTAGGTCATTGTAGGGCTGCCGCTTGTTGAGTTGTTGTACACAAAATAGTTATACAGGTTGCTCGAATCCTGCACCACTGTGAACGATGCGTCGCATGGGCCGGTTGGAGCGCCACCGGTGGTCACGTAGCTGCAGTATTGGCAGGAATCATAGGTTCCGCCTGTTTCATAAACAGTTAAGCAAACATAATAGGTTCCCGGTGAAGTATAGGTATGCGATGTATTTCCAACAACAGAGCTGTTGGACCCGTCGCCGAAATCCCAGAAATAAACAGGGCCGGTTCCGGAAGGCGTATTATTGAAATAGGTTGTTCCCGCCGCATCATACGGTGTGAAAGTGCTGTTCACCGAGCCAAGGCACATGCCCGTTGAGGAAGGGTTGAAGTAAATGGAATCGCAGTACGAATCGGTGCAGGTTCCCAATGCATTTGTAATGGAAAGGCATACATAATAATATCCTCCGGATGAATAGTAATGAGTAGCGTCACCGGTAGTGGTTGCAGCGGTACCGTCGCCGAAGGTCCAGGTGGAGGTTAAGCCTGTGCCGGACGACAGGTTATAAAAATGCACATAGTTCGATGTGTCGAATGCAGGCGTGAAAGCTGCGCTGCATCCCCCGGCAGGAGAAGAGTTCGTAACGCTGATCGTGTGACAGATGCTGTCGGAGCAGGGTGAAAGCGTGTCGATCACCGTAAGGCATACGTTGTATGTTCCGGTGGTCATATAGGTGTAGGAAGGAGATGTTGTATACGAATATCCGCCATCACCGAACGACCATTGATAAAAGGACCCTGCTGCTGCGCTGGATGTGTTTGTAAAGGCAACGTTTCCGTTGTTGGCAGGATCAGCTGCAGAGCTGAAGTTTGCTGCGCATTGTGCGCCTGCTTTAACGCCAAAGCCCAAAAGTGCTGCAAGCATAAAAACCCATTTGAGTTTCAGGCTGCTCCCGGTTTGTGTAAGTGTTGTTTTCATATCGTGCTTTTTTATTTGTTTTTTAATGAGTTGATCTAACGGTACAAAGATGGAGCGGAAAGATCCGACAGGGAAATCAAAATCTGATTTTCTTACTTACCCAGCTGGCTTTTTCCCTTCACAACTTTTATCATATAGCGCTTGTTGTCCGACATGATCACTTCCACCTGGTAAGTTCCTGCAGGCAGCGCTTCAATGTTAATGGCGCTTTCATCCCTGTTTGCCAGGATGAGCCTGCCGCTAAGGTCGTAGATCGTGATAGACCTGATAGCGTTAACATCCGGGTGGCTGATCGACAGGGTGCTCAGAGCGGGATTCGGGTAAGCTTTTATCAGCTCCCTTGCATCCAGCTCGCTGATGCCGGTATGGTTCTCTATGAACACTGTGAACTCGAGAGAATCTACCGTGTTTGCCGAAGCTGCCACCGGCCAGATCACGATCACATCTATCCCGTAGCGGTAACCGCCCGTTGAAGTGGTGTAATCGGCAGTAAGCGTGAACAGCGCGCTGTCGCCGGGATTAAGGGTGGTAACCGTTCCTGTGTAGTGGTTATCCACGGTGTCGAGCATGGAAGGGGCCGTCGTATCCTGCACTGCGGTAACTATTGTCATCACATCGCTGAACACCCCGGGGCCGTAGTTCTTTACCCAAACGTCGTATGTATCCATCGAGCCGCCTGCAACGGTATCGTTTGCGCTGAAAAATCCGAAGCTGCTGATTCCTATGCCTGTTTGCGCCATGCTGCCCAGTGAGAGCAGCATTATGGCGATGAAGAAGATCCTTTTCATGGTCATTTTTTTAATACTCTACCAAAAGTATCCATTTAATAGTGCCAATTCCAATAAAAGTTGTAATTTTCTTACGTGTTCAAACCTTAATTTAAATGCAAATATTACAGAATATCATCGGCGTAATGAACAAGGAAGAAGTAAGGCACTTCAAATTATTCATCAACCGCACCGAAAAAGAAAGCCGCAAGGATGAGATCCTGTTTGATCAGATCCGGAAGCAATACCCCGAGTATGACGAGGAAAAGATCCAAAGGAAGCTTTACCAGACAGATGACAAGAATGCCTTGTACCGCCTGAAGAACAGGCTGCTCGAAGACATCGGCAAAAGCCTCACGCTGAATTATTACGACGATTCGGTGCTCAATTACATTTCCTCCAGCCTCGCGCTGGCAAGGCTGTTCCGTCGCAAGGGCCAATTCAGGATCGCGTTCTATTACCTGAACAAGGCGGAGAAGAAGGCGACAGAGAAGGAGAACATCGACTGGCTGGATATTATTTACGGTGACTTCATCCAGCTGTCGCATGAAACGCTCGATATTAATCCCGAAGTATACATCCGGAAAAGAAAGGCAAACCGCTCGAAGCTGAACAAGGTAAACGAGATCGATGATATCCTTGCCGCGCTCATCTACAGGATCCGCTCCTCGCAGAATTTTGCAAAGCAGAATACCGAGATCCTCGAGCTGCTGCAGAAAACGGTGAACGACTTCTCGAAAAGCAAAGAGGTAAAGACCAGCCCGGTGCTGCGCTTCAAGATCTACGATTCCGTAAGCCGCATTTTACTGCAGCAGCAGAACTTTGCAGCGCTTGAGAAATACCTGCTGAAAACATACGATGAATTTTCGGGCGAAAAGCTTTTCGGGCGGAACAACCACGATACCAAGCTGCAGATGCTTACCTACCTCATTAATTCGCTGTTCAAGAACGGAAAGGTGGACCTTTCGCTGGAATATGCGCAGCGCCTGAAGCTGGCGATGCAGGAGTTCAACGGGATGCTGAAGGATAAGTACCAGTTCTATTATTACAATTCGCTGGTGATCAATTATTCGGTGAAAAATATCGACAAGGCCATCGAGATCCTGCACGAGGCCAAAGGAAACGAGGTGATCAAAAAGCTGCCGATGTACAATGTGTTCGTGCATTTGAACTTATCGGTGCTTAATTTTGGAAAGGAAAATTTCAGGGAGGCCCTGAAGCATCTTGTAAAGCCGCTGCTGGAAGATGCGTTCGGCAATCTCGACGAGGCATTCCGCTTCAAGCTCGCCGTGTTTGAGCTGATGATCCGCTATGAGCTGAATGACTATGATTATCTGGAGCACAAGACCGAGCGCCTTAAAAAGGAATACAGGCTCATCCTCAAAAAGCCGGAGTACAGGCACCAGCTGCAGATGATCGCCATCCTCGAAAAGATGGTAAGCTGTGCAAGCATTAAAAGGGATAAGGCCCTCTTAAAGCAGATCCAGCTGCTTATCGCCGACAAGGAGCAATCGCAGGATTCCGACATTGTGAGTTACTCCAACTGGCTGAAGAAAAAAATAAGCTGATAAAAAAACGCCCCGGAATTGTTCCGGGGCGTTCTTGTGTGTCAGTTCGAGTGTTCGCGTTTCTTATTTCGCGATCACGATCTTCTTCGTTTCCATTCTGCCATTCACGCTGATCTGCAACAGGTAAATACCGCTTTCGAGGTTTCCTGCATCAAGCGGCGCGCTGTGTTTTCCTCTCGCTTTGTTCCCGCTCTCGATTACGCTGATGGTTTTTCCAAGCACATCCGATACCGTTAGCTGAATGTTGGCATCCGTGCTAAGGTAATAAGAGATCAGTGCCGTGTTACTCACCGGGTTCGGTGCGCTCGACAGGTTAAAGCTGCTCTGCTGGTTTTCCCCGATGCCGGTGATCACCACCACCACCGAATCGCAGAAGGTTGCCGTGCAGGCATCAAACGCGTTGTTGGTCGTTAAGCAAACATAATATGTTCCCGATGTCATGTACGTATTGCTAGTTGCCGGGCCTGTTCCTGTGTTCCCGTCGCCGAAATCCCATGTGTAGGAATTGTTGGTGGAAGTTGAGTTCACTATGAATCCAACCTGCCCGTTGTTGTCGAAATTATTGAAGCCTACATTGCAGCTTGCAGTGTCCTGCGCAAGCACAAGCGTATCGCAGAAGGTGCTGGTGCACATGGTAGCCGAATCAACTGCGGTTAAGCAAACAATATACGTTCCGTAGGTCGGATAGGTATGGATCGCAAATCCGCCTGTGCCGTTGCTGCCATCGCCGTAGTTCCAGTTGTAGGTCATCCCGAAATTGAATGGCGCCACCTGGAAGCTGATGTTCCCGTTGCCATTGTCGGTCCAGGTGAATGTAGTGGTGCAGGGCGGAGGGGTTACGGTTACCGTCACCGTATCGCATACGGTGGCGCTGCAGATGCCGCTGTTGTCGGCTACTGTGAGGCATACATTGTAAACGCCTGCCGGGTAGGTATGGTTCACAAATGCGGCGCTGTCGTAAGTGCCGTCGCCGAAGCTCCACACGTAATTAAGGTTCAGTCCGAGCGGTGATGCCTGGTACGTTACATTGCCGTTCGTAGTATCTACGGTATAGGTAAATGTTGGAGTGATCCCGCCATTCACAGTTACAGTTCCGGTGTAGGTGTTGGTGCAAAAAGCGCTGGTGCCGATCGTGAGGGAAACGTTGTAAACGCCGCATGTCGCGTAGGTATGCGTTGGATTTTGAGAGCCGCTGAAGCCGCCGTCGCCGAAGTTCCATCCCCAGGTAACAACCGACCCGGGGCTTGCCGTGGAAAGGTCGGTGAAGGTTGCCGTGTTCCCGGCAGCGGTATATGAAAAGTTAGCGGCGCACTGCGCCTTGATTTCGCTGGCGGAGAAAGCTGCCGTTACTGCCAGCAGCAGGAGCATGTAAATTTTTTTCATGAAGTTCTGGATTAGGTTTTATCAGATCAAAAATATGAATTTTATGGATTGGTTCGCAGCATTTATCATAACTTTGCAGTTACAACTCATCCTTCATGAACGTTCAGCCTTATTGCAACAGCCTTACACGGTATTCAAGATACAAAACCCGCGTCGTTAATATCGGAGATGTGCCTCTTGGCGGCGATCACCCGATTCGCCTGCAATCCATGACCACCACCGATACAATGGATACGCTCGCAACGGTGGAGCAAAGCATCCGCATGATCGAGGCGGGCTGCGAATACGTCAGGATCACGGCACCCAGCCTGAAAGAAGCGCAGAACCTGGAGAATATAAAGAATGAATTGCGTAAAAGAGGATATAAGGCGCCATTGATAGCGGATATTCATTTTACCCCGAATGCCGCTGAGCTGGCGGCACGCATCGTGGAAAAGGTGCGCGTGAACCCGGGAAACTATGCCGACAAGAAAAAATTTGAAACGCTCGAATATACCGATGATGCTTATGTTGCGGAGCTCGACCGCATCCGCCAGCGCTTTACGCCGCTTGTGAAGATCTGCAAGGAATACGGCACTGCCATGCGCATCGGCACCAACCACGGCTCCCTGAGCGACCGCATTTTAAGCCGTTACGGCGATACGCCGCTCGGAATGGTGGAGAGCGCGCTCGAATTCCTGCGGATCTGTGAAGACAATAATTACTACAACATTGTGCTTTCCATGAAGGCCAGCAACCCGCAGGTAATGGTGCAGGCGTACCGTTTGCTGATCCGGAAAATGCAGGAGCTGAATATGAATTACCCTTTGCACCTCGGTGTTACCGAAGCCGGCGAAGGCGAGGACGGGCGCATCAAATCGGCTGTGGGCATCGGCACCTTGCTCGAAGACGGCGTCGGCGATACCGTGCGCGTTTCCCTTACGGAAGATCCTGAATTCGAGATCCCCGTGGCAAAGGCGCTGGTCGACAGGTACAGCAATAGAACAGACCACAGGGAGATCAGGGAAGTGATCACGCTTCCATATTCACCATACGATTACCAGCGAAGAAAAAGCAACGAGGCGCTGAACATCGGCAGCAGCAATGTACCGAGAGTGATCGCCGATTTCGGTGAGAAGCAGGCCATCAGCGCCGCTTCGCTTTTTGCGGTGGGATATAATTATTCGGTTCCCCTCGATAAATGGAATATTACAGACCAGGCCTGCGATTATATTTTTGTGGGTGATAACGTTGTGGATTTTGCGATCCCGGGAACGCTCGGACTGATCTACAATGCGGAGAAGTGGAGTTCGCTTGCCGATAAAACAAGAAGCTACCCGCTCTTCTCTTTCGAAGGATTTATCAATGCTTCCGAACGCTCGGACGAGCTGAACTTTGTAAGGCTGAGCATTGATAATGTTTTTGAACTGAAGAGATCCGGGCTCCTGGAATTTAAAGATTACCTTGTTTTCGTGCTTGAAACATCTAACGAACACGGCATGGCTGAGCAGCGCAGGGCCTTCATAGAGCTGATGGCGCTGCAGAGCGGTACGCCTGTTATCATCAAAAGGAATTATACGGATCTCAGCGAAGATAAATTTCAGCTGCATGCTTCCACCGATGCCGGCGCATTATTGCTCGATGGCTTTGGCGATGGACTTTGGTTCAAAGCTGCAGGTATCCCTTCCAAAAATGTGAACTCAACCGCCTTCGGAATTTTACAGGCCACCCGCACACGGATTTCAAAAACGGAATACATTTCATGCCCTTCCTGCGGCAGGACCTTGTTCGACCTGCAGGAAACAACCGCTAAAATACGCGTAAGGACCGATCACCTGAAAGGCGTGAAGATCGGCATCATGGGCTGCATCGTGAACGGCCCCGGCGAAATGGCGGATGCCGATTACGGCTATGTGGGGACCGGCATCGGGAAGATCACGCTGTACAAGGGCCGCGAAGTGGTGGAGCGCAACATCAGCTCGGAAAAGGCTGTGGATGCGCTTATTGAGCTGATCAAGAAACATGGCGACTGGGTAGAGAAGGAAAATGCTTAACTGATCTATGAAACGGCTGATACTCCCGATTTTTTTCTTTCTCTTTTTACAGGCTTCCGCACAGGATCAAAAGCAGGTGGATTCCCTCCGGCAGGTATTGAAGGTGCATACGGCCGACACTACCGCGGTAAAAGCGCTCAATGACCTGGGCATTCAATACGAGAGCTCGAGCGACAGCACTTCCCTTTATTATTACAATTCGGCAATTGCGCTGGCAGCGAAGATCGGTTATAGAGCTGGCGAGGGAGATGCCACACAGAGCAAGGCCATCGCCTATTTTAACATTGGGCAGATGGATTCCTCGCTTGTTAATTATAAGAAAGCGCTCGCCATCTTCAAAGAGGTAAACGATACAAGGGGCATTGCCGTATGCTACTCTAACCTGGGGATCGCCTACCGCCAGCTGGGCAACTGGTCGGAAGCGCTTAACTGCCTGATCACTGCCCTGAAGTATTCCGAGAAGATCAATTATACAACCCTGAGCGGAAATTGCAAGCTATCGATCGGAAATATTTACAGGCAGAAGAACAACCTTGTGCTTGCTGAAAAATACTATTCCGAAGCGCTTACAGAGTTCAATAAGTCGGGCAACCCCACAGCAAAGGCAATGGCGCTGAATAACCTCGGGCTCGTGTATTCCGATAAGAAAGTGCACAGGAAGGCGCTGGAGTATTTCTTCATGGCGCTCAGGATGCGCGACAGCCTTGCCCTGCACCGCAGCGTTGCCAACTCCTACGATAACATCGCCTGTGAATACAACGCGATGGACGATTACCAGATGTCGCTTCAATATCACCAGAAAGCGATCGAGATCCAGCAAAAGATCAATGATAAAAAAGGCTTTGCAACATCGCTGATCAATATAAGCGCAGTGTACACGAAGCAGGAAAAGTTTGCGCAGGCGATCGCTAACCTGGAAAAGGCGAAGGTAATAGCGATCGAGATCCAGCACAAGGACATGCTGAAGGAGATCTATCTTTCGCTTTCCGAAAATTACGCGGCATCTACCCAATACAAAACTTCCCTCGAATACCATAAGAAATACAGCGATCTCAAGGATTCTATGCTGAACGAGAATGAAAGCATGCAGATCGCACAGCTGCAAACCGAATATGAAACCGGGAAGAAAGATGCGGAGATCCTGCTCTTAAATAAAAACAAGGAAGTGCAGGAAGCCGATCTTAAAAGGAAATCCGTGATCATCTGGGCCGCGCTCATCGGCATACTGCTCCTGCTGTTCTTCGCATTTTATATTTACCGCGGATACCGCCTCAAGCGGAACGCCAACGAGGTCATCAGCCGCCAGAAGCAGGAAGTGGAAAAGCAAAAGGAGATCATCGAGGAAAAGCAGAAGGAGATCACCGACAGCATTCAGTATGCAAAAAGAATCCAGGGTGCCCTCCTTGCTTCCGATGCTTTCTTGAAAAAGAATTTACGCGATCATTTCATCCTGTATAAGCCAAAGGATATTGTAAGCGGCGATTTTTACTGGGCGGCGAAAACGCAGGAAGGCCGGTTCCTGCTGGCTACTGCCGATTGCACAGGCCACGGCGTACCCGGAGCCTTCATGAGCCTGCTCGGGGTGAACTTCCTGAACGAGATCATCACCGGGAAGCAGATCGTTCAGCCTCATAAGATCCTCGACCAGCTGAGAAAGCATATCATTGATGCGCTCAACCCTGAAGGTACCGAAACCGAAGGAAGGGACGGAATGGACGGCGTGCTCTGCAGCTTCGACTTTGTAAATATGGAGCTGCAGTTTGCAGCTGCCAATAATCCGCTGTGGCTGATGCGCGACAATGAGATCCTCGAATTTGCAGCCGATAAAATGCCGGTAGGAAAATATTTTGAAGACCAGCGTGAGTTCCGGCTGCAAACCATCGCCCTGAAAAAAGATGATATCGTGTACACATTTACCGATGGCTACGCCGATCAGTTCGGCGGCGAAAAAGGGAAAAAATTCAAATACAAATCCCTTCAGCAATTATTGATTTCCATTCACCAGCTTCCCATGGAGGAGCAGCGCCAGCGCCTCGACCAGGCGATCGAAAGCTGGAAAGGCAACCATGAGCAGATCGACGACATCCTCATCATCGGCGTGAAAATATAACCCGTTATTCATTTTTTTCTATATTTGTTATACAGAACTAACAGAGCGGAGCTTCCCCAAAAAAGTTATTCCGCTTATAAAACCCTATACATGAAAAAAATTTACGCTGTCATTTCAATGATCTCGATCTCCGTAGCCGCATTTGCGCAGGCCACTCCCAATGCGGGCTTTGAAACATGGACACACAATTCCTTTCCCAGCTATGATACGCCCAACAGCTGGGATAACCTGAATCCTTCCACCGGCTCGCTCGGTGTATTCACCTGTTTCAAGGCTACCGCTGCTGCCGATATTCACAGCGGCTCAGCGGCAGTGAAGCTGATCACCAAATCTGTTTTCGGGCAAACCGCTAACGGGATCGTAACTACAGGGACCATAAACACAACCACGCAGACCATCGGCGGCGGGATCGCTTATACCGGCCGTCCCGACAGCATAGCAGGATTTTACAAATACACTTCCGTTTCCGGTGATAATGGATTTGTGGAGCTGCAGCTGCTGGGTGCAGGCGGAGATACCGACACGGTAGGCTATGTAAGATTTGTAACGCCTTCTTCCAGTGTAGGAACATACACGCGCTTTTCGAAAGCTGTGGTGTACCGTAATTCAAACCCTGTTGTGAAATCGATCTGGATCCTTTCATCCAGCAAGGATGCCGTTACACATTTCGTAGGCAGCAGCCTGTGGGCGGATGACATTTCGATCGTAACGAATCCGACAGCTATTAACGAGCCTTCCAAATCGGAATTGTCGGTCGGGCCTAACCCGGCTGTAAATTTCATCCTGGTGAAAAACCCGGATGCTAAAAAGCTGCTTGTAAAAATGTATGATGTTACCGGCCGTGTTGTGATCGAACAGCAGGTGGAAAATACTTCTGCAACTATTGAAATTGCAGCGCTTCCGCAGGGATTATACATGTACGCCATTTCCGATGAGTCGAAAAAGCTCATGAAGACGGGGAAAGTAATTGTACAGAAATAAAAATATTTTTTAATGTGAAAAGCTGTTCATGAACGTATGTTTAAGAACAGCTTTTTAATTTCTTAGGCTGTTGTATCGGGCTTAATGCGGAGCGTCATTGCGAGCGTCTGCGAAGCAATCTGCCGAAAGAATAAGATTGCCATTTTATTTAGACCTTATGAAAAACAGTTTCTTTCTTCTGCTTATCGTTCTTCCCTTCCTTTCATTACCCGCACAGGCACAGTCGTACGGCATCCTGAAAGGCACGGTGATGGAAGCGGCCACAAAGGAAGCGATCACCGGTGCCGCCATTTATGATGCCGATGATATGACGCGCGGCGTGGCCAGCGATGTGAACGGCATGTATGAGCTGCGGATGAGCCTCGGGAAGCACCGCATGATCTGCTCATTCATCGGCATGAAGCCCGATACATTTACCGTCTACATCGATTCTTCCAAAGTGTCGGAATACAATGTAATGCTAAGATCAAATTCCATACAGCTGCAAACCACCGTTATTTCAGCAGGTAAGTATGAGCAGCGGCTCGAGGAGATCACCGTTTCAATGGAAGTGATCAAGCCGGCGCTGATCGAGAATAAAAATTCAGCGAATATTAAATCGGCGCTGGACCAGGCTCCCGGCCTGAACATCCTTGATGGCGAGCCGCAGATCAGGGGCGGCAGCGGTTTCAGCTTTGGGGTAGGCAGCCGCGTTGCGATCCTGCTCGATGGATTACCGGTGCTGGCAGGTGATGCCGGCCGGCCCGAATGGAATTTTATTCCCGTTGAAAATGTGGAGCAGGTGGAGATCATCAAAGGCGCTTCATCAGTCACGTACGGCTCATCCGCCCTGAGCGGCAGCATTAACATCCGCACGGCATATCCGCGCGACAAGCCGCTTACGAAGGTAAATGTTTCTTCCGGCGTGTACGATGCGCCTTCCGTCGACAGCGCGAAGTGGTGGAAGGGAACAGCTAATTTTTCAAATCTCAGCTTCCTGCATTCGCAAAAATTCGGGCAGTTCGATGTTGTTGTTGGCGGAATGGGAATTTATGATCACGGGTACATCGGGCCGCCATCCATTCACCCGGCCTTCGGATCGGGGAACGACACGATCAGCGAGGCGCAGGTGGGCGAGAAAACAGGACGCGTTAATTTTAACCTGCGGTACCGGCCTAAAAAAATTCCTGCACTGAATTACGGGATCAACGGGAATTTCATGAAGTCGACCAACAATTTCTCGCTCGTGTGGGACAACGATACTTCCGGCATTTACCGCGCATTCCCGAAAACAATGACGCTGCAGGATCAAACCATCCTGTACGTCGACCCCTTCATTAATTATTTTGCGAAGGGCGGACTGAAGCACAGCCTGCGTGCGCGTTACTTGTACGCAAACAATATCAATGGAAATAACCAATCGAACGAAACCAGTATTCTTTTCAGCGAATACCAGTTCAGCAAAAAATTAAATTATGTGGAAGGCCTCAATGTAACAGGCGGCATTGTAATGAACCAGACCTTTTCGCATGCCGATCTTTACAACAATGGCGTATCACCCGATAACCGCCTGCAGAATTATGCGGCCTATACGCAGCTCGATAAAAAGTTGTTCAGGGTGCTGAATGCTTCGCTGGGATTCAGGGGCGAGTACTTTAAAATGAATGATGAGGAATACGTTGCAAAGCCGATCTTCCGCTCGGGGTTGAATTTAAAGATCGCGCAGGCAACTTACCTGCGTTATTCCTACGGGCAGGGATACCGCTTCCCCACCATCACCGAAAAGTTCATCCGCACCCGCACGGGCGGGCTGGATGTGTTCGCAAACCCGCAGCTGAAGCCTGAAACCAGCTGGAATACGGAAGTGGGCGTTAAGCAGGGCTTTAAAATAAATAACTTCGTGGGCTTTATTGATGTAGCCGCCTTCTGGCAGGAATACGGGAATACGATCGAATTTATTTATGGGTTCTGGGACAAGAACAAAGATCAGTTCGGTGACGACAGCCTCTCAGCGGGGTTCAAGTTCGTAAATACCGGCGATACGCGTGTGAGAGGGATCGAAGGATCGCTGGCGGCAGAGGGTAAAATTACGAAGGACCTTACGGTAAGCATTCTTGGAGGCTATACGTATGTGCTTCCGCAGGCTGTGTATCCGCACCAGGTGTTCGCGATCGACAGCACACCGCAACAGATGACCTACACGTTCACCAGCACCGACACCACCAACAATGTATTAAAATACCGGTTCAGGCACATTGCGAAGGCCGATCTGCAGGTAAGCTACAAAAGGATCTCGATCGGCGGAAGCTGGCGGTATTACACCTTTATGCAGAATATCGATCTAACGTTCTACCGCCTCGAGCCTGTGCTGCACAGCGGGATCGAAAAATACAGGAACAGGCATCATGCAGATACGCATGTGTTCGACGCAAGGATCGCCGTGGATGTAAGCAAGAGCTTCAGGGTGGCGTTCGTGGTGAACAATGTAATGAACCTCAGCTATTCGCTGCGCCCACTGAAGATCGAATCGCCACGTACATTTGCACTGCAGCTGTCACTGAAAGTATAGAAGCCGCTACCCATTAATAAGAGCAAGGTTATCTTCCTTCTTCCTTGTCTTTCAGCTTTTGGTATTCGCGCATGGTATCGCTCTCGCGGTTATCCATGTATGCATTGTAATAGCTGAATGCGAGCCCGATCCCCCAGCCCAGCGTGCTCCAGATTGGCCATGGCACTTCGTGGCTATCGGAATCATGCTCACCCGTAGTAAAGAACCAGAGCGCCCACAGGAACCCGTTGATGATAAGGTAGGATGCCAGCTGCTTTTTAAAGTTCGCACGCTTTTTCGCAATGCGCCATAATTGTTCGTCCCTGTTTTCCATTTTAGTTTTGAGGTTAATATTAAATTTCGTCACCTTCTCCAATTTCTCCTTCATCAATTCTCTAATTCTTTTTAATGTAGGCCTGTAATGCCGCAACATAATCTTCGAAAGCTTTGATACCTTTTTTTGTAATGATGCAGCTGGTAAGCGGGTAGTTATCCCTGAACTCCTTTTTAACGGTAATGTAATCGGCCTCCGCTAATTTGGAGATCTGTACGCTCAGGTTTCCCGCGGTGGCGCCCGTCTTCTCCTTTAAAAAGGAAAAGTCCGCCTCCTTTACGCTGATCAGCAGGCTCATTACCGACAGGCGCAATTGTGAATGTAATATCGGATCGAGGTCCTTGAACATGAGTGAAAACTCCTTATTGATGTTTTATCTTACTTCCTGTTATTCATCTTCAGCAAATACCCTGGAATGATATACCCGCCAAGCACCGCAACAGCAAGGATCAGCAGCAGGTACATGTTCTGCACTTCAAATCCTGCAATGGCGCAGATCCAGCAGAAAATGCCGCCGTAGATCAGTGGCTTAAAGCGCAATGCCCCTCCGGAAAGGAACAGGCCCATGCCATACAATACCATGATGCACGGAAGGATCTGCAGGTATTCCATGGAGTTAAAGAACATGATGATGAGCATGGCCGCGGTGAATGCGATCCAGGTATACTTCAGCGATTCGGTGACGTTGGTTTTTGTCTTGTCCTTTTTTCCTTTCCGGATGGAATAGATCACGGTGACCACACCGCCAAGCGGCATCAGCAGCCATGGAGCGGAATTCCATTTGACCTCCATGTTCGCGAGAACGAACTGTGCGATGCTGGCAATGAACACCAGCCAGCCCCAGAGCAAAAATATAAAGGCATCCGCTTTAACATCATTCTTTGCTGCGCTGATCATCTCGTGAATGATCCTCAGGCTTTCTTCCTGCGTTAATTGTTTTTCTTCGGTTTCCATGTTTCCTGTTACTATTTTTTATCGCATTCATTTAAGAAATACATGGTAGAGCGCTTGCCCCAGTTTGGTGCGATGCTGCTTGCAGGCTTGAAGGTTTCAAACATCGCCAGCGCTTTCTCGAAAGATGGTTTTGCTTTGTCCTTTCCGCCGCCGAACATCGGGGGAGTATAAAAATAAGCGGTGCCTTCCAGGTAGTACGGGCGTGGGTTTGTCTTGTCGAGCGATTTCGCCTTTTCACGCAGCTCGGCCGATTCCATGCCGTATTTTTGTCCGCGCGACATAGGATTTACGCTGATGCGTGCCGAAGCGATCTGTGCTTTCAGCGTGTAGATCTCTGAGTTGTTCGGAGAGATGGAATCTGCCCTTTTGATGAATGTTTCTGCTTTGTCGCAATACGTGTCGATCATGTCGCCTTTGGTGGTGTAGGTCATGTTCACATAGCAATACGCTGCATAATAGCTCGGCAGCCATTCCGATTTCTCGGCGCCTGCAATCCGCTCAAAGTTGTTGGCGAGGTTTTGAAGCTTCGAGCCGTCCCTTGTAGTGTCAAGCTCTGCAACGTTCTTTTCCATTGCTGCGATGTATTTTTTATTTTGTGCTGAAGCGCTGAATCCTGCAAGGGAGAGAAGCGCGATGAAGATTGTTTTTTTCATGGTTTATTGGTTTAGATTGTAGATTATAAAATTAAATATTACCGCCCCCGACCCCTCCTAAGAGGAGGGGAGCAGGACATTTGGGTTTTTTTTAACACACACAGATTCGCAACATTCGTAGAGATTCGCGATCCGTACCGCGATCCGTACTAATTATTATTATCGATCACTTCCTTCGACCTGTCCTGTCCGAACGAGAGGAACAAGCCAACGAAGAAGAAGCGTTTGGCAGGCGGGCCTACAGCGCTCCTGCGCATTCCGTCATACGAATAGCGGTAGCTGTACACCTGCTCATTTCCGATCACGTTGCCAACTGATACGGCAAGCACCGCAAAGCATCTGCCGATCTGGCGCAGGTAAGCGGCATTCACACCCACTGTGTGAAAGTCGATGGTGCGGTCGCTCATAAAATCCGTGTTGTTAGGATTGTAATAAGGCCTGCCTGTTGCGTAGCTGTAGGTTAATCCTGTGCTTAAGTTCAGCTTGGTGAAAAACTTCTTGAACACCAGTGTTGCAGTATGTGTTGCTGCAAACGGAGGAGTTACTTCCTTCGGATAGTTCAGCCATTTGCGCTTTGTATCGAGATAGGTATAGGAAATCCAGTAATCAACGCCTTTAAAAGTTTTTTTATCCCTCCAGAAAATATCGAGTCCCTGCGCATATCCTCTTCCGCTGTTGGAAGTATCGGTAAGCGTGCTTGTGAGGTTGTCGTATTTTTTATAATAGACCTCCCCACGCAGCGTATGGTAATCATCCACGCGCTGGATGTTGAAAATGTAATGGCTTGCTTTGCTGTATCCCGGAACCTTCGGGTAGAATAAATAATCGCGGTCGGGCTTCTGGTAAAACTGTCCGTAAGCAACGGATAGCTGGCTGAACTCCCCGATCTTATAAGCCATAGATGTCCTCGGGGAAACCACCAGCTTCTTGATCAGCGTTGAGTTCTCTGCGCGTACTCCGGCACGCCACACCAGCCTTGGCGTGATGTAAATATCGGCCTCAGTGAATCCGGCAGTGTAGTTATCAAACACGTTCACCGTTTTTTGGAAATGATAATAGGCATTTCCGCTGCTGATCTTAAACCCGTCGAATGCATACTGGTATTCTGCGCCAACGCGGATAATGGAAAGCCTTCCGATGCCGCGGCTCAGCACCACGCGGCCCTGTGTAAGGTCGCTTTGTGACCGGATGGTATCTGTCCATGTTTTTATTTTATCAATGTTGGTGCTGTAGGATGCGCCAATGTTGATCACGAACTTTTCGCCGAGACGCTCCTTGTAGGTGAGGTTCGTATAAATATTATTGTTGTTCAGGTCGAACAGGTTCTTAAAGCCGTTGGTGCTGTCGATGCTGAGTGTTTTAATTCCCATATCGCCATAGTTAAAATAGCCGTAAAACTTGATGATCCCGGTAGGGGAGGTTTTCTTACGGAAGTTCATTGAGCCTCCGGAAAACTGCGGGGCGCGGGTGTATTCCGGTGTTTGCTTCACCAGCTGAAAATAGGGGAGCAGGTTGGTGTAATTTACATCAAAGCCCGCGCTCATGTTCTTTTCCTTCCAGAGCTTGTTGTATCCGCCGCCTACGCCAACCGAAGAAATGGCGAGCGTGGAGGAGGTCCTGTCGGCAAGGTCCTGCGTTTCCAATGCAAGCACGGAGGAGATGCCTTGTCCGTATTGCGCGGAATAACCGCCCGTGCTGAAGATCGTGCCTTTAAAAAGAAAAGGGGAGAAGCGGCCGCGTGTGGCGATGTCGGGTACGGAGCTGAAGAATGGATTATTCACCACCATTCCGTCGATCATGGTTTTTGTTTCGGTGCCGGTGCCTCCCCGTACGAAGAGGCCTTCCGATTCGCCCACCTGCTGTGCTCCGGGTAATGTCTTCAATGCGCCTACAATGTCGCCCTGCGCGCTGGCAGTGGTTACAATGTCGAGAGGCTTCAATACGGTGGTTCTTTTTTCATCGCTGGCTTCAATGGTTCCTGCGGAGATGGTCACCACCTTTAATTCGTTGAGCGATTCTTTCATCACCGGGCTGTAGCTGAACTCGCCGCCTTTCAGATGCACTTTTTTCTCTATCGGCTCAAAGCCGATCATGGTCGCAACCAATGTTACTTCACCGGTATCGCTGGCCGTGAATGAATAATTCCCGTTCGCGTCTGTTGTGGATCCGTCATAGCTGTCCTTTATCAAAATGTTCACTCCCGGTACCGGTTGTTTCTTCTGATCGGTTATTCTCCCGGAGATTTTCGTTTGTGCGATAAGTCCCTGGAACAGCAGTGTAATCAATGCACTCAGCGTAAGGATTCGTTTCATATCAATAGTAAATGTTATAAATATGTCGCAAATATAAACTGGTTTATAATATAAACCAAATTTATTTTAGAAAAATGTGTGATCCTATGGAGGCCATGCGTTTTAAGTGGGAATGAACAGGCCGCTCCTACGGAGCTTGAAATAAAGTGGAAGAACATGCAACAAACAGGCCGCCCCGCTGGGGCTGTATATAGTTGGTTGTATGGGGACCTTATTTTGGCACTTCATCGTTTTTAGGCGGTACAGCTCCGTAGGAGCGACCTGTTTATTGAAAGATTAATGATAACCAATTCCAAGCTCCGTAGGAGCGGCCTGTTATCTCAGGAAATTATCAGAAAAAATTGTGATGAATAGTGTGAATTAAAAAAGGAAAAAATTCATTTTGAACTCTTTCCTTTTTTTATGTGTTTGCTTTAAAATTCAGCTTACCATTTCTCCTGGATAGCGCCTTCCTTGATCGGACGGAATGCCGTGCGGCGGTTCTTCTGGTGCTCTTCCTCCGTTTGTGCATTCGGGATCAGCAGCTTGCTTTCGCCGTAACCCTGCGCAATGAGGCGTTCTGCCTTAATGCCTTTTTCGACCAGGTAATCCACTACGGCTTTAGCACGGTCCTGTGAAAGTTTCAGGTTGTACACATCGCTTCCTCGTGCATCCGTATGCGAGCTGATCTCCACGCTTAAGTTGTTGTTCAGGTTAAGGAAGTCAACCAGGTCGTCCAGGATCTTTTTTGAAGCCGGGCGTAATGTTGCCTTGTCGTAATCGTACTCGATCCCCGGGATCACAATATCTCCCTGCGGAATTGGTGAAAGGAAAAAGTCCTTCACAAAGTGCTGCGATTCTGTTAAGCCAAGCGTTGAAATATTTCCGGCATCACCGAAATATTTATTCTTCTGTGCCTTGATGTAAAGCTCCCAGCCTTCTTCCAGCGGAGTGGCATAGTTACCAAGCGAATCGGTGATCAGGTAAAACGGTTCTTTATCACCACGGATGTCCTTGAACGTTAATAAAGCATTCGGGATCACCTGATTGTTATCTGCATTGTATACAGTTCCCGAAAGGTCGTACACGTTCGGCTCTTTATCCAGCGCGTACACTTTGTAGCAGGTTCCTCCGCAATCAGCGCAGTCCTTTCTGTCGGATGTAACAAACCCCTGGCGCTGGCTGCGCTCCATTACAAAATAAGCATCATCCTTCGCAGAGTTTACCGGCGCTCCCATGTTCTTTGGTGCGCTCCACAGTGAATCGCTGTTGAAGGAGGATTTGAAAACATCCAGTCCGCCGTAACCCGCTAAGCCATTCGAGCTGAAATACAGTGTGGAAGTATAGTAGTGAAAAAATGGCGTTACCTCATCCTCAGCCGTATTGAACATCTTGCCCATGTTGATCGGCTTGCCGGATGGCTTGCCTTCCTCATCAATGTTTACATACCAGAGGTCCATCTTGCCGAAGCCGCCCGGGCGGTTGGAGGAGAAATACAAAATGCTTCCGTCGGGCGATAATGCCGGGTGCATGGATTTGTAGCCTTCCAGGTTGATGTTGTCGTTCAGCTTTTCTGCAGGCGCCCATTTGTCGTTGAACAATTTCGAAAGATAAATAGCGCATTCGTTCTTGTTGGTGGTCGACCAGCGGGTGAAATAATAATTAGCCTTATCCAGCGTGAGGAATCCCGCGCCTTCATTCATCTCCGTGTTGGCAGGGCCATCTACTTTTTTCAGTTCTGTCCAGCCGTCGTTCGCTTTTTTCAGCGTGTAAATATCAGCGGTGTATTTTGCCTTATCGGCATCCTTTTTCGGATCGCCTACTGTGTTGGAGTTACGTCCCGATGTGAACTGCACCGTGCTTGCATCGCCATAATAATTCACGGCAAATGTGGAAGTTCCCGAGTTGAAAACTGAGTCAAGCTCCTTGATCAGGATCTCTTTCCGGATATAAGTTGTATCTGTTGCAAGGTAGCAGCCCGCAGTTTTTACCTGGGCCAGCTTAAAATAGGTAGAATCTTTTTTCTCCGCTTCGCTCATCACGGCATCAAACTCGATCAGCGCTGCAGGGTATTTCCTGTTCTTCATCAGCGCATCGCCATACCAGAAACGCTCATACGGATAATCAACCGGCTTGTTCTCCACCGATTTTTTGAACCAGATCTCGGCGTTTGCATAATCGCGGTTCAGGCGGTAAGCATCCGCCACCTGGTGCGTAACGTATTGCTCCATCGGGCTTACCGGGGAGATCTTTCTCAGCGTATCTTTCTGTGTGGCCTCGAGGCTGTCTTTATTCACCTTGCGCGGCCTGATGTAGGGCTTCGGCGTGTACGGGTAAACAAGGTCAACGCTGGTGCTCTTGTCAAGCACCTTCAGGTAATAACTGATCGCCGATTTATAATCTTCATTTTTGAATGCGATATCCCCGTATCCCATCCATTCTCTCTTGCTCTGAGAAAAGGTGCTTACAGATAAGGCACATAAGAATAATAATAGTAGACTACGCTTTATCATAATTATAATCTCGGACAATTAGCTAATGGGTTTGGTTTGCTTCTGCGTGCAATGTAGGTGAATGATATTTCAAATCCGCCGCGGTGGTTCGACACTTCCTTCAGTGAGGATGTGTTCACGTCATAGCTTACGCGACAGGTGTACTGTCCTTTTTTAATTCCCGCTTCAATAATTCCCGCATCCTTGCTCCTGTATGTTGGCCCGAAGATCAGGTAGGTATCGTCCTTCAGGTAGTAGTGCAGCAATAAGGTGGCAGTGTACTCGCTTGCATTAACCTCGCGCATGTAAATTCCTTTCGGAAGAAGCTGGATCTTTTCATTGATGTTGATCTTCAGTCCGCCGTGAACATAATACCGTAAAGGAAGCCTGTTCGCTTTATCATAGAACGATTCATTAGGCTGCGTTAAGTGGAAGGCCGAGAAGCCTATGAAAGGGTTGATCCTTACATTCTCCTTTGCGTAATAATAAAGAAGCCCGGCATTGATATCGTGGATCAGGATGCTTGGGTTTGTGAATGTTTCACCGTTGGGAATGGAGGTGTCGAATGTTCCGTCGCCTGCGGTGGTATACTGGTTCCCGAAGGTAAGCTTGTTCATGTCAACGCTCTTGTGAACAATGCCGCCCTGCACGCCTAATGCGAGATGATGGTTTTTTGCCTTGTCGAAAACCACATCGTATCCTACAGAAAGCAATGCGCTCAGCACGTTAAAATTTCCTGCGCCTGCGCGGTAGTTCATCACCTGCAGCCCGATGCCGAATTTCTTTACCGGCATGTCGAATGAAAGTCCGGTGGTTGTGAATGGCTTGGTTGCAACAGCCGCCCACTGCGTGCGGTAATGCGCATGGATGCGGAATTTTCCGTCAAACATCCCTGTCATCGCCGGGTTAAGGAACAGCGGCGGCGCATCGTACTGGGAAAGGTGAAAATCCTGTGCACGGGCCGCATTCGGGGAAAGCAGCAATGTGACTGCGATCAGCAATGCACCCGGTAAAAATTTAAATGTGGTATAGAATAGCTTCATAAACGTTTCTCTTTCTTTCATGAAAACCTTATCGTAATAAAGTCACATCGCCGGATAAATGATGCTCTTCACCATCTTCCGTTACGGCATATACAATGTACACATACACTCCAATGGGCTGGTCAATGCCTTTGCGCCTGCCATCCCAGCCTTCCGATTGCTTGTCGGAAATGTAGATGAGCTCGCCCCAGTTGTTGTAGATCTTGAATTCAAGGGTTTTGAACGGGCCGCCGTACACGTAGAAAATATCGTTCTCACCGTCGCCGTTCGGGGTAAACCCTGAAGGCACCGCAGGTGGCAATGAAATGATCTCCTGCCTGCAGGTGGTATCGGTACATCCGTTCACATCCGTTACAATCAGGCACACATCATAATATCCGCCTGTTCCGTAAATGTGGGTAGGGTTTTGCGCTGTGGATGTTGAATCCGTCTGCGAGTCGCCAAAATCCCAGAACCAGGAAACAGGGCCGTTTGTAGACTGGTCGGTGAACTGAACCGTCTGGTTGATGTTCGCGGTAGGGTCATCTACTCCGAAGCTTGCAAATGGCCCCGGCAATACAGTGATCGGGTTGCTGACCGTATCGATGCAGCCCTGTGCCGATTGAACGATCAGCGTAGAGTTCCAGATGTTGGCGGAAGGGAAATTGTGTACAGGGTTCTGCGTGGTGTTCAGCGCGGTTCCGTCGCCGAAGTTCCAGCTCCATCCGGTGATGGTTGATCCTGTTACCGAAGATGTATCCGTGAATTGTGTTCCGTCGCTTAAGCAGATGCCGTTCGCATCGAATCCTGCAACCGGCTTGTAAAATACATTCACCACCTGTGTCACCGTATCCACGCAGCCGTTGTTCGAGGTTGCGATCAGCATTACGTTGTAAGGCCCGCCGGCACCGTAAACATGTGTCGGGTTCTGTGAAGTGCTGTTGGCGCTGCCATCGCCGAAATTCCAGTTCCATGCGGTAACGCTGCCGGTGGATGTGGAGGCATCGGTAAATGCAACCGGGAATGAAGGGCATGCCGGAACACTGCTGTATGCGGCTGTTGGCGAAGGAATGATCGTAACATCGATCGTGTCGTGCACGGAGCGGCATCCGCCATTGTTGGTGGATACAAAGTAAATGCTCACGCTGCCTGCAGCATCATCGGCCGGGCTTGGATAATACACGCCATTCAGCGTGGTATCATTCGGAGCGAAGCTTCCTGTTCCGCTGCTGCTCCATACGCCGGAGCCGGTGGTGATGTTCACGCCGAGGTTGAACGGGTTGCTTGCGCAGGTGCTGTCGTTCGATGTAATGGTTGCATACGGCGTAGAGGTAAAGAAGATCGTGATCGTATCGCTTGCGGCGAAACAGTTGCCGTTGCCGGTGGATGTGATGTAAACCATCACCGTGCCGGCCGTTGTATCCGCGCTGCTTGGAATGTATTGCGTGCAGGTGGCCGCAGGGTTTACAAATGTCCCTGAGCCCATCGTTTGCCATGTTCCGCCGGAGGCTACCGTAACTGCGGCACAAACAGGCACGCTTACCGTATCCTTGCAGACGGAGATATCGCCTCCTGCATTCACCGTAGGGCCGGGATAGAAGTTAACGATCACTACGTCCGTATCGGCCGGACAAAGCGCATTGCTTGTTGTGATCAGCATCAGCGTATCGGCGCCGTTGCTTACCGCAGAAGCGGACGGCGTGTAGGTGGGGTTCAGCGCAAATGCATTCGGGTTGAACGATCCGTTTGCGAACCATTGTCCGCCGCCGGCATTCAGCACCGTTCCGCCTAAGTTGATCGAAGGGTTGTTTGTACAGCTGCTGGTATCGTTACCTGCGTTCGCGATCGGCAGTCCCTGTATGTTCACCACATGCTGCGCGGTATCGGTACAGCCCGCTGCCGTGGTGGTAATGAGAGTAACCGTATAGGAGCCGCCGGCACTGTAAGGGTGGCTCGGATTCTGTGTGGTGGAATTGAAGCCATCGCCGAAGGTCCAGGCCCAGTTGGTGATCGTGCTGCCCGGGTCTACATCCGAGGTGTCGGTAAAGTTGATGGGCACGCCTTTACATGCGGGCGCATCGCTGGAAAAGCCGGCATCCACGTATGAGAGGTTGACGACCTGTATGGAAGTATCGGCGCAGGGAGTGCCGTTGTTGATGATAAGCGTTGCCGTGTAAACACCCAGTGAAGGGTAGGTATAGCTTGGGCTGTATGCGCTGGTTGTATCGGCAGTGGTGGAGCCATCGCCGAAATCCCAGAAGTAGTTATTTGCGGAAGGTGTGGTGGTGTTGGTGAATGAAATGGTCAATCCGTTGCAGGCGCCGCTGGAGTTAAAGCTGGCTACGGCAAGGGGCGGACAATTCACTACGTTGAACTGGAAATCGCGGAGGATCTCACCGATCTTCACGCCGTTCCTCCACTCTTCACAGCGTACGCCGGCCACAAACTGCCCGAGCGTAGGCGGAACGCCGTTGATGATCCCTGAAGGCGAAATGGTTAATGAGTTTGGTACCGCGGGGTTCAGCGGATTGTTGGCGCCGTAGGTGCTCGACCATGTGACGGGTGCCGTTGTAAATACGCAGCCGGGATAGGTGATCGCCTGGTCGCTGTAAGGCGTATAAAGTGAATAAACAAGCGAATCGCCATCGGAATCCGTTGCGCTGTGATCCACTACCATGTTGTTTCCCTGGCAGACGAACACTGGCGGCGGATTGATCCATTTCGGGCTGCTGTTGGAGATCACCACGCCGTTATCCGGGATGTGGGCATACCATGTTTCACCCGTTGTTAAAGGGCTTACAATGTTCATTAAGGTGGAGTTACGGCAGCAGTACTGGAAATACAGGTGGTACCCGCCCGGACGGGGTGGAAGCCCGCTTACGATCTTGGTGTATACCGCTTCCTCGAGGCAGATCCCCGGGTTAACGGCGCAGGTATCGATATTCGGCGGAACAAGGCTGGCACCCGGGAAAGGAATGTTGACATTCATTAAGCTGGCGCCGCAGTTATCGCGGATAGCAATGGTAACAGGGTTAGGGAATGCGGCGCTTCCCGGCTTACAGTCACGGTACAGCTTCAGCGTGATCCGGTAGGTGGAGCCGCTCAGCTGTTCATACGTTAACGAACCACCGACAATGTGTGTAGCGAATGAAGTAAAAGGAACAAAGAAAATAATTATGAAAAGGAGTAATAGTTTATTCTTCATTCTGTGTTAGTAATGTGTTTATATAACTATTTTATCAATCGTAAATGTAATAATTTTTTTGTACACGCAAATTTTTATCGTGAAAAAGATGCTCTTTAGGAGAAAAAAGATTAGTTTTGACTTGATAATATTCACGTGAGCATGAAAAAAAAATTACTCTCTTTTAGCTTTTTGATCCTTTTGTTTATCAGTTCATACGCACAGATAAATATCCAGTGGCAAACCCGTTACACAAGCTCGGGCAGCAATGTTGACAGGGCGGAGGACATGGTAATGGACGCGGCGGGCAATGTATATGTGACCGGCCTGGGCGTTGGCACCAGCACCAACTTCGATTACATCACCATAAAATACAATTCGGCAGGCGTTCAGCAATGGATCGCGCAATACAACGGTACCGGCAACGGCCTCGATGAAGCGCATGCCATCGCCATTGATACGCTGGGAAATGTGTACGTTACGGGATGGAGCTACGGCGGCGCAACCACAGGCTTCGATTACGCTACTGTTAAATACAATTCCGCAGGCGTTCAGCAATGGGCCACCCGCTATAATAACACCACCAACGGTACGGATGAGGCATGGGACATTGCAACCGATTACGCCGGCAATACCTATGTGACCGGTACAAGCGATGCATCGGGAACGAACAGCGCAGCCACTACCATCAAATACGATGCGGCAGGAGTTCAGCAGTATGCGAAGCGCTTCAACGGCGCTGGCGGGGACATTGATGCCGGCTACGCCATTTATGTTGATCCGGCCACCTCTGTCGTGTACGTTGCGGGATATACTTTTCAAAGCGCTTCCGCGGATTTCGATTTTATTACCCTGAAGTACGATGCAGCCGGAACACAGCTCTGGGCATCGCAATACAACGGGCCTTCCAACAATTATGATGAGGCCCGCGCGATCACCATCGACGCTTCCGGAAATGTATATGTAACAGGCTATACGCAAACCGCGGTGCTTACCAATTATGATTATGCAACTGTAAAATACAACTCCGCAGGCGTGGAGCAATGGTCGAAAACATACAACGGCACCGGCAACGATTACGACCGCGCCAATGCAATTAAAATAGATGCCGCGAAAAATGTGTACATCACCGGGAGGAGCATCGGCGTTTCCCCTTCGGCGGAAGACATTGTAACGATTAAATACGACAGCACGGGTGTTCAGAAATGGCTCACGCGTTATAACGGGCCTTCCAACGGCTATGATGAAGGAAAAGCGCTTGCGCTGGATGCTGCCGGAAATGTATATGTAACAGGCTACAGCTACACGAGCGGGTTGAACAATGATTTCACCACCATAAAATACGATACCGCAGGTGTTCAGCAATGGATCACCAAATACAACGGAACAGGTAACAATGCCGACCAGGCTGTTGCCATCTCCGTGGATAACATCGGGAATATTTACATTGCCGGGATGAGCAAGGGTGCCGGAACAAACGAGGATTTTGAAACGATCAAATATTGCCAGCTTACTGCCAGCGCAGGAACGGATGTAACCATCTGCAACGGCGCCAGCACCACGCTTAACGCAAGCGCACCGGGCGCTGCAAGCTATGCATGGCTTCCGAACGACGGAACGCTGAGCAGCGTAACATCGGCCACTCCTGTTGCCAATCCAACAACAACAACCGCTTATTACGTGGCTATCACGAACACGAGCGGCTGCGTGGATGTGGATACGGTTGTGGTAACTGTTGTTCCATTGCCTTCGCCGGGAATCACCGCAAGCGGCCCTACTACTTTCTGCATCGGCGGCTCGGTAACACTTACATCAAGCCCGTCGGATCAGTACCAATGGAGTACAGCTGCTGCCGATACGCTATCGTCCATCACTGTATCCGCTTCCGGAACATACACCGTAATGGTGACTGATACGAACGGCTGCTCTGCATCCAGTTCGCAATCGGTAAATGTATTGCCATTGCCAACCATTGATGCGGGCATGAACGACAGCACCTGCTTAAGCACAAATGTGAACCTCACGGCAAGCGGCGGTACAACATACGTATGGCATCCGGGAACATCATTAAGCGATTCAACCATTGTTAACCCGATCGCAGGGCCCGTGGTTTCCACCACCTATACCGTGATCGGAACTTCTTCAGCAGGTTGCGTAAGCTCGGATACGGTAAGGGTTACCGTGCTCGGAAATCCTCCCTTGCCTTCCATCGCAAAGTCGCACGATACATTGTACAGCACACCGGCATTCTCTTACCAGTGGTACCTTGCAGGATCGCCGCTACCGGGCGAAACCAATCAAACGTTAGTGTATGTGACCAACGGGAATTACTATGTGCAGGTAACCAATGCGCTGGGCTGCTCCACGGTTTCAACCATTATTAATATCAACGATGTGGGAATCTCTGAAGCGGCTTACGCTGCTGCGCTGAATGTGTATCCGAACCCTTTTAACGAAGATGTAACGATTGAGCTGGAGCTTGCAAAAGCCGGAAGCGTGAAGATCAGCATTGTAAATATTGCAGGACAGGAAGTGTATTCAGAAGAGCTCAGCCAGCGGAACGGAACATACAAGAAACAGCTCAGCCTGAAGGAGCTCGCAAAAGGAATTTACTATTTACAGGTGATCACCGATGAGGAAGTAATGAATAAGAAGATCATTAAGAATTAGTTAATTGAAGATTGAGAAAATTAAAAAACCGAACATTTTGTGTTCGGTTTTTTTTATGAATTAAACTGCGTCACTGGTGCGAGGCCATCCGTTACATCGCCTCCGACACAACTTCCTTCACTTCCGGGATCATGCGCTTCAGCAGGCCTTCGATGCCGGCCTTTAAGGTAAGCGTCGACGAGGGGCATCCGCTGCAGGCGCCGCGAAGCTGAACGGTTACAATGCCATCCTTAAAGCTTTTGAATGTAATGCTTCCGCCGTCGCCTTCCACAGCCGGACGAATATATTGCTCGAGCGTTTCCACGATCTTCACTTCAATATCTGTTGTGGGTGCCGTATGCTCCGTGTACACTTCCTTCTTTTCCTTGAAGGTGCTGTCGATCGCCACTTCCGCTTTCGGAAGCTCGGTGATCACCGTGTTGCCTTCTGTAAGGAACACGCGGATAAATTCGCGCAGCTCGAGGATAATATCATCCCACTGGATGTTATCCGTTTTGTTGATCGTCACAAAATTAGAGGCAAGAAAAACAGCTTTCACGAAAGGGAACTCAAATAATTTCGCGGCAAGCGGCGAGCCTTTGGTTTCTGCTTTGGATAAAAACTGAGCTGTTGCCCCATCCATGATCATCAGCTGGTTCGCGACGAATTTCATAGAGGAGGGGTTCGGGGTGCTTTCCGCGTATATAATGACCGGTCTTTTTACGAGTGTTTCCATTTTGTGTGATTCTGTTATGTTACAAAGGTACGCATTCCTGTTCATTATTGGAAACTTCCCCTCCTCGCAGGAGGGGTTAGGGGTGGTTAGTATTGGACCACCCCAACCCTCCTAAGAGGAGGGAGCAGACCCTGCTATCTTTTAAATTTAAATTTCTATTGTTGATGTGTTTTCCAAATTAGCATTTCGTGTAGGATCCATTCCCCTCCTTCGAGGAGGGGTTAGGGGTGGTGAGTGCTGTACCACCCCGACCCTCCTGAGAGGAGGGAGCAGACCCTGCTATCTTTTAAATTAAACTTCTATTGTTGATGTGTTTTCGGAATTATCATTTCATGCAGGATCCATTCTCCTCCTTGCAGGAGGGGCCAGGGGTGGTGAACAGATAAGCCATATACGTATGTTCCGCAAAAAGCCTTAATTTTGTGCGATCCGCAGAACATACTATGAAGAAACAGGTTGATTTTTTAATTATCGGTTCGGGAATAGCCGGCTTAAGCTATGCCCTGAAAGTGGCGCAGCATGGTAAAGTATGCATGATCACGAAAGCGAACGAGGACGAGAGTAACACCAAGTACGCACAGGGCGGCATCGCTGCGGTGATGTATAGTCCCGACAGCTACGAAAAGCATATTAAGGATACGCTCATCGCGGGTGACGGCATGTGCGATGAAGAGGTGGTAAGAATGGTGATCACCGAGTCTACCGACCGCATTAACGAGCTGATCGCCTGGGGAGCTGAATTTGATAAAACGGAAAGCGGCGAGTATGACCTTGCAAAAGAAGGCGGACATTCGGAGCACCGTATCCTTCATCATAAAGACAATACCGGCTTTGAGATCGAACGCGCTTTGCTTGCAGCGGTGCATACGCATCCGAACATCGAGATCCTTGACCATCATTTCGCCATAGACATACTCACGCAGCATCACCTTGGAATAGAGGTGAACAGCCGCACGCCGGGCATCGAGTGCTATGGCGCCTATGTGCTGAACCTGCGCAGCAACAGCATCGAGACTGTGCTGGCAAGAACCATTTTAATGGCGACCGGCGGTGCGGGGCATGTGTACAGCACCACCACCAACCCCACGATCGCAACAGGCGATGGCGTGGCCATGGTATACCGCGCAAAAGGCAGGGTGGAAGGAATGGAGTTCTACCAGTTTCATCCCACTTCGCTTTACAATCCCGGTGAAAGCCCATCCTACCTGATCTCGGAAGCCGTGCGCGGATTCGGGGGCATCCTGAAAACGATCGACGGAAAAGAGTTCATGCAGAAATACGATGAGCGCCGATCGCTGGCGCCGCGTGATATTGTTGCACGCGCCATCGATAATGAAATGAAGATCCGCGGCGATGATTATGTGTACCTCGATTGCAGGCACCTCGATAAGAAGGAGCTGATCAAACATTTTCCGAACATCTACCAGAAATGCCTAAGCCTCGGAATAGACATGATGACGGACTACGTGCCCGTAGTGCCTGCTGCGCATTACATGTGCGGTGGGATCAAGGTGGATAAAAAGGGGAAAAGCAGCATAAAGAATTTATACGCCATCGGCGAATGCTCTTCCACAGGATTGCATGGCGCCAACCGCCTTGCATCCAATTCGCTTCTTGAAGCCGTTGTGTATGCGCATCATGCCGCGATGGACGCGGTCGAGAGCAGGAAGAAAATAAGCTTTTGTGAAGCGATACCTGATTGGAATGCGGAAGGAACGCATCATCCGGAGGAGATGGTATTGCTGATCCAGAGCTTACGCGAGGTGCAGGCGATCATGACCAACTATGTAGGCATTGTGCGCTCCGATATCCGCCTGCAGCGCGCCTTCGACAGGCTGGAGATCCTCTACAAGGAAAACGAGGCACTCTATTTAAAAACCACGATCTCTCCTAAATTGTGCGAGCTGAGGAACATCATCAATGTAGCATACATCATCATCAAGCATGCAAGACAACGGAAGGAAAGCAGGGGATTGCATTATACGGTGAATTATCCTAAAGGTACGGATCACTGATCTGTACGAATTTACGAATCAGCAGTGTTATATTAGGATGTCATTCCGAGCGAAATGAAATGGAGTCGAAGAATCTTTTTCAAAACTACCTGATAATAATGTGTTTCCTGAGATGCTTCCTTCGTCAGCATGACAAGAAGAAGATGTCAATAAAATTAATTTGATTTTTTCCCTTTTGAGAACTGGAAGCTGCCTGCTCCCAAAGCATAGGCGGTTATTTCACCTTCTTCGTTATAGGTAGGCTTTGCTTCCACTTTTTTGCCGGTAAGCCTGCTGGCGCCTTTGGCTACCATCTGCAATACATCCCATCCGCTGATCTTTTTCAGTTTGCCGTTTTTCTTTTCCATCGCAAGCACTTCAGGATCGAGTGTTTTCTCCTTGAGCTTCGCTGCGGCGATCTGTCCCAGGGATAAGAATTCCTTTGAAGGCGCTTTCTCCGTATCATCTGCTTTCGCAACAGGATTGGAGGCTGTGTTATTATCCTGCACGTTGTTCAGCGGGGCGATCTGTTCCTGCGGCGCATCCTGTTTGTTCTCAGGAATGTTCTGCGCGATGTTCTGAGGTGCCGGGTTAATGACAGGATGTGCTTTTAATGAATCCTTTTCAGGAGAATGGTTCTTTTGTTTCCTGCTTTCGTTTTTCGCAACAGAAGCGGTAAGGGGCTGAACAGCTACATTCCGCATTTCCTCCACAGCAGGTGATTCTTCCTTAACAGCCGCAGGAGCAGGTGCTTCTTTTGGAGCGGTTGTGTGATTGTGAGCCATGTCCTGCTCCGTATCAGTTGCATTGTTGAACACGAAGAACAGGCCGAACAGCAGGAGCACTGCGGCGGCGATTGCAGAAGCATAATAATAGAAGGGAATGATCTTCCTTTCGCGGCGTTTCAGCTCTTCCTTGTTCTCATACACAACAGAAGTGTCGGCGCTCAGCTTTGTTTGTTTATAAAGTGTAAAGTCGCGGCGCAGCTCCGGGTCAACAGCCAGTTGCCGATCCAGTAGCGTATTTTCTTCTTTTGAAAGAAGCCCTTCCATTGCTGAAATAAGGAGGTTTTCTGCGGTTTCAGGAACGCGCTTTAATTGCGCCTTGTGCTCAAATACGATGTTAAGGTCCGGGACAAGCTTTGTTTTCCGGAAAAGCTCAAATTCAAGGGCGTATTGGGGATGTTGCTTTAAAAATTGATCTAATAATCCGTTTTCGGTGTTTGTGAGGGTGCCATCAACAGCGCGGATAAAATAATCTTCCCTGTTCGTTTCCGTGATCTGCTTTTTCAGGCCTTCCTTGTTTTCAAAGTTATAGGCGGAGTAATCTTCAAGGGTGAAGTTCTCGAAGCATTCAAATTCTTCTTTCAGCTCCGGGTGCTGTTCAACAAACAAAAGCAGCTCAGCCACCTCTTGCGGTGTTAAGTTTCCTTCGTGGTAATCGAGGAAAAAAGCTTCGTAGTTATGTTTATTGATGTTCATGTTTATATTACATTTTCCATTGCACCGATGTAATTTTTCAGAAAGCCCCTTGCCCTGAAAATATATACTTTAACCTGAGATTCGTTCAGCCCGGTTATTTCGCCGATCTCAGCGTAGTTGTAGCCTTCATAATCCCTCAGGAGGATCACGGAGCGCTGGATCTCCGGTAATTTGTTCAATGCTTCGTTCAGGATCTCCTTCAGGTCGCTGTACTGCCGGCTGGTGCTGAGGCTGTACAGGCTGGCTTCGGTCATCTCTCCCTGCTTTTTATCCCGCCTGATCCGGTCGATCATGGTGCGGTAAGCAGTGGTGAACATGTATGATTTTGCATTGGTGCTTTCCACTTCCGACACTTTCAGCCAGAGCTTTTCATAAGTATCCTGCACAACGTCGCGTGCTTTTTCTTCATCCTTTATGTTTTTCAGGATAAAGCGGTACAGGTTATCGGCGTACAGGTCAACACAGTTGTTGAATTCCTCGGCTGTCATAGTAGCGTTTTTGGTGCAATTTCGGGTTTAGGACGCATAAGTTCCGGCAAAGTTACAGGCTTTTTAGCTTTTTTTTCAAAATACCGTTTAATCGCTAAAACCTGCCGTTTAATAAATCAGGTTCGCTTATCAGTTAAATAATTATAAATTAGTAATATCAAATCCTTCGCGCATGAAGAAACTGCTACTTCTTACCCTTCTTGTTATTCAATTTTCAAAATCGGAAGCCCAGTCATGGGTGTATCATCCTTTTCCGACTGATAGCGCTGTCTGGACAAACGCCAGGGGCACATGGATGATTCCGCCGGGATGGCCAACAGTTCCCTGGCCTGCGCCTTATGTACAGTACGATCCCCCGGAATTATACTGTATGCCGGCTACTGATACAGTCATAGGCTCAATAGCGTATTCTGAGCTGTTCCGCTGCGGCATCGGATATGCCGGCGCTCTCAGGGATGATGGCGCAGGAAAGGTTTATTTCATTCCGCCCGATTCAACAAATGAATTGCTGATCTATGATTTTACGGTAGGTACAGGTGATACCGCCCATGTTTACGAGCAGGATTTTTACTCTTTTGACTTTCACCGTGTTGACCTTAAGGCAGGGCTTATTGATTCGGTAATGGTAAACGGCTCCTATAGAAAGAGAGTAAATTTTAATGGCGAACCCGGTGTATGGGTGGAAGGGATCGGTTGCAGCCTCGGTTTATTCCGGAATGTCTGGGCAAATGTTTCCTATTTTTACAGTAATCTCGATTGCATGAGCCAGGATGATACTACCATCTATCCGAGCTATTCGGCGGGCGGCTGCTCGTTAACAGCCGGAATTTCCGCACCGCTGCAGGCAGAAGAAATAGCAATGTATCCAAATCCAACCGGCGGCTTGCTGCAAATAACCACTACACAATTAATAAGCAGGGTGAAGGTGACGGACATTCTCGGAAATATTCTCATTTCAAAAAATAATGTAGGGAATATTTCCTGCGAGCTTGATCTTTCAGGTTTAGCAGCCGATCTTTATTTTGTGAGGATGGAAGATGCGAAGGGAAATTATTATGTAAAGAAAATAGTGAAGCAATAATATTAAAAACTTAAATCTCTTAATATGAAAAAAGTCTTACTTCTCCTGTTATTTACCGGATGTTTAGAAGGCCTGGAAGCTCAGTCCGGTGTGTATCATCCTTTCCCGTCATCGGATGCATTGTGGCGCGAAAGCTCAGGTGAGTATTTCTGTAACTGTTGTCGTGATTATCAATATTCCATCAATGGCGATACTACGATAGGAAGCTATACGTATCACCGGCTGAAATGGTCGGGGATCGTTTATGGTGATCCGAATGTACCGTATGTAGGAGGATCTTACTGGGGTTGCGTTTCCACTCCCCCGCCATCCATGGCTTACCTGAGCAGCTCCATTGCAACATTTTATGCCGGCGGCTTCAGGGAGGATGTTTTGAACAAGCGGATCTATTTTATTGAGCCGGATAGCACAACAGATACATTATTGTATGATTTTAATTTAAGTGTTGGAGATACCCTGCCCGATAGCTATGTAAGCGATAAAATGTATTATAAAAATATCGTGGCTTCGGTTGATTCGGTGCTGGTAGGTAGTGTGTACCACAAGCGATTCAATATTAATGACGGGGGCAGCACGTATGTTTCCCTGGTGGAAGGAGTCGGTTCAACTTATGGCTTTCTTGGATATTTGACACCGCCGTTCGAAATGCAAAGCGTGCTCGACTGCTTTAAGTTGCACGATACACTGGCTTATCAGCCTTCCGGCGGACTGGGATGCAGCAACCTTGCATTAACGGTAGCTAAGCTTAATGACCTGGAACAGGCAGTGTATGTGTATCCGAATCCCGGCAGCGGGAACTTTAAATTAAGCATGAGCTTTTTAAAGGAAAACATGAGCATGGAAGTAAGAGATGTGTTCGGAAAGCCAATCCTGGATATGAAGCTTAACAGCCTTTCCACTGATATCGACCTCATGAGCCAGCCGGCAGGAGTCTATTTCCTGAAAGTAAGCGAGTCACAAGGAAATTCCGTTACGAAAAAAATTGTAAAGCAATGATCACCATAATTTAAACCTAAAAACAAGCGCCTATGTAACAACTCTACGATCCAACTTACTTACTGTTAAAAACGCAATCCGGAGATTCACAGAACTACCGGGCGGAAACTTTTTGTTCAATTTCACCTAAATTATGAACCATGAAAAAACAGCTACAAGCCGCATTCCTTTCTTTTCTTTTTGCCTGCTTCACCATCAATTCATACAGCCAGTGGAGCTACTCGCAATATTTTGACGGGGCTGATTCCTCCTATTACAATTCACTTTTCGTTCACATCGAACCTACAGCCGGCAATATCTGGCAGGTAGGAAAGCCGCAGAAAATAATATTCGACAGCGCCGGGACAGTGCCCAATGCCATTGTTACGGATACCATTAATAATTACCCGGTAAATAATACATCGTCCTTTTATTTTAATGTGGTGCCGTTCATGACGCATGGCATTCTTGGGATCCAGTGGCAGCAGAAGCTCGACATGGATAAAAAAGCGGATGGCGGCATGGTTGAATTTTCGATCGACTATGGCGTAACCTGGCAGAATGCGTTTAACAACCCGCATGTGTATAATTTTTTCGGGTACGATCCGCAGAACCAGGACACACTATCGACAGGCGAATATGCCTTCAGCGGCACCGATTCCACCTGGCGCGATGTGTGGCTGTGCTATGACATGAGCTGGATCAGCACTGTGGTGGATAGCATTAAAGTGCGCTTTACATTTAAGTCGGACTCTGTGAACAACAACAAAGAAGGCTGGATGATCGATAACATGAATGCGCATGTTACTATGATCCACCCGGTGAAGGAAGTGACTACCGGCGACTACTTCAATGTTTACCCGAATCCTGCAAGGAATATTATCAACATTCAGCTGAAGGATACCCATGAATATCATATCATCGAGCACATGGAGCTGTACAACTCCGAAGGAAAGCTGATGCAGGAGTGGAAGAACATCCCTGTGAGGTACTGGTTCGATACGGAAAAATTTCCAAGCGGCGTGTATTACCTGAAGATCAAGACCAACTTACGATCGAAGACCATTCCTGTAACGATCATGAAATAGCGGAATATCGCGATGAAGAAAAGCAAGCTGATCATACTTTTATCTGCCGCCTGCATTGTATTTATATGCGGGAGGACCTCCACTACGCCTTATCCTTTCCGGGAGCTGATGTTTTTTCCGAAGATGCCGGTTTCGACGCAGAACCCGGTAACCATTGAAGGCGCTGCTATTGGCAGGTATTTGTTTTATGACCCGGCGCTGAGCTCCGACAGCACTCTTTCCTGCTCCGGATGCCACAACCAGCGATCGGCATTCAGCGATGCGCAGCGCGGTTTCAGCATTGGCGTGAACAATGGAATAACAAGCAGGAATGCCATGCCGCTCTTTAACCTGGCATGGCATCCTTCTTTTTTTTATGACGGCCGTGCAGGCACGCTGGAAGACCAGGTTTCTCACCCGATCACCGCGAAGAATGAAATGAACATGAATTGGAGGCTGCTGCTCTCCCGCTTAAATTCCAGTAAGCTGTATGTGACGAAATTCAGGAAAGTGTATGGGAGCGGGAAGATCGACAGCAGCATGGTAAAGAATGTGCTTGCGCAGTTTTTACGCACGCTCATTTCGCATGAGTCGAAATATGATCAGGTGGCGCAGGGCAAAGCTAAATTCACTACCGAAGAGTTCAACGGCTTCCGCCTGATGAATAACCAGACACGGGGAGACTGCCTGCATTGTCATCCCACCGACGGCAACGGCCTTATCACGACGTTGCGATTCAGCGATAACGGCCTTGATGAGGTTTACAATGCCGAAGATTACAAAGATAAGGGCAGGGGCGGGGTAACGGGAAACAAGAAGGACAACGGAAAATTTATGATCCCTTCACTGAGGAACATTGCGCTCACGGCTCCTTACATGCACGACGGACGCTTTAAAACGCTGGAGGAGGTGCTGGACTTTTACAGCAGCGGCGTGCATACCAGCGTGAATGTGGATTCGAAAATGAGCTATGCGTATCAGAAAGGCATAAAGCTTACGGAAACTGAAAAGAAGGAGGTTATTGCCTTTTTAAAAACACTGACCGATTCGGTGTTCATCAGCAATAAAGAATTCAGCAATCCATTTTTAAAAACGGAGCGGAATTAATCATTCAGCTTCAATACCGCCATGAAGGCGCTTTGCGGGATCTCCACGCTGCCTACAGAGCGCATGCGTTTCTTTCCTTCTTTCTGCTTCTCGAGGAGCTTGCGCTTCCGGGAAATATCACCGCCATAACATTTCGCGGTAACATCCTTACGCATTGCCTTAATGGTTTCACGCGCAATGATCTTAGCGCCGATCGCAGCCTGGATAGGGATCTCGAACTGCTGGCGCGGAATGAGCTCTTTTAATTTTTCACACATCTTCTTGCCGAACTCGTATGCATTATCGCGGTGGATCAATGATGACAATGCATCCACAGGCTCTGCATTCAGCAGGATGTCGAGCTTCACGAGGTAGCTCTGGCGGTAGTCCAAAGGCTGGTAATCGAAAGAAGCATAACCTTTTGAAATGGTTTTGAGGCGGTCGTAAAAATCGAATACGATCTCGCCCAAAGGCAGGTCGAACATCAGCTCTACGCGGTCGGTGGTAAGGTAGATCTGGTTGGTGATGATGCCGCGCTTGCCGATGCACAGGCTCATGATGTTCCCTACGTATTCGGATTTAGTGATGATCTGCGCCTTGATATACGGCTCTTCCACCCTGTCGAGCTTGCTCGGGTCGGGAAGGTCGGAAGGATTGTTTACGATCAGCAATTCGTTCTTGGTATCGTATGCATGATACGATACGTTGGGAACCGTGGTGATCACGGTCATGTTGAACTCACGCTCCAAACGCTCCTGGATGATCTCCATGTGGAGCATGCCGAGGAACCCGCAGCGGAACCCAAATCCTAACGCAGCCGAAGATTCCGGCTCCCAGGTAAGGGATGCATCATTCAGCTGAAGCTTTTCCATGGAGTAGCGCAGCTCTTCAAAATCTTCGGTATCCACGGGATAGATCCCGGCAAATACCATCGGCTTCACCTCTTCGAATCCCTGGATCCCGCCTTCGCATGGATTGGCAACGGTGGTGATCGTATCGCCCACCTTTACTTCGCGGGCATCTTTAATTCCTGAGATGATATAGCCTACATCGCCGGTCTTCACTTCATTGCGCGGCTCCTGCTTTAAGCGCAGCACCCCGATCTCATCGGCGTTGTATTCTTTTTCCGTTGCAACGAATTTTACTTTGTCGCCTTTTTTGATGGTGCCGTTCGTTACCTTGAAATAAGCGATAATCCCCCTGAACGAGTTGTACACCGAATCGAAGATCAATGCCTGTAAAGGCCCTGAAGGATTTCCTTTCGGCGCCGGTACGCGTTCAACGATGGCAGCTAAAATGTCATGCACGCCCAGGCCGGTTTTTCCCGATGCAGAAATGATCTCTTCACGCTTGCAGCCTAATAATTCCACGATCTGGTCCTTCACGGCTTCCGGCTCTGCGCTTGGAAGGTCGATCTTGTTGAGCACCGGGATGATCTCGAGGTCGCTCCCGAGCGCAAGGTAAAGGTTGGAAATGGTTTGTGCCTGGATTCCCTGCGCTGCATCCACGATGAGCAAAGCGCCTTCACAGGCTGCAATGGAGCGGGAAACTTCGTAGGAGAAGTCGACGTGGCCGGGAGTGTCAATTAAATTGAGTACGTATTTTTTGCCGTTCAGCTCGTAATCCATCTGGATCGCATGGCTTTTGATGGTGATGCCGCGCTCTTTCTCGAGGTCCATGTCGTCGAGGACCTGCGCCTGCATATCACGTTTGCTGATGGTATTGGTGTATTCTAATAAGCGATCGGCAAGTGTGCTTTTGCCGTGGTCGATGTGCGCAATGATGCAAAAATTCCTGATATTCTCCATTTCTGTGTTTTCTTCTTAAGGACTGCGAATTTACTAAAAATCCGGCGAATAAAAGCATCTAATCCGCCTCCTTCCGCGGGCATGCCTATATTTATTTGGTTTTTAATGTGCCAAGCCGTTACTTTGCACGCTCAATCGCAGAATTAAACCTGTAAGCTGATTTATGAAAGTTACCGACCACATCAAACAGGCGAAATCCACCCTGTTCTCTATCGAGATATTGCCTCCCCTGAAAGGAAAAAGCATCCAGTCTATTTTCGACGGTATTGATCCATTGATGGAATTCAAGCCATCGTTCGTGGATGTTACCTATCACCGCGAGGAATATTTATACAAGAAGCGTGAGGGCGGCTATCTCGAAAAGGTGAGCATCCGCAAGCGTCCGGGAACAGTTGGAATTTGTGCGGCCATCATGAACAAATATCATGTTGATGCAGTGCCTCACATCATCTGCGGCGGCTTTAGCAAGGAAGAAACGGAGAATGCATTGATCGACCTGCATTTCCTCGGGATCGACAATGTGCTTGCCCTGCGCGGCGATTCCATTAAAAGCGAACCCGAATTTGTTCCCGAGCCTAACGGGCATGCTTATGCGATCGACCTGGTGAAGCAGGTGAAGCAGATGAACAAAGGAAAGTACATGGAGGATGACCTGGCGGATGTTGCGCCTACCAATTTCTGCGTGGGTGTTGCGGGTTATCCTGAAAAGCATTTTGAAGCGCCGAACATGATCTCCGATATGAAGCACCTGAAACTAAAGATAGATGCGGGTGCTGAATACATTGTAACGCAGATGTTCTTCGACAATGCGCAATATTTCGAGTACCTCAAAAAATGCAAGGAGATGGGCATCGATGTGCCGGTGATCCCGGGATTAAAAATTATCACGACCAAAAAGCAGGCGACCATACTTCCGAAAATATTCAAGATCGATGTGCCGCAGGACCTGCTGGAAGAGATCGAAAAATGCACAACAGATGCAGAGGTGAAGGAAGTTGGGATCGAGTGGTGCATCAACCAGTCGAAGGAGCTGATCAAAGCGGGTGCGCCTTGTTTGCATTACTATACGATGGGGACATCGGAGGTAACGAGGAGAGTTGCGAGCAAGGTGTTCTGAGAATTTTACGTGAATGCTATTGTCATGCCGTGCCACGACACGGCATCTCTACGCAATGTTCCGGCGTGCAGTAATCGGTTTCACCTCATGATCTGAGAGAGATCCCGTGTCGGAGCACGGGATGACGGATCATCCTGCTATCTTATGCCAGTTTACCCTCTTACCAGCTTACTGATATACTTCCCTAAAATATCAAATTCCAGGTTTACAACAGTGCCGGCCTTCATGTGTTTGAAATTTGTATGTTCGTGTGTGTATGGAATAATGCACACAGAGAAGGAATGCTCTTTTGAATTGACTACCGTAAGGCTTACGCCGTTCACACAAACAGAACCTTTTTCAACCGTGATGTTGTTTTGCGAAGCATCGTAATCAAATGTATAGGTCCAGCTGCCATTGCTTTCTTCCACGGAAATGCAGGTTGCGGTCTGGTCCACATGCCCCTGCACAATATGCCCGTCGAGCCTGTCGCCAAGCTTCATGCAGCGTTCCAGGTTTACTTCATCGCCCTTGTTCAGCAGTCCGAGATTTGTTTTCTTCAGCGTTTCGTCAATGGCGGTAACGGTGTATGTATCGCCCGCAGTATCAATCACCGTAAGGCATACGCCATTGTGCGCAACGCTCTGGTCGATCTTTAATTCGTGTGTGAAATCTGCTTTAACAGAAATGTGAAGATTGCTTTGCTCTTTTTTTAAAAGTACAATTTCGCCTAAAGCTTCGATAATGCCTGAGAACATAAACGCTGACTAATGGTTAGGTGCTGTTTTGGTATTGATCAGCTGTATGAATCCTTTGAGGACCCTCGGCTTGATGCCTTCCACGCGGATCTCGTTCACGGTGCAGAGATAGAAATATGTTCCGTCGGAGCATTGCTTTTTACTGTCCTTGCTTGTGCCGTCCCATCTTACATCCGGGTCGGTGGTCTCAAACATGAGCAGTCCCCAGCGGTCGTAGATCTTAATATCCACATCCTTTACATAGCGGTATGGAAGCGCCGTGAAGAGGTCGTTCACGTTATCGCCGTTCGGTGTAAATACGTTTGGTAATTCATATACAGGGCAGTTGTCGACACAGATCTTATTCACGATCGGGCTTTCGTTCCCGAATGAATCCACTGCCGTAACCGCATAGCATCCTGCAATGGAAGGCACGCCTTCGTAATTGTCGAGATGCGTATAGCTTGTGGTATTCATGTCGGTAATGGTGGTGAGGGGGACCAGCTCTTCTTCCGTTGTCCGTGCAAAATAAATAATGTACCGTACGGCATCATCGCTGCAATAGGTGTTCGGGTTGGTCCATGAAAGCACATCCTGCATCAGGCCGCAATCAGGGTTCACTGTAAAGGCCGGCTGGCAGGGCGGTACCTGGTCGATCGGCGATTCACATTTTACCTGCGATGTGTTGTACAGGGGGCGCGGCAATGCGGGATCGGAATATTGTCCGCGGCTCTGCACCTTATAACAATAGGTGGCGCCGTTCACAAGGCCTGTATCCACATAGGTTTGCAGGCTTGTGCTGTCGATCAGCACAAACGTGGAAGATCCTGAAGGCACTTCCTTGTAAATAAAATATTCATTGTTGATCCATGGCACAAGCTCGTTCCAGGTAAGCGTTACCTTGTTATCGCTTGGCGATGAGCTGAGGAATACCGAAGAGGCCGTATGCGTGGAGCCTTTGAAGATCCCGTTGCTGTAAAAATCAACGCGGTAGGTAAAAGCATTGTCCTGCGTGTTCAGCCCGGTGCTTACAAAGCCCGTGTCGGTAAGCTGCCAGTATGCAGGATAAGTATAGGTTGCGACGAGGCCAAACGACAGCGGCCCCGTTTGTCCGGTAGCCTGGAGCAGGCGGTATTCATACGGGCCGGGATTAGCGACTGTGTCAAGGTTAGGGCTTACACCCAATGGCTTCACCCAGTGCGTCCAGATGCTTCCGCTTGCTGCCGATGTAGAAAGCACGCTCACGTTTGTAATAATGGGCACATCGCGGACCAGCTGCGCACAAACGTTGCCGGATGCATAGCTTTGTGACCCGTCGCTGTAATACGCCACTACGATGTAGGAATAATCAACGCCGTGAAGCAATCCGAGCCCGCCGTTGGTATCGGTAAATGTATTGGTGGAGGCATTCACCGTGCCTACAAGCGTATAGCCGGTGTAGGAAGGCACGCCGGTTTCGCAGAGGCTGTGCACCCATGGGTCGCAGCTTTCCTTGCGGTAGATGTAATAGCCTTTGAGCGGGTTTGCGCCGCCGGTGCCGGCACATGCGGGCGGCGACCAGTTCACGATAATGCTCGAGCCGCTTGGCGTTGCGGTTAGGCCTGTTGGAGCAGGTGCCACCACGGTGATGAAAACCGATTCGAAATTTACAAGCGACACGGTAGGGTTATTATCTTCCGATCTAAAGGTAACGAGGTAAGGCAGCAATTGTACTTCCGCGCAGTTGGGTGTCCAGCTGAATGTGCCCGTAACGCTGCTAACGCCCGAAACGGTTGGGAATGAAGCGCCCGGTGTTAAGAGGAATGGCCCGCCGGAAGCCGATAAGGTAACTACGTTTGCTTCGGCATCGGTAGCGGTTACGTTGAATGTAAGCGGCGATCCGGCCACGATGCAGGTGTCGGGCAGGCTGGTGATGCCGGGGGGTGTATTCAGGCAGGTAGCCACATCTATCTGCATATCGCGCAGCACTGATCCTGCATAATAGCGCGTGTGTGTTGTCAGGAGCAGCTTCCACTCTTCGATCACAATGGCAACGTTGTACTGGCAGATCACGGTAGGCGTGCACCATACAAGGTCGCCGGTCTGGTGGTCGATGCTTGCAGGCCCCATGTTCGGAGGAAATGTCCAGCCGGGGATCGGTGAGCCGCCTGCATAGGAAGTTGATAAGCGGTAATAAAGGCTGTCGCCATCGGCATCGTAAGCGCCGGGGTTGTGCTCAAAGCATTCGCCCACACAGGCAAGATCGATCGGCTCGTTGAGAAGAACGGGTGAGCTGTTGGGGCTTAAAAAAGGATTGATGTTTAATTCGGTTCGCAGGAAGAACGAGGTGTTCACAGAGTTTGGAATGTTACAGATGCCGGCGTTCCTGTTGGGATCCTCCATGGTGATCACATAGAGGTTCGGGCCGTGGTAGGTGTGTGAGGTTTTATAAACGTTGAGCTTGGTGTTGGGCGTGATCATTGCGCCATCGGCAGTGGAAGGGCAGAGGGTTCCCGGAAAGGGCCCGTTGATCCTTGGCGCTACGGCGCTGTCGCCGTCGCCGAAATAAATTGTTACCTCGCAGCGGTCGGCGGTTGTAGCGTAAGTATTGGTATAGGTGGTGGCTGTAACTTCGTAGGTATAGCCGGAGATCCACCTGTAGGTGATCTCTCCCGCACGGTTATGCGTGGCGGATACGTTGGAAAGCCCGGCAATTAAAACAACAAGGGAAAGTATGTACTTCTTCATTTCGGAATCATCAGAAAAATAGGAAGTCTAAATTACGGAATTTATTTCAGAAAGCCTTATAAATGGGAAATTAAAGGATGCCGGGAAATTACCTGTTCGGTAATGTTTTGGTATTGATCAGCTGGATGAAGCCTTTCAGCACCCGCGGCTTAATTCCTTCCACGCGGATCTCATTCACCGTGCAGAGATAGAAATACGTTCCGTCGGGGCATTGTTGTTTGCTGTCCCTGCTTGTGCCATCCCATCTTACATCGGGGTTGGTGGTTTCAAACATGAGCAGTCCCCAGCGGTCGTAAATTTTAATATCTACATCTTTTACATAGCGGTACGGCAGCGGGGTGAACAGGTCGTTCACATTATCGCCGTTCGGTGTAAATACGTTCGGTAATTCATAAACGGGGCAGTTGTCGACACAGAGCTTCGTCACCACAGGGCTTTCATTGCCGAAGGAATCTACCGCCGTAACAGCGTAGCAGCCGGCGATCGATGGAATGCCTTCGTAATTGTCGAGGTGAATGAATGAAGTGGTATTGATATCGGTGATGGTTGCGATCGGGATCAGCGCTTCCTCCGTTGTCCTTGCAAAATAAATGATGTACTTCACCGCATCATCGCTGCAATAGGTATTCGGGTTGGTCCAGGAGATCACATCCTGCATGCCGGCGCAATCCGGCGTAACCGTAAAGGTGGGCTGGCAGGGAGGCACAAGGTCGACCGGCGTTTCGCATTTTACCTGCGACGTATTGTACAGCGGGCGCGGCAATGCCGTGTCGGAATATTGTCCGCGGCTCTGCACCTTGTAGCAATACGTGGCGCCATTCACAAGGCCGGTATCAACGTATGCATGCGTTAAGGTGCTGTCGAGCAGGATGAACGTGGAAGATCCCGAAGGAACCTCTTTGTAAATAAAGTATTCATCGTTGATCCATGGCACAACCTCGTTCCAGGTAAGTGTTACTTTATTATCGCTTGGCGATGAGCTGAGCAATACGGAGGATGCCGTATGCGTCGAGCCTTTGAAAATTCCGTTGCTGTAGAAGTCAACACGATAGGTGTATGCAGAGCTCTGGGTGTTGAGGCCAGTAGCTACAAATCCAGTATCCGTAAGCTGCCAGTAGGCGGGATATGTGTAGGAAGCTCCCGGAACAGGCGCAAATGAAAGCGTTCCCGTTTGTCCCGCAGCTTGCATCAGGCGATACTCATAAGGCCCGGGGTTCGCAGCTGTATCAAGGTTTGGCATAATGCCGAGCGGCTTCACCCAGTGTGTCCAGATGCTTCCGGTAGTGGAGGATGTTGACAGCACGCTAACATTGGTGATGATCGGCACATCGCGTACAAGGTGCGCGCACACATTTCCGGAGGCATAGCTTTGTGATCCGTCGCTGTAATAAGCTACCACCATGTATGAATAATCAATTCCATGCAGCAGTCCGAGTCCGCCGTTGTTGTCGGTAAATGTGTTTGCAGGTGCGTTCACCGTTCCGGCGAGCGTATATCCTGTATAAGCGGGAACGCCGGTTTCGCAGAGGCTGTGCACCCATGGGTCGCAGCTTTCCTTGCGGTAGATATAATATCCTTTGAGCGGATTGGAGCCGCCCGTTGCGGCGCATGCCGGTGGCGACCAGCCCACAATAATGCTGGCGCCGCTTGGGGTTGCCGTAAGCGCGGTTGGAGCCGGGGCTACTACCGTGATGAACATCGATTCATAATTAACCAGCGGCAGCGTAGGATCGCTGTCCTCGGATTTAAAAGTAACCAGGTAAGGAAGCAGCTGCACGGCGGAGCAGCCGGGTGTCCAGCTGAAAGTTCCAGTAACTGTGCTTATAGCAGAAACAGTAGGAAATGAAGCCGCAGGGCTTAACAGGAAAGGCCCGCCGCTGGCCGATAAGGTAATGTTATTTGCTTCGGCATCAGAGGCAGTGACGTTGAAATTGAGCGCTGTTCCCGCTACGATGCAGGTATCGGGAATGCTGCTGATGGCAGGGGGCGTGTTCATGCAGGAAGCAACTTCGATCTGCATATCGCGCAATACCGATCCGGCAAAATAACGGGTGTGTGTGGTAAGGAGCAGCTTCCATTCCTCCACAACAATGGCGATGTTATAGGCGCAAATGGTGGTCGGGCTGCACCAGCGAAGATCTCCCGTGCTGTGATCGATGCTTGCAGGGCCCATGTTTGGCGGGTAATCCCAGCCATCTACCCGCACTCCCGGCGCCATATAACAGGTGTCGAGGTAGTAGTACAAGCTGTCGCCATTTATATCGTATGCCTGCGGGTTATGCTCAAAGCATTGGCCTACGCAGGCCAGATCCAACGGAGGATTCAGCAGTACTGAGGAGGTGTTGCTGCTGAGAAAAGGATTAATGACAAGATCGGTTCGCAGCGAAAAAGGCATAAAGCCGGAAGTGTTCATATTACAGATCCCCGAGTTGCGGTTTTCGATGGTGCAGGTAATGTGAAAGATGCCATCGCCTTTGTAGAGATGCTCTGTTTCATAAATATTCAGCTTCGTGTAGGGAACAGAGGTGAACATTACTCCCATCAATGCCGGTGAGCAACTTCCTCCGGCAGAACCGTTTGAACGTGGTGCGATCGCACTGTCGCCATCCCCGAAGCGGACCTTTACCTCGCAGTCGTCGGTGGTTGTCCCAAGCGTGTTCGAGTAGGTAGTAACAGTGATCTTGTATTTTTTTCCTGCGAGGTGCGTATACGTGATCTCCCCGGCCTTGAGGTGCGAGGCCTGCGCATTAAAAATGCAGCCGCACATTACAAATAGGAAAAGGAGAAATTTTTTCATTGTCTGGAATCAGAACTATAAATTTAGGGCTTTATTATCTAATATCCTCTAAAATCACAAATTTTCCCTTGGCTTGCGACTTTATCCGGAAAAATAAATGATAAAAATACGTGCCCGCGGGAGGGTTTTGATGACACAGAAAGTACTCGAATACGCGCGCGGTAATCTGTCGCGTAAGCGATAATATGCAAAAAAGTTAATAGAAAAATCTGTGAATCTGCGGCAAGAAAAAAGACTCCGTAGAGTAAGATCCCTCGTGCAAGCCCGGGATGACAAGCTGCGGGCCTCCGCGCTTTCTCGACTCCGCTCGAAATGACAGGCGCGCGTAATCTGTCGCGTAAGCGATAATCTGCAAAAAATTAATAGAGAAATCTGTGAATCTGTGGCAAAAAAAACGACTCCGCACAGAGTAAGATCCCCGGGCAAGCCCGGAATGACAGGGCTGCGGGCCTCCGCACTTTCTCGATACTCTCCCTCCGGTCGAACTCGAAATGACGGCGCGCGATTAATCCATCGCGTAAGCGATAATCTGCAAAAATTAATAGAAAAATCTGTGAATCTGCGGCAAGAAAAAAAGGCTCCGCACAGAGTAAGATCCCTCGTTCAAGCCCGGGATGACAAGGCTGCGGGCCTCCGCACTTTCTCGATACTCTCCCTTTGGTCGAACTCGAAATGACGGCGCGCGGTTTGCGGGCGAAAGCCCTGAACGCTATCTAATCATAATTAATCATAGCTCGCGTAGCGATCATTATTTGGACATAAAAATCATAACGATCTGCGTACCCTAAACGACAAAAATCTGTGAATCTGCGGCAAGAAAAAAGACTCCGTACAGAGTAAGATCCCTCGTGCAAGCCCGGGATGACAAGGCTGCGGGCCTCCGCACTTTCTCGATACTCTCCCTTTGGTCGAACTCGAAATGACGGCGCGCGGTTCCTGCGGACAGGCGCGCTTATGCCCTGATGCGGCTCAGCGTTTCCTGCGTAATGCCAAGATAGGTGGCGATCTGCCCCAAAGGCGCCCGCTGTAATAATCCCGGTTTGGAAAGGATCAGATTCCTGTAACGCTCTTTCGCTGTTTTGAACTGGATGTTCAATAGGCGCTCTTCGAGGCGGATGTAATAATTTTCCGTGATGATGCGGCCAATGCGCTCGGTCTCGGGGAATTTAACATACAGGGATTGTAATGCGGCATTCGACAGGCGGGTCACTTCACAATCCTCCAGTGCCTGGATGATCTCGAAGGAAGGCTGTTTGGCTACAAAGGCGTAAAAGCAGGTGGCGAATTCGGTTTCCTGCGCAAACCAGTTGGTGATCTCCTTGCCGTCCTCATCAATATAATAGCCGCGCATGATGCCTTTGCGGACGAAGAAAAGGTCGTTGCATTTTTCACCCGACTGAATGGCGATCTCATTTTTAGACAGGCTGAGCTCCTTTGAAAGGGAATTCAGCTCCGTTTCCAGCGCTTCGGAAATGGGGATGATGGATGATAAATGCGATAGCAGCGTCATGTTAGTAGTTGATCACCTGCTCCACGATGCTTGCAGGCAGCTCGCGGTATTCGTACTGCTGCGTGCGGAGCTGGGGCTCAAAGCCTGCTTCGCGGATAGCTTCCCGGATGCCTGCCGCGGTAAAGCGGTGCGGCGCTCCTGCGGCGGAAACCACATTCTCCTCGATCATGATGCTTCCGAAATCGTTGGCGCCTGCATGGAGGCAAAGCTTGGCAACATCCTTACCCACGGTGAGCCAGCTTGCCTGTATGTTGATCACGTTCGGCAGCATGATGCGGCTCATGGCGATCATCCGGATGTATTCGTCGCCGGTTACATTGTTGGTGATGCCCTTGTGGCGTTTCAGCAAGGTTCCGTCATCCTGGAAAGGCCATGGAATGAAGGCAAGGAAGCCTTTGGCATCTTTCGGCTTTTCGCTCTGCACTTCGCGGATCCATACCAGGTGCTCAAAGCGCTCCTCGATGGTTTCGATGTGCCCGAACATCATGGTGGCCGAGGTGGTAATGTGGAGCTGATGCGCTGCACGCATTACGTCGAGCCATTCGCGGCCGGTGCATTTTCCTTTGGAGATCAGGCGGCGTACGCGGTCGTTCAGGATCTCGGCGCCCGCTCCCGGGAGGCTGTCGAGCCCGGCTTCTTTCAATGCCTTTAATACTTCGGTATGTGTTGATTTTTCCAGCTTGGTAATGTGCGCCACTTCCGGGGGCCCGAGTGCATGGAGCTTTACGTTCGGATATAATTTCTTCAGCTCGCGGAAGGTATCGGTGTAGAATTTCAGTCCCAACCCGGGGTGGTGCCCGCCCTGCAGAAGCAGCTGGTCGCCGCCGTATTTTAAGGTTTCCTCAATTTTAACCTTATAGGTCTCGATATCGGTGATATACGCTTCCTTGTGTCCGGGAATGCGGTAAAAGTTGCAGAATTTGCAATTGGCGATGCATACATTGGTGGTATTCACATTCCGGTCGATCTGCCAGGTTACCTTGCCATCGGGCTTTTGAATTTTGCGCAGTTCGTTTGCTGTAAATACGAGGCTGGCGGTAGGGGCGTTCTTAAACAGGAAAACGCCTTCTTCCATGCTCAGGAATTCAAAATTAAGTGCGCGCTTCAGTAATTCGTCAATATTCATTTCAAGGGGTAATTAAGTTGAGCTGTAAATCGTGTGATTTTGTGCTGATAACCAGTTAATAATTAGTGCGTAACCGTATAAATTCTTTTTTTACATTTACGGAACTCAAAAGTAAATATTATATGACTACCATATCTAAAATATCTGTAATTAATAACAGCGAAAGCCTTATTTTGTTGTGCGGCAGGGCATCAAACCTGGCTAATTACGGATTAAACAAAGCGGAGCAGGATTTTGTGAAGGAAGAGATGAATGTCCGCGAAAAGAAATACGTGCTGATCAACCAGCTGAACAGGTATGTGATCGTTCAAGCCATAGCCGATCAGAAGGAAGCGTATAAAACGCTGGAAGTCTTGCGGAAAGCGGCAAGCGGCATTCATACCATTGTTGCGGAAGCAAAGCTGCGTGCGGTTACGGTAGTGGATGTGGATGGAAAACCGGCGGAAACACTTGCGTTTACAGAAGGGCTGGCAATGAGCAATTACCAGTTCCTGAAATATAAAAAAGACAGGCAGAAGGAAGCATTTGCATTGAAGTCGGTAGGGGTTCACAGCAAAGCCATCGGCGCACAGGAAGTGGAGCAGCTGCAGATCGTAATGGATGCGGTGCAGATCACCCGCGACCTTGTGAATGAGCCTGCAAATTACCTTACCGCCGTGCAGCTTTCGAAGGAATTCCGGAAAATGGGAAAAGAAGCTGGCTTCAACGTTGAGGTGCTCAATAAGGCAAAGATCAATTCCCTGAAAATGGGCGGATTGCTGGCTGTAAACCTTGGAAGCATTGATCCGCCGACATTCACCATCATGGAATATAAGCCGGCAAAGGCTAAGAACAAGCAGCCGGTGGTGCTGGTGGGCAAAGGTGTGGTGTATGATACGGGCGGACTGAGCTTAAAGCCTACGCCCAATTCCATGGACATGATGAAATGCGACATGGCAGGCGGGGCAACCGTTGCCGCAAGCATTTATGCCATCGCGAAAGCGAAGCTGCCGGTGCATGTGATCGCGCTGGTGCCGGCTACCGACAACCGCCCGGGAGAAAATGCATACGTGCCGGGCGATATTATCACGATGTACAACGGCATGACGGTAGAGATGCTGAACGCCGATGCGGAAGGCCGGATGATTCTTGCAGATGCGCTTGCGTATGCCAAAAAGTACAATCCGCAGCTGGTGCTGAATTTCGCCACCCTAACAGGCGCAGCGGTGGCAGCCATTGGCATGTCGGGACTGGTGACAATGGGAACCGCGGATGAAGATACCAAGGATAAATTAAAAGAAAGCGGTTTTAATACTTTTGAACGCCTTGCGGAGATGCCCTTTTGGGACGATTATGACGACATGATAAAATCCGACATTGCAGATATGAAGAACATTGGCGGGCCTTATGGCGGCGCGATCACAGCAGGAAAATTCCTGGCCCGCTATGCCGATTACCCGATGATGCATTTCGATATTGCAGGGCCGGCTTTCCTTACGGTGAAGGATGGCTACAGGCCGAAAGGCGGCACGGGAGTGGGTGTGCGGCTGCTGTTCGATTATTTCAGGAATAATTTTTAGTTGGTTAAGCAATGAGGATCATAAAATTTTCAGTTATTATTTTTGCAGCGCTCGCCCTGAGCGCCTTTTGCCTTGCACAGAAAAAGGTTTCGCTCATTGTGGCCGAATACGACGACAATGCTTCCGTGAACCACCTGCAGCATGTGGTGAATTATACGTTCCTCGACGGCGCTATGGTTTCCCGCGAGGAGCTCCTCGCCATTCCCACTCAAAAAGCCGGCGTGAAGGGAAATTACATCCGCTTCGACATCGGCAGGAACAAGCTGTACCGCAACCGTTACATTGTTACCGGGATCGGCAATATCATCGATATTAAGAATAAAAAGGTGCTGCTGGATGAAAAGGACGAGTTCATCGCATTCAGCGGCGACAGTGTGATATTTTATACCAACGATATTTTTAAAGGGAAGTACTATTCGGTGTTCAACCTCAAAACCGAGAAATACCAGAAAGTGGAAAATGCCAATTACAACCCGCTGCCGAGACCAACCGTGGAGGTGGATGATACCCGCGAGCCTTTCGAGATCAACGCCTATGCAACAAGCGGTAAAAAGGAAACGCTGGTGAAGGATGCAGGCTATGGCGAGGCGCAGCCGCTCATCGGCGACAATGTAAAGCGCAAATTCCCGATCTTCTGGCTCGACAATAAGAATTTCCTGTATGCGAACTTTTCAAAGAACCAGCACATGGCCGGCATTTACAGGGTAGGCACCGATAAGAGCACGGAGAAGATCGCCGATATTGATGAGATCCCGGCAACGGCTGAAAATACCTCCTTTGAATACGATGCTGCCGGGAATGTGATCTACACCTGCGGAAAAGGAAAGTTCATGATCGACCTCAAGAAGAAAAAAGCCGAGCCGGTGGTGTTCGAAACGGTGGGCAATAATTTCTTCGTGGAATCGGCGGAAAATGCAAAATACGGCAGGGCGATCAAATTCGAGAGCATGGAAACAGGTAAAAAGTGGTGCAGGGTCGACAATGCCCAAACCACCAGCGGGTATGCGGCTTTCCAAACCGAAATGGTGGTGGGCAGCGACCGTTACCCGCAGGGAGTGGCCGTTTGGAACAGCACCACAAAAAAGTGGACCAATCTGGATGTATCTTCCCTGGCCAATATCATCGGTTGGGTTTCGGAATGATAAAAAAGGTACATTTGCGCTCACAGTGATCTTAAGGTCGTTGACTTTGGATTTAACCTTTTTGACTTAATAGTATGTCTGACGAAAAAATAATTGTTGGGATTTCACAGGGAGATATAAACGGCATCGGACTGGAAGTGATCATTAAAACCTTTCTTGATCCGCAGATGCTCGAGATCTGCACACCGGTGGTGTTCGGCTCCTTAAAAACCGCCTCCTTTCACAGGAAAGCCCTGAATATAGAAGATTTCAGCTTCAACCAGATCAAGGACATCTCCGAGATCAACCACAAGCGCGCCAACCTTATTAATGTATATGAAGACGAGCCGCTGGTGGAGCTGGGCAAGCAAACGCCTGCAGGGGGCACGTATGCATTCAAATCCCTCGAGGCCGCAGCTTATGCCCTTTCCCAGAAGAAAGTGCATGTGCTGGTAACGGCGCCCATCAATAAAGAGAACATTCAATCCCCCGAGTTCCAGTTCCCCGGCCATACGGAATACCTCGACGACAGGTTCGGCGACGGTAACAGCCTTATGTTCCTTGTGAGCGATACGCTGAGAGTGGCAGTTGCAACGGGCCACATTCCTGTAACGCAGGTGGCGCAGGCATTGTCGGCCGAAAAGATCCTGAAGAAGATCCAGGTGCTGAACAAATCGCTGATCCAGGATTTCCAGGTACGCAAGCCAAAGATCGCCGTGCTGGGGCTTAACCCGCATGCCGGTGATAACGGCGTGATCGGGAATGAAGAGCAAAACATTATCATCCCGGCCATCAATAAGGCAAAGGAGGAAGGAATGCTGGCTTACGGGCCTTACCCGGCGGATGGCTTCTTCGGCAACGGCACTTACAAGCAGTTCGATGCCGTTTTAGCCATGTACCACGATCAGGGGCTGATCCCTTTCAAGACCATCGCTTTTAACAATGGTGTGAACTTTACGGCAGGTTTGCCGGTGGTAAGGACCTCTCCCGACCATGGAACAGCTTATGACATTGCAGGAAAGAACCAGGCATCGGAAGAATCCTTCCGGAAAGCGGTTTATACGGCTATCGACATTTATAAAACACGAAAAATGCATGGTGAGATCACGGCCAATCCCTTAAGGATCAGCCTTCAGAAACGGGAGCGATAAAGTTTGATCCCTTAAAAACGATGCTTTACAGCAAAAATCCGGTCAAAAATCGTTGTTTTTACCGGATTTTTGCTTTTTTTGCATCAAAACTGCCCTTAAATTTAATTTGGATTAAGGCTTTGAAATAAGGCAGAAATTTTTACCTTTGCGGTCTTTCTCAAAAAGTTAAGTAAAAATGCCGGGTGAAAAAGAGTATATCATACAGTTTGTAGGATTAGCCGTTGGAAAGCATGAATACGAATTCAAGGTCACAGATAAGTTCTTTGAGGGCTTTGATTATTCGGAGATAAAAGAGGGAAATATTACGGTTGACCTGTCGCTGCTGAAGCAATCGGCCATGATGTCGCTCGGGTTCAAGATCAGCGGCACGGTAAAAGTGCCCTGCGACCTTTGCACGGAAGAGTTCGGCCTGCCCATCAGCGGTGATTACAAGCTGATCGTAAAGGTGGGCGGAAGCGACCAGACGAATGAGAATGATGACATCATTACCATCGCTGCAAATGAGCACGAGCTCGATGTATCGCAGTATATCTACGAATATATCGTACTTTCATTGCCGATCAAGCGTGTTCATCCTCCCGATGAAAAAGGAAACAGCACCTGTGACCCGGAGATGATCGAAAAAGTGAAGAAATACCTGGTGGATGACAGCGGGGAAGATGATACCGACCCGAGATGGGACGGATTAAAAGGAATAAAATTAAATTAAGCATACAGGCGAAAGCCGGTCCCTGCAAAAAGCATTATACGTTTTTAATCAACAGTTCAGTAAATCAATAATTCTAAAATTAATTAACAATGCCACATCCAAAGCGAAAATTATCGAGATCAAGAAGAGATAGCCGTAGGGGTCATGATAAAGCTGTAGCTTCTACACTTTGCAACTGTTCCAACTGCGGAGCGCCTACACTGTATCACCGCGTTTGTAACGAGTGCGGTTACTACAAAGGTAAATTAGCGGTAGAGAAAAAAGTTTCTGCTTAAGTTTAAGTGAATAGTTAATTGGCTGACAAAAGGGTTTGGGCATACGCACAGATCCCTTTTTTGCCATTTAACAAATAACCCGATTAACTTAATTTATGAAGATAGGTATAGATATTATGGGCGGTGATTTTGCACCGGGAGCTACTGTTTCAGGTGCTTTACTTGCCTATAATGAATTACCGCATGATGTACGCCTTGTACTGATCGGCGACAAGGAGCTGATCCTTGCCGAGCTTGCAAAGCACAACGCTGATGTGAACAATTTCGATATTGTTCACTCTACGGAAGTGATCGGCATGAGCGAACATCCTACCAAAGCCTTTTCTCACAAACCCAATTCAAGTATTGCTTTGGGTTTTTTTATGCTCAAAGAAGGCAAGCTCGATGGCTTTGCCAGCAACGGGAACACAGGCGCAATGCTTGTGGGTTCCATGTTCAGCGTTAAATCGGTTGCAGGCGTGATCCGTCCCTGCATCACCTCCATCCTTCCCAAAGAGAACGGCGGCGTTGGCCTCATCCTCGATGTAGGCAGCAATGCCGACTGCAAGCCCGATGTGCTTTACCAGTTCGCCGTGCTTGGTTCGCTGTACGCGGAATACGTGTACAACATTAAAAATCCGAGAGTTGCTTTACTGAACATCGGCGAGGAGCCTGAAAAGGGAAACCTTGTTGCACAGGCTGCACACCAGCTGATGAAAGATTCCAAAGACTTTAAATTCGTGGGAAATGTGGAAGGCCGGGATATTTTCGGCGACCATTGCGATGTGATCGTATGCGACGGATTTACCGGAAACGTGGTATTGAAGGAAGCGGAAGCATTTTATACGCTGATCAAAAAGCGCGGACTGAGCGATCCTTATTTCGACCGCTTCAATTATGAGAACTATGGCGGGACACCCGTGCTGGGCATCAACTCAACCGTAATGATCGGCCATGGGATCTCCAATGATATTGCCGTAAAGAACATGCTGCTGCTCACCAAGGATGTGATAGAGGCAAAGCTGTCGGATAAAATAAAACAAGTATTTCAATGACGAAAGTAACTGCCGCTATTACCGCTGTTGCGGGTTATGTGCCCGAATATATTCTGAACAACCAGGAGCTGGAAAAGTTAGTGCCGACCACTTCCGAGTGGATCGAAACACGCACAGGGATCAAAGAGCGCAGGATCTTAAAGGGCGAAGGCCTCGGAACTTCCGACATGTGTGTGAAAGCTGTTGAGCTCTTGTTAAAGAAGCGCGGCATTTCTGCATTGGATATTGATCTTATCATCGTAGGTACTGTTACTCCTGATTACGTTTTCCCTTCAACATCCAATGTTCTTTGCGATAAAATAGGAGCAACCAATGCCTGGGGTTTCGATCTTAACGCTGCATGCTCCGGATTTGTATATGCTTTGTCAACAGGTGCGCAATTCATCGAGACCGGCAAACATAAAAAAGTTATTGTGGTAGGTGCAGATAAGATGTCTGCTATTCTTGATTATACTGACCGTTCCACCTGCATCATTTTTGGTGACGGTGCAGGAGCGGTTTTACTTGAGCCGAATACTGAAGGTTTAGGAGTGCAGGATTCCATTTTAAAATCAGATGGCTCAGGCCGTCAGTATTTGCATCAAAAGGCAGGAGGATCTGTTAAACCACCAACTCATGAAACAGTTGACGCGCGTGAGCATTTTGTTTACCAGGACGGTCAGCCCGTTTTCAAACGCGCTGTAGTTGGTATGGCTGATGTGTCTGCTCAGATCATGGACCGTAATAATTTAAAATCAGATGATATCGCTTGGCTTGTTCCTCATCAGGCAAACAAGCGGATCATTGATGCTACGGCTGAAAGAATGGGATTATCATCTGAAAAGGTGATGTTGAACATTCAGAAATATGGTAATACTACTGCTGGTACAATTCCATTGTGTTTATGGGATTACGAAAAGCAAATGAAAAAAGGGGATAATATTATTATCTCTACATTCGGTGCAGGGTTTACCTGGGGAAGTGTTTATCTGAAATGGGCATACAATACGGATAACGAATAAAAAACGAATTTGCGAATCTGAGTAAAGGCATGGTATAGCAAACCTGATTCGTATATTCGCAATGATTAGCGATCCGTAACTAAACAGAATATTAATTTAAAAATTACATAGAATGAAACTGAACGAAATTCAAGACCTGATCAAGTTTGTAGCAAAATCCGGTGTAAGCGAGGTTGAGCTCGAAACAAAAGATGTAAAGATTGTTATTAAAACTCCGGCAGGAAAAAGCAAGGAACAAGTATTTGTTCAGACTTCGGCACCTGTTGCGCAGCCTGCAATGCAAGCGGCACCGGTTCAGACACAGGCACCAGTTACTGAAACAAAAACTCCTGAAGCAAAAGCTTCGGCCGCCGCTGATGATGCAAAATACGTGACCATCAAATCGCCGATGATCGGGACGTTCTATCGTTCTTCCTCACCTGACAAGCCGCCATTCGTAAATGTAGGCGATGAGATCGCTGCGGGAAAACCGGTATGCATCATTGAAGCGATGAAGCTGTTCAACGAGATCGAATCGGATATTAAAGGAAAGATCGTAAAAGTGCTGGTGAATGACGCTACTCCTGTTGAGTATGATCAGCCGTTGTTTTTAGTAGATCCTTCATAGTTCCACGAAATACGAATGGTTACGAATTGTACGAAATACGAATTCGTACATTTTAGTAATTCGAAATTTCGTTTTTTTGATTCGTAATTCGCTGAATTAATTAACCAAAAAGAGAATGTTCAAAAAGATACTTATAGCAAACAGGGGAGAGATCGCATTGCGCGTGATCCGTACCTGTAAAGAAATGGGGATTAAAACGGTGGCGGTTTACTCCACTGCCGACAGGGAATCCCTGCACGTGAAATTTGCCGATGAGGCGGTTTGTATCGGGCCACCTCCAAGCAAAGACTCCTATTTAAATATTCCGAATATCATTTCCGCAGCGGAGATCACCAATGCAGATGCTATTCACCCGGGCTACGGATTCCTTTCCGAGAATGCAAAGTTCTCGAAGATCTGCCAGGAGCATAACATCAAATTTATCGGCGCTTCACCTGAAATGATCAATTCGATGGGAGATAAGTCTTCCGCGAAAGCGACCATGATCGCAGCGGGCGTACCTTGCGTACCGGGCTCCGAAGGATTGCTGGAAAGCGTGGAGCAGGCCATCGAGCTTGCACCGGAAGTGGGTTACCCGGTGATCATCAAAGCGACTGCCGGCGGCGGCGGGCGCGGAATGCGCATCATCTGGAAAGAAGAAGAGATGCGTGCGAACTTTGAATCGGCAAGCAAAGAGGCGGAAGCTGCATTCGGCAACGGCGCCATGTACATGGAAAAATACATCGAGGAGCCAAGGCACATCGAGATCCAGGTAGTGGGCGACCAATACGGAAAAGCATGCCACTTATCGGAACGTGACTGCTCGATCCAGAGAAGGCACCAGAAATTAATGGAGGAAACGCCATCGCCGTTCATGACGGATGAATTGCGCGAGCGCATGGGTGATGCTGCAATTAAAGCGGCACTGGCGGTGAGATATGAAGGCGTTGGAACGGTTGAGTTCCTTGTTGACAAGCACCGCAATTTTTATTTCATGGAGATGAACACCCGGATCCAGGTGGAGCATCCGATCACGGAAGAGGTGATCGATTATGACTTGATCCGTGAGCAAATATTGGTGGCCGCGGGAGTTCCTATTTCAGGAAAGAATTATTTTCCGCAGCTGCATGCTATCGAATGCCGCATCAACGCGGAAGATCCTTTTAATAACTTCCGCCCGTCACCGGGCAAGATCACCGTACTGCACACCCCGGGCGGACACGGGATCCGCGTGGATTCGCACATATATGCAGGATACACCATTCCGCCAAACTACGACAGCATGGTGGCAAAGCTGATCACGGTTGCACAAACGCGTGAGGAAGCGATCGCGAAGATGCACCGCGCACTGAGCGAGTATGTGATCGAGGGCGTGAAAACTACCATTCCATTCCATCTGAAATTAATGAAGGATGAGAATTTCATTAAGGGAGAGTATACTACGAAGTTCCTGGAAGGCTTTGACCTTACAGAGTAATTCACCGCAAAGACGCGGAGACGCAAATAAAAAAACGGAACCTGGTTGGGTTCCGTTTTTTTATTGTACGAAAGGGCCTTCAAGCTTCCCGCTTTAATTTACGCATGTTCTTATCAATGTATTTTTCCGTTGGCAACAGTGATTGCTGAATGCGCTTCGCGTAGTGGATGCTGTCGAGAATGTCCTTTTGCTTTTCTTCGATGATCGCTTTCTGTTGCAGGATCTCCATGTTGGCCTTTTGCTTTTGCCGGTAGCTCCTGAGAATGAACAACGCGAAGAGCAGGACGAGAAGGAGTCCGGCGCTCACGGCATAAATGATCAGCTGCTGCTGCTGTTTTTCTTCCCGTGCAATGGTGTCTTTCTTATCCTGTTCGGCTTTGGCAAGCATTTCCTTTTTCTCGAAATCATACTTCATCTGTTTTTGAACCGAAGCTTTTCTTGTTTCCTGGTTGTTAATGCTGTCGGTCATTTCCTTGTACAGCACATGCATTTCGTATGCATTCTTATAATCGTTCTCCGACTTGTAGATCATGCTGAGGTTCTCGCTTGCATTGAGGATGTAGCCGGGATATCCGATTTCCCTTGCCACTTCCAGCGCACGGACACAGTATTTTTCGGCCTGCTTATATTCTTTCAGTGCAGCGTACATGGCGCCAACGGCATTCAGTGAGTTGGTGATCCCTTCCTTCTCGCCTGCTTCTTCGCGCAGCGCCAGGGCCTTTTGAAAATAGCCCAGTGCTTTTTCAGGCTCTCCTTTGTTTCTATAGATCACGCCGAAATAGCTGTAGGATGCTGAAATGCCTCTTTTGTCGCCTGTTTCCTCACGGAGCTTTAATGCGCGCTGGTGAAATTCAAGTGCCTTGTCAATGTGCTCCTGCAAAAAATAAATTTCCCCGATGTTATCGAGTATATAAGGAAGCATTCTTTGGTCCTTTTCTTCTTCAAGTATTTTAAGAGCTTTGAGGTAATTGACCAGCGCCATGTCCGGCTGTCCCTGGTTCTTTTGGATAAATGCGATGTTATTCAGTAAAAAGGCAGCTTCCTTCTTTTTGCCAAGCTCTTCCTCTAATTTCAATGCCTTCATAAAGCATTCAAGCGCCATTTCAATGCGGCCTTCGTTATTATACACAAAGCCGATGTTCCCGGTCGCATCCGCAATTCCCTGCTTATAGTTCAGCTTTTCGGAAAGCTGCAAGGAGGCTTCAGCGTATTTTAAAATGTCGCTTTCATCACAGTATTCACCGAGATGGTTTAAGAGAATTACTTTGTTGGTATCCTCTTTAGCAACTTTTAAAAGATTGAGAAGCGAGTCGGTCGGTTCCTGCTGCGCGAGGCATGGGATGAAAAAGCACCATACGATGAGAAGGCTGAGAAAGTGTTTCAATGCTGTTTTGTTTTGCAGAAACTAATATAGTGATTTAGCCGGATGCGAGTACATCATTTCGTATTCTTCATAAATTTCAGAATATAGTCATACAGGCCATTATGCGCATTATAGAACTGGAAGATCATCGGGATGTGATGCTTTCCTTTCACCACTTTATAGTCGAGTGTTTTCGCATATTTGGCAAGGCCGGTTACAAAACGCTCGTTGCTGTCCTTAATGTTCGGGTAGGTTTTTTCACCGGTAAGGATCAGCATGGGCGGAATGCCTTCGCGAAGAAAGTAGATGGGTGAAGCTTCCTTCCAGGTTTCATGATCTTTTGTAAATGCATCGAGGTAATGATCACCGCCGGCAGCTTCCTGGTCCTCCAGATATTTTTTCATGTCGAGCCCTGCAGCGTCTATCAGCACCACGCCTTTCACCGGGTCTTCGAGTCCGAGGCTGTCGAAATATTTTTTTCGTACGGTGATCAGCGCAGCAAGGTGCCCGCCTGCCGAATGCCCTGAAATAAAGATCCTGTCGGGATTGCCGCCATAGCTTGCAATGTTCTCCTTCACCCATTTTACCGCTTTTGCGGAAGCAATGGCCATGTCATTGTAATTGGCCTTCGGGCTTAAGGGATAATCGATCACAACGCCTACCACGTCTTTCCGTGCAAGGCGCTTCCCGAAGAATTTGTAAAGCGACTTGCTTCCATGCGCCCATCCGCCGCCATGGATAAAAATGAATACATCTTTTTTATCGGCATGCTTCGGGCTGAATACGTCCAGCTTCATTTCCTCCGTTTTCAACTTCGGATCAGCCGGGAGATACGTGATGTTCCTGTGCTTTGAGATGCCGCAGCTTTGCAGCGTTAGCATACCCACTGCAGCAAATGATAATAAATAAGCGAATGTTTTCATAAGGTTGAATACTGAAAGTATAACAGACCGGCTTTAAAATCTGTGCCGGGCATAAAAAAAGTCCCTCCGTGGGGAAGGACTTTTTTTATAAAAACAGTTCTTAATTTTTTAAGCCCAGCAGGGTCAGCTTTCCGTAGCACTGCTGTGTGCCGGTCCTTACGATGTAGATGTACGAGCCTGCAGCCAGTTTGGCGCCTGCATCGTTCGTTCCGTCCCATGTCATCTCATGCGTGCCTTTGTCCTCCATGCCGTTCTGCAGTGTGCTTACACGTGTTCCGTAAATGGTGTACACATCAATGCTCACTTTTGAAGGCGCATCCAGCGTATAGCCGATGGTTACCCTGTTATCGAAAGGATTCGGGAATGCGTAGGTATTCATTTCAATACCCGGCATCACCTGTTCCGTAATGCCGATAGTTCCCGGCTGCAAAAGCGGATCGAGCGCCAGCAGGGAATCGATATTTACAGTTTCATCACCCGGCAGGTAATAGAGCGACATAAAAGAATCGAAGAGCATTTCATCGGAGGTGCTGGTGCCTGCATACACGCTTACTGGCGTTGGGTTAAAAGGATTGGCCGTAGTGTTGTCGTAAATATGCGTTGCCTTGAACTTGTAGCCTGTTGGCACTTTCTTCAGGTTGCGGAAGGTGTAATATCCCTGCCAGTTGAAATCCCATTCATTGATCCTGATCAGCGGAACCGTATCTGTTCCGAGGTAAGCATAATTTTTCAGCACCCTTGCGATCTTATGTGAATGCGGGAAAGCCGCAAAAATAGAAGTGGGGTAAGGCATTCCGCCCGAAGTAGGATAAACTGCATTGAATGTCCTCACGGTGTTTGCCGGGATGTTCAGCGACCAGTTCTGTAATGGTGTGGTTACATAAACAGGGCGTACGCCGGTGGTTCCAACAGGATAGAAGAAGATCCTGATCTTTGTGCTGTCCTGCTGCCCGTCGGTTCCTACAGGGTAGTGGATCTGCAACACGATCTTTGATCCGGCCTTGATGGTGATGCCCATTTTAAGAGGGCCTGTGCTTGGGAATACGGTTGGAGATGCCCCTGGAGCATATCCGCCAATGCTGAAATCGCCGCTGATGGTGTAGCATCCGCCGGAAAGGTCGCTGGTGGTAGTGCCCATGGTATCCACGTTTACAACAACGTGGTGAACGATCGATTCATTCCCGCCTACCACTTCGTAGGCCTGGATGATACGGTTCTGTGTAAGGCCGGTCGGTAAGGAAAAGCAAACATAGCTGTCGTCGGTAACGGCGTTGCTTGTAAAGGTCGGGATGGTAAGCTCCAGGTCGGGAGTGCCGTTCAGCTGGTAGCGTGAATACACGGGTGCCGGCGGCGCGAGTGTGGTATCGCCTGCAGGTGCGCCGTTGGCGATCCAGTTGAGGATAGCCGCTTTTTCCGCAGGGGCGATGGTACGCTCATGCGAAAAGCGTGAATAGGTTGTATCGGGGATCCATGGCGGCATATAGCCGGAGTTCAGGTATGCATCGATCGTGTACATGTGCGGAACGATCTGGCTGTAGGTCATGAAAGACGGCGCATGGCTGTTCTCATGGTGGCAGCTGGTGCACCTGTTAAAGAATATCGGCGCTACATTGCTGTAGGTTGTTTGCGCTGCGAGGGGAGCGAGGCAAATGAATAATGCGAATGCAAGTAAGAGTTTTTTCATGGGATGTTTATTGTTGATCAAATATAGTGAAAAACAGGTAGAAAGCAAGCTTAAAATAATGGAAGCCGGGATTTTAAATATTGCCCTCAATCCTTATCTTTGAAAAAACAATTCGATACAAATGAGCCATAACCTCAAGGAGAATGAACGGGAGCTGATCAAGCTGGTTAATTTTTTCAGGAAGCATGCCGAAAAGCTGGTAGGGGAGAATAAGGTGGATGCCGAGTTCCAGCAGCTGATCGATACCTGCGAAAAGTTCGCGGAGCAGCTGAACCTGCATGCGTCGCGGAGAGAGGAAGTGTTGCTCCAGCGCGAGCAGCTGAAAGGGCTTGTGAAGGACAACGCGGTATGCCCTAAGTGCAACAAAACAACACACCTGAAATTCGTCGGGATCGATAAGCATGCGCAGGGATGGAAATGCAATAAATACAAATGCCGCAAGTGTAATATTGAATTCGTTTGGGCGCGGCCCAACAATCCCTGGGACATGATCCCATACGTGGAAGGCTTTGTAGGTGATCTTCAGCAGAAGCTGGAGAAGAATGAGCTGGGAGAGCAGGACCGGCAGCAGGCGGTGGAGACGATCGCACAGATGCAGGCCAACATTGCAAAGCTGAAGCCGGTGATCGAAGCATCGGACCTTGATTATACGGAATTAATGGAGCGTGAAGAGGAAATGGCGAAGATGATCCATGAATTTAAGAACCATTTGCTGATCATCAAGATCAAAATGGATACCTGGGAGAGCCGGAAGAATTAAGGCAGTTTCCGCCTTATGGCATAAATTAATTCGTCAAGGAATTCACCGTTCTTGTAAAGTGTTTTTTCGAACCGGCCTTCAATCACGAAGCTGTTTTTTTCAAGCGCCTTTTTTGAGGCGGTGTTTGTTTCGAAGGGGCGTGCATAAATGCGTGTAATGTCGAAATTGGCAAATCCATAATCGGTCATTTGCCGGATGGCGCGGGTGATGATCCCTTTGCCCCAGAATGGCTCCGCCAGCCAGTACCCAAGCTCGGCATTCTTTCGCTGGATGTCGGACTGCGGGTGAATGCCGATGCCGCCCACGGCTTCACCGTTAATGTCGATCGCCATAATATTCACCGGGTCGCCCTGCATTGCAAAGGAAATAAATGCCTTTCCGTTTTCAGCGGTATAAGGATAAGGAAACTTATCGGTAAGGTTCCTTGCAATGTTCGGATTGTTGGCATGCTTCACAAGGCTGTCGAGGTCGCTGATCGTCCAGGGGCGGAGGCTGAAATTCATTAGCTGTCAGGATTAGTTCATTACTTATTTTATGATCATTATTTTTCCCTGCAGCGGCAGCTGATCTTTTCCTGTAACTGTCCAGTAATAGATCCCATTTTTCCATTCATCAACAGGGACGGTATATTCCTGCCCGGAAAAGGATGATGTATGAACAGTCCTTCCGCTGATGTCTGTTACTTGCAGTGTTGCGTTTCGCAGCTCCTGTTCAGATGAAAATGTGAAATGGTCGGTAGCGGGATCGGGGAACACCTGCACATTTCCGTTGGTGTGCTCGGTTATGCCGATCGTGAAACTGAAGGTTGGCTGCACGCATTCGAACCAGGGGCCAACGGTAAGCGAGCAGCCGCTTACATTCAGTGAGCCGCCGCTGCTGATCAATCCGTATTGGGTGAAGATCGCCTGTCCGGGCGCGTAAAAATCCACATGTCCGCCGGGAATGTTCATCACATCTATCTCAATGATCCCGTATTTTTTAATAGCTGACCCGCTTGCGGCGGTAATGTTATAATGTCCGCAGAGGCCGCCGGCGCTGTCGATCTTCAGCAATGCGCCGCTGTTAAAAAAGAGATCGTCCTGGAATGCCACGGCATGCCGGATGTTAAATGTATCGGAGCTGGAATAAGGCGGAACGGTATTGGCCGACCAGGTGGAAGGGTCGTTCCAGAATCCTTCGGCGATGCTTGTCCATGTTGTGGATAAGCCCCTCTGTGCAAGCAGCAGGAGAAGAAACAGGCAGAAGATGTTTTTAATGCGCTTCATTTTATTACATTAAATATACACTATTTTAAGGAAGACGTGAAAGGCATTAGAGGTTGCTTTATTCCTGCTTGTGTCTTTCCTTCTGGTCCTTGTAAATGTTCTCCCAGGCCTTTCTTGTAAGCGTTACCAGCTGGTCTGTTTTGCAGTCCCACAGGCATACGTAATCTTCCGACATCACAATGTGCTGCTTCCAGTTTGCGATCTTTTCATACAGCATGAGCGTACAGATGTCGGTAGCCGTAATATAATCGCCTGTTTCGGGAAGATGTGTGTGCATGCTCACCACTGCCTCGTTCTTTCCGTAAGGGAGGGCAAGAATATTCTTATGAAGGCCTTTCTTTTTGAGAAGCGTGTTGTCCTTGTTGAAGGTGATGAGATAATCGTTCCCGATGATCACATAGCCGTTCTCTTCAGGCCCGGTGAACACGTACACTTTTTTCTCCTTTCCATCTATCAGCGGCACGAGGTTAAAGTTCATGTGCTCATAGGATTTGAACATATCATCTTTTTTGATCTCGTCAAACGCTTTTTGCCTGATCGTCCAGAGATCCCGCTCATAGGGGCTGAATTCCCTTTCTGTTCCGTCGGCAGTGGCTGTATTCACATTATAGGTGCTGTCGAAAGAAATGGTGCCGATCACTTTCGGCTGTTCGCCTTTGGAAAAGAAAATGCATTTGGCGATGCTGCTGTCGGTATACGAAAAGTAGCCGCCAATATCCGGCCTCTTATTTATAAACTTTGCAATGAAGATATCTGTGCCGTACCACGAGGCCATCTCCGAGCGGTATAATTTTTTACCTTCTTCAAGGATGCGGGTGGTTTCTCTTTCTGTTTTGTTCTGGGCAGCAGCGCTGAATGCAGCGGTGCAAAGAAGGGAGATAAGGAATTTGTTCATACGATGGTTGTTATTTCAGCTGTTTTTTATCTGCATTGTTTTGCATCTCATGCATGTTTGTCGTTTGCTTTAATGTTATTTACCGGTTCTGTATATGCCAGTCTGCAGGTAATGACGGTTGTGCTAAAGAAAGGCAGGAAGTAAGCAGCTCCCGCTAAGGGCTCATCGGTAATAACTCCTATAGTCCAGAACCCCCAGATCACTGCTGCAATAACGCTCAGCACTTTTGCGGTTGTTCGCCCCTTTGTTGTTTGACTGTGTTTTGTTATAAGATAAACGGCAATAAAAGTAAGCACAGAGCATATAATTAAAAAAAATCCTATGCCTATCAGTGCCACTCCCGCATTGCACGAGCCTCCTGCGTGTGCGGCAAATGCGGGCAATACCAGGATTGAGTAAATGGCGGTTATAAAGAAAACCGGCTTAAGTGCCTTTCGGAGGGTCATGATTTGCGAATGTGTTATTCTATTTCAATATCATATTTGTCGAGCAGGCCGGCAATTCCCTGTTTCGAAAATTTCGCTTTTTTTATTTTGTTGATCTCGGGGTCTATGGAATAGTTCCAGGAAGTGCGGAGATCGGCTCTTTCAAGGATCGTGTTTTCAAATTTTGCTTTTGCGAGATCGCAGTTATCGAAGATCGCGCCGCTAAGGTCGGCACCGCTAAGATCCACTTCGTGCATGCTGCAGCGGCTGAACTTTGTTTTTTTGATCTTCATCCTGTAGAAGGAGGACAGGTTCAGGATGCAGTTCTCAAAATAGGCAGAGAAGAGGAATTCGTTGCAGGTTTCGAAATGAAGGCCCAGAAGCTTGCAGTCGGTGAACTGAATATCGCAGAAGCCTGTTTTCAGTGTTTTTGCCATGCTCAGGTTGCAGGACCTGAACTCGCATCCTGAAAAATTTATGCCGGACAAGTCGGTAGCAGAAAAATTGCAGTTGGCAAAGGTGCAATTTTCATACTCTCCTTTTTCAAGCTGTTGTTCTGTGAAGTTTATCTTGTCGAATCTTTTTCCTTCGGTGTATAGTGACATAGTATTAGGGCTTCAGTTATTTCACAGGCATTATAACCAGCCGGCGCGTTGTGAGACTACTTGTTCCCTGTGAGATGCGAAGAAGATAGATGCCCGCGGGAAGGGCGTCCCGTTCTATGGTAATGCTTTTTCCGGAAAAGCGCTCTGTTTGCCATACCTTGCTGCCGGAGACAGTGTACAGGGCCAGCGTTATCCCATCAACAACCTGGGGGAATTCAACTACAGCGGATGTTTCAAAAGGATTAGGATAGATCTTTAACAGGTCTGCGTTAAGATCATTAATACCTGCGGGCCCCTGAGATTCAAAAGCTCCTATATCAATCCGTCCGCCTGTGACCCGGGGATTTCCTGCAATGTCTGTGGCCGGGTATGTGGCTGCCGGATCACCGCTGTTTATACAGCCGGAGGGATCGGACAGTGACCAGTCGGCAGCTATTCCATCAAATGCCAGGCCGCTGCCGCCTGATGATAATGTAAAAAGAGGTGTGGTGTCCAGGTTATTCGCATAGGTGCCGGTGAAAAAATTGCCGTTACAATCAAAGGCCGCGCTGCTTCCTTTAATATCACAATAAGTGAAGGCCGGATCGCTCGGCTCATCATACAGATAAACCTGCGCGCCGCTGGTATCGGCCTTGTTGCCGTATAAAATACAGTTTTTGAAGAGCGGATCGGAGTTCACGCAGTAGACACCTGCCCCCCATCCTGAGGAGTTGTTGACGATCGTATTATTAGTGACCTTTGAGGTGCTGCCTATAAAGTAAAATCCCCCGCCTCTAAGTGCCCGGTTGTTCGCAACCACGTTATTATAGATAGAATTATTATTTCCTGAGCCATATATGGCTCCTCCTTCGGTATTAGCCTTATTGTTACAGATCACGTTATTTGTAATGGCGGTTCCCGGACTATCGGTGCTGTAAAAGATTCCTGCGCCTCCGTAGAGAATACTGGTATTATAGGAAATTGTGTTGTTGCTTATCACGGCAGTGGAGTTGTTGGTGCAGTGGATGCCTCCGCCATACTCCTTTGCGATGTTGTAAGAAATTAAATTGTGCTCGATCACGGGGCTGCAGTTATAGCACAGGATGCCGCCGCCGTAGTTGTCCGATGCCGTATCCGAAACGATTGAATTGTAGGTGATATTCGGATTACTGCCGCTAATGCAGAAAATACCGCCGCCGTTTCCGGCTGAGCAATTGGAAATGGTGTTTTGGCTAATAAAGGGGTGGCTGTTAGCTAAGCAGCAGATCCCGCCTCCCGAAACAACTGCGTGGGAATGAGTGATGGTATTGTTCGTGATTACAGGGCTGCTCCCGGAACAAAAGACTGAGCCTCCGTTTACTGCGGAATAACAATCGGAAATCAGACAATTGGAAATAACAGCTTTGGAAAAATTATTAAAATAGAAAGCGCCGCCGTTATCGTCGGGTGCTGCGCCCGTTGCAGAGCTTTGGCTGATCTTTACATAACGGATCCGGGAAGTGTCGTTTGAAGAAAGAGTGTTGTCGAAGCGGATCCCGCGCCAGTTGCTCACGCTGGCTGCCGGCCTGAACGTGATGGTGTCGGTAGCAGTGCCGTTTGCAAGAAGCCGGCCAAGCACCAGCAGCTTGTATGTTCCATGAAACACCACGGTTACTCCGGGGTCAATTGTAAGGGTTGTTCCGTCGGGGATCATGATACTGCCTGAAACATGATACGGGGAACCTGCAAGTGTCCAGGTGCCCGACACAGATCCGCCCGCGATGGTAGTTTGGCAGCGTGCGTTAAATGACATGAGCGCTAAGAAGAAAAAAAGAAAGTTTATTTTCATATTTATGACCTATTAAAATACGATGGAAAAGCCGGGTTTACTTTTTAAAGATAATTATTTTCTTTCACATCCATTTATTGTCATTAGCGGAATGAGTTAGTGTTTCTGTTCAGAAGTCATTTTAATTGTCTGCAGCCATCGCTCAACCAGCTTTTCCCAATCCGCAATAGGCAGCTTCTCCCAATCGGGAACTTTTTGTGCCGAAGAGTTTAATCCAAATGCGTGTCCGCCTTCACTGTAAATATGGTATTCCGTGGGAACACCAGCCTTCTTCAATGCAATATAGTAGACCAGGGAATTCTGGATCGTGTCAACCGGATCGTTTCCTGCCTGTAAGATGAACATTGGCGGAGTTGCGCTGTCTACGGGAAGTGTCCGGTTTAGCTCATAAGGCTTGGTGGTGTGAAAGGTCATGTGCCCGGGGAACATCACTATTCCAAAATTGGGCTTGCAGCTCAGCTTATCAGCTTCATCTGATACCGCGTAGGCGCGCTCTCTATAATTGGTGCTCACATCAGCAACTAAATGCCCGCCTGCTGAAAATCCCATTACACCTATTTTATTGGGGTTGATGTTCCATTCTTTAGCGCGGGAGCGTACTAAGCCCATTGCCCTTTGTGCATCCTGTAAAGCAAGCGGTTTAACAGGATCTTTCTGACAATCGCAATCTTTGTCATAATGAGGCCCCGAAGCAGGAACGCGATATTTCAAGAGTATGCCCGTTACTCCGATGGATGCCAGCCATTCGCATATTTCGGAACCTTCAAGCTCAATGGCAAGCTTGTTATATCCTCCGCCGGGAAATACGATTACAGCTGTTCCAGTATTGTTCTGTTTAGGGGAATAGATGGTGATCGTAGGGTTGGATACATTTTTAACCATCCCGTCGTTGTATGTTTCCGTTCCTGTGATAAGCCCGGAATCAGGGATAGACGTTGTCCAGATTGGTAGTTGTTGAGGTTTAACTGAAGATTTGGAAATATTTGGTTGTTCGGCCGGCTTCTCCTGCTCTGCAGCTTGTTGCGCATTTTGATTGCAGGAAAGCATGCCGGCAACGATCAATGAGATTATAATAATTTGCCTGAATGGGATCAGATCCTTTGAAAGTTTCATTTGTATGATAATGCGGCGCAATATGATGCTTACGTTCTACGATTAAAAGTACAAAAGGAATTGGCAAATGCCAGAAATTTCTCCAGCCATGCTAATAACCAGCGCTGGTTTATTTTAAGCCCTTTTTCAGAAAGTCAACAAACTCATCCGGGTTGTTCGTGTAGCCTGTGCTGGCTACAACATTTCCCTTGTCATCAACGAGCACAAAGTACGGCTGGTAATTGGTTTTAAATTTTTCTGATTGCAGCTTTAAATAGTTGCTGCCGGTAGTAGAAGTGGAGCCGGCCTCAATGGTATTATCATCAACGTATGCCGAAAAGTAATGATAGTTGTCTGTGATCAGGGATTTCACCTGTTCATTTGTCAGGATCTTATCTTCCATCTTTCTTGCATTTGCACAAGCATGACAGGTAAAGTATATCAAAATTGTCTTTTTATGCTCTTTACCCAATTTTATAGCGTTCTCTAAATCTCCCAGGTTGGTAAACTGCAATTTAGCCGTCTCCTGCGCTTGCTCTTTCGGCTTAGAAGCCATATAAGCGGTATATGCCTGCTTAAACGTCATTTTCTGGCCGGAATTCAGTTTTATGAATTCCTTAAAATCCGCAATCTCTGGTTCAGGCATTCCGACACTTACCAATAGTTGCCTGTCGTTTTCCCAATTGGAAAGATTTACAACTTTACTTTCCAGCATTTTGGCATCTCTGAAAAGCTTATAATTATTTGTTTGTTTGAATTCATTAATGCTTTTCAAAATTGAGCGGTAAGTTATTGCTTTCCCCTCGGTGGCGTGTTCGATCATGATCGAGCCCAGCATTGGCCCGTTGATCAGCTCACTATCTATAGAGTCCAATTGTCCGCATTCCTTAAGTATTTTAAAGTCCGTCAGGATCGAGTCATCGCCGGCTATAACATTGTGAGTCACAAAATAGGGGGTCTTGTCGAGGTTTTTAGCACAGTCTGTCGCTATCGATTGTCCGCAGGAAGTTGATGAAATTGCCAGGGATAATAATGCTATAAGTATAGTAGTCTTCATAAATAGATGTTAATGTTTCAGGCCTGTCGTCTCTCTGGGATCTTGTGATTCGTTGTCTCCGATAGGCGTGAGTGCCGGCTTCCCATGTCAGCGATGCCTTTTTTTATGACGGTTTACAAAATATGTAATTGTGAGTATGATTGTCAGGAGAAGAGCCGGAATGATCAACAAGTTTGAAAACAAAACAATTGTATAGGATGTCGCAGCAACTAGATCGCTCAACTTTCCGTTAAACAATGAGATCGATATAAAGAATGTTAACATAAAATAAGCCGTTATGCCTATCAGGGTAAACAGAACTAATACGGAATAATTAAGAAGGGTTATAATATACTTTCTTAAATATTTGAATATTCGATGCCAAAGAAGCCCAAAGGGAATCAATAAAATCAGAAATATCAGTAATACCAGGAAGTCTTTGGTTTCCATTAAGAATTGTTGTTTGTCTTGTGTGAAAAATGTTAGGTTTTTTGTTTCTATTGTCATTTTCTATCTAAGTAGCCACGCATAAGTCATTCCCGCAACCAAAAGTACTACAGGATAAATTATGCTTCTCTTTTTTTCGTTTGAGGAAAGAGGATAAAACAATTAAGATAATGTTAGTTAAAAGAATAATGTCCATATAATAATTTGTGGCAATCAGATTTGCATTTGCGAGCTTGCAGAATACGGCTATTGTGCTTAGCCGGTGTTAGCTGCCGGGCTATATTAGCGTTAACCCTCAGTCATTGAATTCAAAAAGCCTGTAAATGAATTCGAAACAAAGGTCATGTTGTCAAAGTATTGGTCTGCATTTGTTTCAGTTTCCTTTTCATGATCCCGCCGCCTGGCGCTTTGGGTTTCTACTGTATTTTTAATTGCAGAGCCTGATTTTAAATTTACGAAATTTGTTTAACAAAGTGAGATGACCGGGTGACAAGAACGCTGTTATTAGCAGACGTTATATGTTTTTCTTTTTGTCACGCCAAATTTGGATGCCAAAGGAAGCCGTAAAACCCCAACCACCTGCTAATTTTCGAGTCGCTCCATCTTCGCCGTCCTTAGAAAATGAACCATTCCTGTATTGAAAATGATGATTTCCAAGGGGAAGATTACTTCTCCCGGCAGGCACATTCATGATGTTCATTCAAGTACTTAATCGTTGCTTTACATATCTTTTCTAATACGGAAATATTGATGTCGGATAACTTTTTTACATAAATACAGGCCTTACCTATCTTATATTTTCCAAAGTCATTCAATAAATGTTTGTTATCTGCTGTTGGTGAATAAACATATAATGAAAATTCTGCTTTGCGGGGTGAGAAAGCGATCAGGGGCATATCGCCTTCATGCCCGCTTTCATATTTATAATGATAACTGCCAAATCCGATGATCGTTGGGCCCCACATTTTAGGTTTAAAGCCTGACCATTCGCTCATAAGGTCGATTAATTGAAAACTGTCTGCTTTCTTTTGATCATTTTCCACAGACGAGTTAACAAACTCTGTTACGCTTAGCTGCGTTTCAGTTGTCTTGTTTTTATAACCCATTATTTTGCTCTTTTTAATTTATTTTTCGCTCCAGCGGCTCTATTGCATTCGATCTTGGCAGAGTAGATGGCCATTTTCCAATGGAAACAGGCGTATTCATAAATGGATTTAATTCGTAACCGTCATCCTTGTTTTGAAATGAAGGGTCGTAGACGATGTAAGCATCCATGGGGCATCGCAAATGGTTAGATCATATTGCCCGCCACCCAGGCTATTCACATAAACGGTTCCTGAACCAAGCTGGGTATAGCTTCCTGAACTGAAAGAAACATTCATCTCCCGGTACCCCGGTGTAGAGGCATTTGTGATCGAGTAGGTGCCCTGCGTCACGGGATCCGAAAGTATAAGCTCGACTGTCTGCGTTGAGGAATTGGCCTGGAGATAGTAATAGTCGTATGTAGTTGAGTAGTTAAAGCGGTGAGTAGTTCCTGAATAAGTGCCGGATCCGAATGTAGCACCGGTATTATATGTATTCATCGTTAGTGTACAAGGTGCAGTTACCGGAGGTGGAGTGACATCGGTAAGCGTGAGGAGATCGCTATAGGAATATCCATACTTATTGGTGGCCCATCCCCTGAAATTATAGGAAGAATCAATGCTCAAATACATAAATATGCCGCTGAAATAATCACCGGCCAGATCGCAAACAATCTGCCTGTCGGTCATTTTAGGATCGCCCGTGCTGCAGCACAGGCCAATCCGCTCAAGCCGGGCGCTTCCTTCGGATTCAATTCGCCCGGTAACGAGGACACTTCCATCGGTTTGAACTACTGCGGATTCAATCTTAACTTTTGGTAAATAATCATCGTAGTTCTTTTTCGCTTTTTTGCATGCCGAAGCCATAAGCAGGATCACAGTTAACGCAAGTAATGGGAATTTCTTTTTCATAACAGATCAAAATTTATAGCTGACACCAATGCCGTAGTCATTTGCAGAGAAGAATCCACCGGCATCTGCACTGAGCATAATTCCGTAACTGCGGTTAGCACTTATTAAAAATCCAAGCTGATCATTCAACTGATACTCCCCGCCTGCTCTGAACCGTACCCCAAGCTGTGTTCCGCTCCCGATGCTTTCATTATCCTGAAAACCGGGAATTACCGAATGGTAGTGAAAAAGAACGCCGCCGATAATCGCATTCGTCCCGATAAAAGCATTAAATTTCTCTGTTCTGTACAGCGCCACATCTATTCCGATATGTGCCTGAACGGCTAAATATAGTTTATAAGCCATTGTTCCGGGATAGACCTTAAGGCCGTTGCCATCTTCAATTTCACCTGTAGTAGGAAACTCCGCCATTCTTGGTTTCAGATAAAGTGCAGTTCCGGTAAACACCCAGCGTACCCTGTTATCCTCATCAAATTGTCGCATAGAGCCGATCTCAGCGGATATGGTGGGCTTGAACACCGCCCCGTAATCCCCGGTTGGCCGGTAATTGTATATTCTAACGGTAAGCTGTGCGGTTACGGAACCGATCGTAATAAGCACGAATAGGCAGATGAATAATTTTTTCATGGATAAAAGCAAAGAGAAATTTAAAGATAGCAAAATAGTGGCTTGTGGTGAAATAAAATCGCCCACAGGAAGGCACAACGAACCCGCCCTGAAATACAGGGTTTACGGATCGTTATAAGAGCCTGCTATTCCGCCTCCGTTTTTTTTACTAAAAACACGTGATCGTTCTCCAGCGGCAGGTAGCCATACTCATAGCAGAAATAATAATTCGCGCCTTTCTGCGTGGTATGCACATGTGTGTGGTAACTGAAGTTGAAGCCGCGCTGCTGTAGTTTGATCCTTGAAGCTTTGGCGGTTTCTGCGGGGGTAAGCTCCTCGAGGATCTTCCTGTTTTTGCGCAGGATGGTATTTACGTTCCGAACATAAATACTGTTGATGCTGTTGATCTTGTTGTTGTAGCTGGTCCGGCAGAGATCGGAACAGAATTTTTTATCCACCCTTCCTCTGAGGGCTTCTCCGCATTCAAGACATGATCTGTCCATAAATGTTTATGCAATTAAAAGGTTCCTAGTAATAAAAGCATTGCGGAGTACCTACTTTTACTGTGGGCTAAAATATAAAAAATCCCGGTTTTAATCATTTGCAAACGTTTAAAAACGTTTATATGCATTTATTATCCGGATCGTCTTTTCTTTCCATCACACTTTTGCAGCGCCAAACAATGGAGCGCTCATTGCAAGGCATCTAACAAACATAAATTAACTTAAAAATCTAGGAAAAAAATGAACGCATTACGTAACAAAGTACAGTTAATTGGAAATTTAGGAATGAACCCCGAAGTGAAAACACTCGATGGTGGAAAGAAGCTTGCGAAAATGAGCATCGCAACAAACGAAACGTACAAAAATTCAAAAGGTGAAAAAGTGACCGAAACCCAGTGGCATAATTTGATCGCCTGGGGGAAAACAGCCACCATCATTGAAAAATACCTTGTTAAAGGCAGTGAAGTGGCAGTGGAAGGAAAGCTGATCAACCGCAATTATACTGATAAGGAAGGCGTAAAGCGCTACATTACCGAGATCCAGGTGAACGATGTGCTGATGATCGGTGCGAACAAAGCTGCTAAATTGTAACCTGCTATAGCTTGAACAATAACCTCCGTGCTGTATGGTGCGGAGGTTTTTTTATGCCGTGCCCCGACACGGCATCTCCTCTCTGAACATGAGGTGAACGGAATCCTGCACGCAATATAATCCGTAGAGATGCCGTGTCGGGGCACGGTATGACATAAACACTCTTCAAGGACCAACAAATAAAACTACAGGGCCTTTTTTCATTGAAACACGGGGATGTGTTATTTCTTATTGAGCCCCAGCAGTTCCATTACGGCATTGTTGGTATTTACAAAGCCGCCGGAAATACACAGCTCGCTCACTTTAGCCTTTGATTTTTTCTTGCCCGGGACCTTCACTTTTCTCTTGTAGGGAACCACCGTTTTCATCAGCACTTCGCGTACTTCATTGGCTTTCAGCTCGGGGAAATACCCGCGGATCACCGCCGCAACGCCCGCGGTGGAAGGCGATGCCATGCTTGTTCCCGATTCTTCAATGTATTTATTGTCAGGCACTGTTGAGTAAATATCTACGCCCGGGGCAAAAAGATCCACCTTCGTCTTCCCGTAGTTGGAGAAGCTGCCGATGATCGTTTTTCCTTTTTTGTAGCCGCTCGCGCCTACTTCTATCCAGTTGGGTACAATGGTGCCGGAAGCGAGCTCGCGTGCGGGATACGATTGTTCAACATCCTTGTCCTTTGATTCATTACCTGCCGCGTGGATCAGCAGCACATCTTTTGAAAGCGCATACTGCACCGCTTCATCCACCACCTTTTTATCGGGCGAATAATATTTCCCGAAGCTCATGTTGATCACCTTTGCGCCATTATCAACCGCATAGCGGATCGCGTTGGCTACATCCTTATCGCGCTCATCGCCGTTAGGCACGGCGCGCACCACCATGATCTTCACATTGGCCGCGATCCCGTTGATCCCGATGCTGTTGTTGCGTACCGCCGCAATGATCCCGGCTACGTGGGAGCCATGCAGTGCGTCAGGGCCTTTTACATGGTTGTTGCCGTAATAGCGCTCATTCGGGTTGTTAGGGTCATCCCCCACAATGTACTGGCGGACCGAGTCCACATTCATGCGGTTGTATTTTGCCATATTGATGATCATGCTTGCGCCCTGCGTTACCTGCTCGTCGAGCTCCTTTGCACTTACCACCGCAAGGATCAGCTTCATCCTTTTTTTGATCATCTCATCCCGCGGGTTGTCGGCCACAAATGTCTTTACCGTGCCTTTGCTGAACTCGCCGCCGCCTTGCTTTTTCACCTTGCTGATAAAATCGGCGAGCATGCCAAGCTGCTGGGCCTGGCTTTCGGATTCAGCCTGCGCCTTCATGTATTCGGGTTTGATCTTTTCAAACTCCTTGTATTCCTTTGCTTCATCGCCGCTCAGCTTTGAAGCGTCAACATCCTTGAACTTCTTATTCATGCGCATGTACATCCGGGCAAGCTCGGTTGCTTCGTAATTAATATCGCCGTTCTTTCCGCCAAGGAAGCTCCAGCCGTGAATGTCGTCGATGTACCCGTTCTTGTCATCATCAATTCCGTTGTCTGCGATCTCTCCCGGGTTGGTCCAGATGATGTCCTTCAGGTCCTCGTGATCCACATCGGTGCCGCCATCGATCACTGCCACGATCACCGTTTGCGCGGTTTTCCCGCCCAGCGTTTTGTATGCCTGCTCTACGCCTGTTCCGTATACCCTGTCGGCCTTGGGATCCAGCGTTTGCCAGTTGTCGGGGCCTTTTTTCTGGGCAAAGGCTAAAGTTGAAATAAATAAAAATAGAAGGATGGGGATTCTTTTCATCTGCTTGGTTTTTATTTCGTAATAATATCTAAAATTAACGAAAGGGAAGGGGGAAGTTCCCGTATTTTTTTTGAAAGGCGCTATTGCTGTATGAGTGGATTGAAATAAAAGCGCCCACCTTTTCAGATGGGCGCTTTCTTAAAGATCAATTCTTAGCACAGCTCTTCAAAAGCCATTTTCAGGTTGTCGGCGATCATTTGCGCGCTGCGGCCTTCAATGTGATGGCGCTCTACGAAATGAACCAGCTTACCGTCCTTGAACAGGGCGATAGCCGGAGAGGATGGAGGATACGGCGCGAAGTGCTTGCGGGCTTCCGCAACAGCTTCCGTGTCAAATCCTGCAAAAACAGTAGTGATGCGGTCAGGACGCTTTTCTCCCGACACAGCCAGCTTCACTCCCGGACGGGCAGCGCCTGCCGCGCAGCCGCAAACCGAATTAACCACCACCAGCACGGTTCCTTTGCTGTTGATCGCCGCGTTCACGGCCTCAGGGGTTGTAAGGTCTTCAAAGCCAACAGTAACAAGCTCCTGCTTCATTGGCATTACGATACTTTCTGGATACATTTTATAATTTTTTTAATTGTTTTTCTGTAATATTCAGACTGCAAAGATACGAAAAAATACAGCTGTCCCGGGAACCGCTCATCATTTAAATCTTGTTCATGCGCAGTCATTTGACTATATTTGTTTTCCTTAATAAAAACCCATCGCAATGCAAAAAAATAACATTCTAAAAGCTGCGGCTGTCCTTTCGTTTATTTCTGCTACGGCGTTCGCGCAAACGGCGAAACTGATCGAAAAAGTAACCCGAAAAGGATCCGAGCTGGTGATCCCTTACGAGAAATACCTGTTGCCAAACGGACTCACCGTTGTGGTGCACGAAGATCATTCCGACCCGATCGTGTATGTGGATGTAACATATCATGTGGGCTCTGCACGCGAGCAGGAAGGGCGTTCAGGCTTTGCACATTTTTTTGAGCACATGATGTTCCAGGGTTCGGAGCATGTGGGCGATGAGCAGCATTTTAAGATCGTGACCGAGGCCGGCGGGACATTGAACGGCAGCACCACAACCGACCGTACCAATTACTGGGAGGTATTGCCTTCCAACCAGCTGGAAACTGCATTGTGGCTGGAAAGCGACAGGATGGGGTTTCTGCTCGATTCGGTAACACAGAAAAAATTTGAAGTGCAGCGCGAAACAGTGAAGAATGAGCGCGGACAGAATTATGATAACCGTCCGTACGGAGTTGCGCAGGAGCGCACCAATGCGGCGCTGTATCCTCCAAACCATCCGTACTCATGGCTTACGATCGGCTACATTGAAGACCTGAACCGCGTGGATGTGAATGACCTGAAGAAATTCTTCCTTCGCTGGTATGGCCCTAACAATGCAACATTAACGGTTTCAGGAGATGTAAAAACTGCCGATGTGCTTAAATATGCAGAAAAGTATTTCGGCTCCATTCCCCGCGGTGCCGAAGTGAAAGAACAAAAGATCGCGCCTGTGGCATTGGATAAGGACCGTTACATTTCTTACGAAGACAATATCCGCCTGCCGCAGCTTACATTCACTTATCCTACCGTGCCTTCCTACCATCCGGATGAAGCGCCGCTGGATGTTCTTGCGGATATCCTTGCAGGAAATAAATCATCGGTATTCTACAGGAATTTTGTGAAATCGCAAATGGCGCAATCCGCGCAGATCTATCATTCCGTGCCTGAGCTGGCCGGAACGTTCATTATCAATGTCCGCACCACGCAGGATAAGAACCTTGCACAAATGGATTCGCTGGTGCGTTATTCATTAAAAGAATTTGAAAAGCGCGGAGTTACGGATGATGACCTTCAGAAGTTCAAAGCCAGCTTCGAAGCGCAGATGATCAATTCGCTGACAAGCGTGCAGGGCAAAGGCGCGATGCTGGCTGCAAACCAGACCTTCACAGGAAACCCGAACCAGCTCGTGAAAGACATGGAGCGCTATGCCAAAGTAACCAAGGCGGATGTAATGCGCGTGTACAACCAGTATATCAAAAACAAGCCTGCGGTGATCCTCAGCATTTACCCGAAAGGAAAACAATCGCTGGTGGCAAAGGCCGATAATTACACTCCGCCGGTACGCAATACCAATGCGGTCGAAGGCGCGGAATACAAAAGCCTTGTGTATAATAAGGCAAAGGATAGCTTCGACAGGAACAAGAAGCCGATGACATCGGGAAACCCGGTGATCATCCCGCCCGACTACTGGACAGAAAAATTCGCGAACGAGATGAAAGTGATCGGTGCGAAAACAACCGAGATCCCGAGCGTGAGCGTACAGGTGAACATAGAGGCGGGCCACCGCTTCGAAGATATCCGCAAAGCAGGGATCGCGAGCCTGATGGCAAGCCTGATGAATGAAGGAACAGCCAAATACACTGCTGAGGAAGTAGGGGAGAAGCTCGACCGTTTGGGAAGCTCGATCAGTGTTTCCGCAGGCAACGAGAACATTGTAGTGTATGTTTCATCGCTCAGCAAGAACCTCGATTCAACCTTGGCCATTGCAGAGGAGATCTTATTGCACCCACGTTTCGATAAAGCCGATTTCGACAGGGTAAAAGCCCAAAGGCTGGAAGCTATTGCCAGCCAGGCAACACAGGCGACTACTATTGCAGGAAACGTATTTGCAAAGCTCCTGTACGGGCCTGAAAATAACATGGGGATTTCTTCCCTTGGAACAAAAGAAACAGTAAGCGGGATCACGCTGGACGATGTGAAGGCGTATTATGCAAATAATGTAAGTCCGCATATCTCGTCGCTCGTGGTGGTTGGCGACATTGAAAAAGATGCTGCGCTTAACAAGCTGGCATTCCTCAAAAAATGGGAAGGCAAAAAAGTGGTAAGGGCCGCTGAGCCTGCTACGCCTGCTATCGCGAAAACAAAATTATATCTCGTAAACAAGGAGAAAGCGCCACAGTCGGAGATCCGCATCGGTTACATGGCGCTGCCATTCGATGCAGCAGGGGATTACTACAAATCGACGCTTGCCAATTATGTGCTGGGTGGCGCGTTCAACAGCCGCATCAACCTGAACCTTCGCGAGCTGCACGGATATACGTATGGTGCGCGCTCAGGCTTCTCGGGAACTAAGTTTGCAGGCCCGTACACGGCAAGCGCCGGTGTAAGGGGCAATGCAACCGACAGTTCCGTAGTGGAATTCATAAAGGAGATCAAACGTTATGCTGAAAGCGGGATCACAAAGGAGGAGCTTGAGTTCACGAAGAGCTCCATCGGGCAGAGCGAGGCGCTGAAATATGAAACGCCGCAGCAGAAAGCCGGCTTCATGGCGCGTATCCTTGAGTATGATCTCGGAAAAGATTTCGTGGAAAAGCAAAATGCCATCCTGAAAAATATCACTGCAGAGGAAATCAATCAGATCGCGAAAAAACGCCTGCCGTACAACAACATGATCATCCTGGTGGTGGGCGACAAAGCGAAGATCTACGATGGCCTTGTGAAATTAGGCTATGAAGTGGTAGAGCTCGACACCGATGGGAACCCGCTGATTGCAGCTAACACAGAGGCGCCGAAAGATCCGAAGGTGGAAGCTCCGAAAGATACACAGCCTGCACCTGCTAATGGAAAGCAAAAGGCAAAGGTGCACAATGTCAATAAATCGAGATAAGGATCAATTGAATAAAACAGGAACGCTGGCCGGTAAAAGGGTCAGCGTTTTTGCTGAAAGAAGGTTTTGATAAGGGTGCCGCATTCCTCTGCAAGCACACCTGTTGTGGTGGAAGTGCGCGGATGCAGCAGGTTGTGCCCCACCAGGTGAAAGCCGCGGCGGGTATCGGCAGCGCCGTAAACGATCCTTGCAACCTGCGCCCATGCCAGCGCTCCCGCGCACATCACGCAGGGCTCAAGGGTTACATACAAGGTACATTCATTGAGGTATTTGCCGTTCAGGAAATTGGCTGCGGAAGTAATGGCCTGCATTTCGGCATGGGCCGTAACATCGTTCAGCCGCTCGGTAAGGTTGTGCGCCCGCGCGATCACCGTGTTGTTCACCACCACTACAGCGCCCACCGGCACTTCATCCGCATCAAAAGCTTTTCTTGCTTCCTTTAATGCTTCCCGCATAAAATGCTCGTCTGAAAAAACGAAAAGTTCCATGGGGCTAAAGGTAATTATTATCGGAAAACCTGCTACTTTTTTCAACCTGAAAGTGCGCTGCTTTTTGCTGTGAAATCTACCAGCGAAACATTGAAAAGTGCAAGCGAACGACAGAACCGTGTTTCAGCTTTTCCCGTAGAATGTCGTATATTGCAATGGATTTAAAACTATCACTATGAAAAAACTGCTACTACTTACTATGATATTGCTTACAGGAACTTTCGCAAAAGCGGGATGCCCTACCCTTACCCTCACATTTACAACAACCGATGCCAGCTGTCCGAATAATAACGATGGATCGGCAACCGTGAGTGTCACGGGAGGTACAGGTACTTATACATACTTGTGGTCCGTTTCGGCAGGAGCGCAAACCACGGCTACTGCAACCGGTTTAATGCCCGGAAGCTATTCTGTTACAGTTATGGACGGCAGCGGCCCCAGCTGTTTTGTGATCGGTAATGTTACAGTTTCCGCCCCGGCTGTTCCGACGCCTTCTATCTGCATGGTAACAGTGGACGGGCACTCGGTGAACAACTTTGTTTACTGGGACCAGACGCCTTATACCAATGTGGATTCATTTATCATTTACCGTGAAACAAGCTCGTCGGTGTACAGCCGCATCGGCGCAGTATCATCCGATTCACTGAGCCAGTTCGAGGATACAGCACGCAGCGTAGGCCCGGCAAACGGTGATCCGAACCTGGCATCTTACAGGTACAAGATCCAGATCCTCGACACCTGCGGGAACTACGGCCCGATGAGCCTTTACCACAGCACCATTTATATTGTTGATGACGGCCTCGGCGAATTTTCATGGTCTGCTCCCTACACAATAGAAGGCACACCGAACCCCGTAACCAATTATGTATTGCTTTGCGATACAGCCAATGTGGATGTGTGGGGGCCGGTGCAAACAGTTCCGGGAACGGATTCTGTAGCAAACGATCCGGGATTTCCTACCCACGGCAGCATTGCCAATTGGAGGGTGAAAACAGCCTGGGGCATTTCCTGCACACCAACCCGTGCAACAGTGAACACCACGCGTTCCAACATCAAGCATGCAGGCCTCGTTACAACGGGCATTGCAGCGCTGAAAGACGGAGGATCAATGGTAATGTACCCGAACCCAGCAACTGCTGAAGTGATCATTGGCTTGTCGCCGGACATCAAAAATGCGAAACTCCGGATTGTAAATATCGTAGGGCAGCTGATGCTGGAAGAGAGACTTGAAGCTTCCGGCACCGCGATCACAAGCCGCATCGATGTTTCAGGTTATGCAAAAGGCGTGTACCTCGTGAGCGTGGAGAGCAATGGCCTGAAGACATATAAAAAACTCGTAGTGAATTAGTCCCGAATAAACCGCGGATTTCCATCGAATATCTTAAATTTGCCTGTCTTCACATCTGCGGAGACAGGCAAATTTTTTTTGATGAAGCTCACGAAATACATCCTGCTTTCTCTTTTTATTTTGCTGTCGTGCCTCATGCCCGCACAGCAATATAACTTCAAGAACTTCAATCCAAAGAACGGGCTGGCCAGCTCCATCGTTAATAATATTTTCCAGGACAGCAGGGGCTACATCTGGTTTGGCACGCAGGGTGGCGGCGTAAGCAGGTTCAACGGGAAAACCTTTAAGAACTATACCAAGGCCGAAGGGCTGATCGCCAATGATGTGACCTATGTTACCGAAGACCATTCGGGAAATATCTGGATCGCCACATCGGAAGGCGCGTCCCGCTTCGACGGCGTGCATTTCACTAATTTCACAGAGAAGGATGGCCTCTCCAAAGGCAGCGTTTACTGCATTTACGCCGATGATAAAAATAACATCTGGTTCGGGATGCAGGATGGCGGAATGAACCGTTACGACGGTAAAACGTTCACCGCATTCAGCACAAAGGATGGCCTGCCTTCCGATAATTTATTTGCGATCACGCAGGATAAAAAAGGCGATTACTGGCTCGCGCTTTCAAACGGCATCGCGAAATACGATGGGACACGCATTACGAGCTACGACAAACATCCGCTGATCAATAACCGCACATTCTTCTGCAACTTTGCCGATTCAAAAGGCAATGTATGGTTCGGCGGCATTTCCGGCTATGGCGTAGTAAAATACGACGGTTCGGAATTTCATGCGCTTGAAATTCCGGATGTGGTAAAGGATGATTTTTTCGGAAGCATCGCCGAAGATAAAAAAGGAAACATCTGGTTCGCCACTGATCATGGCGCTTTGAAATACGACGGGAAGAACTTTCACCTGTTCAATGAGCAGCAGGGACTCTCGTCGAACGGCGTGCTTTCCGTGTGCAGCGATTACGAAGGAAACATCTGGATCGGGACGCAGGGCGGCGGAGTGAACCTGTTCAACAACGAGTCGTTCGTGAACTTTACGGATAAAGACGGGCTTACCGGCAAGAACATCAGCACTGTTGTGCAGTATGATGAAGATACATACCTGATCGGCACCACCGGCCTTGGGCTGAACGAATACAATGCACGCACCAACACATTCAGGAGCTCATGCGGCATTAAAGAGGTGGATGAGAGCATTATCTTTTCCGTGGTGGTCGACAATGAAGGCCGCATCTGGCTCGGTGCGCAGGAAGGCGTTTTTGTATTGAAAAGGACGAATGAGAAATACGAGCTGCTGGAGTTTTACAACAAGCATGTTGCGAACACAGAAATGCTTGCGGCTTTGAAGATCATCCAGGACAAGAACAATGACCTCTGGATCGCGTCCTATTCCTCGGGGCTTTTCCGCGTTCATGGAAAAGAGATCACGAATTACTCCACCAAAACAGGCTTTGTGTCCGACAAGGTGCTCACTGTTTTTATGGATTCGAAGGCTAACATCTGGATCGGGACAAAAGATGCCGGCGTGGTAAAATACGATGGCCGGACGTTTACAAATTATTCGGTGAAGGAAGGCCTTGCGGATAAATCGATCTGGGCCATCGCCGAAGACAATAAAGGCAATATGTTCTTTGGAACAGGCGAAAGCGGGCTTGCCTGCTACGACGGTAAAATGTTCAGGAGCTTTTCCGTGAAGGACGGATTGTGCTCCAACTACATCCTTGCATTGTTGTTCGATCCCATTGATAAAGGCCTCTGGCTGGGAACGGAAAAAGGCATCAACAAGATAACGCTGGATGATAATTCCGGGATCGCATCATTAAGGTATTACGGCGAGCAGGAAGGCTACAAAGGCATCGAGATCAACCAGAATGCAATATTGCTTGATAAAGCGGGAGATGTATGGTTCGGCACGATCAATGGGCTGAGCAGGTACAACCGGAAATACGACTATCCGAATGTGACCCCGCCAAAGCTGCACCTGAGCGGCATCCGGCTGGCGTATCAAACGGTCGACTGGAAAATGTATGCCGATTCGGTAGACCCTTCAACGAACCTGCCGGTAAACCTGGAGCTCTCGCATAAGAACAATAACCTCACATTCGATTTCCAGGCTTTCACCACCGACAATGTGAAATATACGTTTATCCTCGAAGGGCAGGATGAGGCATGGTCGCCGCTGAGCACCAATGCCGAAGCGGTGTTTGCGAATATCAGCCCGGGCAAAACATACACCTTCAAAGTAAAGGCCGTGAACAGCAACGGCGTATGGAGCAAAGAAGTGATCGCATTCACGTTCTCGATAGATCCGCCATGGTGGCAAACCTGGTGGTTCTACACGCTTGTAGTGATCGCCGCCCTGCTTGGAATTTCAGGATTTATCAATTACCGCACGGCCCAGCTGGCAAAGGAGAAAAAGGTGCTGGAGGAAAAAGTGACGGAGCGTACACACGAGCTGAAGGAAGCGAACGACCACCTTGCCGTGGCTTTCCAGGACATCAAGGACAGCATTAACTATGCGAAGAAGATCCAGGATGCGATCCTGCCGCTGGATGAAGAAGTAAAGAAAGCGCTTCCGCAGTCGTTCGTGCTCTTCAAGCCGCGGGATGTGGTGAGTGGCGATTTTTACTGGTTCAATAAAAAAGAAGATAAGATCTTCATTGCCGCTGTCGACTGCACAGGCCACGGAGTTCCGGGCGCCTTCATGAGCATGATCGGGAGCTCGTTGCTGAACGAGATCATCAGCAAGAAAGGCCCGCACGATGCAGCCAGCGTTTTGAAAAAGCTGCACCAGGGCGTGCGCAAATCATTGAAGCAGGACCGCGACAGCTATGAATCGAAAGACGGGATGGACCTTGCGCTGGCGGTGATCGATACAACTACAAATACGTTGCAGTACAGCGGGGCCAAGCGCCCGATGTTCCATTACAACAACGATTTCTTCGAAGAGATAAAAGCCGATAAGCAATCGATCGGCGGGCTCGAAATGGAAGACAACTATAGCTTCACCAACCACAGCGTAGCGTTGAAGCCGGGCGATACGTTCTACCTGTTCACGGATGGTTACGTTGATCAGTTCGGCGGAGAGAAAGGAAAGAAGTTCTCCACCAAGCGCCTGAAGGAAACGCTGGGCGAAATGCAGGCGCTTTCCATGAAAGAGCAGGGCGAAAAGCTGAACGCGATCATCGACAGCTGGAAATCGGAACTGGAGCAGATCGATGATATCCTGGTGATCGGGATCCGGTTTTAGGGTGTATTAGTTAAATTCTGACTCCTATTAACCGTCATGCCGTGCTACGACACGGCATCTCTCTATAATCATACGGTGAGGGGATTCTGCGGGAATCAACATTGCGTAGAGATACCGTGTCGGAGCACGGTATGACGTACACCGGGTGTGACAAAACCATTCTTCCCCAAACATCATTATTTTTAGTAAATTCGCATGCCTTTAGGCAATCCTTTTAATATTCAAATTTCTAATTTCAATACAATGTTACGATCACACACTTGCGGAGAATTACGGATCACACACGTCGGACAAACAGTTACCATCAGCGGATGGGTGCAGGGCATCAGGGATAAAGGCTCATTGCTCTGGATCGATCTGCGCGACCGTTACGGCATCACCCAGGTGACCATTGAAACCGAGAACGCTGCTGCGGAGCTCGTGGAGACAGCGCGAACACTCGGACGTGAGTTCGTGATCACCGTAACTGGCAAGGTGAACGAGCGCTATTCAAAATCTGATAAGATCCCAACGGGTGATATCGAGATCAGCCCGGAAAAAATAACAGTGCTCAATTCTGCGATTACGCCACCGTTCACTATAGAGGATGAAACCGATGGCGGCGATGATATCCGTATGAAATACCGTTACCTCGATCTGCGAAGGAACCCGGTAAGAAGGAACCTTGAGCTGCGCCACCGCATGGCCATTGAAACGCGCCTCTTTTTAGACAAGCTCAATTTCCTCGAAGTGGAAACCCCGGTGCTCATCAAATCAACACCCGAAGGCGCACGCGATTTCGTGGTGCCTTCCCGTATGAACCAGGGCGAGTTCTATGCATTGCCGCAGTCGCCGCAAACCTTCAAGCAATTGCTGATGGTGGGCGGCTTCGACCGTTACTACCAGATCGTAAAATGTTTCAGGGATGAGGACCTGCGTGCCGACAGGCAGCCTGAATTCACCCAGATCGATTGCGAGATGGCCTTTGTGGAGCAGGAAGATATTTTAAATACGTTTGAGGACCTCGTGCGCCATTTGTTCAAGGCAGTGAAGAATGTTGAGATCCCTGAGCTTTCACGCATGACCTATGCCGATGCGATGAAGTACTATGGAAATGATAAGCCGGATATCCGCTTCGAAATGAAGTTCGTGGAGCTGAACGATGTGGTGAAAGGCAAAGGATTCCCTGTTTTCGATAATGCAGGATTAGTTGTTGGGATCTGTGCAAAAGGCGCGGCGGAATACACGCGCAAGCAATTGGATGAGCTTACGGAATTTGTGAAGAAGCCGCAGATCGGTGCAACCGGTTTGGTGTATGCGCGCTGCAATGCCGATGGAACGATCAAGTCGTCGGTAGATAAATTTTACAACGAAGAGGAATTAAAAAAATGGGCAGCAGCATTCAATGCACAGCCCGGAGACCTGATGCTGATTCTTGCCGGTGAAGAGAATAAAACACGCAAAGCATTGTCGGAGCTGCGCCTCGAAATGGGCACACGCCTTGGCTTGCGCGATAAAAATACATTCGCCTGCCACTGGGTGATCGATTTTCCATTGCTGGAGTACAGCGAGGAAACATCGCGCTGGCATGCTATGCACCATCCGTTCACATCTCCGAAACCGGAAGACATTGCATTGCTGGAAACCGATCCGGGCAAGGTAAGGGCGAACGCTTACGACATGGTGATCAATGGAGTGGAAGTGGGCGGCGGCTCTATCCGCATCTTCAATAAGGCATTACAGGCAAAAATGTTCGGACTGCTGGGCTTTACAAAAGAAGAGGCACAGGCACAGTTCGGATTTTTAATGAATGCCTTTGAGTTCGGCGCGCCTCCGCACGGCGGGATCGCATTCGGCTTCGACCGCCTTTGCTCGCTGTTTGGCAGTGCTGACGGCATCCGCGATTTTATTGCATTCCCGAAGAATAATTCCGGAAGGGATGTGATGATCGATTCTCCATCGGTGATCTCCGATGTGCAGCTGAATGAGCTGGCGATAGCGCTGAAGAAATAATAATTAAGATAGATAGTGAAGAAGATCCCTGCTGAGAAGCGGGGATTTTTTTTGAGGCTATTTTGCAGGAGCAGCCTTCACCGTATCCTGTGTGTTTTCCTGTTGTTCCGGCTCCGGTGCAGGCAATTCGCTTTCAGGCTGCGGAAGCTCTTTGAACGATTCGATCATCGAATCCATATCAGGCTCGAATTCCGCTTTTTTATCTGCGCGTGTCCATGTCAGGATCTGGTAGAAAGCATACGGCGTTTCAATGATGCCGATCTTGTAGTAAGCATCAATGTCATCAAACTTCCCGTTGATCTCGCTCACCATGGCATTGTTCCCGTTGATCTTCTTCTCTGTTGCAGCGCTCATCTTTCCGTCCTTGATCGTTTCGAGGATCGGTTGTGAAGCGGTTGTGAAATAGGAGCGGAGGTCGTAATCAAGGTTGTAGTTCGCCATCGTTTTTTTTCGCTCATCGATCACGATCGCGTAAATATCTTTGTCGGTATTCTGGTACTGGAAGGATGCATCCTTGTGAAGGTCGGCGCAGGGCTGCATGTAGTCGGGCGTTGAAATGGAATAATGCTCGTTCACTTTCACTTCTTTGAAAGCTGTCTCCTGTTTACAGGAAGTAATCAACGATACAATTGCGACTGAAACTAATAACTTCCTGATCATTCCGTATAAATTTGGCTATAGCAAAGTACTTAAAAATATTCGGCAAAAAAAAATATGTTTTTAAACACTCCGGAGGGCTGATCTCATTGAGCCACAGAGGGTTTTCGACTCTGCCGGGCGGCCGGTGCTGATCTCAGCTTAATTTCTCAAGCTCCTTTTTCAGGGCCTCCACAGTTTGCAGGCAGAGCTTGTTCATCTGCTCTATTTTGCCCGTCATTTGCTGTGTGAGCCCATGGCCTGCGATGTTCTTCTCAATGAATTCCAGCTGCAGGTTCAGCTCGAATGCCCCGAGCAGCTTGGCCGGGCTTTTCATTTTATGCGCCTGCGGCCCGATCGCATTCAGCTGCTGCGCTTCAAGAAATTGCTTCATTTCATTCACATACACCGGCATCTCGTCGATGTAGCTTTGCATGATGTCCTTCATGTACCCGTTATCGCCTTCCGCGCGCTCACGCAGCAGGGCGAGGTCGACCACAGGCGCAGTGCTTTTGATCGCATCCAGCGGGATCGTCTTCATGATCTTATCGTACAGGTCTTCGGGGTTAAAAGGTTTCGACACGTATTCATTCATGCCCACTGCAATGCATTTTTCACGGTCGCCAATGAGTGCCGATGCGGTCATGGCAATGATCGGGATCTTGCTTATTGGTGCCGGCATTTTTTTACGGATGTGGCGCGTGGCTTCAAAGCCGTCGATCTCAGGCATCGTTACGTCCATAAGGATGAGGTCAAATTTTTTCTCATTCAGCTTTTCAAATGCCATTTTCGCATTGTCGGCAACGTCCACCTTTGCATTCCATTTCTGCAGGGTGAGTGCGGCAACCCGCTGGTTCACCTTGTTGTCGTCGATCACGAGAACCGCAATGGAATTAAGGTTGGGTTGGTTAAAATCGCCCGGCTGAATATTCAGGTCGCGCTGCTCTTTTACATTGCGCGAAAGCTTTTTGAATAGCAGCGTGAAGGAAAAGGTGGAGCCCTCGTTTACCTTACTGCTTACCGAGATAGTTCCGCCCTGCTGCTCGATCAGCTGCTTGGCAATAGTGAGGCCAAGCCCTGTTCCTCCGTATTTACGGGTGGTTCGGGCATTCACCTGCGTGAAGCTTTCGAAGATGGTGCTGAGCTTGCTTTCCTGGATGCCGATGCCGGTATCCTGCACGCTGAAGAGGATCAGCAGCTCCTTGCCATCGTCCTTCAGCAGCTTCGCAACAATCTTCACTTCGCCTTTTTCGGTGAACTTGATCGCGTTCCCGGTGAGGTTCAGCAACACCTGGTTGAGGCGCACAGGATCGCCGATGAGGGCCGCCGGGATCGCTTCATCGATGCTGGAGATGAGGCGGATGTTCTTTTCGGTGCTGCGGTACTGGAGCGAGTACACGAGGTTCTTAAAGAGGTCCGACAGACGGAATGCCTTTTTTTCAAAGGTCATTTTGCCTGCATTGATCTTTGAAAGGTCGAGCAGGTCGTTGATCAGCACCAGCAGGCTGTTGGCGGATTCGTTGATCGCGCTGATGTATTCGCGCTGCTCGTTCGTAAGCGCCGTGTCCTTTAAATGGTTGGTCATCCCGATGATCCCGTTCATGGGTGTGCGGATCTCGTGGCTGGTATTGGCGAGGAACTGCTCCTGCGTTTCCTTTGCATGCTCCGCCGCTTCCTTGGCCTTGATGATGGCAAACTGCACCCTGTTCTTTTCACGGTACCGGGAGTAAATGATGATGAGCATCACGAGGATAACGACGATCCCGGCAATAAGGAGGTTGCGCAGGATGCTCTGGTTATGGATCTTCTGATCCTGGATCTCCCGGTTCTTTTTCAGCAGCTCGATCTCCTGGTTCTTTTTTTCAAATTCAAGGTCGGTTTGCAGCCTTGCAATGCTGAGCGCGGTGTTCTCATTGATGAGGCTGTCCTTGTAAGAAGTATAGAGGCGGTGATAATCGAGCGAGCGCTGGAAATCTTTTTTTGCAGCGTAGATGTCAGAGAGCAATTCGTAGCTGTCGCGCAGGTCGGAAGCATGCCCCTGCTTTTTAGAGAACTCGGCGCCTTTCAGCACATTTTCAATGGCCTGGTCGTAGGCTTTCATCAGGAAATGCGCTTTCGCGATATAGCTGTAGGTATTCTGCAGCCAGTTCATATCGCCCAGCTTTTCATAGCGGATCAGCGCTTCCTTATAAAAGCGGAGGGCTTTGAGCGGCTGTCCGAGGTTCTTGTAAGTGTCGCCGATATTAATGTTGTTGATGGCCTCGAGCGAGGAGAATTTTTTCTCGCGGGAGAGCCTGAGCCCGCGCAGTGAATTATCGAGTGCCTGGAAAAAATAAGTTTTGTTGCCGGTAACCTTACCGAGTATGTTGTAGGCATCGGCGAGGTTCACATACGTGTTGATGATCTTTTTCTCGTCGTGCGCACGGGTGGCAATGTCGAATGCTTTAGTGTAGATCTTGATCGCGGTAAAGAAGCGGGAAGTATCCTTGTTTGCATTCCCAAGGTCCATGTTCCGGTTGGCGATGCGGTTCATTGTGTTGATGCAGTTCTCCGTATCATGCTGCTTCAGGAACAGCTGCAGCGCTTTCTCATAATTGCTGATCGCTTTTTCGTTGCTCTTGAGGGTTGAATATACATCCCCGATGTAATAATAGCATTTGGCAATGGCGGGCTCATCGTTGCCCTGCTCCGAAAGGAGCAGCGCGGTTTTTAGTTTGATCAATGCATCGGCATAGCGGCCCTGGTTGTTGTCGATGTTTGCCAGTACAATGATTCCCATGACCTGCCCATGCATGTAATCCAGCTTTTCGGAAAGGGCAACAGCCCTGTTGGCGTATTCGCGGGCTTTTTTAATGTCGTAGTTCAGGTAGTCAAATGCCACCTTCGTTAAAACATCCGCCATGGCTTTGTCTTCGGCTGAAACGGAAATGATCTGGAGCAGGGAATCGATCGCTGCGCTCTTCTGCGCCATTCCTTTGGAAAGAATTGCGAAGAAGGCAAGGAGGATAAGAATGCTATTTTTAAGGCGCTGCGGCATGTTTGTTTGTCATTGCTACTGCCTTACGAGCTTTTGCATTGTTCCTTCGGTTGTTTGTATAAAGTAAATTCCATTTGCAAGCTGGCTGATATCAATCACCGCTTCCTTCTCGATGGTTCTGGTCATTAAAACTTCCCCAAGCATGTTCAGGATCCTTATCTCTGTTGCCTTTTCGCTTTTAACAGTGATCGTTGAATTTGCCGGGTTAGGATAAATTGAAAATGCATTATAAGTGCCTTTGCTGTTTAGTCCAAGGGAGAGAACAGCTACGCAGGCAGATGTATCGGTATAGCATCCATCGGAAATGATCACTGCATAATTGCCGTTCTGGCTGGGTGTAAAATTCTGGGCTGTTGCCCCTGCAATGGAATCTCCGGTTGAGCAATCGATCCACTGATAGGCCCCCGCTGACAGGTTTGCTGTAATAGTGATCCCGGAAGTGCTTGTGGAGAGATCGAAAGTTCCATCGCTGATAGTGTTTAATACTTCATTTGTATAAACCGGCGGATTGAAATCAAAATAGATCCCAGCCTTATTCCTGATCTGCGTTGCGTTTGATAGTCCTGCCACAGGCATTACTTCGTAGATCACGTAGCCATGGCTGCCAGGTTCATTGCTTGTGCTGTCGGGAAGATGAATATTATCGAAGCGGAATTTCAAAACGTTGCCCGGGAGAATTTCAGTGAACATTGAATGGCTGCTTGAGATAACGTGCACGGAATTGATATCAAGGTCGGCGTCGAGCGTGTCAAGGACATAAATATCAATCGCATCAGCACTTCCGGTGTTTTGAAAACGAACAGTATAACTGAGTAACTGCCCGTTCGAAACATAGCCGTTTGAACACTCGCCTGGAGGATATACGTTTTTTACATTGGGATCCCAGCTGTTAACAACCGGGAAACAGTACGTCTTAACATTATTATACGGATTTGCATCTGCTGTTAAAGGATTTGTGTACACATCAAAACAAAGCACATCCCCCGCATGTGAAAGAGGAGAAACTTTCAGTGTCATATTGCCAAAAACGTGTCCGAGAGAATAAGGCATGCTGGTGAAATTCCAAAACAGGCTGTCGCCTGTCGGGCTTATACTGTCTGGAGGAAAAATTACGGAAGAAATATAAGTGGTCATTGTATCCAGCACGAGCATTACAGTACCTGAAACCGCTACACAACCTGTATTGATATTATCGAACCAGGCATAAAAAGTACGGTTTGGCCGCAAAGGTGTACTGATGAAATTGATGTTCAGATCATAGCCCGTTTGGCTGGTTGGGCCATTTATTAATACTGAGGAGCTATGGGTGCATCCGACGGAATCAATGGCGGTGAGATTATAAATACCCGAATTGCTGAAAGCAGCAGCAGAATCATGATCAATGGGAGCTGTATTCCAGGAATAGGAATAAGGAGGTATTCCATTAAGAGCATGACCGTAGGCAAAACCATTAGAGGAGCATCCGGCATTCGATGCATAATCGACAACGACTGTTAAGTTATCGCAATAACCCTGGCTCCATTTGGTTAAATATGCATCGGTGGCTCCTGCAGATGTCAGGATCACTGAGCCCGGGCCCGGATCAAAATCAGTAGCGGATTGGAAGTAGCCGGCAGCATACACCATACCTGGGAGGCTGACTGCAACAGCGTAGCCCTGATTCGAACCTGTTCCACCCATTTGGTGAACCCAGACCAGGTTCCCGGAAGGATCCAGCTTTTCAACAAATGCATCAGATGCGCCGGAAGCAGTAAGGCTGGTGGTACCCAGGCCGGGATCAAAGTCGGCAGTGCCACTGAATCTGCCTGTTATATAAATATTACCCGAAAGGTCGGTGCTGATAGCGTTACCTTCATCGTTTCCCGGGGAGCCGATGCTTTTGGCCCAGACAAAATTACCGGAAGAATCCAGTTTCTCGACAAAAATATCCCAATTGCCTTGGGAGGCTAAATTCGATGTGCCGGGGCCAGGGTTAAAATCAGCAACAAAAGAGAAGAAACCTGTTACGTATACACTGCCGGAATCATCAACGGCAATAGAATTGGCAATATCAGGGCCGGAGCTGCTGATACTTTTTCCCCAGGTATAATTTCCGGAAGAATCAAGCTTAACGATGTAGATTTCCCAGTTTCCCAATCCCGATACGATATCAGAATCAGGACCCGGATCCAGATCTGCAGAACTGGTATATAAACCCGAAAGAAGAACGTTGTTGTTTTTATCAAGAGCAATATCATGGGCTTCCTCATTGCCGGCTGAGCCCATGGAACGGGCCCAGATAAGATCTCCAATGCTGTTTAATTTTTCAGCGAAAAAATTTCCTGAGCCGGCCGAGGTGAGATTGTACACCCCCGGTCCCGGATCAAAATCGGCAGTGCCGTAATATGTCCCTGAAATATAGATATTGCCTGCGGGATCTGTTACAAGCTTTACACCTGTCTGAATGTTTGGGGCACTGATTGTTTTTACCCAGTTAAAATTTCCGGCAGCGTCAAGTTTCAATATGAAGGCATCCATACTACCCAGGCTGGACACGTTCTCTACTCCCGGGCCAGGATCAAAATCAACGGTCGGACTATAATAGTCGCCTGTTACATATATATTCCCGTACATGTCCAACGCGATCCCATTCCCATTTTCAGCGCTGTTGCTCCCGATACTTTTAGCCCAAACCAGGTTCCCTGAGGCATCCAGCTTCTGAACGAACAGATCATAATATCCCGCTGAAGAAAGGTTAAATACACCCGGCCCCGGATCAAAATCTACAGTATTCTGAAATGATCCGGTAGTATATACATTTCCAGCGGAATCATATACTATATCGTTGATGTTATCTGCTCCCGTACCTCCCAATGATTTTGCCCAATCCAGGGTTTGGGCTTTGATATTATAAAACAATATAAATGCAGCAAATAAGAGTAATAGCTTTTTCATGTCAATGTTTAGGATCCTAAAGATAAAAAAAATCCCCGTCCGTGTTTTCACGAACCGGGATTCCGGTTTACTTATTGAGTGTGCGGCGGTATTTACCGCAGCAATTTTGCAGCTATTATGAGATTGCTTCTCCGCCGTGGCGGATCGCAATGACGTGCCTACAACGTTCCTCTCTTCGCCTGCTCTCTCTCGATGGATTCGAACAATGCCTTGAAGTTGCCGGCGCCAAAGCCTTTTGCACCCATTCGCTGGATGATCTCGAAGAACAAGGTAGGGCGGTCTTCAACAGGCTTGGTGAAGATCTGGAGCAGGTAGCCGTCTTCATCCGCATCAACAAGGATAGAGAGCGCCTGAAGCTTGGAGATGTCCTCTTTCATGATGCTCATGTGTACACCCAGCCTGTTCGGAATATCATCATAATAAGCCTGTGGAGGAGGAGGAAGGAATTCAACCCCGCGTGCCCTCAGCTCTGTTACTGTCTGGATAATATCATCGGTAGCCACCGCTAAGTGCTGCACTCCCGGGCCTTCATAGAAATCAATGTATTCCTCGATCTGCGATTTTTTCTTTCCTTCTGCCGGCTCGTTGATCGGGAATTTGATCCTTCCGTTTCCGTTGCTCATCACCTTGCTCATCAGCGCGGAGTATTCCGTTGTGATCTGCTTATCATCGAACGATAAAAAGTTCACAAAGCCCATTACTTCCTCATACCATTTCACTGTTGCGTTCATCTCATTCCAGCCAACATTTCCAACCATGTGGTCGATGAATTTAAGGCCTGTTGCGGAAGGATTGTAATCCGATTTCCACTCGCGGTACCCCGGTAAAAAGGTCCCTTTGTAGTTTTTGCGTTCCACGAACATGTGAACGGTTTCTCCGTAAGTGTAAATTCCGGCACGCACCACTTCGCCATTTTCATCCTTCTCAACAGTGGGCTCCATAAATGATTTTGCGCCGCGCTTCGTTGTTTCTTCCCATGATTTACGCGCATCTTCCACCCACAATGCGATTACTTTAACACCATCGCCATGCTTTACGATATGCTCGTTGATCGGCGATTTCGAATTTAAAGGAGTGGTAAGCACGATGCGGATCTTGTCCTGCTTCAATACATACGATGCGTAATCGCGGCAGCCTGTTTCAAGGCCTTTGTATGCATACGACTGAAAGCCGAATGCTGTTTTGTAATAGTGTGCCGCCTGCTTTGCGTTGCCCACATAAAATTCCACGTAATCGGTTCCCAGCAGCGGAAGGAAATCCTGCGCGCCTTCAAAGATCTTTTCTAAACCGTACTCTACATTTTTTATTTCTTTGCTCATGTTGTAAATTGAATTATAAATTAATATGTTGTTTATTGTTTATTATCTCCGAACTACTGACTCCTGGCTCCCGACTATTCCACCCAGCTCTTGTAATATTTTCCATCATCTATCGCCATTGCATCTTCCGTTACCATCAGCGGCCTGAACGTATCCACCATCACTGCCAGCTCCTGCGTTTCGGTTTGCCCGATGCTGCGCTCCATTGCGCCCGGTGCAGGCCCGTGCGGGATCCCTTTCGGGTGCAGCGTGATATGCCCCTGCTCGATGTTGTTCCTGCTCATGAAATCGCCGTCCACATAGTACAGCACTTCATCACTGTCGATGTTGCTGTGGTTGTAAGGCGCCGGGATCGATTTCGGGTGGTAATCGTACAGGCGCGGACAAAAAGAGCATACCACGAAGGTTCCTGTTTCAAAGGTTTGGTGTACCGGTGGCGGCTGATGCACGCGCCCGGTGATCGGCTCGAAGTTGTGAATGCTGAAGCCGTACGGGAAGTTGTATCCGTCCCAGCCTACCACATCGAAAGGGTGTGTTGCATATACAACTTCATGTATCATTCCCTGCTTTTTGATCTTGATCAGGAAATCACCTTTTTCATCAAAGGTTTCCAGCTCTAATGGCAATTTAAAATCGCGCTCGCAGAATGGGGAATGCTCGAGGTGCTGCCCCGAGCCGTTCTTGTAGCGCTTCGGTGTATAAAAAGGAGAAAAAGATTCAACATAAAAAATGCGGTTGTCGGCAGTGTCAAAATCCACCTGGTAGATCATGCCGCGCGGGATGATAAGGTAATCACCGTACTCGAAAGGGATATTGCCCATGAAGGTGCGCAGCGTGCCTTTGCCTTTGTGGATGAAAAGCATTTCATCGGCATCCGCGTTCTTGTAAAAATAATCGCGCAATGATTTTTGCGGAGCGGCCAGCCCGATGGTGCAATCGGAATTCACCAGCATCGGCTTGCGGCTGTCGAGGAAATCGGCTGCGGGTTTCACCTGGAAGCCTTTCAGCAGCAGCGCCTTGATGTTCTTATCGATCGCAATTTTAGGGCTTACGTCGTACGACTTCAGGATCTCTTTCACCTGTGTAGGGCGGTGTGTATGATACAGCAGGGAAGAGTGGCCGTGGAAGCCTTCGGTTCCGAACAGCTGCTCGTAATACAGTCCGCCGTTTGGCTTTTCAAATTGTGTGTGTCGCTTTTGAGGGAATGATCCCAGCTTATGGTAGAGAGGCATTTTTCAGAAATTAAGAATGAAAAATTGAGGGTTGAAAATTCAGCGTGCTTATTGGAGCACTTCCTCCCGGAGGAAAGGAAAGGTACGGGTGTATTATTCAGGGTTGCGTTTGGTCACCTGCTTGATGTCAATAACGAAGGACTTTGAGGTTGTCTTCATAATTACAAATTTAAGCATTTAAGCTCCAACAACCAAACATCCCTCACAATTTCCGTCGGGGCTTAAAAATTCGCAGAGCGGTGCATATTATTGGTAATTTTGCAGCATGATCCTTACCGATACGCATACACACCTGTATTCCAAAGAATTTGAGGCCGACAGGGCTGCCCTTATTGAAAAGGCAATGGCTGCCGGCGTAACGCGCTTTTTTATGCCGAATGTGGACAGTGAATCCATTCCCGGGATGTTCCAGGTGGAAAAGCAGTATCCCGCCAATTGCTTCGCGATGATGGGGCTGCATCCCTGCTCGGTTAATGCCACTTACCAGCAGGAGCTGAAAGTGGCGGAACACTGGCTGGAGAAGCGTAAATTCACCGCTATTGGGGAGATTGGCATCGACCTGTACTGGGACAAGACCTATTTTGAGCAGCAGCAGGATGCTTTCCGGACGCAGATCGGCTGGGCAAAGAAATATGATCTGCCATACGTCATCCACTCACGGAATGCCTTTGATGAAACAATGGAGATCGTTAATGAGTTCAGGAATGAGAATATTAAAGCGATCTTTCATTGCTTCAGCGGAAATGTGGAGCAGGCAGAGCAGGTGATCGCAGCGGGCAATTTTAAGCTGGGCATCGGCGGCGTGGTGACCTTTAAAAATTCGGGGCTCGATAAAGTGGTGGAGGCCATCGATATAAAGCACCTCGTGCTGGAAACAGACGCACCTTACCTTGCGCCCATGCCATATCGCGGCAAGCGCAACGAACCGGATTACCTGGTGCTGGTCGCCAAAAAAATAGCGGAGATCAAGAAGATCAGCGTTGAAGAAGTAGCGGCCATCACTACACAAAACTCGGTGGAGGTTTTTGGGATGTGATTCTAATCAAAACTCGTGCAGCGCCTATTCCCCTCTTGAGAGGGGTTAGGGGTGTGTAGAAGAAAAAGGATAGTTACAAAGAAGAAATTTAATTTGGATCCTAATTCATAAACCGAGTAGCGTCCATTCCCCTCTCGAGAGGGGCCAGGGGTGTGTAAAGAAAAGATAAATGAAAAGAAGGATCATTCCATACAATCCTAAATTAAAAGACCTTGCAAGGGATCTTAGAAATAACAGTACTTTAGGTGAAGTGATCCTTTGGAAGAAGCTGAAAGGGAAACAATTTTACGGTTATGATTTTCACAGGCAAAAGCCATTGCTGGAATACATCGTCGATTTTTATTGCGCTGAGCTAATCTTGTGATCGAGATCGATGGTAAATACCATGAACATGAAGATTTTTATTCCAAAGATCTTGTGCGGCAAAAGAACCTCGAGCAGTATGATTTACACTTTCTCAGGTTTACAGAAAAAGAAATTCGCACGCAGCTATTGAATGTATTGAGGGCAATAGAGCTTTACGTGGAAGAATTTCAAAAACACACCCCTAACCCCTCTCAAGAGGGGAATGTGACAGTGCTTAAATCAAAAGAAGTAACACCATAAACATTCGGTATCCGTATATATATGAAATCCAAAGTACTACTCATTTACACAGGCGGAACCATCGGTATGATGCAGGATGCGAAAACAGGCCAGCTCAAGCCATTTGATTTTAAGCACCTCACCGAGCAGATCCCCGAGCTGAATAAATTTGAGGTGGAGCTTTCCGCGGTCTCATTCAGCAAGCCCATCGACTCAAGCGATATGAGCCCTGCCGTATGGATCGAAATGGCGGAAGCGGTCAAAGCCAACTACACAAAGTACGATGGCTTTGTGATCCTTCATGGAAGCGATACCATGTCGTTCACCGCATCGGCATTGAGCTTTATGCTGGAGAACCTTAGCAAGCCCGTGATCCTTACAGGCTCTCAACTGCCGATTGGGACCATCCGCACCGACGGCAAGGAGAATTTAATTACAGCGATCGAGATCGCTGCCGCGAAAGAAAAAGGAAAGCCCGTTGTGTCGGAAGTGTGTATTTATTTTGAATACCAGCTCTATCGCGGCAACCGCACGCATAAATACAATGCCGAGCATTTCCAGGCCTTTCAGTCACCAAACTACCCGATCCTTGCAGAAGCGGGAGTGCATTTAAAATACAACCGTGCTGCGCTGATGAAGCCAGGAACAAAAAAGCTGAACGTGCAAACGAAGCTCGACCCGAACATCGCCATCCTGAAGATGTACCCGGGAATCTCGGAAAATGTGGTCGATGCCGTTCTGAAAACAAAAAATTTAAAGGCGCTCATCATCGAAACATTCGGCGCGGGAAATGCAACCACGCAGCAATGGTTCACCGACAGCTTAAAGGAAGCGATCTCCGGCGGACTTGTGGTGCTGAATGTAACGCAATGCAATGCAGGAAAAGTGGAGCAGGGGAAATACGCAACGAGCGCGGCATTTAAAAAGATGGGCGTGATCGGCGGCTCCGATATTACCACCGAAGCTGCTGTTGCCAAGCTAATGTATGTGCTCGGAACAGCGAAAGGAAAGAAGGAAATTGAAAAGATGCTGCGCAGCAGCCTGCGCGGTGAAATGAGCATTTAATACTACCTTATGAAAAGATCAGTACTCTTCTTCCTTTGCGTTTTTGGCCTGTTCAGGCTGGATGCCCAAACAGCTCACCGGATGCTTTCAGCAAACAGGGCGAATGATTCATTGTGGGTGACCGATACCAATTCATACAGGATCGTGAAGCGGGTGCAGCTGATGCCTTCTTCCGGCGGAGTCATCACAGGCACGCTCGGGATCGCAAGGAATCCGAACAGCGGGTCAGTCTACGTTGTGTGCAAGCAAACCGGCGTTGCTGGACGGATGCTCGGAAGACTCGATGTAAGCACTTACACTGTAAATGTGATCGGTGACCTGGGTGATAAATTTTCTTCGATCACGTTTCGCGGTGATTCACTCATTGGCGTAACAGGCAATGGTGCCGCTGTTCCCGAATCACTGTTCCTTATCGATACGCTCAGCGCTTCCGCCACCTTCATGACTTCGCTCGGTGCAGGAACCGACGGCGAGGTGATCTGCTATAATCCGGCGCATGACCTTATTTATCACTGGTCGGGAAATGTTACGGTAGAGTTTGAATCTGTTTTACCTTATCCTCCTTACACGATTACACCGATTGTTTCTTCCACTACCATTTCCAATGAAACATTCGGCGCTGTGTACATTTCTGCGGATAAGTTCTTATGCTCCAATATCAATTATGTGTTTGCATACTGGAGCACGACAGGTACTTTCAACAACATGAGCGATACCACGGCACAGCTTGCGAGAGGGCTGGCATTTATCAGCTGCAGCCGCTCGGTATCAGGCACTGCCGCTATTTGCGCGGGCGATTCCGCATTGCTTACCGCGAGCGCATCTCCTTCGTACCAATGGTATAAGAACGGCGATACTATTGCGGGTGCAACTTCCCAAAATTTTTATGCAACAGGCACAGGCGTGTACAACTGCCGCCTGAACGATGCCTGTGGTACCGACACCTGCCTGAGCGGTGTGCATGTTACTGCGGCTGATCCGGTGGTGAACCTCGGCCCGGATACAACGCATTGCGGCCCCCTTGTGCTCAATGCTGCGAACCCCGGCGCTTCTTATCTGTGGCAGGATGCAAGCACTGCTCAATTGTTTACCGTCATTTCCAGCAGTTCGTATTATGTAACGGTGACCGATGCTAATGGCTGCACCGGGAAAGATACCGTTAACATTACGATCCGGCCGCTGCCTGTTGTAACGCTCGCTGCTGCAAACGATACGATGTGCGACAGCGGAATGCCTGTTGCGCTTACGGGTACGCCTTCCGGCGGAACATACTCCGGCACAGGCGTTACTGCCTCCTCATTCGATCCGCAGGTAACAGGCGCAGGCACCTACACTGCGCTGTACACCTATACCGACAGTCTCGGCTGCAGCGCCGCCGGTTCAGTCGGCCTCTTTGTTGATCTCTGCACCGGCATTGCTGTTGAGGATCAAAATGAGATCTTCATTTATCCCAACCCCGCAACTGACGTCATTCACCTTGATCTTCCGGCTTCGCCAAATTTTCCGCGTGTTTTTTTCCTGTATGACCAGGCAGGAAAATTGATCCTGACACGAGAGCTGCACGAAAATTCAGAAACGATTGATGTTTCAAATCTTGCGGAAGGGCTGTATCTTGCTGAAACGGTGGTCGGGGGGAAGCGTGCCGTAATGATGCTTGGCATCCATCATGTGGAATAATGCAAGCACCAGGTGCATCCTGCTGCAAACACAGGGACATACAATGTTACGGTAACGGGATGCTAACGGCTGTATCGGAACAGATACTGTTATTGATCACTGAAAATGTACTATGCCTGTTTTGCCGGACTGCCTTTCTTCTTATTCTTTTTAAGAAGATTGAACTGCACGCCGTAGGAAGGAATGAATGTAAACCCTTTCAGCGATTTCGTGGTTCCGCCAAGCATCGGGTACCGGCCGTAATCCTGGTAGTACACCGCCAGGGAAAGGTTAAAGAACACGATCTTCTTCCCGATCTTGAAGTTTAAAAACGTACCGAAGGCATCATACTGTACCTTTGCATTCACAGGCTCCAGCAGCTCGGGATTGATCCTGTCGGCCGCATAAATATTTTTCGGAACGATCTTGTATTTTATAAAGCTGTGCGAGTATACCAGTCCGAATGAAAAGCAGCCTACGCGCTCTTCCGGCCCGAAGGATGTGCTGAAGATGAGCGGTATCGTAATGTCCTTCCTGCTCATGTCCATCCCGAAAATATGCTGCACCTTATCGAACATGCGGTAATTCAGGAAGCGGTAATTCTGCCAGGAATATTGTGCGCCGATGCTTCCATAAAAGCCGTTCTTATCATTTTTCACCTGGTCCACGCTTTTGGTAGAGCCCAGGAACTGGTACTGCACATCAAATGCATTTGATCCGCCCGAATTCTTAAAGCCAAGATCGAAGCGGCGCCCGAGGCCGTAGCGGAAATACAATTCATCGTTCACGCCGATGGGGTCGAGGCAATAGGAGAGCAGCGCTGCATTCATATATTCCACCTGCTCGTTGTAATAGATGGTATCCTTTGATGCAAAGTTATCGCTCAGGTTATAAGCGCCGCGAACGGATTGTGAAATGGGTGAGGTGGAAATGTTGATGGTGTAATTCTTCCCGAAGCGCATCTGGCCTTTCGGAAGCACCTTGCCCGAATTCAGCATGGAGCGGGACCCGCTGCAGCCGATCAGGAACACTGGAAGCAGAAGTATGAAAAAGGATCTCACCTGGCTTTAATTAGAGGTTTTATATCCGGATAAATAAAAAAAGCGTAAATCTCTTCGGTACCGGAAGCCGGCAGAATAAATTTACGCTTTTTTTAATAATGCTATTTAGGGGAAATGGCTTTCATCAATTCATCCAGCTTCGGTGAAAGCACGATCTCCGTCCTCCTGTTCTTTGCTTTTCCTTCAGCAGTGCTGTTATCGGCTACGGGCGAATATTCTCCCTTGCCTGCGGCCGTCAGCTTTTTTGCATCCATGCCGTATTCATCGGTTAACAACCTCACCACATTTGTTGCACGGGCGGTGCTCAGGTCCCAGTTGTCCTTGAACTGTGCGGTCCGGATAGGCACATTGTCGGTATGCCCTTCAATGGCAATGCTTACATCGCTGTTTTTGTTCAGCACTTCGGCGAGCTTTTTCAGCGCCTCTTTTCCTTTTGCCTCTACATCGGGGCTTCCGGATTTGAACAGGAGCTTGTCCGACATGGAAACATATACTTTTCCGTCTTTCATATAAACGGTAAGCTCATCGGCATTAAAGCCAAGCAGGGCTTTTTTTACGGTGTTGGTAAGCGCCGACATGATCGAGTCCTGCCGGTTGATGATTCCCTGCAGGTCTTTCAGCTTAGCTTCCTTTTCCTTCAGGTCCCTTTCTTTTTTCTCCAGCTCCGACTGCTTGTTTTTAAGGTCGTCGCTGAGGCTGGCAACGGTGCTTCCCGCAGAAGCTTTTAAATTATCATATTCCTTATGAAGCCCTTCCAGGCTTTGGTTGGCGGCAGTAAGCTCCGCTATTTTCTGCTTCGAAAGGCTGCAGAGGGAATCCCTTTCCGACAGCGCTTTCCGGTAACGTTTGGAAAGCACGGTGGGCTTTTTAGCGCTTGTATCGCCGCACATAGCGTGAGGTTTGCAGCTGCTTAAGCCTGCCGACAGGATCCCTGCGATCAGTAATCCATTTAAAATGCCGTTTTTCATAATTGTAGTAGATGTATTGGTTCAGCATCACTACTCAAAAAACATGCTAAGACCGGCTGGGGAATTTTAAACTTAGATTACAAAGATCACCAGGCCCAGCACGCCTGCTACGGCTACAAGAGCGTGGATCACGACGAGTGCCATAGGCCCCGGCTTTTTTGTCATGTCCCTGGCAAAAAGCACAAAGCCGCCTAACGCTGCGATGATCAGCAGCACAAGGCTGGTCATCGGGTTTTTGTCGGCATGCTGCATCACGTAAATAACAACAATGGTAAGCGCAGCTGCGCCAAGGAGGCCGTGAATGTACACGAGCGGTTTTGGAGTAGGTTGTTTGCGGAGAATGGCAGATGCGATGATAAGGCCGAAAACAGCCGCAACTAAGAACAGGGCAATGGAAATGTAAAGCATGGTTTTGTAGTTTGGTTTACTGTTAGATGACAATACATTCCAAAGGATACAAAAACTTGCTTTTAAAATTATCTACAGGAGCTTTTTGGGCAGGATCCGCTTGGAGGCAGCCTGGATGCGCTTTTTTAATCCCGCTTCCGCATCCGGGTTATAATCTTTTGTAACATGCCAGGAATTTTCAGGCAAAAATTCTTCTTCTATGTGTTTTAAGAGGTTGCCCGCCACTTCCCCGGATCGGATGATGGTAATGCACTCTGTGTTGTAATTTGCGCTGCGCGGATCAAAGTTATAGGAGCCGATCACTGAAATGTATCCGTCGATCACAATGGTCTTGGAGTGAAATCCGTACACTGGCTTGTACTTGAGCCCTTCCTGTACTTCCGGGATCATCAGCTTATAGCGCTCTTTGGAATCGGGTTTAAATTCATAGATCAGCGCGCCTGTTTCCAGGATGGCTGCCCTGTCCTTTTGGTACCCGCTGTAAGCTTCAATGTTATCGATAGAGGCAAGGCTGTTGGTAAGCAGCCTCACCTTTACGCCGCGCTGCACCGCTTCACGCAGGAGCTTTTTGCTTACTTCCGTTGTGATAAAGTAAGGGCTTTGAATATCAATGGATGTTTTGGCTTGTTGGATAAGGCAAATGAGCGAATCGGTGCAGATGCCGCCTTCACGGTCCTTCCTGTCCTCATTCTTCCCGGGCTCATCGGATATATAAACGGCTTTGCCCACCCATACGAATTCCCCGGCTTTGGTTGCGGCCCTGATCTCTTCCGGGAAAGCTTTTACTTTATCCCGGAGGCTTTGCGAATAATCTTTGGCTGCATCGGCATGGATCCGCTCAAAGCGTTCAGCATCCCCGGATTGCTTTTTTTTGCTATTCCCTGAAAGCTCCGAATAAACTACGGTAAGCGTATCATTCCAGAATTTTTCAAAGGAGCGCGTTACGCCTGTTACGGCCTTTCCCATCAGCAGCACATCGCGGTCGCGGAAATTGAAGCGGTGGTCATAATCAAAATACTGGTCGGCGATGTTGCGGCCGCCGGTGATGCAAACCTGCCCGTCGAAGATCACCGCCTTGTTGTGCATGCGCCTCAGCAGCCGGTTAAAGTTGCCGCCCAGCTTTTTGATCCGCCGGTCGAGCCTCCCGAGCATCAGTCCCGCATTGTACACGCGGATCTCGATGTTGTCGTGCGAATCAAGCAGCCGGATCTCGTGGCTGCGCATGAGGCTTGCCGCGTCATCGATCAGCAGGCGAACCTTTACACCGCGGTCGGCGGCGCGGATGATATGGTCCCAAACGATGGTGCCGGTTACATCGCTCGCGAAGCTGTAGTATTGTATGTCGATCGTTTTTTGCGTGTGATCCACGAGCCAGAGCCTTGAAATAAAGCTTTTACCGCCGTTTTCAAGGGTGTAGATCCCGGTTTTTGCTGTAAGGTTCTCTTCGGGAAGCGTAAGCGCCCTGGCAATGCTAACCCGCTCGGGTGCCGGATCGGCTGTGTATTTCCCGCTGTTCCTTGTGCCCTGGAATGCACAGGAGACGCAGAAAAGCGTGATAACCGTTATAAGCAGGAAGGACTGATTGTTCGATCGTTCTTTTTGATTCGGGGGCATCATGCCTCCGCCATTTAAATAATTATGCCAGCCCGGATCTTAGCTGCCATACCTGAAAAGCAAGGCTGTCGGCTTTTTGTCCTGGCCTTCGTTTGTGATCAGCATATCTCCCTTTTCATTGAAGGTGATCCCTTCGGCTTTGTTAAACACATTAGGATCAAGCAGGGACATGTTCAGCAGGTTTCCTTTCATGTCGAATATAAAAAGGATATGGTCGGAAGCCGACAGCAGGTAAAGGTGCTTCGTTATCGGGTGAATGCAGATGGCAGATGTGTTGAATTTAATAACAGGCTCTGTGATGGCGCCGTTCTTTTTGCTTCTTGTTTCGAGGGGCAGCTTCTGCTTCACCGCAAAGTCTTTGATCGTTTTCAGGTTGAAATCGAAGGCCGGCTCTGGTTCAAGCTTGTACGTGCCGAGATCAAAGCTGTAGATCACTCTTTTGTCAAGGTATTCCTTGCCCTTGCCGATCTTTCCTTTCGCTGCGATGAGAAGCCTGTTGTTGTCTTTGTCATAGCACAAGCCCTCGTTGTTAGTTGCGGGAATGCCCGTCGCATAAGACCTTACCGTCGGCTTTTGGGCTTTTAAATTCGTGATTTCAAAGAGCACACCATCGCTTCGCAGGATAAACATTTTGTTTCCCGCAATCGTTACGCCCTCGTAATCGCCATCCAGGTGGAAGTTGTGCTGGCTCTCGATCTTATTCCTGATCACGTTGTAAATGAACACGATCCCGTTTTCATCCTGCACGCAGGCAAAGGTGGAGGAATCAAGATAGGCACATCCGGAAACTTCTCTCAGGGTATCCGGCAGCACCAATACCTTATGCGGGGCATTAAGGTTGTACCCGGGAATTGTAGGAAGCTCTTTTGCGCTGCAGAACAGCAGCAGAAGCGAAACGCAGAGTAAAGATCTTTTAAGCATCATGGCTGTCAGTTTTTTTTCAGATTTTTATCACTCAATATTCCTGCCACTTCACACTTTCAGCGAGCCGCGAAAGCCCCGCGCAGCATAGTAGGATTCGGCGCCGTTGTGATAAACGAACACTGTGTTGTAGCGCCGGTCGCAGAAGAGCGCCCCGCCAAGCTCCCGGATGCCGGGAGGTGTTTTTACCCAGCTCGATGTTTTCAGGTCGAACTCGCCGAGCTGCTGCAGCTCCCGGTATTGCTCTTCGGTTAAGATCTCGATGTTCATTGCTGCGGCCATCTCTATCGCATTGTTCGCCGGCTTGTGCTCTTTCCTTGAATCGAGCGCTTCACGATCGTAGCAAATGCTTCTGCGGCCTTTGGGGCTTTCGGCCGAGCAGTCGCAAAAAATGTATCCGCCGGTTTTTTTATCAGGGCCGATCACATCCGGCTCACCGCCGGTGGCTTCCATTTCGTTGAGCGACCAAAGCTTTTCTGCATCGGCTTCCAGCTTTTCCTGCACCTTGCTCCATTCAATGCCTTTGTGGCGCTTCATGTTTTTTTCGAAGCGGGCCTTCAACAGTTCGAGGAGCTCCTGGGCTTGTTTCATGGGCAATTCCCGTTTAGCGCTGTTTGTTTTTTTCATGAGCAGTGTTTTTATCTGAGCTCAAAATTAAAGAATAATTCTGGCAAATTTCATCCGGCCGGTCATTGCTTCTCCACAAGGTATTTCCAATATCTTTTGGGTACATGCTGTAAATGCAGCTTCATGTTTCTTCGCGCCGGAATGTTCACATGCTTAAAATAATGCTTCCAGAGGCTTTGATAATGCGCTTCATCGGTATCAATGGCGATGCAGGTGGACTGCCCCCTGTTGCTTGCCGCATCGAAATCCATGATGGCTTCATGAGTTTGTTCTGTTTGACTGTCGTAATGAATCCCGTAATGCCGGCGGGTATCGTAGATGAGCCAGTCCTGCGCGGGATAACGGCGCCTGAAATGCGGAATGATCAATGGCAGCACGTTGTGATCGGGATCGATGGCAGCATAATAAAAATTGCTGTTGATCTCCTGGAACCTCACAAAGGCTTCGAAGCGGTGCTTTTCGCGGCCTACCTTACGCGCCACCTGTGCAATTTCCAGCACCGAGGCGTTTCCGTAATCCTGTTCCACCGGCTGCGCGGATGAAAGCGCGTAACGGGCATAGGAAAGAATGTGATCTTCAATGCCATCAAGCTCCGATAAAAAGCACCAGTAAAAATTGTTGAGCGTGGATGCGGAGAGCTTCTTTTTTAGCCCGCGCAGTACACGCGCAGCCTTATCCGGATCGCTGTGCACTTCATGGTTCTCGAAGAGGCCCAGCGCGGTTATTTTATCCTTCCGGAAGATCTTAACGCCGTTGAATTTACGTTCATAAATATCGAATATTGCGGTAAGCAGGCCTTCAAATGTGCCGTCGTAAATGATCTGCATGCGTTTAAAATAAAGTAAGCTGCGGGGAATGGGCTGATTTGAATTTTCCGGATGACAGTGAAAGAATGTGATGGCGGATGAGCTGCGGCTGCAGGCCAATGTTGACAAACGATCCGCCCTGGCAGATGATAAAATATTTCGCGCGGTTCATCGATACGCCGATCTTTGAAAGCTGCTGAGCATCGAGCTTCCCGAAGCGGCGAGCCGCTGTGATCTTTTTTGCCGAGCTTACACCAATGCCCGGCACGCGGAGGATCAGCGAATAATCGGCTGTGTTAATATCCACAGGGAAAACGGCGGGATTGCGCAATGCCCAGCTCAGCTTGGGATCAATATCCGTATCGAGCAAGGGATGCTCGTCGTTCACAATTTCATTCACCGAGAATCCGTAGAACCTCAGCAGCCAGTCGGTCTGGTAGAGGCGGTGCTCGCGGATCACAGGCGGCGGTGTGCCGATGCCCGGCATGCGTTCATCGGTGCTGATGGGAACGTAGCCCGAATAATACACACGCTTCAACCCGTAATTTTTGTACAGCGAACTTGCCGTGAATAGAATATCCTTATCGGTTTCAGGCGTGGCGCCGATCACCATTTGTGTGCTTTGTCCGGCAGGCGCAAAAGCCGGACTGGTTTTGATCACTTTTTTTTCAGCGGTGTAATTCACGATTGATTCACTGAGGTACGACATCGGTGTAAGTATGTCGTTCATGTTTTTGTCGGGCGCGAGGCTCTTCAATGCGCTCTCGGTTGGCATTTCTATATTCACGCTTAAGCGGTCGGCATAAAGGCCTGCCTGCTGCATAAGCTCTTCGCTGGCGCCGGGAATTGTTTTGAGGTGGATATAGCCGTTGAACTTGTGCTCGGTGCGCAATTTCTTCGCGATGGTTACGAGGCGCTCCATGGTGACATCGGCATTCTTGAAAATGCCGGAACTCAGGAACAGGCCTTCAATGTAATTCCTGCGGTAGAAGTTAATGGTAAGGCCGATCACTTCCTCAATTGTAAAAGCGGCGCGTTTTATATCGTTGCTCTTTCGTGAAACACAATAGGCGCAATCAAAAATACAATGGTTGGTAAGCAGGAGCTTGAGGAGGGAAACGCAGCGCCCGTCTTCGGTATAGGTATGGCAGATGCCCATGCCGGTGGCATCTCCAAGGCCTTTGTTATGGTTGGCCCGCTTGCTGCCGCTGGAGGCGCAGGAAACATCATACTTGGCTGCGTCCGACAGGATCCTCAGCTTCTCATGGATACGGGTTTCAGATATAGGGAGATGGGGAGCAGTCATGGCCAGGAGTTTTAATTCCTGTAAAGGTACTGTCCCAAATAGCGAAAGCCTGCTACGGAATGTAGCTTGCTGAAAGATCGCCGCTGTTGCTGTTATTAATCATCCAGGCCTTTGCCGCCGAGGATGTGCGGAATGTATTTTTCAACCCTTGCCTCACGGGTTTTGGATTGTTTGGCGGAAGAAAAATAAAGAAGATAACCTCTTTGCCGCCCCGGCGTTAATGCTTTGAAAGCAGCTTTCAGCTCCTTGCTTTTATCTAAGCGCTCTTTAAATTCTTCCGGCATGGGGAATTCCTTGGTTTTTTTCAGAGGAACTTTCAGCCCGGCTTTTTCCACTTCAATGGCTTCATGAATATACGCTTTCAGCGTTTTTTCCATCTTCGCTATTTCCTTTGCGCTGGTGAACCGGATCTGGCGTGCTGCCTGTACACGCTCTGTCTGCTGGATCATGATCTTTTTTGCATCCTTCAATAAAGCGCCTTTGAAAAACAGGAATGCGCAATATTCCTTGAACACATGGATCAGCACTATATTGCTGCCCGGTAATGTATAGCAGGGGCAGCCCCATTTCAACTCTTCACTGAGCCCGCAACCGAGCGCGATCGTTCTTAATTTCTCAATCTCCTCCTGCCACTTTTTGGCTTTGTTAAAATAGAAATCAACCTTAGGGTTCATGTTGTTCATTCAGTAAAGTTAATTAAATTAATTTCCTGTCTGCCGGCCTGAAATACCACGATACCACAGTAAGCACCAGCAATAATACGGGCCCGAAAAATTCTTTTGCGCCATCTCCAACGGCCAGGTGAGAGAACACGGCGCCCGACATAGCAAAGAAGAAGCCTGCATACGCCCATTCCTTCAGCAGTGGAAATTTGGGCACAAGCACTGCGATCACTCCCAGTAATTTCCAGATGCCCAGGATGGTTAGAAAATAAAGCGGATAGCCGAGGTGTGCGAACATATCTGCTTCTTCCTGCACTTTTAATAACTGAACTATTCCGGTTGATACCATTCCCAATGAAAGCCAGATGGTGGCAACCCAGTAAATGATCTTGTTTCTCTTCGTCATGATGAATTATTTTAGTTTGTTTGCAGTGTCTTGTAAACGGTTATGCGCCATATTGATGCCTTGCGCGAAGGGCAGCTTGAGCAGCTGGTCCCTGTCGGCCACCGACCGGTATATCACATGCATCGTAAGCTTGCTGGTGTCATCACCCAGCTTTTCAAATTCAAGGAACTCAAGCTGTGTTGGAAATGGTGTGTTCTCCATTTCGAATGTGCGGATGATCCTTTTTTCCGGGCTGAATTCGTGGATCACTCCATGGAATACATGTTTGTTCCCTTTCGGATCTGTTGTTTCAAACTGGTAGCTGCCATGCTTTTTATTTTCGAGCTTCAGCACTTTTGTTCCCATCCACTGCTCCACAATTTTCGCCTCGGCGTAAGCCCTGAAGAGCAGCTCCAGCGGCAGGTCGAATTCTCTTGTGATCATTAGTTCCTGCCTGTTGTCTTCGGCATGGATCTTAGTTTTCTGTTCCATGTTATCTGCTTTTGTATTTTTTCATGATGCTTTCCAGCTTATTGAACCGCTGATCCCACATGTTGCGGAACGGCTCGATGAACTCGGCTACTTCCTTCATTTTTTTTGCGTTGATATGGTAATAGATCTCCCTGCCGCTTTGTTCCTGCTGGAGCAATTCGCATTCGGTGAGGATTTGCAGGTGCTTTGAAACCGTTGGCCGCGCCGTGTCGAAGTTGGATGCGATGGCGCCGGCTGTCATGGATTGTGAGGCCACCAGGAGAAGAATGGCCCTTCTTGTGGGATCTGCGATGGCCTGGAATACGTCTCGTCTTAAATTCATTGTGTAGCTATTCGGCTACAAATATATGCGTAGTTATGTAGCTACGCAAATTTTTTTTGAAAAATCTGCTTCTGCTTTAGTGGCCAAATGTAAATACGAGTAAGAAAGCGAATCCTGCAACAGCAGCGAGGCCATGAACCACAGCCAGCCATTTCGGGATCTTTTTGCCTGTAAGGTCCCTGTAGATGAGCACGAGTCCGCCCAGTGCAGCTATAATAAACAGGACGAGGCTTTCCACAGGGCTTGGGGTATTTTTGGTGATGTATACGATGAGCATTATAACAGCAGGCACTACAAATAAGCCGTGCACGAATGCAGCCGCTTTGGGGGTTTCTTTGTCCTGCAGCACAAGCGTGAGCAAGTAAATTCCGATAATTGCCCCGAGAGCAAAGAGGCCGATGATGGTGTAAAGTGTGTTCATAGTATATAAGATTAAGGGTTAGAATTTTTTAGCCGGAAGATCAATAACTGCGGGGCCTTCAATTACCTGCCCATTGGTTTTGAACCTGCTGCCGTGGCATGGACAGTCCCATGTTTTTTCCGCAGGGTTCCAGTTAACGATACATTTCATGTGTGTGCAAACGGCGGAGCATACATGATTTACGCCGTGCTCATCCTTATAAACAGCCAGCTTTTCCCCATGCTTTTCAATTACCCTTCCTTCACCTGCGGGAATCTCTTTCAGCGTATCCACGTCTGTATTCCACGGCGTATCTTTCAGGTACTGAACAAAATTGTCGGCATTCTCCTTGAAGAATTCCTTGAAGGATTTAAGAGGTGTGAAGCGGTTGAGCTTGTAGGTATCTTCCCATTTGTTTTTTCTGCCGAGGATCATATCGCTCACGATCATCGCTGCAAGTGTACCGTAAACAAGCCCGTCAGTAGCGAACCCGGTGAGGAAGTACATGGCATCGCCATGCTTGCCAATGTACGGGAGCCCGTCGGCAGGGCGGTATTGCTGTCCGCCCCAGGTATGCGTTATCGCGCCGATGCTGAAGCGGAACCTTAAATATTCTTCGAGCTTTTTGATGTATTCATTGGTATCTTCTCCCTGCCCGGTCTTATACATATCCCCGATCACCATCACGTATTTTTTATCCCCATCATTGAAACAGCGAACCGAGTGCTTCGGCTTATTCATGCCCCAGAAGATGCCTTGCGGCATGTCGCCGGACAACAGCTCCGCTGCAACACCATGCTCGCGGTAGGGGCCAAGAACAGTTTGTACCATGTAAACGCCCTTTGGCGTGTGCGTGGCCATGATGACGTGTGCTGCTTTTACAGAGCCGTCTTTTGTCTTCACAATTCCCTTGTCTTCATCAAAATCAATTACCTGGCTGTTCTCATAGATCTCGCATTTATCTTTCAGCTTTCCGGCAAGGGAACGGATGTATTTGAGCGGATGGAATTGTGCCTGGCCTTCAACCGAAATGGAATTGGTGACATTGAACGAAAGCCCGGGGTTGGTTCCTGTATTTACTTTAACGCCGCATTCTGTGAGCGCATCCGTTTCATCCTTAATGAAAGCATCGATCTCCTTGTCGGTTCCTTCGGCAAAATAATTAAACGAGGTACGGTAGAAATTGCAATCAAGATCATGTTTCCTTATTGTTGCTTCTATCAGGTTTAATGCCTCTGTCCGCGAGCCGACAACGGCCTTCATTGTATCCGCTCCCCATTTCTTTTTAATAACGGAGAGATGCTCATCAACGGTAACATATAAATTGCCGGTCGAATTTCCCGTGGTTCCCAGGCCGACCTGGAGCGCCTCCAACAGGATCACTTTTTTTCCTGCTTCCGTTAATAACATTGCCGTGCTGAGGCCGCTGATCCCGCCTCCGATAATTACAACATCTGCTTCTTTTGAACCATTTAAAGTGGGAAAGGAAGTGCCGGCTTGCGCTGTTGCTTCCCAGATTGAAACTGTTTTTTTCATTTTGACCGTTTTAAGATTTGTTATGCCGGTATTCCGCATAATGTTTGTGCTATTGCATCACCGACATATTTATGCCAGTCAGCCATAGAAGCCGGGCTTTTAGCGATGGAAGCCGGTTCTTCAAACAACGGTAATTGGTAGTGGGGAATATTTTCTACCCTTTGCTTACGGTTTGTTTTGATGGTTAGATTACGATCAAAGCAAAAGGATACAAATTATTTTTTGAAAGAGGTTTTTTTCAAAATAGCAGGGTGCCTGGGGGCATTGGTAACAGGTTAAATTCTCGACATTACATTTTGTGCGATGCGGTTACAGCGGATGAGGTTGAATTCGAACACTTCTCTTACGGGATAGAGGTCAGACAATGATTTGCGCAGCATAGCCTTCGCGCGGTTAAGGCGGATCTTTACATTCGCGATGCTGAGGTCAAGCACCTGCGAGGTTTCTTCGATGCTCATGTGCTCGACTTCCCTCATCAGGAAAACGACCTTGTATTTTTCAGGCAGCGATTCGATGTTCTGCTCTAATACCTGTTTCAGCTCCCTGTTGAGGGCGTTAGTCTCAGGATTTTGGTGATCGGTAATATTCATTGTTATGGAGTTTTCGGCATTGTTTTCATAAAGGTCTTTCCTGGTTATTTTTTTTACGCGCTGCAGGCATTCATTGATGAGGATCTTCGTGACCCATGTACCGAACTGGGAGCGGCCTTCAAATTTTGCAAGGTTCTGGTATGCCTTCACATAGGTATCCTGCATTGTATCCTCGATCTCGGCTTCATTGTGAAGGTATCCTTTCGTGATCCTGTACAGGCGTTGGTTGTATTTTCGCATCAGCAGGGCATATTTATCTTTCTCGCCGGCGAGGATCTCCGTTATTACCTGCTCGTCTGTTATTTCTGTTTCTGTCATGTTAGCTGATTAGCTTTAAGAATTCACTTCTTGTTTTTTCTTCCTTGAATTTACCACAATATTCGGCGGTTACGGTGCTGCTGGTAACATCTTTTATTCCCCTCGAGGAAACGCATAAATGGGTCGCCTCTATGATCACAGCAACATGTTCTGTTTCAAGTACCGCTTTTATCTCGTTCGCGATCTGCAGGGTGAGGCGTTCCTGCACCTGCGGCCGCTGGGAGAAGTAATGCACGATCCGGTTCAGCTTGGATAAGCCGATGATCTTCCCGGAAGATATATATGCCACATGCGCTTTACCGATGATCGGCACAAAATGATGCTCACAGTTTGAATACAGCACAATGTTCTTTTCGATCAGCATCTCATTGTACCTGTACTTATTCTCAAACAGCGCTATCTTAGGTTTGTTTAAGGGGTCGAGCCCGCGGAAGATCTCTTCCACGTACATTTTAGCAACGCGCCTTGGAGTGCCGCTGAGGCTGTCGTCCTTCAGGTCGAGCCCCAATGTATGCATGATCTCCTCAAAATGATAAGCGATCTTATCGATCTTGCCTTTGTTGTCCATTTTAAATGCATCCGGCCTCATCGGTGTTTCCAGGGAGGTGCCGATGTGGTCGTCGCCGATGGCATCTGTTAGGCTTTCAACTTCCGCTGTATTAGATATAATTCCGTTCTGTTTCATGTACTGTGATGTTAATTTCTGTCCTTCCGCAAATAGAGTTTTATGGCGTCTGTATACTCATTAGATGCCGTTTTGGGGATTTGGATACAAAAAGTGTGGTTTTATTTGGGAGCCGGGTAGCGGGGGAGTTATTTTTCCTTGTTTGTAAAAAAGGCAATCGCATGTGCGACGAAAAGCAGTGAGAAGAGGCCCGCAAAAACCAACACGATCAGGCACAGCCAATAATTGTAATTGTATTTGACAAGCAGGTAATACCCTGTCCAGCAAATAGCAGTAAGAACCACAGAAAGTACGATACAGGATCTGCACCGGCCTAAATTACTTAGATCAACGTTGCCACAACATTTTGCATTATTCTTTTCCATAATCCAACTTTTTTAATATATTTACTATGCAAATATAAACCTCGCTATGATAATATGCACGTTTATGCTCTTTCCCCTGTATATAGTCTTACAGGTGCTGATCCCTCTCATTCAGCAGGTAATTACAACCGTTTGCAGCTGGGTCAGCAGCATATTAACAACCTTTCAAACGGTTTGGTCACAAGTATGTAGCTGGTTACCCTGGCCTTTGAACTTAGTGTGCAATTGGGTTAGCCAGGTTATAACTGTGATCCAAACGGTATGGAATTATATATGCAATACCATAATTACCACGATCATTACCATTCTAACCTTTATTATCACTTTACTTATTTACCTGGTCGGAATTATATGCTACATAATTAATTTTGTTGTTGGAATTCCGGCATTCCTGCTCTGCAAGTTAAGTTTAAGTCCCAAGAAAAAAATGCGGATCTGCATTAAAGTTTTGACGGATGAAGCAGGAAACAGTAAGGTTGATCCCACGGCGATAAAGAAAAGCATAGAGAGAACTATAAGTGCTTATCAGCAGTGCAAGGTTGAAGTTATTATAGTTGGAATTACATATATGGTTAAGCCTGCATATCTTACATCGACCAATTGTTCATTTGGAGGACTGTTTTCTGCATGGCATGTTTGGTTTAGTACGAATGCCTGTTGGTGTTGTAATCAAATAACCGTTTTTTTTGTAGATTCAATTTCGGGGGCTTCCGGTTGTACTTATTGGGGGGATAGCTGGTGCCGGGTTGATTCTACAGCCAATTCAGATGACACCATTATGGCTCATGAAATCGGGCATATTTTAGGTCTTTCGCACTCAAGTAATCCTAACAATATAATGTATGCTTCATTTAGCGCTACGGCACATAATTTTACCAGTTCCCAATGTTGTTTCCTCAGGCAGTCTCCATATATAACTTTCACATAAATGAAATCATATAAATATATTATCATCATGGGAATCATATTATTATTTTGCGGTTGCAGCAAGAAGCACAAGTATAAGGCTTGTTTCACCATAGACAAGCCTACCGCCAATACTAGCGAAATCATCACCTTTCAGAATTGCTCCGACTATGATGGGGGATACACAAACTCTCTTTGGAATTTTGGAGACGGTGCCACTGCAAATTCTAATGATAATGCAGCCGTGCAGCATTCGTACGCTTCGCCGGGAACCTACCAGGTGATCCTGTACGTTGGTGAAAAAGAAAATCAAAGTGAGCAGACAAAGAGTATAACAATACGATAATTTGTTATTTGGCCTTCTTGGTTCTTATGAAGATAAATCTTTATCAAGCAATTACCAAAGCCACATCTCCGGCCTCAGTAATAATACATTTTTTACCATTAAAATCCTTAACTAAACTATATCCATTATAAAAGGGCTCAGTAGAAGCAAAGCGGTTAGGATATAAAGCAACTCCTCTCTTATCAATGTGAAACCATCCCGCTTCATCTCTCGCAGTAGCATAGTTTTTATGAAAAACACCTAAATCTTCAAACCTTTTATTGTTAAGATCTTCTCCCCTCGAATTAATATGTTTCCAGCCATCTATCCCTTTAACACAAGCGCACCCTTCTTTATAATCTCCGGCATAAAAGTACTCCTCCGAATAGATCCTTCGCCCTGAAAGGTTAATATGAAAATAGTTGTTGCTAAAATCACGTACGATACATTTGTCTTCTTGGTAATTACCAACCCATGCATAACAATCGCTGTATAGCCTTATCCCTTTATCATCAATGTGAAACCATCCATCTTCGCCAACTACAGCTGCTCTGTTGAAATAAAATCCAAAAGCTCTTTTGTACCGTTCTTTATATAGTTGCAATCCATTAATATTTATGTGATACCAACCTTCTTCCTCCTGCACAGGTGCAAATCCCGGAGTGTGAAATTTGAGTGCGCTGATAAATATTTTATTAAACACTTTCTCGCCCTGGTAGCTAAAGAATTTACCACACTCTGATAGTTTTATTTCTTGCCAATTCATGTTTATTCGATTTTTAAAATGATTCCGGATAAATATTTCACCCAATTATCTTTTGTATAAACCACTTTATTCAAACAGTAATGATAAAAAGCAATTAGAGAATCATGGGTAATAAAAATAGTTAATCCATTTTCATTTGTATTTTGTGTAATAAACTCCGTCATAATTTTTTCAAATTCTTGAGCAGAAGGCACACCGGGAATTGTTTCTCCAAGTATAAATCTTCTATACATTTCATCAAAACTGTATTTTAAATAGAATTCTCCCGCTAACTTATCATCTGCTATATGAAGCCCGGGATCACCCAAAGCTTTTGTATGATGGAATGTTACATTTTGTCCATACCCTTCTTTTAAAAATGTCGCAGTTTGAACACACCTCGGAACAGGGCTTGTAAAGATGCGGTTTATCTTATGTTCTTTCAGGTCTCTGCCAAGCAATATCGAATTGTCAATTCCCTTTTTGTTAAGTAGGATTTCATTTCCAAAAGAACCATCTGGTATTTTATCCCTATCTGCGTGCCTGATAATCATTGCTACCTTCGAGTTTGCAGGATGTATTTTTATTTCTTCAAGTATTTTCATAATGATTTACGCATATTACAGGTTTTACATAGGTCTTGATCTTTATAATTGGTAACAAGGCCTTGATATGAATTGCCGGACATAATTTCTTGTAGAGTTTGATCCTGAATGTTCCCAAAGTCTCCCAATTTATCTCGCTTCTTATCAGGCGCACAGCAAGGTGATATTTTTCCGGTAGCAGAAATCCATATTTCTTTCTTTAAGAATGGGCAGTCATAACTTTCCGGCACTTCTTTTCTTTCTGTCTCCTCAAGGGGATAAATATTCTCCAGCAACACTTTTTCCCCATTCGGTCTTCGGTGATTATCCACTGCATCATACGCCTCTTTAACATAAGCATTCCATTTTTTTATACTTGATGAATCTTCCTTCATGGAGAGTTTTTTTATTTCATCAAAGTGCGCCCATAGATGATGTCCTTTTACACGATCAACATCAAGGTGAGCAGCCAGTTTTATAATTTCTGCCAACTCATGCATATTATTTTGCATAAAAGTTAATTGAAATGTTATGCGACAATAATTGCCTCCACTTTGGAAATGTTGATTTCGGTACATAACAAACTGCTTAACATTATCGACAGCTTTTTCAAAATCAATTCCGACCATTATTTCCTGAGATGTTTCTGCGGTTGATCCATTCCAGGATATTTTCACATCGCTCGTTTGTGGCACAATAATCTTAGCCCATTCAACAACCGACTTCTTAGGAAATGTTCCATTCGTTGTTAAGTTGATTTTTATTTGGTTCTCTTTGGCTAAATCATAGATTCGTTCAATTCCTTTGTATAAAAGCGGTTCTCCCATTGTTGAAGGGATAATTTCTCTTACTCCCAATTCTTTTGCTTGCCTGAATATTTTATCCAACCATTCTATGGGCATTCTCCTCCGCTTTACTCCTGTTTCCTTATAGAGGGTATCAATGTATTTACTAAATTGACTATGCTCCTCGCACATTGTACAGCTCAAATTACAATCTTCCGGATTTGTATCTATTGTAATTCGCCAAAGAGAGTTTTTTGACTTTTGTACTCCTTCATAAATCTTTTGCAACTCCTTACAATGCTCTTTTATTTCAGGTACGCCGCCATTTTCCGAGAGCAAGTAACCTCTCTTTCCAAAGTCAATCATCTTACTTTTGTTTTCAATTGCCCACTGCATTTGTTCTGATAGGCTGTTTGAACTTCGATGCTCGAATAACAATCCATTTGTTTTATGCTCAACATATTCGGCCATCCCTCCATAGTTAGCTGTTATAACGGGAATATGACAAGCCTGTGCCTCATGAATTACTAATGGCGAGTTCTCGCCCCAAATTGAAGGAACAACTATACAATCTACCTGAGAGAATACTTCATCGGCGAGATTTTTATTAACATACTCTCCTCTAAATTCAATTGGCAGTCCTAATGATTTTGCCTTTTCTATTAGTTCTTTGGTGGCTCTTTGATCTTTCCATCCCCATATTTTTAAAGATGTTTGCCCTTTTAATTTTAAAAAGGCTTCAATTAAAATGTTAACTCCTTTGGCCGGAATATGCGTTCCGATATAGCCAAAAGTAAAGACTTCTGTATCTTCCTTTTTTTTGGTCGGATTCAGATATTGCAGGGGAAAACCATAATCTAAATAATACATTTTATTTTCTTTCACGCTAAACTCTTCAACATATCGCTTCTTCAAATACTTGGATGGAGCAATAAATAGATCCACTTTATTTATGATATCTTTCGTTTCCTGCATTCTATTTCCAATCCAGTTACTCCAAAAGGAAACATCCGCCTCTTTGTTTTCATCCTGCCCTGTGAAATATGCATTATAACAATTGGTTGCACATTTAGTGTTCTCTTGTTTGTCACACAACTGATGGTGATTTGGGTTTCCGAAATTCCTTTGTAGAAACTGACCGCGAGGACACATAAGCCAAAAATCATGCAGGGTAAATACAATTGGTATGTTTTTGCTTTTCAATACATCTACAAATCCTGTTGAGAGGTGATTCAAATGTCCTATGTGAGCTACATCAGGTTGAATCTCATTTAATAAATTTGAGAAAATGAAATCCAATTCATTATGTCGAAAGCCATCTTTTCCCTGCGCCATATTAGCTAAATAAATAACAAGGTTTTCATTTATTTGTTCTTTACGAATTGTAAAATCCGGTAAGTATGGATTCTCCTCCCGCGTAAAAACAAATACCTGATTGTTTTTCGATAACTCTTCGCAGATGGATTGACTATAAACTTCCGATCCTGCATTGTAGAAGGGCGGATACCCATGAATAATTTTTATTATTTTCATTTTAATATAAGATTTGAAAGGCTGCATCTTTTTCTTTTAGGAATAAATAATTTGGATGATCGCACCAAAAGGCTGTTTTTAATAATTTTTGTTTTAATACTATTACTAAACAATCCTTCTTCGGTACGTCAATTCCTTTGGTCCCTAGAAAAGAAGGGATAAAGATTGCTATTTTTTTATTTTCTTTTGCCTCGGATATAAACGGTAGGACTTTGTATAAAAGTTCGTCGCCAATACCGCGATCCCATTGGCTCAACATGAAGTGGTCGGTCTTGTGGTATTCTAAAAGTTGTTTTGTCATGGTTGTAATTATTTTATCTGCTACTTCCACAACCTATGCCGTTTTAATAATTAATTGTAATTAACTGGTGCTCAATGTATTACATTTTTGTTGAGAAAATATTATCTTCTATACAAGAAATTTATATCTTTAAAATATGAATAAAAAATTTTCAGATGAAATAAAGGATCAGCATCCACTTAGAAAGAAAGCTTTAGAAAAGCTTTATTATTTTATGTCTAATCCGGGAAGGTTCTCTGTTCTTGTAATAGGTGAAAGAGGAACCGGGAAATCCAGATGGATAAAACAAATAAGCGAGGCTCTAAGAGAGGAAAGAGTTTTACAGACTGATACATTTATAGAAGCGTCCTGCGCCTCGTTTAATAATGACAATGCGGAGGCTGATATTTTTGGATATGAGCCACACGCCTTTACTGATGCTAATTCAAAAGGACATAGTGGACTCTTGCAACAAGCTGATAAGGGTATTTTATTTCTTGATGAAGTACATCATTTAGAAGACCGTGTTAAGTCTAAGTTGCTTACTGCCTTGCAAACAGTTGGTAGTGGTAGACAACAAGGAAAATTCTCATTTAGAAAAATGATGGGGGATTCAATTCATTACGTGGAAGTGCGACCGATCTTCGGAAGTAACAGGACAATATCTGAATTAAAAAACGACACCCTGCTTCCGGATTTTTATGATCGCATCGCTCAACTTGTTATAAAACTTCCATCTATTTCCGAAACAAGAGAAACTGCAAAAACAGATTTTCTTTTGGTCTGGGAAGGAATGCAATTCCATAAATCAAAAGGATACGACAGGATAAAAGCTCCCAAAGAAAAAAGCTTTTTTAGTTGGTTGAGCCGATTACCGCTTGATGGCAATTTTCGCGACCTTCAGACAATTTCTATTTTATGGATGACATATTGGAAAACAGTTTTTGATATTAAACATCCTGAATCGGTTAATGAAAAAGAAATTTTCGATTTGGTAAAATCGGATTTTGAAAAATATAATTTGACTACAAAAATAGAAATTGCAAATAAATTCGATGTTTCACAACCTTTCGACTCATACAAAAAATCACTCATGAAAGATTATGCAGTTGCAATTGCTGCGCTGCCAGACTATGAAAAAATAAAACAGGCGGATTTAGTTTTTAATACCGGAAAAACGAAGAAAACGATCGACCGCTGGTTAAAAATGGTTTGAGTTTAGAAGCGATTTATCTAAATACGTCTAAAATATAAATGAAAAAGGACTGAAAGCTCTTTTAAGTTCTCAGTCCCTTTCAGCCCGAGAGGGCGGGATTATTTTCAATGATCCCATTTCTCCCATTTGGAAAATGCAACATTCACTTCGCTGCACTCCGTTCTTTTTTGTTTTTCGGAAAGCCCTGGAAAGCTGAAAAAGCTTTCAGGCCTTTCCGAAAAACAAAAAGTCCCGCATAAATACGGGACCTTGGTTCATTCATTTTTCGCTTTCGCGATTTTGCGGACTGCGTCCGCTGAAATTCGCTTCAGCGAATGAAAGCGGAGAGGGCGGGATTCGAACCCGCGATACCCTTGCGAGTATACAAACTTTCCAGGCTTGCTCGTTCGGCCACTCTGACACCTCTCCGGATTGTTATAAAATTACCCCTCGTTTTGGCCTTAGGGGTCGCAAATGTAATAATTCTTTGCGGTTCTTGGAAAGTTTCCTTGCTTTTTCCACACATTTTCGGGTTCCTGTGGCTGGTACGTCTTTTTTGCGCGTAATGTAAAAAAACAAATATGCTGCTTTATATCGATCTATTGGGATTAGAGGAAAAGGACCTGGAATGGTACCAGATGATGACGAGGACCGTTGTTGTTTTTATTGCTGCCGTCGCTTTTATCCGCTTGGCGGGCATGCGGACATTCGGCACAAAAACGCCCTTTGATGTAGTGGTCTCCATTACCCTTGGTGCATTGCTGAGCAGGTGTATCACCGGCCATTATCCTTTTTTTGCCACGCTTTTGGCAGCAATGTCCCTTGCTGTTGTCCACAGGCTCTGCGCGTGGCTGGCTTTCCGGAGTAAAATTATCCAAAAGCTGATGGAAGGCGATTCTGTTCTGCTTTTCAGGAATGGTGTAAAGGAGCATCGGCGGCTGGCGAAACACTGCATCTCCGAAAAGGACATTATTAAAGCCCTGCACGAGGAATGCCTCGATAGCCTGGATAAGGTAAAGGAGCTGTGGCTGGAGCCGGATGGAAAGATCAGCGTTATAAAGAAAGAGGATAACCCTGCTATTTGAGCCCGGCGATCATGTTGATGGTAAGCGCAACCACAAATGTGTTGATCCCGAATGAAAGCAGGCTGTGCAGGAATACCAGCCGGCGGATCTTTCGGGAGGTGATCTGCACATCGGATACCTGGAACGTGCAGCCGATCACGAAAGAGAAATAGGCGAAATCAATGTAATCCGGCTCTTCCTCATCCGGGAAATCAAGCCCTTTGTGGTCGCCTGATTTTACTTCATTGTAAAAAATATGGGCGTAATGAAAGGTGAATACCGTATGCACCATTACCCAGGAAACGAACATCCCGAGCACCGCGGCAGGGATAGAAATAATATGTTCCGGCGTTCCACTGTCTTTGGAAATGATCAGCAGCAAAACCGTAAACAGGCTTGCAAAAGATGCCAGCAGAATGAGCGCGAACACCACGGGAGCGCTTCCGTCATCCGTTTTTGCCGCTTTCCTGATCCCATGCACCGGCCGCCTGAAGAGTACGATCCAGCTAGTGATCAGAAAGGTGCTTGCATAAACGATCCATAGCGTTACTATAATTAGGGGCGGACTGAACACATCCTTGGGAAGGACAAAAAAAGTAATTACCGACAATAAAACGCCAAGGGCAATACGGTGCAGCGGATGCATCCGGAGCAAAACACCCGCATTGTCTTTTTTTTCTGTTTTTTTCATAACGCTCATTATAACTGCGATCGTAAAGATAGGGGAATTCAGTAATTGCCGGTGCTTCGGACCGCCAGATGTTTATATAACCGGCTGAAAAAATTTCAGTCCCGGAAAGAAAATCTGGCAGAATTTGTCATTTTTATAGCCTTAAATTGCTTTGGCAAAGGACTTGGATAAGGGTTAACAGATCTTTAAATTATTGTTTAACCTTAAAATCAAAGGAGGAAATTATGTCAATCGTAAAATGGAAAAGGCCCGCTGATGGGCGTACCGAGTCACCGGTAAGGTATTCAGCTCCATTCGGAAGCTTAATGGAAAACTTTTTTAATGATAACTTTTTTTCGGGGGAATTTTCAACAGCAGTTCCCGCGGTGAATGTTTCGGAGGATAATGATAAGTTCAGCGTAGAGCTTTCAGCTCCGGGTTTTAACAAGGAAGATTTTAAGATTGAATCGGATAATAAAATGCTGGTGATCTCCGCTGAGCATACAACGGAGAATGAAGAGAAGAATAAAACATTCACCCGCAAAGAGTTCAATTACGGCTCTTTCCGCAGAACCTTTTCATTGCCCGATACAGTAAACGATGAAAAGATCGATGCGAAATATGAGAACGGCATTCTGAAAATAGCCCTTCCTAAAAAAGAGGAAGCGAAAACCAAGCCGGTAAAAGAGATCAAGATCTCGTAAGAACACAAAAAATGAAAATCCCGTACTGTTCCTTCAGTACGGGATTTTTTTATTCCTGTTATGCAGGTACTTTACGCATCTTTTCTCTTTCCCAGAAACGGTGCTGTGCAATGGCATTGATGAAGTCGGCAGCCAGCTTGTTCGCGCTTTTATAGCCGCTAAGCACGCCGGCTTCCGTTTTGTCTTTCTCATTCATCCCGATGTACGATTCCCCGATCACTTCTGCGCCTTCTGCATCGGCAGCGATCGCTTTACAATGCTTGTATGCTTCATTGATGAAATGCAGCGCATCGGGATTTGCTTTCAGCGCTGCTGCGCTTGCCGCTCCTGCCGGGATGAACACCGCATCATACAGTACGGACGCAGCGATCAGGAAGCTCTCATCCACAGCGATGTTTTTCCCTGAAGTGCTTTTAATGAAGCCCAGCATCGGCGCGATCACTTTTGTTTGCGCGCCTTTTGCTTCCAGCGCTTTTTTCATGGCTGCAAGCGATGCATCGTCGACGCCGTTGGCTGCAAGGATGGCGATCTTCCGGGTTTGAATGGAATTTTTTAATGTGCCCGCCATGCTCAGGGCAGCAGAGCTTTCTATGGATGATTTTACTTTTCGCGGCTGGTAATCCTTCGGGTTCGCATCTGCCGGAACGCTGTGGTTCATCGGCATCTCCGGTTTTCCGGCAACCAGCCCGAGGCTGGCTGCCACCTGTTCGGCAAGGCCTTTATCCACCTGTGTCAGCAGGTTCACCATCCGCTGGCGGATCGCAGGGGTTTGCACCTTGCCAAGCTCGAAGCGGAGTGCATTTACAATATGGTCTTTTTCAGGCTGGCTCTGGCTGTTGAAGAACAATGTGGCCTGCCCGAAATGGTCGGTAAAGCTTTTGCTTCTCGACCGGATCTTCTTCGCATCGATGCGCTCGAGGAAGGAAGTGAAGCCGCCCATCTTTTTCATCATGGCCTGGAACGGACATCCGCCTCCGAGCGTGTTCGGCTCATAGCTTGTTTGTCCTTTGTTGATCATCTGGCGCATGTGACCGTCGCGCTGGTTGTTATGAATGTCAACCACCGGCCTGTTGATCGGGATCTCGTGGAAATTGGGGCTGCCGAGGCGAGAAAGCTGTGTGTCGGTATAGGAGAACAGGCGTCCCTGTAGCAGCGGATCGTTGGTAAAATCAATTCCCGGTACCAGGTGTCCGGGGTGAAAGGCGATCTGCTCCGTTTCCGCGAAAAAATTATCGGTATTGCGGTTCAGCGTCAGCTTCCCGATTATTTTAACAGGAACCAGCTCTTCCGGGATCAGTTTGGTAGGGTCGAGGAGGTCGAACTCAAATTTATGCTCATCCTTCTCATCGATCAGCTGCACACCAAGTTCCCATTCCGGGAAATTGCCCGTTTCAATGGCTTCCCAAAGGTCGCGGCGGTGAAAATCGGGATCCTTACCGGAAATGTTCTGCGCCTCGTCCCAGGCAACGGAATGCACTCCCAGCAAAGGCTTCCAGTGAAATTTTACAAAATGCGATTTGCCCTGCTCGTTCACAAAGCGGAAGGTATGCACGCCAAAGCCTTCCATCATGCGGTAGCTGCGTGGGATGGCGCGGTCGCTCATGGCCCACATCACCATGTGCATGGATTCGGGCATCAGTGAAATAAAATCCCAGAAGGTATCATGTGCCGAAGCTGCCTGCGGGATCTCGTTATGAGGCTCCGGCTTGAGGGCATGCACAAGGTCGGGAAACTTCATGGCATCCTGGATAAAGAATACCGGGATGTTATTCCCCACAAGGTCGTAATTCCCTTCCTGCGTATAGAACTTTACGGAAAAGCCGCGAACGTCGCGTGCAAGGTCGGTTGATCCGCGGGAGCCTGCCACAGTGGAAAATCTTGCAAACACAGGGGTTTTCACAGAGGTATCGTTCAGGAAGCCGGCCCTCGTGTATTTTTCCATTGATTCATACAGCTCGAAAAATCCATGCGCTCCCGTGCCGCGTGCATGCACAATGCGTTCAGGAATGCGCTCGTGATCGAAATGCGTGATCTTTTCACGGAGGATAAAATCCTCGAGCAGGGAAGGGCCACGGTCACCCGCCTTCAGCGAGTTCTGGTTGTCGTTGATCTTGAGCCCCTGGTTGGTGGTCAGGAATTCGTTCTCCGGATTTTCGGTGTGCTGCTGCAGGTCGGCAACTTTTTTTGTTTCGGTGTTCTTGTTGCGGGCTGATTTGTTTTTTGCCATAATGAAGTGTTTGCTTTTTTTAAATGAAGATAGCGGTTCCGCTGAATTTAAACACGGAAACAGTATACACTAAATTAAGGTGCCAGAATGATTAGAAGCGCTGACTGGAGCTTTCAGCGGCAAGGGTAAGCTTAAGCTCCCGTTTTTTTTCGATCCGGTAGATCGTCCAGAGGCTTGCTACAACAATCACGGTGCTTACCGCGACATATCCAAGCCCCGTTTCATCCAGCGAGGTTTTCGTTTCAGGGGCGATGATGCCATTGTTGACCAGCCAGGTAAAGAACACAAATACGCCGTTGTTTATAAAATGGGCAAGGATGCCGGGCCACAGCGAGCCGGTCCATAAAAATAAATAGCCGAGGTAAGCGCCCATCAGCACCCGCGGAAGGAAGCCGTAGAACTGCATGTGAAATGCGCTGAAAATGATCGCCCCGAACCACACGGCAACGTGCCTGTTGCCGAAACACTCGGCAGCTACTTTCTGAAGGATGCCGCGGAAAAAGATCTCTTCGCTCAAAGCGGCCATAAACGCGATCACAAAGAGGTTCAGCAGAAGGTCGCTCACAGAGGTGCCTTTCGTGAACATATTGGTGAGCTCCGTGGCTTTGTCTTCGCTTTTGCGCATCCATTCCTCAATGCCTGAAAAGGCCGCAGGCAGGTGCATGTGCGCGTTTATCTCTGTAAGCCAGTTGATCAGCGGGTTTGCAAGCAGGATCGCTGCGCCTGCAATAAGGAGTGTAAGAAATGCGGGCCTTTTGGTGATCCCTAAATAATGGATCTTTGGCCGTGTCCAGAAAATGGCAATAAAAACCGCCGGTATAATAAAGATCACGATCACGCTGAACGCCTGGAGGATCTTGAGCAGCAGCAGCATGTTCGGGTTGTCGTAATTGAGGTCGACATTGCCTTCCCCTCCGGCTACGGTTAAAATACCGATCAGGAATAAAATGGACAGGACCACTGTGAGCTTGATCCATGAATGCCTTTCTTGTCCCTCGTTTTGCATGTTTCCTCCGTTTTTTTTGGTACCTTTGTGGCCGTACGACACAAAATATGGGCGAATTTACGAATTGCAGCCGTAACTCTGCATTCAAAGATCCAACAAATCACAATTGGTAAAAATAGGTAACATAGAATTAGGCGATTTCCCATTGCTGCTTGCTCCCATGGAGGATGTAAGCGATCCGCCTTTCCGCGCAGTTTGTAAAAAGAACGGCGCCGACCTTATGTACACCGAGTTCATCTCCTCCGAAGGGCTGATCCGCGATGCCGCCAAAAGCGTGCAGAAGCTGGATATTTTCGAGTACGAGCGGCCGATCGGCATTCAGCTGTTCGGCTCCGATATTGATTCCATGCGTGAAGCAGGCATCATTGCCGACCATGCAAATCCCGACCTCATCGACATCAACTACGGCTGCCCGGTAAAGCAAGTGGCCTGCAAAGGTGCCGGTGCCGCGCTGTTGCAGGATATTCCGAAAATGGTGGAAATGACCTCCGCCATCGTAAAGATCGCCAACCGCCCGGTAACGGTGAAAACCCGCCTGGGCTGGGACGACAATACCAAGAACGTGATGGAAGTGGCGGAGCGCCTGCAGGACATCGGCATACAAGCGTTGAGCATTCATGGCCGCACGCGTGCGCAGATGTACAAGGGTGAAGCCGACTGGACACTCATCGGCGAGATCAAAAATAATCCCCGCATCAAGATCCCGATCTTCGGCAATGGTGATGTGGATTCCCCTGAAAAGGCAAAGATAATGAAGGACCGCTACGGCGTCGACGGGGTTATGATCGGCCGTGCAAGCATCGGCTATCCATGGATCTTTAACGAGATCAAGCATTATATGAGAACCGGCACGCACCTGGCAGCGCCGACCATTGCCGACAGGGTGAAGGTATGCAAGGAGCACCTCGATTTTTCCATGCGCTGGAAAAGCAGCCATGCGGGGATCGTGGAAATGCGCAGGCATTACACCAATTACTTTAAGGGCATGCCGCACTTCAAGGAATACCGCCTGAAGCTGGTGACCACCTATTCCTACGAAGAGATCATCAGCATCCTCGACGATGTACAGAATAAATATTCAGAACTGGATCCCGCGCATAGCGTATGAAAGCAAAGATCAGGCGTAATTTCCGTGTTGCGAGGTATGTGATCTACCGCGAAACGATCATCGACAAAACAGATATTCTCTGGACCTTTCTCGGCGGCTTTTTCGGCATCGGCATTATCGGCTTTATAAGCTCCCGCTATTTTACACTCAACGATAATTTATTCCTGATCGGCTCATTCGGAGCCTCGGCAGTGCTCATTTACGGTGCTACCAACAGCCCGCTGGCACAGCCGCGTAACCTTGTAGGCGGACACCTTGTGAGCGCCATCGTAGGTGTTACCATGCACAAGCTTATTCCGGGCGAGCTCTGGCTTTCCGCGGCCCTTGCGGTTTCCACGGCCATCGTAATGATGCAGATCACCAAAACGGTGCATCCTCCCGGCGGCGCTACTGCGCTGATCGCGAACATCGGCTCGGAAAAGATAAAAGCATTGGGATATTTGTATGTGCTGTCGCCCGTGTTCAGCGGCGTGATGATCCTGCTGGTTGTAGCGCTCATCTTCAACAACATTCCGAAGCACCGTTTTTACCCGTATAAAAAGCCAAAGAATATTTTCCTGCAGAAGATCCTGAAAAGGTACGAGGAGGATTGAAGGTATTGTAAGCGCCGTCAGTTCGAGTGGACTTCCTTTTTAGGAAGGCTGTATCGAGAACGAGCGCGAATGACGATCCGATTTGTATATTAGTAAAATAATCCGGAAGGACAAGTCCTACGCACGTTCTCGACTTCGCTCGAACTGACAGCGCTAGTTCCAACCCAGGATTCGCAATTCGTATTGATTCGCTATCCGCACTATTAAGCTGCGAGGTGCTTTTTTGTAAATACCCTCACAGGGTACCATGCGGCGAAAAGTCCGATGAGCATCACGGCGATAATGATCGCGATAAAATCGCTGATGTGGAATGAAACAGGGTAAGCTTCCACCACGTACCCCTTATCGAATTTCACCAGCGAGAACATGCGCTGAAGCCAGCAGATCAGCACCCCGAGGAACATCCCGGAAAATGCCCCTATAAAAGTGATCAGCATGCCTTCCACTAAAAAGATCTTCCGGATCAGGCTGATGTCGGCGCCCATGTTGTGCAGGATGGTGATGTCTTTTTTCTTTTCAATGATAAGCATCGTGAGCGAGCCGATCACATTAAAGGTGGCGATGATGAGAATGAAGAAGAGAATGATGAAGGTCCAGAGCTTTTCCGAGCGCAGTGTTTTATAAAGCAATGCATTCTGCTGCTCGCGGTCTTCCACGAGGTATTTGTCGCCGAGCACCTTGCTTATTTCCTCCTTAAGGGCGGCTGTATTTTCACCCTTTTTCAGCGCAAGCTCTATTGAAGTTACTTCGTTGGTGTAATCGAGCAGTGTTCTTGCTTTCGCGAGATCCGTGATCACATACCTGTAATCGAAATCATCATTGATGGTGAACTCTCCCGCAATGTACACCTTCATTTCATTGAGACCGTCTTCGGGGTTGATGCTGCTGGTATTGCCGCGCTTCGGGGCGTATACGGAAAGCGGGCTGAAAAAATCTTCAGTCCCGGTCTGTAAAATATACGCAAGGCCTTTGCCGATAATGATGTTGTTCTTTGAAATGTCGAACCTGCCGTCCTTTACCAGCGTATCGAAGCCGCTCATGTGCACGAACTGATCGCTTACGCCTTTGATCGTGGCAACGCATTGCTTCTCATTGAATTTAAGCAGGGCATTGCCTTCCACCACTTCGTTGTAATAAGCGATGCCTTTCAGCTTCTTCAGCTCGGAAAGCTCTGGCGCCGCGGCATCAAAGGTCTTGCCTTGTTTTACGCTGATGCGGATGTCGGGATCGAAGGAATTGTAAAGGGATTCAACAAGGTCGGAAAGCCCGTTGAAAGCGGAAAGCACGATCACCAGCGCCATGGTGCCGATGCAAACGCCGGCAACGGAAATGCCGGAAATGATATTGATCGCGTTATGCGATTTTTTCGAGATGAGGTAACGCTTTGCTATGAAAAAGGGAAAATTCAAGTGTACGGATTACGAATAATTACGAATTTACGGATCTGTGCGTGGTCATTTCGAGTTCGACCAAAGGGAGAGTATCGAGAAAGTGGGTAAGCTTGTTCTCGATACGCTCGTACCTCGCTACTCGAACTGACGCCAATTCTATTTTTTAAGCAGCTCTTCAATCCGCATTGCATAATCAAGCGAATCGTCCTGGAAGAAAGTAAGGTTGGGAATAATGCGCACCTGCTTTTTAATGCGGTCCGACAGCTTGGTGCGGATCTCCTTTGTATTTGCCCTGATCGAGTCGAGCAGCGCCTTTGTATCCGGAACATTGAAAAGGCTCACATATACTTTCGCCACGCTCAGGTCGGGGCTCACGCGTACCTGTGTAACCGTTATAAGCGCATTGCCGAAAAGTAACTTCGTTTCCCTCTGGAAAATTTCCCCCAGCTCTTTTTGTATCAGCCTTGAAACCTTTAACTGCCTTTGTGAGTCCATTGTATTAACATTATTTAGAACTGTAAAATTAGCAAATTAAAGCCTATAAACAGTATATTTGCCGCACGAATTAATCAAATGCCGCCGGAACATCGCAATTTGAAGATTTCGCATACCACACACACATGAGAAAATTTTTCGGAGTACTGCGTTATGTCAAAGGTTACTGGAAATATGGCGCCCTCAACATTTTTTTCAATATCCTTTCCGTCATTTTTTCCCTGTTCTCCATTGCCATGCTTTTTCCCTTCCTGCAGGTGCTCCTGCTGGCTGATGCAGCGGCCATGCAGAAAACGATCGATGGGGGGAAGCCTGTATTTCATTTTTCGGCAACCGGCCTCACCGATTCGGTCAATTATTTTCTTGCCAAAACCATTCATGATGAAGGTAAGGTGCATGCCCTCGTGCTGATCTGCGCCTTTGTGATCACCAATATTTTTCTGAAGAACCTGTTCCGTTACCTCGGGATGTATTTCATCGCACCGATCCGCAACGGAGTTGTGCGCGATATGCGCAACAAGATGTACACAAAGGTGCTGGACCTGCCGCTGTCGTACTATTCAGAAGAGCGCAAGGGCGACATTATCAGCCGCATGACCACTGATGTGCAGGAGATCGAATGGAGCGTGATGCAATCGCTGGAGATGATCTTCCGAGAGCCTTTTACCATCGTTTTCTTTTTAGTGGTGATGGTGGTGATGAGCCCGCAGCTTACCTTATTCGCCTTTATACTTCTTCCTCTCAGCGGCTTTATGATCGGCCGGATCGGTAAAAGCCTCAGGCGCTCCTCTGCAAGACGTCAGGAAAAAATGGGACTCATCCTCTCCATTATGGAGGAAACACTCGGCGGCCTCCGCATCATCAAAGGCTTTAACGCTGAGAAGAACATGAACGGGCGCTTCAGGGCGGAAAATGAAGCATACACCAACATCTCACTGAAAATGTACCGCAAGGTGGACCTTGCTTCACCGCTCAGCGAATTCCTTGGCGTAACGGTAATGGTCACCATTCTCTATTTCGGCGGAAAGCTGGCGCTGGATACAAACCCTACTATGAACGGCTCCCTGCTGATCACCTACCTCGCTATTTTTTCGCAGCTCCTGCCTCCTGCAAAAGCATTTACCACGGCTTATTACAATGTGCAGAAAGGGCTTGCCTCAGCCGAAAGGATCGATAAGATCCTGAATGCGGAGGTGAACATCCGCGATGCTGCAAATCCTGTGGCCATCACAAAATTTGAGAACGAGATCGAATACCGCGATGTATCCTTTGCCTACCGCGAGGGCGAGATAGGATGGGTGCTCGATAATGTGAACCTGAAGATCGCAAAAGGGAAAACGATTGCGCTCGTAGGGCAGTCAGGCTCGGGTAAAACCACGCTTGCGGATATGCTTCCGCGCTTTTACGATGCAACAAAAGGAGAGATCCTTATCGATGGCATTTCAATTAAGGATACGCGACTGAAAGACCTGCGTTCGCTCATGGGAATTGTAACGCAGGAATCGATCCTGTTCAATGATACGGTGTATAACAACATTGCTTTCGGGATCGACAATGTAACCGAACAGCAGGTGATGGAAGCGGCGAGGATCGCCAATGCGCATGAGTTCATCATGCAGATGCCTCAGGGCTATCAAACCAATATCGGCGACAGGGGAGGGAAGATGTCGGGCGGACAGCGCCAGCGCATCAGCATTGCCCGCGCGGTGCTCAAGAACCCGCCGATCCTGATCCTCGATGAAGCCACATCGGCGCTGGATACCGAAAGCGAGCGCCTCGTGCAGGATGCCCTTAACAAGCTGATGCAGAACCGTACTTCCGTGGTGATCGCCCACAGGCTTTCCACTATCCAGCATGCCGATGAGATCATTGTGATGCAGAAAGGCGTGATCATTGAAAGAGGCACCCATGCCGGGCTGATCACAAAGAACGGCACCTACAAGAAGCTGCACGATCTACAGTCGTTTGTTTAAAAAAAGAGTAAGATTTTCAGGTTTTTGTTGATCCCGGGCCTCGGTTATTGTCGGTGAAAAGTTTAATTTTATCCCGTTAAATCTTTTATTCATCTAAAAAACAAACTCATGAAAAAATCTTTACTCTTTTTATCTCTGGCAGGTGCAATTACAGCGCAGGCCCAGATAACACTTACATCGGCCGATATGATAACGCCGTCAAATGTGCTTCTGCAGGCAAATGACAGCACCGTGTCCGGGATCTCTATGGGCAGCGCGGGTACCAGTCAGACCTGGAATATGAGCGCACTCGGAATGAATTCGCAGGATACCCTTACCGTAATGCCATATTCGGCAATGCCAAACCCTAAGTTCGCGGGTGCCAACCTCGTTATTAAATACGGCTACCAGCAGATCTATAATTACATGAACAACAGCGCTTCCATGCTCAAAGGCCTTGGGATCGGTGCTATGGTGGATTTTGGTGCCGGCTTAACCCAGTTAAACCAGGTGAGTACCCCGTATGAAACATTGATGCCTTACCCTTCAACATACGGAACATCATTTACCGATAACCATGTTAACAGTGCTTCCTTCTATTATGGTGCAAGCGGCGTTGATTCGATCAGGATGCGCTCAAGGATCCAGAAAACCTCTACAGCAGATGCATGGGGTACCATTACAACACCACTCGGAACCTTTGCATCGCTTCGCTTTATGGAAGTATCTCATAACTGGGATACAACAGAATATTACGTTGGCGCATTAGGCGGCTGGCAAACAGGCCCGGGCGCAGCTATTCCTCCCCAGGTTAGTCAGGATTCCTCTAAAAGCTATACATGGTGGGCAAATTCTGTAGGATTTCCTATAGCGCAGGCAACCGTTGATTATACCACCCTGATGCCTACCGGGATCACCTGGTTATCAGCTTATCCAATGCCTGTAGGTGTAAATGAGCTTACCGCCAATGCTTTGGAAATAAATGTATATCCTAATCCTGCACAGGATCAGGTGAATTTCATGGTGGATTCAGAAGCAGCTGCAGCAGTGCAGATCTTTGATATCACAGGCAGGCAGATCGGTGCTTTCGGGATCACTTCCGATCTTTCAACGATCAGCACTTCAGCGTATGCGAACGGGATCTACACCTATGTAGTGATCGGAAAAGACGCCCAGGTAGTAACACGCGGTAAATTTTCCGTGGCGAAATAGTCATTTCTTTTTATTTAATACAAAAGCAGCCCTGTCCCGGGGCTGCTTTTTTTATGCGTCTTATTTTGCTGTCATAGCCGGGAATTTAATTTATCTTTATAAAAGCGATATTTGTCTATATAAATATATTGTTCAACCATTTAAACCAAGCACATGAAAAAAACCTTACTTATCTCTTTTTTCGGATTAAGCGTTGTTGCTGCAAATGCCCAGATCACATTAACATCTGCGGACATTGCAGCGCCAACAAAAGTGATCCGCCAGGCAAATGATACCATGCCAACCGTCTCTATCGGGAGCGCAGGTACCAGCCAGACCTGGAATATGGCGGCATTAAGCAATGACAGGGAAGATACACTTACGTTTTTCCCGTATTCCACTGCGCCAAATCCTAAATTTTCAGGAGCTAATATTGCCGTGCGGTTTGGCTGGCAGCAAACGTATGCCTACCTCAACAATAGCGCATCCAGCGCTACGATCCTCGGAGCTGGCACGCTGACTGACTTCGGCGGAGGCCCAAGCCAGGTGAACCAGGTAAATACGCCTGCTGAAAAGCTGGCCAACTGGCCGGGAACATACAGCAGCGCTTTCACAAGCAATTTCCGCACAAATTCCACATTCTATTTCGGTGTTGATCCGGGCATCGGCGCACCGATCGATTCATTGAGGACCCACGGAAGAACAAACAAAACGGTTGTTTATGATGCATGGGGAACTATCAGCACACCATTGGGTACGTATCCTGCACTACGCGCAAAACAAACCGTTGTTAAGCGCGACACTACCGATGCATTCATCGCGATCCTTGGCGGCTGGCAGAATGACATCTCCACAAACGCAGATTCTACTGTTTCCTACTCATGGTGGTCAAACGGGATCGGCTTTCCATTAGTGGAGCTTACCCTGGATTCCCTCGGGACGGTAAGCGGTGCCACATGGCTGCTGGCATTGCCTGCGGTGGGCATCAACGAATACACCAGCGCCATGAGCGTAGATGTGTATCCAAATCCTGCACAGGAGGCTGTGAATTTCATGGTAGATTCCAGGCTGGCCGCATCGGTTCAGATCTTTGACATCACCGGAAGAAAGGTTGACGCTTTCGGCATCACATCCGACCTTACCACGATCAATACATCGGCATACGCAAACGGTACCTACACTTATGTAGTAAGCGGTAAAGATGCGGCTGTGCTTACACGAGGTAAATTTTCGGTTGCGAAATAATTGAAATTAAAAAGATAAAACGAAAACACCTGTAGTATTCAGGGTGTTTTTGTTTTTTAAAAGAATTATATCCTATATTTGTTTAAACAGAATTAATCATTAAAAAATGAAAAAACTTATACTCTCATTCTCTGCACTTGCTCTTTTGGCAACTGCAGCCAAAGCTCAAACTGCACCCGACCTCGGCTTCGAGAACTGGGCTGCTATCGCTCCGCCATTTATCACAGTTCAGGACCCTGCGGGCTGGGCCAGCTTAAATGCGCTCACAGTGACAGGGACCCCGCAATCGGTTTTTAAGGAAACATCATCCGTTGCGGCAGGAGCTGCTGCGGCAAAGATCACTACCGTGAAAATTGCCAGCGGAACCACTATCCCGAACCCTTATGGTGGAAATCTTGATACAGCAGGTATCCTTGGTGTTGGAAAGATCAACACATCGCCTCCGGGCTTTACCTATGGTTACACGTTCGCTGCAAGGCCGGGCGTTTTATCGTTCCAGTCGAAATACACGCCGGTGGGAAGTGATTCGGCTTTCGTATTGGTATACCTTACACACTGGAATACAACAGCACCTGCGCACAGGGACACTGTTGCCACAGGTAAATATGCAACAGGCGCTGCCACATCGGCTTATGCAATGAACAGCATTATGGTTAACTACAAGCCGGCATTTACTGGCGTTGTGCCTGATTCCGAGCAGGTGTTTATTTCATCCAGCGTATATGCGCATGATGGTGCACAGATCGGCAGCACTTTCTACGTAGATGCACTTGCATGGTCGGCATTTGTAAGCACCAACGATATTGATGCGGCAAAAGGCAGTGTTACAGCTTATCCAAATCCAGGTAACAGCCGTATCGCAATTACATCTACTGTTGATGCAAAAGCTGTAATGGTAATGGACATCACAGGCAGAGTGATCGGAAGTTTTGATATGAACGCGAACACCGCCGACATTGAAACTTCTCAATTCGCTGCAGGTGTTTATACCTACATGGTGATCGACAACAATAAAATGGTGATCAACCGCGGAAAATTCGAAGTGGCTCACTAACCAATAGATTTTGCATTCATAAAAAAGCAGCGTTGTAATGACGCTGTTTTTTTTTATCGTGTCTGCTGTCTTTAAGAGATTCTTCACTCCACTTCGTTTCGTTCAGAATGACAATAAGACTCTTGTTATGAATGCTTAATGAATGTCATCCTGAGCGCAGCGAATGGATCTCATGATTGTGCGAATAATCTTTGCGTTCTTCGCGCCTTTGCGAGAAAGCCCCGCACGTTCTCGACTTCGCTCGAACTGACAGCCCGCGCCTCTGCCGTTAAAAAAACAAACCGTATCTTTACATAATGAGCTCCCGCATTACCGACGGCCTGAATTTCCTTTCCAAATTAACCCCTGGAAGGATGCTCAATGCCCTGAAAGTCCTCAGCAGCTTCTATGTTTCAAAACTGAGCAAGAGGCCTGTTCAATGGGGGCTGCCGGTGAGCGTAAGCATAGAGCCTACCACATCGTGTAACCTGCGCTGCCCTGAATGTCCCAGCGGAAAGCGTGAATTTACAAGGCCTACCGGAATGCTGCAGAATGATTTCTTCCGCTCTACCATTGATGAGCTGCATAAGAAAGTGGCCTACCTCATTTTTTATTTCCAGGGAGAGCCTTACCTGAATCCCAAATTCCTCGAGATGGTGGCCTATGCCTCCGGAAAAGGAATTTATACGGCGACCTCCACCAATGCACATTATCTGAACGATGCGAATGCAAAAAAAACAGTGGAGAGCGGCCTCGACCGGCTGATCATTTCTATTGACGGCACCACGCAGGAAACATACGAGCAGTACCGCATTGGCGGCGACCTCAAGAAAGTGCTTGAAGGTGCTGAGAACATTATCAGGTGGAAAAAGGAATTGAAGTCAAAAACACCGCATGTGATCTTCCAGTTCCTCGTGGTTAAGCCGAATGAGCACCAGATAGAAGAGGTGAAGGCGCTGGCAAAAAGAACAGGCGTGAATGAAGTGCGTTTTAAAACCGCGCAGATCTACGATTTTGAAAATGGCAACCCGCTGATCCCAACGATTGGCAAGTATTCGAGATATAAGCAGGATGAGAACGGGAAGTACGGAATAAAGAACCAGCTGCTCGATCATTGCTGGAAGCTCTGGCATTCAACGGTGATCACCTGGGATGGGCTGGTGGTTCCCTGCTGCTTCGATAAGGATGCCACGCATCAGCTCGGCGATCTTAAAAACACAAGCTTTACTGAGCTCTGGCAGGGGAATGCTTACACCAACTTCCGGGCTTCGGTGCTGCGCTCCCGCTCAGAGATAGAGATCTGTAAAAATTGTACGGAGGGCACGAAGGTGTTTACTTAAGCTTTGCGTTAAATTACACACCCCTAGCCCCTCTCAAGAGGGGAATTAATCCTGCAAGCTTTTAAAATCAATTCCTATTTTAAGATTTTTCTTCATTTAGAATTTGTTGCATCAAACTATATTTCCTTCACCGTCTGCGCATACAGCTTCTCCAGCAGGCCGCAATACAGGTTGGTAAAGCGCGCATTCAGAAATTCATAATCCTTCACAAGCTCTGTATTCATCGCCTGTCCTTTAGTGATGCAGCTGATCATACCGGTGATCGTTTTCCAGAGCAGCAGGTAATTTTCGAAGATGTCGGTTTGTTCCTGTGCCTTCAGAAATTTAATGTTGCGGCTGGCAAGCTGCGCGCTGAACTCATAATCTTTTTTCAGGAAGAAGTAAATATTCTCAAGCACCCTCAGCTGTACTTCGAAAGGAAGGTAGAATGTTTTTTCGTTGATCACCTTTGCGAGGTTCAGGTAGCTCAGTGCATTCTTCAGGTCCGAATTGCTCAGGTACAGCTTTACGTAGCACATGGCGCCGCGTGTTGCATAAATATCGAGTCGGTTGTCGATGCAGGGCTGAAATACCTTGTCGAGAAGCGCTTTCGCCTGCTCATACTTTCCGCGGATGATGGATACAAGGGCGTATTGCTCGCAGTGGAAATAATAGCCGTACATGTTTTCCTTCACGCCCGCCTGGAAAGCTTTGTTGTAGATCTGTTCCGCTTCGCCCACCTCATTGTTGGTGAACAGCGCATCTGCATACAGCAGCTGTAAGAACAGGCTGATGTCGATCGGGAAGAAGCCGGCGATCTGGTCTTTCAGCTTCATTGCCTTCTTCAGGTATTCGATCACCTTTGCCGGCTGGTTGTCGTAAAAAGAGTAATAGCTGCAAATGCTCCTGTAGAGATAATAAGTGGCAAGATAGTGCTTCGTGCCTTCCAGCTCCTTTTCATGCTTCAGCAGCTCTGAAATGGTGATCCCTACCGATTTCTTCGGGTTCTTGCGCGCTGCAATGCGGTTAATGTCGGCAAACATCGTATGATACCTAACATACAATACATCCGACGTGGCGTTGTTCTTTGTATCCAGGTATTTTTTTCCGAAGCCGCCGATCAGCTTCTTATCATAGTATTTGTAGGGAAGATCGATGAGGTAATGAAAGCAGCAGAGGTAGAATTTTTCCAGCTCCGCCTTGCCTTTTCCGGCTGTGAACTTTTTGTCCTGGAACAGCATTTCGTGCCTGAGCAGGCTGAACAGGTTCTTCTGCTTCAGGAAATGCAGGAGCTCGAGCCCTTGCCCCGGCACCAGCACCTCATAACACTTGCGGAGCAGCACCGAGTTGATCTTGTAATAATGCGCATCGCTGATCTTCAGGTCGGCCACCACCTTTGGAATTTCGGGAAAGTCCTGCAGCCGGTGCGCTTTTGTATAGTCGTACACGGTCTTCTCCTTACCTATCAGGCGAAGGGTGTTAAGGCTGTCCATTTCCTTCTCGGAAAGGGTTTGAAATAATGATTGTAACTGACTCACAATAATGATAATGGGGCAGCCAAATTTAGTAAGATTTTATAATATCCCGCCTTGCAGGTCCGCTTAAAAAGAAATTAATTTGCCTGTCATTTTAAACCGGCCGTTGAATTCATATGCCTCAGCCGGGGCCGATGATAATGATTAATGTGGTAACAGCGGCCTTATGGGCCGCTGTTTTTTTTATTAAGGCGGGACTAAAAAAAATGTACTTTTAGCGCCTCGATGAAACATTTATTTTTTACACTACTCCTTTTTACTGCATCTTTTTCTTTTGCCCAGTTACCAACTTCACAGGATCCTTCCCTGTTATCGAGAGCAGGAGTGGAAGGCACGGTATCTAACCGCCAGGATCCTCAATTGCGGAACGGCAGCGGCACCCTTGGCAACATCTATTCCAGCTCAGGCTGCGGCCTGAACTATGTACTGGTATCTCAAAAGGTGGGCACCCGGTTTTCCCCTGCGGGCGCATCAACTCCTCTTACACTTACTGTGAGCGGAATCCCGGCTGGCGCTGTTGTGCAGAAATCCTTTCTCTGGTATGGCGGGCTTTCTTCGGGTGATGATCCCGACATGGTGATCAATACCGTACCATACACTTCTACGATCATCGGAACAGGCCCCGATATGTGCTGGAGCTACCCCGGGACAATTAATTTCAGGGCCGACGTTACTCCCACAGTAACCGGCAACGGCGCGTATACAATTGATGTGGACGAGCCCGATGGGCAGCTGAACGGGATGACGCTTATGGTCATCTATAAGGATGTTTTTGCCAGCTACACTGGTGTGCTCTCGATCAACGACGGCACAATGGTGTGCAATGGTGGCTCGCTCTCGAGTTCGGTACCCATTCCTGCGCCTGGTTGTACTTCTTCACTGGGCAGGGCCTTTGCCGTCGTCGCCGATTTGCAGAATCCCGGCTTTACATATACATTTAACGGCACTGCCGGAACAGGAACATGGAACTGGTGGAATACGGATCAGCTGACAACGACTTATTTAACGGGTGCCACCACGGTGCCCATGACGGTGACTTCCGCCGGCGATTGCTTTGCCTGGGTGGTTGCAGGGGCATATTATCAAACCACATGTACTGTGCCGCCCCCGCTTACGTACACAAGCTCTTCGGTCAATGGTTGTGCTGCCTGCAGCGGATCGATCACGGTAACGCCGGGAGGCAGCGCCGGGCCGTTCAGCTACAGCTGGATGCCGTCTGGTACCGCGGGAAGTACTCCTTCCGCCACGGCATTGTGTACCGGCTCCTATTCAGTGACCATTGCCGATAATCTCAGCTGCCGCACTGTGACCACAAGCGCGATCCCGATCAGTAACGGTTCGATCGCAGCAAATACTGTACAAACAAATGTATCGTGCAACGCGGTATGCAACGGTTCGTCTACGGTTACACCGGCAACCGGAACAGCGCCATATACTTATGCCTGGGCCCCTTCCGGGGGCACAGGTGCAACGGCAAGCGGCCTTTGTGCAGGTACTTATACATGCACGGTGACCGATGCGCTGGGATGCAGTATCGCGAAAACACTAACCATTACACAGCCTCCCGCGCTGACCGCCACCACCGCACAAACCAACATCAGCTGCAATGGCGTATGCAACGGGAGCGCCACGGTAACTCCTTCCGGCGGCACATCGCCTTATACGTATTCATGGGCGCCTTCCGGCGGAACAGCAGCAACCGCAAGCAGCCTTTGCGCAGGCACATATACCTGCACCATCACCGATGTCCGCAGCTGTGTGATCACGCGCACATTTTCAATCACGCAGCCTGCAGCCTTAACGGCAACAACGTCCCAAACCAATGTGTCTTGTAACGCCAGCTGTAATGGAGCGGCCACGGTAACCGCTTCCGGCGGAACGTCGGGCTATAGCTATTCATGGGCGCCTTCCGGCGGAACAGCCGCAACGGCGAACAGCCTTTGTGCAGGCACGTACACCTGCAGTATTACGGATGCGAACAGCTGTGTCATCACGCGCACATTTTCAATTACTCAGCCTCCTGTATTAACGGCAACCACTTCGCAAACCAATGTTTCCTGTAATGCCGTGTGCAATGGAACGGCAACAGTAACAGCTTCGGGCGGAACGTCGGGCTATACCTATTCATGGGCGCCTTCGGGCGGAACAGCCGCAACTGCGAACAGCCTTTGTGCAGGCACTTACACCTGTACCATCACCGATGCCGGCAGCTGCGTGATCACGCGTACATTTGCTATCACTCAGCCATCTGCGATCACGGCAACCACTTCGCAAACCAATGTTTCCTGTAACGGTGTGTGTAATGGAACGGCAACAATAACAGCTTCCGGCGGAACGGCCGGCTATACTTACGCATGGGCGCCTTCGGGCGGAACAACCGCAACAGCGAACAGCCTTTGTGCCGGTTCATACACGTGTACCATCACCGATGCGAACAGCTGTGTGATCACGCGCACATTTTCAATTACTCAGCCTCCTGCATTAACAGCAACCACTTCGCAAACCAATGTTTCCTGCAACGCCGTCTGCAATGGAACTGCAACAGTAACAGCTTCGGGCGGAACAGCCGGCTATACTTACGCATGGGCGCCTTCGGGCGGAAGTGCCGCAACAGCGAACAGCCTTTGTGCAGGCACGTACACCTGCACCATCACGGATGCAAACAGCTGTGTGATCACGCGCACATTTGCAATTACGCAGCCATCTGCAATAACGGCAACAACTTCGCAAACCAATGTTTCCTGTAACGCTCTCTGCAATGGAACGGCAACTGTAGGCACTTCGGGCGGCACATCGCCTTACACGTATGCATGGGCGCCTTCAGGCGGAACAGCCGCAACAGCGGGCAGCCTTTGTGCAGGAACCTACACCTGTACCATCACCGATGCCGGCAACTGCGTGATCACGCGTACATTTGCGATCACTCAGCCATCTGCTATCACGGCAACATCTTCGCAAACCAATGTTTCGTGTAACGCTGGATGCAATGGAACGGCAGCTGTGAGCACTTCGGGTGGCACATCGCCTTACACGTATGCCTGGGCACCTTCAGGCGGAACAGCTGCAACAGCGGGCAGCCTTTGTGCAGGAACCTACACCTGCACCATCACGGATGCGAACAGCTGTGTGGTCACGCGCACATTTTCAATTACTCAGCCTCCTGTATTAACGGCAGCAACTTCTCAAAGCAATGTATCCTGTAACGCCGGCTGCAATGGAACGGCAACAGTAACAGCTTCCGGTGGAATGGCTGGTTATGCCTATTCATGGGCACCTTCGGGGGGCACGGCGGCAACGGCGAATAGCCTTTGCGCGGGAACGTACACCTGCAGCATCACCGATGCAAACAGCTGTGTCATTACAAAGACATTCACGATCACACAGCCTCCTGCATTAACAGCAACAACTTCGCAAACCAATGTTTCCTGCAACGGAGTGTGCAATGGAACGGCAACAGTAACCGCTTCAGGCGGAACGGCCGGCTATACCTATTCATGGGCGCCTTCGGGCGGAAGTGCCGCAACAGCGAACAGCCTTTGTGCCGGTTCATACACGTGTACTATCACCGATGCGAATAGCTGCGCGATCACACGCACATTTACGATCACTCAGCCACCTGCAATAACGGCAACCACTTCGCAAACCAATGTTTCCTGTAACGGTGCGTGCAATGGAACAGCAACAGTAACAGCTTCGGGCGGAACGGCCGGCTATACTTGCGCATGGACCCCTTCGGGCGGAAGTGCCGCAATAGCGACCAGCCTTTGTGCCGGTACATACACGTGTACTATCACCGATGCGAATAGCTGCGCGATCACGCGTACATTTACGATCACTCAACCACCGGCAATAATTGCAACAACTTCCCAAACCAATGTTTCCTGTAACGGCGGATGCAATGGAACGGCAACAGTAGCAGCTTCTGGCGGAACAGCAGGCTATACTTATTCCTGGGCCCCTTCCGGCGGAACGGCTGCCACAGCGAACAGCCTGTGTGCAGGCACTTACACCTGCACCATTACCGATGCGAACAGTTGTGTCATCACAAAAATATTCACCATCACACAGCCGGCAGCGTTAACGGCAACCACTACGCAAACCAATGTTTCCTGCAATGCGGGATGCGATGGAACCGCAACGGTCACCGTTTCAGGCGGCACCGCGGGCTACACCTATTCCTGGGCTCCTTCCGGCGGCACTGCAGCAACTGCGGGCAGCCTGTGCTCAGGTACTTATACATGCACGATCAGCGATGCAAACGGATGCAGCATCACAAGCATTGTTGTGATCACACAATCCTCTTCGATGCTTGCAACAACTGCTCAGACCAATGTTACCTGCAATGCAGCCTGTAATGGAACTGCCGCAGTGACTGTGAACGGCGGCACTCCCGGCTACACCTACGCATGGCTGCCATCGGGCGGAAGCGCTTCCACAGCCGGCAGCCTTTGCGCAGGAACATATACCTGCACAGTAACCGACGCCAACGGGTGCCAGCTTGTACAATCGTTCACGATCACGCAGCCCCCGGCACTTTCTGCAACAGCAACTGCAACGGCGGTAAGCTGTAATGGCGCATGCGACGGCGCTTCAACAATAACGGCTTCGGGCGGAACAAGCGCTTACACCTATTCCTGGTCACCTTCAGGCGGTACGGCGGCTTCTGCAAGCGGACTGTGTGCCGGCACTTATACCTGCACCGTTACCGATGCGAACGGCTGCACCTTTCCGCAGCTTGTTACCATTACCCAGCCAACCGTGCTGGCAGCAGCGGCAGTACAGACAAACGTGAGCTGCAATGGCGCATGCGATGGCACCGCTGCCGTTACCGCTTCTGGCGGTACAGCCGGTTATACTTATTCCTGGGCTCCCTCGGGCGGCACGGGAGCAACCGCAGCCAGCCTGTGTGCGGGCACATACACCTGTACGATCACGGATGCAAACGGTTGCCAGCTCTTACAGGTTGTGAATATCACAGAGCCTGCTATGCTTTCAGCTGTAACAGCTCAAACCAATGTTTCATGTAATTCAGGATGTGACGGCACGGCAACAATTACAGTGTCGGGTGGAACTGCCGGATATACTTATTCCTGGACACCTTCCGGCGGAACGGGTGCCACGGCAAACGGTCTTTGCGCAGGCACATACACTTGCAGCATTACGGATGCGAACAGCTGCAGCATAAGTGTTACTGTTACGATCATTCAATCTTCCCCTTTAACAGTTGTCGCTTCACATACAAATGTTTCCTGCAATGCGGCATGTAACGGAACAGCCACAGTAACGGTGAGCGGCGGAACACCGGGTTACGCGTATGCATGGGCTCCTGCGGGTGGCAGCGCGGCAACAGCCGGTAGCTTATGTGCGGGAACGTATACCTGCACCATTACCGATGCAAACGGCTGTTCACAAAATGAGATCTTCACGATCACCGAGCCGGCTGTTCTTTCCGCAGCGTCAACCCAAACCAATGTCAGCTGCAATGGGGTATGCGATGGAACGGCAACAACAACGGCCTCCGGAGGCACAGTCGCATATTCTTATTCGTGGTCGCCTTCGGGTGGGTCTGCCGCTGCCGCAACGGGCCTGTGTCCGGGCACTTATACCTGCACGGTCACCGATGCTAACGGCTGCACTGCGGTGAGCACATCGGTTATTACAGAGCCGGCCGCGCTTTCAGCTACAATGGTACAGGTAAATGTTTCCTGCAGCGGGGCCTGCAACGGCACTGCCACAATAAGCGCAGGAGGAGGAAGCTTTCCGTATGCTTATGTATGGGCGCCATCTGGCGGAGCAGGCGCAACGGCTACCGGCCTTTGTGCAGGTACATATACCTGCACAGTTACGGATGCGAACGGTTGCACCATCGTACAGTCAGTTACAATTACGGAACCCTTACCACTTACTGCGTCGGCGGCAGGCACCAATGTTAGCTGCAATGCAGCCTGCGACGGAGCAGCTTCGGTTGCTGCAAGCGGCGGAACTGCAGGATATGCGTATTCATGGGCGCCTTCCGGTGGTACAGCTTCCACTGCTGCATCGCTTTGTGCGGGGACTTATACCTGCACTGTAACCGATACCAACGGATGCATCACAACCGTACCGGTTACGATCACCGAACCTTCTCCGCTTTCAGCCACAGCAGTTCAGGCGAATGTAAGCTGCAATGCCGCGTGTAATGGAACGGCAACTGTAACGGTAAGCGGCGGAACTCCGGGATATGTTTATTCATGGGCGCCTTCGGGTGGCGCTGCGGCCACTGCAACCGGATTATGTGCCGGATCATATACCTGCACGATCACCGATGCAAATGGTTGCAGCGTTGTACAAACTATTGTGATCACGGAGCCGGCGGCACTTACGGCCAGCTCCATTCATTCAGATGCGCTTTGCAATGGCAGCTGCAATGGTACTGCAAGTGTGGTTGCTGCCGGTGGCACGGGCGGCTATTCCTATCTTTGGGCACCCGGCTCCGCTACAACAGCTTCGGTAAGCGGGCTTTGCGCAGGAATGTATGTCTGCACCGTAACGGATACCAATGCCTGCTCCATAAGCGATACGATTATTATCTCCGAGCCGGCAGCGTTAACTGCCTCCATCATCCCCACTACCGTAACATGCTTCGGCGGAAATGATGGTTCGGCGGCCAGTATAGTCAGCGGCGGCACTGCACCATACACTTACCTTTGGTCGGATGGAAGCACGCTCAGTACTACCGGCGGCTTATCTGCCGGGCCTGTGCAGCTCACCGTCACCGATTCCAATGCCTGCAGCATTACAGTTGCTTCAGCCATTACACAAAATCCTCCGCTTGTAATAACTGTGAATAGCGATTCGGTTTGTACAGGCGGGGCAGCGATCCTTACTGCCAGCGGCGCCGTAACATATACCTGGCTTGCCGATCCAACACTTTCCTCTACAACAGGTGCGAGCGTTACGGCGACTCCTGTAGCAAATACAGTATACACCGTTACAGGCACCGATAGCAATGGCTGCGCCGATACTGCTTACAGCACGGTGACCTTGTTTACATCGCCTGTAGTAACAGTAAGTGGTAATGATACGATCTGTCCGGGCACCGCAACCCTGCTTACAGCAGCTGGTGCGGCCACTTACAGCTGGAGCCCTGCTGCAGGATTATCAGCCCCGGCAGCGGCCGTGACTTCAGCTTCTCCTTCTGCAACAACCACCTACACATTAACTGGAACCTCGGCACAAGGATGCGCAGACACCGCAACTTATACAGTTACAGTGCTGTCCGCACCTATGGTAAGTGTGACAGGTGATTCCGTGTGTAATGGGGCAACAGCAACGCTCACAGCCAGCGGAGCCGCCACATACAGCTGGACACCATCAGCAGGATTGTCTTCAGCTTCAGGTGCAACCGTGAATGCAACAGTAAGCACAACAACAAGCTATACGGTGACCGGAACCGATGGCAGCGGCTGCTTCAGCTCTGCAACAGCCACTGTTACGGTATTGCCTCTTCCGGTGCTGAGCGTTAATTCGGCCTCTGTGTGTGCAGGCTCTTCAGTGAACCTGAATGCGACGGGAGCGCAAACATACGCATGGCTGCCTGCAACGGGCCTTTCGTCCACGGGTGGTGCAACGGTGGCCGCCAGTCCGGCTGCAAGCACTACATATACGGTAACAGGTACCGACCTGTATGGATGTGTTTCCACAGCAAGCTCTGTGGTGACCCTGATCCAGTTGCCGCAGGTTGCTATAACCGGCGACAGCGTTGGTTGTCCGGGCGACGCATTTACACTTACTGCTACAGCAACCGGTACATTGTCATGGAGCACAGGAGAAAGCAGCAGCTCCATCACCATCACACCTTCTTCAAGCGGGTATTATACTGCTACAGCCACCAATAGCTGCGGCTCACAAACCGACGGGATCTTTGTGATCGTGAATACACCGCCTGTAGCCAGCGCCGGACCTGATGTAACGGTCGGGCTTGGGAACAGCGTTCAGCTGAACGGATCGGGCGGAACTTCCTATTCGTGGTTCCCTTCTCAGTGGCTCAGCTGCAGCAGCTGCGCAGCGCCGGTATCCACGCCTGAAACAACAACCAGCTATATAGTTACGGTTTTTGATGAGAACGGATGCTCTTCCTCCGATACGATGGTGGTGACTGTTAATGGCGAAGCCCAGGTATTTGTGCCGGATATTTTTTCTCCTGATGCCGATGGCATGAATGATAATTTCATAGTTCGCGGCAGCGGGATAAAATCTCTCGATCTCAGAATTTACGATCGTTGGGGACAGGTTGTTTTCAGCGGCTTTGGCGAGAACAGCGTCTCCTGGGATGGTACCTACAAAGGCTCTGTGCTGAACAATGGTGTGTTTGTGTATACGCTGGATATCACCTATTACGATTATCCGGCTGAACAGAAAAAAGGAAACCTGACATTAAAAAAATAAGGCATGAACCGTATTTGGCTAACATATATATTTATCTTCTCCGCTTTTATTTTAAAGGCGCAGGATATTCATTTTTCACAGTTCCAGGAAGCACCGCTTTGTTTGAACCCGGCGCTTGCGGGCACTTCGCCAAACTGGGGAAGGGTGAACATGAATTACAGGTCGCAGTGGTCGGCTTTTGGCAAAGCATATAATACAATGGGGCTTTCTCTGGATCTTCCTACATGGTCGAGGCAGAAAAAGCAGAAATCATTTTTAGGAGTAGGGCTGAATGTATTTAATGATAAAGCCGGAAGTTCTGATTTCCGGAAGTTCCTCGCGGCGGGTGATATTTCAGCGATCATAAAAACAAGCCGTGGCTTTTTCAGCGGTGGGATCCAGGTGGGATACGGACAGAACAGCTTTAATGCGCAGGGGCTGAAATGGCCTGATCAGTTTGATGGCATGGGTTATAACAGCGGCATAGGAGTTACGGAGGTGCTGGCTGCAAAGCGGTCGTACCTCGATCTTGGTGCAGGGGCAGCGTATATCTTTACAAAGAATAACAAGATCGGCGACCGGCAGGAAAAGAACCAGCTGATCATCGGATTATCGGCTTACCACCTGAACAGGCCCGATGTGGGATTGGGTGCAACAGATATCGCGAAGCTGCGTTACAACCTGTTTGTTTATAATCAGCATACAAATCCGAATACAAACATCCGCTTTACGGAATCCATGCTGTTCTCCCTGCAGGGGAAGCTCTGGGAAATGAACATAGGCGGAGGAATAGTTTATCTTATGCAGGAAAGCTCGCAGATCACTGGATTAAAGCAGGAGAAGGGATTGATCTTTAACCTGAACTACCGCGTGAAGGATGCGCTGATCCCGCAGTTCGGAATTTATATGGGGCGTTATTCCGTGTGCATCAGCTACGATGCTAATATTTCGAGGCTTACGCCGTATTCTTATGGGCGGGGTGGCTTTGAGATCAGCCTGAAGGCCTGGGACGTGGACGGATTGTTATTCAAGCAGGGAAGGAAATATACAGCCTACGGTAAATTCTAAAAAAAAGCAGGATGATCTCCTGCTTTTTTTTATCATTATCATTATCATTATACGGTCATGATCTCTTTTTCTTTGATCTCAAGGTGCTTGTCGCATTTGAGGACAAATCCGTCGGTAAGCGTTTGAACCTGCGTTTCCGCGCTCTTTACCTCATCTTCCGGTGTTCCGCCTTTCTGAAGCTTTTTCAGCTCTTCCATTGCTTCCTTGCGGATGGTGCGTAAGCTTACCTTTGCATTCTCGGTTTCCGATTTTGCTTTCTTCACGAGGTCTCTCCTGCGCTCTTCAGTAAGCGCAGGCACAAGGATGCGGATGATCACACCATCGTTCTGCGGATTGAGGCCAAGGTTGGCGACCATGATGCCTTTTTCGATCGGTGTAAGCATTGATTTTTCCCAAGGCTGAACGATCAGCGTGCGGGCATCGCCGGTATTGATATTTGCAACCTGGTTCAAAGGTGTTTTTGTTCCGTAATAATCCACCATGATGCCTTCCAGCATGCTCGGGCTTGCTTTGCCGGCGCGCACTTTCACCAGTTCCGCCTCAAGATGGGTAACTGCTTTGTCCATCTGCTCTTTTGCGTTGTCTAACACAAATTGTATGTCTTCGTTCATAATAGTTCTGGTATTAAGAGAATGTGATGCTGCAAATTTAAATTATTAATCTTATAAATCAACCAGGGTTCCTACTTTCTCTCCCAGCATCAGCTTTTTTAAATTACCCTGCTTGTTCATGTCGAACACAATGATCGGGAGCTTGTTCTCCTTGCAGAGTGTGAATGCGGTCATGTCCATTACTTCCAGCCCTTTTGCATACACTTCATCAAAAGAGATCGTGTCGTATTTTGTAGCTGTTTTGTCTTTTTCCGGGTCGGCGGTGTAAATGCCGTCAACACGCGTGCCTTTTAACACAACGTTCGCCTCGATCTCGATCGCGCGAAGTGTTGCCGCTGTATCAGTTGTAAAATAAGGGTTCCCGGTTCCTGCGCCGAAGATCACCACGCGGTTCTTCTCGAGGTGGCGCACTGCTTTTCTGCGAATGAACGGCTCGCAGATCTGCTCCATTTTAATGGCCGACTGCAGGCGTGTTTCTACTCCCGTTTTTTCGAGCGCCGATTGAAGCGCCATGGAATTGATCACAGTTGCAAGCATTCCCATATAATCGCCGTGTACGCGGTCCATGCCGCCTTCTTCAGCCTGGATTCCCCTGAAAATATTTCCTCCCCCGATCACGATCGCCACCTGCACGCCCATTTCCGCCACTTCCTTGATCTGCCTTGCATACTGGGCGATGCGCTCATTGTCGATCCCGAATTGTTTGTTGCCCATAAGCGATTCCCCGCTGAGCTTTAATAGAATGCGTTTGTATTTCATACTGCTGTTTAGTTTATTTCGATCGTTATTTTAGAATCACTGTCAATGTTGGTATGCTGGTCGAAGCTGAAATCCACAAACTTCGCTTCGCCTCTCTTGCCTTCTACCACTGCGGTTGTGCGGCCCATTTCCTGTCCTTTGGCATCAAACACTTTCGATACGAGGGTTTCGGAAAAATCTTTCTCGAAGATAAAATAGGCGTTCAGCACATTGTCGGTTCCCGTTTCGCTGTTCACCGTGTTCTTTCCCATCTTCAGCCCGCGTGCAAGCAGGGGAGGGGAAAGCGTGATGTTCACGTCGAAAGCTTTGGTGACGCCGTTGCCCAGCCCTTTTGAGAATTCGCCAACGGTTTGCCCGGCAAGGTCTCCCGCGGAGTTTATCTTTTCCTTCACTGCATCCGAAGAGCAGGAAAATAAGAAGGATGCTGAAAGCAGGGAAATGAAGAAGTAGTATTTCATCCGGTAGATTTGGTAAGGCCAAAAAAAAGTCCCGAATGATCGGGACTTAAAAAAAATAGAATTGATTAACCTAAAGCGATTCGTTTGAAGGCTGTAACAGTCAGGCCTTTTTCAGATTCGTTGAGATACTGTGCAATAGATTTCTTATTGTCTTTAATGAACTCCTGGTTCAGCAATGTGGATTCTTTATAGAACTTGTTCAGCTTGCCCATTGCAATTTTTTCAAGCATGTCTTCCGGCTTGCCTTCTTCGCGTGCCTGCTCTTTACCAACTTCAATTTCGCGTTTGATAGTGTCGGCATCTACATCGCCTTTGTCAACAGCTACAGGAGCCATTGCAGCAACCTGCATTGCCACGTCTTTTGCAACTTCCGGTTTCACAGTTGCAGAGCTGAATCCTACAATGTTTGCCAGCTTATTGCCCGGGTGAACGTAAGCCAGTACGAAAGGAGCTTCAACAACACCGAATTTAGTCAATTCAATTTTTTCACCGATAACACCTGTCTGTTCGATCAGCTTATCAGCGATAGTGATCTTGCCATCGTAAGGCAATGCTTTTAATTCATCTGCAGTTCTTGCATTTTTTTCAACAGCAATATCGAGGATGTTGTTGGTCATTTTAATGAAATCCGCGTTGATAGCAACGAAATCGGTTTCGCAGTTGATCGCTAAAACAGCACCGCGTGTATTGTCTGCGGTAACTTTAGCAAGAACAACGCCTTCTTTGGATTCGCGGTCGCCGCGGTTTGCAGCAACTTTTTGTCCTTTTTTACGCAGTTCGTCAATTGCTTTTTCGAAATCACCACCTGCTTCGGTCAATGCTTTTTTACAGTCCATCATACCGGCACCGGTCATTTGCCTTAATTTATTTACATCAGCTGCTGTGATTGTCATTGTTGTCATGTTTTATGTTATTAAAAAATATCCCGAAATCGCTTTCGGGATATTTAAGGTTATTTATATTTTTCCCGCACCTGCCGTGCGGCGATTGTTTTTATCACGCTCCCAAATCTGTTCGTGATAAAAGGCTTCTTATTTTTTTGTTCCGGTCCTTGGCTTTCTTGCTCCTGTTGTTGTTTTTTTAGCAACACCAACTGCGCCTTCTTCTTCAGAAGTTTTGAATTTAGCGCCTTCTGCCAGGTCTTCAGCTTCGTCGCGGGAAGTTTTTGATGTGCCTTCTTTTTCTTCAGCAGCAGCAGTTTCCTTGTCAACTTTACGTTCAGCCAAACCTTCTTCGATCGCTTTGGTGATGATAGAAGTGATCAGTGCGATTGAAGTTGAAGCATCGTCATTTGCAGGGATCGCGTAATCAACAGCATTTGGATCTGAGTTGGTATCAACGATAGCGAATGTAGGGATGTTCAGGCGTTTTGCCTCAGCAACCGCGATGTGTTCTTTAGAGATATCAACGATGAACAATGCCGCAGGTAAGCGGGTAAGGTCAGCGATGCTACCTAAGTTGGTTTCTAATTTAGCTCTTACGCGGGAGATCTGTAATTTTTCTTTTTTGGAAATATTATCAAATGTTCCGTCAGTTGCCATTTTATCGATAGAAGCCATTTTGCGGACAGCTTTACGGATAGTGGCGAAGTTGGTAAGCATACCACCTGGCCAGCGCTCGGTAACGTAAGGCATGTTCACTGCTTTTACTTTATCGGCAACGATATCTTTCGCCTGTTTTTTAGTGGCAACAAATAATATTTTTTTACCTGATTTTGCGATCTGTTTCAAAGCGTTTGCAGCTTCGTCGATCTTCGCAACGGTTTTGTTCAGGTCAATGATGTGGATCCCGTTCTTTTCTGTAAAGATATATGGAGCCATAGCAGGATTCCATTTTCTTTTCAAGTGGCCGAAGTGTGATCCGGCCTCTAATAATTCGTTAAAATTTGTTCTTGATGACATTGAGTGTCTTTTATTTTAATTAATACTTTTTTGATAGATGATCTTTGAATAAGGAATTGCAAACCGGTTATGAAAACCTGTCTGCAAAACCAAATACTATTAACGTTTACTGAACTGGAAACGTTTACGGGCTTTCTTCTGACCCGGTTTCTTACGTTCAACCATTTTAGGATTACGTGTCATAAGGTCTTCTGCTTTTAATGCAGGCTTATGAGCCGGATCCACTTCTACTAAAGCACGGGCAATCGCTAAACGAACAGCTTCTGCCTGACCTGTTACCCCGCCCCCTTTTACATTGATCTTCACGTCAAACTCACCCAGCGTTTTAGTTGCTGCGAATGCCTGCATTACTTTACCTTGTAAAACGGTTGTTGTGAAGTACGTTTTGTAATCTTTGTTGTTGACTACAATTTCGCCACTTCCTTTTTGCACGTATGCACGTGCTACAGCGGTTTTTCTTCTACCAAGAGTATTTACTACTTCCATTTTCTTATTTAATTGAATTTAATTTGATTTCTTTTGGTTGCTGTGCGGTGTGAGGATGCTCAGGGCCTGCATACACGTATACATTGCGCCTTAAAGCATCACCTAATTTGTTCTTAGGTAACATGCCGCTTACTGCCATTGTAATTACTTCAGTTGGCTTTTTCGCCAGTAATTCCTTTGGAGTTGCGAAACGCTGTCCGCCCGGGTGGCCGGTGTGACGAACGTATTCTTTATCATTTAATTTGTTTCCTGTCAGCTTTACCTTTTCAGCGTTGATGATGATCACGTTGTCGCCGGTATCCACATGAGGAGTGAAGTTTGTTTTGTTCTTGCCACGTACAATGTACGCTACTTTAGACGCTAAACGACCTAATACTTCGTTTTCTGCATCGATCAAAATCCAACCTTTTGTTACAGTTTCTTTGCTTGCTGAAACTGTTTTGTAACTAATTGCTTCCACTTTATTTATGTATTAAATTTTACACTTTAATATTCCACTTTTCTCTAAAAATGGGACGCGAAGATAAGCACTTTTTTACTTTCTGCAAAATAATTAACATTTTATTGTTGAAAATGAAGGAGAAAGAGGTGTTTTTTAATGCTTTTTGCGATCCCGGCCTGTTTGTGCCGATCTGGCGCCTGTTGTTTAAGCTGACACAAACCACCCCAACCCTCCTGAAAGGAGGGAGCTGATCCTGCACAAAGCCTAAAGCAGCTCCCGATGTGTCAACTTGCTTCTCAAAAGCAGGAAGTTAATGGTAGCACTATCCGTTCCCCTCCTCCCAGGAGGGGTTAGGGGTGGTTTTCGATTTGAACTCTCTTTAGAAACACTCTAAATACCATATCTGACAATAGTATGACAATTAAAACTCCCGGAAATCGCAACTTTGTAAATGTAAAAAGAACGCAAACGCCGTTGAACAGGATCAAGATCATAGCATTTACCCACAAAACTACTGATATTAATGATATCGGCAAGTTTCATATTGACGAAAGCGCTTTAAAACCGCGCCTTGAGAGCTTAAAAAGCTCCATGGCCATTGAGGAACTCTTTTACCTGTCGACCTGCAACCGCGTGGAATTCATGCTTTCCACAGGAAAAGCGATCAACAGCGCATTCCTCTTGCAGTTCTTTACCGCATTTGATCCGGCCTTTACACCTGCCGAGATCGGCTGGTGCCTTGAAAATGCACGTGTTTTTGAAGGCGATGCCGCACTGGAGCACCTGTACAGCGTTGCATCCTCCATCGATTCACTTGTTGTGGGCGAGCGCGAGATCATCACCCAGGTGCGCAATGCCTATGAAAAATGCAATGAGCTCGGTCTTACCGGCGACCTTATCCGCCTGGCGATCAAAAGCACCATTGAAGTTGCAAAGGAAGTCTATACCCATACCAATATCGCCCGTAACCCTGTTTCAGTGGTTTCCCTTGCTTACCGCAAGCTGCGCGCCCTCAATGTAAAGCTCGACGCACGCTTCCTGATCATCGGATCCGGCGTTACAAACACCAATATGGCAAAATACCTGAAAAAGCACAGGTTTGCCAATTTTACGGTTTTCAACCGTACGCTCGAAAATGCCCAAATACTGGCGAAAGAACTTAACGGAAAAGCTTTTCCTTTATCGGAATTACCAAATTATAAAGAAGGCTTCGATATTATCCTCACCTGCACCGGCGCTGCCGAAAGCGTGATCACACCTGCGATCTATAAGAACCTCGTGGGCGACGACCGCTCGAAAAAAGTGGTGATCGACCTTGCCATCCCGAACGACCTCGATGCAGAGATCCTCAACAATTACGATGTGAACCTGATCGCGGTGAATAACCTGCAGGAAGTGGCGAAGGAGAATTTACTGGCGCGTGAGCAGGAAATGGAAGCCTGCCGTGTGATCATCGCGAAGAACATAGAGCTGTTCCGCCAAACGCTGAAAACACGCCGCGTGGAGCTCGCCATGAGCGAAGTGCCGAGGAAAGTAAAGGAGATCCGCGAAGTGGCCATCAATGAAGTGTTTGCCAAAGAGCTCAGCAGCATGGATGCCGGCTCGAAGGAAGTGCTGGAAAAGATCATTGCCTATATGGAGAAAAAATACATCAGTGTGCCGATGAAGATGGCAAAAGATATTTTGATCGAGGATGCTAAAATAAAATAGGACCTCTTAAAAATCCCTCTTTCAACAGAGGGTTTTTTATTTAAAGAAAGCAGAAGTCATTACGAACAACAACTATGGAAAACAGGAAAATAATCATCGGCTCACGCGGAAGCGACCTTGCCCTCTGGCAGGCCAACCACGTGCTGCGTAAAATACAAAAGCTGGGGCTTACAGCCGAGATAAAGATCATTGTAACAAAAGGGGATGCAGTGCAGGACCTGAGCTTCGACAAGCTTGAAGGGAAAGGGTTCTTTACGAAGGAGATTGAAGATGCACTTATCAGCAAGGAGATCGACCTTGCCGTGCATTCACATAAGGACCTGCCGACGACTTCCCCGGAAGGGCTTATCATTGCTGCTGTTTCCGAAAGGGAAGACCCTGCGGAACTGATCCTCATCAGGAAAGAAAGCGTAGACAATGCATTGAAGTTCTCCTTTAAGAAAAATGCGATCGTAGGAACATCATCGGCGCGCCGCAAGTCGCAGTTGCTCGCATTCAGGGGCGATGCTAAAATTGAAGACCTGCGTGGCAATGTACCGACCCGCATCCAGAAATTACGCGATAAAAAATACGATGCGATCATGCTGGCGAATGCCGGTGTGGAGCGTTTGCACATCGATCTAAGCGAATTCAAGGTGCTGCGCCTCGATCCGAAGGAATTCATTCCCGCACCTGCACAAGGTGTGCTTGCGCTGCAGATCCGCGAGGATGACCACGAATTATTCCAATACGTTCACAAGCTGAATTCCGAAAAGGTGGAAGGTACGATCGGCATTGAACGCAAGATATTGAACCTGTTCGATGGCGGCTGCCAGCTTCCATTGGGCGCTTATTGCATCAAGGAAGATAACAAATTCAAGGTGTGGGCTTCCAAATCTAACAGCTGGGATGCCATGCCAAGGCGCATTTACCGTGAGTCGTTCACGGCGGATGGCTTTGCACAGAAAATTGTTGATCAGCTTAATTCCATCAGGCCTGCTTCGGTGCTGATCACCCGCGATCTCAATGAGGATTCGTTTTTTAAAAAAACGCTGGAAGGCAGTGGTTACAGCGTAAATGGAGTATCCTTCATTGAAACGAAAAAAATAAAATTCGACAAAGCACCGCTTACCGACTGGATCTTCTTTGCAAGCAGCACTGCCGTCGAGCACTTTTTTGAGCAGGAGCCTGAGCTGAAGCCGAAAGTGAAATTTGGCGTCATCGGAAAATCAACGGAGCTCACGCTGAAAAAATATAACCGCAATGCCGCATTTGTAGGAAGCGTGAACGATACAAAAGTTGTCGGCAAAAAATTCGCAAAGACCGCCGGGGCAGAAACCGTTTTGTTCCCGCAGGCGAAAGGCGGATTAAGGACCATCCAGCAGCAGTTTGACGACAGCAGCAAGCTGAGCGACCTCGCGGTGTATGAAACCGTGAAGAAAACAAATGCTGAAATGCCTGCCGCGGAGATCCTTGTGTTTACAAGCCCTTCCAACGTTGAATCCTTTTTCGAAAAGGGAAAAGTGAAGCAGGATCAGAAAGTGATCGCGATCGGTGCATCAACAGAAAAAAAATTAAAGACATTCGGAATAGAGAATTGCATTTTGCCGGTATCCTTTGATGAGGTGGGATTGGCGGAAGCCGTTTTCGGGATTGCGAATAACTAATCAAACGAATATTACGAATCTCCGCAGCCTTTGCGCCTGCTTTGCGCTCTCTGCGGTAAAACAATAAAGCATGTTACAGCGTCCAAGAAGACTCAGAAAGAACCCCATCATCCGTGAAATGGTGGCGGAAACAAGATTGTCGAAAGACATGTTCATCTACCCGTATTTTGTGGTGGAAGGAAAGAATATAATTCATCCCATTGATGCAATGCCCGGCATTAGCCACTTTTCGGTGGATGAGCTGCTGAAGGATGTTGAAAAGGGATTGAAGGCCGGCATCAATAAGATCTTATTGTTTGGTGTAGGTGAGCAAAAAACGGAAGATGCCTCTTCTTCCTTCAGCAACAATTCGGTGGTTGTGAAAGCTGTAAAAGCGCTGAAAGAAAAGTTCGGCGAAAGCCTTTATGTGATCACCGATGTATGCGTTTGTGCTTACACTACGCACGGACATTGCGGGATCATTCACGATGATTATGTGCACAACGATTCGTCGGTGGAAGTGCTTGCGAAAATGGCGCTGGCGCATGCGCAGGCCGGTGCGGATATGGTGGCGCCGAGCGATATGATGGACGGCAGGATAGGCGCAATGCGCGGCTTGCTCGATCAGAATGGTTTTGAGAATACTGCGATCATGTCGTACTCGATCAAGTATGCTTCGGCGTATTACGGGCCTTTCCGTGAAGCTGCCGATTCTGCGCCGCAAAAGGGCGACCGTAAATCATACCAGATGGATTTCAGGAACGGGAACGAATCGATGACGGAAGGATTGCTGGATGAAGCGGAAGGCGCCGATGTGCTGATGGTGAAGCCGGCTTTGGCTTATATGGATGTGATCTTTAACCTGCGCCAGAATACGCTTTTGCCAATTGCCTGCTACAATGTTTCCGGCGAGTACTCCATGGTGAAAGCCGCCGCAGCAAAAGGCTGGATCGATGAGCAGAAGATCGTAATGGAAAATATGTATGCCTTCGCAAGGGCAGGGGCGAACCTGATCATTACGTATCATACGAAGGACATCCTCGAAAAAGGCTGGCTGTAAGCCGGCCTCCTGTTATTTTATTACGATCAGCTTTTTTGAAGTGCTGGCATTTCCCTTTACCTGAAGCTGGTAATAGTAAGAGCCTGCTGCGATATCACTTGTTGAAACTACAAGTGAAGAAAACGTTCTATCCACTTTAAACCGCTTGATCTCTTTTCCCTGCAGGTCATAAAAAACAATTTCCCCTTCGTTTATGTTTTCCGGCAGGCTGTAATCAATTGTTGTTGCTGTGGAAGCGGGATTCGGATAAGGATTGGAGATCATATTGCCGGGCGGCAGTATGCCTCCATTGTGAATCCCTGTCGCAGCGCTGGAATTACACGGGCTGGTGCAGGGAAGGACACCCGGCAGGCTATATACCTTTGCGGTTCCGTCGCTGAAGCTCAGGATCATTTTTGTTCCCTGATTTGTATTGTAAATGGGGTATTGCTGCAGTTCAATAGTTGACATGATCAGCGGTGCTGCTACGGCAGAGAAAAGTAAGGTGCCGTTTTCTTTATAGATATAGGTTGAAGTAGTACCGGAACAATTTGTTGCAATATACATGAACTCAATATCAGGATCAGGATCGAATAAGCGTTCAGACAAGTAAAGCACATAGGGAAGGTTGTTGCAAGCCTGTGGGAACGCCGAGTACGAAATAACTTTCGTTAGTGCATGCCCCATGGTATAGATTTGAATTTGCTTCTGGTCCCTGTTTATTTTTACATACCGTTGTCCCGAGGCTTCAAAATCCACGATCATCAGCTGGGCTGGTATAAATGCCGCTGAACTTACAGAGGCCGTGTCATACGTATGCTCCAGGGTGATTTGGGCTTTCGCAGCTGAGATGCAGAGCAACAGGGCAAGCAGGATTGTTTTTTTCATTGCAGATGTTTTAGAGATAGCAGGAGATAGTGGGAAAAGGCTGGCTTCGCTAATCCCGGTCGGTGGTCTGAAGCCAGTTGGTTGTCCAGTAAGCCCATTCTTCCGGGCTTTGCTCGCTGTAAATGATCTTTAGCCGGTCTATTATCGTTTCCAGCCTCAGCCAGTCGAGCTGCTTCTCCAGGTAGTTTATCATAATTCCGAAGCCTTCGTTAAGCTCAACCTCATCCTTCGAGATGCTGATCCCTTTTACGATGTCGATAAAATCCTTAACCACTGTTTTATCAGCCGGAGAGCCGTCCTTCCATAAAAAGGGATCCATCGCGTTCAGCAATCCGCCCAGATCGTCTTCGTCCTGATGCTGCTGCCAGTAATGCTTTAAATAGGTAAATACGGCCTTGTAGGCCAATCCGATCGAAAGGTTGCTCATGAAGAATTTTGTAACTAATAGTGTCCCGCAGTTCTCTGCGCGTAGGATGTGACTAAGATCCCGTGCAGCTGCTCAACGGTTTCAATTGCTGTTTTTTTGCCGTTTACATCCCGGGACAAATTATTGCGTCCAAAATTATTCTCTGCAATGTACCATTCGATCAGGCCGTCTTTGTCGTCGAAGGCATCTTCCAGTACATTAATGAGACAGGATTGTATTTCTTGCTCATGGGTAAAGGTAATACCTGTAACTGACAATTCCTTGAGAAGATCGTTAATACGTTTTTCCCGGTCCTTACAGTACCGGAGCCTTTTAAAAACGGCTTCTAACAATTCAAGTGAGGGCAATTGCATGCCTGCAAATATAAAAATTTTAAATCGTAGTGTTAAATTACTACGGCGTGTTACAAAAAAAATGGGAATATTATGATGTGTCAGAACAGACGAAAATCAGGAAGGCATTTGCAACTCATATAGATCAGCTCAGGAAAGATCGTAATTTATCATTCCAGGAGATGGCTGATGCCTGTGAAATGGATAAAGCGCAGGTTTATAAGCTCTGCACAGAGGGGACAGATGTCCGGCTTTCAACAATGCTGAAGATCGCCATAGGATTTAACGTTCCGCTGGCTGAAATCCTCAATTTCAGGTATTAGTAAATTGGGTGTTTTTACCCATTATTTTGCGTAAATACACGCATAGCCCTTGCTATTAATTTTTCCCCATTACCTTCGGCACCTTGAAATAATCCGAATCCTTTTTCGGTGCATTCTTCAATGCTTCCTGCTGGGTGATCTCCACTTTCACTTCATCCTCGCGCAGCACGTTCACTTCTTCGCTCATGTAGATCAGCGGCTCCACATTGTTCGTGTCGAGCTCGTTCAGCTTGTCGATAAACCCAAGCATGTTGTTCATGTCCTTGATCATCGCTTCTTTTGCAGCTTCATTCTCAAATTCCAGCCGCGCCAGGTGCGCTATCTTATCTACTGTGTCTTTATCTATTTTCATTGTTACCGAATGTTATTGTGCGTTGGCCGGCCCGCTTTCTTGATACACTCACTTCGTTCGTACTCGAAATGACCACCCGCAAATGCCGTATAAAAAATTATTGTTTATTATGCTTCTCCAGCTCCGCCTGTATCACATCATACACCTTCGTGCGCAAAGATACTAAATCCTTCTCAGTCATGCCAAGGGTAGGGATCGGCTCATGAACCACTATCTTGCTGATGCCCGGCCTGCCATGCGCTTTCAGGAACCCGCCGTTCTGCAGCATTTTCCAGTTGTTGAGGAAGATCACCGGAACGATCGGCACCTGCTTTTCAATCGCCAGCTTGAATGCGCCATTCTTGAATCCCCTTAATTTCCCAAAGCTTGAAATGGTGCCTTCCGGGAACAGGAATACGCTGTCGCCTTTGTCGAGATCGGCGCCCGCCCGCATGAAGGCGCGGTGTGAGCCGATATTGCTTTTACGGTCTACAAGGATGTTCATCTCCTTAAAGAAGATCCGGAACAAAGGCGCTTTATCCAGCTCCTGTTTGCCCATGAACACATAGTAATTCGGGATCACGAGGTAGCTGGCGATAATATCGAGGTAAGAAACGTGGTTGCCGCAATATACCGCGGGCTGCGGAAGTTTCTCTTTCGGGACTTTCCGTTTAACGTTGAGGAACAGCCCCGGAACCGTCATGATCCAGGCCGCCCAGAATTTTTTCAGCCGGAAGGCAAGCGGGAACCATTTACGTTGTGAAAGCAGGATATAAAAGAAAGGATACAGGATGATCAGCCCCAGCACAAAATTGAGCAGGAAAAGTATTTTCCAAAGTGTACGCGGCAGGATCAGCAAATACTTCATGCATTGCAAAAGTAACAAAAAGCAGGCAGCGGAGGGAATATAAAAGCCCTTAAAACGCCTCATGATCTATACTTTGCTCAACATCCGGTAAATTTCCTAAATTTGCCCCCGAAAGAACATGAAATCGCGTTTTTAAGGTCGGCATTACTCAAAAAACAGATCCTTCCTCATAAATGAGCATTTAGCGAATTAAACTTTTCGGATGAAAAATATTTACTGGATCTACCTTGCATTGGGGATCATTTTTGAAGTGCTGGGCACCGTTTGCATGAAATACGCAGAAGGCTTTACAAAGCTCTGGCCTTCCGTTCTCGTTTTTGTTTTTTACGGCGCAAGCCTCGGGCTGCTCGTGCTTGTGCTGGAGAAATATGAGGTGAGCATTGCATACGCTATCTGGGCAAGCGCAGGAACAGCGTTGATCGCTGCGATAGGGATCGTGTTTTTCCATGAGCCCGTTTCAGTGGCGAAGGTGGTTTCCATTTTACTGATCATTGCAGGCATCATTGGCCTCGAACTTTTTTGATAATTTATTTTTGTGATGATGAAGAACGTTTTTATTACCGGCGCAACCGGATTCCTTGGCGGAGAGCTATTGATCGATCTTTCAAAAAGGCCGGAGGTAGGTAAGATCTATTGCCTTGTACGTGCCGGTTCCCGGGAAAAGGCAATACAACGCCTCAAAAAGGTCTTCGATTTTCACAACGATCATTTCGACCCTTCCCGCATCATCCCCGTGCAGGGCGACCTTGCCCAGGATAATCTTACCGCTTCCCTTGCTGAAAATAAATTGCTGGAAGATGTGCATTACATCGTTCATTCAGCCGCCAACACTTCCTTTTCCCCCATCTATGATAAAATGGTGGAGGACATCAACATTCACGGACTTGAGAAGATCCTGAAATGGAGCCAGTCGCTCAAAAGCCTTGAAACGTTTGTATACGTGGGCACTGCAACCATCTGCGGAAAGCAGCTGAAGAACCGCACCGTGCTGGAAACCGAATCGCCGAACCTCAATGCTGAACACCTTGTAAAATATACCTATACAAAGATGCAGGGCGAAGTGCAGCTGAAAAAATATTTGCCGGAAGATAAGATCCTCATTGTTCGCCCTTCGATCATCCTCGGCGACAGCAGGCCATGGACGCCGCGCTCCTACGTGATCATGTGGACGCTTGCCTGCATGAACTTCCTCCGCCTAATCCCCGCAAATGCCAATACGCTGCTCGATATGGTGCCGGTGGATTATGTTTCGGGCGCGATCATGAAGATCATGTTCTCAAAAAGAAAGCACAATGTGTATCATGTATCGGCCGGTGAAAATGGCTCTACAACACCTGCACAGCTTGCAATAACAATAGAGGCGGCATTTCCCGATTCGCCGAAGTTCAATTTCGTAGGGCGTGAGATGGTGCGCGATGTAAAAATGTGGGCACGCAAGCGCCTGAATGAAGACAGCCCGCTGCACAAGCATCCCGAATACCTCGATTACTGGAAAGGCATTATGGAAGACACAGGCGAGCTGCGCGTGCTCATGGGCGGACTCGATCCATACATCGAGTTCATGGAGCTCGGACAGGTGTTTGATAACACGAGAATGCTGAGCGAAGACTTCGGGATCCAGCAATCCCCGCCTGCGCATGAGTACATTAAAAACTCGATCCATCTCCTGGAGAACATCGATATTTTTGAAGCCGCGCTGGAGCCCTAAGCAGTTCTCTGTTTTATATTTTGAGTTTGCAGTTCGTTCAGTATCGTCATCCCGTGCCCCGACACGGGATCTTTTCAATGTTTGCAGGTTGTGTTTAACTTTATTTAAGCGGAAACCTTTAACTTTAAACCCTAAACTTTTTTGTAATGTCACGAATTCTTACAGGAATACAAAGCACAAACATTCCTCACCTTGGGAACATCCTTGGCGCCATTATGCCTGCCATCGAGCTTTCCCGGCAGCCGGGCAACGATTCTCTTTTTTTTATTGCCAACCTGCATTCCCTTACCTCCATTAAGGATGCTCAATTCATAAAGGACAGCACCGATGCCGTTGCCGCCACATGGCTGGCATTCGGATTCGATACCGATAAGAATATTTTTTACCGCCAGAGCGATGTCACCGAAGTGTGCGAGCTTACCTGGTACCTCAACTGCTTTACGCCATTCCCGATGCTTGCCAATGCGCATTCCTTCAAGGACAAAGCAGAGCGCCTTGCGGATGTGAATGCGGGATTGTTTACCTATCCCGTGCTGATGGCCGCTGATATTATTTTGTATGATGTGAATTATGTGCCCGTAGGAAAAGACCAGATGCAGCACCTTGAGATGACACGTGACATTGCTTCCAAGTTCAATGCGATGCATGGCGATGTGTTTGTGATCCCGGATGTAAAGGTAAATGAGGATACAAAGCTTGTCCCGGGGATCGACGGAGAGAAGATGAGCAAATCACGGAATAATTTCATTAATATTTTTCTTCCTGAAAAGGAACTGAAGAAAGTGATCATGAGCATTCTTACCGATGCCACGCCGCTGGAAGATCCTAAGGACCCTGATACCTGCAATGTGTTCGCGCTGTATAAGCTCATCGCTTCAAAGGAACAAATAGAAGAGATGCGCGCCAATTATGCAAAGGGCGGATACGGCTACGGACATGCCAAAACGGCTTTGTACGAGCTGCTGCTGGACACATTCAAAACACAGCGTGAAACGTATGCGTATTATATGAATAACCGCGCAGAGCTGGATGCCAAATTAATGATCGGCGCGGAAAAAGCGCGCGTGATCGCAAGGGCAACCCTGAAAAGAGTAAGGGGAAAGCTGGGTTTTAAAATTTAATCGCTAAGCTCAACGCTGATCGTTTTCGGGCCGTATGGATCATCCATGCGGCCTTCCTGTTCCAGGAAGCCATCCACGTAAATATACATTTTGTACGATCCTCCGTTCCCGCCCTGCAGCGTGAGGAATACGGAGCTTCCTGTTAAACGGTCGTTCACGGTGGGGGACAGCCATTTCGCATCGCTGACCGGCCCAACGGTCTGCGTGGAATTATTCAAAGAAGAATAGCTCAGCGAATAGCTCGGGTGCCCGCCGGTCACTTCCACTTTGTAGATCACCTTGTGCTTCTTCTCTTCTTTTTTGCAGGCAGAGAAAATGAGAGAGAAGCAGAGGAGGTAAATGAGAGGTTTCATGTTGAATGTATTATTTCAATCCGTACTTCTTCTTATACTTTTCATACAGCGCCTTCTGGTCGTTGTTCAGGTCGATGCTGATCCCTTTTACGAAAGCTTGCTCCACATTGTTGCTTTTCATGTCGAGGGCATCGCCGCTGGAGATAAAGATCGTAGCATCTTTCCCAACCTCGATGCTGCCCACCGTTTTGTCGATGCCGAGGATCTTCGCCGTATTCAGCGTTACAGCCATCAGCGCCTCTTCTTTTGTAAGCCCGTATGCAGCAGCCGTGCCGGCCATAAAGGGCAGGTTGCGGGTATTTGCCGCTTCCATTTCACCCTGCTCATTGTTGAGGCAGAACAATACGCCGGCTTTTTGAAGCAGGGCGGGCAATTTATAAGGCTGGTCCACATCATCTTCGGGGCGATCGGGAAGGTCGTGCACACGTGCAACCACCACCGAAATATTATTTTCCTTTAAAAGCTCCGCCACCATCCAGCTTTCCCGTCCTCCAACCAGCGATACTTTCGGGATCGAATTTGATTTTACAAAGCTTACCGCTTCAATGATCTCCTTTACATTGTTCACGTGAATGAATAATGTTTGCGCGCCTGTGAAAATGCCTTTCATCGCTTCGAAGCGCAGGTTCTTCTCCTCTTTTGTTTCCGTTTCATTGTATGCCTTTGCATCGCCGATCAGCTTTTTCAGCTCGTTCACCTGGCGGCTGTATTCCTTGTTCTTTTCATAAGGGCCCGGGTAAATGTTGTCTTCATCGAGGTATTTCCGGCTCTGGATGCGCGGCCAGTTCACATGAATGCCGTCATCAATTTTATAAGCGGCATCTTCCCAGTTCCATCCGTCGAGCATTACAATGCTGGATGTGCCGGAAACAATTCCGCCGCGCGGCGTGATCTGCGCCATCAAAACGCCGTTGGAACGAACGGTAGGGATGATCTTCGAATCGGTATTATACGCGATCAGCGAGCGCACATTCGGCAGGCTGCTGCCTACTTCACGAAAATCATTTGTGGCGCGCACCGCATCTATCTCCGTTAACCCGAGCGTTGAGTTGGGCGCGATCATGCCGGGATACACATGCTTGCCTGTTGCATCGATCACTTCATCGTATGCCGCCTTGTCGATCTTTGCTGTAGTAGCATCGGCCACCAGGCTGATCTTCCCGTCCTTTATCCCGATGAGGGAATTTTGTATGACAGTGCCGTTGCCGAGATGGGCTGTGGCATTCATGATGAGGATGCTTTTTGTTTGCGCTTCCGAGATGGTTGCGATGAAAAGGGTGATGATGAAGAGTAATTTTTTCATTGTGTTGTTTTTGTTTTACCCCTGTCAGGGTTCGAAACCCTGACAGGGGTTATAATCGATAAACTAATAAATCATAACCATCTTAATAAATCCGCGTTCCTATCTCACGCTTTATTGCGTTTCCAAATAATCCTCCTGCATACTATCACATCCAAACAGCTTCTGCTTCCGTACCACCGGCTTTTGCGTAGCCCCGCCATTCTTTTTCTCCTCGATCATTTTCTGGATGATGCGTGCCCGTTCTTTCTGCATCTCTTCGCGTAATTTCAGGTCCTGCTCGTTGTCGTAATAGATCTGGCCATCGATGATCGTTTTCTCCACCCGTGCATAAATGGAAAGGGGATTGTCGGACCACAGCACCACATCCGCATCTTTTCCAACCTTGATGCTGCCCACTTTGTTATCGATGTGCAATAGCTTTGCAGGATTGAGGGTTACTGTTTTTAATGCTTCTTCTTCCGACAGTCCGCCGTATTTTATTGTTTTCGCTGCTTCCTGGTTCAGCCGTCTTCCCATTTCGGCATCGTCCGAGTTGATCGCAGTGATGATCCCCATGCTGGCCATGAGCGCTGCATTGTACGGGATCGCATCCTTCACTTCCATTTTATAAGCCCACCAGTCGCTGAAGGTGGAAGCCCCGATCCCGCGGGCTTTCATCTTGTCGGCTACTTTATAGCCTTCAAGGATGTGTGTGAACGTATTTACCTGGAAGCCCATCGAATCGCCCACATGCATCAGCATGTTCACTTCCGATTGTACGTAGGAGTGGCAGGTGATGAAGCGCTTCTTGTTCATGATCTCCGCGATGGCTTCCAGCTCGAGGTCGCGGCGGAAAGCGGCTCCTGTTTTGGAAAGTGCGGAGAGCTTTTGCTTTGCATCGTATTCCTTTGCGCGGGTGAAGTAGTCGTAATACACCTGCTCCACGCCCATGCGCGATTGCGGAAAGCGGATCACGTTCGCATCGCCCCAGTTGCTTTGCTTTACATTTTCCCCGAGGGCAAATTTGATGAAGCCGTCAGCGCCTGCAAATTTAAGCTGCTCCGGCGATCTGCCCCAGCGTAATTTAATGATGGCTGATTGTCCGCCGATAGGGTTCGCGGAGCCATGCAGCAATTGTGCGCAGGTTACGCCGCCTGCAAGCTGGCGGTAAATGCTGATGTCTTCCGAGTTGATCACATCGCCCATGCGCACTTCCGCGCTCGATGCCTGTGTGCCTTCGTTCACGCTGATGAGCGCGATATGCGAATGCTCATCAATGATGCCCGGTGTTAGATGCTTTCCTGTGCCGTCGATCACCTTTGCAAAGGCGAGCGTGCTTGCGTTGATGTCGTCGGCGATGCGTACGATGTGACCTTCCGAAATATACACATCCTGGTTCTTCAGGATGCCTTCCGCCTCGTTGGTCCAAACGGTTACATGCTTGATAAGGATGGCGTCGTATCGGTTCTTGAAATCATTCACCACTTTGTCGAAGCCATCGCGGTCATCCGCTTTTTGTCCGTATGCGCAAAAGGGATAGATCACCTGTCCGTACGTTGGAGGTTGTTTTTTTGCCGTATCCTTTTTCACATCTGCATTCAGCGCGGAAGTGTATGTGGCGCTCCATGTGATCCAGGAGCCGTCGGGCAGCTGGCCTTTGCCATTCATAAACAATGGATCCTTGTTCAGGTTCCCGCTCAGCCGAACAATTCCGGCAAGCTCTTTTGAGTTGAAGGTGATGGAAATGGAGTTGCCGCTTACAGCAACAGTTGCGGGTGCTTTGGCGGTGTCGGCAATAATGGTTGCTTTCAGCTTCTCCGGCTCGCCTTCAATTTTCAGCTGGTAGGTGTTACGGTTGGGGCCGTATGAAAGGTCGTAGTTGCCGCGCACATCCACTGCATTGTAATCGCTGATGCGGTAAGGGTTTCCCTGGATCCAGTTTTCATAGATCACTGTTTTCTCATCGAACAGGTTGCCGGAAGTGATGATAAAATTCGCGATCATGCCGTTCTGTAATTTTCCAAGCTTGTCGGAAAGGTTCAGCAATTCGGCCGGAGTGATGGTGAGCGAGCGCAGCGCCTGCTTTTCTGAAAGGCCGTAGCTGATGGCTTTGCGCAGGTTCTTCCAGAAGTCTTTTTTATCTTTGAGGTCGGCGGTGGTGATCGCGAAAGGGATAAAATTCTTCTCCAGCGCCAGCGGGTTTGCAGGCGCCATTTCCCAGTGCTTCAATTCCGCAAGTGAAACGTTGTTCGCTTCGTAGGCATCTTCCACATCATAAGGAATAGGAAAGTTCAGCGGGATGATCAGCTTACAGCTGGTTGCCTTCACATCATCGAGGCGCTGGTATTCATTGCCGGAGCCTTTGATGATATAGCTCACCTTGAACTCATCGCCGATCTTATCGGCGCGCATTACATTCAGCTTGTCTGTTGTTTCGAAGATCTGCGGAAGCCCCTGAAGGTTAATGAACGATTCCAGCGAAATGTTGTATTCCTTTTTGCTCTTGTCTTTTTTATACCAGTCGGCATCGAGATAGGTCTGGCGCAGCAATGCGATCGCCCCCATAAGCGAGGAAGGATAATCCTGCGATGACGAGCCTTTATCGAAGGAATACATGGCCGAGGCTTTGTCTTTTATGACCAGTTCATTTTCCCTTCCGTCGCCCAGCGATACAACCGCTCCCGTTCCACGCACAATGCCATCCTTCTGAAAGGTAAGCACCGCGCCGAATCCCAGCCTGCGCATCTCATCCGCTGTTTTTGAATCGTCGGTGAAGATCTTATTAGCCTCCGTTTCCGCCTTCACAGCCGCATTCCATCCGTAAGCGCCCTTGATGTTGCTTTCCATCTGCGGGCCCCATGCAGGTACCTTTTTTACTTCCGGCATTCCGTAAGTGGTGTATGCATCGATCAGCCCGGGGTAAATGGTCTTCCCTTTCAGGTCGTAGATCACAGCTCCTTTCGGGATCATGATCTTTGCGCCCACCGCTATGATCATCCCGTCCTTTACGATCATGGTACCGTTCTCGATGGTAGTTTCAGGATCCACCACAATTTTCACATTCGCGAAAGCGTAGGTGGTGTGGTTTTTATTGGAAGTGCCGTTAACGGGGAATGTTTCCTGGGCTGCTGCTGCAAATGCCAGCGCAATGCCGAGGGATAAAGCAAGTAGTTTTTTCATCTTAAAGAATGTTCGTCCGCAGCGCCTTTTGTAACAGGCATCCCGCGTGATTGTGTATCATGTTAACAAAAATAACATTTAAAACGGATTTTGCCCTTACAAAAGGACGAGCGGCTTTATCGCCGGATTTTTACTACTTTTGCGCGGACTAAAACCATATCCCATGAACCAGGCAATATACTATACGCACCTTATTTCGGTAACGGCATTCCTGCTGATCTATCTTGTGAAAACAATTCTTCTGCTCAGCAACAAGGAGGCTTCGCTTTCAAAATTTACAAAAGGCGTGAAGGTGCCGGAAATGATCGTAAGCACGCTTTTCCTGGTAACCGGGATCTATATGCTTATAAATGGTCCGGGCGCAACAACGCTGCAGATCATCAAGATCATTATTGTATTTGCTTCGATCCCGGTTGCGGTGGTTGGATTTAAAAAGAAGAACAAGGCGCTGGCCGTGCTGTCGCTCCTCATGATCGTTGCGGCTTACGGGCTTGCCGAAGTAAATAAGAAGCGCAGCCTTCAGGGAACATCGGTAACATCGGTAGATGCACCTGAAGGAGCAGCGGTTAGCGGGCATGATATTTTTATGGACAGATGTACATCCTGCCATGGCGACGATGGAAAATTAGGCTTGAGCGGCGCGAAGGACCTTACGGCCTCAACGCTCGACCTGGATTCGAAGATCGAGATCATCAGGAACGGGAAAGCACCAATGGCAGGCTATGCCGGTGTGCTTACCGAAGAGCAGATTAAAGCAGTTGCCGAATATACAGCTACATTAAAAAAATAGATTGGGAATGCATGAAACCGCAACGAAACAGGAAACGGCCGTACTGGTCGGAATGATCAACAGGAGCCAGGATGAAGTGAAGGTGAAGGAATACCTGGATGAGCTGGATTTCCTGGCGGAGACTGCCGGTGCTAAGATCCTGAAGCGATACACCCAGCGCCTCGAGCATCCCGATCCCGGTACTTTTATAGGCTCCGGCAAGCTGAATGAAATAAAGCTGTTTGTGAAAGAGCACGCCGTTGACATTGTTATTTTCGACGATGAGCTTTCTCCTGCGCAGCAGCGGAACCTTGAAAAAGGGCTGAAAACGGATGAGAAGCAGCAAGTGAAGGTGCTCGACCGCACCACGCTGATCCTCGATATTTTTGCGGCACGCGCACGTACGGCGCATGCAAAAACGCAGGTGGAGCTGGCACAGTATCAATACATGCTGCCAAGGCTTACAAAGATGTGGAGCCACCTCGACAGGGTGAAAGGCGGGATCGGTATGAAAGGTGCGGGTGAGAAAGAGATCGAAACGGACAGGCGGATCATCCGCGACCGGATCGCCTTACTGAAAGAAAAGCTGACGATCATCGACAAGCAGATGGAAACGCAGCGCAAGAGCAGGGGAGAGATGATCCGTGTTGCGCTTGTCGGCTATACCAACGTGGGTAAATCCACCATCATGAACCTGCTGAGCAAAAGCGAAGTGTTCGCCGAGAATAAATTATTTGCAACGCTCGATACAACAGTGCGGAAAGTGGTGATCGAAAATCTCCCGTTCTTACTTTCCGATACGGTTGGATTCATCCGTAAGCTCCCTACAAACCTTATCGAGTCGTTTAAATCCACGCTTGATGAGGTCCGCGAGGCCGATATCCTTGTGCATGTGGTGGATATTTCACATCCCGGCTTTGAAGACCAGATCAATGTGGTGAATCAAACGCTTGCCGACATCGGCGCATCCGACAAGCCCATGCTCATGGTGTTCAATAAGATCGATGCCTTCACGTTCGATAAGAAGGATGATGATGACCTTACCCCGCTCACCAAAGAAAACCTGAGCCTTGAAGACTTGAAAAAAACCTGGATGCGCAACCTGCATTCGGAGTGCATTTTTATCTCAGCTGCAAACAGGGAGAATCTCGATGAGTTCCGGAAGGTGCTGTATGAGAGGATCAAAGAGCTTCACCTGAAAAGGTACCCGTATAATAATTTCCTGTATTAGGAGTTGAGGTTGGCCACAGATTCACAGATTTTTATTGTTTGATTTCACAGGTTATGTGTGAGCGTTTAATAATTCGCTCCTCCGGAGCTCTGTGTTTGCGGATGATCGTCTGTTATTAATAATTTACTCCTCCGGAGTATTATAGTGATAGAGCACT
>JAOQAE010000001.1 GCA_025963725.1 Bacteroidota bacterium | reverse complement strand
AGATAGCTTTACAGACCTGTTGAACAACATGAAGCAGGTAACCTTAGGGGCTTACGAGCACCAGGTGTATCCTTTTGATGAGCTGTTGGATGAGCTGAAGCTCAACAGGGACATGAGCCGCAGCGCTTTGTTCGATGTAATGGTTGTTTTGCAAAATACGGGAAAGGACTCAGGCGAACAGCCTGATCAGCATGGAAACTTACAACCGGAACATTATGCAGAAGTTTCTAACGTCGTTAGTCAGTTCGATCTGTCATTTGTTTTTAAGGAAGCAGGTAATTGTATCCAGGTAACTATAGAGTATAATACAGATATATTCGGGCGAGAAAGAATTGAGCGATTACTGCAGCATTTCATTTCCTGCCTGAAGCAAATCAGCATTTATCCGGAAGCACCCCTCACGAGGCTGAATTATTTAAGCTCAGAGGAGACAAAAATTTTATTGGAAGGCTTCAATGATACACATGCGGATTATCCAAAGGATAAGGTACTCGTTGATTTGTTTGAGGTCCAGGTAATGCGTACGCCAGATCACCCGGCAGTGGTTTTTGAAGAGGCTGAATTAAGTTACAGTGAGCTGAATGCGCGAAGCAATCAGCTGGCTTCTTATCTGCGAAATACATATCAGATAAAAAGAGAAGATCTTGTTGGGATCAGCGTGCCGCGCGGCCCATGGATGGTGATAGCTGCTCTTGGCGTTTTAAAATCGGGTGGAGCTTATGTTCCTATCGACCCTGATTATCCTGAAGAACGTATTGATTACATGATCTCTGACAGCGGCTGTAAGGTAATGCTGGATACATTAGAATTAGAAAAATTCAGCAAAATAGCCGATGAGTATGAGAGAGGGAATTTAACGAAGAATAATGAGCCGGGAGACCTTGCTTATGTGATTTACACTTCGGGCTCGACTGGGAACCCGAAAGGTGTTATGATCGAACATCATTCGCTATTGGATTATGCGTTGACCTTCAAATATAAATTTAACCTGGATGAAAATGACAGGATGATCCAGCAGTCTTCAATGTCGTTCGATACACATGTAGAAGAGATGTATCCAATCCTTTTAAGCGGCGGCGCGCTTCTGATCGCAGAGAACGGAGGAAAAGATATCGGCGGGCTTCTTGAGCTTATCCATAATAAGAACGCTACACTTTTAAGCACTACACCTTCTGTGTTAAACGAGTTAAATTTACCCGGGAATGATTTTAATAAATTACGGGCTTTAATTAGCGGCGGAGACAGGCTTGATTATTCCTCTGTTTCAAATTTGGCCGGGAAAATAAATGTGTATAATAGTTATGGGCCGAGCGAGGCTACCGTGTGCTGTACGTTTGCTGAGATCAAAGAAGCAGGTACGGTATTGCCGATCGGCAGCCCAATGGCCAATACGCAAATATATATTTTAGATGAGCACCGGAACTTATTACCGGTTGGTGTGGCAGGGGAGATCTGTATAGGAGGGAATGGCCTGGCACGGGGGTATTTAAACAGGCCGGAGCTGACATCGGAAAAGTTTATTGTACATCCTTTTAAGAAAGGGGGGCGGATCTATAAAACAGGTGATCTGGGCAGGTGGCTGCCTGATGGATCCATTGAGTTCATTGGCCGCAAGGATGATCAGGTGAAGATCCGCGGTTATCGTATCGAGTTGGGTGAAATTGAGCATGTATTGCAGCAGCAGCCTCATGTGGAGAGCTGCGTAGTGATGGCACGCAATAATTCTAAAGAAGAAAAGGTACTTGTAGCTTATGTGGTAAGTAAGGAAACCTTAAATACTTCCGATCTCCGCACGCGCCTGGAAAATTCGCTCCCGGCGTATATGGTGCCACTTTATTTTGTTCAGATCGATTCCATGCCATTGTCTGCTAATGGAAAGATCAACAGGAAAGCCCTTCCTCACCAGATGGAGCCCGGCATGGGTAATGGCAGGGAGTATATTGCAGCAAGAAATGAAACTGAAAAATTATTGGTGGAAATATGGAGTGAGCTATTAGGAATAGAGCAAAAGCAGATCAGCGTACGGGATAATTTCTTTGAGCTGGGCGGGCACAGCTTAACCGCAATGAAATTGCATTCGATCCTTAATAAAAGCAAAACGAATAGCATTATGGAAATAAGGCTGCAGTCAATGCTTCCTGAAAGCTCCTCATTTAATATAAAGCTCAAGGATATTTTTAATAATCCTACGATCGAGCAATTGGCATTAAACAATTTTAATAGCCATCATGATGCAAATTCCACACTTCTTCATTTAAGCCAGCACCTTCATCCCGACCGGATGAATATGTATTTCATCCCTCCTGTTTTCGGACACTCATCTATATACAAACCGATCTCTAATAAGCTGGTGGCTGAATTTAACTGCTATGGCTTAAATTACAGGGGGCTGGAAAAGGGTGAGAAGTTTTACCATTCTATAGAACAAATTGCCGCTGAATTTGCAGAACAGCTTATTGCGAAACAGCAGGAAGCAGACAACTTTGTGATCTTTGGCTATTCAATGGGAGCATTAATAGCGTTTGAAATGGCAAAAAAGCTGGAAAGCAGGTATAAGAACATCAGTATGATCATAGTTGATAAGAATGCACACCTGACACGGCAGAATACAATTAAGAGCCTTTTCCGGAAAGGAGAAGTGTCGGAGCTGTTTTTATCCTACAAAGAAATAATGCCTTACGAAACAAATAATGATAAGGAGATAAAAGCATTCTTGTCCAACAACATCAGGCTTGCCAATAAATATAAACAGCGGGGGCAAATAAGCAGCGACTTGTATGCCTTTGAATGTAAATACACAAAAATGACGGAATGGGAAAAATTAACCAATGGCAGGTTTAACCTGGAATATATAGAAGGCGACCACTGGCAGGCGCTTTCGGAGGATAATATGACTAAGATCACTGCCGCTGCACATTTAATAAAAAGAAATTTTATAAAACATAATTAAAGGATAAAATGAAAAAAATATTTAAAATACTGTTGTTCCAGATAGGTTTCCGGGGATTGTTCAAGTATATATTCCTGGGAATAGCTTCAGGCTTGTTCAGCTTTTTGTTTATCAACCTCATTACGAGGGTTGTTAACCTGTTAATGGAAGGTGAGCTCAAAACAATCAATAAAGAGTATGTCATCATTTTCGCCTTTGTCATCCTCTTCTTTATCTGGTCCAGAAGGATCCTGTCCTTTTTAATTATCCATCTCTCCCAGAACATCTTCTGGCAATTAAGAAAAGAGGTGCTGGGCATTATTCTTAAAGCCAATTATCAAAAGCTTTCTGCCAGCAGGAATAAGATCTACACCACCATGGTGCATGATATTAATATTTTAACCAATTCCTCTGTAATTATTATCGACTTCTCCACTTCGCTGATCATTGCTGTTTCCACCCTGATCTATATGAGCATGATCTCATTTACATTGTTCCTGATAACAATAGGCATCTCCCTGGCAGGCGTAGTGGTGTACCAGATCGGGGCAAATAAGAGCGGCCGTGCTTTTGAAAAAGCACGCGACCTCGAAAATGATTTCATGGAAAACTTTAATGCGATCATCGATGGCTTTAAGGAGATCTATATGGAGCCTAAAAAAGGAAAGTTCATTTACGAAAAAAACATCAAGCCATTGGCAAACAACGCATACAAAAACAATATAAAGGCATATTCCAGCTTCCTCAATAACCAGATAACGGGGCAGATCCTGTTCTATATCCTCATCTCATCCGTATTGCTCGTCTTTAGCGTGATCCTTAAGATCAAGTCCGGCGATACGGTAAGCTTTGTTTTTGTACTGATCTACCTGCTGGCTGCGATCGAGCATATCATGGTGCTGCTGCCGGAGTTTGTAAGAGCGAAGATCTCCGTGGAACGGATCATTGAGCTGAAGAAGGATATAGAGTCGCCCGATTTTTCCGATAGTGTGCCTGATGAGAAAACTGAGCTGACCGGCGAATTCCATCAGCTGGCCATCCGGAACCTGAAATATTCGTATGGGGAAACGGAAACCTCTTTTGGGGTAGGCCCCGTAAACCTGGAGATCAACAGGGGCGATATCGTGTTTATATATGGCGGCAACGGCTCTGGAAAAACTACGGTAATGAAATCGATCTTAGGCCTGTATAAGATCATGGAGGGCGAGATCAGGCTGAACGATATACGAATAGACGAAAGCAATTACAATGATTACCGCGCACGCTTTTCCGTGGTATTCAGCGATTTTTATCTGTTCAGGGAAATAGTGCTGCCGGAAATATTTGATGAGGCAAAGTGGGCTTTCTACATCGGTTTGTTTGAGCTGGAAGGCAAAATAAAGCTGGAGGGGACCAAATTCTCTACCACGGAGCTTTCCACCGGACAGCGTAAGCGATTGGCTTTAGTGATGTCGCTCCTGGAAAATAAAGAGATCTTAGTGCTCGACGAATGGGCAGCCGACCAGGATCCGTATTTCAGGAAAAAGTTTTATACCGAGATACTTCCCTTATTAAAAAGCAAAGGAATTACCATTATTGCCATCACGCACGATGACAGGTATTACCATTGTGCCGACAGGCTTTTTAAAATGGAGTACGGAACGCTGAACAGGGAAGAAGCGAAAGAATTGATCCCCACTCATTCATCAACCTATTAATCAGTATCAGTTATATGCAAAGAACACAGGTTTTTTTCTTTCATTTTGCCGGCGGGAACAGTTATTCCTTTCAGTTTCTCGCGCCATTCTTAAAAAATGCGGACCTTTTTCCGCTCGAGCTTCCGGGAAGGGGAAAGCGTTATAATGAGCAGCTGCTGACGGATTTTGACCAGGCCGCACTCGACCTTTATGCGCAGATCAAAAAGCTGCGGAGCTCATCGCGCTACATCATTTACGGGCACAGCATGGGAGCAACGCTTGCACTTACTGTTGCAGGAATGCTGGAAAAGGATAATGACGCCCCTTTTCACATCATAGTAAGCGGAAACCCCGGCCCCGGTGTGAGGGAGAAAAAGAACAGGTACCTGCTCAATCACGAGGATTTTATTAATGAGTTAAAGGTGCTCGGAGGCATGCCGGAGGAAGTAATGGCCAACGAAGAGCTTCTGAATTTCTTTGAGCCTGTGCTCCGCGCCGATTTTGAGCTGGTTGAAAAATACGATGCCAACTTAAACCTGAAGATCCGTACACCCATTTTTGCAATGATGGGCAGCGATGAAAATGAATCGCAGCGCATCCTGAATTGGAAAAAACATACGGTGGCGGGATTTGATTATGCCATCCTGGAAGGCGGACATTTTTTCATTCATAACAATGCCGAAAAAGTGGCGGAGGTAATAAGTGCAAAGGTATGATAAAGGTGAAGTACGTTAGCATTCATGCAATAAAGGATGAAAAGATGCATGAACATATAAGTGCCTTGCCGGCAACGATGGAAAAAGAAATAAACAGGTATCATACTATCGCAGACCGGAAATCCCGTCTGCTGGGCCGGCTCATGCTGAAAGACAGCGTCGGCCGGGCAGGCCTTCCGCATTTAATAGGTACGGTCAGCCGTAATGTACATAATAAGCCCTGTATAAAAGGCTGGGATGCTTTTAATATTTCGCATTCGGGGGAAATGGTAGTATTTGCGCACAGCAGGGCGGAGATCGGAATAGATATAGAAAAGGCCGGGCCTCTCGACCATGAGAGCCTGCTTCATAACCTTCACCCGAAGGAGCAGGAACTGGTAAGGCGCTCGGCAGATCCCCAACAGGAGTTCTATCATATATGGGTAAAAAAGGAAGCTTTGCTTAAGGCTGTAGGTACGGGGCTCATGGCTGAAACGGAATTGCCTGATTGCTCCGGTAGCCTCTTAAGCTATAAAGGGATGGACTGGCGCTTTCATTTGCTGGGCCTGGCGCCCGGCTATATTTGTTATTTGTGCGCACCTGCTTCTCAGAGTGAGATCAGTATTGATAAATTTTTAATAAACACCGGAATATAGTATGAAAAAGATAAACATGGAATTCGTTTTTCCATTAACTGCAATTGTCATTTTGGTGCTGGGATTATCCACCCAGTTATTTAATATCTCACCGGCCGGTAAATTATTAAATCCATTTGTCGGGGCCATTCAGAATGAGAAGAGCGAAATAGATGAGTATGCGGGAAAGCTGTTCAGCTGCGGAGGGCTCAGCGATTCTGTAAGCGTTTTTTTTGACAGCAGAAGGGTGCCGCATATCCGGGCCGGAAACCAGAACGACCTGTATTTTGCACAGGGCTATGTTTCGGCAAGCCTCCGCTTATGGCAAATGGATTTTATAAGCTATGTGGCTGCCGGAAGGCTGTCTGAAATTTTTTCGGACAATGGCTACCTCGAGCACGACCGCGAGCAAAGAAGGCTTGGCCTCCTGGGTGCAGCGCGTAAATCGCTTGCCATGATAGAGAAAGACAGCATGACGAACAGCATATTAACAGCATACACAAATGGCGTGAATGCGTATATAAGCAAATTGAATTACAGGAATATGCCGTTCGAATATAAGCTGTTGGATTATGCCCCGGAGCAATGGACAAAGCTGAAAAGCGTCCTGATCATGAAGTACATGGCTTCCATCCTGAGCGGCTTTGAGCAGGATAAGTCAATGACCGATTTAATGCTGTCGCTCGGTGAAGAGAGCTTTAATAAGTATTATCCCGATTTTCATTCCTACAGTTCTCCTTTTGTGTACGACTCCGTCCTGAAGGCAAATAATTCAACGGCCTACCTGGCAAAGCCCGGCTATCTTAATTATTCATTCGTCACTTCCAATACGATCATCCCGCCGAGCACGTTCAACCCGCACCTTGGAAGCAACAGCTGGGCCGTGGCAGGAAAGAAAACACAGTCGGGCCATCCCATCCTGTGCAGCGATCCCCATCTCGGATTGTCGTTCCCGGCAGTTTGGATGGAAATGCAATTAACGGCGCCGGGAATGAATGTGTATGGAGTTTCTATCCCCGGAACGCCTGCGGTTATCATCGGGTTTAACGAGAATGTAGCATGGGGGCTTACAAACGGATGCATCGATGTGAAGGATTGGTACAAGCTGAAGGTTGATGCAGGCTATAAAAAATATGAGTTCGATGGTAAATGGCTGGACCTGGAATGCAATGTGGAAGAGATAAAAAGAAAAGGCCAGAGATCATTTTATGATACGATATACAGTACAAAGCATGGCCCGATAATGAATAATAAAGGCTCCGGAATGAATTCTTATCAGGAAAACTATGCGCTCAGATGGGAGCTGAACACTGCTTCCAACGACATGCTGACGTTTATTGAGTTAAGCAAGGCGAAAGATTACAACGATTACCGGGCTGCCATAAAAAATTATAAGTGCCCTGTTCAGAATTTTATCTTCGCATGTAAGGATAATACCATTTCTATAAATCACCAGGGCAACATCGGCCTTAAATGGGCAGGGCAGGGGAAGTTTATGCTGGATGGAACAAAAAGCAGCCATCTCTGTAAGGAGTATATTCCCGACGACAGCCTTCCTCATGCGCTGAATCCGAAGTCCGGGTTTGTTTTTTCAGGTAACCAGCATCCGACTTATTCTGACTATAGATACTACTATAACGGCTATTTCACGGAGTCGAGGGCCAACGAGATAACAAAGCTTCTTGAAAAGGAAAATGCTTTCAGCATTAAAAAGATGGAAGCGGTTCAGCTGAATAATACCGATTTTTTTGCAACGGAAGCCCTGCCGCTTTTAATAAGAATGATGCGGCAGTCAAAGATCACGGATGCACAGCTTGCATTCGTTGAAGCCCTGGGATCCTGGAAAGGCACATACAATTCCGGCGATAAGGATGCTTTGTTTTTCGACCTTTGGATGAATAATATACGGGATTATACATGGGATGAGATGCTCGGAATGCAGAATCCGCCGCCGCCGCCTTCCGATTATGTGCTGCTCGGGCTAATAAAAAATAAACCCGGGGATGTGATATTTGATAATAGATCAACAGACAGGATAGAAACCGCTGCCGACATTGTGAGGGAAGCATTTATCAATGCAAGTGATACATACGAAAAAATAAAAGCTGAGCGAAGTGTTGACTGGAGCGAGAACCATAAAGTGGATATAATGCATTTAACCAACATTGAAGCTTTCAGTAAAATGGGCATGCCATCGGCGGGGTCTCCATCTGTTATCAATGCAACCGACCGAACCTGGGGGCCTTCCTGGAGAATGATCGTTGAGCTGGGAGACAGGCCAACCGCTGTTGGAATATTTGCCGGCGGACAGTCGGGCAACGTGGGAAGCCCGTATTACGATAGTTTTGTGAATGACTGGAACAAGGGTAATTATTATCCTTTGCAGTTTTACATTTCGGGTGATGAAGCAAAAAAAGGAAGTGTAAGCTCCTGGATATTAAAATAGGAAATATTAAATAACAAAGACAAATGAACAAAAAAGAAGCAAATAAAAAGAGATGGAATAATTTAAAATCCCTGGTGATCGTAATTGTACTGATGCTGCTGAGCGGCTTTATCGATGCGCTTCCATGGTGGTTCTTTATAGTGCCGGTTATTGGTTTCGGGATCGTTACCGCTCTGGCAGAATGGGAGGTCTCCGCTTTTACGGTTGGATGTGCCGGCGGCTTTATAGTATGGTGCGGACTTAACCTGTATTATGATTATACGGGGTATGGGATCATTCTGAACAAAGTGGGCGCCATTATCGCCGTATCAAAGCCTGTGATCCTTATTGTTTCCGGGGTGCCGGGGGCAATACTCGCAGGGCTGGCGCTATACACGGGCAACGTTTTCATCGCCAGGAATAAAATAATCAGCCTTGAGGACAGGGCCTGATGAAATGCGGGTATGTTTAACTGCCCCGGGAAATTGTATTTTAATAATCAGTATAAATTAATAATTCTTAAAAAATGAAAAGCGACAAATTTTATCTCAAGCCTAATCTTGTCATAGAGCCACTCATTGACAAATGGTATGCCTGGTCCCATCTTATTTCACCTGCAACATCTGCAATGAATGTAGTAAACAGGCATTTAAAGATCATGAATTCATATATCCAGGCTCCGCAGATCCATGCGGAGGCGGTACGCAATCCTAAGTTGCGCGGTGGCCCCTTCATGGATTTTAATGGTTCAAGGGTGGAAGAGGTCAGGCTGCTGCGCGAACAAACCAAGCTGAAGCGTGAGAGATCCATTGAGCTCGCAAAGGCGGTCAAAGAGCTTGATCAGATGCTTAAGGCCAATGCCAAGGGATATTCCATGGAAGAGCTTTATGAAAAAGTGCCTGAGATCCTGAAAGGATATGTTGAGCTGGTATATGATCTGAATAACAATCCTTCTTTTCGTTTTTTTGAAGCGTTATTATACAACAGCGAATTTGAGAGCACGCCTTCTCAGAGCATTGCCTTGTGGCTTACCGATAACGATGAGCGGCCTTTTTGCCTGAGCACGCCCCGCTTGCCCGAGCCTAACCAGGTACAGCTGGATATTCCTTTTAGCTCAACGGTTATTGATACGCTGAGCAAAATGAAAAGAAGCCCCGGCTCTGTTGAGGAGATCGCGAAGCTGCTCAATGTTAAGCCCGAAGAGATGCCGCTTTTCAAGACCTTCTTTACAGAAGAAGTACCTGCCGAATATGAGCGCTACGATGGCTCAAAAGTAAGGATGAGGTACTTCGGCCATGCCTGTATCCTCGTTGAAACAAAGGATGTAACAATCCTTGTGGATCCGCTGATCAGCTATTATGGCTACCAGTCGAGCATTGAGCATTTCTCCGACTTTGACCTGCCCGAGGTGATCGATTTTGTTATCATCACCCATAACCACCAGGATCATATTTTATTTGAAACATTGCTGCCGCTCAGGCACAAGATTAGGAATATTGTTGTTCCCGCTACATCCAACGGTTCATTGCAGGATCCGAGCCTGCGCTTGGTTTTTGAGAGCATTGGCTTTCAGAATGTGATAGAGGTTGATGAAATGGAGAAGATCAGGTTTGAGAACTGTGTAATTACCGGACTGCCATTTACCGGCGAGCACAGCGACCTTAATATCAAGGCAAAGGCCTGCTTCCATGTTGCTGTGGAGAAATTCAAATTCCTTTTTGCTGCCGATTCACGGATCCTCGAAAAGCGGATCTATGAGCATGTTCACAGGATAACGGGAGATGTTGATGTGGTGTTCCTTGGAATGGAATGTGATGGCGCGCCTCTTTCCTGGCTTTACGGAGCGCTGCTTACCGAGGAGGTTGCACGGGATAAGGACCAGACCAGGAGGCTCAGCGGGTCTAATTATGAAAAAGGAATTCAGCTGGTAAATATTTTTAACCCCAAAGAAACTTATGTGTACGCGATGGGGCAGGAGCCCTGGCTGGAATTCATCAGCAGCATTAAATATACCGAGGAATCCAACCCGATCGTTCAATCCAATATTCTTGTGGAAGAATGCAGGAGCAGGGGCATTGTGGCGGAGCGGCTGTTTGGTGAGAAAGAGCTCTTTTACGAATATGAAAAGGTGCAGGAAGCCATTGAATAATTAAAATATTCAGCCCCGGAACAAACTGCTCCGGGGCTGAATATTTTTTAAGCAACAATTTAGTAGGTGTATTTCAGGTTATTGCTCAGTTCTTCGAGCTGTTCCATTGTTAATCCCTTGAACGTTAAATCAACGGGTGTAAGCTTTTCTTCCTTTTCATTCGACAGGCTTGTTATCAGCCATTCAAGGTGCAGGCGGTAGCTGTTCAGCAGGTTTTTGATAGTGGGGCTCGAAAACTGTTTCGTGTCGTAGCTGATCACCAGGTTCAACCTGCCTTTCACTATTATTCCTGAAACATCCAGTACGCATTCCCGGATCGCATTTCCTGAAACAGTGCTGCCGTTTACATTGTTTGAGAATTCAAACCGGCCGCTGTTTTGCTTTGCGCCTACATCGGCGCCAAAATCCCCTAAATAATTAAATACGATCTCCGGCTCCAGCCTGTAATCCTTTTTTGCAAAGTAACGGAGGATGCCATAGCCAATTCCTTTGTTAGGCACACGGTGCAGCGTTTCTTTTATTTCGATCAGCTGGCGGATTTTATTCTGGCCGAATTTCATATCCAGCATTACCGGGTATTCGGTCGTGAACCACCCGATGGTACGGGTAACATCCACATCTTTGCCAATGTACTCCCTTCCATGCCCTTCAAGCTTTAAAAGCACCTTTCCGAGGTTAAAAGCTTCATCCAGCGAAAGGCACAATGCAGTGATCAGGATGTCGTTAACATCGGTATTATAAGCTTTGTAGCATTTCGTTAACAATTGGTCCGTGAGGCTTTCACTGAGAAAAACTGATTCCGTAAAAGAATCTTTCATTACGCTGCTGCCGCCTGTGTTTTCAACAGGCAATGGCTTTACAGGGTATGTTTCAACAGCATCCCAATATGCCTCTTCGTTTTTCAGCTCTTCGCCCAATGTGTACTCCACCATTTTCTCCTGCCAGTATTTGAACGAGTCTGTTTTTAATGGAAGGTTCATTTCGGCATTGCTTAAATGCTGCTGGTATAGATGTGCAAAATCTTCAAGAAGGATCCGCCATGAAACTCCATCTATAACCAGGTGATGCGATACGAGGAGAAGCTTGTCATTGCCTTCGCCCCTGAACAGCGCCACTTTAAACAAGGGGCCTTTCTCCAGGTCGATGGAAGACTGGATCCTCTCGCAATGCGGTTCAAGTCCGGCAGCTTCCGTAAGCTCAATTATTTCAAAAGAATAGTTCTGCCCGTTCTTTTTGCATTCCTGGATCCAGCCTCCGGCAGACTTCTTATAAATCATCCGCAGGTTGTCGTGGTGCAGGGTTATTTTATCAAATGCCGCCTTAACGGCATCTTCCTCTATTTTTTCCCTGCTTTCCAGTAATACGGATTGATTATAATGGTTAACATCAAGCTGGTTCCGGCTGAAAAAAGCGGCCTGGATAGGGCTTAACGGGACTATTCCCGTAATCTCAGCCTGGTCGCTGTTCCGCGTCACAGCCTTCACATACTCTGCAAGGTTTATGATAACAGGGTTCCTGAGAATATCCTGGATCTTTAAGGAGTATCCCTTTTGTTTCATCTGTGATCCGATCTGGATCGCCTTTATTGAATCACCTCCCAAAGCAAAAAAATCATCTTTGATCCCTACCTTCAATCTCTTCAATACCAGCCCGTATGCCTCTGCGAGGTGCCTTTCGATAATGTTCCTCGGCTCCATATAATCGGGGCCTGCATCCATGCCGGAGCCTACAGGATCAGGCAGCATCTTCTTATTGATCTTGCCGTTCTCGGTGAGCGGGAACTTATCCATCTGCACATAATAGTTGGGGATCATGTACTCGGGTAACTTATGCCTGATGTTATCGAGGATAAGCTCTTTTGTAATAGGCAGCTCCGACTGATAATAAGCGGCCAGGTATTGCTGCTCCTGGTTTGCTAATACGGTACAGTTGGTGATGCCGTTTACCTGCATTAATGCATGTTCTATTTCACCTAATTCAATGCGGTTCCCGCGGATCTTCACCTGCGTGTCTTTTCTGCCAAGGAACTCCATGGTTCCGTCAATAAGATAGCGCCCGATGTCGCCGGTCCTGTATGTTCTTTCTGCGCCGGTGATGCCGGGTAAGGGGCCAAGAAAAGAGTTGGCTGTTTTTACCTCGTCGTTAATATAGCCGCGGCCAACCCCTATGCCCGAAAGCAGGATCTCTCCTTTTACATTCACAGGCACGGGCTGCATGTGCTCATTTACTATATGCACTTCAATATGCTGGATAGGCTTTTTCATTACCGGCACCGTGGCGGTATCTGGAACGGAATGCATGATATAATGAGAGATGTCATCCGAAACCTCGGTTGCGCCATAGGTATTTACGATCGGAATGCGGGGGTAGAGGCTGAACCAGCGTTCAACCATGGAAGGCATCAGGGTTTCAGCATTCAGGATCAGGATCGTTAATCCTCCCAGGCTTAACTCCGCGTTTTCTTCCAGTGCTTTCAGGCATTCGATAAAATAGGAGGGGACCAGTTCCAGTACGGTAACCTTATCCTTGTTAACCTGTTTCAAAAAATCAGCCGGGTCTGCTATAACGTTCTTGTCGTAAATGATCGTGGTTCCCCCGCAGGCAAGGCCTGAGAACAGCTGCCAGATGGAGATGTCGAAGGTCTGAGGCGCATTCTGCGCCACCACTGCCTTATTATCCATTTTCATTTCTGTGATCTTTGCCCCGATGTGATTGATCATGCCAAGATGTTCGATCATAACGCCTTTCGGCTTACCTGTGGAGCCTGACGTGAAAATCACATAGGCGAGATCCTGCAGACCGATCTTCGGAGTTTTGGACGCCTTTCTTTTTTTCGCGGAAGCCGATGTTTCCCGGAGCTCTTCCGTTAGTATGTTTTTTTCTAAAATATTGATGTATACCACTTCCGTTTGTTCTGTGGCCACACGTGTTTTCGACAAGGCCGAAGCCGATGTAAATACATGCGTAGCGCCGGTTTCGCGAAGGATAAGCCTGATCCTTTCGGCCGGATAGTCAATGTCTACAGGCACGTATGCGCCGCCCGCGATCCATACGGCGATGATTGCTGCGGCAAAATCTACGGAGCGCCCGATCATTACAACAACTTTATCTTCCTTTTTTAATCCCTGCGAAAGTAACTGCCCTGCATATCTGTTGCTGTGTTCCATCAGTGCCGAATAGCTGATCTTTTCCTCGCCATGAACAATAGCTGTTTTGTCCGGAAATTTTAAGGCGTTTTCGGTTATCAGCTCTATAATGTTTTGGTTGATCGGGAAATAGCTCTTTACGGAATTGAATTCTTTTAACAGCCGTCGTTCTGTCTTACTCAGGTATTCAACCTTGTCAACAGGCTCATACATGTGCTGAAGGATGCCTTCAAGCAATGAAATGAAATTATGTCCTAAAAGCTCGATGTTGTTCCTGTCTGTACGCTTTGATCTGAATTCTATGATTAACCGCGGAGCCGGTGATGCGCTTATTTTAAAAAGAAGCTCCGGCTTATATTCCGGATAGCTCCTGTCGTTTATAACGAGGCCAACCTCTTCGAGCCTTTCTGCAGATCTAACCATCTCTCTGATCTTCTCATACCCGCAGCTATATTCCATGGACTGCAGCATGAATTCCTTGTTTTTAGAAAACAGCTCTTTGAAGCTTTTATTTCCATCCACTAGCGGCTTATACAGGAAGAACCCGCTTTTCTTTAAGTCGTCGAACTGCCCGCAGGGGCTAATGAAACAGAATTCATCTGCCTTGATGTATTTACCTGTAAGAATAGTGAGAACAGTAGAATAAAAATTAAAGATAAGCAGCTCCGAATTATTGCAGAGCTCTTTTACTTTATCAATATGCGCGGTGTCCAGGTCCAGCTCCAGCCTGTCGGGCGTATTCACAGGATTTCCCGGCGCTTCAGGCAGCTCAGCCAGCAGGCTTGTTTCGGCACCTTTGGCTTCTTTGTGCCAGAATTCCAGTAATAATGCCTCTTTTAATGCGGTCTCATTTTTCATTCGATAAAATATATTAATTAAAGCTTTGCGGATTTTGCGATCTCATTCTGAACCTCGATGATGCTTTCCTCGAGGGCATTTACTATTTCATCAACCTGCTCTTCCTTGATCGTGAGCGGAGGAACTATCATTACATGGTCGCCCAGCACCCCATCAACAGAGCCTTTCCCCGGATACAGCACAACACCTCTTTTTATTACCTTTTCGCCGATCAGCTTGCTTATATTGTAGCTTGCAGGAAATGGCGCTTTGGTCACTTTGTCCATAACGAACTCAACTCCGCAGAACAGGCCGAGCCCCCGCACATCTCCCACAATATCATATTTGTATAATGTTTCCAGCTTTTTCTTCAGGAGCTCGCCCATCACCCTCGAGTTCTCTACTATTGAATCTCTTTTTATTAATTTGAGCACGTGTTTCCCTACAGCTGCAGCCACGGGATTGCAGGTAAAAGTATGGCCTCCCATAAACGCTTCATTCTTTTTGATAAAAGGCTCCATTACTTTTTCCGATGCTATGATCGCCGATAAAGGATAATAGCCTGCGCTTATGCCTTTTCCTGTGGCAATTATATCGGGAACTACATTGAAGTTCTCTATTCCAAAGTTTTTTCCTGTACGGCCGAAACCTGTTAATACCTCATCCACGATGAATAATATCCCGTATTTTTTACAGATGCTGCTGATCTTTTCAAAATATCCCTGTGGCGGTGGCACGGCTCCTAATGCTGCGGCAACAACAGGCTCTGCTATAAATGCCGCAATAGTGTCGGCACCTTCCCTGGTGATGCAGCTCTCAAATTCATCGGCCAGCTGCTGAACATACTCCTCTTCGCTAAGCTCTGCGGGCTTCCTGTACAGGTACGCCGGTGCAATATGCGGAAAGTTATTCATCCACTGGATGAACCGCTGCCGCCTGAATTTCATTCCACCGACATCCAGCGTAAATATCGAATTCCCATGGTATGTGCTCCATCGGGATATGATCTTATATCGCTGGCTTCCCATCAGCTGATGATACTGCAATGCCAGCTTGATGGCATTTTCAACGGCCTCCGAGCCGCTCATAACGGTCCATGCCCTGGTAAAGCCCTTTGGGGCAAAGTCAACCAGCTCGCTTAAATATTCTTCTACAATTGCCGAGCTGAATACATGCGTAGGCAGAATGGCGATCTTTCCTATTTGTTCGCTGATCACTTCACCGATCTCTGACAGGCCATGCCCCAGGTTGGAAACAGAAGAGGAGCCGCTTGAGCCGTCGAGGTATCTTTTTCCTTCTTCATCAAAAATGTAGGGCCCGGCTCCATGCGTGATTCTTGGATAGTTCTTTTCCATATCCGGGCAAACTATCATTGAGTGGATTAGCGATTTGATCATAGCAGTTTTTATTTAAGCGTTTGTTTTAGTATTAAAAATTCTCTTTGAGTTCATGGAGTTTTATTTCAGCATGCTTTTTTTCCTCGCCGATCCTGTAATCGATCTCCCCGATTTTCCGGCTGCCGGTAAAATCAGTTGCAACAGTTGTGATCAGCTGGTTAAAGCGCTCTTTCATGAGCTCAATTTCTCCCTGATCGAAAAGATCGGTGTTGTAGGTGATCAAAGCATCGATACCTTCAGCTGTACTGAAAAAGTCAAATGACAGATCGAACACGCTTTTTGTTGTTTTGTTCCGGAAGGCCCTAATTCCTGGTTCATTGAGCAGGCCGGACCTTTCATTATGGAATTCCACCATCACATTGAATAAGCCCTGGCGGCTATGATCCCGCTTATGATTTAGCTCTGCCATGATCATCTCTAAGGGATAATCCTGGTGCTGTAAAGCTCCCTGCACCATCTCCTTTACGTTAAGGTAAAACTCTTCCAGGCTGTGATCTTCATGGATGCCGGTGATCAATGGCAGGTTGTTGATATAGAGGCCGATCTGGTTTTCCAATTGGTAATGGTTCCGCCCTGCCATGGAAGTGCCTACTATCAGCTTCCGGGAGTTTGTATATTTATGCAGCAACAGCTTTACAAAGAAGAGTAATGAGATAAAATCAGTTCCGTTATACCGGCTTGTGATCGCCGAGATGTGTTTTGAATGATGAAGCTCAATAGTATACGATAAAGCATCTCCATTATAGCTATAAACATCCGGCCGCAGCTTTTTCGAAATATTTAAAACAGGCAGCTCGCCTTCAAATTGTTTCAGCCAGTACTCCTTATGTAGCTTTAAGCTCTCAGCGCTTAATTCCTGCTGTTGCCATGCCGAATAATCCTTATAGTGGAGTGGAAGCGGGGCTAATGTAATTTTCTCGCCCTTTATAAAACCATTGTAAAACTGCAATACTTCGCGGATCAATATTTCCATCGACCATCCGTCGCTGATGATGTGATGCATCACATAGCTGAATACATGCTTCTGGTCTTCCACCCGGTACAGCGACGCGCGCAGGAGCGGGCCGGAGGAAAGATCAAATGTTTTTTCTGAATCCGACAGCACGAGGCTTCTTACTTTTAGTTCTCCTTCCGCATCGTTGCGAAGATCGTGATCCGTGATCTTGAACAGGGTTTCTTCCGCAGATCCGATCCACTGCCTGATCTCGCCTTTTTCATCCTCTTTAAATACAGTACGCAGAATCTCATGGCGTTCGATCAGGGTTTTAAAAGAATGATCTAATGCTTCCTTATTAAATTCCCCTTCAAATACATACACGCCCTGCATGTTGTAGGCTGCATTTCCATCTTCGAACTGACTTAAGATCCAAAGCCGGCGCTGGGAAGAGGATAATGGATAGCTTTCTTCTATTGCAGCCGGCAGGATATTTATAAATGCACTTCTCTTCGATTTCCCGATAAGCGCAGCCTGCTGTTCGGGCGTTGTATTGCTGAAGAGCTCCTTCAGCTCCATCCTTACTTCAAACTCCTTGTGCACCTGGCTGGCTAAGCGTGTTGCCTTTAAGCTATGCCCGCCGATCTCAAAGAAGTTATCCTTCATGCTGATCTTTTCCTTCTCTATTCCTAACACCTCGCTCCAGATCGTAACGAGTTTTTCTTCCACTTCATTCCGCGGGGCTACATATTCGCTGCCGCTGTTCATTCCAGAGCCTTCCGGATCAGGCAATGCTTTTTTATCGATCTTCCCGTTACTTGTAAGCGGCATTGTTTCCAGCTGTACAAAATAAGAAGGTACCATGTATGCCGGGAGCGCATTGCTTAAATGGGCGCGAAGCTCTGCGATGCTCAATGTTTCTTTACTTATAACATAAGCAATAAGCTCCTCTTCGGATTGTTTGTTCTTCCGTGCTATTACTACGCTGCCCTCTACTGCAGGATATTTTTGCAATGCATGCTCGATCTCGCCCAGCTCTATCCGGTATCCGCGGATCTTTACCTGGTCGTCGATGCGGCCTAAGTATTCCAGTTCACCGCTTGCTAAGCGCTTTACCTTATCGCCTGAGCGGTATAAGCGTTCGCCTTCTTTAAACGGACTGTTTATAAAGCGTTCTGCTGTTAAGTCTTCACGGTTCAGGTAGCCGCGGGCTAATCCATCCCCGCCTACGTACAGCTCGCCCGGGATGCCGGTTGGCAACAGCTGCTGATGCTGATCCAGCACATAGCAGCTTAGGGTTGGAATAGGAACACCGATATTGCTGATGTTTAATGTGATCTCTTTTTCTGTGATCTCCTTGTACGTGACATGCACCGTTGTTTCCGTAATGCCGTACATATTGATCAGCTGCGTTTGAGGGTATCTCTCCTTCCAGCTTTTTAATTTCCCCGGGCTTAA
>JAOQAE010000005.1 GCA_025963725.1 Bacteroidota bacterium | reverse complement strand
TGGCACCTCGATGTCGGCTCGTCACATCCTGGGGCTGGAGAAGGTCCCAAGGGTTCGGCTGTTCGCCGATTAAAGTGGCACGCGAGCTGGGTTCAGAACGTCGTGAGACAGTTCGGTCCCTATCTGTTGTGGGCGTTAGAAATTTGAGAGAACCTGACTCTAGTACGAGAGGACCGAGTCGGACGAACCGCTAGTGTACCTGTTGTGGCGTCAGCTGCACCGCAGGGTAGCTATGTTCGGATGAGATAAGCGCTGAAAGCATCTAAGTGCGAAACTCATCTCAAGATAAGATTTCTTTAAAGAGTCGTGGAAGACTACCACGTTGATAGGTTGCAAGTGTAAAGACAGTAATGTCAAAGCTGAGCAATACTAATTACTCGTTAGCTTTCTTATTAAGTTTCTATTTTTCTTATAGTTAATGTTATTTATATTGTATTTTCTTTCTTTATTATGTCAATCTTATTATGATCCGCACAAACGGATCGATGATTTTAGGTGACTATAGCGGTGAGGTCCACCTCTTCCCATTCCGAACAGAGAAGTTAAGCTCACCAGCGCAGATGGTACTACAGTTACATGTGGGAGAGTATGTCGTTGCCACTTTTAAATTAGCCTCAATTCTTTACTGAATTGAGGCTTTTTTATTTTAATTTTGTAACCAAAATTATCCTGTATGCGAAGCATCATAAGCCCCGTTTTATTGATTTTGCTCCTTACACCTTTCTTTCTCCGGGCTGAAAACGATACTACAAAAACAACTCCCGGCAATCCACCCTCCATCACCAGGCTTTTTAACCAGAATCAATTCGAATACGCCGATTCTACCTTCAGCATCAACAGCTCCCTTTACGATTTTCAAAAATATGTTCCCAAAAACACATTGGGAAATACTGGTTTGCCTATTCATGACCTGCAGTACACGTCATTCTCCTCTTCATTAGGCTTTAATTATTACAAGAATCATTATGATTACTATTCCTTTTCGCCCTATAACCTGAATTTTTTCAATACCAGGACACCCTATACCGATCTCTTTTATGTGATGGGAACCAAAGAGGAACAGTTCTTTAAATTTACTTTCTCTTATAATGTAAAAAAGAACTGGAACATAACTGCCGATTTTTTACGGATCCGCTCCGGCGGGAATTATTTAAGGCAGGGTACGAACGATAACTGTGCGGCATTGTCCACCAACTACAGATCCGGCAATAATCGTTACTGGCTTTTATCCGCTGTTGTATATAATAGCTTCAAGAATACCGAAAATGGCGGGATTGCCGATGATTCCATGTTTCAGGATTTCGGGAACAATGATAAAAAGCTGCTGGATATAAATTTGAATTCTGCTAAAAAAAGCGTTGCAAATGGAACTATTTTCCTGAAGCAGATCCTTAATTTCGGAAGGCATTCAGAAGACACCGCACAGAAAGAGGTGATCATCCCCGGAAGTCGCCTCATCCTCAGCTCCAGTGTGGATGGAAATTATTTTAAGTACGAAGATGAAAATCCTTCTGCAGGCTATTACTCCCACATCTTTATTGATTCCTTAAAAACAACCGACTCCGTTTTCCATTATAAAATTGAAAATGAATTAAGCTGGAAACGTGTCGATAACCTCCGGCATCGCGGCATCATTGATCAGGCCGGATTTGGCCTCAGCCTCAGGCATCAGTACGGATATGTTTGGCAGCAGAAATCGGATACTGTGTTTAATAACTTGATCGCAGGCGCTGAAGTGTACAATACATACTCCCGGAATTCCTTCTGGTGGCGTGTTTCCGGGCATTACGTGATCGACGGCTATAACAGGAAGGATTATAATGCAGAAGCGGTTATTAAAAAACAAAGTAAGGACAGCCTCAACAGTATCACCTTAAAGCTTGAGTCCGTTGTAAAAACACCCGACTTTATTTATGATTTTTACCGCTCCAATCATTTTGTATGGGAAAATAATTTCGGTAAAATGCAGAAGAATGCAGCAGGGCTCTCCTTCATCATGAAAAAGATCAAGCTCGCAGCAAGCGTTACTTATTCTGTTTATACGGATATCGCCTATTTCGATAATTATGCGATGGCACGGATGTATACAGGCACCGTAGCTGTACTCTCGGCAGCAGTAAAAAAGGATTTTACATTTTATAACTGGCATCTCAACAATGCTGTAATATATCAGCAAACTCCAGACTCTTCTGTGATCAGGCTGCCGCAATTCATCCTGGAACATTCACTCTATTATGAGCACGACCTGCTGAAAAAGGCGCTGCGCCTGCAGGTTGGGGCATCGGTATATTACACCTCTGCTTATTATGCAAATGCTTATATGCCGGCTACCGGACAATTTTATTTGCAGGATGAAAAAAAATACGGCAATTATCCCTTTATCGATTTCTTTGTAAATGCAGAGATAAAATCGGTGAGGGTGTTCATCAAAGTGGATCACCTCAACAGCGGCCTGAGCGGGAATACGTATGTTCTCACACCGGGATATCCTTATGCCGGCCGCACTTTCAAGTTTGGCGTTTCATGGAAATTCTTCGATTAAGCCCCAAATACATTCGACCGTTATAATTTTTTGTACATTTAGCTTCCCGAATAACAACAATGAAGCTGCGTACAATTATTCACGAATCAGTACTTATAGGAGTAAGCGATAGGCAGTCGATCGAACAGTCAAGCAGGATCAGGATCATCAACAAATTTAACCTGCTCTGCATTTCCTACAGCATCCCGTACATCCTGTTCTCATTGAGCTTCAGGTTCTATCAGCCGGCAGCAGTGTTTTTTGTCGGGCTGCTTTTTTACATGCTGAGCCTCTACTGCAATAAAACAGGCCGGCATGTTACTGCAAAAGTGCTGATCATTGCCGCAACCAATTTTTCTGTTTTTTACCTGAGCCTTTTTTACGGCTTTGATTCCGGCTTTCACCTCTATTATTTCACCAGTCCGCTCATTGTATTTTCACTTTTCGATTACAGCGAAATAAAAAGGACCATTTTAGGATTTCTTCTGTACTTGGCGTCAATCGCCACGTTGGTATATCTCCATCAATCGGGTTTATCCATGGCGCAGGAGATGCCGTTGGCATTGAGCCGGATGCTTTATGTGCTGAATATTTTTCTTGCGCTGTCCTTCTGTCTGCTGCTCGTTACTCATTTTTCCGAGTTCAATAAAAAAATAAATCAGCAGCTTGCCGCCAGCAATGAAAAGCTGGAAAGCAAGCAGGATCTGCTGGAAGCGGAGATCATCGAGCGCAAAAGCACAGAGCTGAAGCTCCAGACCTTGCTCAGAGACAAGGAAACGCTGCTCTCGGAAACACATCACCGCGTAAAGAATAACCTGGCCGTGGTTTCCGGGATGCTCGACCTGCAGGTGCTGATGTCGGAGCAGGAGGATGTGAAGATGATCCTGAACGACAGCCGCAGCAGGATAAAATCAATGAGCCTCATTCATGAATCATTGTACAAGTACGACAATGTTTCGCAGATAGAGTTTGGAAGATATATTTGCTCGCTGGCCGAAGAGATCAGCAATACGCATTCATCACTTCCGTTTAAGATCCGTATGAGCTTTGCCGTAGAGGAGGTTAATCTCAGCGTCACCAAGGCCATTCCCTGCGGATTGCTCGTGAATGAAGTGCTTACAAATGCGTTTAAGCATGCATTCACAGGAAGGGCGGAAGGGGAGATCTCCATCGCTTTAACGGAAAAGGATGAGCTTTGTACCTTAATAATACGGGACAATGGCAAAGGGATCGATCCTGGAAAGCAAAGCCCTTCGTCCATTGGAATGGCGCTGATAGAAGCGTTCAGCAAACAGCTGAAGGCAAAATATTCATTTGCGAATGAAGAGGGCACAAAATTAACGCTGACGTTTAATAAATAAATGATCCATGAAAAAAATACTCGTTGTTGAAGACGATTATATCCTTGCCATGGTACAGGCAAAGTTTATCCAGAAGATGGGCTTTACCGTAGTGGCTTCAGTAACCAACGGCATTGATGCCATTGAAGCGGTAAAAAAATATTCCCCCGATATTATAATTATGGATGTAAGGATAGATGGTGATATGGATGGGGTGCAGACCATGATGGAGATCCGCAAATTTTCAGAGGTCCCGGTTATTTACTCCACGGGGAATTCCGAATCGGCATTAATGGAGCGCGCCAAAGACACCAATATGAAAGGCTTTTTTGTGAAGCCGGTCAACTACAATGAGCTTGAAACGCTCATCAAATCAGCATAAAAGAAGGTCAGGTTTTTTGCTTTTTCTTTTTCGCGGCCGGAAAAAGAATATTGTTCAGGATGAGGCGGTAGCCCGGTGAGTTTGGATGCAAACTCAGGTCGGTAGGAGGATCCTCCACACGGTGCTGGTAATCTTCAGGATCGTGGCCGCTGTAAAACGTAAACGTTCCTTTCCCGTATTCTCCATGTATGTAGCGGGCTTCGTTCGCCGCTTTGTTCTCGCCTAAAATAAGCACTCCCGGCTTAATGTATGCCTTGTCGAATCCTACTGTCTGCCCCCAGAAGCCTTTGATCACCTGGTCGTGGTTCTGGCAAAGCATGGTAGGCACAACGTCCCATTTTGCTGAGAATTCAAAGAGTGTGAAAAGGTCGTTTGGTTTTGACACGCCATATTTACGCTCACGTGTTGCATACGTATCGATGTTGGATTTTGCATATTCACCGGGATTAGTGCTCAGCGTGAAGTTGGTGAAGGCAAAGGTTTTTGAATAATCGAGCTTGGAATTGTAATTGGGAGTTGTTCCGTCGCCATCGAACATGCTTTCGCAGATGTCGAGGCCTTCTGCGGCAAGCGCAATGTCATACGAATCGGGGGCCGAGCACATGGCAAATAAAAATCCTCCTCCGGATGTGAAATCCCTGATCTTTTGAGCTACAGCCAGCTTCATTTCCGAAACTTTATTGAAGCCGAGTGCATGGGCGCTGGCTTCGAGCGTTCGCTGCTGTTCCTGGTACCAAAGCGCATTCCGGTAGCCGGCCCAGAAACGGCCGTATTGTCCCGTAAAATCTTCGTGGTGCAGGTGCAGCCAGTCGTATAAAGGCAGTTTTCCCTGGATGATCTCCTCATCGTAGATCACATCATAAGGAATTTCCGCATAGGTCAAAACAAGCGTCACCGCATCATCCCAGGGTTGTTTCATTTTCGGGGAGTACACGGCAACCTTCGGAGCTTTCTCGAGCTTTACATCTTCCATGTTTACTTCCGGGTTGGCGATCTCGGAAAGTATGGAAGCCGACTTCGCATCAGCGATCACCTCGAAAGTAACGCCGCGGATGGTGCATTCATTTTCTATTTCTTTTGCATCCTTCATCATGAAGCTGCCGCCGCGGTAATTCAGCAGCCAGTGTACTTCAAGGTCGTGACGAAGCACCCAGTACGCGATCCCGTAAGCCTTCAGATGGTCCTTCTGATCGAGGTCCATGGGAATAAGGATGTAAGCGGCGTTGGAAACCAGGCAGCTCAGGGAAAAAAGAAAAATAAGAATGAGTCTTTTCATAATTTAAAAGGGATCTTCCTCTATGTCATTCATTTTTGATCCGCGGATCACCGAGTTCACCGGATTATCGAAATCATTGTTTGGCGCCAGCGCCTTGCTGGAAGAGCCGTAATCCATATTCGTATCAAGCGAGTCGAGATCGGCAAATTTCGTGTACTGGCCAATGTAGCGTGTTTTCACAGAATCCACTGGCCCGTTACGGTGCTTCGCGATGATCAGCTCTGCTACGCCAGCTGTCGGCATCCCCGATTCATCTTCCGTTAAGCCGTAGTATTCGGGGCGGTGGATGAACATTACCATATCGGCATCCTGCTCGATGGCGCCCGATTCACGTAAATCGGAGAGCTGCGGCTTTTTATCGCCGCCGCGTGTTTCAACGGCACGGCTCAGCTGTGAGAGCGCTATCACCGGAACATTCAATTCTTTTGCCAAACCTTTCAGGGAGCGCGAAATGGTGGAAATTTCCTGCTCGCGGTTTCCTTTGCCTTCGCCTCCTGCTGTCATCAGCTGGAGGTAATCGACAATGATGAGCTCGATGTTGTGCTGCTCCTTGAGCCTGCGCGCTTTTGCACGAAGCTCAAATACCGACAACCCGGGAGTGTCGTCAATAAATAAGGGCGCTTCTGCAAGGCCTTTGATCTTATCATTCAGTTGCTGGAATTCATAATCTTCAAGCGTTCCTTTTTTTAATTTTTCACCGGAGAGCTCCGATTCGCTGGAGATCAAACGGGTAACAAGCTGCAAGGATGACATCTCCAGGGAGAAGATAGCCACCGGCTTGTTGAACTCTACGGCTGCGTTGCGCGCCATGGAGAGCACCAGCGCGGTTTTACCCATTGCCGGACGTGCCGCAATGATCACGAGATCGGATTTCTGCCAGCCGGAGGTTAAGCGGTCGAGCGCGGTGAGGCCCGAAGGAACCCCGGAAAGGCCGTCTTTCCTGTTCTTTGCAACCTCGATCTGCTCAATGGCCTTCTTGATCAAGGTATGCATCTTATCGTAATTCTTGCGGATGTTACCTTCCACAATGGAGAACAGGCCTTTTTCCGCCTTATCCAGCAGGTCGAACACATCGGAGCTTTCTTCATACGCATCGCGGATGGTTTCCGTGGATGTGCGGATCAGCTCGCGCTGGATGTATTTCTGTGAAATGATGCGGGCATGGAACTCTGCGTTGGCTGCGGATGCAACGCGGTTGGTAAGCTGCGTGATATAATAGGCGCCGCCAACAAGGTCGAGCTCTCCTGTTTTCTTTAATTCCTGGGTAACGGTAAGGATATCAACCGGCTCCGAACGGGTAAAAAGGCGCTCGATAGCCGAAAAAATGCGCTCATGCGCTTCCTTGTAAAAGCTTTGCGGCTTTAAAATATCAATTACATTGGTAAGGGCATCCTTCTCGAGCATCAGTGCGCCAAGCACTGCTTCCTCCAGCTCAACGGCCTGCGGCGGCATTTTTCCAATATCGAGCAATTGCTGGCCGGTATTGGGTTTTGCGAAGCGTTTACGTGAATTTATATCTGTTTTGGTGTTGAAATCGTTCATGAATCAAAAGTACAAATTTTAGCCCCCTCAATTTTCAATCTTATAAACATTCGTTAAACATGTTCTTAACACGAAGGGCCGGGGATCTGTGCTAACGAATTTACGAATAAAATCAGTGCTTTCCCACCATCCTGCCAAAGAATAAAATAATTTTTATTAACTTTATAGGATGCAGATGAAGTCCTTAAAAGCAGCACTGTTTTTTTTAATGCTGGCCGCTCTCTTTTCCTGTAAAAAGGAAACGGATGAAGCCGGGCCCGAAGTGAGCTTTCATACGCCGTTCGACAACCAGAGCTTCATGGTGTATGATAATGTACCTGTATCTGCCAGCATCAGCGATGAATCAAAGATCACTTCTGTTTCGGTGACCCTGGTCGATGTGAATCACATCCCTGTGCATACCAGCGTTTCTACCTCCGTAACATCGCCTTCCATGACGCTGAGCCTCAGCTACCCGCTCGATAACATTCACCTGGAGAGCGGCTCCTATGCATTGCTGATCACTGCTTCCGATGGCAAGAACGATTCGCATACTTATCAGCCGATCCTCATCACGGCAGTACCGAAGGCTTTGAAGAAAGTGTTCGTGGCAACGAGCACATCTGCGTTCCAGACAAGCCTGTATTCGATCGACAGCACGTTCAGCTCCATGAGCCTTTATAACTCCTACAGCGGCGATTTTATAGGCACCTCCGCGAGCAGCTATTACCAGCAGGTATATCTCTGCGGAAATTATACCGGCAATTTCAGCGGCATTTCGCTTGCCACTAATGCAATTAAGTTCACGGTTGCGCCGGCTGTATCTGCATCTCCTTATTTTACGGGCTATTACAGCGAGGATAAAAAAAATTACGTGGCACGTTACGATGAAACGGTGAAAGGCTATAACTATACAGGAAACATTGTTTATAATGCAACTGCCAATGCAGGTTACTTTGTGAGAAAGATGACAATGAACAACGGCTACCTCGTTGCCGAAGAAAAAAGCAAGACCTCGGCCGGAAAATTAATTGTTTCTTTTTATTCCACGGGCACGCCCGAGCAGCAGGTTGCCATCAGCCAGGATGTGGTTGCATTTTGTGAGAAGGATGACCACAGCGTGTTTGTATTTGGAAATGATGCCGGGCAGGCGGTGATCCAGCTGTACGACAGGATGAACAATACGGTATGGAACCCTTATCCGTATGCGCTTCCGGCGGGAAGTATCTTAAGCGCCCTAAAGATCGACGCTGACACCTACCTGTTCGGGCATTCAAACGGGACCATTTACAAATATCAATACCTCAGCGGAAGCATCACCACCTATCTTTCGGGCTATACTGCGCTGCAGTTAAAGTACGATGAGCTGAACAATGATGTGTATATTGCGGAGGCAAACCTGCTGACCGCAGTGGATTACCCTTCGAAAACGGTGATGCATGCAGTGCCTTCGGCAGAGAATATTTACGATTTTTCTTTTCTTTATAACCGGTAAAAACAAAACCATGAAGATCACATCCTATTCTTTTTTTCTTATTGCGTTTGCTTCAGCAATGCTTACCGCATGCGGTAATTCAACCGTAAGCACGGGCGATGCTTCCGAAAAGGTGGAAGGTAACGGCAAGGTGGAAACACAGTCGCGCACGGTAACAGTTTTTCACGCGGTGCAGATCACAGGTGTGTTCAACGTGCAGCTGGAGCAGGGTGCGCAGGAAGCGGTAAAGGTGGAAACGGATGAGAACATTCAGTCGCTGGTGATCACGGAAGTGGTGAATGATACGCTGAAGATCAGGCTGAAGGAGGATGTATCCATCAGCAATGCAAAAAAGATGAATGTATCGGTAACCATTGTTGACTTAAATAGAATTGAGATGCTCGGTGTAGGCTCGCTGAAATCATCCCTGTTAAAGCTGAAAGAGCTGGAGCTGAAGAACGAAGGAGTGGGCGCCACTTCACTGAACCTCGAAGTGGGAAAATTAACAGTGAATACCGAATCGGTGGGCGCTTTAACATTGAACGGACTTGCGGATGATGTGTCGATCAGGCAAGATGGCGTGGGCATCCTGCAGGCGTTCGGACTGAAAACAAATAAGCTCAGCCTTGTTACGGGCGGGGTAGGCGCCTGCGAAGTTTACGCAGCCCTCGAGATCAGCATCGATGCATCCGGGATCGGCAGCGTAAAATACAAGGGCGGCGCTTCGAAGCGGAATATCAAATCGGAAGGTGTGGGTAAGGTTTCAGAAGTGGAATAGTTAATCGATCCCTAACACTTCAAGGTCATCGCGGTAATCCAGCTGCAGGTCTTCATGCAGCTTCGAGAACAGCGTCCTGATCTTTTCGATCTCGCGGTAATATAAATTATTGATCACCGAGCTTGAGTCGAGCCTGATGCGTGCCGATTTCACCTTCTTGCAGAAGTAAATACGAATCTCCAGCTCTGTTTCCTTGCTCTTCGAATACTTGATGAGCTTGCTCATGTTCCTCACAATTTTCTGCAATCCCTTTTTCGTGGTATAGCTCGTTTTGCGGTTGATCTCGATGAACAGCACATCAATCTTCTGCTTCGCATCCTCCACGTAATTCTTTTCGTTGTTGGAATCGAACAGCAGGTAGGTCAGCAGCTCCTTGTTCTCTTTTTTATGCTTTGCAAGGCGCACACAGATCTCCAATACCTTTTTCGGCTCGAGGGTGCGAAGTTCTTTTTCCAGCTGGCTGATGCTCGGTGCTTTCATTTTCAATGGCGGGTTATAAAGCTGAGCACTGCATTTGAATAACTGGCGAAGCCGAATGTGGCAGGGATAGTGCTGTGCCCGGCGCCCGGGATGCGGTGCGCTTCCCTGTAGCTGCCGCTGTAATTATCGTACACCATTTGCCCGTGTGTGCTGATGTTCAGGAAATCATCCGCCTCACCGTGGATCCAGAAGAAAGGCTGCTGAACGCTGCGGATCTCCACGGCATTGTTGATGCTGAGATCGGTAAAGAACTGTGATGGCATTGCCAGCCCGGAAGCATCCTGCACCATGGTTTCGGCATTCGCGAAAGGCGCTTCGAGCATGAGTTTGGAAGGCGTTAAGCTGCGCGGCTCCGCAGTAAGCTTTGTTGCCGGCGCCGATCCGAGGCTGAAGCCGTACATTACCAGCCTGTCGCCGGAAAGCCCTTTGTTTTTCAGCCAGTTCAATGCTGCATCCACATCCGCGTAAATGCCGGCTTCGGTCGGTTTCCCTTCCGACATGCCATAGCCCCTGTAGTCGATCATTAGTACGCCGAACCTGTTCTTTGTGCCTGTATTGGCAAGCAGCTTGGCGCGCTGCCAGTAAAAATCCATGTGGTCGCGGTTCCCGTGGCAGTACATGATCACCGTATCGGTGCTGATCCTGCTGATGTTCCCGATGTAGATCGCATAAATAGCGGTTGCAGCCGGTTCGCCGGGAGCCTGTGAAGCCAGCTGGAAGATGTGCACCAGGCTGTCGGGAATCTGATACAGGTAATCAAGCGTAAAATCGGTTTCGCCGGTATAGTTGTCGAGCTTGTATTCCGTGAGCTTCTGCTGGTTGAACAGGTTCTCATCCAGCCGCAGGCAGCCGCTGAATGTAAAGCAGATGAGCAGGAGCAGGAAGCTGTTGAATGTAGTTGATCTCATCTTTAAAATTTTCGTGTATAGCCGATGTAAACGCCGAATGCACCGCGGTTGCGCAGCGGTGTCTGGTAATCAACCACCAGCTTTTCATTGGAAAGGTTGGGCGCCATTATCTTCGCTTCAATATTCACATTCCACTTCTTTCCGTTAAAGCTGTGCCCGGCCATTGGCATAAGGATCCAGTGCTTGTCCTGTGATACGCCGAGCGTTCTTGTTTTCGATAATTCAAACCAGTTGGAAGCCCCGATGTAAAAATAGTTCTTCCGTTTTCCATATTCCCAGTAAGCATGGAGGTCGAGCTGCGGGTATAATTTTTTAGCTTCCGTATTGCGGTAGATCGCGTTCAGCTGGAGCGTGGTTCCTAAAGCAGGAAGATAGGCATGCTGCTTTGTCCACTGTTTGGTTGCGCCCAGTTCCGCCTGGAAATTCCCGTACAGGGCCGATGTAATGTTAAAGGATGCAAAGCCGGTAAGTGTGCTGTCGATGCCATAACCGTAATTCACGGTGACAAAAGGAATGGGAATGGTGGCTGTTCCGAATTTGATCAGCGGCCCGCCGAATGAAAGGTTGGCGGCATGCTCCTTTTTAGCGAGTGGTTTTACAAAGCGGGTAGGCGAGCAGGAAGCCAGCAGGAAAAGGGAAAGAAGAATGGTGAGTGGCTTTTGCATATTGAAATTCCTGTGGCAAAAATAATCCTATTCGTAAATAAATCGGTAATTTTGTATAAATAAAGAATGGAATGAGAGATGTTTTCTATACCGTACTCGTAGTCTGGATCATCTGGCGCATCATCAGCAGCGTCAACACCATCCGCGCGAAGCAGGCTACTGCCGCGAAAACTGCTCCTTACCGTAAAAAAGAGGGCGAGACTACTGTGGAGTATGTCCCGCCCAAAAATAAAAGCCGCTTTGACGGCGAAGGTGAGTATGTTGATTACGAGGAGATAAAGTAGTACGGAGAACGAATCAAAACGAAAGCGTTCGTCATCCCGAGCTTGCCCGAGGGATCTTATTCCAAACTACTTGGAAAACACACCCCTACCCCCTCTCAAGAGGGGAATTGATCCTGCTGATTTTAAAATTGCGGTTTTCAATTAAGGCTAAGTTACACAGTTAACCGTCTCCCAACTAAGTTCTCCAGCCTCCAAACTAATTTAATATCCAAAAATATCTTCCAAAGAAAGGAACGAAACCTTTCCGTATTTCTCAAGCGTTTTGATGTCCAATCCGTCTTTCTTACCCAATACAAGAATCGTGTAAGGCTTGCCTTTCATGTGCTCCTCCTCGAATCCTTTTACATCGGCGAAGGTCATTTTAGGAACTGCAGCGAACACATCTTTGCGGATGTCGTAATCCAATCCTAACTTCTTCGCGTTCTCATAGTTGAACAGGATCCCCGTTTTTGTAATACGCTCGGTGCGGATGCTTTGCAGGATGGCTTCCTGTGCCGCCAGGAAATTGCTTTTTGAATCCGGCATGTTGTTGATCAGCTCCATCATTCCTGCCATAGCTTCCGGCAGCTTATCCGCCTGTGTGCCGATGTAGGAGAACACGTAATTAGGCTCCGCCTTTCTGTCGGCCAGCATATAATCAGAGAACACCGAGTAGGCAAGGGCCTTTGATTCGCGCATTTCCTGGAATACGATGGACGACATGCTTCCGCCGAAATATTCATTGAACATCCGCACTTTCGGAACGTTGTTCTTATCATACGTTTCACCTTTCGACAGCATGATGATCTCTGCCTGCTTCATGTCGTAATCCACCACGTACACATTGGTGTTCGCATCCAGCTCCTTGAATTTTGTTTCAGGAGGCACCGGCATTAATTTCGCAGGCACATTCATGTTCTTGTTCAGAACGGTTACCACTTCCTCCGGGCTGTTGCTGCCGTAGTAAAGGATGTCGTGTTCGTATGAGGTAAGCTGCCTTGTAATGGTGATCAGCTCCTTCGCCGTAAGCGCCTGTAATTCAGTATTGCTTAAGATGTGCGTGTATGGCGACATCTTCCCGTATTTCCCGTAGGACGAAAGCGCGCTGTACAGGATCTCGTTCTTGTCGAGCTTCGCATCCTCGCGCCTTTTCAGGTAGTCGGAAACAAGGTTCTTCAATGCGAGGTCGTTCGGCTGTGCATTCGCAAGAAGGTCTTCAAAAAGCTTTGTTGCCTTTTCAAAATTTTCCGTAAGCCCGCCCATGCTCACCCAGGTTTCATCCGGGCTGCTGTATACGCCGAAGTTCACGCCGAGCTTGTAAAATTCCTGCTGAACATCCGCTGCCGATAATTTATCGGTACCTAAGTATTTAAGGTAATCGATGGCAATGCCGAGCTTTTTATCGTTGTTGCTGCCCATGTTGAATACATAATACAGCGCAAATGTTTTATTTTCCGTATTGCGGTTGTACAGCACCGGGAGGTTATTCTTCGCGGTGAGCTTGCTGATGTCCTTGTTGTAATCGATGAATACCGGCTCGATGTCCTTCACAGGAGCGGTAATGATGCTTTTCACAAAATCGCTCTGCTCGTTACGGTTCACGCTTACCGGCGTGATCGCAGGCTTGTTCACCTTCTGCACGTTCTTGTCCTCGCCTGTGCGCTTGTACACCACCACATAATTGTCGTTGAAGTTCTTTTTCGCAAAATCCATCAGCTCCGCTTTTGTGATCTTCGAAAGCCTTCCGATGTTTCCTACTGCATCCTTCCATGGCATGCCGCTGATGAATGCGTTTACAAATGCATCCGCACGGGCGCTGTTGCGCTCATACTGCTTTGTCTGCTGCAGTTTCATGTCGGTGATCACCGCGCTCAGCAGCCAGTCGGGGAATTCTCCTTTTTTCACATGCTCGAGCTGCTCCAGCAGCAATGCCTGTAATTGCTCCAGCGTTTGTCCTTCCTTCGGTGTGCCGTTCATAACAAGCGCCGAGTAATCTTTAAATTCCATATCGAATGCGCCGGCATCCAGCGCTTTCTGCTCCTGGTTGATGTTCAGGTCGACCATGCCCGCTTTCCCGTTGGAAAGAAGCTTGGAGATAAGCATCAGCATGTCTGCATCCTTTGTGTTGATCCCCGGGAAACGGAAGCCAAGCATTACGTTCTCTGCATCGGGCCCAACCACTTCCTTTGTAACATGCTTCGTGATAGCAGGCTCAATGAAAGGCTTGTAAGCCGGTACTTCTTTTTTCTTCCAGCCGCTGAACTTCTCGTCGATCATTTTAATGGTCGCATCCGGGTCGAAATCGCCGGAAAGGCAGATCGCCATATTGTTGGGAACATAATAGGTATTGAAATATTTTTTGATCTCCGTGAGTGAAGGGTTTTTCAGGTGGTCGATGGTTCCAATGGTGGTTTGCGATCCGTAGGTGTTTGTCGGGAACAGGCCCGAGAACAGCGCTTCCCATGCTTTGTCGCCATCATTGTCGAGCCCGCGGTTCTTCTCTTCGTAAACGGCTTCCAGCTCGGTATGGAACAGGCGCATCACGGGGTTGCGGTAGCGTTCCGCTTCAATCGTGCACCATTTCTCAAGCTGGTTGGAAGGAATATCGTTCACATAAACGGTCTGCTCCAGCCAGGTGTATGCATTTGTGCCTTTCGCACCGATGGAGGAAAGCATCTTGTCATATTCATTGGCGATCGCAAAGGTGGATGCATAGCCGGAAATACTGTCGATCTGGTGATAGATGGCTTTACGCTTCGAGTCATCGGTGGTTTTCCTGTACACTTCATACAGCGCTTCGATCTTGTCGAGCTCCACTTTTTCCTTCGCATAATCCTTGGAGCCGTATTTGTCGGTTCCCTTGAACAGCATGTGCTCGAGGTAATGCGCCAATCCTGTTGCATCCTTCGGGTCGTTCTTGCTGCCTGCGCGTGTGGCAATGTAGGTCTGGATGCGCGGGGCATTCTTGTATACGGTCATGTACACGGTAAGCCCGTTGTCGAGCGTATAGATCCTCGCATTCAGCGGGTCATCCGGAACGCTTTCATATTTATAGGCCTTGGCTGTTTGCTGGGCCTGCAGCGATACGCCTCCTGCGAACAGCAGAAGTGTGAGCGAAAGAATTGCTTTGCGTTTTAAATTCATCAGGAGGTTTATTTTTTATGAAATGTAAATATATCCTTAATATTCCGGAAATAAAAATACGGGTGACAGCCGGCATTAGCTTTTGATGAGCGGGGTGGATAAAAAATGTAAAAGCATAAGCCTAAAAAATGATATATTTACATACCAAACCATCGCACGAAACTCTATGAGATCAGGGATCAGTTTACTTTTGTTCTTTACAATTGCATTCAGCGCTTTCGGGCAATTTCCCGAAAATACGTATCAAAGCTCCTCCAACCAGTATTACTGGAAGAACAGGAAGCCGTTCGAAGGCTACTGGCAGCAGGATGTGTATTATAAGATCAATGCCACCATCGATGATAAGACCGACATTATCGACGGCTCCGAAGAGCTTACCTACTGGAACAATTCGCCCGACGAGCTGCCCTTTGTTTATTTCCATTTGTACAGCAATGCGCAAACCAAAGGCTCTTACCTTGCCGACCTTTACGAGAACAACAATATGAAGCTGCATTTCGGGCCTTACCAGCAAAAGGGGCTTGGAACAAACATCGAGAAGATCAGCAGCAATGATGTGGACCTGAAAACGGAGCAGGATAACACCGTGATCAAAGTTTATCTTGCAAGTCCGCTCAAGCCCGGCGAAAGCATCACCTTCAAAATAAAGTTCAAGACCTATTTCGACAATGGCACCATCCGCAACCGGATGAAGCTGTTCAATGCCTGGGGATTCAAGCATTACGACGTGGTGCATTGGTACCCGCGCATTTCCGTGTACGACAGGAAATTGGGCTGGGATACCGACCAGCACATGGACCATGAGTTCTATGGCGATTTCGGAACGTATGACGTTGCTTTTTCGCTCCCTAACAATTACGTGCTCGATGCAACCGGAACGCTCGTGAACCGCTCGGAAGTGCTGCCCGATGAGCTGCGTGCGAAGCTCGACATCAAGAACTTTAAGAACAAGCCATGGAATGAGAAGCCTTCGGTGGTGATCCCCGCGGATGGTACTACCAAAACCTGGCTCTTCCATGCGGAGAATGTGCATGATTTCGCCTTAACCGCCGATCCTACCTACAGGATCGGAGAAGCCGAATGGAACGGGATCAAGTGCTATGCGCTCGCCGAGGAGCCGCATGCTTCCTTATGGCAGAATGCCGCGGAATACACGGCGAAAGTGATCCGCGTGAACTCCGAAGATTTCGGGATGTACGGCTATCCGAAGATCACGGTGGCGGATGCGCAGGACGGAATGGAATACCCGATGCTTACGCTTGATGGCGGATACGATCCCTCGTACCGCGACCTGCTCGCGCATGAGATCAGCCATAACTGGTTCTTCGGAATGGTGGGCAGCAATGAAACATACCGTGCCGCAATGGATGAAGGCTTTACGCAGTTCCTTACCGACTGGACCTACGAGCGCATCGACGGCAGCCAGCGGATCCGCTTCCAATCGCCTTCCGGTTACGTGGAACGCTTTACGGAGCCCGATTATGTCCGCAACAGCGAAGTGTACAGCGGCTATATGAACGATGCCGCACGCGGAAAGGAAACGTATATCGACGTTCATTCGGATATGTACAATGGCGCGTTACGCCACGGCGGCGGCTATTCGCAGGTGTACATGAAAACCGCCACCATGCTGTACAACCTGCAGTATGTGCTTGGCGATTCCTTGTTCCTCGCGGCGATGAGCCATTATTTCAACCAGTGGAAATTCGCGCATCCGTACATGGAGGATTTCAGGGCCTCCGTGATCCAGTTCACCAAGGTGGACCTGAACTGGTTCTTCGACGAGTGGATGAACAGCGCCAAAACAATTGACTATGCCGTTGGAAAAGTGAAGAAGGGCGATAACAAGGATGAGTATAAGATCACCTTCAAGCGCAAAGGCATGCAGATGCCTGTGGATTTTGCCGTGATCGGGAAGAACGACAGCATTTACCTGTACCACATCCCCAACAACTGGTTTGTGAAGCAGACGAAGGCGAATGTATTGCCGCGCTGGATCGGCTGGGACAAGGTGAAACCTGAATACACAGCCACGGTTACAATTCCTGGCGGCATTGCCGATGTGGTGATCGACCCTACATCGCGCCTCGCGGATGTGAACATGCTCAACAACAGCAAGAAGGCGCCGATCAAATACCGTTTCGACCACAGGATCTATAATCCTTCCGACTGGACCAAATACGAGATGTTCGCGCGTCCCGACATCTGGTACAACGGCTACGACGGAATAAAGGTGGGCTTGAACCTGAACGGAAATTACATGAACTACCGCCATATTTTTGATGCAACGGTTTGGTTCAACACCGGGATCTTCCAGAATTATCTCGACAGCACAGTGGAAAAGAACAAGTATGATAACATCAGCTTCCGCTTTAATTACAGCACTTCCACCGACAGGTTCATGAAAGGCTCGTCCTTTTATTTTTCCGCGAAAGCGCTCGACGGGCTGAACGGGTACAAGGTTGGCTTCGACAGGAAAGACATTTCGGGGAGGAATAAAGTGTACATGTTCTTTAAATCAAGCTACCGGAAAGGCTTGAATGACCTGCCCTATGTGCTTACGCCGAAGGAATGGTCAACCAACCAGCTGAACAACACCATCAATATCGGCCTCGATCATACTTATAACTATTCCTTAGGGAACGGAAGCATTAACCTGGGCATGCGCAGCACGGCCATCATGAGCGATTTCGATTACCAGTCGGTTACGCTGACAATGCTGAACCGGACAAAGCTTTCCAAATTTATTTTAAATACCCGCGTGTTCGGTCAATACGGAACGGGTAAAAAATGGCCGGGCGCTTCTTCCTTGTTCTTAGCCGGCGGAAACCCGGAAGAGATGATGGATAACAAATACACGCGCTCACAGGGATTCTTTGACCCTGCCTGGGCGGAAGTAGGTGCCAGCACCAATCATTTTCACTACGGCGGCGGACTGAACCTTCGCGGCTATGCCGGTTACCTTGCGCCGCAGCTGCGTTCCGACAGCACAATCGCTTTTACCTACAAAGGACAGACAGGCGCCGCGATAAATATGGAGCTGGAGTTTGACGGGTTCTTTAAGATGAAAAGACAGAACTGGCTCAACAAAACATTTAAGCTGACCACTTACCTGTTCGGGGATGCGGGCATCATCAATTACAGCGCCCCAACGGATGATATCCTGAAAATGGCTGACCTGAGAATAGATGCAGGTGTTGGCGCTGCTTTGACCATTAAGAAATTCGGCCCGTTGCAAATGGTGAACCCGCTTACGATCCGCTTTGATATGCCATTTTTCCTGAACAGGATCCCGGCAACGGATAAGGAGTTTATCCAGTACAGGTTTGTGGTGGGAGTGAACCGTGCGTTTTAGTGCGGATCGCGAATCGGTACGAATTTACGAATATGTGTATTACTGTAGCGGCTGAGGGCTGGTCATCCTGAACTTGTTTCAGGATCTGTGCGGAAGGATGCTCGTACTGTGTGCGGGTCATTTCGAGTTCGACCGAAGGGAGAGTATCGAGAAAGTGCGTGAGCTTGTTCTCGATATGCTCGTACCTCGCTACTCGAACTGACGCTAAAAAATATGGAATAAAATTTACGAATCAAACCTTCACTAATCATAAAAACCATGAAAAAAATAACAGGTATTGCATTGATTATACTGAGCTGCTTCACTGTAAGCGTAATGGCACAGAACGATGAGCTTTACAACAAGGCCTACAAGCTAAAGGTAGAATACAAGTACAAGGAAGCATTTCCTTTGTTCCAGACCTTGCTGAAATCGGATTCGAACAATGTGAACTACCTGCAGTATGGCAGCTACTGCTATTCCAAATACGGTTACTATTATGCGCCGGAAGCGGAGAAGATGAAATATTACAAATCGGCGGAATGGCTTGCGCTGAAAGCGATCAAAAAGAATGAAGCGAGCGCCGATGCGCATTATGCTTATGCTATGGCATTGGGCCGCATCAATGAGAATGCAAGCTCCAAGCAAAAGATCGCAAATGCCAAGCTTATTAAGGCGCAGGTTGACAGGTCGATCGCACTAAACCCGAAGCAAGCCGGCGCCTACCATATCCTCGGCCGCTGGCACAGGACCATCGCCGGCTTTAATGCTATTGAAAAAGCGATGATCAATTCCTTTTTCGGCGGCGTACCTCCGGGCGGCTCTTATGAAGATGCCATCAAAGCGTTTATGACTGCAATTGCGCTCGAGCCAAAATACATGAACCATCAGTATGAGCTGGCGCAAACGTATTATGATATGGGCAAGTCGGTAGAGGCGAAGCTCTGGGCGCAAAAAGCGCTGGAGATCACGCCTTCGAACGAGGATGATATCAAGGCGAAGAAGGATTGTGAAGCATTGCTGAAGAAGCTGTAAGTAAGATAGGAGGTCGGAGAGTGGAGGCTGGCGTTTTCACTTGTTCTCGATACGCTCGTGCCTCGCTACTCGAACTGACGCTAATGTCAATCGAGTTCGACCGAAGGGAGAGTATCGAGAAGTGTTGATAGCAGAATGAATTCACTTGTTCTCGATACGCTCGTGCCTCGCTACTCGAACTGACGCGAATGTCAATCGAGTTCGACCGAAGGGGGAGTATCGAGAAGTGTTGATAGCAGAATGCAATCTACGTCATCGACTTCCTCGTCGCTTTATGAAAAGGATATCTGAACAGGATCACAATGTGATTGAAGATAGTTTGAAAAAAGCCATAATGTTTTACCATAATGAAAAAGCGCTCCAGCAGCGCTTTTTTTCTGCGCTTGTTCGAAGTGCCGCCTTCCAGGAACTTTGAAATGTAGAGGTGTGTATTGATCACCTTGTCCGATTGCTTCAATACATTGATCACCCAGTCGATATCGGCGGCGATCTTATAATCGGGATTATAGAAATCGCATAATAAGCGCTTTGCAATGAACGACTGGTGCGATACGCACATGCCGTAGCGCAGGCCTTTCCAGTCGAGGTGAGGAGGTGGAGAGAGGCGCCGGTCGCCAAGGATAATTCCTTTTTCATTTACCACGGCGGTGTTGCCGTAAAATACATCCGCTTCCACGGCAATGTCAAAGATCTTTTCAATGGTATCTGCTGCGAAGAGCTCATCACCTGCATTAAGGAACAATACATAATCGCCGCTCGAATCCCTGAGGCCTTTGTTCATGGCATCGTAAATTCCATTGTCCTTTCCGGAGTGGATCAGCGCGATCTTCTCCTTGTAATTTTCGATCAGCTCCAGCGTGCCGTCGGTGGAAGCGCCGTCGATGATCACGTATTCGATGTTGGTATAGGTTTGGGAAAGCACGCTCAGGATCGTGCGTTCGATCAGCTGAACGCCGTTGTAAACAACTGTGATGATCGATATTTTTGGCTGAGCCGGCATGTGTTTGTTAGTCAGAATGACAAGGAGCTACTTGTTTCTCCTGATTTAGTTTCTATTGTGAGATTGCTTCGGTCGTTCCTCCCTCGCAATGACGTACTAATCTCTAAAGAAGATCCCGTTGCATTGCAGCACCTTGCCGCTCTTGTGGTCGGTGAAGGCAGGTACAATGCTCACGAGGGTGAAGCTCTTTTTGGTCATGTAGTCGAGGATCTCGGCCAGCAGCCAGTTCTGATCCTGGTACAGCGGCACCAGCGAAATTTCCATTTCAACGCCTTTGGCTTTTGCAAGCATGCCCTGCGCGCCTTTCAGCACTTCCTGCTCAAAGCCCTGCACATCTATCTTCAAAAAAATATTTTTGCTTTCTTTAATGTATTCTTCTGCGATCTCATCCAGCGGGTAAACCTGCACTTTTTCCTTCCCGATGATCTTCGATTCGGGAGCGCCGTCCAGGTGCGTGTCGAGCATGTTCAGAAGAGTGCTGCTCACGGAGTTGGCCGAGATGTTGATCTCGATCTCTTCCTTGGTGCTTCCTATTGCACAGCGCTGCGCAATGGCCCAGTTGCCATAGTTTTTGCTGAGGGAATCTATTACGGAGTGGGCGGAGGAAAGCGGCTCAAACGAAACGATCTTGTTCCGGTAGCCTGCATCCATGATCCCGGTGGCGTACTGGCCTTTGTTGGCGCCGATATCAAATACGAGGTCGATGTTATAGTGCTCAAAAAGGCGGATGCGCCTCAGCTCTTCGCTGGTGGCCGGGTTGTATTTCCGGACCAGGATCCCGAAGTTCTGAAAAGCCCTTTTGGTTAGACGTTCAAAATTATTCATTCATACTGTTTTAGACTGCAATATTAATCAATTTTTCGGGGAGTGGATCTCAAAAAAAAGCGCCTCTGCCAGATGATCTGCAGAGGCGCTTCTAAACATGCCTGGTGTTTTATTTTTTACTGAGCATCCGCTTGAGCAGGTACAGCGCAATAACGACCAAAGGGATCAGGATGGCCCAGAGCGGGTAAACCGTCACATTGTTGCTGTAGGAAAAGTCCTCGGCATAGATCGAAATGTTTTTTGATGTATCGAAGCGGTGCTTAAAGCTCGCTTCGCCGTTCACGAACTCGAGCACTTTCGGCTCGCCGTTGATAATGAACTCCACTTTGTTCTTGTTCAGCAGCAGCTTGGTATGCTCGGGGTTGATGAACCTGATCTTTATTTCCGCATCGGTAAAGGAGAAAAGCGGGGAAGGGATGCTTACATGCACATCGTCGTTGGTGATGCGTGCAATGATGATCGAATTATCTATTTCCTGCGGTTCTTCTGCCGGCTCATCCTTCGCGAAGGAGCTGCCGGTAAAAAGGGAGAACAGGAGAGTGAAAAGCAATACAATTTTTTTCATTTGGGTGGTTCCGTTTTTTTTGAGGCCGCAAATATAGAGCATTGAAAAGTGCCGGAGAAGGAAATTTAGATCAATACCCTAAAATGGCAGTCAAAACGGGCAGGAAAAAATAAAAGGCGCTGCTTCAATCTGGCCGACTGAAAGAACGCCTGTTGGGGATGTTGTTAGGGTCACTGAAAGATCAGTCAACCAGTTTGGCAGCAGGATACCGCTGGATCCAGGATTTAACCGCTTCCATTGTACGAACGGTGATCACTGTTTTATAGTCGATCTGAACTTTAAAACGGGGGCGGGTATCTTCTGGGGTTGCTTTTTTTGTTTTCATTTGTTTGTTGATTTATTGATGTTATGATGTAAAACTCAATTAACATGCCATTAGTATCTACTTAACATACATTAACACCTGATTGTTTAGCCTTGCAGCTCAAAATTTCAGATTAAAGCCCCAACCATGGCTCAAAACCATGGACGGGGCATATTTATTAACTTTTTTCAGCATTCCTGAACACAAATTCGGTTTTATCAAGGTCGAGAACGATCTCCGCATCCTTCTGGATCTTACCAGCAAGGATCTGCTTGGAAAGCTCGTTCAGCACGCGTTTCTGGATCACGCGCTTCACCGGCCTTGCGCCGAACTGCGGGTCGAAGCCGAGCTGCGCCAGCCAGTCGATAGCCTCGGGGGTGGCGGTGATGTGGATATCGTTTTCCTTCAGCGTTCTTGCGATGCTGTTGAACTGCAGCTCTACGATCTTCTGCACATCCTCCCGTGTAAGCGGCGTGAACATGATGGTTTCATCGATCCTGTTCAGGAATTCCGGGCGGATCGACTTTTTCAGCAGCTCGAACACTTCAACCTTGGTCTTCGCGATGATCTCATCCCTGTTGAATTCTTCCATCTTCTCAAAATTCTCCTGGATGAGGTGTGAGCCCATGTTGGAGGTCATGATGATGATCGTGTTCTTGAAGTTCACCACGCGGCCTTTGTTATCGGTGAGCCTTCCGTCGTCGAGCACCTGCAGCAGGATGTTGAACACGTCAGGGTGCGCCTTTTCGATCTCGTCCAGCAGGATCACGCTGTATGGCCTCCTGCGAACGGCTTCGGTAAGCTGCCCGCCTTCATCGTATCCTACATATCCCGGAGGCGCGCCCACGAGGCGGCTCACGGCATGGCGCTCCTGGTATTCGCTCATGTCGATGCGGGTCATGCTGTTCTCATTGTTGAAAAGGAAGTCGGCAAGGGCTTTTGCAAGCTCGGTCTTACCAACACCCGTTGTGCCAAGGAAAATGAACGACCCGATCGGCCGCTTCGTATCCTGCAGTCCGGCACGGCTCCTGCGCACGGCATCGGCAATGGCTTCGATGGCCTCATCCTGTCCGACCACGCGCTTGTGCAGCTCGTCTTCCAGCTTCAGCAGCTTCTCACGCTCGCTCTGGAGCATGCGCGCTACGGGAATGCCTGTCCAGCCGGCAACAACGCCTGCAATATCCTCGGCATCCACTTCTTCCTTGATCATCTGCGAACCGCTCTGCTGCATTTCAGCCAGCTTGCTTTCAAATACTTTAAGCTGTGTTTCCTGCTCCTTTACTTTTCCATAGCGGATCTCGGCCACTTTTCCGTAATCGCCGTTGCGCTCCGCCTGTTCCGCCTCAAACTTGAGGTTTTCGATCTGCTCTTTCACCTTCTGGATGCCTTCCACCACTTCTTTTTCACCCTGCCACTTCGCACGGAGGCTTGTACGCTTGTCCGACAGCTCCGCGATCTCCTTGTTGAGGTCATCGAGCTTTTTCTTGTTGTTCTCACGCTTGATAGCTTCCCGCTCGATTTCGAGCTGGCGGATCTTGCGTTCCACTTCGTCCAGCTCTATCGGCATCGAGTTGATCTGCATGCGCATCTTGGCCGCCGCCTCATCCATCAGGTCGATCGCCTTGTCCGGCAGGAAACGGTCGTTGATGTAGCGCTGCGACAGCTCTACGGCTGCAATGATCGCTTCATCCTTGATCCTTACCTTGTGATGGCTTTCGTATTTTTCCTTGATCCCGCGAAGGATCGAGATGGCATCCTCGCCGGAAGGCTCATCCACCATTACTTTCTGGAAGCGCCTTTCAAGGGCTTTATCCTTTTCAAAGTATTTCTGGAACTCGTTCAGCGTGGTTGCACCAATAGCGCGCAATTCACCGCGGGCAAGTGCAGGCTTTAATATGTTTGCCGCATCCATGGCGCCTTCGCCGCCACCGGCGCCAACAAGGGTATGGATCTCATCTATAAAAAGGATGATCTCACCTTCCGCGGAGATCACTTCCTTCACCACCGACTTTAAGCGCTCCTCGAATTCGCCTTTGTATTTGGCGCCTGCAATGAGAGAACCCATATCGAGTGAAAAGATCTGCTTTGACTTCAGGTTTTCAGGAACATCGCCATTGATAATGCGGTGGGCAAGTCCTTCCGCAATGGCTGTTTTGCCCACTCCTGGCTCACCTACAAGGATCGGGTTGTTCTTTGTGCGGCGGGAAAGGATTTGCAGTACCCTGCGGATCTCCTCATCCCTTCCGATCACGGGGTCCAGCTTTCCTTTCTTTGCCTGGGCGTTAAGATTAATGGCATATTTGTTCAGTGCATTGTACGTATCCTCCGCGGTCTGGCTGGTTACTTTAGCACCCTTGCGCAGCTCTGCTATGGCGGCTTTCAGGTCTTTTTCGGTAACGCCGTTATCCTTCATCAGCTGGGATACGGAATCCTTTGTGGAAAGCATTCCCCACAGCAAATGTTCAATGGAAACATACTCATCCTCCCATTCTTTCAGATAGGAAGATGCCTTCGAAATGGTCTGGTTGGCCGCCGTGGATAGATATGGCTGTCCGCCCGAAACCTTAGGGTAGCTTTCTACGATCTTATCCAATGCCTTCAGGAACATTGGTGTATTTACATTCAGTTTTTTAAGAATGAACGGAGTCACATTTTCATCCACCTCGAGGATGCCCTTCAGTAAATGTCCGTTCTCCACCGCCTGGTTACCGTTCACTGTTGCCAGCTGAAGCGCCTGCTGCACGGCTTCCTGTGATTTTATTGTAAAGTTGTTCAGGTTCATAACTATTGATTTTTAGTTCTACTCCGAAAGGTCAAAACCTGTTCCAATGCGGATACCGGCTTAAAGGACGGACGAATTGGCGCATTACATTGATTTTGAATGCCTTTTTGGCTTTTCAGAAAGGAATTCCATGACTATTTTTCATACCGCTTAATTTTAATATATTGCAGGATATTTACGAGGCATGAAACCCTTTTTTACACGCATCCTTTTATAGCCGGGATAAGAACAGGCAATTTATGATCAAGAGAAAAATTTTAGCGGTATTGCTGCTGTTAAGCGTCATCACGGTGAAGTCGCAGAACCAGCGTGCCGTTGACAGCCTTCTGAACATTCTGAAAAACCATCCCGCCGATACGCTGGAGGTGGATGCGCTTTGCCGGCTTGCTTCCGAGTACCGCTACAATGCTCCCGATAAAGCGACCGAATATGTGAACAAGGCCCTTGAAAAGGCCGAGGCCTCCGGCTTCCGGAGAGGCATTGCCAAAGCCATGCATGTGCTGGGAATGATCAACATGAACCAGGCGAATTACGATAAGGCCCTGGATTATTATTTCCGCTCGCTCAAGATCAGCCGGGAGCTGAACGATAAAAATGCCATTTCCACCTCCAATAACAACATCGGGATGGTGTACTGGAACCGGGGGAAATACGAAAAGGCGCTTCAGTATTATCTCACTTCGCTGAAGATAGATGAAGAGCTTGGCAACCAGAACGGCATGGCGAGCTCCTTCAACAATGTAGGGCTGATCTACTGGTCGCAGGGGAATTACGACAAAGCCCTTGAGAATTTCATGCAGGTGATCACGATCAATTCGCAGCTGGGCGATAAGAAAGGAATGGCTGGTGCCTACTGCAACATAGGCGGCGTGAATTACTACAAGGGCAAAATGGACATTGCCATCATGTTCTTCAAAAAAGCGCTGCAGCTGTACGAGGAGCTGAATTACAAGCCGGGCATGTCTACCACCTGCGTGAATATTTCGGATGTGCTGATCGAAGAGAAGAAATACGATGAGGCACTGGAGTATTCCATGCGCTCGCTGAACATTGAAAAGGAGATCGGCAACAAGGCGCAGATGTGCTATGCGTACATGTCGATCGCGAAAAATTATAACGACAGGAAGATCTATCCGAAAGCGCTTGAAAATTACCAGGAGGCGATCGTCATCGCGAAAGAGATCAGCGCCCTGAAGCAATTGAGCGAATCGTACAAAGCCATCTCGGATGTATACCAGCAGATGAACGATTATAAACAGGCCCTGAAATTCCACCAGGAATACACTTCGGTGCAGGATTCGATCCTGAACAAGGAAAGCTCGAAGCAGATCGCGGAGATGGATGCGAAGTACAACAACGACAAAAAGAACAAGGAGATCGAGCTGCTGAAAAAGGAGAAGGAGATCCAGTCGATCACGCAGGCTGCCGAAAAAAGCAGGAGCACCTTCATCCGCAATTCGCTGATCGGCGGATGCGCATTCGTATTGCTGATCGCCTTGCTGCTGTACAACCGCAACCAGGTAAAGCAGAAGGCGAACCTTGCGCTCGAAGCGAAGAACCAGAACATCTTTGAGCAGAAGGAGCAGATCGAGCTGCAGAATGTGGAGCTGGGCATTAAGAACAAGGAGATCACCGACAGCATCAAATATGCGAAGCGCCTGCAGGAGGCGATCCTTCCGCCCCAAACGCTGGTTAAGCGCCTGTTGCCCGACAGCTTTGTGCTGTACAAGCCGAAGGACATTGTAAGCGGCGATTTTTATTACGTGGAGGAGTGGGGCGACAAAACATTTATTGCTGCTGTGGATTGCACGGGCCATGGCGTTCCCGGAGCTTTCATGAGCATTGTAGGCTATAACCTGCTGAACCAGGCGCTGAATGTTTACGGCCTTGCCAAGCCATTCCTGATCCTGAACGACCTCAATAAGAACATTTCGAAAATGCTGCACCAGTCGGCTGAGGATTCATCCGTGAAGGACGGCATGGACATCTGCCTCATCAGCATCGATCAGAAAAAACGGCTGCTGGAATATGCCGGCGCTTTCAATCCGCTCTGGATAGTGAGGGACAAAACACTGATAGAATTGAAAGCGGATAAATTCCCCGTGGGCGCATTCCTGGGCGAGGATATGAAATCCTTTACCCACAATGAATTCCAGCTGCAGGCAGGCGATATGCTGTACCTGTTTACGGATGGCTATGCCGACCAGTTTGGCGGGCATGCCGGAAAAAAATTCAAGTACAAGCAATTGCAAAGCATGCTGGTAGAAAATTCGGTACGGCCGGTGAATGAGCAGCATGAGCTGTTTGATAAAACGTTTGAAGACTGGAAAGGAAGCCTGGAGCAGATCGATGATATTTTACTGATCGGTATAAAAATAAGCTGATGAACCTGAAGCTGCGGATCATATACGTTATGAAGGACCTGCGGGCAAAGCATGTGCTGCTCCTGCTGTGCCTTCTCTGTGCAGCGCGTGCCCATGCGCGCGTGAATGCCGACAGCATGGAGCTTGCCATCAGCTCGGCGCCCGATACGCTCAAAGTTAATTACCTCCTGAAGCTTTCCGATAACTATAACGATTCCGACCCGAAGAAAGGCATTGAATGTCTTAACCGCGGCTATGCCATCGCAAAACGCATCAACAATCCCGGGCTGATCGCAAAGGTGACCAACCAGCTGGGCAACAATTATTATTACCTGGGCGATTATGAAAAAGCGGTAAGGAATTTCCTGGAAACGCTGGCTGCGAATGAAGCGATGAAAAATGCGGAAGGCATTGCGGACTGCCTCAACAACATTGGCAGTGTGTACATCGCACAGCATGATTTTAAGAAAGCGCTCGAGTATCATTTCAAGGCATTGAAGATGCGGGAGGAGAATGTGAAGAATGGAATAGGCAGCAAGGAAGATATTTCCATGTCGTACGGCAACATCGGGCAGGCCTATTATTACCTCAATGATTTTACGAAGGCGATGGAATTTTATAACAAGTCGCTGCGGATCGCCGAAGATACCGGCAATAAAAGAAGGATAGCGCTCATGCTGAACAACATCGGGAGCATTTATGCCGAGCAGAAATTTTATGACAATGCGCTGGCCTATTTCCGCAAATCGCTGGAGGTGCAGAAGGAAACCGATAACCGGCAGATGGTGGCGATGGCACTGAACAATGTGGCTGAGGTGTACTTCATGAAAAATGATTTTAAGAACGCTATTGATTTTTATAACCAGGGATTGGTAGTGGCAAAGGAAATAGGCGACCTCGATGACCTGAAAACCAGTTATGAAGGCCTGCACAACTGCTACCTCGGGCAGAAGGATTTTGAAAAGGCGCATGAGTATCTTACACTTTTCTATTCGATAAAAGATTCCATCTATAATTCTGAGAACTCGGCGCAGATCAATGAAATGCTGGCCCGCTTTGATACGAACAAGAAAGAACAGGAGATCCAGCTGCTGCAGAAGGACCAGGAGATCCACCTCTTCTGGCGGAATGCATGGATCATCGGCTGTGCGCTGATCTTCCTGGTGGCGCTGCTGCTGTACAACAGGAACAAGGTGAAGCAAAAGGCGAACATTGCTTTGTCGGAGCAGAAGAAAGAGATCGAGCTGAAGAACAGCCAGCTGGCCTCCAAGAACAAAGAAGTGACCGACAGCATCAAATATGCAAAGCATTTGCAGCTCGCCATCCTTCCGCCGCAGCAGCAGGTGAAGCGGCTGCTGCCCGACAGCTTTATTCTGTACAAGCCGAAGGACATTGTGAGCGGTGATTTTTACTGGGTGGAAGAGTGGGGCAGCAAGATCCTTGTGGCCGCAGCCGATTGCACAGGGCACGGCGTTCCGGGAGCATTCATGAGCATTGTAGGCAGCAACCTCCTGCAGCAGGCCGTTTTCAACTACGGCTTATCGAAACCCTGCCTGATCCTGAACAGCCTCAACAAGAACATTTCGAACATTCTTCACCAGTCGGAAGAGACCGCTACGGTGCGTGACGGAATGGACATTGCGCTGCTGAGCATCGATAAAACAAGCAGGATCGTTGAGTTTGCCGGCGCATACAACCCGCTGTGGCTCGTTCGGAATAATGAGCTCATCGAGTTTGCCCCTGATAAGCATCCTGTAGGCGCATTTGTTGGCGAGGAGCTGAAGCAGTTCAAGAACAGGGAATTTGAATCGCAGCCAGGCGATGTGCTTTATATCTTTACAGATGGCTATGCCGATCAGTTCGGCGGGCCAAAAGGGAAAAAATTCAAGTATTCGCAGCTGAAGGAATTGCTGCTGAAGATAAGCAGGCTGGAAATGGGCGAACAAAAGAACCTGCTGAACAGCACGATCGAATCCTGGAAAGGACAGCTGGAGCAGATCGATGATATTTTAATAATGGGAATACGGATAAGCTGATGAGGTGTACGTTGCGAATGATATTGTTGCTGGTAATTGCCTGTCATGCGTTAAGCATGCAGTCGCAGGTGAATAAAGCAAAGGTAGACAGCCTCTATAAGGCTTACCTGAAAGAAACCACGGATACCGGGAAGGTCAGCCTCCTGCTTGCGATCTCCTACCAGTACGAAGGAAAGGAAAAGGTTAAAGGGCTTTCCTTTGCAAGGGAAGCGCTCGAGCTTTCACGAAGAATAAGCTTTCAGCAGGGTGTCTGCTATTCCGCCTCCGCTGTTGGCGACTACTATTATAAGCAGCTGAATTATGCGGAGGGGCTCAAAAACTATTTCACCGCCGCCGACGCCGGTGAAAAGGCGGGCATGCATTTTCAGCTCTGCCAGATCTACAATGTTATGGGCATTATGTATTCCAACCAGGACCGGAAGGACCAGGCGCTGAAATACTTTTTGAAAGTGGCAAAGATCGCGGAAGAGCACAAGTACCGGAAGCGGCTGGCTGTCTCCTACAACAATATCGGGATTTGCTATAAAGACCTTGGCCGCTATACCGATGCAAAGAAATATTATGCGATGGCCCTCGAGCAGTTCGAACAGATGGATTATAAAACAGGCATAGGCTCAACGAGCAGCAACCTGGGGATCATCAGCCACATGCTGAAAGATGATGAAGCGGCATTGAGGCATTATAAAATGGCAATGGAAGCTTTCCGCTCGATCAATGATACCGTAAGTGAAGCCGGCATTTACAGCAATATCGGCGAGCTGTACAAGGACCAGAAGCAATATGCGAAGAGCCTCGGGTATTATATGTCGGCGCTGGAAAAGGCAAAGAAGTTCAATAATGTGCCCTTTACCGATGATGCCTACGAAGGGCTCTCGAAGCTGTATGCGGTTACCGGCGACTATGAAAAGGCGTATTCCTACAACCAGCTGCACCTGAAGCTGAAGGATTCGATGAACAATGAAGAAGGCATGCGCCAGGTGCAGGAGATGGAAAAGCGGCTCGAGAATGAGAAGCAGGAGAAGGAGATCCAGATCCTGAAGCAGAACAAGGAGATCCAGGACCTGAAGGTAAGCTCGCAATCGGCAAGGCTGCGGCAGAACAGCATCCTGATTTCTGCCGTGCTGAGCGTGCTGCTTATTGTACTGCTGATGTCGTTCTTCATTTACAAAGCATACAAGCAGATCAAGAGAACGAACGTGGAGCTGGCGGAAAAAAAGAAGGAGATCCAGGACAGCATCAATTACGCAAAAAATATACAGGAGGCCATGCTGCCCGATGTGCAGGTGCTGAAGCGCTACTTCCCCGAAGGCTTCGGCCTCTTTATGCCAAAGGATGTAGTGAGCGGCGATTTCTACTGGTTCAGCGAGCTGAACGGCAGGCTTTATTTCGCCGTGGCAGATTGCACCGGGCACGGTGTTCCGGGAGGCTTCATGAGCATGATCGGCATCGATAAGCTCAACCAGGCGCTGAATGATAAAAAACTGGAAGGCCCCGGCGACCTGCTTGCTTTCCTGAATGCCGGAATTAAGCAGGCGCTGAAACAAACTGCCGATTCAAGCCTTTCAAGGGACGGGATGGACATTGCGGTATGCTCCTTTGACAAGGACACTTTGCAGTTGAGATACGCAGGGGCCAACCGCCCGTTGTGGCTTGTGAGAAATAATGAACTGATCGAGCACAAGGCTACGAAGGCTTCCATCGGCGGCTTTACCGAGGATGAGCAGCGCTACGGAGAAAGCAGCATCCAGCTGCAGAAGGGCGATGCGCTCTATTTATTCAGCGATGGCTATGCCGACCAGTTCGGCGGGCCCAAACGGAAAAAATTCATGACAAAGCAATTGAAGCAGGTGATCATAGAGAACCACAGCATCCCGATGAGCAAGCAGGAAGAGCGCTTCAAGAAAATATTTGACGACTGGAAAGGCGATGCGGGGCAAGTGGATGATGTGCTTTTATTCGGCGTAAGAATTTGATACAAGAGAAAAATTGAAACGGATCGGCGGATTATTTTTTATGCTCCTTGCTGTTTTTTCTTCAGGCTTTGCGCAGAAGAAAGAACGCCCGGACAGCCTGTTGTCGGTGCTCAAAGCAGCCCGCAACGATTCCGTGACCGCGAACACCTGCAACAGGATCGCTTATTTTTATATCCATTCCGATGTGGATTCCGCCAGCAAATACCTTGTGATGGGCAGGAAGGTAGCTGTTCGGAATCACCTGCAGAAAGCCCTGAGCTACAATTGCACGCTTACCGGCAATGTTAATTACTGGAACGGAAATACCGATACTGCCTTTTATTATTATTCAAAGGCGCTGGAGATCGACCTTGCCATTGGCGACAGCAGCGGGCTTATTTCGGATTACATTCACCTTTCAAAAATTTATTCATCCAAAGGGAACATCGATAAGGCGCTCGACAACCTTTTCAAAGGCCTTGAGATCGCGAAAGCAATAAAAGACCTGGAACAGGAAGCCGATTGTTTGTTTTCTCTTGCTGTGCTTTACGACAGGCAGGATGTGCCGGAAAAGGCGATCCGGTTCTGCGAGAATGCCATCACGATCCAGAAGCAGATCAATGATTCGGCAGGCATGGCCTATTCGTACCACCGCATGGGCCTTGCGTATGAAGGGATCGGGAAATATGCGGAAGCATTGAAGTACCTGGAGATCTCGTTCGACATCAGGAAGAAAATGGGATCGGTGGCGCAGTACGGCGCTTCGCTGAACGGCATCGGGCTGGTGTACATGGACAAGGGCGAATACCAGAAGGCGCTGAAGAATTTTTACGATGCCTACAAATATTGGTCGCAGGCGAACGATAAGGAAGGGATCGTGATCGCGTCGGGGAACCTTGGGGAGATCTCGCTGCGGTTGGGCGATGACGAGAATGCGTTGAAGTTCCTGCTGGAGTCGTACAAACTTTCGGATGAGATCCATTCATTGTCTTTCCAGAAAGGCTCTGCACGGTCGATCGCCGCCATTTACTACAGGCAGGGGAAGTATAAATTAGCGTACGATTATTTCAATAAGTATTCCGACCTGCGCGATACGCTGTTCAGCGATGAGAACTCGGAGCGGGTGGCGCAGATGCAATCGAAATATGAAAGCGAGCAAAAGGAGCAGAAGATCAAGCTGCTGACACAGGAAGGACAGCTGCAGCAGAGCGAGATCACGAAGAAGAAGCTTATCCTGAATGCTATTTCAATAGCCGCTGTGCTGCTGGTGATCCTGATCGTAATGTCGTTCCGCAACATCCGACAGAAGCAGAAAGCAAATAAGCAGCTGCAGTCGGCTTATTCGGAAATAGAGCAGAAGAACGAACGGCTGATAGAGGTGTACAGGGAGCTGGAACAGAACCGCGATGAGGTGGCGGGCAAAAACAAGGAGATCACCGACAGTATCAAGTATGCCAAACGTTTGCAGGAAGCCATTCTTCCGGGCAACGACTTCATCACGAAATTATTCCCGGATTCGTTCGTGCTGTATAAGCCGAAGGACATTGTTAGCGGCGACTTTTACTGGTTTGAGCAATGGGGAAATAAAAAGCTGTTCGCGGCAGTGGATTGCACGGGCCATGGCGTTCCGGGCGCATTCATGAGCATTGTAGGCTACAACCAGCTGAACCAGGCAGTGAATGAAAGCGGGCTTTCCAAGCCAAACCTGCTCCTGAATGCACTGAACAAAGGCGTTACAAAAGCGCTGAAGCAAACGCTGGAAGGCTCTACGGTAAAGGACGGCATGGACATAGCGCTTTGTGCTTATGATGAAAGCACCGGGATGCTCGAATTTGCGGGCGCTTACAATTCGCTGTGGCTGGTGCGGAACGGGAAGCTCACGGAAGTGAAAGCCGATAAAAAGCCGATCGGCGTATTCATCGGCGAGGAGCTGAAGCCCTTTCACAATTACGAAGTGAAGCAGGAGAAAGGCGATTGTGTATACGTGTTTACGGACGGCTATGCCGACCAGTTTGGCGGTGCGAAAGGCAAGAAGTTCAAGTACAAGCCGCTGCAGCAGCTGCTGATCGGCAACCAGCATTTATCCATGCAGCAGCAGAAGGAATTGCTGGATACCACGATCGAGAGCTGGCGCGGTGTGCTTGAGCAGGTGGACGATATCCTTGTGATCGGGATCCGCATTTGAGAGAGGCTATTTTAAATTCTTATCTTTGTAAGACATGAAGCTAAGGCTGATCCTCATATTGATACTAAGCCCTTTGCTGCTGCTTGCTCAGGTGAAGAAAAAGAAAGCGCCTGTAAAGCAGCGCAAGCCCGCGATCGCGCAGTACTTCGGGGTCCGCTGCCTGAATGCAGACTCGGCCGCAACGCCATACCTGTATTACCAGGTATACGATTGGGCGGGCACGCATTACAAGTATTCCGGCAAAACAAAGAAGGGGATCGACTGCTCCGGCTTTGTATGCCGCATGTACAAGGATGCTTACTGCATCGACCTTGCCGGCGGCTCAAAGGACCTGTTTAAAACGGTTTGTCCGCTTGAGAAGGAAGAGCTGAAAGAAGGCGACATGGTATTCTTTAAAATTAAAAAGGGGCAGATCTCGCATGTGGGGATTTACCTCGGGAATAATAAATTTGCACATGCATCGGTGAAGCAGGGAGTGATCATAAGCGACCTCGATGAGGATTATTATAAGAAATATTTTTTTAAAGGAGGAAGGGTTCAGTTGGCAGTAGGCAATTAGAACGTCATTGCGAGGGCTTCGCCCGAAGCAATCTCACACAAGTTGGCAGTGGCAATTAAAAAAGTTGGCAATGATTTTGGAATGCTTCGTGCCTCAGTATGATAACCCATATTAGTAACATAGATTTGTAAATTCGTAAAGATTCGTTATCCGTACCAAAAATGACCAAGACCCTTATCCTTAACAGCAAGCAGATCGAGCAGAAGATCAACAGGATCGCTTATGAGATCTATGAGAACAATTACGATGAAAAGGAGATCGTGATCGCCGGCATTGCAAAGAACGGCTATGTGCTGGCGAAACGGATTGCAGATGTGCTGCAGGAGATCTCTAAGATCAGGGTACAGCTGATCGAGGTCTCGATGGACAAGGAAAACCCTTTTAACTCGGAGCTGAAGATCAAACTCAGCGATAAGGAGCTGAAGAATAAGGTGATCATCCTGGTGGATGATGTGCTGAATTCGGGGAAGACGCTTATTTTCGGCGCCAAGTTATTCCTGAATGCGCCTGTGAAAAGGCTGACAACGGCTGTGCTGGTGGACCGCGGGCATAACCGTTACCCGATCAAGGCAGATGTGGTAGGTCTTTCATTGTCCACAACCCTGCAGGAGCATATTACCGTGGAGCTGAATAAAAAGGGGAAAGAAACTGTTTATCTTAGTTAAATCGCGCTAACGAATTCCACCAACTCGTCTATATCAAGGTTCTTGCCTTTAACAATGTATTGCGACTGGTGATAGATGTCTTCGCGCTTTTCAAGGTGCTCGGTGATATAGCTTTTTAATTCCTCTTCCGTTTTGTTTTCAATGAGAGGGCGCTTGTCTTTTGCTTTCAGCAGCCGGCTTGCAAGGGCATCGGCGCTCATTTTCAGGTAAATGGTGATGCCGTTATTGTTCATCAGCTCCATGTTGCCGTAATAGCAGGGAGTTCCGCCGCCGCAAGCCACAACAATATTCTCTTTTGTGATCAGCTTTTTTAACGCATTGTGCTCCAGGGCACGGAATTCATTCTCGCCTTTTTCAGCGAAGATCTCCGTGATCGTTTGTCCGCATTCGGTTTCTATGAGTTTATCAAGGTCGATGAATTCGAAGCCCAGCTTCGTTGCTAATTTCTTACCGGCAGTGGATTTTCCACTGCCCATGTAACCGGTCAGGAATATTTTTGTCATCAGTTGGGAAGGATTAGGATTTGCGGGCCGTTGAGCGGCTTGCCGTAATTAATGGATGTTAATTTATTCTTTTCAAAATAAAAGTCGATGTTGGCTTCATCAAAGCTGAGCCGCTTTTCGCCCCATTCATGCATTTCCGTCTCATATTGCGGGTAGCTTTTGCTTTTAAACAGGTCGATGATCTGCTGCTCGTTGAGGAGGAAGATCTTTTTGCCCCATAAAAGCGCTTCTTCATTATCGATCTCCACGCATCCGAACAGCTGATTGTTATTTTCATCAAAAAAGAGCGAGAATCCCTGGTCCCAGTAATGCCATACGGTCGACTGGCAGTCGTCGATATCATCCAGCAGCTCGACCTCATCGGGTTTGCCGAGGATATTTTCGATTTCGTCCATGCCTGCTCCAAATGCCATGTTGGAGAGGCCGATGCAAGGTTTTATTTCGAGTTGTGTGCTCAAATGGTGCGTTTGACTTATACACAATTATAGTGAATTTTACGACATATACCTAATAAATGAAGACGGAATAATTATCGGTCCGGATCAAAGTTCCGCCCAAGCGAAATGCCTCTGAAATGTGCTGAAAATCAAGGGAAAAGAAAATATTTAAGTTTTTTATAAAAAAGCCTTTGCAAAATAAAATAATGCTTCTATATTTGCACTCCCAAAATCAATGTGGGGCTGCATACAAAGCAGGTTTAAGATTCCGTAGCTCAGCTGGTAGAGCATTACACTTTTAATGTAGGGGTCCTGGGTTCGAATCCCAGCGGGATCACAAAAATAAAGCCTTGAGAGCATTTGCTTTCAGGGCTTTTTTATTTTTACAAGGGACAGTTCAGGGACACTAATAAAAGCATCAAAGGTTCATTTTAATTGTAACTATTTTTTACTCAAGAACTTTCCTGACATTTAACCTATCATCTGTCAGACGAAAATACGGGAAAGCGCCCGGTTTCATTTCCTCTGAGTTATCCGGCAAAACAGCAGCGCGATTTTTAATGACATTTTTTCTTTTAATGGCATGGCATAAAGACGGGATTATACTTTGATAAATGTCTGTATAAACTTAAAACCAATATGAACATGCAAAAAAGAAAAAACAACAACGAGGCCGATCAAGTCAACAAAAACGGAGGCACACCTGGGACAAACACAGCTTGGGATGCCGCGCAGGAAAATCGCAGAAGACAACTTGAAGCTGAAAAGTCGAAAAAGGCAAAACCTAGTGAATCACGTAAGCCTGCGCCGAAAAAAAAACCAACTAAACCTTTGCGTGTTCCAAAGAAGGGCAACGTCTAAGTTGACGCACTTTTATCCTGATCCCCGTTGCCTCTGGCGGCCGGGATTTTTTTTGATATACCTCTTGTAGGGTTTTAACTTCTTTCGCCCTGTGTTTTTTTATAAGTTGAGTTTTGTGTCAACTTATTTTCAGGACGATGCAAGCCATAAAAAGAAAAAGACACTGTCATCAGTGTCCTTTTCTTTTTTGATTTGTTATGCTACTTACTGGCAGGATGTGAAAAGTTGTGTCCCGCTTTCACCCTCAGATCTATCTCTGCTTTCGACGGTTGGTTTTGTGTAAAAACATCTTGTCCGACTAATGTCGATTTCCAAGTGTCCGGCAGCGCCGTTTCTGCTGTCAACAGCCATGTCGTTAAGATCGTACCGTTGTTAATGAGCTGACCCGACCAAGTGGTTACAGCTTCCGAACTGCCCGTACCGTTTGTCCATACGACAACAAATCCGATTGCGTTGCTATTCTGGCTTCCGACAAGGTCGACCTGGCCCACAAGCGCATACTGGCCGCTGCCTGTGCCAACATTCGTTGTATATTGACCTGTGATGTTACCTGTAGTTGGATCGATTTGTATCTGCATTTGTGAGCCCAGTTCATTATACCAGGTAGTTTGTGCTTCTAATTTCATGGTGTTTTTTATTTATTTGTTTAGATACAAATGTATTCCATACGCAACGAAAATAAAGGGCGGTAAACCGTCTTTTTTCAAGAATAAGAAAACTATTGTAATCGCTTCGTTCTTCCTGCCGAGCTTATAAGCGGACAGGTTTAGCTATCCATTGCAGCCCTTAAGTTTTTAGCCACGTCTTTTAAGGCGTGGAAAAGGTATGAAGCTAAGGACGAAGTTTTCGAAAATGAATTTTTCTTTACACAAAGTATAAACAAGAACGATGGTTAACTACCATCGTTTTTGTTTTATGTGATTTTCAAAATAACCTACAAGTCATCTCCGATAGCCCAGATTGCAACGGAAAGCCTGCGAGCTTTTCGCGAAGCAGCTTGCAGTGTAAAGCGGGTGGATGATATCAACGAAGCGATGAGCATTTGCTCCTGAAATTTATCCGAAAGCAAAGTATCGCATGTTCACCCATTCTTTCCCAAAATTATCAGGATATTTTTTTTAAACGAAGCAGAGCCTTAATATCATAGATCGTAAATTCTGCGGGAAGCGGATGGCCATTCACATAAAATGAAGGAGTTCCTTTTATATTCATCTCCTTAGACCATTCTAAATGTGCTTCCAGGATAAGTTCAACCCTCTTCACTGTTTCAGCATCTTCTATATAAAATGTTTTTTTCCAGTCTGAGAATTCTTTTTTTGTTCGTGCATTATAACCGGCCTCCAAAGCCCGGATGGCTTTTGCATTATCTCCTTTTAAAGCGCAGGAAATGATACCGCGTGCAATCTCCTTTCCCTGATCCTCTACCGGGCAATGAAAGCGAATAACATACCTGAATGATCCGGGGAACTGTTCGTTCAGCTCTTTCAGGAAATGGTGGACCTTTTGACACTGGGGACATTGCGGGTGAGTGATCATAATGATGGTGACCGTTGCATTTTCAGGCCCTCGGGAAATTTCCTCCGGGATCTTCAGATCCGTATTTACTTTAGGCTGCTTTGTCAGGGCAGTCCAGAACAGATAGGGATTGTTCTTCAGGCGGAAAAGCTGCTGTGTCAAAGGCTTTATTTTAATTGTTTCATCAATCAGTGGCCTCACCATAATCCAGATTGCAAGAGGCAGCAGGAAGCCCCAGCAAAAAGGCAGAAATTCCACAATCCTTATCTCCGTGGGATAATGACAGCCATTTAAGAGGAACACAAAGAATTCTATCCAGAATAAAGCCTGGATCCCGACGCACATCCAGCACCATTGCTTTATGACAAAGGCCTGGTAGAACAATGAGAATAGCGTATAAGGCAAGGTCAATAAATTGATGACAGCAAATAAAAAGAAAACGCCTGGTGATACGGTGCTGAAAGTGCAGAAAAGTAAAGTAAGCGCCCCTCCGGAAAAATATAATGCACCAAGATCAGCCATTGGAATATTTAAAAATTTTGCTGCCGGGGAATGGAGCACACCTTTGCAGTTAAGCATCCTGCCGGTTGGACAGATCCGCTGCATGAAAGGATTATCATCCGCGAAATAGTGGAGGAGAAGCAATGCGCTTAATAAAAGACCTGCACATTTGATAAGAAAAAGAAACAAGCCGGCTGGTGTGTGCATGATCGAATCATTTGCAAGCAGCAGGGTAGAAAGAACAAGTAATAAGATGATCGTAAGCGTGAGCGGCAACCGCGCTTTTTCGGTCTTCTCCTTTCTTCTTTTAAACGCATATCCTTTTTCTCCTGAGGATGCATCTGCATTTACAAGCAGCAATATCCCGTTCCAGGAAGCTGCAAAATCTTCAGCAGTTTCCTTTACAACCCCCTGTCCGGGATCGGTGTAAGTAACTATGTCATTACTGAATTCAGTAAGTACAACAAAATGTCCGTTGTTTTTATGAAGATGAGCAATACAGGGAAAATCAACCTCAGCCAGCTTTTCTACCGGGATCTTTACAACCATGCTCTGTATGTTCCATTCTTCCAGAGATTCGGATATGGCGGCAATGCTTGGATAAGTATAATTTGTTTTAAGGGCTTTTTCAATGCTTGTAAGAGTTACCCGCACATCCAGCAGATGCAGCAGGTTGACAACCGCTGCGAAGGAATTATCAGACTGAGAACGCTGGCGAAACCACTGGGTTAAATGCATAGCTCTTATAATCTGCGTTCGGCATTTCCCAGTAGCAGATCTGCTATCGCTTCTGACATCGGGAAACCGGGATTCATTTCCAACCAGAAAAATTCTCCTACCGGGTTCACTTCGAGGAAATAAAATTCATTATCAGGAGTAAGGATCATATCAATAGCTCCATAGTTGAGTTTCAATTCATCCATCAGGGCCAGCAACTTTTTCTCGATATGGGAAGGAAGATCAAATTTTTGCCATTGGTTCATGAAAGCAATGCCTTCCTTGCGCCAATCATCCTTTGCCTTGGCTTCCTTTTGTGAATTGATCGAAGCGGAGAATACCCTGTTCCCTATTACAGTGATCCTGAGCTCCACCTTTTTCTGAAGACTTTCCTGGAAGGTCATAGGACAGTAGCGGAGCTCTTCCAGTCCTTCAAAGCTGTCTTCATTCAGTAAATTCGTATAGACCACATTCTCTACTCCGTTCTCGTAGATTGCAAATGAAGCCTGCATTTTGGTAATGACCCCTGCGGGACAGCTGTCATAAAACCCACGTACAGTTGCAGGGTCGTTGGTGATAAGTGTTTTTGGGATTTTAAGGCCCAGGCGCTCTGCAATTTTTAATTGGAGCTGCTTATGGCCTGCTCTTTTCACGGTCTCAACACTATCAAGCTTAAAGAGATCAAGCGCAGCCAGCACACCGAAAAAAGTACGCCTGCTTTCTTCAACGGAAGGAGGAATAAATTTTTCTTCCAGTTCTTCTTTTATATCAGAGCCTATGCGGATCCGCCTGTACCAAAGCGCTTCGAACTCATCCAGGTCATATTTTGTTTCCCCGATCTTAAGGATGTTTCTCCATTGATTATTATTGAACTCAACAGACAATGATGAATTACCGGGATATTCATCTGTGTTAAATCTTACCGGCAGACCTCCCTTGGCTTTTATGGCCTTTGAAACCATTTCTATGCAGGAGTTATCCTGCCTGAATGTAATCAGTAATATTTTTTTCATTGTTTTATCCTGTTAACTAATGCTTGTGCAATTGCGTCACTCACGGCCAATCCAAGGTCACGTTGCAACATGCCCCATTCTCCGGTGGGATTTACTTCAAGAAACACATATTCTCCCTCTGCCGAACAGATCATGTCGATCGCTCCGTAAATCAGCCCGATCTTTTTCATAAAATCGGAAAGTTGCTGCCGCAGCCCTTCCGGAAGGGTATAATGTTCCCATTTTACTTCATCGGGAGTTGATTTTCTCCAGTCTGTTTTTCCCAGCTTACTTCCGGATGCATTTACTTTTCCTGTAAAGAAATGTCCGTCTACATAAATGATCCTAAGCTCATATTGTTTGGCAATATGCTCCTGGAAAACCATTGGACAATTTTTAAGCGTATCCGCATCTTCCATGTGTTCCGGTCCAACCATGCTGGTATACATAAAATAGCTGGCTCCCTGCATGCTTGTTGAAAGCTGCGTGAGCATTTTCGCAATGATATCGGGACCTGCATTCTCATAAAATATTTTCAATTGTTCAGGATCGTTTGTGATCAGGGTTTTGGGGATCCGGATCCCTGAAGCTTTTGCCGTTTCCAGCTGATAAAATTTATTGTTCGCTTTCTGGATCACTTCGAAAGGATCGATGCAGGGCAACTCTCCGAGTACCTGCAGCAGAATATCCATAACGGCTTTAGATTCGCGAAAGCAGCCATCCCTGAATTCCGGCTCTATCTCCTGGCTGATCTTTGGAGCAAAATATTTACGAAGCCAAACTCCCTGTACAGTATTCAGATGGAGGCGCTGATCACCGCTTCTCAGCTCAAAAGATTTTCCCTGATCACTGATCATCTCTGTGATAAAGAATCTTTCTGGAAATGCATCAAGGTCAATCCTGATAGAGTTCATACCTTTTTTTCTGAGACTTTCCTTTACAAGATCAACGGTGTAAAAATCTTCGGTATGTGTTAATAGTAGGATCATGGCTTCGTTTTAAAATTAAAAAAAGCCAATCTTGCGAAAGGCTTTTTTTAATGAAATCGATTTTTAATCTTCCTGGTCTGAAGGGAACTTCAGAGTTACAAAGATCGGTGGACAGTTCGGATTGTGAGCCGCTGCCGGTGTATTGCAGGCGTTGCCCGGGCCGTCATTGCTTCCACCGTCTTCTGAATCAGAAGGGTATTTCAAGGTAACAGCAATGTCACCACCCTTGATGTTCTTTGCTTCCTCTGTGGAAAATTGGTTTTCCAGGAATTTAGCAAAAAAAGGTTTTTGGTTTTTCATATGATTCTTTTTTGAATTCATGCCTACTCTGTTTGAGGTTTTCGGCTTCCCCTTTAAACAAATATATATGAATCATATACCAAAAAAAACGTTTCCAATTAAGATTGTGTAGTAGTACGCAATGGTTCAGTAGTACTACGCATCACCCGTAAAAACAAAAGATAGCGTCTTATTATTTGATCTCTGTTCCGGAAATTATCCGGCATTGCTTAATACCTCAGCCTCTTCAGCGATGATGATTCCGGACCTTAATGCTTCCTTGATCTGCGAAACAATTAATTCCTTCAGATGATCTCCTTCTGCAGCTGAACCTATTTCAAAATTTTCCGCAACTTCTTTCATAATAGCTTTTACGGTTTTTCTTTCATCAAGAGCGCTTAAGATCACAGAAAGAAAAGGTGAAAGCGGCTCTTCCACCACCCCCATTGTTCCGGGTTTTAAGAGTACGCAGTATTCGTCCGGCTCTTTTTTTTCGTTCTCACATTCTTTAGTATTCCAGTCCCAGGCAGTTTCCACAAGCTTTATCTGAGGATGAAGACAGATCCGCTGCATTAAAAATTCCTCTTCAGAAAGTTCCGTCAGCTGCTTGCCCTTTTTTACCAGCATTTCCTCCTGTATATGTAACAGTGCATTACTTAGCACCTTCTCATCCATGCTCATTCTTTCGGATTCAAGGTTGAAAATATCTTTCAGCAATAGGGTATGATGAGATGATAAAGTACCGCAAAGCATTGCAATGAATTTTTTAAACTCTTTTTTCAGTTCTGCAATTTTATGCGGAGCTTGCAGATATGTGTTGAATGCATCCGGAGTTATTTTTTCAAGGAGACAGATTGTCCGGTTAAACATCTTCCTTAACAGCTTCCTTTTCATTTCAGCTTTGCTGATATTTATTACAGGATATTCCTGCATACCTGAAGCATTAAAAGATCCCTGCACATTTGGTGAGAGCAAGGAAGGAACAGTGAAAGGAGAAAGTACCTGGAGATAAAAATAACCGATGCCGGCATTTCCCATAAATAAACTGGTATCCTCCTGCATTCCTGCGTCTGCAAGGCCGGAAAAATACACGCCTGACTTTTCTTTTGAAGCGAGCATTCTCGCAGCTGTTTCTTCAGCCATATTCAAATGGACCGGATCCTTATAAGACCTGTATGTTTCAAGAAAGAGCATTGCATTCCCGCCATTGCCATGACATAGGGTTGAGGACCGTAATTCATTTTCGAAGTTAGCTTTCCTTGTTTTGGTAATTGCTGTTTCCAGTTCTTTTCTGTACTCAGAAGCGCCAAGCAGTTCATAAGCTCTGATCCGGGAAAGGCCTATGCCCGGGGCACCGTGACACCATGCCGCCATATCTCCGGGGCCCGTGAAGAAATCAATGTTTCTTTCGCTGTAATTCTTTTCGTGCAGCAGCTGATCGGTTTCATTATGAATTCCTTTGCGGAAGTCGGGCCAGTTTCCTGTGGCAGGATTAAAATAATGCTCTTCGTATTTGAAAGCCAGTTCCGCAACCTGGTAGAAGCTATCATTTTTAAAATATTTTCCTAATTCAAGAAATGCAAAACCGATCCCTGCGGTACCATGAGAAAATCCGCAAAGCCCCCGGATGGTTTTCGGGCTTCTGTCCCAATAAAGTCCTTCAGCGGCATGGTGAGCATTTTCGATCAGTCTCCCGGTAAAACGATCAATCATCCCCAGCAGCATTTCATTTTTTGTAAGCGAATGAAGATGCAGAAGGCCAAGAAGTGTCCCTGAAATCCCGTTGATAAGATCATCAATGGTAGCTGACTTGCTGATAAAGCTTTCCGCATCCCTGGCGATCTTCAAAGCCCTTTCCGTGTAAGCTGATTCGCCTGTAAGCTCAAACATACGCTGCATGGCAAAAGCAGCACCTAAGCGGCCGGTAAAGAAGGCATAGTAATCGGTAGGGTTCTCTTCGCAAAATTTATCCACCCATTCCAACGCAGCAGAAGAGGCATCGAGGTACTTTTTATTTTGTGTCTGCCGGTACAGCTCCATAAAAAACATAGCAATTCCGGAGGTGCCGGCATAAATTCCTTCAGAAGCGAACCATGCCACTTTTTTATCGGGTGCCAGGATCATAGTTTCCCACGATAATCCGTTTTTGTCTTTTACTGCTTTTTTCAGCAATTCTTCACCGATGCGGATGGCTTCTTCCAGCATGGCCTTTTTTAATTGCGCTTTGTCTTCCATAATGATTGTCCTTCAAACAAAACTAAGATTTTAGTCATTAACTAAAAACAGGTTAAACGCATGAATTGCCATAATACGTAACACTACCCGAAGCTCACGTAGTACTACGCTATTTAGGCCGGTATGCTTGCTATTGATATTCTGTATGGTTTACCTTTCAAAAAAATATGGTTACAAACTCTTTAATATATAAAAAATGAAAAAGAAAAATTTAAAACTAACAGATCTTAAAGTACAAAGCTTTGTGACTTCCCTCGAACAGGATGAACAAAAAACACTACAGGGCGGAGCAGCCACACATGCTGATAAGTGCAGCCAGGTGCCGGGATGCGGCCATACCGCAGCAGCAATCTGCAACTATACCTGCAGTGGTTATATGGGGGGAGGTAACCTTCCTGTTTGCGCATGCCCTAATACCGGCTGCTGCACAAATACAGATCCTTTGCTTTGTGCATAAAAAATATAATTTTTTCAATGTCAAAAATTAATATCAGTGCTAACCCTAAAAAACAAAAAAAATGGAAAAGAAAAAACTAAAGATCAATGAGCTAAAAGTTACAAGCTTTGTAACAGCATTCGACAAGAACGAAGAAAAAACACTTGTTGGCGGAGTTGGAGGAAATACCGTAAATCCAACTTGTCTTTCACAAGTGAATGCGTGTGGAAATACACATGCGCATTTCTGCACCAACTTCCCTTCGGCATACGATGCATGTCCTACACAAAGAGGATGTACAATCGATTGTACAAACTTGTGTTAAAATTTAAACGGTAGAGTGTTCATACACTCTGCCGTTTATTAAATTAACCACAGTCAGAATGGGTTGTACGCAACCATTTCTAAACCGAACTTATAAAACTCATGAAAAAAAAATTAAAACTGAGCAACCTGAAGGTACAAAGCTTTGTAACCCAGCTTAACATTGATGATTCAAAAACTGTAAAGGGAGGAGACCGTTCAGCAACTCCTGAATGTGCAACTGAAGTTGCAGCCTGCCAGTTTACCGGAACTCCCGCATGTGCAGGTTCACATGTTCCGAACTGCAGTCTTGGAATTGCATGCACGGTCATTGACTGTACAGTAAGATGTACTCCATTTTAACTTACGCAGGAACAGTAATATGAAATAATTAATTTAACTAAACCCTCACATTATGAAAAAGAAAAACTTGAAATTAAACGAACTGAAAGTTCAAAGTTTTGTAACAGAGCTGAAAAGCTTTGAATCAAAAACAATTCAGGGAGGAGGGCAGTCTGATAATCCTGCCTGCAATTCAGAAGTGGCTGCATGCATCAATACACAGGCTTACCTGTGTCCTATCAGTCCATCTGCATACGATGCCTGCCCTACAGTATTTTCATGCGGAGCGTGCACATCACCTTCAGTTTGCGGATAATCTGTGATAATTATAAATAAAAAGGCCGGACATTCCGGCCTTTTATTTTAAGATCAACTGGTGTTCAGACCATGCTTTTTTTCAGATGCTTCAATGACTCATTGATGATATAGCCCAGGTATCCTTCATCACGATTGGTAATGCCCAGCCGGTTGTTGGTCATGTGAATATAGCTGTCGTAAAGGATCCAGCGCTCACGCGTGGCTGCCGGAATATCAGCAGGATAACGTTCACCAAATGTTTCCGGACAGATCAGGGTATTCTCCTGCTGCGCGGTTTTCAGCTCATTGCTCCTTGCCTTCATTTCCCTGATCCATTTATTGAGCCACTCCTGCTCGAATTCATTATTTTCAAGGAGGGCCTGCCAGAATGATTCATGAAAGGGAACCAACGACTCTTTTTGTTTTTCAAATGTGCTTTTGAAAGCTTCCAGTGTTTTTTCTCTTCTGTCAGCAAGCTCTTCTGCCGTAATATCTTTTTCAAAAAAATAGTAAGCGCGCGGCAGCCATCCCTCAAAAGTACAAGTAAAAAAACGTAATGTTTCATCGAGGTCCATTCCCATAGCATAAGCGAAGCTAAGATGAAGCTGGATCGCAGCTCCCAAAGCGCTTGTATAGTCCCAGTCCTGGCTATCCTCAATCAGGGACAAAACTGCAGAAGAGGAAGATTGAAATTGCTTTTCCGCAATGTGCAATCCCACAGGTCCGCCATAGCGCTGTGTTTCCGGTTCGTAGGGAACATACCGGACTGAATTATCCGGGAACCATTGTTGTTCTTCCGGAAGGCTCTTCAGCCATGCAGGCTCTTCCCGGAAAGAAGGATACTTTATAAAATAATCACAGAATACTTTAGCGGCAAGTGATTTTATTTTTTCCAGATCCTCAGCTTTCCCTTCGAAGCGCAGCCTGATATGCGGTCCTTTTTCCCAATAGCGGATAAAGAAAAATCGTTCCGCAAGGCTCTTCTCTATAATGCTTTTTGCAAAGGGATTGAGGCATTCAGTTAAAAGTTTTTCCCAGGGCTCATTGTAAATAAGATAGATGCTGAGCCAGTGATTTTGCTGCTCCATGTTCTGCGTTTTTTAAGATTGTTCCGGATCAGGAATGTTCTCATAATTATACCATTGAACTACAAATTCAGTCACATGCTTTTGGGAATTGAATTCCAGGAGTGAATCTGCGGACGGCAGCATTTCCTCGACCCTGAGTGTTGCGGGAACTTTGCTGATCAGCTTTTCAAACAGATTGACCAGCAGGGGATCTCCAAAATGTATGTATTGGGGCTTATAATCATCGCGACCAATTTTTTTCAGGAGCCCGGGATCTATATTGTCAGCATTCCTGTTAGGATTAACAAATATAAATACCTCTTCAGGGATCTTGTTTTGAATTCGCCAGTCATTCACCTTCATGTAGTATTGCCAGTTACTTTCAGTAGTTGATCTCAATGGCAGGAATTGCTTGGGAACATACCAGCCTTTCCGTTGCAGGATCACATTGTTTTCATAAAGGATCCTGGGAACCGCGGTTACCTCTGTTTTATTGCTTTTGGGGTTTAATCCATTGATCGCGTTCACCAGGGGAGCGGCATAAAGATATCTTGAAAGACTGAACTTTTCAAGCAGCTGAAATAATTGAGAGCGGCCTCCATGACCCTGAAAGCCAAGATCAAATACATAGGCCTGTTGTTTGGTTTCTGAATGAACCAACAGAAGTTCTTCATCCGCTATACACAATTCAAAATCAGTGATGGGAAGCTGATTGTCTGAAGGAAGACTATTATGGCCCCCCGGCATCCAGATTTCATAAGGCATCAGAGGAGGATGGAGGTTCGCGTTGAAATAAGAAGCATCACAATCCTCAATCAGCAGATCCGACGAGGAAAGTGCCAGATTCCATTTGCGTATTGTCTGTGTCACATCCTCATCAAATAGATGCAGAAACCTGCTCATCATTTTTCCAAAACCGGGAAATGTTCCGTTAAGTACACCTTTCAGTTCTTCCTTGCCGCTGGCATTCTTTTCTGTATAGAACTGGGCAAACATTCCGTAGGATTGAGGCCGCAGGGAGGATTGTATGTTCAATCCACATGCGGCATTCACCTGTTTTATATCCTGCAGTGTGAATTGATATTCTGTGTTATCCCCGTTATTTTTCTCTTTTAAGGCCGTAGCAAATAATTCCAGCCATTTTTTTCCCTGATTATGACGTGCTTCAACGGAAGGAACCTGCTTTTTTGTCTCTGCGGGCGCATTGGGGAGATTATTTTTCTGCTTTTCAATGGCTTCTTTTTTCAGCCTGTCCGCACGTTCTGCTTCGGGCTTTTTATACTCGCGGTAATAATCCTCGTAAAAAGTCAGAAGGCTTACCGATGAATGACTGCCGTATTTGTTTCTGAAAAATTCCAGCATTTCGTCTTTTTCATCCTGTTGGCCGGCAAATATTCCAAGTTCCTGCAGCATATCATTCACTGAGCGCACAAAAGACTCTATCTTCATTTTACTTATATCCGGTGCAAAATCAATGGTGGTATCCTCATAAAACATTTGTTCCGGCTTAAAGGAAAAATACGTGGAGGACTGGTGCCTGAAAGCTTCCTCCTCCCTCTTTTCCTCCCCGGTCTCCGCTTCACTTTCCTGCACAGGCCGATCATCCGTTGCTTTATATGTGGTATCGGCCATGATCTTTTCTTTTTCCTGTTTTTGTTTCTGAACGTATTCTTCCATTAGCACTTCGGGTGTCTTCCTTTCATTTTCAGGCAATCCGGCCGCTTCATGCAGTTTCATGCAAACCGACCTGAAAGCCGAATGTGTTTCAGATAAGATCTTCCTTCGCAAAACAACCTCCGCTTTCTCATACGCGGCTGCCAGTACTCTCATTTTTACAAGCGTTTCCGACAGTTCAGCGATATGTGGAATATGAAACGGTTCCAATGTCTTCAGTTTTTCCACAAATTTTATATCCCAGTCTGGATCAATTCCTGAGACACCGATATTAAATTCCAGGAAGCCGTACTCAATGAGCTGATTGATATAATCTCTCAGCTCTTCGACAGATGCTTCCACATATTCATTGCTGATGATGGTATCAATTAGGGCCGTATAGCTGATACCTTCTTTGTTTTCCCTGACAAGTTCGGAGAATAGCTCAAGAATGGGCTGAAGGGGGATTCGCTGAAAAGATTCAATATTATTGCTGTTGGTTAAGAAAAGATAACCGGAATCATTTACCTGCAGGGTAGGATTGGTACGAAGCAGGAAATGGCGGTAGACTTCCTTGTTTTTCAATAACAGGTCCCTCAGGTATTTAAAAAGAAAATTATTGAGGCGGATGTGACTATCAACCTGTCCTTCTTTATTCTTTTCCACAAGGAATTTTTCAGCTCCTGTTTCCGAGAGCCTGCCGATGGAGAGATTAGTAAATGTGCTGAACGGAGAGGTCTTCGCATACATGCGTGAAATGTATTTTACCAATCCCTGTTCGGTTTGCAGGTCTTTTCTTTTAAGTGTGTCTCCGGTTCGGATATAATCCGTGATCCGGTTCAGCAGCGACTGGCTTGAAAGGAGAAGTCCTTTCTGAAGGCTCTCTTCCGAAGCAAGTTCTTTCAGGTGTTGCCTGATCAGCAGGATCTGGGCATGATATATTTCTTCACCTGCTTTTTCCAGGGCCGTTATTTCATCCCGTATATTCCTGTAAGTAATAAGCTCATCTACAAGAAAGGCAGGGAGAATGGCCTGGACTTTTTCAAGCGGGATCTTTTTATCGTTAAAAATATCCCTCCTGAGATTTAATATGATATTCTGATCCTTCGGTTCATCGAGGTCATGAATCGCAGCATGAAGCTGATCACTTAGTTTTTGCTTAAAGCTGTCCCGTTCCTGCTTTTTCTTTTCAATGGAATCGAGGTGGGCATGGATATTTAGCTTTAACGGTGCAAGATCATTAAAGGATCCTCCTCCGATACGTATTAAAATGTCTGGAAATAATTTCATGTGATTTTCCCGGCTTTAAGCAGTTTCAAGCGTATTATGAAAGAAAGATCTGAACTGATTAAAAATTCTCTCTATAAGCCTTAGATTTTCCGTAATGATCTCTGCATTGCCCTGCATCTCTTCCTTGAAATCCAGGGTTTTATTATAGCTTGTTTTGAGTCCATGTTCCAGGTTTACTTTAATGGAATAGATATTATTCCTTGGCACCGCCGATATGGCACCGATCCGGCCTTCAACCATGCCGTATTCATTGGCTGGATAATTATCGAATTTTATTTTAACCCGTTGTCCTGTTATAACCTTTCCGGATCCATAAGCAGGCATCTGTACGATCCCAAATATTTTCTGCGACCCTGAAACGATCATCATCACTTCTTCGCCCGTGTTAATGAACTGGTTATTGCTCCAGTATTTAAAAAAGGCAACATGTCCGTCTATAGGTGCAACCAGCAGGTATTGCTGTTCCCAGAGATCAAACTGTGCCTGGAAACTTTTAAATGATTCTTCGAGAGAAGTGATCGCCTTACGGTTGGTCTCCTGCCCCTGCAGAACCATCTCCATAATTTTCTTCTCAAGCTCAGAAATCTGGATGCTGTTACTAATGATTCCGGCTTTTGCATTTTCATAAGCCCTTTCATTCTGGATGTATGCACTTTCGGATCTATCCAGCTCCTGCTGCGGGATAACCTGATTCCTGAAAAGCTCCTGATCTGCTTTGTATTTGTTAGCCGCCAGTGCAAGCTCACGTTCGATCAGCGCCCGTTGTGCATCCAGCTTGGAGTTCAGGTTCTCATAGTTAATGATCTGCCTTTTTATGGCGTCAATCTGCTTCTGGTAAAAATCCAGCTGTTCCAGCAGTTGATAATTTTTATATTCGGAGAGAAATTTAAAGTAAGTGGATTGGAGCTCTCCAAGGATCAAATTGTCATTAAAGGAAAAACTTTTCTGAATATTGGAATGGTCTCCCAGGATTGTCCTGAACTCTTTCAGCTCCTTTTGTAATTCAATGATATCTTCAGGCCTGGCCGGGTTCTCTATCATTGCAAGGTATTGTCCTTTTTTAACGGCATCATTTTCATTTATGAATTTACTGAGCCTTCCGGTAGCCCGTGCAATAATGCTTGCCGGCGGATTCTCCGTTGTAATTGTGACCCTGGCTGAGATCATTTCAGGATAACGGATGAACCAGCTTGCAAGAAGAATCATCAGTAAAGTGAAAAAGAACACGGTAATTCCCCACCGGATGATCCATCCCGGAACATGGCTCAGAATCTCCTGAACCTCGTCACTCCGGAGTTCATTGATCTTGTTTGATTGTTTAGTTTCCAAGTTCCAGCTGGTTTTTGACAAGATTGAAATAAGAGCCTTTTAATTTTGTAAGCTGTATATGATTTCCCAGCTCAACCATTTTTCCTTTATCGAGCACAATTATCTGGTCTGCATTCTTGACTGTGCTAAGCCGGTGTGCCACTACAATTACGGTACGCCCTTTGAAAAATTCTTCGAGATTTTCCATGATCACTCTTTCGTTATTGGCATCCAGTGCATTTGTGGCTTCGTCAAAAAAAAGGTATTCAGGATCCTTGTATACAGCCCGCGCGATGAGGATCCGCTGCTTCTGTCCCTGGCTGAGGCCATGACCGTCATTTCCGATCTTGGTATTATAGCCCAGGGGCAATGACTCGATAAACTCCTGGATATTGGAGACTTTCACCGCGTGCAGCAGTTTTTCCTTATTGATATGATCATCGCCTATGGAAATATTCCTGGCAATGGAATCCGAAAAGATATAGCCGTCCTGCATCACAGCTCCTGACTTCTCTCTCCAGAGACGGTTGCTGAAATTCGACAGGCGGATATCCCCCAGTCTGATTTCCCCGGCAGTTGGCTCATAAAATTTCAGCATTAATTTTACAAGCGTGGTTTTACCGCTACCACTCATTCCAACAATCGCTGTAACTTTTCCCTTTGGAATGAACAGGTTAATATCGGTAAGTACCGGCGGGGAATTGGGACCTTCATAGTGAAAAGAAAGATTCTTTATTGTCAGGTTCCGGTTTTCAGGGAAAATGCTGATTTTGGAGGTGATATCAGGCTCTTCGTCTTCCTTATTATGGATCTCTCCCAAACGTTCCAGGCTGATCTTCGCATCCTGTGCGGCCTGGATAAAATTCATCATCTGGTCGATCGGTCCTTTAAGTTGTCCGATTATGTATTGAACGGCAAGCATCATCCCGAGAGTCATTTGTCCATCTATAACAGCTTTGGCAGCCAGGAAGGAAATGAAGATATTGGTAAGCTCATTTATAAACACGGCACCGGCCTGCTGGTATTGGTTCAGGCTCAGTCCCCTGACGCTTACCTTAAATAATTTCGCCTGTATATTCTCCCATTCCCAGCGCTTCTGTTTTTCGCAATTATTTAGTTTTATCTCCTGCATTCCGCTGATCAGCTGGATGAGATTTCCCTGATTTTTGGACATCTGATCGAACCTTTTATGATCGAGTTCTTTTCTTTTCCGGAGAAATGTAAGTACCCAGATCGTATAGACCATGCTACCGATAAGAAAAACCCCGAAAATTTTCAGGTTGTACATGGCAAGGACAATTCCGAAGATGAGCAGATTTAATATAGAAAAAAGTATATTTAAAGTAGAAGAGGTCAGGAAACTTTCAATGCGGTAATGATCATTGATACGCTGCATCAGGTCGCCCATCATCTTTGAATCGAAAAAGGAGATCGGCAGCTTCATCAGCTTAATGAGAAAATCGGAAAGAATGGAAATGTTAATCCGGGTGCCGATGTGAAGCAGGATCCAGCTCCGTATAAATTCCACCATCGTCCTGCTGAAAAAAAGCATCAGCTGCGCAAGGAGTATGAGGTAAACAAAACCTATGTCCTGATTGTTGATCCCGAAATCAACGATCGATTGCGTGAGGAACGGAAAAACAAGCTGAAGGATACTTCCCAGCAGTAAACCGAGGAACAGCTGAACCAGGAATTTTTTATAAGAGATGAGATAGGAAAATAAAAAGCGAAAACTGGCTTTGTTCTTTCTGTCATCATCAGCAGAATAAAAATCAGGGGTTGGCTCAAGCAATAACAGGGAGCCGGTACTGTTTCCGTTATCCCTGATCGACAGCCAGCCATCAAGGAATTCCTCCTTTGTGAAAGTGATAAGTCCGTGAGCGGGATCTGCGGCATAAACTTTTCCTTTTTTGATATTATAGATCACCATAAAGTGGCGCTGCCGCCAGTGCGCAATACAGGGTAAGGGGATATCCTCTTCCAATTGATCAATTGTGGCACGGATAGCAAGTGTACGGAAGCCGATAGCTTCTGCAGCATCGCTGATGCCCAGCAGTGAAACCCCTTCACGTCCAATAAAGCTTTTTTCACGAAGGGTTTGAAGAGAATAGATCTTGCCGTAATATTTGGAGATCATCTGTAAACAAGTTGGACCACAATCCATCGTGTCAAGTTGTTTATAGAAAGGAAAGCGTTTCATAGCAGGATTTAATGGCGATAAAGGTAAATTTTTTTCCATAAAACCGCGGCTGCAGATATCACCGGAATGTGCGGAAAATGGATACGTACAAGTACGTACGATAGCAGGTATATATACTCAATTTGAAGCTGGTTTTTTCTTTTTTGAAAACAGATATACTATATTAAAGGTCAGGTTCATTTTTTGAACGCTCAGTTCATCCAGCTCTTTAAATTTATCACTATATTTCATTAAAAAAATCATGAGCCCAATCAAACTGATGATAGCAGATGACCATTGTCTGTTCCGCGAAGGCCTTAAATCTCTTCTCGGGGATTTTAAAAATATCGCTGTAATAGGAGAAGCCGGGAACGGAAAAATGCTTGTGGAGGAGATCAAAAAAGAAAGACCCGACGTGATCTTAATGGACCTTAACATGCCGGTAATGGACGGAATAGAGACCATAAAGCATATAAAGATCCACTTTCCGGAAATAAAGATCATTGCTCTCACGATGCACGGTGATGAAAAATTCGTGATGTATGTGATTGGCCTGGGAGTTAATAGTTACCTCTTAAAAAGTACGATAAGTTCAGAGCTGGAAAGCACTATATATAAAGTGATGGAGCTGGAATACTTTTTCAACGAGGATATAACAAGGATAATGCATAAAGGAATCCTTACCAAGAAAAATGCACCGAAGTTTGACGAAGAGCCTGATCTTTCTCCACAGGAATTAAAGGTATTGAAGCTTATTTGCCAGGAATATACGATACATGAGATCTCGGAGAAGGTTTTTCTGAGTCCGAGAACCGTTGAAGGATATCGTCAAAAGCTGCTGAAAAAGACCAAATCAAAAAACACTGCCGGAATTGTAAAATTTGCAATGAGGCTGGGATTAATCGAATAAGTTAGGCCTGAACTAAATTGTAGTTAAAATATTGAACTCAATTACCACCCACTCAACAGCATGAATAGTTCCAACCTGGTCGAATCAAACTGACCCGGAATGTTGGTTATTCAGCATTGTCCCCTTTTTAAGATAGAAACCTCTACTATTTCAGATGCGCCTTCGAAAGCATCCGACTGAATTACCGCACATTGTATCGGGTTCAGTTTGTGGATCAAACACGCTGCAAAAAAAAATCAGTATTCATCTGTGTATCAATTTATTAGTTCGGGTCGAATACCTGTATCCGGTTGTCCATGGAAAGCGCATTTTCGGTGGGTAACTTTGAAAAAGTTAAGAGTCTTCAGACAATAGAATGTGTGATTGATTAACCACTTAAAAATCTAAAAAAATGTTTGAACAGAAACATCAGGTAAAGGAGAATAGTATTCAAACAACGCGCTTTTCTGCCGCGCAGATCGCTGAAATGGAAAGAAGTAGAATAGCTGCCAATATTCATGATGATATCGGAATGATGCTGATCGTTCTTAAAATGAATTTAAACAGGGCAATAAAAAACATTCAAGATCCAACATTAACAAAAGAGATCCTTTTGAATGCACATAAAACAATAGAAGACACTATAGAATCTGTCAGGGTTATCTCTAATGACCTGATGCCCCATACATTAGCCAAGCTCGGCTTTATTCCCGCAGTTATTGAAATGTGTGAGCAGGTAAATACAACAAATATTATAAACGTTAGATGGAGTATTCCGGAAGGTGAATTTAATCTGGATAAAAGCAATGAAATTCAGCTTTACTGGCTTACTAAGGAAGTGATCAGCAATATACTAAAGCATTCACACGCGTCTACTCTCGACCTCAGGATAATACAGGACAAGAATCATCTGAAAATATCTTTTTTTCATGACGGTAAAGGGATAACCACATCTGTCATTAAACAATTATCGAAACAAAGTAAAGGGATAGGTTTAAAAAGTATTTTAGGAAGGGTGGAAGCTCTCAAAGGCTCATTAAAATATATCGTGTTAAAGAAAAGTTCAAAAATTGTTCTTTGGATTCCATTAATTTAAGAAGCGACAAAAAACAAGTTAAAAAAAACGACTCTTCCTAAGCCTATTTGCTGCCCGTCACTATTCTCTTTACTCCTTCCTTATAACTCGTCGTTTTAAAATTGAAGCGCTTATTAAATTTGGAGGAGTCGAAAACATAATCGCGATCATATTGGTACATCATTTCCGGCATCTCACGCATGAAGGGAATGAACCAGCCGAGAACTTTAATAAACCGCAGAGACATTACGGAGACTTTCGGGGAACGGTTCATTTCTGCAGCAAACAAAGCTGCCAGCTCTTTTCCCGTTAATGCTTCCGGATCGGTTGGAAGATGCCATACCTGGTTATATGCATCCGGTGTATTACCCAGCAATGCGGTAGCTTTGGCAGCATCGGGAGTGAATGTGAAGGAATGTTTTTTCGTGGCATCTACAAACCATGCAGCCCTTTTTCCTTTTTTCAGGTTTTTATATACTAATTCTATCAGCATGCTTTTTTCATTCCCCGGCCCGTAAAAATCGGCGGACCTTGCAATGAGCGCATTTATTTTTCCCGCCCTGGTTTCATCCAGCAGCATCTGCGCGATCTGCTTTCGTACAGCACCTTTCCCGCTTGGCGGGTTGATCGCGGAATCCTCCTTCATGTGCGGGATCGAGCTTGCATCATACATATACACATTGTCGAAAAAAACGAGCTTTGCATGGTACTTTGTGCATGCGTTCAGCACCGAGCGCATCAGCACCGGCCATTTATCTTTCCATACTGCCGCGCTGTAATCGAGGCCCACCAGCAGGTACACAATCTTTGAGCCGGCCACTGCTTTATCTACCTGCTCGGGATCAGTAAGGTCGGCAGGGAACAGCACATCCGTTTCATTTACTTTTTTGGGATTTCTGCTTACCAGCCTGATGTCTGTAGTGTAGGCTAAGAGCTCTTTTGCGAGCAAGCTGCCGATCGTTCCGTTAGCGCCTAAAATTGTTTGCATATTTTGTGGTGTTTAAAACAAATGTAATAAATGAATTTTTCCCCGTAAAAAATGCAAGGTAACGCGGAGGCAACCGGATTAGTGCGTGAATTGAAAAATAAAAAAAAAAGTGATTTTTTTCGGGTACTGGTTTGAGTAGATAAATTGCAAGAGATCAGTGTGTTAGTTGGGTGCCACCCTTTTCCTGCGTTGTCCCGTTTGCAGGAAAGTGTCTTTTCATATCCTTTTTTCTTGCAGTTAATTTACGAAAGTTATTCAGGACATACACAGAACGTCCGTATTCTACAACTTCGTTTTTACATAGACATACATGGCAATTTTAACAAGAGCTATACTCAAGTCATTTTTCCAAAGTGGAGACCGGCCAAGCGCGCCGCAGTTTTCTTCCCTGATCGATTCAATGATCAACTATCCCGACGACAGGGATTTGTTAGGGTTGCAAACATACGATCCCACGCGTGTATATATTACAGGTGAAACTACGGTTTATAATTCCAGCATCTACCAGGCGATCCGCCAAACCACAGATACATTTAATCCCGACGATTGGAGCAAGATCGCAGGATATGTTCCGGGTGCGGTTACCTACAGGGGAACCTGGAAAGCAAATACAAATACGCCGAACCTCATTACAAGCCCTAAGGTGGGTGGTGATTATTATGTAGTGAGCGCAGCAGGCAATACAAACCTTGATGGTGTTACCGACTGGAACATTGGCGACTGGGCGATCTACAATGGAGTGAAGTGGGAGAAAGTAGATAATACCGACAATGTTACCGATGCCAAAAATATAAACGGCCCGGGAGAAGGGATCTTTAAAAATAAAAATGACACAGTTCTTCGCTTTAAAAAGATCACCAACACCGATGGCTCTGTTAAGCTGACCTCGGCTCCTGATTCCCTTGACCTTGCTGTTGAGTTCGATGATGCGAATGTTTCTGCAAGCCGCACATGGTCTTCCTTCAAAATAGATGCAGCACTGAGCGGCAAGGAGGCTGCGAACCCGAATATCCAGGCGCATATCTCCAATCTTAACAATCCTCACCAGACCACCAAAACGCAGGTGGGCCTCGGCAATGTGGAGAACATCAAAGTAAATTATGCCGCCGCTGCCGATCCCTCTGTTACCGACGACAGCGCCGCCGGCTATGCTGTCGGTTCTTCATGGATCAATACCTCTAACGGTAAAGGTTACGTTTGTGTGGATGCATCCGTTGCGGCTGCGATCTGGGCCGAGCTTACACCGAACCCCAATGTTGCGGCGCACATTGCGAACATGAACAACCCGCACAATACCACGAAGGAGCAGGTTGGACTTGGGAATGTATTGAACACGCTGGTAAATTTTTCGGGTATAGTTGATCCTACGGCTTCAAATGATAATACGGAAGGTTACGGCATCGGCTCCACCTGGCTGAATGTATCCGGCCCGAGGCAATTCACCTGCTTTGATGCTTCAACAGGAGCAGCTGTATGGCAGGAGATCACCCCAAAGCCGAACATCCAGGAACATATTGAGAACCTTAACAATCCGCACCAGGTTACAAAAGCCCAGGTAGGCTTAAGCGAAGCGGATAACACTTCGGATCTGAACAAACCGGTAAGCACGGCACAGGAAGCAGCGGATACCGCGGTGTACAATGCAGCGAGCGCTTACGCAGATTCACTGGTGATCGGCTTGCTGAACGACCGTGGAAATTACGACGCTTCTTCCAATACATTTCCTGTTGATGGCGGCAGCGGCGCTTCAGGTGCTGTTAAGAAAGGCGATCTCTGGACTGTAAATGTCGCTGGGATCCTTGGCGGGCAGGATGCCGAGCCGGGCGACCTGATCCGTGCGCTGGTGAATAACCCCGGCCAAACAAGCACCAATTGGGCGATCACGCAAAGCAATATTGGTTACGTCGCAGAAAATGCAGCGAACAAAGCAGCTGCCATCATCGGGAATTACGATGATGTGCATTATCCTACAGTGAAGCTCGTGGTGGATGAGCTGGCAACAAAAGAGCCGGTGATCACTCCAAGCGGCAATGCAACAGACTACTGGAACGGAACAAAAACATTTGTTGACTTTGGCGACAGCGCACGCACCGTTTTCCTGTCGGGCCTCAACCTGCTCACCAACCAGGTGATCAGCGCTACCGATAATGTGATCCAGGCATTCGGTTACCTGCAGCGGCAGATCAGCGATAACCTCTCTGTGCTGTCGAGCCACGTTACCGATTCTTCCAACCCGCATAATGTTACAAAGGCGCAGGTGGGCTTAGGCGCTGCCGATAATACCTCCGACATTAACAAACCCGTGAGCACCGCGCAGGCTGCCGCCGATGCGGTAGTGCTCGATACGGCAAAATCATACGCAGATTCATTGGTTGTCGGCTTGCTGGACGACCGCGGTAATTATGATGCATCCTCCAATACGTTTCCGTCTACCGGCGGCAGCGGGGCTTCAGGTGCAGTGAATAAAGGCGATATCTGGACAGTATCGGTGGCAGGTACGCTGGGCAGCCAGAATGTGGAGCCGGGCGACCTGGTCCGTGCACTTGTTAACAATCCGGGACAAACAGCTTCCAACTGGGCGATCACGCAGAACAATATCGGCTACGTAGCGGAAAACTCTGCGAATAAAGCAAGCAGCCTCGTTGGTACTTATGACGATATACATTATCCGTCCGTTAAGCTTGTAGTTGATCAGCTGGCGACGAAAGAGCCTTCGATAACGGCAAGCGGCAATGCTTCCGATTTCTGGAGCGGCGCAAAAACATTCAGGAATTTAGCGAACGATGTAAGGGAAGTAACATTGTCGGGGCTCAGCCTTGTGAGCGGACAAGTAATCAGCGCGACCGACAGCATCGTTCAGGCATTAGGGTATTTGCAGAAACAGGTGAGCACCAACCTCGCCGCATTATCTGCGCACGTTACCAATACTTCAAATCCGCATAGCGTCACCAAAGCGCAGGTAGGGCTTGGCAATGTGCAGGACATCAAGGTAAATCTTTCTGCAACGGCGGATCCTGCCGGCACGAATGACAATACACAAGGCTATGCAATTGGCTCAACATGGGTCAATACCGTAAATGCAAAACAATTTGTTGCGCTAAGCGTAGCAACCGGCGCGGCTGTTTGGAAAGAGTTGACGAACTCGGTATTCGGTACAGACTATGTATTCCTCGAATCAACGACTGCTGCAAGCACTACAAGCGGCTCATTCCAGCCATACCCGGCTTCACTGAACAGCATGGTTTTGTCGACCGGAACACGCAGCGGTACCTACAGGATCCAATGGTCAGCGCTGATTAGCAACGGCAAAAAAAGAGGACAGTTCCAGCTGAAGAACATTACTTCAGCAAACCCGCAGGTAAGCGCGGTGATAGACATGCAATCAACGGATCCGTCGGAAATGATCGCTGTGGGCTGGACAGGGAATATTGTGCTGACTGGAACTTCACAGGATTTCGTGATCCAGTTCAGGTCGGTGGCATCCGGTGATACACAAACGATCCAGCGTGCAACAATTGAATTGCAAAGAGTAAGCTAAAAACAAGACCGTATGATATTAGGAGCATATAAAATAAATAACATCCCGGTTTCGGAGCTGAACAGCTACAACCTGGATGACCTTAACGGGAACCCTGCGTATGTGGTTGCGAATACATTGCCCGGTGGTTACGAAAATATTTCGACGATCGAGAACTTCCATGTGCATGGAAGAGCGCTCATCGGTTCTGCTGTGGGCTTCAAGGATTGGAAATGCCTCCAGCGCGAAATAAAAGCGCTCATCATGACAAAGGTGAATGATGACCTGGATGCTAACTGGAGCAGCCTGAATACAGCTGAAAAGCTCATCGCCTGCAATTATATCCTGAGCCGCGTGCCGGCTGCAAAGTTCGGTGCTACCGTTCCCGATGCGGCACAGCGCACCAACATTGCGATAGAATTTGATTTTAACAACAGGCAGGCGCGGGGCAGCTGGTCGAACATAACCGGCAGGATCCAGATCATGCGAGTGCTGCTGTTCGGAAAGATCGGCGCTACAAATGCACTCGAGGTTTTTTATGATGTGGTAAAGGATGGGCTGCTGGAGCTATATGAAGGAGGCATCGAAGGCACGGTGGAAGACGGGAACCTTGGCATCAATGATTTTTTACTGGCCCGCTCAGGCACCTTTTATTCGTCTGACGGCCTTGCGGAAAGAAGCTATCCCATCATTGATGGAAGCGGTGATACCCTTGAAGATGTTGCAAATGCACTTGTTGGGATTTCAAGTAACGGAATGTATTAAGATTAGACGAGCATGATCGATAAAGCGCTTAAGTTTCTCACCGACGAAATGAACATATACCTGGACCTGCAGAATGGGGGCAACCTGGGTGAACAGCTCATCGTGCTTACCAATGTAGCTACAAGTACGGGCGGATGGGCCATTCCTTCGCAGAAGATGGGCGTTTCGCTGATCAATATAGAAGAGGAGAAAGTATTTAAGGAACAGCAGACCAATTTCAGGAATGCTGCGGGAGAGTTCGAACAGTACAACCCGGAAATAAAGCTGAATCTCTACATGCTGGTATGCGCAAATTTTGTAAGCGAGAACGGCGATGATAAGTATGAGCAGGGATTGAAGCAATTGTCGCGTGTGATCTCCTGCTTCCAGGGAAAGAATGTATTTACAACGGAGAATAGCCCGGGCATGGACCCGGAGATAAAAAAGCTGATCGTGGACCTGTATTCCTATTCCTTTGAGCAGCAGTATAATTTCTGGACCGTGCTGGGGGCTAAATACCTGCCCTCGGTTTTATACAAAGTGCGCCTGATCGCATTCCAGGAAAAACGAATGATGAATAAAAATGATTCTGTTAGTGGTTACAGCTTACAAACCCCTGACCTATAAGCTTAGAAGATGATAAATACCGTCTATAAAAAATTGTTCAACACAGTTATTGCGCATAATTTCTATGTGGATAACATCAGCAGGAAAGACCTTGCTGTTGTTCCAACGCAGGAAACAATGCAGGTAATGAAGAACGGCAATATGATCTTCAGGACCAGTGCGGACGGTTTCAGGGTGTTTTACAGGGCTGATGACGACGGCAGTTCATTTGTGGATTTTTCAAATCTCAGACTCGTGTTTGCCGTTCAGCTGGAGAACATAGCCGCGTTCCTGAATTTCACGAACCTGGATGGAACAAATCCTTACAAGGCAGGAAAGATCATTTATTTTACAAATGCAGTCAACGTGTTGGCGAATGAGCTTACGTACAAACTGCTGGATTCCCTGCGCCCTGCCATGTTCACCTACCAGTTTCCGAAAACACTTGTAACAGGTACTGTAGGCAAGCTGGTGATCACAGGCCCTGACAATACCGTTGTAACACCAACATACCCAAATCCTGATGCTATTCCGAAAACTTCAGCAGGTACATTCGTTTATCCGATTAGTTTTACGGGAATGCAGAAGGGCATTTACAAATTTGAAACGTTCATCGACGGAACACCGAATGCCATTGAACTGATTTATATCGACAATGAGCTCGCAAAGCAAAACGTATTTGGCATTGTGGATATTAAAGTGATCAATGCGAATGACAGCAGTTTTCCGCCTGAGCCATCGCCGCCATTTCCACCATCGCCGCCGCTTCCACTGGTAACTGCATCTCGGGTATATACCATGAGGTTTGTAAGGCGCGTAACACAGTGGAGATATATTGTGGTGCTTAAATCGCCAAGTATAAGCCCTCTGGATACTATAGGAATAGTAGATGGGGAGCCGACACAGGAACCATACTTACACCTTTTATTTACAGCACCGCCTGTAAGCACAACTGTAAACGGGTTTCCTGCAAAGATCTTCAATTCAAATTCGTTAACGATTCCCTATTTCGAAACACCAAAGAAAAACCTGAACATCAAGAAAGACCCTGGACTGGGAGTAATGGTCTTAAAGAACATTCCCGGACCGCCTTTAGGAGTGGTAAGTGCAGATCCGGGAAATGTTAACATCACAGAAATATACGTGTACATCTAAATAACTGAATTATTAATTAATAAAAAACAAGTAACAATATGGCAACATACAAAACACCGGGTGTTTTTATTGAAGAGATCAGCACGCTTGGCTCTTCTATCGCAGGCGTACCCACTGCAATTCCAGGCTTTGTCGGGTATACCGAGAAAGCGATTATTGATGGCGTTCAATGGACGTATCCGACTGCTGTCTTTGCCGGCGGTGAGCCTGCTCCTCCGGTGAGGATTACTTCTCTTTTGGAGTATCAGCAGATCTTTGGAGGACCACTCAATGAGAAGTTTGAGGTGACATTAACTGGAACAGTGCCCTCACCAACAATAATTTCAATTGTTCCAAAAACGATCAGTGCTTCAAATCGCTTATCCAGCTATATCTTATTTTATCAGGTTCAAATGTTCTATGCCAATGGAGGTGGTACTTGTTATATTGTTTCCGTTGGAGATTATTCAAATACATTAGGAACAATTACTTCTGTAGATTTAGTGGCTGGTATCGACAAATTTGAGCAAGTAGATGAGGTTACGCTTTTGGTGGCACCTGAAGCAGTATTCTTACAAACAATTGGAGATAGGAGAACTGTTTACAATAGAATGAGTGCACAATGCGCCAAAATGCAAGACCGTTTCGCTATTGTGGATACAGTGCATAACGGAAATAGTACAATTATAGGAAATAATACAATTTTTCAGGATGCGACAGACTTTAGGAGTAATGATATTGGTGCTGATAACCTTAAATATGTAGGTGCTTATTACCCTGCATTAAATACACCAATTGTATATTCTTTTACTAATGATAATATAGCGATTAATGACATAAGAACAATAGGCGCTTTACCATATAACTATAGATATGATACGGTCCCTAATAAAACATTATCTGCAATATTGAATGGTTCATTCTCAAGTAGTAGTAATATTAGTATACTTTCGACACTCTTTGCTGGAGACAACTTTAAAGTTAATATAGCAATTTCGGGACCCGCCAATGATATTATAATGGTGGCTGCTTCACCACCAGATCCTAATGATCCTAATGAATTTGATCCGGGAGCCACTGAGTTTGATTCTGTAACGAATCTCGTTCTTGCTATTAACGCACATCCTGATTTATCCGGGTTTATTACTGCTGTTGAAACAAGTACCTTAGCAGTAGCTTCTTTTAAGTTGACAGCAAAGCAGCAAGGCGCGATCGGTAATTATGCATTTGCTGGTAATCCTGCTGCAAGATATTCGCTGCCAAGTGGTAATTTGTCAGGCGGTGTTCCTTCCGATAAAGCATTATATAATAATATTATCTCAGAGCTTTCAAAATATACATTGACATTGTATCCGTCAGCTGCAATGGCTGGTATATATGCAAGGGTGGATGCAGATCGTGGTGTATGGAAAGCTCCCGCGAATGTTGGGTTTGCATTAGTAAATGAACCATCGATTCAAATTACAGACGATGATCAGGAAAATCTGAATGTGGATTCGGTTTCAGGTAAATCGATCAATGCGATCCGTGTATTTACAGGTCGTGGCACCTTGGTATGGGGAGCACGCACATTGGCTGGTAACGATAATGAATGGCGTTACATAAATGTAAGACGTTTGTTCATCTATGTCGAAGAATCGGTTAAAAAAGCGACCGAGTTTGTTGTTTTTGAATCAAATACTGCAAATACCTGGCAGCGTGTTCAGGGAATGATAGAAGCATTCTTAACAGGTTTATGGCGTGACGGAGCGTTAGCCGGTGCTACGCCTAAAGATGCCTTCTTTGTTCGTGTTGGCTTGGGAACAACCATGACTGCACAGGATATCCTGGAAGGGAAAATGATCGTTGAGATCGGCATGGCAGCTGCGCGTCCGGCAGAGTTCATTATCCTGCGTTTTTCTCACAAATTACAGGAATCCTAAACTAAAATATCAGACAATTCAATCTTAAATATTAACATTTTAAATCCAAATAATTATGGCAGTTAACCCAAAAACCCCGGGAGTTTACATCGAAGAAATTCCCAAGTTTCCCGCATCCATTGCAGGGGTCGCTACCGCTGTGCCTGCTTTCATCGGCTATGTGGAAAAAGCGGAAAACAATGGAGTCGGCATTCCATTCAATACGCCCGTGCGAATTACTTCTTTGCTTGAATATCAAAGTATATTCGGAAAAGCCAATGGACAGATGTTTTCAATTGACATCAATGATAATAAGAATGTAAGTCCAACTCAGCGCTCGATAACTGTTTCAAAAAGCGCAGAATCTGTTTTTACGATGTATTACAACGTACAAATGTATTACTCTAATGGCGGTGGTCCTTGCTATGTTGTGCCAGTCGGACTTTATGACTCTGCTTCTGTATCAAAAGCAAGTTTATTGGCGGGGCTTACAGCAATAGCCAAAGAGGATGAACCTACGTTATTGCTCTTTCCTGATGCGGTTTCCCTGACTGCTCCCGGTGAAAGAAAAGAAGTGTATGATGCTGCATTAGCACAATGTCAGAAACTTAAAGATCGTTTTACAATAATGGATGTTGTTCATAAAACGAACAATACTGTTTTTCAGGATGCAACTGATTTTCGTAATGCCGGCATTGGGCCTGATAATTTAAAATATGGAGCATCGTACTATCCTTTTCTGAATACAACATTGGGATTTGGAATTAACGAGAATCTTGTTCACATTAATTCCCAGAAAGTTAATGGCGATGACTATTCCGACTCAGCACCAACTATTGCGCTTTTAAATGCAATAGAAAATGCAATACAACTGACTCAGCAGGGATTTTCTGTTGCAAAAATGCAAGTAGTAAATTTACAGAAGGATTTTATTTCTGCAAACTCATCATTGATCACAACAGCAATAACGGCGGCTTTTGACGCAATGAATCCTACATTACCAGCGCCGCCACCCCCTACGCCTCAGCCGGTGGTTCAGATTGTTACGGCAATAACGACCGCACTTACTGCTGCCAAAACATATGTGACTTCCGGAAACTTCTTCGCGGATAACAATACATATGCAACAGCAACATCTCCGACAAGAGCACAGGCGGATGCAATGATCGCTTCTTACAATCAGTTAGTATCAGATCTGGCATCAATACGTTCCGTAGCCTATAATATCTTAAACACGACACCAGCATTGAATGATTATGTGATAGGAAGCCTTGCTAATCTGAAAAATGTTAACCCTGCTGTATACAATTCAATCAGTTCTCAAATTTCAGCATATTCTTTACAACTCAACCCATCCGGTGCAATGGCAGGAATTTACGCCCGCGTTGACAACGAAAGAGGTGTTTGGAAAGCTCCTGCAAATGTTGGTGTTCGTTCTATCACCGGCCCATCCATCAATGTTACAAACTCTGAGCAGGATGACCTGAACATCGATGCAACCAGCGGAAAATCCATCAACGTGATCCGTTCCTTCACAGGCCGCGGTACATTGGTATGGGGTGCACGCACCCTTGCCGGCAACGACAACGAGTGGCGTTACATCAACGTGCGCAGGCTGTTCAACTATGTGGAAGAGTCGGTACAGGAAGCTACTATGTTCGTAGTGTTCGAGCCGAATACCGCTAATACATGGCAGCGCGTGAAAGGCATGATCGAATCGTTCCTTACCAGCTTATGGCGTGAAGGCGCTCTTGCAGGTGCCACTACAAAAGATGCATTCTTTGTGAATGTTGGCCTGGGCCAGACAATGACCGCGCAGGACATCCTCGAAGGACGACTGATCGTTGAAGTAGGTATGGCTGCTGTCCGCCCTGCTGAATTTATCATCCTCCAGTTCGAGCACAAGCTCCAGGAATCCTAAGAACCAATTGAAGAATTAATTAATTAATAAATAAAAAACAAATAAAAAAACAATAGAATATGGCAACAACGTATCCAAATTTAGTATTCCATTTTCAGGTAGAATGGGGTGGAACACGAATCGGTTTTACAGAGGTATCCGGCCTTACTACCGAGCTTCAGCCGGTTGAATACCGTGAAGGCAGCTCACTGAATTACAATGTGACCAAGCAGCCGGGAATGCCGAAGTTCGGTGACATTTCACTGAAAAGAGGAACATTTTCAAAAGATAACGAGTTCTTCCAGTGGCTTAACACAGTTCAGCTGAACAAGATCGAAAGGCGCGATATCACCATCAGCCTGCTGAACGAGAACCACGAGCCGGTAATGGTTTGGAAAATTTCAAATGCATGGCCATCGAAAGTGGAAGGCCCTTCACTGAAATCCACAGGCAACGAGGTGGCGATCGAGTCGATCACACTTGTGCACGAAGGAATCACATTCGCAGCTCCTTAATACTTAAAACAGGATAAATTATGGCCACTTATTATCCACCGCTCGGATTTCATTTCCGTGTCGACTTCGGGACATTTTCCGCAAGCAGCCCCGATATACGCTTTCAAAGCGTTTCAGGGATCAATGCATCTATCCCAAATTCTGAAACACACCCGGAAGGCGGCGAGAATCGCTTCACGCACCGTCTTCCGGTAAGGGCCAGCTACGAGAACCTCGTGCTTAAAAGGGGAATGCTGGTGGGCTCCGGCCTCATCGCATGGTTCAAAGCGGCAATAGAGGAGTTTAAGTTTGCACCGCAGATGGTTACGGTCACACTCCTCAATGCTGCACATGCGCCGCTCCAGGTATGGGTCTTTCACAATGCATGGCCCACCAAATGGAATGTGGATGGCTTTGATGCCGAGAAAGGCGCTATCGTGATCGAAACAATTGAGCTTTCCTACCAGTATTTTGAACGGAAGGATATAACAGGATTATTTTAAAGCCATGCCAATAGAAATAAAAGAATTGCTGATCCGCGCTTTTGTAGGGAACCAGGGCATCGATGAAGACGAGGTCACTGATCCCTCTGAGATAGAAGCTGCGAAGGGAGCACAAACTGCGCAGGATTCGATAGCGATGTTTTCAAATATGTTAAAACAGGAAAAAGAGCGTTAATATGGCATTTGCACAGGGAAAATTAGGTAAGATGATCTTCGTCTTTTATCCGAGCGCGAAGCTTCCGGGTATCGGGGTTCCGTATACGCCAATGTACAACCCGACTACTTTCTCCATCAACCATGAAGTGCTTCATGATGTAAAGACAAAGGCTGGGGCATCGAATTTCAGTAAGAGATTTGTAAGCATGAAGCCCCGTACGCTCGACCTTGAGCTGTTATTTGACGGAACGGGCGCTTCGCCAAGCACTGCGGGCGGCATTGCCAATACCATTGCTGTGAATGCCGGCTTTACCAGCGTGGACAAGCAGATCGAAACTTTTTTAACGCTTGCGTATACAATAGTTGGCGCAAAGCATCAGCCGAATTACATCCTGGTAGCATGGGGAACTTTCATTATGACCGGCGTATTAAAATCGGCGAAGGTGAATTATACCATGTTTGCCGCAGATGGCACTCCCTTAAGGGCAAAAATGAACATCTCGATAGGAGAACAGGTAAATACCAGCCTTCTTACAAAATGGCTGAAACTCCTTTCCCCCGATCTTTCAAAGGCGATTGTTGTGAAAGAAGGAGATACGCTGCCGCTAATGTGCTTTAAGGAATACGGCGACTCGTCCCTGTATGTAAAAGTGGCGGAAGTGAACGGATTGAAGAATTACAGAAAATTAAAACAGGGAATGGAATTGTTGTTTCCACCTCTTAATAACCTCGCATAAAGATGAGTTTTCTAACCACCTTAATACCCAAAGAAGCCGGTAACAGCGTGTCCACCTTTCGTGTGCTCGTTGGAGGTGCGCCGCTGGACGACAAGTACGAGGTTTCCGCTGTTATGGTGAACAAAACGGTGAATAAGATCCCGTTTGCGCAGCTGGTGATCATCGATGGCGATGTGGCGAAGCAGGACTTTCCCGCCAGCAGCTCCAGTGTATTCCTCCCGGGAGTGAAGGTGGTTATTAAAATGGGCTACGACTCACTCGAAAAAACGGTGTTCGAAGGTGTGATCGTTAAGCATTCGATCCAGATGCAGGGTACGAATATGTTCCTGACCGTTGAGCTGAGGGATGAAGCGATGAAGCTGACAGTGGGAAGAAAAAATAAATTTTTTGAGAAGAAATTGGACAGTGCAATCATTGAAGAACTGCTGGCCGGATTCAAAGGCACAGTAGAAGCAACCAAAGTTACGCACGAAGAGATGGTGCAGTATTTCTGCACAGACTGGGACTTTATAATGTCGAGGGCCGATGTAAATGGCCAATTGGTGTTTGTGGAGGATGGAAAAGTGAACGTGAACGCACCCTTACTTTCAGCAACACCTAAGCTAACTGTTGTATTTGGTGTGAATGTATATGAATTTGAAGCAGAGATGGATGCGCGGGATGAATATAAAAGCGTGGAAGCAAGTTCCTGGGACGATGCAACACGCAAGATCATAAAGAAAAAAGGTGCAGAGCCTAAGCTTGGAAAAGAGGAAGGCGATCCTTCCGGGGATGACCTGTCGAAGGTCGTGGGACTTGCGGACCTTGCGCTGCAGCATTCCGGCCAGGTACAGGATGTGGAGCTCGAAGCATGGGCAAGCGCCAAGCTGCTCAGAAGCCGCATGGCAAAGATCAAAGGCCGTGCAAAGATCGATGGCTATACAGATATAAAGCCGGGCGATATGGTCGGCATCGATCAGTTCTCCGAGCGCTTCAATGGTGCCGCATTCGTTGCATCGGTAACCCACCAGATCTCCGGCGATACGTCCTTTACCACTGATATACAGTTCGGCTATTCGCAGGATTGGTTCAGCAAAAAATATAATGACATTGTGGAACTGCCTGCATCAGGGCTTCTGCCTTCCGTGTACGGACTGCAGATCGGGATCGTTAAAAAGATCACCGAAGATCCGCAGAACGATTACCGCGTGAAAGTAAATCTCCCGATGGTAAAGGAAGGCTCCGAAGGAGTTTGGGCACGACTTGCAACCATGGATGCAGGCAAAAAGCGAGGCTCTTTCTTTTTTCCTGAAGTGGGTGATGAAGTGATCCTCGGGTTTATGAACGATGATCCGCGCGAGCCGGTAATCCTCGGAATGCTTTACAGCAAAAATGACAATGGAAAGCCGCCGATAGAGCCTACCGAGAAAAATTACATCAAAGGCATTTATACCAAAACCGAGATGAAGTTCGTGTTTGATGATGAGAAGCAGACGGTGACGATCCAAACCCCTGGCGGCAATAAAGTATTCATTGCCGATAAGGATGATGCCGTGATCACGCTCACAGATTCAAACAACAATAAGATAGAGATGACCAAGGACGGCATTGCCATCACCAGCGGAAAAGATCTGAAAATAAAGGCAACAGGCGATATAACCATTGAAGGCGTTAACATAACAACAAGCGCGGATGCAAAACTGAAAGCGGAGGGAACAGGCGGAGTGGAGCTTTCATCCAGCGCAAATGCAGTGATCAAAGGATCGGTTGTACAGATAAATTAAGCAGAACATGCCCGGAGCAGCAAGAGTGGGAGATACTACAAATCATGGCGGAACGGTAATAGGTCCGGGATCGCCAACGGTGCTCATCGGCGGTAAACCCGCAGCATTGATGGGCGACAGCCATGTATGTCCGATCCCACCGAACACCGGGCATTTAACAAGCAGCCCTTTCACAATAGGAAGCGCTACAGTGCTGATCGGTGGAAAGCCTGCCTTGCGTGCAGGCGATGTATGTGCCTGCGGAGCGTCCGCAGCAGTAGGTGAACCAACAGTATTATTAGGATAAAGCTATGGCAGCAGATGATTTTCTAAAATCCCCGAAAGCCTTTTTAGGCAGGGGCTGGTCATTTCCCCCGAACTTTGTTAAGGGCGGAAATGCAGTAGACATGTTTGAAGCGGAGATCGATATAAAGAGCAGCCTCATCATCATTCTTTCCACCACGGTGGGTGAGCGGATCATGCAGCCGGAGTTCGGAAGCAATCTCGACAAGCTCATCTTTGAGCCCCTCGATACAACATTCGCAACATACATCACCCAGCTCATCAGGAATGCGATCCTTTATTTTGAGCCCCGGATCACGCTCGATAATGTTACATACGAAACAAATGAGCTGAGCGGAAGGATCGACATACTCATCGATTATACCATTAACGGAACGAACAACCGCTCCAACATTGTGTTCCCATATTATTTTAATGAAGGCACTGACATTACTCAATGATAAAAGACTGTAATACAAAAAATCCTCTTTTAAGAGATGGCACAAGCCAGCAGCAGCGACTTCTCAAAGCCCTGCTGCCATCTTATGTTTCCGTGGATGAGCGCAGCATGCAGGATCTTATCGACTTTGCCGTAAATTACGGGAAGGAGATCAATTATTACGATTCCACCAATACTATTAATGGCGACTGGCAGTCGTTCTTCAAGGATATGGTGATCGATGAGGCAGGGCAAACCACCCAGCCGCATTATGCGCTGTTCATTGCCTTTCTCCAGCTGTTCCGAATTGCGCAGGATGATCTCAACACGATCACGCAGCGCCACCTCGATTTCTATTACCGCGATGTGCTGCGCCTGGAAGAGCATGATGCCGTGCCTGACCAGGTATACGTGATCTTCAAGCTTGCACAGCAGGTGGTTTCACACCTGGTACCGCAGGGCACTGCGCTCAATGCAAAAAAGGATGCAACAGGCAAAAGCCTCGTGTACGATACCACCCGCGAGATTGTAGTGAATACCGCACAGGTAGCAGAGCTGAAAGCATTATTCTATAATACGAAATACGATCAGCGCCTGTACGCTTCTCCAATGGCGAATTCTGCCGATGGCATAGGTAAGGAGCTGGAAGGCGATGAAAAGAAATGGAAAACATTCGGCTCGCTCAATGATCCTGCACTACCGTTCAATTCCCCGGCGATCGACAGGACACAGGCCGATGTAGGCTTTGCATTCGCATCCCCGGTGCTGCAGCTCGCCGAAGGCAGCCGTAAGGTTACCATCACGCTTACGTTCAACACCACTAATATCAGGGCGATTGTTGACGATGCAGATCTGAAAACAGCTTTTAAAGTATTCTTCAGCGGCGAAAAGGAATGGATCGTCCCAGCACCCGATTCCGCCGTGGATGAGCCCTACATCTCAGGCACGAACAGCATCGTGATCACCAGGATCATTACACAGGCGCAGCCTGCCGTGGTGAATTATAATAAGGCAGTGTTAAAAAGCCCGTTCAGCACCAGCTGGCCGGTTGCAAAAATAGTATTGAATACCGACGACAGCGCTTCACCGTATGTATATAACAAGCTGAAATCGCTGGTGCTCACCAATGCACAACTGAAAGTGAAAGTGATCGGGGTGAAGAACCTCGTGCTGCAGAATGACCAGTCGAAGCTCGATGCCTCCAAACCATTCCAGCCTTTTGGCAACCGCCCCGTAGTAAGCTCCAGCTTTTACATTGGTAGCGCAGAGCTGTTCAGCAAATCGCTCTCTTCGGTGGATATTGATATTACCTGGAAAGGCCTGCCGGTTGATGACAGGGGATTCGAAGATTATTATCACAATTACATTCCTGAATCAGAGAACCAGAAAAGGAAAAATCCCCTGTTTAAGGCAGAGGTTTCGATCCTCAAGGGAAAGGACTGGAAAATATTGCTCCCGGCCGCATCCGATGGAGCGAGGCTCTTTGATACCGCTTCCATTATGGTGGAGGCAGTGGAAGCGTCAACAGCCGTTGCTGCAGACACGTTTTCAGCACGCTCATCCCTGCTGCTGAGAACACCGCTTTCCAACAAAAGGCTCATCACGGCTAATAGCGGCACGCTCTCTTCCATCGGCAGGGATCCGCAGATGGCATTAACGCCGCTCACGAAACTTGATAATAGTACATTCCGCGGCTTCCTGCGCATGGAGCTTGCCGTAGTTGATTTCGGCCACCAGGATTTTCAGAATTCATTCGCCCTGCAGGCGCTGAAAGCTGCAAAAGCCCCTGGTTCTCCTGGTCCTACAATAGATGATTACCCGCTGCCCAACGAGCCTTATACGCCGGTGATCTCCGAGCTTTCTTTGAATTATGAATCAACGGTGAACATTCCACTGGTCAACAATACATCAGTAAATGATGAAGGGGTATTTAACGACCGTATTGACCAGTTCTTCCACATCGAGCCTTTCGGTGTTGCGGAAAATCATCCTTTCATTAACGTGGAAGAGCCGAACATCAGCCTGCTTCCTGTATATAAGGACCAGGGTTCGCTTTACATCGGCATCTCGGATCTGCATCCGTCGCAAACCCTTTCCATTTTATTTAAAGTGGCTGAAGGCAGCGCTGATCCTGATCTGCACCGGGCGACCGTGGAGTGGAGCTATATGGTGAACAATGAATGGAAGCCTTTCCCGCCTTTGAAGATCCTGTCGGATTCTACCAACGGGCTGCTTACTTCAGGTATCATCGTATTCGATATTTCAAAGTTTGCGACCAATACCAATACGGTACTTACCCCGGGGCTGCACTGGCTGAAAGCTTCCGCGGTCGATAATTCATCCGCTGTGTGTGAGCTGATCGACCTTCGTACGCAGGCCGTAAGCGCAGCGTTCGTTGACAAAGGCAATGACCCGAACCACCTGCTGCAGAGCCTGCCGGCCGAAACGATCACCGAGCTGCTGAACAGTGATGGTGCCATCGAAAAAGTGATACAGCCTTATGCATCCTTCGGCGGCAAGATCAAAGAGCAGAGCAATGAATTTTACACACGCGTCAGCGAACGCTTAAGGCATAAGAACCGCGCGGTGAATATCTGGGATTACGAGCACCTGATCCTTGAAAAATTTCCTACGATCTACAAGGCAAAATGCCTCAATCATACAAAGTACATTTCAGTGACCGACATTAAGGAGATGGCTCCCGGACACGTTTCCGTGGTGATGATCTCCGACCTGAAAAACAAGAATGCCGTTAATCCGCTGAAGCCGAAGACCAGTCTTGTGCTGCTGACCGAGATCGAAGAGTTCATTAAAACACTTAATCCGCCGGCAGTTGAGCTGTATATTAAGAACCCGTTGTACGAAGAGGTCAGCGTTGAATTTAATGTACGCTTCCTTCCTGGCTACGATAATGGTTTTTACGGACAGAAGCTGGAAGAGGACATTAAAAAATTCCTTGCGCCATGGGCGTACAATGTTTCTGATATATCCTTCGGCGGCAAGATCCATAAATCCATGATCCTCAATTTTGTGGAAGAGCAGCCTTATGTTGATTTTGTAACCTGCTTTAAAATGAACCAGCTCATCAGCGGAAACCTCCTGCTGAATATTGATGAGGCGGTTGCAAGCACTTCAGCATCCATCATCACATCAGCAGCTTCACACTCCATTAATGTGCTGGATTCCGACGAATGTGAATGCGATGATAACCTGGTGGCGGCACCATATGCACCTACGGGCAAATCCTGCGACTGCGATTGTGACTGTGGCCATGGAACCACCGGTGGCTCCGGATCCGGCTCTGGATCGGGAACCGGCGGCGGACCAACTCCTAATCCGAACCCTTATGGCATCGGCGTGTTTGAAGTGGGCGATACATTCATTGTTGGAAATGGCGGCCCTTACGGAAATAACGGGATTGATTTTATGCAGATAGATATTGATTTTGAAATAGAATAATTTATAAAATAAAACACATGGCTATAGAATCAAGAAATAAGCTCAAGACCTTTTTTGAAACAGGTGATATTCCAACCCAGGAAGAGTTCTGGGATGTCATAGATTCGTATGTGCACCAGCAGGATGATGGCATCCTGATCGTTGACTCACCTGAAAAGGAAAAATATTTCGGGATCGGGAAGATCAAAGCTGCAAGCCGTTTGGGTGTGCAGGCAGGAGGCAGGGACAATACGCTTGTGAGCTTTCACGACAAGAAGGGACAGCCTGTATGCTATTTCAGCTTCCCTTCACAAAAAGAGGAGCAAACCGGTTTCAGCATCGATGAAGGCAGCGCCCGGGGATTGCTCAGCCGCTTCCTGATCCAGAAAGGAACCGGTAATATTGGGATCGGCACTGTTTTTCCTACACAAAAACTTGATATACAAAGCTTAACTTCCGCCGGAGTAACGGGGCTGAAGATCCAGAACCTTGCCACGCTCAAGAACCAGGGCTGGATCCTTGGCCAGACGGCAAGCGGCGACAACAGCGATGGTGCGCTCTCTCTTTATGAAAATGATACAAGGGAATCGGGCGGCAGAATGACATTCCTTGTTGGCGGAAATGTAGGGATCAACGAATCGCTTCCCGATACAACATTCCAGGTTTCGCGTTCCGTGAACGATCCGAAAACCGACCTCGACCTTATTTCGGGAACCGGCATTGTTGTGATCGGGCCCATCACCAGCAACATCGTTGCCGATTACAGGGGAATGCAGGCAAGGAAAGGCGAGTACATCGGAACACAACTTTCGCTGGAAACAGATACATTCAACCTGCAGCGCCTTGGCGGCGATATTCTTTTTCATGGCGACGACAGCGTGAATGCTTCCTTTAAGGGCATTATCACCGATGATGGAAAGCTCGGATTAGGAACAGTGACGCCGCAGGAAAGAGTGGATATTGCCGGCGCAATTAAGATCGGCAGCACCACAGGAGAGAACGAAGGAACGATCCGCTTTACAGGAACCGATTTTGAAGGATATAAATCCGGTGCATGGGTTTCACTCACCGCCGGTAACGGCCCATGGACACACCCTGCAGGAAACACCGTATATTATTCCTCCGGCAGCACATCGCGTGTGGGGATCGGTACAAACACTGTGAACGCTACGCTTTCGGTGCTTGATACTGAAACAGTGACACAGGGAAATACTGCTGCGCTGATCCGCAACAACTCCCAGACAAACAGCAGTGGCCTCGATGATAACCGCGTTGGGATCCAGGTAGATTGCTCCGGAACATGGGGCGGCGACCCTAAATCCAAAAATGTAGGATTGTATGTTGCGCAGGTAGCCGGACAAACAAACAGCGCTTCGAACATTGCAGCCGTAATGAACGGTAACGTGGTGATCGGCGGCATGGTATCCGGAAAGCAGCTGCTGGGAACATCCTCCAGCAATGTGCTCTCCATACAGAATGGCGTGAAGCCCGATGGCATTGCGGAAACAGACAGCGTACAGCTGTATTCCGATATGCTGAACAACATTCCTACACTGCATATTATGCGGGGAAATGCAGACACGATAAAGCTGTATAAAGAAACAGCGCTTACTGCTGCCGATGCTGCCACCGTAAGCGATTCATACACAGCCGTTGAAAAAGCGGTGATCGTGAACCTGCGCACAAGGCTCAACCAGCTCGAAGCAAAATTAATAAGCATGGGACTTCTAACTGCACCCGTTTAAAAACAGAGCACTATGAAAGATTTTAAGATCACCGTTAATGTAAATGAGGCCAACCTTATTTTAAGGGCTCTCGGGAACATGCCCTATAACCAGGTAAGCGACCTGGTGGCAAAGATCCATGCACAGGTGCAGGAACAGCTCCAGGAAGAGCCGTCGGTTAAGAAAGCAGATCATTGAAATAAGGTTTTGAATAATATTTGAGAAATGGCTGAAAGCAGTATTACAATATCAAGGACTCCACCGGACTTTAAAAGTATGCGATATGACTTTTTGAGGGAGGAAGGGTTGAAGCACATTCAAAACCTCGCGGGAAAGGTATGGACGGATTACAACCTGAGCGACCCGGGAATAAGCATTCTCGAGGTACTGAGCTATGTGATCACCGACCTCGGCTATCGTACTTCCTACCCCGTAAAAGATATTATTGCACAGGATCCGGATGAGCCGCAGGTGGACATCAGGAATTTTTACACCGCAAGGCAGATCCTGCCGATGTACCCTGTTACATTCAACGATTACAGGAAACTGCTGATCGATTGCGATGTGCATGACCCTTCCGATATAGGTTGCCCGATCGTTGGCGTGAAGAATGCCTGGATCGAGATCTCTGAAGAGAATGAGCGGCATTTTTTTGTGCAGCGTGCCCTCGATAAACTGGATTATACCGAGGAGGTTCCCGGCGATGAGCGTGTAAAGGTTAAGGTGCTGTACGATGTACTGCTTGAGCTTGATAAATGCGAAAAGTACGGCGATCTCAATGAAAATACAATGGAAGGGATCGTTACGATCGGCCCCGGAACAAACATACCCCCGATTTTTTCAGGCGTAAAACTAAAAGTAAACGTGGAATTCCCGAGGTGGGATGATCCGGACATCGACTGGAATGATGAGCCAAGCATTCGCGAGCACATCAAGCGCCTTACACTGGTGTTCCCGAAACTGCCTGCAGGTTACAGCTTCGACGACTACGGCCTGCTGCCTGATAAGTCGGCATGGCTGAGCATTATAAAGCTTCCCAATTCTCCGTTCGACCCATCGTCAATTGCCACCCAGGTAAATGACCTTATTTATGCAGGCGCTTCTTCACTGATCAAACAGTACCAGGCGAAGGTGAAGAAAATATTACAGATCATTGCAACTGTAAAAGCGCGCATGATGGCCAACAGGAACCTTTGCGAGGACCTGTTCCGCATCAATGCCCTCAAGGTGGAAGAGATCGCCGTATGCGCGGATGTGGAGCTGTCTGCAGATGCCGATGTGGAAGATGCACTGGCCAAGATCTATTTCGAGATCGGTAAATTCCTGGCACCTACTGTATACTTTTATTCGCTCGACGAGATGTTTGAAAAAGGCAAGCGCTCGGAAGAGATCTTTGAAGGCCCGCCTTTGCAGCATGGGTTTATTGATGAGAACGAGCTGCAATATGCCGAGCGCAGAAAGGTGATCCACGTATCCGACCTTATCCGCATCATCATGGATGTTCCGGGCGTTGTTGCCGTGAAGAGCATCCAGATCGCAAACATTCCCGAAGACAACGATGACCATATCCCTTCACGAAGCGTAAGGTGGTGCCTCGACCTTGCCTTTGCAAAAAATTATGTTCCGCGCTTATCCACCGAGCTTTCGAAGATCACCTTCTTTAAGGACCTTCTGCCGTTCAAGGCAAATGAAGACGAAGTGGATGCGCAGCTGAAAGCACTGGAAGCGGCCGCCCGTCCGCAGAAGCTTGAAAACCCGGTGCTCGACCTTCCTGTTCCGCAGGGAGAGTACAGGGCCATCGAAGAATATGTAAGCACACAGGATGAATTCCCGCTCGTGTATGGGATCGGGCCGGAAGGCTTATCAGATTCTGAAACCGATCTGCGCAAAGCACAGGCGAAGCAGATGAAAGGTTTCTTAATGTTCTTTGATCAGCTGCTTGCCGATTATTTATCGCAGCTCGCAAATGTAAAAGAGCTCTTTTCTATGAACGAGGAAAGGGATGCCTATGGCAATTTCATTGTGGATAAAAGTTATTTTTCACAAAGCCTCGTACCAAGTGTTACCGATGCCAATAGCCTGCTTGTGGATGCAACGCTGTATCCGGAGCACCTTCAGAATATTACGGAAGATGCTGCGCTGTTCGACAAACGGAGAAATAAATTCCTGGATCATTTGCTCGCGCGCTTTTCAGAGCAGTTCACCGATTACGCGCTGCTTGTATATAAGCTTACCGGCAAAAAAGCTGCGAAGGAGCTGCTCATCGATAAGCTGGAAGTGCTGAATGCATATCCCGAGATCAGCGGCGGAAGGTTCAAAGCCTTTAACTATGAAAGCCCATGTGACCTGTGGAGCGTAAATAATGTTTCCGGCCTTGAAAAAAGAATTTCATTGCTTACCGGCATTGCCCCAAGGCTTGCAGCTTCGCTGAACTTCAATGCGAATTTTAAAATGATAGGCACTGTGCCTGCGTTAACATTCGAGGTTTGGGACAGTACTCCTGTAAAGATACTGAAAAGCCCGCCGGCGGTCGTTTATGATACCATCGACAACTGGAAAAAAGCCGTTGAAAAGGTAGTGGTCAACGGTGTAAATCCGGAGCGGTATAATGTAGTTCCTTTTTCAACTGGTTTTGTTTACCAGGTGATCTGCGCCGAAGGAACTGTGCTTGGCGTTAGTCATGTCATTTATCCTACGGAAGCCGCTGCCAAAACAGATATTCCGACTGTCATTGATGTGCTTTCCGACGAGTTCTACAACAATGTGGAATCAAACCGGAACAATCTTGCTTCGCCCATCGCGAATTATTTTAAAGTAACACAGGTGTCTCCATACCCGGATATGGTTCCCGATCCGCCGGTGTTTACATTTGATTTTGAGCTTTACAGGGATCCCTTTGATTTCGGGACACCCAACCTGAAGCTGCTTACGGGAAGCTATACCGGGCAGGGCAAGGCAAAAGAATCCATCGAAATAATCTCTGTGGATACTGCGTCAAATTCCGTGGTGATCAGCGGTGATTTTACCGGGCGGATCAATACTACCACGCTGAAATATATAACGATCAAAGATTCAGACCTGAGTGATGGCAATTACACTGTTGCGCTGATGAATGTGACTTCGTTAGGCGGCGGCGTATATGAAACAAAGCTCAAGCTTACGGGAGCTACACTCTCGGCAAGCGTACCGCTGGGCACACTTTATTACAATGTGGAAACAGCGCAGGAGCTGCTCGACTTTGCCAACGCAAGCCAGGAATCGATCCTGTTCGATATTATCGTAAACGGGATCCACGAAGAGAATTACACATTTAACAGCGCCTCCGGCTCATACAGGTTCAATATTGCCGACCGCTGCAAGGACACACTCGCCACCAGCGTGGAAGATGATTTCAATGATGCAATGGCAGCGATCACCGCCAGCCATCCCGGCCCAAGCTATTTATTTCCCCCGCTTGCGGCCAATTATATCAGGATCGCAGGAAATGATCCGGGCAACGACGGTGATCACCAGGTGCTCAGCGCTGCTGCCGATGAGGACACTGTGATTGTAAATGTTCCTCCGCCAACGCTGTCGGCTGTATCGGGTGGCAACATTATTTTTGATGGCTCCATTCCTGTGATCTCGGCCAACCGCTTTACACGCACATTTACGGTAAGCGGAGTTTATAACAGGATCCTGTTCAGCGGTGAGATCATTTCCATAAAATTGTCGGATAAGAACGATGGCAATTATACGATCGTAGGCATTACCACAGATGGTGTTAATTCCGAGATCAGGGTAGAGGAGAATATTCACGATAATACTCCCGGGCTCCTGGGAGACATTTATTATGTGAAGAGCTTTGAGATCATCGAGATCATACAGCTTGGAACGGCCGGTGCCGACATCGTATTCAGGCCGGGAGCAGGGTTGCAGGCGGTGAAAGAGATGACAGAGTTCATCAACAGCAAATTCTTTGGCCATGAAGGGCTACACCTTGCAGAGCATATCCTGCTGCGCCCTAAAGTAAAGCAGGAGGTTTTTATCCCGATGGTAGATGGTGTGAACTCACTGGATACAGGGCTTACGATCCAGGGCAACCTGGAGTACACGAAGCACTTTGCCATCACGGGGATAGATACCGCGAACAATGCGTTTATTATCGGTACCAACGTAGTGACAGAGCTTACGCCGCTCATGAAGATCCGGGTGGAAGGTGCCTATGCCGGCCTGAACGATGGAGAATACCAGGTGCAAAGCTTTGGTCCTTCGGGCTCGGGTACATCAATCATTGTACTGCAGACTATCCCGCTTGATAAGATACCTTTCGGTGAGCTCCGTTACCAGCGCACTGTGCCCATTACTACAACGGGTGATACAAGCGTGTTCATCACCGAGAAGTCGTCTGAGATCTTCTGGCAGAACCAGGTGACTATCACCGGTTCACAGGATGGCATCAACGATGGAGAATATAAGATCAAGCTGGCTCCTTCAGGTTCAGGCACAATTGAAATAGAGTTCAGCGAAGTGCTTACCTATTTCCAGGATGATCTTTTACCGATCAACCTGAATGATGAGTGTGGCAGCTGCCGCATAGAAGACCCATATTCATTCATTGCAAGCGTAGTGATGCCGTACTGGCAGGGACGCTTTATCAACCAGGATTTCCGCGGCTTCTTTGAGCGCTCCCTGCAGCTGGAATGTCCGGCGCATATCGCTCTCAACATTTGCTGGGTAAGCTACGACCACATGAAGGAGTTCGAGCTGAAGTATAAAAAATGGCTGGTCGAGAATTCGAAGATCGTAAAAGATCTGGCAGCGCTTTCCATCGCATTGAATGAATTAATCGACATACTTGTAAGGCTTCGTACCGTTTATCCGGGCGGTACACTGCACGATTGTGCATCGGATGATACACTCCAGAACTCCGTGATATTAAACAGAACAGCATTAGGAACAATTCAAATCTAAAATTATTAACCATGAGCAGTATTCTCAATTCATACCCATTATTCGCAAACAACCAGGTACTCACCAGCGCCCAGCTAAATGAGCTGGTAGCATATCTCGATGAACAGAACAGGCTAACCCGTGCTAAGCTGATCGGAACAGGAGTTGCCTGTGGATTTGAGCTGAAGCCCGATGCTTCTGTAAATGCAACGGAGATCGCGATCTTTAAGGGGATAGGTGTTACATCGCAGGGGTACCTGATGACAGACGGCGATTGTGTTGTAAGGCGCTACAGGCCTTATAATCTGCCAGCCGGGGTGCGCTATGAGCCATTTGAGGATCCTTCCACCACGGTGCAGGACGTAATTCTGTATGAGCTCCTTACCGATGATGCGCCAACGCTGCCTACCGATTTGATCAACCCGCTGAATTCGTCTCCTGGTTTTGCCAACAACAAAGTAGTGTTGCTGTTCCTCGAATGCGTGCCTGTAAATATGAAATCCTGCCTGGGAAAGTCATGCGATGATACGGGCAGCGAAATGGTGATGAACCTTCGCAAGCTCCTGATCTCAAAAACAGATATGGATAAAGTGCTGGCCCGCACCTGCGCCCAGACAGCCCTGTTCCAGGAAAAATATAACCTGCCGGAGATCTTCATGAAGAGGGCGCTGTTCAATCCGAACTCACCGAGCACCAACGCAAGCAATTATTTTGCATTCTCCGAAACATACGTCAATGCGTTAAAGGCCGATGCGCAGCCTGCAACCGGCGTAAGCATCTACGACCAGCTGTTCATTGCGCTGAAGCAAACCTATACCGATTTCGCCCCGCTGTTATCGGAGCAATACAATAGCGTAAATCCATTTACCAATTACCCGGATGCCAACTGGACCAACTTTATCAACGGAACGTCAACCGGCCCCCGTTATCTTGGTATGCAGTATTTTTATGATTTCCTGAAAGACCTTATCCTTGCTTATAATGAATTCCGCGATGTGGCATTCGACATTATGTCGGAATGCTGCTCCGATATGGATTGCTATCCGAAGCATTTAATGCTGGGTGAAGTATCAGGTGCGCCTGTGGGCAAGCCTTCCGGGTACAGGCATTATTTTGTGCTGTCGCCGATATTTGACAGCCAGAAAGAAAAAGTGGCGCATGCAGTTTCCCTGTTCCAGCGAATGGTGCTGATGGTGAAAAAGTTCGATCTGCCTACCATCAACAACCCTTCCACCACCATTATTTCTCCGAACACGCTGGCTGTACCAATTTTTATTACACCCAGCAATGAGAAGCGTGATCCGCTAAGCAAGCGTTCCATGCCTTACTATTACCGCGTTCATGAGGCGCAAGACGGACTTGGCACTCTTGAGCAGTCATGGAATTACACCTATACTCAGAAAAACCTTTTCAGCAAGGGATTAGCTCCCCTCGGATATGGAAACCAGGATGCGGTGCAGACAAACGACCAGGGGCCGGTGAAAACGCCTTTGTATTACGACACTGATCCCTATAATTTTTACAGGGTGGAAGGCCAGATCCGCTCACATTACCTCGCTGCAAAGAACCAGATCGAGAAAATAAAAAATGATTTCGACCTGCCTTTCAATGTGATCGCCCTGAGGCTTACCGGTGACCCTTTTGATGATATTACCGAACGCTGCAACTTTGATGACCTTCGCACCGAGTACGGAAGCATCCGCACTGAGCTGCTGTCGTTATTCAAGAACCTGACCGACCGGTACGGGGTTAAAGAGGGCACAACCATTCATCCGAAAGCGTTTCCTGCATTCCTTTCCGAGCTGTTGTCGGATGCCACTACCGATACAAGGAACGGCTCTTACACGCCGATACAAACGGGTGTTACTTCCCTTGTTGCAAGCTCCGTATTCACACCCGGTACAGCCACCGACACAGGAACCACTGTGGGCACCGCCACACCAAGCACCGCGGTGAACAATGCAGGCGACAATTCAGTATTCAGATCAGCTGTCGGCACCGGGAACCTTACAGCTGCAGCGGTAAGCCAGGCATCCTTTCCTGTATTTGCACCGCGCAGGTCCATGGCTGAGGCAAAGAACAAGCTCAATGCCGACCTGCAGGAGATGCTGAATGCGCTGAATACCCTGAATAACAATATGCTGCCATTCAATGTTACACAGTTTAAATTCGGATATACCGGTACCACGCAGGATACAACGCTTGGCTTTATACAGTATTATTTAATAGCGCTCCAGGCTGCTATCAATGTAAAGGTTGATCTCATCCAGATCCTTGACCTGGTGCTCCGCAGCACCAGAGTAAGGAATACGCCGGAACTGTATATGGACCTTTCGGTTTACCTGAATGAAACACTGGGGCTGCTCGAAAAATTTATAACCGACAGCCGCTACAAGAGCCTTACACTGCTGAACTATACCTTGCAATACCGTATCGGGCAATTGAAGAGCAACGACATGACCCTGTTCTCCAACTTCATTAAAAAGCATCCGGGGCTTGAACATGCCGCCGGAGTGAAAAAGGGAGGTACGCTCATCCTGGTGTATAATGGAAATGCAATTGCGGTTGATCCGATCAGGAGAAGCGAAGTGATCAGCCAGATCAGGGATGTGCAGGTAATGGAAGTTACAAGGGCAAGGCTTATGCAAAAGCCGGTGCTTAGCCAGGAGGATGTGTTTACCCTGAATACCATCACATCATCTCTTGTTGATATTGGACAGGTATCGCTGGAGCTTTCATCCGCCGTGCCGGTGCAGCGTATTGCGATCGAAGCCGACCAGGTGATCGCTGATTTTTCACTGCCTTACCTGTGCTGCTGCGATTGCGAGTGCGATGATATTGATCATCCTACAACCGTTACCCAGTTGAATATGCCAGCCCTTGCGGTGCCGTTCTATGTGGAGTACAATCTTGGCGATTATGCGTTTGGCAAAGATGCCGACCAGTGGGTGATCGGCTGTTCCAACCCGCCTGTGCAGCATCCGATCGATATTGTTCCGCTCCTGCAATTCGAAAATATTTACCGCGCTACAGATGTACGCCTGTACCTGGTAGACAGGAATGGCAACAAGCTTACGCCTGATACAATTGCCATATCGGAACAGCAGCAGCAGCAAAAAAGCGTAGCATCATCTGTGATCGAAGTAACGCCGATGAGCACGGGGAATTACCCGAACGATCCCACCAACGTGGCGGTGACAGGCATTGCGAAAGTGTTGTACGACAGGACATTCGCTACAAGGCAGCAGCTCGCCTACTCAGTGAATCCGGCAACGCCAGGCTTTGTAGGAGTTGACAGCTTTTATTACATGTTTGAGATCGTTGGTGAAAACGGCGAAGTGGTAAGGCGCTCCACAATCGGAAAAATAACAATCAATGTTGTGAAAAATTGTGCAACGGGTACCACAACCACAGGTACAACAACCACAACCACTACGGGAACCACCGTAGCGAATACAGCAACACCTGCTAACAGCGCACTGTAACAATAAATGAAACATTAGAGGGGCAACGGGAAGCAGGAGCTTCCCGTTCTCCGTTAAAAAAAACCGGATGGAGGAAGAAAAACATATCATAAAAAAAGCGGTGGTAGAATTGTATTTGCCTTCTTCCGGAAATTCTTTCGAGATACAGAACAAATCCCTCAGCTATTTTAAGCAGTACATCGTACCTATGATTGAAAAGATCGTAGGAAGGCTTTCAACGGGCGACAGGATCGTGCGGATCGACAAGCTCGAATTTGATTTTAAAAATTTTAAATACGACGAGCCGAATGAAGCTGCACTGATGAAGCTGGAGCAAAAGATGGAGGAAGAGATCATTCGCCTGGTGAGAGCCGAAACAAATGATGATCCGAGGAAAACGGCTGTAAAGAAGATCTCGAAGTCGAAAAGGGATGAAGAGCTTTTTTTGCATCTCCTGCTCAACGGTACTTTGCCCTGGTGGACAGATGCCGGAACGCCTGTAGTGCTGAAGGAGCTGGCAGAAAAGATACTGGAGCAGCCCGGCACGCAATTCCTGCAGGAGCTGCGTATGGCACTGTCCAGCCCGGCAGTAAGAAAAAGAATCTCCATCCAGCTTCCGTTTGCAAGCGTGGAAAAAATAATAAGGGCTACCTGTGAACAGCCCGAAGCGCTCATCAGCATTGTGGAAGCCCTCGCTGCATTTTTACCTTCCGGCATTACCGCACCATATCCTGTCAGGCCCGTATTATACAGGCATGCGCTGAGGCACAGCCAAAGCAGGGATGTGAAAATAGCGAGGTATGTGGCTACGCTGATCCGTGAGGAGATGGACTTTGCTTTTGTGGAGAAGCTTTATACGGCTGCCCTGAAGAAAAGTGACAAAAGCGTGGAGGATGATTTTTTTGAAAGAGAGCTCGAAAACAAGGAAACCACCGATATTTCCGAAGAGATCGCATTCATCATCAGGAAAACGCTTTCACTGAACAATCGCTATTTTAACGGGCGGATCCGGAAATTGTTTAGCGTTAAAGACAGGAGCCTGTTCTTTATTTCAGCAGAAGGCAAAGATCCTGATGAGCCTGCAACTGCCAGGGATAAATTAGCAGAAAAAGGCAAGACGGGGGAAAGCCTGTCAAAAAAGGAAAGCCCGGCAGATAAGTTACCAGGAAAGGAAAAGCCTGGAAAAAAGAAGGCAGGAATAGATGATCCGGAAAATGAGCAGGAAGAGCACAGTGAGCGTGGCGAAGAAAATGATAAGCATCCTGCCACTGAGAAAAAAGAGGAACGGCTCAGTAAGCTCAGGGAAGAAAAGAAAAGGCGCGAGGCCCTGAAGGCGGAAAGTAAAAATAAAACTGGTGGGAAACAGGGCACTGATGATGAGCCTGAAAGTGATGACAGTTATAGTAAGGCAGAAGAGTCTGGTAAAATAAAAGAGAACAGCAGGAGCGAATCCCGCGGAAAAGACGAAAATCCTTTCGAGCAGGGCCGGAAGGATAATCCCCTGGAGCTATATGCCGCCGATCCTGTGGAAGACCTGCTTGTAGGCAATGCCGGGATCATCATCATCACGCCTTTCCTCCCCACTTTTTTTAAAGCGCTGGAGCTGTATGATGGAAAAGCTTTTATATCGCCGGAGGCAGTGGAAAGGGCTGTATGCCTGCTTCATTATCTTTCAACCGGTAAAGCTGAGGATATGCAGGAGCATGATATGCTGCTGAACAAGATCATTTGCGGCATGGACATCTCCGAACCGGTTGCTTTGCAGTTTGAGCTTACTGAAAGGGAAAAAGATGAGTGTCATGGGCTGCTGGAAGCGGTGGCGGGAAACTGGCCGGCGCTTAAAGGCACTTCCGGCGAAGGTATGAGAGATGCGTTCTTTACCCGGGAAGGGATCCTTGAAAAACATGCCAACGGCTGGAACCTCAAGATCGAGCGGATCACCATTGATATTCTACTCGACAGGCTCACCTGGGGGATTTCCATTATAAAGCTCCCCTGGAGCAGGGAAATGATCTTTACCAACTGGTAGGCGGTCAGATTTTATTTGACAAGCTACACGGATTGTTGTAAATTTAGTTATATAAGAATATGAGCACATTTCAGCACATTCAGAAAGAAAATGAGCAGACTTCGCAAACGCTTATACAGCCCGCCCTTGAAATAGGGAAGGAAGACGATGAGCAGGAAAATGAAGCCGATTCGGTTGCAGATACGGTTATGCGGATGCCATCCGGTAATGGCACTGACGGAAATAAAGTCCGGAAGATGACCGACCCGACTGTTAATGTAGGCACGGTGCATACCGGGCAGCCGGTTATCCCAAAAATGTCTGCGCCAAATCAATCGGGGATAAATGCTCCCGCCTCCGTTGAAAAGGGGATCAATTCAACGAAAGGAAGCGGACAAAGCTTAACCCCGGATGTGCAGGAAGAAATGAGTTCAAAGATGGGAACGGACCTGGGCGATGTGAAAGTGCATACCGGCAGCAATGCCGTGCAGATGAGCAAGGATATTAGCGCCAAAGCATTTACGCATGGTAATGATATTTACTTTAACCAGGGGCAATACAATCCGTCTTCGAATGAAGGAAAGCATTTGCTGGCACATGAGCTTACGCACACCGTGCAGCAGAGCGGAAAGGTGAATAAGAAGATACAAAGAGAAAAGAAGGCCGATGATAGTTATTTTCCTCAAACAGTTTATTTGCCTGAAGGCTATAATCCTAAAACAGATTGCGTTTTATTGTATTTGAAAAAACCAGGTACAGAACCTAAAACTACAGGAGATATGGATTTTGTTACTGAAATAAAAGGTTTAGGTGAGTGGTCATTTAATATTCCATCTGGTTCTTCTATGGCTGAGGTTTATGTTTTTACAAAAACTGCTCAAGGAGTAACTGTACAATTAGCAATAGAACAATTGTTGACAAATACAAAATTAGTATTTAAACTGCCTCCAAAAGAAATTGTAAAAGGAAACAATTGGAAAGACTCCGCTTACGAAAAAGTGTTTAATAATCTTGCATCAAATAGTTCAACTTATACCGGGATAATTTCAGATTTTAAGGGAGATAATGCAAAATACAACCTCAAGATGAATTATGCCGTAGCTCCAAACCAAGTTGGTCCTGGAAACACTACGACAAAAGATCTTTATGGACCTGATCCGGCAAGTAATCCTTCTTTACTTGAAGGAGGAACTGTATCTAGCAATTTTAATCCAAATACAGATACTAAATTGGATAAAGCACAAAAAACAATAACTATGAATGACTTAGGTAGAGCTCTCACTATTGTTCATGAATCAGTACATGCTCAATTAATGATCGACATGGGTTATAAAGCTAATTTTGGTACTACCCATCATGATACGATGAGTGAAGATAGTACAAGAAGCGAGATTGTCACTTCTTTAAAAGAATTTACTACTGCAAATAAGTTTTCAATAACGAATTTTAATTTGGAACTGATAAGTTGGTATGGATTGTTGCAGGATAGAACGAATGTTACCAATTTTCAAAATTGGGTAACAAATGATAAGATTTCCGATTCTCTCGCAAAAGAATCATTAACTCTCAATTTAGGTGATGCTAAAGCCGTTCAAACCTGGATTAATAAAATTAACGAAAAAATTGAAACAATAATTTATAATACAGCTTCCGATCCTAACAGATATATGATAAAGTGATGGAAAAAAATAAGTATATACATTCGGTGATTCCAATTATATTTATAATAGGACTTTTAGGCTGTTCGTACCAAGATTCAAGGATGAATATTAAATCTGAAACAGTTGAGATTTATCTATACTCAAGTAAAAAATATGAAAAGCTATTGGTCAGAAAATTTCTCAATGATTCTGTTTTTTCAGATTTTTTATATGAAGATTATAATAAACTTATTTCGAGGGATACATTTAAAAGAATTAACAGAACCTGGTATTACATGGATAATAAGTCTTTCTGTGAATTTTTTTCAGAAAAATCTTTTGAAAAACGTGAAATAAAACGAAAACACTATGATTGTTCAGGGAAGGATAATAATGGTTATAATATGGAGATTGAAACATATATGCCTGTCAAGACAGATACTATGGATGGTGAAAAGGTATACGTTTATGAAAAAAATTATACAGGACCGCGTGATTCAACTCTTAGCAATTGTTATTGCTGTCATGTTTTTTTCAATCCTTCAATTGGATTTGTTTGTCTTGAAGACGAAAACTGTACGTCATTCCGAATAAAAAAAATTGATTCAGTTCCTAAAGAATGGAAACTTGAGTGATGGCAGTTTAAAAGCAGGTTACGCCGGGCAAGCAGGCTGAACTATTGGATATAAACGTTGTATCGGATGATTGGAAACCAATAAAGTTATTTTAAATATTATTTAGGAAAATTCCTGGAAAGCACAGAATCATTGCCTTAAACACATGGGAGCTTTACAACAGATCCAACGAGAACACGAACAGCATTCGCAAATGCTTGTTCAGCCTGTTATGGAAGTATAAAATGGGAAGTATGCAGAAATTATTTATTTGTGTGAGTGTTATTGCTGTTTTGCTCAATAGTTGCAGTAATGGAACTGGCAATAAATCAGTAAAGCTTTCCGTAGTGAATAAGCTGATGACGGAGGATTATGTAAATATTATGTGTGAGCGGGGATTGGATAGTATATGGGCGGTTGAAGAGTACAGAGCTGCTTTAAGGGACATAATTACTGATAGCACAATAGACGACGAACCAAAATTCATTGCAGCAGAAATTCTTTTTTTTAAGGATAGTACTTTTCCTAATGAAACTGAAAGCCACATTTTATCACAGATTTATCCTGAAATGTTAAAAAAGGGGAAATACCAGTTTTATTTTATAATGGAGGACCGCAATCATAATAGTCATGAGAGAAACAATTTTTTATCACTCGGAAAGAAAACCATTCCTTACTTATATAATATGCTTGACAATAACAATAGCTATTTTACTCCTTTTCATTCGAATTGTGAACGTCCTCTTCGCATAAAAGATATAGCATGTTCATTTATTTGCCAGCAGTTAAATATCCTGTATACACATTACACTGATTCTATTCAAAATTTCCGGTTCATCGACTCTGTAAAAATAAAGATTCCGGATAGTCTTAAAATAATGCCGGCGGCGATTGTACGCGAAGTGTCAGATCCGGGTGTTATTTATATTCACTCATCCCGATTGATCCGGAAAATGATAATGACTTAAGACCTTTACTAATGCACGAGATTATTCAACATACACAACCAATTACTTCTACTTATATCCAGCCCGCCCTTGAAATAGGGAAGGAAGATGATGAGCATGAGAAGGAAGCCAACAGTGTTGCCGATAAGGTGATGAGGATGTCCTCCGGTAATGGCAGCGATGCTGGTAATGGGATAAGTACAGGAAATAAAGTCGGGAAGATGACCGATCCCACTTTAAAAAAGTTAGGGACGATGCATAGCGGGCAGCCAGTTATTCAAAAAATGTCTGTTCACAACCAGTCCGGTATAAATGCTCCCGCTTCCGTGGAAAAAGGGATAAATTCAACGAAAGGAAGCGGACAAAGCTTGACACAGGATGTACAGGAAGAAATGGGCGCAAAGATAGGAACGGACCTAAGCAACGTGAAAGTGCATACCGACAGCAATGCGGTGCAGATGAGCAGGGATATTAGTGCCAAAGCGTTTACTCACGGTAACGATATTTATTTTAACCAGGGACAATACAATCCTTCTTCGAAGGAAGGAATGCATTTGCTGGCTCATGAGCTCACGCATACCGTTCAGCAAAGCGGTCAGCTAAAGCCGAAGGTGCAAAGAGTTTCAGGAGATGGAAAGAATATTCATAAGGATTTGGGCAAAAGTGGCTATCAACAAGCATTAACAGATGTAAATATTTCATTTCTAATTACAAAGGAAGTAGGTCGAAATACCTTAGAAGAGCTGGGAATAAAGGAAGGAATAAGTTCCTCAAACAAGATTTCTGCATTACAGGCAGGCGCATTATCCTACAGTTTTGGGATGCTTCGGGCGAGAAATGAATATATTGCAAATAATAGTAAAAAAGATAAGACAGGAGATTATAAAGGGATAGACCCCTTGGTGGCTTCAGATGAGTCTTCAGTTTTGGATGCCTTGTCCCTGGCTGCCAGATACAAAATAATAAAGAACCAATATGAAAAATCGGATAACGCCAAATTCCTGGCTGAAAAAGAAAAACTGGTAAATCTTATTATCACAAATCCTGATATGGAGCTTATAAATAAGCGAACTGCATTAGGGATGGTAGAAGCGGATCCGAATTTAATTTTAGATCCCGATCGCCAAACTGCGTTACAAGGAGATTTAATGAAGCATGCGCTCATGTTCTTTGAAAAAATGCGTGATCCTCTGGATTGGATCGTTATCCCGGAAAAACTTAAAAAAGCAGAGGTGCTGATGCCAGAGCAGTTCCTTGCTGCAGTCGGGGATATGACAAATAGTGCCGGACTTGCAAAATCACAAGCGGGGGTGGGCATTGGCTATTTTATGTACAGCAAAGAATCCCCGGATAAAGAATACACAAATAATGGTGTGGATTCCGGTCCCAGCCGCAATAGTACTTTATATAAAGATAATACTATCAATGTTAATTTTCAGGGAAATCAAGCTATGGAGATCAGGCTTTCAGCCTATGGTTTTAATGAAACTTCTCCCGGAGTTCCATTGAATAAGCATCCCACAAAAGTTGAAATTAAAGCAGATGGTAAAGTTATTTTTGTTGGAGAATTCAGAAGAGGCAGCGCAACACGAATATCCAATGATCCTTTGGTAACCTTCGGGACAAATGATCTGGCTGGGACTATGACTGTAATATTGGATGAGTCATTTAGGAAGAATACTATATCAATTAAGACCAGCACAATTGAAGCATATGAATATGATCCTCAAACAGCAATGCAAAAGATGTATAATCAACGTAGCGTTCATGAGCAGGATACTGATGAGGTTCAGGTACAGATTTCAACTACAGGTAAAATATTAATTCCCGGCTCATCAGAAGATAAAAAATTAATTTGTTTTATACCTGTGCAACCCCCTTCTGTAGATGCAAAGGAACTATTCGAGAGTAGTAGCTTTACTGCTGATATTAACTATGTACAGAATGCCGATCAGCAGAAAAGGATCACTGGATTTGCTGCCGCTATTAACGAGCAGGATATTAAAGACATTATAAATGGAACAAAGACATTGAATGATGTTTTTGATCTGACGGGAGGCGGAGTAAATCCTGAAACTAATGTACCTTCAGGGACACAAGATAAAAATAAAGATAAAAAAACAGATAGATTCGATCTTCAGGACTATAGCGCCAATGGCTTGAACAATCTTTATGGTAAGGATCAGGCCGAAAATTTTGATAAGTTAAGGAGTGCCAGGGCTACGCTGCAAACGAAAGCCGGTACGTTTAAAGAGTATTACGAAAAAACATATTCAAAGCCGGATGAGTTGAAAAAGATACTGGAAGAACATGAAGCAAAATTTGAGAATGCGTGGTCTGCGACAATAGTTGGAATAGAGGACGAAGCCACGATGAAGGATATGCCGAATGAGGAAGTGAGAAAATTGCTGGAAGAAAATATTATTGATTATGCGGCAAAAAGCAAAGCTGCAGGTGGGAAGATCTCCATCACAGCGAATACCAGCCCGCTTGGAATTGAAGGTGGTCCGGGTGGAAAATTTGAGAAAAATTATTCTTCGGTTCCAGCTAATTCTGAAACAAATAAACAGTTGATTCCCATCATGCAGGGAACTCCAGGTCATTTGGGGAGAAGAAACAATGATATGTTAAGCGCCTTAAGAGCAGCCGACTTTATGAAGTATCTCATTATGCAAAAGGCTAAGCAAATGGACGACCACGATGGAGGTGCAGCATGGACAGATGGATTAAAAAATGCATTTATTAAAAAGAATTTATTCGTTGTGGTAAATGTGACAGGTGAACATGGAACAATTGCTGACCCTGTTCCGGTAAATATATATATGAAAGATATACCAGACCCCGTTGTGAAATGATAAAACAAAAACTGTTTATATTATTTTTAATACTTGTATGCCGTTTATCTTATTCACAGGTGGATGAAGTAAAAGAATTTGATTCTCTTACTTCTCCGTTTACTTGCGAATTTAATGGGAATGTTAAATATTCGGAAGTGCATCTCTATGAATTGAAAGGCCTTGGTGTAAAAAAAGAATTGGCAAGCAGAAAAACACAATTCAATGAGCAAAAGCAATTTATAAAGGATGATTTGTACAAAGCCAATAAACCGGAATCAGAAGTGACCCGAACATTTAGTGGAAAAAAGCTGGTAAAAGAAATCTTTTGTTCAAATGAACCTTCCGGGGAGCCGCCTTCATTTTGGGAAAATAAAAAACAACAATACGAACTGAAGTGTTTTTATATTAATGTTAGGAACAATTCAGAAGGTTTTCCTTTGGAAAAAAGATATTTAAGAAAGGACAGTGTTTTGGATCAGCGGATCACATGGGAGTATAATGCTGATGGTAAAATTCTCAAGCGTGATACCTATAATAATAACAATAAATTAATAAATCGTTTAAGTTATTCATATGATAATAAAGGACGAATGATTTCCGAAATTCGGTTTAATGCGGATACCACATTCTTTACTTCGAAAACTCTTTGTACTTACGGAGCTAATGACAGCTTGTCTGAAATGAGTTTATTCAATAACAACAAGCTTCACCCCGATAAATTATATAAGTATAATACAAGAGGAATTGTTTTTGAGGAGCTCTGGTTCAACGATGAGTGTAAGGTTACATGCAGGGAACTGACTTTGTATGACGACAAAGGAAATGCTATTGAGAAAAAGAAGCTGGATGAAAAAGGAGTTATAAAAGAGCTGCTCTTGTATAGGAATACCTATGGTAAAATGCAACGAATCAAGGAACGAATAGAGCGGGATGCGACGGGAAAAGTGCTGAGCAAAAGAAAATATGTGTATGATAAAAAAGGGAACTATATAAAAATACTGATAAATACAGGTGGGAAAAATTACTGCCTGAAAAGAAAGGTAAAATACTAAAATGGAAATTATCACTCACAAAAACAAAAGTAAAGTCGGAGAACATCTTTCCTCGGCAATTGCCGCAGATCTCAACTGGCTGTCGAAAGTATTGTATCACCTGGATAAGATCAATAGCGGGACTCCGGAGGAGTATTCAAGCATCCATGATATTGAACTTACTGACCTTTCCGGTTACTCATCTCCTTACGCTGATTTTATAAACAGGAATAACTTCAGCTTCCAGGAGCGGATCATTATCGTTCTGTCTCTTTCCCCGCATCTTCAGCCTTCACTCTTAGATATATTTAAAACCACTAAACCGAATACTCTTTTCGGAGGAGTTACAGGCAAAAATCATCATGGATTTCTTCCCACAGGTGAAACCGCAGTATTTATAATTGCAGGAGACGACCTTGTAAAAAGGCTTCAATTACTTTCGTTTTTTAGCAGGAAGCATCTTTTTTACAGAGATAATATTCTGTACCTTGAAGATGTTTCAACTGCCGAGCCTGAGCTAAGCGGTGCGTTGATCGCCTCCCCGGATTTTGTAGATCTTGTGCTAAGAGGAACGGTAAGAAAGCCCGACCTTCGCCCCGATTTTCCTGCAAAATTATTAAGCACTGAAATGGATTGGAATGATGTAGTGCTTACCGGTATAACCCGCTCGCAGCTTAGCGAGATTGAAAGTTGGATCGTTCATAGCAAGTCACTGTTCGAAGATCCCGTTATGGGCAAAAAGTTAAAGCCCGGTTTTCGTGCGCTGTTTTATGGACCTCCCGGCACAGGAAAAACATTATCAGCCTGCCTCATCGGAAAAAAAACAGGAAGGGATGTGTACCGTGTTGACCTTTCCACCATTGTTTCCAAATACATTGGTGAAACCGAGAAGAACCTTGCAAGGCTTTTCGACAGGGCATCACGTAAGGATTGGATCCTTTTCTTTGATGAGGCAGATGCCTTATTCGGAAAACGCACCGATGTAAACGATTCACACGACCGCTACGCCAACCAGGAAGTAAGTTATTTATTGCAGCGCATAGAATACCACGAAGGGCTGGTGATCCTCGCTACAAACATGAAGACCAATATTGACAGCGCGTTTTTACGGAGGTTTCAATCCATCATTTATTTCCCGATGCCTAAGTACGAGGAGCGCCTGGCTCTTTGGAAAAAGGCGTTCTCAGAAACAATTCCGCCGGATGCAGGAATTGACATGGAGCAGCTGGCCAGGAAATATGAACTGAGCGGTTCCCTCATCAATAATATTGTTTCCCATGCCACCTTAAGGGCCTTTCATGAAAAGGCCGGGATGATCACACCAGGAATGCTGCAGGATGGAATAGCACGTGAACTGGCTAAGGAAGGCAAGACATTATAATAATCTGCTGTTCATGCTATTTTGATTCGCCCGATACCGGCCAATAAAAAACATATATAGCAGTAGGGTCAGAGCAGAGGCCATACAGGTTGCCATCTTCCTTACAATAATAATACACCATTCCCCCGGGCCATTTCATCCCGCGGTCGGGCCAGATAATACTCCGTGGTTCAATTTCCCCTGGCTTTTCCATGTAAACAATACTTTCCTGTTCCAGGCTTTTCGCATTCACGGCTGCAAGGGCAGAGAAGCATGCAGGATCGGTTGAGTTAAAGTAAAGGACAAGCAGCTGATCTTTCTTCCTGCCGATAAGGCCAAAACAACTTAGATCCTTCCTGTTATTTCCCGGGCGGAGCTCTCCTTTTCTGATGGAGCTGCCATCATGCCGGAACAGCTCAAGTGTTTTGCATGAATAATTAATCGCAATCGACGAATCCGTTAGTAAATAGCTGATGTTATTATTTCCGTTCCAGTCGATCTTATCAGTAAGGAGGCCTTTTTTGGAAAACAGCTTATTGTTTTCCTTCAGGTAAGCATAATTGTCACTGTCGGTAGGGAGTAGGGAAGTGGATGCAGGAATGCAGTCATCGGCCAGTAAATTATTTCCGTGCTCATCTGTTTCATAAATCTTCATAGTGGACTCATTGCAGAAAATAATATTCCCGTTGTCGAGAACATTAAAATAGCCGGGTGGGCCATACTTTCGCGGGATCCTGATCTCCCGCTGAAATTCTCCTTTTAATGAAAATAGTTTAATAGTTCCCGATGCCTGATCGGCAATATAGATCAGGCCTTTTTTTACGACGAGTGATTTGGGAGCATAGATCACATTCAATAAAAAGCCATCGCTGTTCTCTGCATTATCCTTAAAGTCAGAAACAATTTTTTTATCGGTGAAAAAATGTTCAACCGGTATTTTAAATAAGAGGCGGCATTTTGTCGGAACCGGGTTATTGTCATGCTTTGTAACAGTAAGCACTTCCCGGGCGGGTGGAGCATCCCCGGAACAGCCTGTAAGAATGAGAAGCAAAAAAAAATAGATGCTGGTGAAGAAGATCCTGGGCATGTTTTATTTTTTTATCTGTACAGGAGGGGTCCAGAAGCCATAAAAATCATTTCTTCCTGAATACGCTTTTATTCTTTCAAGCATTTTATCCTGATCTTTGTAGGAAATGGAATCGTTCCACTTTTCGCCTGAAAGGTCGGCGCCTCCCGAGATCATGTGTGCGAACCTGAATGTTTTTTTGTCCTCATCCAGCTCCGCAACAATGGCCACATGTCCTTTCCACATCATAATATCACCGATCACGGGATTGTCGAACCTGTATGGCTTTTTATAATCGTCTTCGGTAAGCACCGTATCCTTTGGCTGCACTCCGTATGCGCTTTCATAAATAATGCGCTGCATGCTTTGCCCGGGCTGTGCGCCTCCTTTACCAGTATATGCGTTCTGGCTGGTAAAGATGCTACCCTGCTTTGCTTTGCTCAAGGCAACAACCACAAAAGAGGCGCAATCGGCAAAGCTGGCATCTTCTTTAAATGTTCTGTCAGTATTGCTGTATTTCACGCCGCGTTTTTTCCAGTCCTGCTGCAGGCTTTTAGCCGCATCGGCCCTTTGTTGCCCTTCGGAAACGGTTTCTTCCTTTTCTTCTGTTTCTTCCTCCGTTTCAAACATACTGCGCCGGATTACTTCCTGGTCGGTATCGCTGTGTTGCGTTTTATTATCAAACATTGCTGCTAAGAAATTACATGAAACAATTTGACCTTATTCAAAATGGCAATCCAGGGTTTTGCAGTCGAACTGCAGCTTTTCCGTTTGCAGCTGCTTTATTCGCTCTGTTAATTTCATGCGGTCGGCTTCGGTGAGCAGTTCCTTATCGGAAAGAATGCCGGTGAGCTCTTTTAATACACTTTCGCGGCTGTTGCCGTATGAGCTCTTTGAAAAAAAATCATCGGTCACCAGGACGTACAGCTTACCGGCTTCTTCTGTAACGATCTTATTGTCCTGTTTTTTCAGCAGCGCGATCTTTTTCAGCAGTTGTGTGTGAATGCCATCTCCCAGCTTTGAATATCCGGAAAGGTCGGTAACGCGTGTTAGCCATTTGGGGAAAGTGACGGTGTTCTCGCCGTACGAACCCCAGGCGTCATTTAGCAGGCCAAACAGCTCATCGTCGCTCTTGCCCTTTGTTTGTTTAGCCCTTCCGAGAAGATTGCCATTGTTGAAAGTAAAGAATGGAACAGTGCCTTCTTCCGACCATACCATTTTAAGAAAGGGAATAAGAGATTCGATTTCCTTTGCGCAGGAATCGATGTCGGCTATGCTGTCCTGGCTAAACATGCGTACCTCGGCATTCAGCTGATCTTTCAGTCCGCGGAGCTTTTTTAAATCCAACAGCAGGCTGTCTGATAAGTTAACCCGGTTCATATGTCCGGCTAAAGTGTTTATCGCTGTTTTGGTTTCAGTGCTGATGCCGGGACAGCCGGTAAGGGTGATCGTATTCCCCGCTTTAATTACGGATCCTTTTTCGGTTGTGCTACAGCCTATAAAGAAACCGATCAGGAGGGGCAGTGAAAGCTGAGTTGTTTTCATGTAACCTTATTTTAATTACCGGCTTCTGACCAATGTACAGTATCATCATCCACCGACCTGTTTAATCCACTCGCTTCTTTTCCTAACAAAGTTAGCTGATTCTTATCAATATCGGCGATCTCATCCTGCTTTTCTATAGCCGGGTCGACTTCAAAGTCTTTACTGTTGTAGGTGATCTTCTTTTTATCGGTAAATGAGAACGTGAGTGTAACATCCACGGCTTTTCCCGAATTGTGATTGCTCACCTTTCCTGAGAAATCCGTTACGCCGCGCGCTGCCTTGTCCTTGATCCCGAAGCTTGCACACACAAGCTTTGCCTGTGACTTTGATTTTGCAAGGTCGATAGTGCCGCCATCATTTTTATGTGCCCAGTCGATCGGGATGCCATATTTTTTACAAACAGCATTTGCTTCATGAATAATATCGTCATTGACAGCATCGCGCACACTGATGGCGTAATTAAATATAGTGGACCTTAAAGGATGGCGGAGGCCTGCATTGGCCGAAGTGGAAATACCATTGTCCTCAAAGCATTTTTTAAGCTTTTCATATTTTGTTTTAAAACCCGAATCCAGCTTGTTCACATCAGTGCTGTTCGGAAAGAGCGCATCCACGTTGCTGAATGTATCCGATCCGCTCAGCTTTAATTTCTTGAGGTTTTCTACGGGATCAACTTTCTGCATCTGATCGTTGTACGAGGAAGAGATCTTTTTATATCCTGTCTCATTGTCCTTGGGATTCCAGCTCAGGCTGTACAGGTTTGATTTTAATGTCCAGCCGTATTCCTTCGAATCGTCCGATGCCTTTACAAATGCATACTCTGCCTTGTTCTCTGTTTTTGATTCCTTGATCTTTATTTCTGTCCATTTGGGAATAAGATCCGTGGTTGCCTCCAGCTTATCATTGTAGATGTATGCATTCGCTTTGGAAATTACATACAGGGTATCATCGGCTACCGTGGTTTCTTCTGTACCGCCTGCTGTTTGGTCCTTGCCGGTATCAGAGGATTTTGTGGTCTTGCTGTCACCGGTTTTTTTCTCGTCGCCGCTCCCGTCTTTCTTTTCGTCGGTATCGTGCTCCGCGGTTTCTTCATCGGCCTCGAAAATTTGTCGTCTCAGCTGGCCCTGTTCTTCGGCAGTATGATCTTGTTTGGTTTGGCTATGCATGTTTGTAGGGTTAAATTGGAGATCAGATCTTTTCGAAATAAAAGAAAAAGCCGTTGATTGCCACAATTACTGTTGTTTTATCCTTTATGATAAGATCAAAATTAAAATTGGGAGAATCTTCCTTTGAATACACAGGTTTTGTTCTGCAGGTGAGAGAAACAACCTGCACTTCATCTTCTTCCAGATCAAGCAGCTTTTTATCCACTTTGTAGTTCGCGTAAAAATAGGGCCCGGCTTTTTCCTTGTGGCTTTCATAAGAAGGGCTTTTACAGGAATCACCAAGAATAACTGCCATGGCAGAGCCTAACAGCATTTGCTTTCCTACATATTCTTTCGCCTGCTCATCGGTTATGGCTGTAATGTTCCCTCCTGTATAATGTGTTATTTTCCATTGCCCGTATAGCATTTCCGGCAGGCTTTGGGTTGCACCGGCCGGGGCCGCAACTGGTGGTGTCTCGTCCTTATTCTTAATTGGCCTGTCGGAGCAGGCATACAAGGATCCGATGATAATAAAAACAGCAAAGCAAAGCTGTATGGAAATTCGTGTTGCTGTATTAGGATAAGTGTTATTAGCCATTGTTCTCGTATGTATTTTCGTTGTAAATTTTTGCTTCCGCAGTTCTCCGCGTTGTCAGGCCTTTGATCTCCTGTTTCTTGTCGCCAACAGTGCCTTTGTTCCACATCAGGAATGCTTCCTTAATGCTTTCGGCTGTTGCTGTGCCGCTGTTCACCCTTGTAAGGAGCGTAGAGCCTTTAAAGCCGCTGCTGCCCACATTAAATGTAAAAGCTACAAGGGCATCGAACTGGTTTTGTGTGAGCTGAACGGTAACGTTCGACTGCACGGAGCTTTCAGCAACCGATTTTACATCTTCCTTCAACAGCTCCACAGCCCGCGCTTCTGTAATTCCAGCCTTGAATTCTTCGGTTTCGGTGGCATTGGTGCCATTTACCTTCCCGGAGTGCACGAGGTGCCCGTATCCAATGGTGGCGTTGCCTGTAGCATCATCATACAAGGTAGCGATAAAGCCTTCAAAGCTTTTAATAAAGCTGATCCCGCTGTCGCTCGTGGTCATCGATTTTGCATCCTGCTTTGTTTCTGTGGTTTCATCCCCTTCCTTGTCATCATCAAGCTCTTCTTCCTGTACAAAGGCATCGCGCCTGATGTTCTCTTCATTCATAGTATTTCCGGTGTTTGTCTTGTCCTGCATAGCGGGGATTTATGTGTAACGGTTTTCTTTGCTGTATTCTCTTTTTATTGCATCTGCTATGTCGGACTCGGCAACCTCTATGGTTTTCCGGGATTCGGACTCAAGACATGCAGCTTTTATTACATTAATGATATTTCCGCCGGTGAGCTCATAGTTGGCAAGGCCCTCCAGGTCAATATCAGGCTGATAGGCATAGGGCAGGGGCATTAATTTTTTCCAAAGCTGCAGGCGGTGTTCCTTGTCAGGCCTGCTGAAATAGATCACCGACTGAAAGCGGCGCGACATTGCCTGGTCGATGTTCTCCTTAAGGTTTGTTGCCAGTATGGTGATGCCGTCATGCTCTTCCATGCGCTGAAGGAGATAGCTCATTTCAAGGTTCGCCCATTTATCCTTCGAATCATGGATCTCGGTGCGTTTACCGAATAATGAATCTGCCTCATCAAAAAAGAGGATCCAGTTCTTGTTTCTTGCATTGTCAAATAAGTGGGAAAGATTTTTTTCGGTTTCCCCGATATACTTGGATACGATCATGGAAAGGTCGATCTTGTAAACATCCACGCCTAACGATTTTCCAAGTAATTGCGCCGCAAGGGTTTTTCCGCTGCCCGAAGGCCCGTAGAACAAACAGGCAAAGCTTGAGTTTAGCTGGTTATTTGCCCTGGAGATTAAGTTTCTTCCTTCCCTGTTCCATTTTGCGATGCGTTCCAGTTCGTTCTTTGTGCTTCCGGAAACGATCAGCTGGTCCCAGTTGAGGGCCGTGCTAATAAGGGTTGCTGGAAAATTTTTTCCGAATACAGGCCGCGGCTTTTTACCTGAGATCAGGTATTCCACGTATTCAGGCGAAAGTGTAAGGGCCTGGTTTCGCATATTGGTGTCGTGGGAATTTGGATTTACTTGCCTCAATGTGATGATCTGCTCTTTCATCAATATGCTTTCACTGAGAAATAAATGATAATAGAACATGGCATCCATTTCGTCACCGCCTAAGAGGTAAAGAATGGTTTGCAGCGTGGGCACGAACGTGGTGAATGTATGATCGAAATAGCCGCCGAGTTTGGCATTGGCAATCTTCAGTGTCGACTTTTTATCGCGGAGCTTTTCCGTGAACATTTCAGGTGATATGTGCGGGATGAGGCTGCATATAAGGAAGAGGCGCTCTGCAGGGCTTAAATTGTGCTTTTTAACAAGTGTCGCATAAGGAGTGTCCTGTTCATTAAGTTCCGGCACATCGTCACCGGGAAAAGAAAGTTCCGCAGATTCAAGCCTTAACATAAGTATGCCGGCAAGCCATTTCATTTCTCTGCCTATCACTGAAGCATTGATTGTGATGATATTTTTATCGATCATATTATCATCCGGTTTGGGAATTCTTTTATGCATCTTGCAATTTACTCAGCCGAAGTAAAGATTTAAAAGACAGTTCTAAAGAAAAGAGACACCATACAAATATAGGCCAAAACTATCAAGTGTATGATAATGAATCTATTAAGCTGTTTTTGGCAGGGCTTAGTTTGCCCCTCCGGCCTTCGTTTTCATCCACTCATCAAAGCGCACCGGCTCCATGCCCGTTAAATGCCAGCCGGCGGTGCCTTCTCCCTTTGAGAGCAGGGTTATGCATTCTTTCTCCTCCCGGCAGGTCTTCGTGAAATCATAATTGTTTTTATTGAGTGCCTTCAGCACGCGGAAAATAAGGTCGAAGCGCTGGCTGTGGCCCGCCGACTTTTTCCTGTTATGCCTTAGCATCAGCTTTTTAATGCCTTCGAGCCGGTATTCGAACCATTCCAGGTCGCCGCTTTCCACGCGGCATTGTACCTCGAAGAAGGTATACGCAAGCAGCCACCCGCTTTTATCCTTGAACAGCTCGCTGCACTTTTTCAGGCATTGGATCGCTTTCATGAACTCATGCATTTTAAATTCGGCGCCTGCACGGAGAAACCACCATTTGGCGCCGATCAGATGATTGTTCTTCAGGTAAGGATAAGCCAGCGCCTTATCAGTGATCTCCTTGGCTGTTCTGTACTCCTGTTTGTTCACATGCGCGAAGAAAAGGGTTTCAAGGGCCGACAAGGTATTCATCTGGTCGTTGCTGAAATGCCGTATAGAAAGCTTTGCGTGCCTGATCGCGCTTTCCGACTGCCCCGCTAAAAGAAAGCACCTGGCCAGCTCCCTGTTAATGTTCCCGAGGTAGGCCGGCGTCTGGTAGATCTCGTACAGCTCGCTGTGCTTGTGCAGCGCTATTCCAAATTCCAGCGATTTGTCATACTCCCTGATGTGCCTGTAAAAGTGAAGGGCTGAGAAGTTATAATAAAAGCCGATCTTGACCGATCCGCCCGACTGGTGATCCTGCTTGATGCGGTCAAGCTTTACCCTCCATTCATCCACCGGCTGGGTAATGTGGCTTTTAAACAGGCTGCATGCCATCAGCTCATCATGAAAATATTTGGCAAAGAGCGATTTCTCCATCAGGGAAGTGATCTCCCGCAGCTTATTGCTGTAATGAAGGTGTTCGCTTTCGCCTGATTTTACGATGTTGTGGCTGCCGAAGAGGTTGTCGATCAGCAGCTGCTCCGTGTACAGCTCATTTTTCTGCGCGATCAGGGAGGCGCGCTTTAAAAGGCTGATGGCTTCCTTGTACACTCCGCGGCCCAGCAGCACATCCGCCTGGAGGATCAGCCGCCTGCATTCGAACACTGCGGTTTCATGGCGCGAAAGGCACTTTACCGATGAATCCTGCAGCAGCATAATGTTCAGGATATCGGTCTTTAAGCGCAGCTTCAGCTTTTCGAAGCTTCTTGCCGATTTTCCCTTTGTGCCGTAAATGCTTAAAAGCGCCTTGCTCTCAATGTTTTTAAGGTCATTACAGTTCTTCCATTTAATGGCCTTCTCAAAAAGGAGGTTCTTTTTAATGTCATTATTGTGCTGAAGCTTGTGGAAATGCCGCAATAGCTTGATCTCGCCCGCCTGCATGTTCTTAACGAGGTGAATGATACTGTCCATAAAAAAAATTTAACGAGTGAAGGGATGTTCTGTTTCGCTAAATTCTGCAATCGGATACGTATGGCATTGGACACTTTTTCACTTTTGTGACATAGGTAGGTACTGGGCGGGAGGGTGACTACCCTCCTACAGGTTGTCTCATTTTCGAAAAACTGTCCTTGACAGCCTGTTCAGTAAAGCTTATTTTATGCGGCCTTAAAGGGATTGAAGGGATATAATACAAGGAAAACCAAAATCATACAAACATGAAAAACAAGCTCATTCTCCCGTTTGCCTTATTCCTGGCATTTGCATTTTTTAACAATAAGGCCGCTGCCCAGGATACGGCGCTTAAGTTCAGCAGGGTAATCCTGTACGAGATTCATGCCGACAGTACCAAAGCCATTACAGTACCTGCGAACAAAGTATGGAAAATAGAAGGGGTTTCAATGGGCTCCTCGGGTTCGGCAGCGGCAGTGTTCCTGAAGAACGCTTCCGGGCAGAGCATTGCATTTTTCACCTCGCCGCTCAGCGCCATTTCAGGGAATTATCCTTTCTGGCTGCCGGCAGGGTTCTCAGGCACCTTTATAAATAACAGCCCTTCATTCTGGTGCAGTATTTCCATTACGGAATACACCGTAGCTCCCTGAAGCGCGGGGGCTATTTCTTATGAATGGGAACTTTAACTCCCTGGTCAGCCTTTATTTTTGACAGGATCCATGAGTGGATCGGGATCAGCTCATGGCTGTAGTACTTCCATGAATGCTCTTCATCTTTGGCCGACAGCGTATTCAGCAGCTCAAGCAGCTTCGGGCTGGGTACGCGGCTGAAGCCATCGTGCGCAAATTCATTCAGTGCGCGGAAGATCAGCTCGTCCCTTATTAATATAATATCTTTTCCTGAGCTCCTGCTCTTGCTTTTCCTGAAAGCCTCTATCGAGCTGTATGCCGTGTCGTGATCGCCGAGCTCTATAAGGCAAAGGATCTTCAGGTAGCGGAGCCCGAGGTCGCCTCTTCCTTTATCCTTTGAGATCTCCAGCGTGAAGCTGCAGATGTTCAGCGCTGCCTTGTATTCTCCGAGCTTAAATAAGGTGCATGCCTTTAAGAACAGAAATTTATCGGCGCGGTATCCTCCGACATTATTTTGCGGATGCTCCAGAATACCTGCGATGATTGCATGCGCGGTCCTGTAGCCTCCCGAATAAAAAGTCGCATAAAATTCCTGCTCCCTTGAAATAATATAGCTGCGTGTGCTTTGAGAATAATACTCCTGCGCTTTCTTCGCGCTCAGGATCGCATTCTCGAGGTCGTTGTTAAACACCTGGCAATGGCTGATGTTGTCATAGATATTTCCCATGCGCTCATCGCGGTAAAGGATCTTATGCTCGTTCAGCAGGCTGATCAGGTCGAGGCATACATCAATGGTGGCGGCGTGCTTATTCTCCCGCTGCAGCTCATCCAGATGGAGCATTTTGCACAGGTACTTCATAAAGGAGGAATTGGTTACCTTAATAAAGCCTTCAATATCATCGATCGCATTCCTGAACAGGATCTTCATCTGCGCCGGGTTCATTTTCTGGATATGCGCCCTGTTTGTGATGAGGTCGGTATAATAGTCGTGAGCTTTCACAATTGCATTCTGCGCAAATGTATAATGCTCGATCTGTTTTTTGATCTCTACCACATCATCAAATCCCTTTCTGAGTTTGCAGAAGAGCATTTTATGGTTCAACGCTTCCAGCAGCAGGTCGTACAGCTCGTATTCCTTTGCTTCCTTAATAATATCGGAGAGCACATGGATCAGCACCTGGAAATCCGACCTGTTCTTTTTGCGGTACAGGGCACGGAACTGCAGCATCTTCTTCCGGATGCGGAGCTCCTGCCGGTCGCTCTCATCAAATATACTTTCCTTATTTAAAGTGGCATCCGAGCTTATCGCGTCCACTATGTATTGGAAGAGCCTCGACTTGAGCTTGGCCATAGCCGAAAGCTTCACATTGCCCGAGTAAAGGGCATCTGCAAGCTGTTCATCCGTGGGCGTTCCGGGATGTGATAGAACAAAATCAAATAGTTTTTCAGCAAGATTAATGGTTTCATCGCCGGGAAGGGTTCTTCTGAAATTTAGCTTAATAACCTGCAGTTCTTCACGATTCAGGCTTTTGATAAGTGAAAATAATTCGATCATGATGAGTAGTCAGTATAATTATTTTAACGGGCATGTCACAAAGTGCTAAAAGTGTCCAATGAATTGAACAACAGGAGGTCTTGATTTGCAGTTCACAAACCAAAATCTCAAATCATGAAAAAATTTAAAGTATTAGCGGTAATCTTTTTATCGTGTTCCCTTCAAAACAGTAATGCAAGTTCTGGGTGCATTACAAAGAATTACTCTAACAAATATATCACAATTTTCCAGAAAAGCAAGGTGCAGACAGGCGTAACCGCTGCCGACATTGCCAAATATCTTACTGATCGAGGATATACCCTTACAAGCAATCCCAGCCAGGCGAATAACAACTGGACCTGCTATACAACTAAAAACGGCAACAATTATTTTACGACCGTAATTACCGACGGCTCAAAGATCATTGATCACGAGGATGTAAGATTATAGTTTCATAAATAAATTCCTGTTCACAGTGGGCAGGAATTTATTTTTTATAAAAATGGTTGATCTGATGAGCCTGCGGTAATTTTTCTTCCCGGTTATTAAATCTTCCTGAAATTCCGTAGCTTTGAAAGTGCGTACAGAAGCGCTTTTCAATGATCAACCCCGGCCAGTCCTTTTTTCTCGATACCATTATGCAGCTCAGGCAAACGGAGAATATCCTGCTGCATTCGCGCATGATCGAACTGAGCCCTGAAGAAGAAGAGCTGGTCACCGAGTTCCTGAAGCGCGAGTATGAAACGGAATCGCTCAGCTATCCCTTTGTTGCACCTGCCTTCAATGCGCCTGCTGCGCTCTGGGCGGCGAAGCTCGTATACCTTTCGGCTTTGCTGATCCTTTACAGGGAACATAAGAATGAGGAGCTGAGCTCAATTCTGCCTGTGTATGCAGGAGAACAGGATGCATCGGCCATTCTTTCCGCCGACCTCTGCCTGCGCTTTCTGCCTGCCATCCACCTGTTTGCGAAAATGCTCGACCATGAGGATCAGCTTGCCGGCCTCCTTCACAGCATCCTCGTGGAGTGGCCTTATGCCGCAACTGGTTCAGGTATTGAGGCAAAGGAGGGACAAGAACTTTTACCGGCCGACGATTGCCTCCGCCAGCTGTACATCGACCGCATCATTGAAAAGAAAGACCTGCGATCCGCTTCCATGCCGGGCATCCGTGAACAGGTGCAGGCCAGCATGGGAAACTATTCAACAACATTCTGGAAAGAATTAAAATGACCTTATGGAACAAACAGACAAGCTGAATACGGTGCTTACGTATATCAAGCATTCCTTTGTAGGGAAGAATGAAGTGGTTGACCTGCTTGGGATCAGCCTTATTGCAAAAGAAAATGTATTCCTGCTCGGCCCTCCGGGCACAGCCAAGAGCGCCATTGTGCGCCTGCTCTCGGAATGCATCGAGAACGGGAAGAATTTCGAATACCTGCTTACGCGCTTCACGGAGCCGAACGAGATCTTCGGGCCCTTCGATATCCGCAAGCTAAAGGAAGGCGAGCTGGTGACCAATACGGAAGGCATGATGCCGGAAGCTTCGCTCGTGTTCCTCGATGAGATCTTTAATGCGAACAGCGCCATCCTGAATAGCCTGCTTACCGCTTTGAATGAAAAAGTATTCCGCCGCGGCAAGGAAACAAAGAAGCTTCCCGCCCTCATGTTCGTCGGCGCCAGCAACCTGCTTCCCGAAGACGAGGCGCTTAACGCGCTGCTCGACCGGTTCCTGATCCGCGTGAACTGCGATTACGTGGATCCCGACCTGCTCAACGAAGTGCTGCTTGCCGGCTGGAACCTGGAAAATAAAATTGCAAAGGACAAGCCGGTCATTTCTCCGCAGGACATTATAGCGCTGCAAAAGGAAGCACGCCAGGTTGACCTGTCCCCCGTAAGGAAGCAATACATCGATATTATCCACAGCCTGAGAAATACAGGCATCAAGGTATCCGACCGCAGGGCCGTGAAGCTGCAGAACCTGATCGCCGCCAGCGCGCTCATCTGCAAAAGGAAGGAAGCGATCCTGTCCGATCTCTGGGTGCTGAAATACATCTGGGACACCGAGGAGCAGATCGAGATCCTCGCAGGGATCATCAACAATGTGATAGAGAAGGACGCCTCGGAAAAGTCGCATCCGCAGGCGCTGTACAACAAAGTGCCGAATGCGGAGGAAGTAATGAAAGAGGTGGAATACCTTGCCGGAAAATGGAACGACCCTTCATTATCCTTCGAAGAGCAGAATGTGGTCAAGGATAAATTACGCTATGTGCAAACGCGCTGCAGCTGGATCACCAATGCAGAGCAGAAGCAGCACATACAGGCAGAGATAGAATCGTTATGGAAGAAAATGCTCCAGGCAGTTTAGAATATATTTTAAGGATCGGGCAGGAGCACCGCGAGCTTCTCGGCCAGGTGAGGCATTGGGACAACCTGAAGATCGCCCTGCACGAAGGCGCGTATTGGCTGAAGGGCCTTACCGCGCGGCAGGTGGCATCCCCCGGAATAAAGAGCATCCCTTATAAAGAAATTTTTTACCTGAAAGACAACAAGCTTTTTCCGGAAGGCTCCCGCTTGCCTGTTCAGCGGATGCCGCTTTCGTTGCTCTGGACACCCGTCGACCGCGGGTTGCCTCTGAAGCTGCCCATGCCGAACCATAATTTTTTCGGGCTAAAGGAAACGATCGGGATCAGCATCGTGCCTTCTCTAAAGGAAGAGCAGGCTGTTGCATTGCTGGTAACTGCGGCCGGTCTGCGGAAATACATAGAAACCGCGCCTGCCATCCGCCTCAAGCCGCTTACCTGGGTGATCGTGGGGAAAGACAGGGCGATGATCTTCGGTTCGCCGCTGCTTCCAATGGAAGGACAGGCATTCTGGAAAAAAGGAAGCTTTTTGTTCCCCGCCGGTTTCGACCTGGAGTTTCCTGTGCTTTCCATGCAGCTGGAAAATAAAATGGAGCTGCAGGGTGGCCTTATTGTATGGGAAAAAGATTCAACCTGCTTCCGTGTGGAAAAAGAGGCCATAAAACAACTTTCGATCGCATCCTTCCGCCGCAGCGTAAAGCAGGCGGGAAGCGCAACAGCATAACATGGACATTTACGATTACTTCGGCTCGTATGATAATTATTTCTGGCAATGGGAAGAAGGGGCGCACATCCTTTCCATTCCCGGCGGCAGCACCATTGCGTACAAGGAGATGCTTGTGCAGCACATGGTGCTGCTGTCGGAACGCGGCCTGCCACCTTTCGGCTCCCTGCTGCTCATCTACATTGCCACCAATCAAACCGTTGACGATTCCATTACACGCATTGAAACGATCCTGGAGCAGGAGCTGAAAAAATGGCCCAACACCGAACAAAACCTTGGCGACCTCAGTAAGGTGACAAGCTTTTTGCGCATGATCTCCCGGCTGCCGGAGAATTTCCGCAAGGGCGATAAGCGCCTGCTTTTATTGCAGACCTTGTTTACCGATCCTCACAACGGGTATTCCCCGGGCAAAACAGGCGATGTTATCTACCGGTTAAAGGAGAGTATTTACAGCTCCGAGAAAATGTGCAGCAAGGAGAAGTTCAGCACCGTCGCCTTTCACCGCGATTTCAGCTGCATCCTTATCATGAGCAAGCGCTTTCCTGATAATGAATTTATCATGAAGCAAATTACGGCAGTGCCTGAGCTGAAGGAGCCGGTGCAGCTTCCGGATGAAACTACGCCATTCTCCCGCGATTTTGTAAATGAGCTCATCGATAATGATAAAACATTTCATGTAGGTTCGCTCATCAAGCGCATCTGGTCGGGGCTCAATATCCCTTTTCATCACTCCTTGCCGAGCGAACAGCCTTTGGGTGGCTTCTCCGACCTTACCAACAAGGGCGAGTTCGATAAGTTGCTTGTTTCCGAATTCGCCAACGACGATATTATTTTCCTCTCGCGGTTGGCCAATAACGAAGCACTGTTCATCAACAGGGAGGTGCCGCCCGTATCCGATAAAACAGAGCGCATCCTGCTCATGGATGTTTCGTTGAAGAACTGGGGAACCCCCAAGCTGCTTGCATTTGCCATTTCCATGGCGATAGCGAAGCATCCGAAAACAAACATTCCCTGTTCGGCATTTGCGCTGGGCACAGGCTATTATCCGCTCCATTTCAGTAACATCGAAGAGCTGATCGGCAGCCTGCAGTTTGTGGACGGCAGCATCGATTGCGGTGCCGGGCTGGAGCAGTTCTTTAAGGAGTACAGGAACCCGCGGCAGCTGGAGCTGATCTTTATTTCTACCGCTGAAGCCATGCTTGCGCCGCAGCTGAACCGCGTGATCAGCGATCATTATTCCCTGTTCAGGTACTGGATCACGACCACGGCGGAGGGCGGCATCACCTTGTACAAGAACCAGCAGAACAAGAGGAAGAAGATCCAGGAGATGCTCCTGCCCCTGGAAGAGCTCTGGAAAAAAGAAGGCAAACCCATGCCGGCCAATGACGAGCCTTACGGATCGGCGCCATTGTTGTTCCCGGTGCCGCCGGGAATCAGGGCTTCGCTTCCCCTCGCATCGGGCCCGGTATACCTTGTTACAAAAGAGTACCAGCTGCTTTGCAGCTACAATGAAAAGAACAAGCCGGCAAAAGGCTTGATGAGCGTGCATGCGGGAATTCAGCACGGCCAGGCAGAATACGAGATCGGGGAATCGGCTACGGAAGGGATGCTGTTCCTTTCCTTTAGAGTGAATACAAGGGAGATCATGATCTGCAACCTGGAAACGCAGGAGAAAAAGTTTGTCACATTTACAGAATGGCGCAGTTCCAGCTTCCCGAAAATATTTTTTCATGAAGATAAATTCTGGTTCATCACGCACAGGTTCAAATGGAGCATCGAGTACGGGCCGGAGATCAGGATCACCAGGTATGCAGACCGCAATGACGAGCTCAACGCCGCTTATAAAAAACGGCAGGAGGAGATCGCCAGGGCAAGCCGGGACTTGTATGGACAAGGCAGCGTGCTGAAGAACCTGAACAGTGTATTTATCAATAGTGCAGGAAACCTTGTGCTCAACAAGCATGAGCTGCGCATCAACGAGCATGGTGTGATCAAGCTGGGGAACGATGGCTTCAAACTTCGAAACAATCCTATCAAAACAGAAGAGCTGAAGGCGCATGCTTCTCCTTCGGGGAACGAATTTGTTTTCAGCGAGAACAGCCGGGTGCTGGTGGATCCTGCAGGGATGATCACGCTCATCAGCAGCGAGCCTTCACTGCCGCGCGTGTACATCCCTTCCTTGCTGGATGCTTCGCTGGGAGTAGGCACCGACACGGAATTTGCCGGGAATGTTTATTTTCTCCCGGTCCATTCTCACTTAAAGATCATGAAGCCTGCCGATTTTTACCATTCATACATCTATGGCTTTCTTAAACACATACACTTATATGGAGCTTAAAATAAAACCACACAGCGCAAACGAATGGCCGGCAGGAGGGATCCTGATCCGCGGAAGCGCTATTGCAGGCTGGCTCCGCGGTATTGCAGATGCAGGGCTTTCACTCGAAGCCGTGCATGTGTATCCCGTACCTGCAATGGTGGCGGGCGAAACCTGGGGATGCCTTGTGACGATGAAGAGCGGAACCGAAATAATAAAAGCAGGACGGAACGAAAGCTGCCAGGTGATCTGCAAAAAATTATACATCCCTTCACATGCCACGCTGCATCCGAAAGTTTCGGAAGAGGAAATGGAAAAGCTTCTGCGTGTTTCACCTTCCGTATTTCATCCTGAGTTCGGCTTTGCAGAGTTAACCGGGGAAGTAGACTGGAGCGCATTGCTGCAGCTGCCGGAAGAAAAGGAAATAATGATCAGGACGCCGCTGGATGGCGTAAGCATTCCTTCGAAGGTCAATACCTTCCAGGTGATAGAAGTGCCTGCGGAAGAGGCGCTGAAGAACCTCGAGTCGGCATTCCCGAAAAGGGAAAAGATGGAAGACAAGCCATTGACTGTTTTTGAAAAGCTAAAGCTCGCTGCCCTGAAAGGCCTGTTTAAAAAGAAGGATGGGAAAGGCAATGCTCCCACAAGTGAAAAAAACATTGAGCGCTCTCCCCTGATGCAAAAGCTGGAAGGCTTTGCAAACAAAATTTTCGGGAAGCAGGGACAATGGCCTGAAAAACTCGAGATGGAATACGAGGAGCTTGAAAAAAGAAATCAGAAGCAAGTCGATAAGCTGATGGAGCTGTTCAGGGACAACCCGGAAGAAGCTTTGCGCTTTGCGATCCCGCTCGATGAAACAGGAACATCGCGTGGCGGGGATAAAGGCTTACTTGACTTGCAAAACCGCTGGGACCTTTCCTTGTTCGGCTCTGGCCTTGGTTCAGGAGGCAGCGGCTCCGCGGTGATCGCCAATGACGACTTCAACCGCCTGCGCCAGCAATACATGGATACGGCCGCAGCGCTCATCAAAAAAGGGGAATATACCAAAGCTGCATTCATTTACCTGAAGCTGCTGAAGAACCCGGTGCTTGCGGCTCAGACACTTGAAAAAGGAGGCCTGTATGCGGAAGCTGCAGCCATCTACCTGAAATCAAACAACAAGACAGATGCTGCGAGATGCTATGAAGAAGGCAAGATGTATGCGCGTGCCGTTGAAATGCGGCTGGAGCTGAACGAGCATGAAAAGGCCGGCGACCTGTTCATTAAAATGAATGAGCGCCAGAAGGCATACCAGCAATATTCGATCGTGATCAACGATTATGTTTCCCGCAACCAGTTCATCAAGGCAGCGCTCATTCACAAGGATAAAATGGAAGACCCGAAACAGGCGCAGGGGATGCTGCTTGAGGGGTGGAAAAAAGACCAGGACGGCTACAAATGCCTGAACCTTTACTTTTCGAACCTGGAGGAGCAGGAACAGCTTCGCGATGAGATCGAACGCATTTACGCGCAGGAAACACCGGAGCGCATGAAGGAGCCTTTTCTCGAAGTGCTGAAGCAGCAGCATGAGGTCCGCCCGGAACTTTCGGAAACCACCCGGAACCTTGCCTACGAGATCATCTCCTCGCGCATCGCCGCCAATCCCGAGATTGTTTCACAGCTGCGCTTCTTTAATAAAAATGATAAGATGCTCCTGAAGGACATTATGAAGTTTAAGCTGAGGTCGAAGAAGGATTAAGATCGTCAAAGACGATCATCTGTGTAAATCAGTGAATCTGTGGCTAAACCTGCCTGCGCTCGTTCCCGATACATCCTTCCCGAAAAGGGAAGGATACTCGAACTGACGGCACACGCATCTGCAAAGCAAACACATGCTGACCAACACACAGCACGTCAATCATAAGTAATCATAAGCGTCGCAGGCGATCTTAATTTTAAGCATAAAAAAATCAGTGAAGATCTGCGTACCATTAACACAGTAAAGCCTGATGTCTCCAATCTGAAATACCAACACACGTTCTCGACTCCGCTCGAACTGACAACCCACACGCAGTAAGTCAATCATAATTCATCATAAAGCGTCGCAGACGACCTTAATTTTAAGCATAAAAATCAGTGAAGATCTGCGTACCATTAAACACAGATAGAATATTTAACTTGATCAATTGTCAAATTACGTAAGGCCTGTCTGCTTCATGTTTTTAGTAGCCAGCGCGATGTAAAAAATATCAATGGCCATGTAAAAGATCACCATGCTCAGGATCCAGTGATTGCCCGGCCAGTGGATGATGCACATAATGCCGCAGAAAAGGCTGCCCAGCATCCTGCTCCATGCGGCGATGTACGAGATGCCTTTTTCAAGCGGAGCACGCAGCATCATGCCCAGGCAGGAAGCGGAGATAAGCAGCTGAATGGCATAAGCTGAATTTGCGCCGATAGCATTGTCATAGCCATCCTTAATGAAAAAATAAAGGATCACCAGCCATGCAAGGATGGAGTAGCCGAAGAACAGCTTAAAGTATTTCTGGTTTTGCGGAAGCACCTGCTTGTAGCCATATTTGAACATGCTGTATACGATGAATACATCCAGCGCAAACCAGCCGTAATAGCCGATCTGGATCACCTGTCCCATATCCTGCCGGAATACGAATGCCCACAGGAACTCCCAGGCGATGTTTGCACCCACCACGCTGGCCGAGATGCCCACGAATTTGTATTTGATGATCCCGCGGATCACAAAAATATAGCAGAGGATCCAGAAGAAGGCGCCGATGCCGAAAAGAATAAGCTCGGTGTTCGTGTAGGTCGAGGTGTTCAGCCAATAGTTTTCCATGTGAGTTTTTTTTGCTGAAAGAAAGGTGCAAAAAAATAACAGCTTCGCTCAGGCTGGTGCCATCGGAAAACCGGAAAACTTACTGATGTGGGAATAAAATTGTAAGGATTGAAAAAATGGAAGTTATAATCCTCTTTTCAGCGCCACCATCTTCAGGGCGGTAACCGCCGCTTCATCACCTTTGTTGCCGTGCTTTCCGCCGGCCCTGTCCTGCGCCTGCTGCATGGTATTGGGAGTAAGGAGCCCAAAGATCACGGGCTTGTTGTATTTAAGGCTCACGTTGGTGATCCCATGTGCTACGGCATCGCAAATAAAATCAAAGTGGCGGGTCTCGCCCTGGATCACGCAGCCGAGGGCAATTACAGCGTCGATGCTTTTATCCTCACAGAGGAACTGTGAGCCGAGTGTAAGCTCAAAGCTGCCCGGAACGGTGGTGATGATCACATCATCCTTTGATACGCCGTTCTCTACAAGAGTTTTAATGGCCCCGTCAAACAGGGAACCTGTGATCTCGCTGTTCCATTCCGAAAGCACAATGCCGATGCGCATGCCTTTGCCGTTTGGAATGTTGCTGCCTTCTATCTGTGATAAGTTCTTTTGTGCCGATGACATATAGGATACGAATTTTTAATGCTTACGCCATAGCTTCAGCGTAGGCGGTACGAATTTACGAAATATTAAAATTGTAACGTCATTGCGAGGAGGCACGACGAAGCAATCTCAATCTGCGAATTACGAATCTTTCTCATTTACGAAATGCGAATCTATAAAGCAGCCCGCAAATAAAAAAAGGTGATCGTTAAATCACCTCTTTTTAATATTCAATTTTATAATGCCTTCAACCTGCAATTAGATATTGCCTAATGTTTTTGCGCGGGCAATGTATTTTTCCATGTCCTTGCCTTCCATTGTTTCAGGGAACTCATTTTGAATGCGCTCGTAAATTTTAACCGCATCGGCATAGTTTCCTTTATCCTCGTTCGCCATTGCCGCTTTTTTCAGGTAGATAGGCGTAGTGAAATGGTTGCTGTTCTGTTCCGCAGCTTTCAGGTAAAAGCTGATCGCTTCTTCCGTTTTGCCAAGCTCCAGGTTTGCATCGCCGATAGCGCCTGTTGCGATAGGGCCAACGATCTGGTCTTTCCCGTCAAATGCCTCGAGGTGAGTGATCGCTTCTTCATACTGCCCTTTTTTCAAAAGGCACATGCCCAGGTAGTATTCAGCTAAATTCCCGGAAGGGGTAATGCTGTAATCCTCAACGATCTGCGCAAAGCCGAGTGCCATGTTTCCATCGCCGTTCATCGCTTTTTCAAGCGAATCTTTTTCAAAATACTGCTCTGCCTTAAACATTTCTGTTTGCGCTTTGGCTTCTTCGCCGGCAACATACCAGTATTTGTAAGCAAAGTATCCGCCTACCAGCACCGCAATGGCACCAATGATAATGGCCAGGCTTTTCTTGTTGTTCTCAAGAAAAAGTTCGGTTTTACTGAACGCCTCTTCAACGTCAACTATTGGAGCATCTTTAATTTCTTTTGACATACTGATTTATTGATTCTTGTTAATGGACTGCAAAAATAGTTTTTTTTTACAATATCCGTAATTTAATCTGAAAAAGATGGACTGAAAAGGCATTTTTTAGGTAATTTAGAGGCGATTTCACACCCATGCACCTTAAAAAGCTTTCCATACTCAATTTCAAGAATTATCCCGAGGCTGCACTTACTTTCAGCCGGCGTGTGAACTGCTTTACAGGAAATAACGGGGAAGGAAAGACCAACATCCTGGATGCCATCCATTATCTTTCGTTCTGCAAAAGCTTTTTCAACCCGATCGACAGCCAGAATATCATGCACGACGAACCTTTTTTCCTTATTCAAGGGCAGTATGAGCTGAATGATTCGGAAGAGGAGATCTATTGCGGGCAAAAGCGCAACCAGAAAAAGCAGTTCAAGCGCAACAAAAAGGAATACCAGCGCCTGGCCGACCATATCGGCCTGTTTCCGCTGGTAATGATCTCCCCCGCCGATTCAGAGCTGATCACCGAAGGCAGCGAGAGCCGCCGGAAGTTCATGGACAGCGTGATCGCGCAGTTTGACCGCGAGTACCTCGAGCACCTGATCAGCTACAATAAAATTCTTTCACACCGCAATGCCGTGCTTAAGCAGTTTGGCGACAGCGGCAAATTCGACCGGGATTCCCTCGAGATCTGGGATGAGCAGCTGATCGCTTACGCGGAAAAGGTGTTTTTAAAACGCAGGGAGTTCATCAACAGCTTCATTCCCATTTTTCAACGGTATTACGAGCTTATTTCCGGCGGGAGGGAAAAGGTAAGCCTGCTTTACAATTCACATCTGAATGAAAATCCCTTCGCGGAAACGCTGGAAAAGGCCTTGAACCGCGACCGGGCAATGGAATATACCACCGTGGGCATTCACAAGGACGACCTTGAATTTACCATCAACGGCTACCCGCTGAAGAAATACGCTTCGCAGGGGCAGCAGAAATCGTTTCTGATCGCCTTAAAGCTGGCGCAGTTCGATTTTATACGGAGCATCCGGAAGATCACCCCGATATTGCTTCTCGATGATATATACGACAAGCTGGATGACCTTCGCGTAAAGCAGCTGATGGAGCTGGTAAGCTCCGATAATTTCGGGCAGCTGTTCATTACCGATACGCATCCGGCAAGGCTGGCAGAATTGTTCAGCGCCACCAATGCCGACTTTAAGAATTTTATGATCAGCGACAATACAGTGAAGGAAACGGTAACAGCCGGCAATTAGCGTTTGAAGTGCTTTCTTTACGGAGCTTGTCATGCTGAGCGCAGCGAAGCATCTTCACTATGTGAGCAAAATTTTACAATTTAAAATCAATTAATATTCAACCACATGAGCAGGCATAACGAGAACAGCATAAAAGAGGCGATCGAAAAGCTGCTAAAGGTATACAAGCTCGACGACCGGCTGGCGGAAAGGCGCCTCATTGCTGCCTGGGAAGAGGTGATGGGCAAAATGATCGCGAACCATACCAAAGACCTCGTGGTGAGGAATAAGCAATTATTCGTAACATTGGACTCTGCCGCGCTCAGGAATGAGCTCGCGATGGCGAAAACAAAGATCATCCAGATGATGAACAATGCCGCCGGCAAAGAGGTTATTAATGATGTTGTATTACGCTAATAAAAGCTATATGAAAAAACAGCTCTTCTCTTTTCTCGTTTTAATTGCATTGCTTTCTGCAGATGCAGTTGCCCAAACCGATTCCGCCATGTTCAGGAAGATCTTCAATGAAGCATTGAGCAACGGCAAAAGCTATTCGAACCTCGATCACCTTACCAATAAGATCGGCGGAAGGCTGAGCGGCTCCCCGGAAGCGCAGAAGGCTGTGGATTGGGCTTTTAAAGCCATGAAGGAAGCCGGCGCCGATACGGTGTACCTGCAGGAATGCATGGTGCCGCATTGGGTGCGCGGACAAAAAGAGGTTGGCAAAGTGATCACTTCCAACTCGAAAGGGATCAAGGAAGTGCCTGTATGCGCTTTGGGCGGATCGGTGGCAACGCCGGCAGAAGGCCTGAGTGCGAACGTGATCGAAGTGATGGGGCTGGAAGGCCTGAAGGACCTGAAGAAAGAAGATGTAAAAGGTAAGATCATATTTTTTAATGAGCCGATGGATCCTACTTTCGTGGAAACATTCCATGCGTATGGAAAAGCCGTGGAGCAGCGATGGGCGGGTGCTTCCGCAGCGGCTGAGTATGGCGCCGTAGCCGTGATCGTACGCTCCTGTACATTGTTGCAGGATGATAACCCGCATACGGGAGTAATGGGCTATAAGGACAGCATCACAAAAATTCCTGCCTGCGCCATCAGCACCAATGCGGCGAACTGGCTGAGCACTTATCTCCGTACCGACAAAGACCTGAAATTTTTCCTGAAGATGAATTGCGAAACATTGCCTGACGAAAGATCATACAATGTGGTGGGTGAGGTCTGGGGAAGCGAAAAGAAAGATGAATACATTGTGGTGGGTGGTCACCTCGATTCATGGGATACCGGCAAAGGCGCCCATGATGACGGGGCAGGAGTGGTGCAGAGCATTGAAGTGCTGAGGATCTTCAAAGCGGCAGGCATCAGGCCGAAAAGGACCATCCGTGCAGTTGCTTTTATGAACGAGGAGAACGGCGGCCGCGGCGGAAAAAAATATGCGGAGCTGGCGAAGCTGAAAAATGAAAAGCATGTGGCAGCCATAGAATCGGATGCCGGCGGATTTTCACCACGCGGGTTCAGCAGCGATGTAACACCCGCAGTAAAAGCAAAATTGAAAAGCTGGAGACCATTGTTCGAGCCTTACGGCATCTACAGCTTCGAGCACGACGGAAGCGGATCCGATATCGGGCCGTTGCGTAAAGATGGTGTTCCCTGCATGGAGCTGATGCCCGATTCGCAGCGCTATTTCGATTATCACCACACCGCGATCGATACATTCGATGCTGTGAACAAGCGCGAGCTCGAGCTGGGCGGTGCCGCTATGGCTGCTATGGTATGGATGATCAGCCAATACGGATTGTGATTTTTAAAGTTTTTAAAAATGTTTATAAAGAAGGTACTTCCTTATCTGTTAGCGCTCACGATCCTTGCCGTTGTTGCCTGGTTCTACAAAGCGTATAAAATGGTGCCTTCATTGCCGGTTTACGATCATGAGCTGATCAATGAGCAGGGAAATAAAATAAAGATCTCCGATCTCAAAGGCCATTATGTGCTCATCAGCTATTTTCAAACCTGGTGCGGAACCTGCGCAAAGGAATTGCCAGGCATCGACGCGCTGCAGATGAGCATCGGGAAAGATAAGCTAAGCGTGCTGATCGTAAGCGATGAGCCGGAAGAAAAGATCCTCCGCTTCAAGGAAAGATTCTGCAATACCCTCGATTATTACCGTACGGATAAGCCTTTGATCGATCTCGGCATCCGCGTATTCCCAACTACATACCTCCTCAATAAAAAAGGCGAGGTGATCCTGAGCAACCTCGACGCCTTCGACTGGAACAGCGAAGAGGTGAAAAAAGCGATCATCGATTCTGAGCGGTAAATCCTTATCATTTGTTTTTTGTATGGCGATGCAATTCTCGCCTTATGGCGAATGATTGTGTTCGCTGACCGAAATTACCCTGGATCCGGCAATTCCCTTTTGTAATTTTACTGTATAGTTTTATTTGAAAGGAGTAAAAAAATGAAAAATCTGGAGAACTTTAAGTATTTGCCAATTAAGCAGAAAGCGGAAATACTGGAATCGGAAGGCAAATTTATCTGCGCAGTGTATTCACATGGATTAAAGATCTCCCTGTATGGCTGGGAAGGCTGGTACATGGAAGAGTTCCATACAATCAACAACAACAAGCTGGTTGCGATCAGGATCCTCGAAGATAAAAAGCGCTTAAAGTTCTACACAAAGAATCTTGACCTTAAAACCCTTTTAAATCAATCTATCCTTTGCTTATTGTTCATTTTGCAGGTGAAGTCGGGCTTCATAGGCTGCGGCCTTAATTGAGAAGCCGCTTTGCTTCCGCAATGTGATCGTTTATAAACTCTGTAGAAGGATCAAGCCTTTTCGCCTTAATGAATTCCTCCATGGCGCTTGCCGGATCGTTTTTCAGCAGGTAATAGATCCCGCGATTTCTGTATCCATACGAATTCGTGTCATTCAGGCTAAGGCCCCTGCAGATATCTTCGAAGCCATCTTCCAATAAGCCCATCATCAGCTTCACATGTCCGCGGTTATTGAACGCATACGCAAATGTGTCATTCAGCTGCACCGATCTGTCCAACAGCGGCAAGGCCTCATTGTATCTTTCAGCGAGGATCAGCGAATAGCCGAGATTGTTAAGCGTATTCGCATTATCCGGGTCGAGCTCCAGTGATCTCTTATAGTCGATAATTCCTTCTTCCCTTGATCCCAGCTGGCAAAGCAGGAAGCCGGAAATGGAAAGGTCATGTGCATCGGGTTTGTATTTAGCTGCGAATTGTTTATAATAATCATAGGCTCTTTCATATTCTTTCAGCTGGCAGAGGGAAGAAACCAGGATGCGGTAGGCCATGAAGTCTGATGCACTTTTGGTTTTCAATAGCTTTGCAGAAAGCTCCGCCGCCTTTTTATAGTTGCCCAGGTTGTATTTGTGAACGATCCAGTCAGTTCGCCGGCGCTCCGCTTTTATCCGGAACAGGCTGATGAGCGCATAGCCATCGTTGTAAATAATTTTACCGCTGTGCAGTTCGACCGGCTTCGGGGTTGGATTGAGGTTAGAGATAATATCAGTCACTGCTGAGGCAAGGAAAATGATCAGTGCAAAAACCGGCAGTTCGTTAAAATTAAAAACAAAAGCAAAGTATAGCATTGCTATGGCAACCAGCAGTGAAGCCAGCGGCCCGCAAAGAGTGTAAATGATCTGCCTGTTGATGGAAATGTCCTTCGCATGCGGCGAGCACAATCCCTGCTTCCATTCCACAAAATTATATCTGAACCAGATCTCCAGCTTTCCCAGCGATATGCGCTGGCTGTTTTCCCTGTTGCCATAAGATCCCACATAAATAGTGACTTTTCCACCGGTAAGCAGCATTGCAGGAATAGCGTGGCCAAGCTCATGCAGCAGAATGGTCACCGGGCGGCAGATGACTGCACAAAAAATAATGAAGATGAAGGATAACAAATGTAATCGTGTTTAGCGATTAAAGATAGGAAAATAAGAGATGGATCCGTCGGCCGCTATTCGTTGGATCAATCGAGAAGGTTATTCTTGATCGCATACATTACAATACCGCTTACGTTTTTTACATTTATTTTGATCCTGATATTTTCGCGGTGGCGATGAACCGTCCTGATATTAATAAATAGCTTATCTGCGATCTCCGCATTTTTCATTTCCTGCGACAACAGCTTAATGATCTCTATTTCACGGATTGATAAAATGCCTTTGGATGAAGGGCTCAGGGGAACCTTGTTTACATTGAACATAGCCTCCGACATCATTTTATTCAAATAATAGCCGTTGTTCATCACAGCATAGATCCCTTCCAGCACATTTTCTATGCTTGTGTCTTTCAATAAAAAGCCATGTGCCCCGTTTTTGATCAGCCGGATGATCTGCTTCCTGTCATTGAATGCCGATAACACAAGCACTTTTACTTCCGGATGTAATTTTTTAAGATTTGCTGTTGTTTCTATACCGCACATAACCGGCATATTAGCGTCCAGGAGAATAACATCCGGCTCCTCTTTTTTGACTTTAAGTAGGAGCTCCCTCCCATTATTGCTTTCCGACACCACTTTTACGGTCTCCGTTTCATTCAAAAGAGAGCTCATCCCTTTTCTGAAGATTGTCTGATTGTCGGCAATGGCAACCCTGATGGAACTTCTCCTGTCGGGGGTTCGTGTTTGATCTTTTCTCATTAAAATGATGGAGTAGCTGTGTGTGTTTACTTAAAAAACAAAGTTCAGCATAACACGCTTTCTATCCATGGACAAATCACCCCTGAAATTCTACCCGGGTTAGTAGCTTGTAAGTCAGCTGCTTTCGGTTTTTTAGCTGCTGAGAACTGGGTATTTATACCCAAATTTTTAAATGGGTATTTATGCGATTGCGGTTGACCGGCTTTTGAAATAGTTTTGATTTTACAGAACATACTCAGGCCTTGCCTTCTTTTTAAACACGACATCATTGCAATTTTTTATAAAAAATAGGATTGTGGCTTCTATTCTATTGATATCATTCTTGTCTGCTGCGCGGGATTCCTTTGCCCAGCATTTACGGAACGATTCGATACCGGGTAACGATTCTATATTGAATACAAAATTGAATACAAAAACACCCCTTGTAAATAATATGCCGATAGATCTTTCCCCAAAGAAAATAAAGCACGGCCTGGATGCTGATAGCATTAAGGCCCGGAAGCCTTCTGGTGATGTGATCAAAGAGAAGCTCATGAGTATCGACCCTCATGGAACTATCTCTGCCGGATATGAGTATGGCATCCTTCCTTTTGTGGTTGCCGAACTTCCTTCCGGCGGCTTCAGGACAGAAGGCCGCGTGTCTTTCATGGCGCTTGATGTCCCGCTGGAATTCACCTTCTTTTATACAAGCATAAAAAATACGATCGGGCTTAATAATTATTTCAAATTAAGCTATTGCGCTCCGCGGTATAAAGAACAGCTGTCAAAAAAACTGAATAGCCAGGCTATGATGAATGCCGATTCGCTGGCAAAGCTGCAGGCCGGGCAGCAACGAACCCTGCAAAAAATTGAATACCTGAAATTTGTCCGGGAAAACCCATACAACCATTCCCCGGGATATGATATCCCTGCAGATTCCATTCCCGCTTATCCTGGTTATGACAAACCCGGATTTGATACAACGCGGAACACGCAAGGGGCGCTAAGCAGGCCGTCCCGGGATTTTTATAAGAACGATTCTATTGCCGGGGAGCTCGAGCATTACACCAGGCATTATGATAGTGTAAACAAAGTGATTGCAGTTCTGAGGAAGGAAATAGCGCTCTTAAAGGCCGCAGAGAGCGAGCCGCAGGAGTATTCCCGGCCTTATGCATCGAAAAAGGACAAGCTTTTAAGCAGGATAAAGAAGTTTGAGATCGGCTTATGCAATCCTTCCTATTCAACATTCTTAGTGAATAATGTGCCCCTGCAGGGGGTAAGTGTTGAATATCTGAATGACAATAAATTCCTGGGCATAAGCTATGGCACAACCGTCAACAATATGCTGTATGATCCGGGCTCCCTCCAGGGTATAGTGCAGGGTGCAAGGAACCTTTATAATTATTTTGATTTTGATAATTTGTCATCGGGCAGAAAAGTGCTCGTGGCGAAAGGGGGCCCGGGCACCCTGGAAAACAGCCACCTTCATATTGGCTTTGAAATGGGCAAGGGACGGTCGGGATATATTTATACCAGCCCCGAATCCTCTGCTTCGGGTGCGAAGGAAAGCAATCTTGTATTGGAGCTTGATGCCAGGTATAAGTTCTCGGAACAATTAAGCGCCGACCTGGTAATAGGGAAATCTTCTGTCAGGGAAGGCGATCTCAGCACCTCACAGGTAGGATCGGCATTCAATGAGATTACATCCGCCTATCGTTCGTACGCGATGTTAAGCCGGATCAGTTTTAAGATAAGAAAAACCGGGACAAAGCTCACCGGCACGCTTCGCTGGATCGATCCGTTCTTTAAAAGCTTCGGGGTCGGATTTTTAAGGTCCGATAATGTGCGCTATGAGCTCAAGGCCGACCAGGTTATCAATAAGCGGATCAGGTATGCAATTACATACCGTCACGAATCCGATAATCTTCTTAACCTCTATACCTATAAGAACACATTGCAAAGCATAAACAATATGCTTAATGTGAAGCTGAGCAGGAAACTAAACATACAGGTGAACTATACGCCTCTTTTCCGCGAGCTTAAAAGCGAGGAGCTCACCATTAAGGACAGGAACCATATTGCCAGCGCAATGATCACCTATTCTCCGCGCTTTAAACGGTCGAATGCACAGTTCAGCGCCATCTATTGCCGGAATATCATTACTGCGGATTCAATAAATATTGATTTTCAGAACATCACTTATTCCCAGCAGGTCCAGCTGAATCAGAATATTTCCAGCAACGTTAATCTTTCATGGTTCCAGAACAATCTGAGCGATACTGCGGGTGATGTGTATCTGGCAGCTGCAGTGCTGTCATATAAAACAGCTCAAAAAAGCAGGTTTTCGATAGGAGGGAAGGTAGCCTTAAATAAAGGAACTGAAATGCAGTATGGCTTTATCGCTAAAGCGGATATACGGCTGTATAAGGAGCTTTATTGGGAAACGGAAGCAGAAAAAATAATCATAGGTGAATACTACAGCAGCTTTATGATCGGCCAGATGAAAAAATTCCCTTATTACTGTAATACAAAATTCATTTTAAACTTTTAATAATGAAAAAGAGCAGGTTAGTTATTGTTTTAGCTTTTATGATCTTTCTGCAGGAAAGGATAAATGCACAGGTTGCCATCGTCAGCATGCAGCTGATGGCTTATAATGTTACACCGGATAATATGCTGTCGGCTTCCATTATGAATAACGGCGCTGAACAGCAGGTACAGCTTGTTTCAAAGCTGTACAGCTTCAATAATGAGGTGATCCTCTCCGTAAGGTCAGCTCCCTTCATGCTGCGCAATGGGCTTAATTCCGCCTATGATGTTGCAAGAAGGGCCGCAAGCGTGGAATACTCGAATGGTAACCAGGCGCAATATATAAAAGCCACGAGTTCGTTGCCAAGCGGCAATTTTAGGATCTGTACCGATCTCATCCTGATGTCGTCCCCCGAACCTGCCGATCAGTATTGTGATGAAGTGGTGTCGGATTATAATCAGTATCTCTACCTGGTGTCGCCAAATGACGGTGATACGGTGAACAGCCTCACGCCCTTGCTTATGTGGACGCACAGTGAGCCCTTCAGCGTTTTAGGGCAGGGCGAATCGTTCAGGATAGTTGTAAGTGAGATGCAGGCCGGCCAGGGGCCTGAAAATGCAGTTACCGTGAATACGCCGGTAATGTCGCAGAATTATCTTACCGGCCATAATATACAATATCCATACGATGCAAAAGAGCTGACGCCGGGGAAAAAATACGCATGGCAGATCCAGAAAATGGCCAATGGCGTGATCATCAATAAAACAGAAGCATGGGAATTTGTGGTACGCAAAAAGCCTGAGGAAAAGGATATTAAATATGTGGCCCTGCGTCCGGTGGTCGATGGAAGCATTTACACTGCAGTGAATGGGAAAGTGTATTTCAGGTTCATTGAAGAATACCAGGCGAAGGGTGAAATGAAGGCATACATCATTTCGGATAAAGGAAAGGAACTGCCGGTGCCGGTTGCAAATGACCAGGAAGATAAAAAGCATTCCACTTCGATTAAAAACAATGGCGATAACAGGTTTGTGCTGGACCTCGAGCTGTCGGGACTAAAGCCCGGCTATTACAGGCTTGAGATCAAGAATGCAAAAAGAGAAACATTTTACCTCAAAATATATTTACCGGGATAGTTATGAAGAAGATCTATATAGCAATACTTATGCTTGCGCTGGCAGTGCTGCCTGTTACCGTTTATCATTTTTGCTTTGCCACAAAGGTTGCCTTTGTCGACATCCCGAAGGTGTTTAACAGCTTTGAGATGAAAAAGGAAATGCAGGAGAAATATAAAAAGACAGAGCTGATCAGGAAAGGAAAAATAGATACGCTTTCGTTTAACCTGCAGGTATTATCCGGCAGGCTGAGAAAAGATCCGCAGAACAAGGAGCTTACGGAAGAGTTTGACCTCCGGAGGCAGGAGTTCTTTCACACAAAGGATCAGCTGGAAGAGGATAATGCAGCGCTGAGCAGTGAATACGACAAACAGATCCTCGGACAAATGAGCCAGTACCTTATCGATTACGGAAAGCAGCATCACTATGATTTTATTTACGGCACGGAGGGCAACGGCTCTATCATGTTTGCCGCCGAGGAGTATAACATTTCAGACGAGGTTATCACATACATTAATAATAAATACAAAGGACTTGAATAAGCATTTTTATACACTGTTTTTCGCAGCGCTCCTGTTAGCCGGCTGCACCCAAAATGAGGAGCTGCATCCGTCTTCGGGCGATGCACCCGTGCTTCAGCATACCGGCGAATCTATGCCCCTGGATGAATTCATGCTGTGGACGGCGGATGCCACGCACGGGCTTGTGAAGGCAAAAGAGATGAGCGATATCAGCTACAACCTGTCTTATATGCCTTCTCAATACATGGCTTGCCTCGAATTAAAAGGCACGGATTACACAAAAGAAGAGCTGGAAAAAGCAAGCACACATTATGCTGCCATGAGCTATTTCAATTTCAGGATCTCCATCCCGAAAAGCTCAGGCGAGCTGCTGAAATACGAGCTTGGCTCTGCGGCGGAGTATAACGACAGGATCGGGTACATGTCGTTCAGGATGGAGAAGGACCTCTTTCTCGTGCAGGGAAAAGATACGCTGTATCCGGGATTGTTCCATTTTGAAAGGATCTACGAAATAGCGCCGTACGCAACAGTGATGCTGGCCTTTGATAATGAGAAATTCAGCCGCGACAAGGAGTTCACGATAGTTTACAATGATGCCTTGTTTCACAAAGGCTATATAAAGTACAGTTACAGGCCAAAGCAACTTATTGATTTACCTTCTATATCCGGAGTATGAGCATGAACAAGAAACAAAAAGTAAAACTGAGAAATGCATGCAAGAGAATGGTTTCTCTCCTGCTTACGGTTGCCATCCTTGCAGAGGTAACCTATCCAACGCAGGTATTCGCGCTTACCGGCGGGCCGGGGCAGCCGGAAGTACAGTCATTTGAGCCGGTGGGAACATCGGACATGGTAGACCTGTCCACCGGTGATTTCAATTACAACATTCCATTGCTGGATGTGGAAGGCTACCCGATCAACATCGCGTATCACGGCGGGATCACAATGGACCAGGAAGCAAGCTGGGTAGGGCTTGGCTGGAATATCAATCCCGGGGTGGTGAACCGGAACATGCGCGGATTGCCGGATGATTTTTCGGGGGATGTGGTGACAAAGGAGTTGAATATAAAGCCCAACAAGACCTGGGGAGTAGGACTGATGTTGAATGCAGAGATTTACGGATTTCCGATACCCGTAGATATTACACAGGGTTTTAACTATAACAACTATACGGGCCCGTCTATCTCCCAGGGGATAAGTTTATCGCATGGGATATGGAGCAAGGGGGCCAGTGGTGCTTCTGCAAGTCTCGGCTTAAATTCCTCCAGTGATGATGGACTGACTATACAACCGTCGGTTTCATTTCAGCGAATGGCAAATAAGGAAACGGAAAAAGAAAGTAAGAGCTCATTGTCTATTGGAACTTCTATCAATTCACGGGCGGGTATGAAGCAATTTACGATTAGTGCTTCTATATCAAACCCAGCTACAAGGAAAATGGGCAGCTACCTCAGCGGAAGGAGCGGAGGCAGCGGCAGCCTTCAAAATGGGACGGTCAATGTATCGGGAACATTTGATTTGGGTATGCCCACTTATACACCAAATATCACGATGTCAATGAAAAATCATGGCTTTTCAGGTAATTTTTCATTGGGAGGGGAATTATACGGTAGCACTTTCAAAGTGGGGTTATCGGGCTTCTTTTCAAGCCAGAAGCTGGCAAAAACTACGATCACAAATCAGGCCTATGGCTATATGTATTCACAGAACGGTGAAAGTAATGATAATGCATTAATGGATTTTAACCGCGAAAAGGATGGTACGTTTACAGAGAATACCGCCTTTCTTCCTATTACGAATTTTACATACGATACTTATAGTGTTTGCGGACAGGGCGTGGGAGGAAGTTATAGGCCATTCAGGAGTGATGTAGGCCATGTTTTTGATCCGGCCGGTTATACCACAAATGACGATGCTGCTTTAACAGTTGAGGTTGGTTTGGGAGGTTGGGTTCACTTCGGGACCAATATCGGCGTCACCGATGTAAATGGCCGTTCAGGAAAGTGGAAGGATAATAATAATGCGGAAAGTTCATTAAGATATAGCCAGTTTGGCAGTAATCCCGATTACGAAAGCGTTTATTTCAAGGAAGCTAATGAAAAGTCCATTGATTCGGATACAGCATTCTATAGTAGTGCCGGGGCCGACAGGTTGACTATGCCTCCCCTCGATATCAGCGGCAAGTATGAACATCCGTTGCGCAGCATGGGCCCTATCAAACGAACAAAGAGGGATAAGCGCTCACAGGTATTTTCCTACCTGAAGCGGTTGGATTACAATGCTTTTGCTGTTCAGCCCGTAAGTAACACTTATTCTGCGAGGCCTTCCCATATAGCTGAAGTGACAACCTTAGGGACTGATGGCACCCGTTATGTTTATGGAATTGCTGCCTACAATACAACACAGAAAGAAGTGACCTTTTCTGTAGGAAGCACAAATCCTTTATCTGTTTCTTCAAACCTGAACAGTAACAGTTATAAGGAAGCAACCGAGGGCTTGATCGGATATTATGCAGATGTAGATAATACAAAAAATAATACACGCGGGGTCGACAATTATTTCAGTGCCACCACTACACCGGCCTATGCACATTCTTACCTGCTCACTTCTGTACTATCAGCTGACTACATTGATGCGGATAATGTTCGGGGGCCCAGCGATAATGATTATGGTAGCTATACGCGTTTTGTTTATAAAAAGCCCCCTGGCCCTAATTACAAATGGCGGGTGCCTTATGAGTATGAAAAGGCAACCTATACAGAAGGGTTAAAATCTGACCTGCAGGATGATAAGGCAAATTATATCTATGGTGAGAAAGAACTCTGGTACCTCGATTCGGTGGTGACTAAAAACTATGTAGCTGTATTTTACAAGTCGAACCGGCAGGATGGACTCGGAGTGAAGGGTGAAAATGGCGGCTACGATGCCTCGGACTCCAAGAGAATGCAAAGGCTGGATAGCATTGCCTTATTTTCAAAGCAGGACCTCCGGATCAATGGTTCATCTGCGCTGCCGGTTAAATGTGTGCATTTTGAATATAGTTATGAGCTGTGCGGAAACATTCCGAACGTTTCTGTCACTCGCAGCGCTTCTGCAGGAAAGCTTACGCTGAAGAAAATATATTTCAGTTATCAGAATTCAAACAAAGCACGATTAACGCCGTACATTTTTGATTACCATGAAAATAATCCGGCAGAAAATCCGCAATACAACATCAAAGCCTACGATCGCTGGGGGAATTATAAGCCGAATAATGCGAGCCGTCTTGGTGTAAGCGGGCCTTCTGATATTGCCACTTATGTTGGAGTTGCACATCCGCTGCCGCCCGCTGAATTTCCATATGTGGAACAGGACACTACCGCCAATACCTACGCAGCCGTGTGGTCTCTGAAAGAAATACAGCTGCCTTCGGGCGGGAAAATAAAAATTACTTACGAAGCCGATGATTATGCGTATGTGCAGAATCAGCCGGCCATGCAGATGTTCCGGATTGCCAATTACGGCAACGATCCTTCAGATGCTACCAACTATATAGACATCAGTTCCGGCAATGGTAAGTTTTATTTCAAGCTGCAGGAGGGCGTTAGCGATATCGGGAAATATATCATTGGTATCACTGACCTGTATTTCAGATGCCTTACTAAGATAAGGGATGTGGGCGGTTATAATCATCTTGAATATGTTTCAGGATATGGGACGCTCGGAGGGTTCGGAACGGAAGGGGCTTACGGATGGATCAGGCTGCGTGACATTAATTTAAGAGACGATGACCTGGGCACGGATGTTAACCCCGTCGTAAAAACGGCGATCCAGTTTAGCAGGCTCTATATGCCTAAAAAGGTTTGGACAAAGGATATTACGACTTCTTACAGCCAGGCTACCAATACCGAGAATTCCTCCGGACTTTCGGCGAGTATTCTTAACGCCTTGGTAAATTCTGATTTCACAAAGAACATAAAAGATGCGATCACAGGCCCTGACGAGATTCTGTACATTACTACAGCACTCGGCGGTTATGAAGTGGGGAGAAGCATTGTTCCGCAAAAGTCATGGATCAGGCTGAATAACCCTAATAGTCATAAATATGGTGGAGGAGCCCGTGTAAAAAAGATCGAGATGAGCGATGAGTGGGGGAAAATGACTGGCAATGATCCTGAAACAGCAAACTATGGGCAGGAATATACATACACCCTTCCCAATGGTAGCTCCTCCGGTGTTGCATCGTATGAGCCATTACCCGGAGGCGATGAAAATCCATACAGGCAACCTGTTTATACCACAGTAAAAAAACGTGCGACACCGGATGAAAGATCTTATCAGGAACTTCCTATAGGTGAGTGCTTTTATCCGTCACCGAATGTGTGTTATAGCATGGTCACCGTGAAAAATCTGCAGCGTGATAATGTGACGCGCCATGCAACGGGAAAAGTGGTACATGAGTTTTACACTGCAAAAGATTTTCCGACGATCACCAGCAGGACCAATCTCGTTCACAAGCGTGGAAAAGACAGTCCCTTCAGTTTGTTCTCAATGTTAAAGTTTAATGTGCGTGATTATCTTACCGCTGCGCAGGGGTTTATGATAGAACAAAATGATATGCATGGTAAGCCTAAATCTCAAAAGGTCTACCAGGAAGGACTATCTACTCCGATCTCGTCCATTGAATACAAGTACAAAATGGAAAGCTATTCAGGTGGTGCAAATAAGCTATCGAATAAATGTACTGTTATTGAGAAGAACGGAAATGTTTCTGTGAAAAGGATCGGGGAGTTTTTTGACATGGTAGCTGATTTCAGGGAGGATAAAACGACAACCAACAGTGCAAAAATTCAGCTTAATCTGGATGTTATTCCCGGAGGTCCAATCCCGATCTCTGTACCTATGCCCTGGCCTTCCATTTCAAATGAAAAAACAAGGTTCCGCTCCGCTACCACCACCAAAGTGATCCAGCGCTTCGGCATCCTCGAGGAAACGGTGGCCACCGATCTCGGCTCCGTTGTTGCCACAAAAAATTTAGCGTACGACGGTGAAACGGGGGAAGTGCTGCTTACCGCAACCACCACCAATTACAATGATGTTGTGTACAACCTCAGGTATCCTGCATGGTGGTATTATGAGAGCATGGGTCCTGCATACCAGAACATTGGCTTTGAGATAGGGGCCGTATTTAATCTCTCGGGAGTATGCTCAAGCGGTACCAGCAATCTTGCGAGCTATTTCAGGGAGGGTGATGAAGTGTCGCTTTCCTCCAACATCGGAAATATCATGGGCTGGGTCACCGCCGTAACTTCCAACTCCGTTACAGTAGTGAAAAAGGACGGAACACCTGTAAGCGGCGCCTATCGTATGAAAGTGCTGCGCTCGGGACAGCGGAACATGACCACTGTTGACATGGCTACCCTTACCACCCTTACAAATCCCCTGGGCGCCCTGAAAGGAAATGCCTATGAAAATGTGCTCCAGGCCGCCGCCGTTGAATTCTCCAACAGCAGGAAAACATTCTGTGATTGCGAAACAACGCCCGGAAGCGCGATCCCTTATACGAGCAACGATTACATCACCGGCAAAAAAGGCAGCTGGCGTCCGCTCCGTTCCTACACCCATCTTACCGGCAGGAGCCACAGCAATTACGACAACAACACCAATATCCGGAAGGACGGCGTGTTCACTTCCTACACACCTTTTTATAAATGGGTGGCAGGTAAGTGGGATCTGGAGCCCGATAACTGGACCTATGTTTCGGAAGTTACCGCCTTCAACACGATAGGTGAGGAGCTTGAGAACAAAGATGCGCTGGGCCGTTATTCATCAGCCACCTTCGGATATAATCAGTCCATGGCGCTGAGCGTTGCAGCCAATTCAATGCAGAAGGAGCAGGCATTCGACGGCTTTGAGGATTATACGTTCCGTCCCTGCGCCGATTCGCACTTCCGGATCGACAGCGTACAGCCTGTTACTACCGATGCACACACCGGAAGGTACAGCTTAAAGGTTTCCGGCGGAGCGCCTAAAACCTTCAGCAGGCAGCTGGCGGAGACCTGCGAGGATGTAACGAGATGCCGCCTCATAATGACTGTAACAGAAGTAAGCAGCAGCGTTTACAACATCGGCAGCTCATTGGGCACGGCGCCGTACTCTTACGACTGGAAGATCGTAAGCGGCAGCCCCTCGGTCTCCATCACCACTGCCGGGATCCGCATCAACGGTACCGGCTGCGAAGTAAAAGTTTCCATAACCGACAGCAAAGGATGTATCACCACTCAAACCATTAAGCACTGATGAAAAAGCTCATAATATTATTTCTCCTGGCCTTTCCCTGCGCTGAAATAGCAGCACAGGCCCCGCTGCCGAAATACCCGCTGGTGTTTGAAGGCCCTCAGCAGGCTGGCGATACGTCGCTTACACATCTGCAGCTGAAAAGCTGGGCTGCAGGAAATCATTTTCCCGCGATCCTGAAATGGAAGAACACTCCTTACGAATTAAAGGAAAATGCGCACGTGCTCGCCTTATGCACCGACTCCCTCTCACATTACAACAATAACGACATTATCGGCTATGCTTACTTTAAGATTTCTTCTTCCGGCAGCTTTCGCTTCGATTACAAGCTGTCGAACATCGGGAGGTATGTGAACGACGGCGCTTCGCCCAATGTGGATCTTGTGCTTACTTCCCAGGGAGTGCTTATGAAAGCGAACGGCTACATTGCCCCGGGCACGGCGCTCACCGTAGATTACGACGACCTGGTGAACATGTTTCCCGGCGATCCGACAGTAGAATTCATTAATTATTAAAATACAGCGCATGAAAAAGACCGCGTATCTCCTTTTGTTTTTCCTTCTTTCCCTGCGAACGGCCTCTGCATTCACAGGCACGCTGCACCTCGATTTTTATACGCAGTACAGCTGCGGGCAGTATGTGCTGTTTGTGAACGATACCGATCATGTGAATGCAGACAGCATCCTGATGAACCTTACCATTTCGTTCATCGATTCTACCACTGTACCCGACTTTACGCCATCGGTGATCAATACTTCATCCGGGTATCCTGTATACACGTATAACGGCATTCGCCTTTCAGACACCGCTTTTTTTGATTACCTCGGCTCCGAGGTGCTCGATACTTCCGATGCGGCACACAGTACATACCATGCCTACCGTTTCATATTTAAAAGCTATCCTTCGTACACCAACACCATTACTTTCTTTAACCTGAAGATAAAGCTGCCGCAGCTGCCTGATGGTGTGTACAAATGGGCAAACTTTTATTACAAGAACTGCGGAACCTGCCTCAGGTATCCTTCCCGTCTCGAGCTGGCGCTGTTCATACCTGACATCTTGTGGAACGACCAGGCCAATGAATTCGGAGGCATCGACCTTTCGCTGTATCCCGGCTACAAAACAATCTACGATTCAATGGCAGTGCTGCAGCAGACAAATGTGACCGGCCTTCTCAACTGGATCCTTAACTACAATGCAGTAAAGGCATCCTATGACAATGCGTTTGATGTGCAGAACGATTCGATCTCGCTGCCTTATACCTTCTACACGGCCGGAACGGTGAAGCCTTCGCTCAACTGTCCCTGCAAATCGGATTTTGTAAATATTTTCAATTACGTGAAAGAGTACATACTGGCAAACGGGGATTCAACGGCGAGCATTAATTTTTTAAAACGTCAGCTGCGGCTCCCCGGATTTTATAACTGCGACTGTCTTGGAAACTATTACATGTTCCTGAAGAAAAAAGGGAAGTTTCTTTATCTTACCTGTGAACCCATCTATTCAGGGCTTCCTTACCTTGAATATGTTTTATGGACCAATGCGGGCGAGGTGTATGACATTATTGTTTATAGCCATGAGTTCGGCGACGATGGAGGCACGCAGCGCTGGCCGCACCTGCCGGTTACAGATCCGGTCAACTTCAATACCCTGACCCATCTTTACACAGTTACCGACAGCGCTTTCACAACCTTCAATGTGGTAACGGATTTCCAGTCGGCATGCGCCCCGGAGTGTGTAGACTGTATTCAATCCTTTTCACCCATCCCCGGTAAGAAATACCTGATCAGCGCATGGGTGAAGGAAAGTGGTGCCGCGCTTACGAAAACCTCGTACACGTATCCGCAGATCGTTGTCTCCTGTCCCTCCGTATCCTTCACGTCGGCCGCATTCACAGCCGAAGGCCGCATCATTGACGGCTGGCAGCGGATCGAAAGAACGTTTACTATCCCCGATACTGCTACCGACCTGGAGATCCAGCTGGCATGCAGCACCGGCGACTGCTATTTTGATGATATCCGCGTGCTGCCTTTCGACGGCTCGCTGAAATCATACGTGTACGACCCCGTAAGCATGAAGCTTACTGCAGAGCTCGATGAGCGGAATTATGCCACACTTTATGAATACGATGAGGAAGGTAAGCTCGTGAGGGTGAAAAAGGAAACCGAAAAAGGGATCATGACGATCCAGGAAAACCGTAATAAAACAAGGAAAAAATGAAAATAGGCCGGCTGCTGATAATCACAGTACTGATCCTGTATATAAGCCCTGCTTCAGCTGCGGGTGTATGGGAAAACGCTTCCAAAAAAGAAGTGATGGATAAGTTCAGGAATGCGCTCGACTGGTTTACAAAAACCGGGGCCTACAAAGTAAATGTAAGCTACGCCTCTTTTGTGGACCATACCACCGCGGTGCCTTATGAGCGGTCGGAAGGGAGCTTTGTAAAGGACGGAAAGAACCTGCATTCGGTTGTGCTGGGCATGCACACCATACAAAATGAGCGTTACAGGATCACGGTAAGCGATGATGAGCAGATGATCGCATTGAACAACCTGTCGGGAACAGAACAGCTGCCGGTAGACATGGAAAGTTTTTCCGACCTGCTCGATCATGTACAGGCCATCAGGAAGCAGGTAAAAGCGGGCGGCACTTGTTACCGGATAGAGTTTGCGCCCAACGGGCTGTATGCATCCTTTGAATTTGAACTGGATGCCGCCGGCCTGTTAGGCAAGCTTACTTATTTCTACAGCGCTGAAATGACCGAAGAGAACGATGAGGCCGATGAGAGCGGAAATGTGAACAAAGGAAAGATCCAGGGCAAGCCGCGCATGGAGATCAGCTTTTACAATTATCAGCAGAACCTGAAAGTGGATTACGAAAAAGAGTTCTCTGAAAAAAAATATTTTACGGCCTCCGGTAAAAAAGTCACACTCAGTGAAAAGTACAGGCATTACGAACTAAAGGATTACAGGTACGACCTCAAGTAAATAACCAGCTATTTCTATGGATATGAAAGATCTTCTCAAACATTTTTTTACCTGCAGCATCGTGCTGATGAGCATGCGCATGTTAGCGCACGAGGTGCCGGCGGTTACCGGCAAGCTGCAGAGCACCACCGCAGCACCTGTTATAATTGATTCTGCAAGCGCGGAAGTGGAGATCTCTACACCCGGCGTGTCGGGCGCTGCCGATTACCGCATCAGGAATATTATTTCCCTGAAGGTAGACCAGGCCAGCGATACTTTTTTAACGGCGGCAACCACCGTGCGCACCTGGCTTACCGTTTACCGCTGGGATAAAACAAATACGCTCATCACGCCTACGCGCAATGAATCGCTCGTGGTGTCCGTCAACAACAGGTATAACAGGCAAACCATCGACCTCTCCTCCTTAAAGCTTGCCGATGGATATAAAGTTAAAGTGGTGATCGACAGCATTACCGTGAATGGCTTTTCAGTTGATACACTGCCGAAGTATGTTTATGTTGAATCGGAGATTCGCATGGACCGCTATTATGATTTTTCTTCCGTGATCGCCGATCCGGTGACCGGCATTCTCTTAACACCCGTTAATACGGATTGCGACACCACCACAGATGAATTGCAGATCATGTGGGGCACAGTTCCCGAAGCGGAAGAGTACCAGGTGGAATGGACCTATGTGAACAATTACGGCATCGATTCCTCCACTTTTATCGATTCAACGCAGCTTTCGGCTGATTTTAAGCACAATTCCACGAGGATCACCACCACGGCCAACTTTTACAACATCGGCCTTACGTATGAAAAAGGGTACATCGCCGTGAGGATAAGGCCCATAGGCAGGGATTACCTGAACCCGGACACCTACATGTACGGCGTGTGGAGCGAAGCCGACAGCGCTTCAATGGCTTCGGTTGGCAGCAGCGCACGCTACCGCATCCGCGTGGCGCATGAGAATAATAAGAACTGGCAGTACTCCTCAACGTATGCGGAAGAAGGAAAAAAGAAAGAAGTGATCAGCTATTTCGACGGCAGCCTGCACAACCGGCAATCGGTCACCAAAGTAAACTCCGATAAAAATGTGATCGTCGGTGAAACGATGTATGATTACCAGGGAAGGCCCGCTGTAAATGTGCTGCCTACCCCGGTCAGCTTTCCGAACTGCTCCACGTCAACCGAAGAGCCTGCCATAAAATATTACCCGAGGTACAATGTGAATTTCGACAGTGCTGCCTATTCGAAAAAAGATTTTGATATTGACAGCGTGGGAGTCTGCAATCCGTTTGCTCCCGGCATGGACACCATTTCAGGATCATCGCAGTACTATTCCTCCAACAATCCCGATAAATCTTTTCAGCAGGCCTTTGTGCCTGATGCAGAGCTGTATCCTTTTTCGCAGGTGGAGTATACCCCTGATAATACAGGCCGGATCCGCAGCCAGTCGGGCGTGGGAAAAACATTCAGGCTCGGCAGCGGGCATGAAACAAAATATTATTACAGCCAGCCGAACCAGCTGCAGCTCGACCGCCTGTTCGGTTCCGAAGCAGGAGATGCCTCGCATTATAAGAAGAATACGGTAAGGGATGCCAACGGGCAGATCAGCGTTTCGTACATGAACCAGGAAGGCAAAACCGTGGCTACAGCGCTTGCGGGCGATGCGCCGAAAGACAGCGCCGGCACTGCGTTCATGGAGGCCCTCGGCAGCGCCGCAAATGCAGCCGATACGCTTACCGTGGACCTGTTCAAAAAGAACAGCTCGGGGATCAGCACAGTGAACAAGGCCAATGCGCTGCACGATGCGATCGAGTTCAGCACGCAGATCACCGTGGCATACAGCAGCAATTATAAGTTCAGCTACGGGCTCACGGTGGATTCGCTTTCCGATTCCTGCCTCGTGGATGGAATGTGCATGAGCTGTATTTATGACCTTGAAATAAAAATATCCGACGAATGCGGAAATGACCTTACCAGCCTGGGAACCTACAACGATTCTGCCATCCACAGGCTCATCGGCCACCTCGATTCCATTCCGAACGGCTTTACTATGAACTGTACGGGCTCAGGCATCAGCGAGGCTGATTCCATTAGTCTCGACCTCGATCCGGGAACCTATACCGTAAGCAAAGTGCTCAGCCTTAATAAGGATGCCCGCGATTTTTATGTGAAGAGCTACCTCGATACCACCTATAATTCCTGCATCCGCACACTTGGTGATTTCCTTGCGCAGGAAATAGCTGCGCTCGATACAACTTCCTGCTATGTTTCCTGCAGCGCATGCGCAGCGGCACTCGGAACAAGGGACGAATTTGTGGCCTCCGGCAAAGGCTCCGAGCTGCAGTACGATATGCTGTACGAGCAGTGCATGGAGCCCTGCAAGCCAACATCGCTCTGCGAAAGCTCTTTCCAGATGATGCTCATAGATGTTAGCCCCGGCGGACAGTACGGAAAATTTGATGCTGCAACGGTTACTTCTACCGACAACCTTTCCGTATTGAACGGAAGTAATATGCTCGCTCCGAACCTATGGAACGGCGGCACTTCCAACTGGAAGCACCCGAGGCTGAAGCTGAACGGCAGCGAATATGCTATTTACATGGACGATGAAGGGAACCGCACGCGCGTGCCTGTTTTCCTGAACGACGACAGTGTAACCTACACTCCCGCAGTGGATGCAGTTTCCAAAGTATACACCGATGAGAATGGCGACAAATATACATTTCCCGAGAACCTGAACCGCCTGCAGGATTTTATCCCTGTATGGCAAAGTTATTTTGCGCGTTCGCTGGTGGTTTATCACCCCGAATACGTGTATTACATGGCCTGCTCCGACCATGAAAAGATCTTTCCCGGCGATACCATGTCGTCGGAACATTTCGACAGCCTGCTTATTTCAACGGAAACCTTCGCAGAAGCGGTAAGCCGCGGCTTTATAAAACCTACTTACGCGAGCACCTCGGTGAGCCCGGATGATAAGCTCACCGACCTGCTCACGCAAAGCAGCAGCCACCTGTACGATCCTTTCTTCACCAACAGCAGCTACTCGATCTCCTTCAACAAGCCCGGCGGCGGCTATATGAGCTATGCACAAAGCGCCATGAAGAACCTGATGGGCTTCAACTCGGCGCTTTATGCGATCATCAACAGCGTGGGATATTCCATGCTGGAGATCGCGGCAACCGATGCGCGCTGCGGCGGTAATTACACCGGCGTGCCTACCGGCACCTGCCTGGCCTTCGGAACGGATATGTTCACCAGCCTTACGCCTAATTATGTTTTTAAGAACGACAGTGTGCGCGACCGTGAATGGGGGCTTTTAAAATCGTTTTACCTGTCGGAAAAAAGAAAGATCCAGTTTTTACGGATGGATTTTTATGCGCGCTATTACAACTGGAGCATGAACGACTGGTACGGCGGCTGCAACGCCTGCATGACCAGCTCTTATTTTATGGCAGGCTCGGGAATGACCGCGCCTACGCTTCATCCGTTTACACCGGCATCGCCTGCGTATAACAAAAAGCAGCCCTGCAGCATTTACACTTACGGACTTTACGCGCATTCGCAAAAGCGCTTTACCACACCCGAAGGCATGGGGCTTACCGCTTCCAATGTAAATGTCCCTTATATGGTATACCAGGCTACGGGCCAGTGCCCGATGGCATTTTTGGTTCAGAACTTTTTAAGCTCCATGGCACAGGACAGCCTGCTGCAATCTGCAAGCCTTGTAAGCCTGAATACCATTCCCGCTTTCGGCCCCGATATGTATACGCTGCTGAATGGCGGCACTACGCCTTCGGTTCCCGTGAACTACCAATGGGACTTTATTTCTGTGAGCAGCAATGTGCTTACCGCTGTGATCAAAGATCCGCTTACCGGCGCTTATGCCGATACTATGACGCTGAACATCGGCGGTACACCTATCAGTAATTTCGGGCAGGTTGTGGGGATCCAGAACCTGACCTACGACCATGTAACTGCCGGAAGGTATTATTTTGATGCGGCGGCAGTGTATGTTTCCGGCGGCATTACGTTCACCTCGAACATTACCGGCAGCACGCGCATGAACATCAAAGACTGTAATTTTGAGCCGCAGTGTACTGCCAACCAGTTCGCCGTGGACCTGTCGAACCTCATGAGCATACTCCTGGTAGAAGGGAAGTGGCAGACGACCACTGCTTACAACATCAGCAGGGATACGCTCACGGCGCCTTTTGTTAGCGCAACGATTAAAAATATGCTCGGCACGCCCAACAGCACACTGATGTGGAAATATACCTCCGGGCCGAAAACCTACGAGCTGTACGACAGTACGAACAGCGGCACGAAGCTGCGAATGACCAGGCTTTCCATTACTCCTGCGATAACGGCGGGGCAGTTTGTCGCCTTGAGCAATATGCGCAGCAATTACAACAATCTGTTCAGGGTCGACATCCTCGACTCAACGGGAGTAAAGGTTGCCGTGATGGAAGGTAAAATGGAACTGGTGACAGGAACAGGCAGCACCGGCATCAGCATGGGCGATTGCGGCTTTGCGGATGCGCCCGAGTGCAGCACCACGGAGCACCAGGTGCGGAAAGACCTCGAAAAGCTCATCGGCGAATTCCTTGTGCAGGATACCCTTAGCGGAAATGTGAACCTGTTCACGCAGGTGAATTTCAGCTGGCTGCTGAAAGGCTACCTGCCTTCCACTGTAACTTCCACTTCCAGCACCTACCTGTACGATACCACTGCGCTGAACAATTACGACACGCTGCGCTTTGATACCGATGGCGCCTGCAGCTTCGAGATCTATCACAGTGTGCACGATACAAACGCCGTTGCCCTTAATTTTGCCGATCTCATCGCGGTGACCGACCTTACCGGTGTTCCGCCGATGGATGAGCAGGGCAACTTCCATGATTTCTATTTTATCGGAACGTACGATTCTGCCGGAACGGTTATGAGCGACACAGTGCACGGAACCTCCTGCTGGCCGATAAAGAACTGCAATCATTGCGATTCAACTATGGTAACGCCGCCGCCGATGGACAGCTCCGTGGTGAGCATCCCGGATATTTATGACGGATGGAGCAGCACAGGTACGCTTGTCGGCATCGATACAACAGCCTGCGACTCGGCATACAATGTTCTTTTAACTGCGCTTGTGAATTATAACAGCTCCGTGTATGCTGCCGAGCACAGCGATACGCTGGATGTGAACATTTATCCAACCCTCAGCCAGTATATAAAAGGCGGCTACTGCAATTGCAATTACGTGGATACCCTGCTGTATTATATTGCGCTGCCTACAGGCTCCACCCGCCCCAAACCGGGCGATATTGATCATTTCCCCGGATGCACGCACAGCGTGCCGCTTGGAAGCGACAATGCCTGCAAGGCCTTGTATGGAAAATATGCCACTACCAACAGGAGCTATAACGCGTATCTCCAGGCGCATCCTTCGCTGCATTACCCGGCGCTCGACACTTCCATCACCTCCGTGGATTTTGCAGCCCGTTACTGCAACTGCGGCGCTAAGTACATAGCTACGCTCACTGCGATCATGAATGGCTACAATCCCGATTCGGCTACAGCGTATGCGATCACGCGGATGGACAACAACTGCGCTACCGCCCCTTGTGTGCCTGCCGCGCCGGATACAGCCCTTGTTTTCCCGGCAGCCACCTACAGCCCGAACCCCTGTGTGCAGCAGATGCTTAACATAGCGGCGCTCAATGCGCAGAATGATTACCAGCAGTACAAGGACAGCATGACCACGCAAATTGCCTCGCTCTATACGGAGCATTGCATGGCTGCGCTCGAAAATTTTACGTACACCTATACCGACAAGGAATACCATTTCACCCTGTATTATTATGACCAGGCCGGGAACCTTGTGAAGACCATTCCGCCGGAAGGGGTGGAGCTGCTTGATATCGACGCTACGGCAGATGCGCTGGAGCAGCAGATCATCAGCGACAGGGAGCTGGGCCGCCAGACCGTTTTCACCAATCACAGGATGGCCACCAACTATGAATACAACAGCCTGAACCAGCTGGTTTACCAGGACATGCCGGATCACGATAAGCTGAGCCTGATCGACTTTGCCTTGCCGAACGGGCTCGACAGCAGATTGAAGATCACGCGCACACAGTTTGTGAATGCCAACCGCGGGTACACCAGCGGATTCATCGACCTGGGCGGCGGCAATACCCGCAGCATCATGTACATGAGCACGAACGGAGGGAACAACTGGACAAAGATGAACAATACCGTGGCGGCTGATCTGAACGATGTGTTCTTTGTGGACAGCAGCACTGCATTTGCGGTGGGAAGCAAAGGCGTGATCCTGAAAACAAGCGATGGCGGGGCCAACTGGGATGCGAAGAACCTTTACGGAACGTATCCGCAGGACCTGTATGCAGTTTGCTTTTCTTCAGCCAGCAACGGCGTTGTGGCGGGAGTGAAGAGCGCAAGCTATGCCGGGATCTATTATACCAGCAATGGCGGAACAACATACACTGCCGCAACAACCAGCAGCCTTGCAGCGGGCGATACCATCACAGGCATGGTGTACGATGGCAGCAAGTATTACATTACTACCAAAAATGCGGGCCGCGGCGGCATCTATTACAGCACTACCGGCTCCAGCTGGACGGCAGTTACGGCGAAGCGCGCAGGCGATCTCGCGAAGGTGCATTTCATGAACGGGGCATCGCCTGCTGCTGTTGCGGTGGGTGAGGACGGAACCTTCCTGAGGTCGCCATCGGTTTCAAGCATCGGCTTTTATGTGGTAACCACAGGCATCAGCAAGCCGTTCCGCGATGTGTATTTTAAAGACATCAATTACGGGGTTGCCATTATCGACAGCAGCGCTAACAAAGGACAGATCTGGAAAACGGAAGATGCGGGAAATCACTGGGAGCTCCTGAGCAGGCCCGGCGATTATTATACATCGCTGCAGGAATATGAATATGGAAAAGCATTGGCCAGCGGCGAGAACGGGCTGCTTGCAAAAGTGATCCTTACCGTTTCGCCTTTCGGCATTATTAAGTTACAGAAGCCGTCGCATGTGAACGACCTTCAGTATACCGATGGTGTGCTGTATGGAGCAAGTCCGCAGCTGGTAGCGGTGGGGAACAACGATACCATTTATTACACGCAGAACGGAAGCACGGGCGGAACCACCTGGACGAAAGTAAAAACAACTTCCCTGGGCGTTTCCGGCGGTGATGGCAGCTTTAAGAAAGTACTGGTGAAGGACAGCAGCGGCACACAGCTGAAAGGCGTGCTGTTGACGCAGAATGGAAAGCTGTATTCCATGTACAAGGATGCAGCCGATGTGTTCAGCTTCAGCCTGTCTGCCGTGAAGGACCTTTCCGGCAGCACCATCAGCAGCTATTTCTTCAGCGACATCACCATGAACACGCATAGCAGCACACAGTTCTATGCCTTCGATACCATCAGCAAGCGCGCCTTCCGGGGAACCGTTACAGGAAGCGCTGCCACCTTTGCCTACATGGATACCACCACTGCGCAGCAGAAGGACATTGTTTCCATAGCGGTGGATTCCACAGCAGGTTACCTGGTGCTGGCAGGAACAAAGGGAGCTTTGAAATACAAGAGCAACCCGGCAAGCACCACAACAGGCTATGTGAACCGCAGATATACGGTACTGCCTGCTTCGCTCAACGACATTGCAGTAAAAACAAGCAATGAGCTGTACGCAGTAGGGATTGACGGCGCCGTATGGAACACCAATAACGGCACCGAATGGCGGATGCTCAGCAGCGGAAATGCGGTGAGCCTGAATGCCATTGCCATGGATAATAACGGCGCTTACGGCGCGATCACCGGGGATGGTGGAAAATTGTATGTGCAGTCTGTTACCGATTCGCTCCACATCAGCCTTACGGAAACGTACCTCGGCACCACAGAAAATTTAAATGAACTGGTGCTGAGCGACAGCAACGCTTATATCGGCACTGCGGATGGCCAGCTGATCCATGTGCCGGACATCACTTCCGCTGCTTATTCAAACGTGACTGTGCGTGCAATGACGGGCGCTTTCCATGCGCTGGCGATGCGTGCATCATCACTGCCCGTGGTATTTGCGGGAGGAGACGGCTCGGCGATGTACCAATGCCTGAACAGCAATTCGGCGCGTGTGAATGAGCTCTTCCTTTCTTCCCTGCTGGGGATCAGCTTTGCCGATGCGAACAACGGATATATCCTGAGCTCGAGGAACGACATCCGGCATACAACCGATGGCGGTGCTACCTGGAGTATCATCGTTCCTTCATCGCCTGCCACGGTGATGCAGAACATTTATTCGCCGAAGCCGGAGCAGGCCATTTTGCTTGGCGCCGCCAAATATTTTGCGGTGATCAACGGAACAGCGGCACCTGCTGCCGTAACGGTATCCACAGGCCCTTCGGTTGCGCTTGTTTGCATTGATTTTAACCAAAGCGGCTACGGGATCATTGGTGGCGCGCAACGAGCTATTTTTTCAGTGGTGCCGAGCGGCAGCACATACACCGTAACACACCTTGTAACCGCGCCTGCGCCAACATCGGGCAATTATAATTTTGGGGCGGTAAAGGTTTTTCCTGGTAACGGCTACCTGATCTCCGGCACACAGGCGCGCATTTATTACGGCGTGGGCGCCAGCTTAACGGATCAGATGAGTTACACCGGGTTGTTCACCAGCCTGACCACAAGAGGCCTTGGCGATATGTTCTTCCTCGACGACCGCACCGGCTATATTGTAGGTACCGGCGGAGTAGCCCTGAAATGCAGCCTGTCCGCAAATATTGAAGACGGTATCGGCACCACCACCGGCGGCATTGCATGGGATACGCTGCACTTAAGCGACCCTTTCGGAATTTTCAATTCCGGCACCAAAACCACTATTGATTTGCGAACGATCGATTTTATAGACCGCCACCATGCTTTTATCGGCGGGCTTTACAATAGCTTCCCGGCCAATCCAAAATATGCAATGCTGATAGATGACAACAGCAATTATTATTCAACGCGGTTCTTCTATGACAAATTAGGAAGAATGGTGCTGTCGCAGAACAGCAAGCAATACAATAAAGTTCCGAAAACATTCAGCTATACCACGTACGATGAACTGGGAAGGATCCAGGAGGTAGGAGAGAAGAGCGAGAACAGCAGCGGAACGTTATTCAGGGAGATCTTCGGCAGCTATGTGAACGGCAGCTTCAATGTGAATACCATTAATGACGACAGCCTGAGCAGCTGGCTTGCCGGAAGCGGCGCAAGAAAGGAAGTAACACGAACGTATTACGATACGGTATCATTCACGGGCATGCCGATGACGCAGGATAATTTACGCAAGCGCGTAAGCGATGTAACATACGAAGATGTGTATGACGGAGTGGATTCAACATACCAGCACGGAACACATTACACGTATGACATTCATGGAAATGTGAACACGCTGGTGCAGGATAATCCTGAACTGATCCCTTCTTCTCAGCGATACAAAAGGATCGATTATGAATACGATCTGATCAGTGGAAAAGTGAACAAGGTCATTTACCAGCCCGATGCACCGGACTTGTTCATCCACCAGTACAGCTACGATGCCGACAACCGCATCACCAAAGTGGAGACCAGCACCGATGACATCATTTACCAGACCGATGCCAAATATTTTTACTATGCGCACGGGCCATTGGCAAGGGTGGAGTACGGAAAGAACCAGGTGCAGGGAATGGATTATGCATATACATTGCAGGGCTGGATCAAAGGCGTGAACAGCAATACTTTAAAATCGTCCCGCGACATGGGGCAGGACGGATTGAATGATACAAGCAATGTTAACCAGTATTTTGCAGAAGATGCGATGGGCTATACGCTGAATTACTACGCCGGCGATTACAAGGCGATCGACAGGCTGAAATGGAGCAGTGTAACGAACAGGTTTGAGGCGCAGACGGCAGGCTCTTCTGAAATGGGGTACACGCATGACCTTTACAATGGTAACATCAGCCTGATGGGAACCACGATAATAGCACGCGATACAACCGTGGCGGGCTTAATATCCCCGCAGGTGCCCAAGGCATTGTTAAGCCCCTATAAGTACGACCAGCTGAACAGGCTGACGGAATCGCGGGGAGTGGATAATATAGACCTGGCGAATAACCTCTGGCAGAGCTCAGGCAGCAATAAGAAGTACCGGAATATATTCACGTATGATGCGAATGGAAACATACTTACACAAAGCCGGATGGATGATAACGAGAACCCGTTTGACATGCTCGAATACCAATACAGTCGTGATGTAAGCGGCAAGCTGCTGCAAAACAGGCTGTATCATGTGAATGACAGTGGTAATCCCGGGGATCAGCCGGATGACCTTGAAGACCAGGGAAGCTTTGATCCTACACTTAGCACAATGAACAGTGTAAACAATTACCGCTACGATGAGATCGGCAACCTTGTTCACGATGGCATCGAGGAAATAGATACGATCAAATGGACAGTGTATGGAAAAATAAAAGAAATAAAACGGACAAGCGGCAGTTCAAAGAAAAATCTTAAATTTGATTATGATGCCGGTGGTAACAGAATTGCCAAGCATGTGCTGAGCAGTGCAGGAAGCTGGGAGAGGAGTACGTATTACGTAAGAGACGTCCAGGGCAATGTGATGAGCACCTACGACCAGACCGGTGCAGATAGTTCTTTGAGCTTTAAATTATTGGAACAACACCTGTATGGCAGCTCCCGCCTTGGAATGGTAAGCCCAAACAAGGAAATGATCGGTGCAGATACAACAGATGAATTTGCATACGATACACTGAATAAACGGCAGTATGAATTGAGCAACCACCTTGGAAATGTATTAAATGTAGCTTACGACCGGAAGATTGCCTTAGACACCAACAGCGATGGCACCGTTGATTATTATGTGGCAGATCTGGCAAGTGCAAGTGATTATAGCCCGTTTGGGGCGCCATTAAGTGGAAGAGGGTTTACGAGTAGTTCGTACAGGTATGGGTTTAACGGGAAGGAGAAAGATGATGAGGTAAAGGGGGATGGAGCTCAATACGATTATGGTTTTAGAGTTTATGATGCTCGGTTAGGCAAATTTTTATCTGTAGATCCTTTATCAAACAAATTTGCTTATTATACACCTTATCAGTTTGCTGGAAATAAACCAATAGTTTATATTGATTTAGATGGATTAGAGGATGTTACCTTTTATGAAAAGGAAGGTAAACAATATATGAAAATTGCTTATAATAAGGAGGATACAAAAAAACTAATAGCAAACGACCCGAACGATCCAGTGAAATTGCGGATTCATTATAAAGATGGAATTTCGAGCCAATTTAAAGGGCCAAATGCTGCTAATGAAAAAAGAGTATTTCAGGTACATTCAAAACCTTTAATAAACAGTATATTAGTGGCTGATATATCAAATAAAGACAGAAAAACAAAAAATGAAAAGTTTTATAGTTATACGATAGGCGGTTCAAAAGATGACCTTTTAGTGCCACCACTTGAAAAGAAAAAGGAGCAAGAAAAAGCGGTTGAACCAGAGGCAGAACAAGAAAAACCTGAAATGATAAAATATATTATTCTTGATATAGAAGTAGACAAAGAACTTCAAAAAGAGTTTATATATGCTCCGGATTTAAAAGATTATTTTAAAGCTGTGAGAGCTAATTATCAAAAACAAGGTTATGATGAAGTTATTATTCGAAAAATGGTTCCAGTTGATAAAGTTATTGAAGACGGTGGTAATAAATATTCAGGCGATATTGGTAACGAACCGAGATTACAGTGTAGACCCGTAGTCGTCGAAACGGGTGAGAAACCTAAAACCTAAATAAATTTTAATAAATATTATTTTATGCTGCAATTTAAAAGTCGTATTCTAAAAACAAGTGTTTTTTTATTATGTTTTTTGTTGATTTTCTCATGTTCAAACGAACAAGGGGATAAGAACGGTTTCAAGTCAATAGATAGTCTCTCGGTAAAAGATTCAATATTTTGTAATGAAGAAAATCCTGAAAAGGACAGAATTATGTTTTTTAATCATGATTCTTTTATTTGGATTAATGAGAGGATTGTAAAGAAAGACACGGCATTATATGTTTTTGGGGGTAAGTATCATTTGAAAAATGACACGATTTTGTTTACTTCTCTTGATTCGGAAAACAATTCAAGTGATTCTTTACCATCAGATGGTATTTATGAAAGAGTATTCAAAAAAAAGCGAACAATAAGTACGCAAATAATGGAAGCGGGTAAATTTTATGCGATTAAAAAATTTAATAGTATAGAATTGGTTCAAGATCATAAAAAATACACTTTAAAGGAGTAACAGCCTAAGCATTATAATTGTCAGCCTAAGCATTATAATTGTCCAATAGCCCCGTCTTTTAAGGCGGGGAAAAGGTATGAAGGTACGAACCGAATTTTCTTCTGACGGAGTGGAATGACAGTGCTCCAATTCTTAAATTTTTGAATTTTTTTTACCTCGATTCACCTAGTTCTTTAGCTGCAGAGCAGCGTACTGGGTTGTGTTCAGATTATCACCTGGTCAGGCACGAGGATCAGATTATATTCATTTTCAATAATTTAAAAAAGAAAAGTTTGAAAAAACGAAGGAGACTCTCCTTCGTTTTTTATTTTTAGCGCCCTTTAAACCTTTAAAACGGGGCAAACAAAAACCTTCATGTTCAAATTATCACCTGGAACCCATGGAATGTAAACATTGTAAAGGCATTTGTATCAAAAAAGGTTGTCAAAACCGGAGACAAAAATATTGCTGTAAAGCCTGCGGGCGGTATCAACAAAAAACTTACACTTATAAGCTTTGTACTGCAGATGATGACCAGAATATTATCAAACTGAACAACATTGGCGTAGGGATTAACGGAATAGCCAGTTTTACAGGTATTTCAAAAGCGAATGTGGTAAATAAAATTAAACAACTGTCAAAGAAAATAAAGAAGCCCGTAATAACAGAAAACCAACAAGAATACGAAGTAGATGAGATGCACACAATTATAAAAAGTAAAAGTAGTTCTTGCTACATCATTTATGCGATCAATAAAAATACGAAGCAGGTAATTGATTTTACACTTGGTGCAAGAACAAAAGAAAACATTGGGAAAGTAATATCAGCGCTTGTGCATTTAATTCCGAAGAAAATATTTACGGATAACTTAAATATATATCCGGGATTAATAGCAAAATCAATCCATTCGACAAATCAGTATAAAACAAACCGGATAGAGCGTTTCAATTTAACGCTTCGAACACATTTAAAACGATTGAATAGAAGAACCATTTGTTTTTCCAAAAGTATTGCAATGCTTGAAAGCTGTTTGAAATTATATTTTTGGCAATAGTGTTGATGCGAAAGAATATTTAATGTCAATAATTAGCCAGCCTAAGCATTATAATTGTCCAATAGCCCCGTCTTTTAAGGCGGGGAAAAGGTATGAAGGTACGAACCGAATTTTCGAAAATGAATTTATTTTTGCACAAAGAATTAACAGTTGACCTCCGGTGAAGATCGGAGGTTTTTTATTTTATATTTACTGCAGTTCTTTCACATATTAGAATCACTAACTTCATTAATAGCCCAGATTGCAGCGAAAATCCTTTTTTGTTTTTTACAAAAAAGATTGAAGCGTAAACTGGTGAATAATTCTGACGGAGTGGAATCACAGTGCTCCAATTCAATAAACGCCAGCGATCTTCTTATTTTTTATTTTGTTAATTTTCTTGATGTGTTAGAATTATAGAGTAGTGAAGTAGTATGCGTCTTGCAATAACCCCGTCTTTTAAGGCGGGGAAATGGTATGAAGGTAGTATGGTATTCCCGCTGAAAACCTTAAAGGTGGAACACTTTTTATTGAGCAAGGAAAATTGAAACCAGATGGTTCCTTTATTACGAGGGAAGCACCAGGCGTTGGGACGAACGGAGGAGGTAGTATAGAAGCTGTTGTTAATCCAGGAGATGTTAAATTGGAGTCATTTAATACAATAACTCCTCAACAATAATAAACTTAAATAAATAATAAATGAATCTTTTAAATCAAATAAAAGCAATAAAAGAAAAACTTATTAATAGTGGTTATTCTACTGTTGCTGATAATATTCTAGATTATCAATTGTCTGGGGGAACTCCAGGAGAAGTTTTTGCTGGGGTAAGTTTTTATCTAAATGAATTAAAAAATAAAAATAAAGACGTTTACTCTGTTATAAGTAAAGAGGCTGATGAAATTATTTCTTATGCAAAATCATTAAATTATATACAAAAGGAGTAATAGCTTATTTTTTATTTTGATTGTTTTTGGCAGCCTAAGCATTATAATTGTCCAGCCTAAGCATTATAATTGTCCAATAGCCCCGTCTTTTAAGGCGGGGAAATGGTATGAAGGTACGAACCGAATTTTCGAAAATGAATTTATTTTTGCACAAGAATTAACAGTTGACCTCCGGTGAAGATCGGAGGTTTTTTATTTTATATTTACTTCAGTTCTTTCACATATTAGAATCACTAACTTCATTAATAGCCCAGATTGCAGCGAAAATCTTTTTTTGTTTTTTTACAAAAAAGATTGAAGCGTAAAGCTGGTGAATAATTCTGACGGAGTGGAATCACAGTGCTCCAATTCAATAAACGCCCAGGGCAATGTGATGAGCACCTACGACCAGACCGGCGCAGACAGTTCTTTGAGCTTTAAATTATTGGAAGAACATCTTTATGGAAGCTCACGCCTTGGAATGGTAAGCCCGAATAAGGAAATGATCGGTGCAGATACAACGGCTGAATTTGCGTATGATACGCTGAACAAACGGCAGTATGAATTGAGCAATCATTTAGATAATGTACTGACAACCGTATCGGACAGGAAGATCGGATTAGACGTGAACCATATAGTCCAAAAACGGGCTTGAGTGCTGAAAATGCTCCAAATTCTAAAGGGAAATAGTATGACAAATAAATTAAATTATTGGAAAGCTTACAAAGTAATGTTTTGTTTTTTAGATGAATATTGGAAATTAAATCAGATCAATGATTTAGCTTTACTTTTAGGAACAATGAATCCTTCGATATTTAAAGGAGATCATCCTGTTGATGATCAAGTTTTTTTAGATTGGATAGGAATTATTAAAAGAGATAATATTTTAAATGAGGAAGTCGATATAGAGGAGTGTTTTTTATGTATGGTTCTTTTCTTAAAACAAGAACAGGTTTATTATAGTATTAATATACAAAGATTAATTGATGATTTGGAATTAATAGAAAATGATAAAGGCACAAACGCGGATTTGTGGACACTCTGGATTGATTGTTTTTTGAAGGGGTAAGGAGTAAAAGGAGTAACCTTGCGATCGCTATGTAGCGGATATTCTGAGTGTGCAGGATTATTATCCTTTGGGGCGCCTATGCCCGGACGCACGTGTTACAATGATACAAGTGTAGCGGATGGAACAGATGATTACGAGGAATTCTCTTTTGCTTATTTTTTATTTTGTTTGTTTTCACTTGAGATGTTAGAATTAACTATAGATATGAGAGATCGAAAAGATGTGTTAAAAGATATAATTGCCTATAATGGTAACCTTGACAATCTTAAAAAGGAATTATCTAATTATGAATGGGATGTGAAAGAACCAATTTTAATTGTGAGTAGAAGTGATGTTAGCAATACAATAAATAAGTATATAGATAATCTGATCTCATTTAAGGACTTGGAAAATTGGGCGAATATAATAGAGTTTAGAGACGATGTAGATTTTGAAAGTGAACAAGTTAAAAATGCAGTTATAGATATGGCTAATCCTGAAATCAACGGAGCTTTGAATGATGCTAAATTAAAAGAAATAATCAGTGCTTTAAAGGAGTAGCTTAAACCTAAGCGAAAAGTACGTTCAGAGACTAAAGTAACCTATGGCAAGTTTTAGATCATTTATATTAATGTTAATAACCGCTGTCGGCGTTCTGTCTTTATCTGGCTGTAATGAGGCTGCATCAACAGAAGGTCCTCCCCTGCAGGAAGCATGGAAAAAAAAGGATAGAGATTTCTTTATCGCATATCTTGACAGTCTGGGTCAGGTTCCTTTTAATGATTTTATTTATGACGTTTATGATCTTGCAAATGCCTCTAATTTCGTTTACGGGTTACTTGATACTGATTGTAATTGGTCTGCTATAGATAAAGATTCGATTGTCCGGACCCAGCTTGATATAATAAGAATTAATAAGTACTTTTTTAAGCATTGCTCTTTTGAGGTTAACATTCAGTACATTCCTGGCCGATCCTCCACCCTGTAAAAACAAAAAAGCCCGTTATCATACGATAACGGGCTTCTTTTTACTTGAGCGGTCTGGACGGGACTCGAACCCGCGACCTCCTGCGTGACAGGCAGGCATTCTAACCAGCTGAACTACCAAACCTCAAGATCTTTGTACAACACTGAACGATATTCCTCAGAATTGGACTGCAAAAATAGCTGAAATTTTGGTTCCGGCAAACATTATTTTTAAAATAATCCTCTTTTTTACTGTTCCCGTTGGAAATCAGCGTATTATTTGAGCGGTCTGGACGGGACTCGAACCCGCGATCCTTCCTTATTAAGCCCCGTTTGAAATTATAATGTATTTTTACCAAAAATTAAACACCTGCACATGAACTTTGCACTTATACTTCTCGGGCTTATTTTAGGAGGCCTGCTTACCATTGTTTTCCTGGTATTAGCCGTCATCGCCATGGCCAACAGCCGCACCAACAAAGCTCTCGGCTGGGGCGCCGGTTTTGTGGCTGCCCTTGCCATAGTCGTTATTTCGGTATTTCAGCTGGTTCACAAGGTGTCCGATAAAGTAAAGGAAGGCCTGGAATGGACGGAAGCGCAGCAAAGCGGGCATAATAACAATATGAATAATAATGATGAGGCCCATAAGGCAGAACGCCAGGAATGGCTCGACAGCCTGCAATTGCACAACATCGCAAAATATGAGAGCACGATCCCGGCCGATTTTTACACAAACAGGCCCGCTGTAAAGGATTCCAAAGGCCTCATCCGCATTCCTTTTCTCTATCCTTTCGAATTCCGCTATAACAGCGTTTCCTACACCGGTGATATTGTAATGGAAGGTGAAGACAGCGTTTTTGTCGAGAATGTTTCCCAGATCGCCTTTGATGAGAATTTTGCTATTATTAAGGCCGATAACAGCCAATCGCCCGACCTGTTAAAGGCAGGGCACCCGGAAATGGAGTACATGCTGTTTGACCTCCGTACCCGCAATTTTGAAAACGCTTCAACCATGGAAGGGCTGCTCGACCTGGGTCGAAGGATAGGATATACCGGCCCTCAGCAATTGCAATACCTTTCTGACGCCTGCCGTGGCTGGATAGAGTATCCTTCCAATGATTAAAAACATTTTTTCCTCTGCTTTTCAGGCTGCTGAAGAAGAATCACGTAGTGAAAGGAAGCCCGATTATAAAGTGATGCTCGTATGCATCACCGTTGCTTTTTCCCTTACCATGATCAAGTACCTGGGCGACGTACGCTTCATGATCGATTTTCTGAAAGGCACAAGTTTTACCGCGATGAGCTCCGGGTACGAAGACCTGATGACGGTCAATAAGAACGCACAGCTGTACCGTCTGCTGTATTGGGTGAGCGTTATGATCCTTTTCTATTTTGTGTTTCCTGTGCTTATGATCTGGTTTGTTTTCAGGCAAGGCCTTGCGGATTACGGACTGGCAATAAAAGGCGCTTTTAAGGATTACAGGCTGTATGCGCTCATGCTCTGCGTGATGATCCCGCTGGTGCTGTTCTTTTCGCGCACCGAAAGCTTTCAGCAGCGTTACCCTTTTTATGATGTGCAGCAGGGCGAGCCCTTCTATCCCAATTTCATTGTATGGGAAGTGTTCTACTTTATGCAGTTCTTCGCGCTCGAGTTCTTTTTCCGCGGATTTATGCTGCATGGCACCAAGCAGCGCTTCGGCTACTATTCGGTGTTTGTGATGACTATTCCATATTGCATGATCCATTTCGGGAAGCCGCTGCCTGAGACCATTGCCGCCATTATTGCCGGTGTGGTGCTGGGAACATTAAGCCTGAAAAGCAGGAGTATCTGGCTCGGAGTGGCCATTCATTACAGCGTTGCCATCACAATGGACCTTTGCGCCCTGTACCAGAAGGGATTATTGTAAAAGCATTTATTCCGCTTCTGCGATCGCCACCAGGATCTTCTCCAGTTTTTTCTTCATCTCCGTTGGCGTGCATTCATAATTATTGGCGAGCACCGAAAAGCAAAGCAGCTCGCCTTTCCTGTTCTTCACATATCCTGCATAGCCGCGCGCCCTTGTAATGTAGCCGCTTTTCGCACGCAGGTTATTCTCCGCAAAAGTGCCGTCACAAAGCCCGCCGAGCGAACCCGGCCTTCCGGCTACGGGCAACGAGTTGTAGAATGCATTGAAATTTTTGTCCTTCGCCATCAGCCGCAACACCTGTGTTTCGGTTTTGGTGGTGATCACATTCGCGCGTGCAAGCCCGCAGCCGTCGTTCATGAAAAAGCCGCTTACATCCGCGCCCCTGTTCTTCCAGAAATTTGTAACAATGTCTGTCCCGCCCGAATCGCTGCCAAGGCCGGTTTTGGTGTAGCAGATGTATTTCAGCAAAGCCTCCGCATACAGGTTCAGGCTTTTCAGGTTGGTGTAATAAACGATCTTGTCGAGGGTAGGAGAGTAGTGCGTATGAAGGATCGTCCGCTTTGCCGTTATGGCTTCATTCGCTTCTTTCATAGCTCTTACCGTGCCTGCTTTTTTAGCAACGGCCACATCGATGTTCTGCAGCGCCTGCGACAAGGCCTGCGCGCAGAACAGCGCCGGATCCGGGACAGCGCCTTCTACTTCATAATTGTTCTTGTTGGCAGGAATAGTGCCCTGTGCAACGCGAAGGTAGCTGTATTGCGATCCGTAGATGAATGCATTGTCGTCGCTGCCCCCAGCAGTTACATTATTCACCAGCTGCAGGTTCTCGATGGCCGGAGCCGTTTTGACCACGCTTGTTTTGCTGCCCGCTGCGCCCGATTTAAAGAACACCGTGTATTTGTTATCATGATAATTTAATCCGCTGGCGCCTGCCCCGAAATAATTTCCCATATCGCCCCAGATCCACTGGCTCGGAGTCATGTTGTCTTCAAACACCGATGCATCCCCGATCACAGCGCCTTCAATTTTCTTTAGCCCTTTTGCTTTCAGGATCAGCGCCCATTTCTCAACGGTGGTCAGGCTGTCTTTTTTATCTTTGAAATATTCCGATTCAAGTGTGGGATCTCCGCCGCCTACGATGTACAGGTTGCCTTTCAGGACGCCGCTGATCGTATCAAACACGCCATCGTACTGCAGCCTTGTCTGGAAAACGAAATCGCTGCCGAGCATGGATAAAGCCGCGCCCGTGGTCAGGATCTTCAGCGTGCTTGCAGGCACCAGGCTGATGTGGCTGTTGTATTCCGCGATCGCCGTATCTTTTTTTGTGTTCATCACGCACACGCTCCAGGTGGCATGCTTCAGCGCCGGATCTTTTTTGAGGCTTTCTATTTCAGCATTCAGCTTCGAGGTCTGGGCAAAAGATACAGGTGAAAGCAGCAGAGAAATTAATAAAAGCAGGATCCTATTGTCCATACGCCTTATCTATCGCTTCAGCAAGCTTCCGGTCCTTTTCAGTCACCGTGTTTCCCGCATCATGCGTGTTGAGGGAGATGCTTACCTTGTTGTACACATTGCTCCAGTTCGGGTGATGGTTTGCCTTTTCAGCAAGCAGCGCCACTTTCGCCATAAAGCTGAAGGCCTCAATGAAGTTTTTAAATTCAAAGGTCCTGCTGAGGGTATTGTTTTCTTCTTTCCACATACGAATAACGAATTGATACAAATTTACGAATTACGGATCTGTGTGTTGTCATTTCGAGTTCGACCGAAGGGAGAGTATCGAGAAAGCGGGTGGGCTTGTTCTCGATATGCTCGTTCCTCGCTACTCGAACTGACGCTATTAACATTTAGCTATTAATTCTACTAATTACGAATTTATACTAATTTACGAATAACGAAATTTACGAATCTAACCCCGTCTCCTAACTCCTAACTCCTAACTCCTAACTCCTAACTACCTCTATAACAGCCATTGTAAGCCTGCTGATGCAAACCATCTGGCCTTTCTCATTTTTGATCTCAATGCTCCACACATGCGTTTTCTTTCCGATATGAATTGCTTTCGCTTCTCCATACACAAAGCCGCTGCTGGCCGGGCGCAGGTGATTGGCGTTAATGTCGAGCCCCACGCAGGCGTATTTGCTGTTGTCGACGATGAGGTTGGATGCAATGCTGCCCAATGATTCTGCAAGCGCCACCGAAGCGCCTCCATGCAGTATGTTCATGGGCTGCACCGTGCGGCGGTCTACCGGCATCCTTCCTTTGAGGGAATCACCGGTAAGCTCCGTGATCTCGATGCCGATCGTTTCGCACATATTGTCCTTCAGCATCCACTGAAGCTCTTCCAATTTATAAGGCCTGAACCAAATGCTCATAGGATTTATTTTCCTCTAAATTACTAAGAAAACCCCGACCGGGGATTTATTGAAAAGCTTTTATGGAATATTCCCGGGAGCGCATCTCAGGGATGTACTGATTTTGTTCTTAACCTAAAAACAAACAAACCATGAAACCTTCACAGCTCATTACCAAACCCCTCCTGTTTTCATTTTTACTGCTGGCTTCCTGCGCCCACGACTCAATGAGTCCCGAAGCGAAGGAAAAGGAAGCGGTTTCCGAAACCGAACAGGTGAATGATGAGGCTCCCAAAGTTACAACTGAAGAGAGCTCCGCCATCACTGCCGCTAATGGAGGTACCGTTTCCGGCGCCACCTTATTAGGATACAGCAGCACGCTGGTAGTTGATAAGAAAGTTTCAGCAGCCGATAATGTGCTGCAATCGGGAGAAAAGATTCCGGAGAAGATCAAAAAGACAGCAGACATCAACCTGACTGTGAACGATTACAAAATTGCCCGCGCTGCCGTTGCGAAGATCGTTGCAGCCGGCAATGGCTACATTAGCGGAGAGAATGAGCAGAACACCACTTACAACATTACCAACAGCATGATCATCCGCGTGCCCAACAGGGATTTCGATGCAATGGTGGGAAACATCACCGCCATTGATGCGCACGTGAACTCAAAGAATATTTATACGGAAGATGTAACGGCACAATTTGTTGACATCACCGCAAGGCTGAAAAGCAAAAAGGAAGTTGAAAAGCGCTACCTCGACCTTCTGCAGAAAGCGGCGAAAGTTACCGACATTCTCGAAGTGGAAGAGCAGCTGCGCATGATCCGTGAAGAGATAGAGGCAAAGGAAGGTGAATTGAAATACCTGAACGACCAGGTGAATTACAGCACCATCAACCTCAGCCTGCACCAGGATTTTGAATTCACGCCGCAGGACAGCCCGGGATTTTTCGGAAGGATGGCGACTGCGTTCGGCAACGGCTGGAATAGCTTCCTGGGCTTTATTGTCGGGATCATGTATGCATGGCCGTTATGGATCATTCTTGCAGTTGGCGGGTATTTCCTTTATAGGTACATCAAAAAACATGTGAAGAAATAATCTGTAGCGCGACCACCCCTAACCCCTCCTGGAAGAAGGGGAATGCATCCTGCGCATAACAACGTATGATCTTCGATTGAACGTACCACCCCTAACCCCTCCTGGGAGGAGGGGAATGCTCTCTGCGCACGATAGTGTTTTCCTTCAGGCCAGAGAGGCCAACTATTTTTAGAAAATAATATAGAAACGATCATTGCCCCGGAGGGACAAAACCTCATTCGTAAAAAAATTAAAGGAGAAAATCTGTGAATCTGTGGCCTATTAAAAGATATCCGGATGTTATGCTTCTATGGCATCCGGAAACTTTTCAAGAAAATCGCTTCTCTTTTTATCGAATTCAGCGATGATGCTTTCCCTTTCCGCGATCCTGCTGGCAATGGCCGTGCTGCGCCGGAAGAACAGGGAGATCAGAAGCCATTTCGCCCTGATCTTATCGAAGGTATGCCAGTAATAGTAGGTGAAAAATCCGCTCAGGGGCAGGCTTACGGCATACAGCACGGTAATGAGCGGATGATGAAACAACCGGTGCACAATATAGATCTGCAGGCTATGGAAGATCAGGAAGGTGAACATGCCGAGCACCATCCCGATAGCTCCCCTAAAGTCCTTGCTTTTCGCGATCTTTCCGGCGAGGAAACCGGGGATCTCAAAAGGAATGAAGTTATTGATCAGTCCGTAGAAGTACACAGGAAAGCCAAGCACAAGAAAGAGCAGCGCGCGGAGGTTGGTGCCGATGAACGATGCATTGCTCCGGTTCCTGCTGATGTCTTCATCTTCAATGTTCAGCTCCTGCAGGCTGCTAAGGTAATTTTTAATGCGTGAGCGCATGGCTTCCACAAAAGCGGGATCTGTTTCAGAATAGTAATTCACGGCTTTCACGATGTTCTGCGTGATCGCGAATTCAGTCTGGCTGTCCTTGCCGGAGATGCCCCTCGCTTTCCGGAGATTGTATTTATAAAGTGTTTCAATGTCTTTTACGAGCTCATCCGTTTTTGAGTCCTGGATCGAGATCACGAGGCTTTCGAGCTGTTTGCGGATGTCTTCCGTAAGCTCTTCCGCCGCAGCGAACTCATCCCTGGTAAAGCTTGCTGCATAATCGGCGGCATTCAGGGGCTCTTCAATGTTTATGAAAAGGTCGCGGTTGAACTTATGCGGATCGGCATAGTTCAGGCCGATGTTCACCACCTTGACGCCCAGCTTAAAACCATTCTGCGCTTCAGCTCCCAGCGCAATACGTGCTGCGCCGGTCTTTACAGGCTTTAATTTGCGTTCGGTGATGCTCACGCCTTCCGGGAAGATCAGGATCGCGCCGCCATTCTCCAGGTGCTCAAAGCACTTTTTGAAGGTATCGGCATTTTTGCTCATTTGTGTTGGATCATCCTGTTTACGGTACACCGGGATAATGTTCATCTTCGGCAGCAGCCATTTCGCGAAAGCGCCCCTGAACAGCTCGCCCTTGCCGAGGAAGAATACCTTGCGGTTGATCGCGCTGGCAACTACGATCGGGTCCATGAATGTGCTGGGATGGTTGGCAAGGATGATCACGGGTCCCGAAGCAGGAATTGCTTCCCTGTTCTTGATCGTGATGGAGCGGAAGAACACGCGTGTTGTCCCCTGCATCAATAGTTTCAGTATCCCGTAAAGCATACTGCAATTAACGAATTTTTTTTGAGTAAAAGAATTAACTTTGAGCCATGCTTACCAGCCGCCAGGTATTTTTTAACCACGTTGCCCAAACCAGCGAAACGCCCCTTGCCCTTGAAATAGAAAAGGCGGAAGGCATTTACCTGTATGAGGCCGGCGGGAAAAAGTACATCGACCTTATCTCAGGCATTTCCGTAAGCAACATCGGGCACAGGCATCCGAAAGTGATAGCGGCGGTGAAAGAGCAACTCGATAAATACATGCACCTCATGGTGTACGGCGAATATGTGCAAAACCCGCAAACGATGCTTGCAGCTGCGCTCACAAATGTTCTGCCCGCACAGCTCAGCTCGGTTTATTTTGTGAATTCGGGTACCGAAGCTATCGAAGGAGCAATGAAACTGTCGAAGCGCTTCACAGGCCGTAGCGAGATCATCTCCTTTAAAAATGCTTACCACGGCAGCACACAGGGAAGCCTGAGCATCATGGGCAGCGAGGAATTTAAAAATGCATACCGTCCTTTATTGCCGGATACCAGGCTGCTGCATTTTAATTCGGCTGAGGATCTTGATCAGATCACGGAAAGAACGGCATGCGTGATTGTTGAAACCATCCAGGGAGAAGCGGGCGCCATTGTGCCGGAAAATGATTTTCTCATCAAGCTTCGCCAGCGCTGTACCGAAGCAGGCGCCTTGCTTGTGGCCGATGAGATCCAATGCGGCTTCGGGCGCACTGGAAGCCTGTTCGCATTTGAGCAGTACAATTTTATCCCGGATATTTTATGCCTTGCTAAAGGAATGGGCGGGGGAATGCCGGTGGGGGCGTTTATTTCCTCCAAAGAAATAATGGATTCTTTTACTCATAATCCCGTGCTTGGACATATCACCACATTCGGCGGACATCCCGTATGCTGTGCTGCCGCACTGGCAACGCTACAGGTGCTGATCGATGAAAAGCTGGCTGAAAGCGTTCCTGCAAAGGAAAAGCTCTTCCGTTCCCTGCTGCAGCATCCGCAGATCAGGTCGGTAAAAGGCAAAGGCCTGCTGCTGGCGCTTGAGTTTGAAAGCTATGAGCAGAACAAAAGGATCATTGATAAATGCATTGCCGCCGGCGTGATCACCGACTGGTTCCTCTTTAATTCACATTCCATGCGCATTGCGCCGCCGCTCACCATTACCGGGGAGGAGATCCGCTTTGCCTGCGGCATCATACTGGAGAGCATTTCCGCGTGATTTAACATCTATTGGCATTTCTCCTTCTTTTCTGGCATTGTGATTGCACGATCCTGCATGTAATCAAAAACAAAACATAATGAAAAAATTAGGCTTAATGATGGCATTTGTTGCACTTGTTTCAACAGCCGTAGATGCGAACAATTATTTCCCACGACAGGATGGAAAAACAACATCTAAATCACAACCCGTTAAAACGAAGAAGAAGAAGCCGGCTAAGAAAGTTGTTAAAAAAGCAATGAAGGCTCAAGAGGCCCCAAAGATAGATCGAAAGAATAATAAGTAAATAAGAGTGTTTGTTTGTAGTTTGTTTGTGGTTGAGGCCTCCCGGGAAACCGGGAGGTTTTTTTGTTTGCCACAGATTCACGGATTTGTTCGCTAACCAAATGCCCGTGCATCCCCTGCCCCGACACGTGATCTCTCCGCAGTGTTAATGCTTGCAGAGCTCCCTTAACACTCTTTAACAAACACTTTTCAATAAGCCATCCTGCTCCCGCGTTATATATTCAAACATCACAAGAATTCTAAAGAAAGTATCTGGTAGCATAGAAAAAAAGTTTGTTTGTTTCAGGGCGAAAGCTCTATTGTGGTGAAAGTCTTCCGGGAAACCGGGAGACTTTTTTGTTTAACATCCTTTAACGTATTTACCGCAATTTACATATCCTTAAAAACGTTTTAATACAAACAACTAAAACTACTGTTATGAAAACTATATGGTTAATAGCAGCCCTGGGACTGGTTTCAGGCGCTATATATGCAAAAGGAGGATTTACGAAATTGAAAAATACATTGAACCCTGTAAAGGTGAAATCATTGAGTAAAAACAAAAGTGTAAAAGGAACACAACATACAACTGGAGCAGAACATACAAAAAGTTCGATCAGTCAAAGTTACGCCTATCCTTCAGCGGATAGGGAATATTAGTTTAGTAGGTGAGTGCTGAGTAATTTCGGCATTTTTGTGGTTGGGCCTCCCGGGAAACCGGGAGGCTTTTTTTGTCAATAATTCCCAACGGAAAGCATTACAAGCGTGCATGCTTCCACCGGCTCTATCTTATTTTCCTTCAGTTTCTTTTCAAACTCCTCATTTTCCGTTCCGGGATTGAAGATCACACGTTTTGGCTTCAGCGACAAAATATAATCATACCATGCCGGCTGATTTTGCGGGCCTACGTACAATGTTACGGTATCTACATTTTCAACCACCGGCTTATCTTTCAGGATCTTTATCCCGTTGATCTCACCTTCCTTTAATCCCACAGGTACTACCTGGTGACGGTGATTCTGCAAAGCGATCGTGGCTTTGTATGCATAACGCTCCGGGTTCTCGGATGCTCCTATAACAACTGTCTTTTTCATAATTCGTCTTCTATATAGTTCAATTCCTTGCCGAATGTTTCATCGAGGTTGCGCAGTGCCAGGAATGCCAGCAGGAAAATAAAGCATCCTACCCCGATGACGGCTTCGATCCTTCCAGTAAAATTTGTTGCCAGATCGATGAGCATGGTCACAAAAATAAGGGAGCCGCGTACAAAATTAGGCGACGTTGTTGTCACCGTGGAGCGGATGTTTGTTCCAAACAGCTCCGAGGCCGTGCTCATAAACACCGCCCAGTACCCTGTTGCAAAGCCGATGAAGCATACCACGCTGTAAAAAATGAATTCCGATTGCTTTGCCACTGTAAAATAGAGAATGATCCCTATCACGCTGAGCCCCATGAAAGTGCCAAGCGCTTTTTTCCTGCTTTTGAGCAGGTGGCTCAGCATGCCGCTGGCGAAATCGCCGATGGTGATCCCCAGGTAGGCAAACATGACGCATTTGCCGGGGTTGGCCTTAAAGGTGGTCACACCCAGCTTCTCCATCATTTCGGGAGCGAAGGTGATCAGCACGCCCATTACGTACCATACGGGAATGGCCACCATAATAATGCTGAGATATTTGAATGCCTTTTTTCTGCTGCTGAACAGGCTGAATAAATTTCCCCTGCGTACGTTTTGTTCTCTTACCTGCTCAAACATGCCCGATTCGAAAACGCCTATCCGCAGGATCAGCAGGAGCAATCCCATTCCGCCGCCTATAAAAAAAGAGTAGCGCCAGTTCTCGATCACATTGCCCATAAATCCGGCAACCACCGCCCCGAATACGCCAATAGTAGCCACGATCATGGTGCCGATGCCGCGCTTTTCCTTGCTCATGGTCTCGCTCACAAGCGTGATGCCCGCGCCCAGCTCACCCGCAAGCCCGAAGCCCGAGATGAAACGCAGGAATGCATACTGCGGGATGTTCTGTACGAAGCCGTTTGCAATATTGGCAAGTGAATAAAGTAAAATGGAACCAAACAGAACGGAGAGCCTTCCTTTCTTGTCGCCGAGAATTCCCCAAAAGATCCCCCCGATGAGCATTCCGCCCATCTGCCAGTTGAGCAGGCTTTTGCCGGTGCTCTGGATCAGGTCCGCGGTAGCGGCCGCGCCAAGGATCTCTTTCAGGCTGTCGATGCGCTCCACGCTGAACAGCAGCAAGTCGTAGATGTCAACAAAATACCCCAGTGCGGCAACAATTACAATGATGTTAAAGGCAGAAGTGTTAGCGGGTTTAGTCATACAGCGTATTGAGTTGCTTAAAAATAGCAATTATTCGCCAAACCATGTTTGCTGCGATATTTTTCTATCTTTGCCCCGCAATTTTGGTCCCTTCCATGATCGGAAGGGTTAAAAGGGAACCTTGTTAAAATCAAGGACTGTTCCCGCAACTGTAAGCTCTTCCTGCGAAAGCAGGAAAGTGTCCCCAGCCACTGTTATGCTAAATATAACGGGAAGGCACACGAAGAGTAAGTCAGGAGACCTGCCAAACTGCAATAATTCAATGCTTTCGGGTAAAGAGCTAAGAATGGAAACAGATCCTCAGAATACATCTTATCCGTTCCCTTTTTATTCCTTTTTATTTAACCATTTAAATCATTTTAAAATGAAAAAGGAAAAATGTGCAATTGCTGTAAGCGCTTTGCTGTGCTTATCGGCGGGTGTATCCGCGCAGGATACATTAAAGAAAAAAGAGCTGAATGAAGTGGTGGTATCCGCCACACGCAGCGAAAAAAGCCTGAACGATGTAGGCAGAAGCATCACGGTGGTTACCGCCGATGACATTAAAAAATCGGGCGCCACATCCATCTCCGAATTGCTCACGCAGCAGGAAGGTATTTATGTGGTGGGTGCGGGACAAAACCCCGGGATGACCTCCAGCATTTTCACGCGCGGCGCCAACAGCAACCAAACGGTGATCCTCATCGATGGGGTTAGAATTACGGATCCCTCTGCGATCAACAATTCCATCGACGTAGCGGAATTATCGCTTGCCAACATTTCACGCATCGAGATCGTGCGCGGCTCGCACAGCACCTTGTACGGCTCTTCCGCCATCGGTGGAGTGGTGAACATCATCACGAAGAAGGCGGATAAGCCGGGCCTCTCGGTGGATGCGATGCTGCTTGCAGGAACATTCGGGGAAGGCACATCCGAGATCTCGGAAAATGTATACATCGATTATGCATTGAAGAATGGATTTTATGTGGGAGCCGAAGTTTATAATACAAATGTGAACGGACAGAACGCAACGGTGGATTCCATTAAAGCGCCGGTTTACAAGCATCCCGATATGGGCGATGATTTCAGCAAGCTCGACTGGGTGGCAAAAGCGGGATTTAAAAATGCGAAGTTCGATGTGTATGCTTCGTACAAGCAAACCCGCCAGGTAACCGATATTGATAAAGGCGCTTTCCGCGACGATGACAATTATACGCTCGATTTCAAGCGCAGCTTATTTACCTATGGCGCTTCGTACAAGATCAATGAGAAGCTCAGCGTATCGTACATCGGCGGTTTGTCGGACATGAAGCGCATCGCGATCGATGATTCATCGGTGGTGGACAGCGCAGGAGACTTTGACAGGCAGTATGTGAAAGGCATTTACGAAGGAAAGATCATGAGCAACGAGCTGCAGGCGAATTACAATATGAAAGGCCTGAACATAGTGCTTGGCGGTGGCTTGTACAACGAGTCGATGAACGTGAACACCAGCTTCTACTATTATAACATGTGGGGATTCCCCGCAGGATACGAGGAGATCAAAAGCTCGCTCGATTCGGCGGCGCCAAAATCGTCCACCGCAAATGTATTCCTGCATGCCGATCTCGGCGGTGAGCTGATCAGCGAAAAAGCAAAATGGTTCACGCTTTCGGGCGGACTGCGCATGAGTAGCCATAACGTGTTCGGTACTAATGTCACGTATGAGATCAACCCTTCCTTTAAGATCGCGGAAACAGGCTTGCTGTATCTTACTTACGCTACGGGCTTCAATGCGCCTTCGCTGTACCAGCTGTATGATCCAACGAAATACTATACATGGGACACGCAGTACACTACAGGGCTTACCCGCGGAAATAAAAAGCTGGGGCCGGAAACTTCGAAAACATTCGAGATCGGTTTTAAGCAGAAGATCAGCAATGTGAATTTATCGGCTGCGTATTTCAATACGGTGGTGGAAAATGTGATCGAGTATGTGTACCTCTGGGATAAGAATGTTCCCGTGAATATGCTGGGGCAGGGCTTTTCTGATGATTACCGCGGCGATACCTATATCAATGCAGGTACAATGACCACGCAGGGAGTGGAGCTTGGCATCAGCTCCAGGCTGGCGGAAAAAATTATTGTGTCGGCCAATGTAAGCCTCGTGAGCGGGAAATTAAAATATTCTCCAGCCGACATAAATCCTGAGCAGACCGGCGGCAATCATGTGCAGGTATACAACAGCGGCTCATTCGTTACAAAAGAGGTGGAGGTTTCCGGCTTGTCGCGCAGGCCGAGCACTGCCAACCTCTCACTTACATACATGCCGGTAAAGATCCTGAGCCTGCGTGCGGATGTGCGCTATGTGGGTTCACGCGGCGATGTGTATTACGAATCAACACTCGGGCCGTATGGCGCGCTGGGAACAGTTTCGGTGGAGCAGTACACGCTGCTCGACCTTTCCGCAGCTGTTAAGATCTGGAAAGGCTTATCAGCCGGTCTCCGCGTAGCGAATGTAACGGACAAACAATATTACGAGATCAATGGCTTCAGCACGAGGGGCAGAAGCTTTTATGGAAATGTAAGATATTCCTTCTAAAAGAATTGCTGGTTTGTGTAGAAAGCCTTTCGCGAAAGCGGGAGGCTTTTTATTTTTCCAGATAGTTGTATTTCAGAATTCAAACGGATATGTTTCCGGCACCTGGGCGCTGTCCTGCGATACGTGCAGTGAATGCAGCGCCTTTGTGCGGTCGATGTAAATAAAAGCGTCGTACCGCCTGTCGATAACGCTGGGTACGTAATTCCTCTGCTCGAACTCCGGATGATACACAACGCCGATCGCCCGGTGTGGAAATACCAGCTCCGGCCCCTGTTCTGTCCGGTCGAAAATGATCATACGGTCATCCGGCGATTCGGCATGAAGCGCTGCCTCCCAGCTTCCTTCGGTGGCTTCCGGCACGCTCATCTCCTGCTCCGGGGTTCCCCAGTTGCGGCCGGCGATGACTTTCCCTTCGTACGATCCCATTCCAACAAGGACCACTTCTTCCTCGCCGTATTGCTCCCTTGCAAGCTGTCCCGTATTCACTGTTCCCGAATGTTTCATATCCGTGTAACGTGCATCGCCGATGTGCGTGTTGTGCTCCCAAATGATCACTTTTGTATCAGGCCCGTGAAATTCCATCACCCTGTTGAGTGTTTCCATCATGTGCCTGTCGCGGATGTTCCATGACTCATCGTTGAATGTGACCATGCTGGAATAATATCTTTCCGCTTCACTGATGATGTATGCGTTCTGCGCAGTGTTCAAGGCTGCTTCGGGATCGTGATTATACGAAGGGGCTTTTTCGCGGATCTCGCGAAGCAGTGCAGCCACCTCCTGGCGGCAGGGATCGGAGAGTGAATTGATGGCATATGCCTTTTCATCTTTCCCGGCCCGCTGGAAGCACTGCATCGCTTTTTCTGCAATGCGCGCAACAGGCGGGTCGTTATTCTCAAGGTAGCTGATGAGCATTTCCATAGATTCCCAAAGGCTGTATACATCAAGCCCATAAAATCCGGTTCGTTTGTCAGCAGCCTTTTTTGAATTATCTTCTTTCAGCCAGCTTACCAGGGAGGCCATTTCCCAGTTCGCCCACATCCAGGTTGGCCAGCGGTTAAAGGTCTTCAGCACTTCGGCGGCCTCCTTGTCCTGTTCGTCATATCCTCTTATATACCTGTTCACGCGGTAACAATCCGGCCAGTCGCCTTCCACGGCGATCAGGTTAAATCCTTTTTCACCGATCAGCTTTTTTGTAATGGCGCTTCTCCATGTATAATATTCATGTGTGCCATGCGATGCTTCACCGAGCATTACGATCCGAGAGCTGCCAATCCTTTCAAGGAGCGGATCAAGGTCTTTTGAGTTGCTGAGTGGAAATGTCTTGCCTGTTGTTCTCATAATTAGCTATATATAAGTCCGGCGGTTGAATGCGTCCGGCAAAAAAACAAATCAAAAAAATATGCCGCAGAAGAATTGCAGAAAATCGGGAGGGGAAGAGCGTTAAGCGCCGTTCTGCAGAAAACGTTCAAGGTATGGCGCCGTCTGGCTTTCCCGATTTTGGGCGACAGCTTCCGGTGTTCCGGCTACTACTATGCGTCCGCCTTTATCGCCGGCACCGGGCCCGATGTCGATGATCCAGTCGCTTGCGGCGATCACATGCATATCATGCTCCACCACGATCACCGTATTGCCGGCATCCACCAGCACATTGAGCTGCGTCATCAGTTTTTCAACATCTGATGGATGCAGTCCCGTTGTCGGTTCATCCAATATATAAATGGTATTGCCATGCTGGATGCGCTGTAATTCCGTGGCAAGCTTGATCCGCTGCGCCTCACCGCCCGAGAGCTCCGTGGCCGATTGTCCGAGCCTTAAATAGCCGAGCCCCACCTGTCTTACCACATCCAGCGCATGATGCAGCGATGGCTCATCCGTAAAGAACTCCCATGCAGTATCTACAGTCATTGCCAATACTTCGGCAATGTTCTTATCCTTATAATTTATTTCCAGCGTTTTTTCATTGTAGCGCGTGCCTTTGCAGGTAGGGCAGGGCGTATACACGCTTGGCAGGAAGAGCAGCTCCACCATTACAAAGCCTTCGCCTTCGCAGTGCGGACAGCGGCCTTTGGCAACATTGAATGAAAACCGCCCCGCATCGTAATGCCGTGATTTTGCCATTTTAGTGGCGGCGAACAATTTCCGGATATGATCGAACAGTCCCGTGTAAGTGGCTAAGTTGGAGCGCGGCGTTCGTCCTATCGGCTTCTGGTCCACGCGCACCAGCCTTTTGATCTGCTCCATGCCTGAGGCGATCCTGCCGCCAAGCGTCACCACTTCCTGCTCAAGAAGATCATGTTCTTCATCATGCGCAGTATCAATTTTTTGTCCGAGATATTCCGCAACAAGCTCCACCAGCACTTGGCTCACAAGGCTGCTTTTTCCAGATCCCGAAACGCCGGTAACGCTTGTGAATACGCCTAAAGGGAAAGAGGCATCCAGCTTGTCGAGGTTATTTCGTGTCACACCTTCGAGCCGCAGCCAGCCTTTAGGTTCCCGCTGCGCTTTCTGCTTTGCGGCAGCATTCCCGTAAATATAATTTTTGGTAATAGAATCCTTTGCTTTGTCGAGGCCTGCGAGCGGCCCGCTGTAGAGGATATGCCCGCCAAGCTCACCGGCAGCGGGGCCTACATCCACTATCCAGTCGGCATGCCTGATCACATCAACCTCATGCTCCACCACAAATAAGGAATTGCCTGCTTCCTTCAACCTGTCGAGTGCACGGAGCAAGGCTTGCGTATCCGCGGGATGCAGCCCTGCGGAAGGCTCATCGAGCACGTACACCACGCCAAAAAGATTGGATCGGATCTGGGTCGCAAGCCTTAAGCGCTGCAGCTCGCCGGGAGATAGGGTAGGAGTGTTCCTTTCGAGCGTAAGGTAGCCCAGCCCGAGGTCGAGCATCACCGTAACCCTTGCAACAAAATCCTGCGCGATGCGCTCTGCCACCATGGCTTTCTCGGGATGATCTGCAGCAAGCTTTGCCAGGGCAGGCGCTTTACCTGTTGCATACGGAATAAAGATCTCATTCAGCTGCGCAAGAGGCACCCTCGACATTTCTGCAATATCTATCCCGGCAAATTTTATGGAAAGCGATTCCTTTCTCAGGCGCTTGCCTTTACAAACCGGGCATTCGTTGCTGAGCATGTACTGCAGCACCCTTTTCTTCATCAGCTGGCTTTGCGTATTAGCGAAGGTTTGCAGCACATATCGCTTAGCGCCGGTGAATGTTCCCATATAGCTTGGTTCCGCTTTCCGCTTCAGCGCCTTCTGAACCTCTTCGGCTGTAAAGCCTGAATACACAGGTACGGTGGGCTGCTCTTCCGTGAACAGGATCCAGTCGCGGTCTTTTTTCGGCAGGTCGCGCCAGGGCGTATCCACATCGTAACCCAGTGTCATCAGGATCTCCCGCAGGTTTTGTCCCTGCCAGGCGGTGGGCCATGCCGCTACGGCGCGTTCACGGATCGTGAGCGAGTCGTCGGGCACCATCGATTTTTCCGTTACCTCGTACACACGGCCAAGGCCATGACATTCGGTGCATGCGCCTTCCGGAGTATTGGGAGAAAAGGACTCCGCATAAATGATCGATTGTCTGGGCGGATAGTCGCCTGCCCTTGAATACAGCATCCGTAAAAGGTTTGAGAGCGTGGTAACGCTGCCCACGGATGAGCGGGTGCTTACAGAGCCGCGCTGCTGCTGCAGTGCCACTGCCGGCGGCAGGCCTTCTATTTCATCCACTTCGGGCACCGACATCTGGTTGAACAGCCTTCTTGCATAGGGAGAAACGGATTCGAGGTAGCGTCGCTGCGCCTCCGCATACAAGGTTCCAAAGGCGAGGGATGATTTGCCTGAGCCGGAAACGCCTGTAAATACAACCAGTGCATTGCGCGGGATGTCGAGGCTTACATTTTTTAAATTGTGCTCACGGGCGCCTGTTACTTTTACAAAACCGCTGAACTCTTTTTTATCCTGATGCTTGTTTTTCATATTTAAATAACCCTTCGAAAATGAATTCCGGCCGGGATTGTGGATTTTTTTTCACAACCGGAAGCTTGTCCTTCCTCCCGGGATTTATAATTATTGCTTTCGGTGAACGGATAAAATTCAATGCCCGAAAGGAAGATTTTATATTTCAGGGGAAAAAAAATGAAGTTGGAGAAGTTGATCGTTTTTTATTTCGGTATGCAAGTTGCAAATATCCGAATCATAAAAACGAAAAATATGACAGAATTTGAACTGCCCGTAACAGATGGAAAACCATTGGATATCGTAGATATCAAGGTAGACCTTGTTGTATCGCCGCCTGCGATAAGAGAGCGTAAAATTGATGTGGTTGATGAATACATATCAACGCAGGCAGAGACGATCAAAATCGATTATAAGGACGCTCCCACGGATGAGGGACGTCTGAATATCTACATCTGCAGGTTCAGTACCGGCAAGTTCAGGATCCATATTTTCGGTAGGATCAAGGGGCAGATCTTCAGGACAGAGCGGGAGATCGCCGAGTCGGATCGTAACACCTGGAGTGGTGTAAACCACAAGATCAGGTACGTGCTGGTAAGCAGCAGGAATATCCTGCGGACCTATTATATACGAGCTAATATCAAAAGTATCGAAGATCATCTCCTTGCTTTCATTGTTGCCTAAAAGAAGGAGGATTTATGCCCATCAGATCTATTAAATATATGTCGGTGATCAAATGCCCGATCTGTAAATACAAAAAGGAAGAAAAAATGCCCGCAGACTCCTGCCAGATCCTATACGAATGCGTTGAATGCAATGCAACGCTCAAAGCAAAGAACGAGGATTGCTGTGTATTCTGCTCGTACGGATCGGTGCCGTGTCCGGAGGTTCAGAGGAAGGGGAGGCATTGATGGCCACTCTTCAGCACCTATTGATCTGCGTTTAGTTGGCTCATGATCTCTGCAAATAACCGGGCTGATTTTATTCGGTCGTTTAGATTATACATCGCGGAAACAGCGATTAATTCATTTACCCCGGTTTGCCTGATAAATGCTTCCAGTTGCTTTTTTACGGTTTGTTTACTTCCAACAAAAGAATACTTCAGCATTTGATATACACTGGGATGTTGCAACATTCCTTCTAACTCATCAGTCATTTCCGTAGGGGGCTGTAACGGCTCCCTGGCCCCGGTTAATACACCCACAAACATTCTGATCAGGCTGGTGAACAGTTGCCGGGCTTCTTCATCCGTATCGGCAATATACACGTTGATCCCCGCCATTGTATACGGCTGTTTCAGGATTCCGGAAGATTGAAACTCCTGCCGGTAGATTTTTAGTGCTTCGAATAAGTGTGTTGATGCGAAATGGCTGGCAAACGCGTATGGCAAGCCTTTCTTCGCTGCTAAATGCGCACTGTCTGTACTCGACCCTAAAATATAAATTGGCACATCTGTGCCTTCGGCAATGGGTGCCCTAACGTTGGACTTTTTGTTTTCTACGGAAAAATATTGCTCAATTTTAGCAACTTCTTCAGGAAACGACTGTGCCGCCTTCATAAAATCTGAGCGTATGGCTTGTGCTGTTTGCTGGTCAGTGCCCGGTGCCCTGCCCAGCCCTAAATCGATGCGTCCAGGATATAAATGAGCCAGCGTTCCAAATTGTTCAGCAATGATCAGGGGAGAGTGATTAGGAAGCATTATGCCTCCTGAGCCTAATCGGATCTTCCCGGTGTTTTCTGCAACGTAACCGATGAGAAGTGAGGTTGCGCAACTGCCGATATTGTCTGAATTATGATGCTCCGCAAACCAAATTCGCTTATAGTTATTGTCTTCCGCTGCCTTTGCCAATGATAAAGAATTATTCAGCGTTTGTTTTATAGTGTCGCCTTGCGATACAATGGCAAGTTCTAAAATAGAATAGGCTACAGTTTGTTTATCCATGGATATGTTTATTAAATTCCTTTTTTCTGCTACACCAGCGCCTTCTTCCCGAACCGCTTCTTTTTGTAATAAGTATATGCCAGGATATTCTTAAACACCTGGTAACCTGTTTCGTCAAATTTTTTGAGATGTATTCACTACGGATTTTGTCCGCCGAAGGTCGCTTCGCGACCGAGGGGATTATTTTTCAATGATCCCATTTCTCCCATTTGGAAAATGAAACAAGCAAACTGCTATTTAAAAACTATGGAGTCTCTTTATAGCAAAAGCTCGTCCTGATCCGGATTTTAAATATTTCTCAAACTCGTATGCTTTATATTTATCAAAAAATACTGATTGATGAACAATCTGAAAGGGAAGTCTTGAGGATGTATAATAAACATTCCCATTCCTGTGTCTTTTCATACGGTCTTCCATGTTTTCCGTACAGCCCACATAATAAGTACTATCAGAGCATTTTAATATATAAACCGTCCACATAAAACACAGATATAAAAAAACCGGCTACTATTTAGTAGCCGGTTTTTTTGTTTTTTCACTCTTTGAGCGAAGGTCTCCTTCGCAACCTGCTGCGGACTTTGTCCGCCGAAGGTCGCTTCGGCGACCGAAGGCGGAGAGAAAGGGACGAATTTCGAACTTTTCGACCCTTAATTCATTGAACTCCACTGACTTAAAAGAACGCATTTCGGTTCTGAATTTTAAGAAGTTGATTTCGGACGATTTTGTACAGGACTTATTGGCTATTAACAATTTCCTTATCCGGTATTATTATGAGGTGGATGTTACCTTGGCAGAGCATAAAGAGGCTGGATAGAAAAGGGGCAAAATACCCTCTTTTTTAAGAAATCTATACGATTTTGTGGAGCGAACTTATCCTTCCCGAGAAATTGAACAAAATCAAGCTTGAATGGAAAAAAGGCAAAAAGTCAGCCTTTTTTTCATTTTACGTCCCTAATCTTCCTTAATTAAATTCATTATAAATCGGCAAAAGGGGGTAGGCCCTTTTTTGTAGCAATGCTATTACAAAATCGTCAGCCAGAGGTTTATTTACCGTATAGAGTTTTTTTGTGAAATCTATTAGTGGTGCCACAAAACTACTTAATGGTTCATCAGCTGCTTTCATAAGTAATTTTGCACGAATTTCCATATCTTCTGTTTTTACTGAAGTGAGTTTTTTATATAATTGATAAGGCCGTTGGATTTTGTTTACATTACTCAATGTTTTATCCACAATCCTAAAAGCCCTCTCATCATAAATGTCAATGCGATCAGCTAACTTTATTAACTCCAGCGAAATCTCCTCTACATTTCTACTTATTTTATCAATAATTCTTTCCCATACATCTAACATTTTAGAAATCGGATAATTTTTATTAGTGATAAAGTAACCAATTACCCCTTTTAAAAAGGGTAAATTTTGTGTTTCTAAAATTTTATTAAATAAGCTTCCTGGGCTCGTTATTTCCTGATTCTTCCATTCTGCCAAACATGCAAGAATAATATGATGACAAATTTCAGGGATTTCTTTTTCAGTTCCGGAATAGCTGTCTAAAGCTCTATCATAATAACCTTTTGAGAATAAAATGTCAAATAAATTCTTGTAAACTGTGTGAACGCGATTATGATACATTAACATTGAGAATTTCCAGATTTCCTCTTCTGGTGGAAAAATTTTATCGATCATTCTTTCAACCCAATCAATATCAAGATAGCCAAACTGCGGCAAAGATCCAGCAACGTTCCATAAGAATGCCTTTGTTGGATTTTCGTTTTCTAAAACGTTCGTGTAAAAAGACTTAATTTCAGGGTACCATTTATCTGCAGCTTCTGTTTTGTTTATTCGAGCATTCCTTAAAAGGACATTTAAGGTGGCATCGAAAATTTTACCGTCAGTGTTGTTTAAAATATCAAAGAATGGATCTTTATTCAGAAGCTCGCTCTCTACTTTAAATGAAAGCATTTTCAAACAGAAGTCCTTTGCATATTCCAAATCCTCTCCGCTAATTGCATGATTATCGTCTTGCGTCCCCGCACGTATTAGCCAACTGCAATAAGCTAAAAAGTTAGACTTTCCTTTGTTAGCTTTAAAATCGGGGGACTCGATTACTAACCAAAGAATATTTAAAAGAGCCGTCCAGTCAAAATCCTCCGAGTTGCCTTCCCATCTTTGCTGAAACCCTCTTATGATGTCATTTAAAGAACTTAGATTAACCGTTCTTAATTTTTCAACTCTATCAAGGAGTTCAGGTCTAAAATCTAATATTTCTTTAACGCGGAGCTTTCGTTTTTTCACATCTACCCCGGACATATCTTTGATTAACTCATCAATCAATTCTTTAACCTTAATATAATCTTGGTCGATCATATCATAGTTTAATGGTGGCGATGTTGTAAAAGAGAAATAAGAATTGAATCCTGGATGGTCGCTGTTTTTATTGTTAATTTTATCTAATTCTTCCTTCTTGGCCAGAATCTGCTGCTTAAATGAATCCGCAACTTCATTTAAGGCGATCAGGTATTCTTTTGCTTCAATTGCTCTTGCTCTATTGACGTCAGCTTTCGAGGCTTTTGGATTCCATTTTTTTAATTTGATACTATCAATCCAACCAAATAAGATATTCAATTCTCTTTGAGTAACTTTGGAAGAATTGGTTTGTAATAAAATAAAAACTTCGTGCTTCAAATAACCGTAATCAAGAGGGTTAGAGTCGAGATTCCAAAAAAGATGTTTCTTTAAATCATAATGATTAGCAATGTAGTGAACTCCTAAGCGTTTGAATAAAACGTGTTTGGACTTTATAAACTCGTTTATAATAAAATTGTCTTCATACAAATTTTGTTCTAATTGAATTCTAACAAACTTCATTAAAGAATATTCAAGTGTTCCCTTATCCATTATTTGGTCTGTGTCCTCTATTGAAGGCAAACTAATTGAAGAAAAGTAATAAGCATCAATTAAAAGAGCTTTTTTTAGCTTTTTTATTGAGAATTTCAATAGCCTATCTGGGTGGGTGATCCTAACAAATTCTGAAACATTCTCTTCCGTAATTAGTTCGTTTAAATAATATTTGTCAAAATGTGTATGCACGCCAAAATGACTTTCTTTTCGATTAAACTTAAAAATTAAATCATTTAGAACTACCAATAAAAAGGAGCTGCGTTTTTCTTCAATGACTTTAGGAATTAGTTTGTCCTTAATATCATGGGACACCAACGAATCATGGGAAGCAAACTCTTGAATAAAGTGTAAATGTTTCTTTCTTATTTTATCAATAGGAAAGCTAATTATAATTTCAGAAACAAACCAAGTAATTTGGCTATTAAGAACCTCATTGGAATTTTGGCGTTTTGATTGGGATATAAAATAATCGACTTGTTTAATAATTGAATTAATACTTTTTCCATTCGCTTTCGCCACCGAGATTAGAAAACGGAAGGTTTGAAATTCTGCGTTTGTGTATTTGCCCTCAAAAATATTGTCAATCTTATTTTTGAAGTAATCGGGTTGAAATTTAATTAACTGTAAATATATAGCTTCACTATTTTCGCGTGAAGATTCCAATAAGAAATACTCTTCGCCTACCCCTCCAGTTATAAAAGGAGAAATTCTTTTTAGTCCCTTTGCAGTAGGGGCCGAAGTGTAATCTCTTATTTGATTTAGTTCGTGTACTATCATTTTGTTGTACTTGCTGACGATAAATCACCCGCAGAAGCAATTGGTTCGGGTCGGGTTATCTGTTTTATGTATTCGTTAATTTCAATTCTCTCCCCATCATATTCGACTACTTTAATCCCTGCTTTATGAAAGTACTCCTGATTAATTTTATTTGAAGATGTTTTCTCGACATACTCTTGAAATTTGAGAGTGCTTTCAGAGCCTATTGTATCATTCAAGGATAAATACATTTGTTGAGGAACAACACTGTTTTTCAATATGAGGTTTTCTCCCTCTACATCATAAAACTCCATTAATCTCTCGGTAATTCCCATCTTAGTTACCGTATCAACTTTAATTTCAGTAATAACATCTTTCTTATGAAGTATTACATACATATCTTGAACATTTGTTTCTGGATCAGCGTGGCCATGAACCTTTAATGTTCTTTCATAATCACTGCGAATGCGTGTAATTATTTGCAACAAATTCTCTCGAAATACTTTATCCTGGAAACTGAAACCTATAAATAGTAAAGACTTTCTTTTTATTACTTCTGTAAGGAGATTTTTTATAGCAACTATTCCGTATGCATTCTCATATTCTTCATATCTAAAGACAACATTATCGTTGATAGCTTTTCCATGGATATAAACAATAACCTTGTTATTAAAATCTATCGCATTTATATTTGGATAAATAATGTCGCGATGCCGAACTTCTGGTTCTAAAAAATCAAGTGCTGCATCAAAAACGCTATCAAAATTTGTTGTAATAATTTGATCGAAGTGTTTTACAAGAAGACCGGGTAGCTCATGGAAACCAGATTCTCGTGGCCTTACCTTGGCCCTCAAAAATTCCCAATAGGCTTGAAAGTTTCGACCTGTTTCATTAAATATCCTATCGGTTACTTTCGGCATGTCATTATCCGAAATCCTGCACTCCTCTTCAAAATTCAGGTGTGAGTTTACTGCAGTATGATACATTTTCACTAATTCATCCCATCCCGGAATTTTTAACAGCATAGATGTACCGGCACCAACTAATGGTACAATTGCCTTTGAAGTTATATGTTTGTTCCTGATTTCAGGTAAATGGTCGGCCATAAACTCGCAACTCTGAAGTGCTCTATAATATATAAATTTACATCTTTTTAAGTGAAAACATGGATATTTGTTCTTTTCAGCTGTTACAGTAAAAGAAAAAGCGGATTTATCCGCTTTTTCCCTTTAAAGGCTTAATTGCATATCATAGCAATATCTCCTAAAAAGCGGTGCATTTCATATTGTGAAACTAATAAATAGCAAACTACTTGTTGTTTTCTAATATTTCGTTTAGAATTCTTATTTTGTTCTCATTAAAACATTCACCCCATAAGTTATTGAAATTGTCTTTATTGCCCCCTACATGAGTCCCAAATAAAAATAACTGATCACCATTAATGAACCACAATGGCCCGCCGCTGTCTCCTACGGATGTTCTTGTGCAAGGATAGTAAACAATACTGTCTAGAGCAACGGTGTTTTGAAAAGATAATCTTCGCTCCCAAAGCTTTTGACCATTAAAGAATGAAATATCCTTATCATAAGGATAACCGCTAATTCGAAAAGAGCTAGATTTCGATTTAGCAGAATTAAGGGTTACCAATTTTGGAAATGAAGTAGGCAATCCCGAAACTGATTTATTTAAAACAATTAAACCACAGTCATTCTCAATTCCGCTATTATGAAATGGTTTAATAATGGAGAATTCCTTTTTACTAAAATGCAATGTTCTGAGAATGACGAGTTTTCCGTTTTCCTCATGAGCATAAATATCCACCTCAATGCTTTGAATTGTGCTTGCGTTTTCTGCTAACGCATGGTAGGCACCAATAAGAATTCTTGGTGAAATAAATGTAAAAGTTGAATAATCTTCTTTTCCTCCGAACCAAAATTTATTCTTTCGGAATGTTTTTACGTGACAAATTAAATTGTATGGGATTTCTAATTTTTGAGAAGAAATTTCAATTTCCGATGCATAAAGTCTACATGTGTCACCATCTGTTGCATAAACTTTAGTAATTATTAAAAACGAGAAAATCAACACGTATTTATTCATTGTATTATAAATTATTGATTAGAAATATCAAATCCAAACCTAAATGCGACTTGCGGAACAATTTGACTGAAATTAGTAGAAGGAACAAGGTGGTATGCAGCACCTGCTCCTATAACAACATTTGGAATTATTTTTCTTCCTTTTTGGAAGCGCCAGCCAAAGAATGGTAATAAACCGACGTAGTAATTATCAGCTTCGGCTAATTTAGTTGTGTTTCCTAATAACGAAATGCCTCCCATATACCACCGATACTCCGTTTTTGGTTTTTTTAAATCACGCCAATTCAAATTGAAATCAACAGATAAAGTAAAAGGCGATGCGACCCATTTTTTCTCGCTATTGGATATATCTGCTTTCTTATTGTAATAGATGATACTTTGCTGCAATGGGAAAGACAAACCAATACTTTTCTCTAAATATTTTCCTACTAAAATAATTTTTTCATCTTGAATAATCGGTAAATTCTGTTTGCCCACTAAAAGTTTTGGGATTTCTGTGTAGTTATTACTATTAATTATAATTGAAGCCGAAATTTTTATAGAGTACCAAGGTTTGTATGTTGTAAATATTATCGTATTCAAAGGAATAGATGTTTTTTTACCAGACTGAAATAAGGCTTCTTGTGATTTTTTATCTATTAGAGTATTGTTTTCATCAAAAGTTTCAAAATCAAACTTTATATATTGATCTCCGGACTTTTTAACATCATTATCAGTCAAATCAACATTTAAAGTTAATTGAGGGTTTTTATAGTCGATATCCTTAACCATTAAAACAGTATCACCTGGTGTAAGGTTGCTATTAACAATACTCCCTTTTGACAGAAAAGATAAGGTTAGAATTTCACTATTATTTATTAAAGGTGAATTTAAGGCTTTAAGGTTATAAGAACTTATTTCAATTTCTCTATCATTTATATCCAGGTAAAACAGCTTATATATCCCCTCATCAAAAACGGTAGGGACCGAAAATTTGAATAAATAGCTAATTTTTTGATCATCTATTACTGTTGATTTTATTTTTTCTAAAGGTATAATATGATTTAGGTTGTTCTTTAAATAGATTCTTTCTTCTAAAGGTTTGGCGACAATTGGGTAATTTTGAGCGGAAAATTTTATAAAAAAATTGTTTTTTGAAGTATCATGTGAAATCAATAGTGTTGTAATTTTTGACTTATTATCCTGAAAAAGTTCAAAATTTGAAAACACTTCCTTTTTGTATATACCGATGTCAACAAAATAGCCGATAGGAACTTCTGTATTTCCTGATTCGACTTTAAGAATTTCACAAGATTTGTTGTAGCCTTTATCCGTAGGGAATAATAAAGGAGTCTTTGTTTTTAAAAATTTCTGACCGTTTTCTAATCCAAAGACTAAATCATAATCAGCACCGTTGAAATTTTTCAATCGATAATCGCCTTTTAAAAGATTAATTTGAGGAGATGGCAATAAAAGCACATCTTGAATATAATCCGTATATAACTTAACCGATGTAAAATCCAAATGTGGAATATCTATTTTATCAAATAATTGAGATATAAGTAAATATTTTGGAGTTCCTGGAGATATACTATCTTTTGGACTTAGATAAAGCCTGTATCCTTCATCGAAATACCTTTGATCACTTATTTTTAATGTAATAGCTATTTGAGATTGATCTGGATAAAATTGTGAGGCAAGAATTTGAATTCCACTTAAATCACTTCCGCCAGGTTTGCCTATTGATATATCATTATAGTTATTAATATTATTTATTAGGAAATATGCGGTTAGTGGATCGCCAAGCGCAATTTGAGTTTTTTTTGTTACGGGTTGAAATTCAGGTAACTTATTTGGAGATATAACATAAAAAGTAAAAAGTTTTTTGTCGTTAAATAGTAATACCTTTTTTCCCGTCGTTGCGAACTGAGTAAATGTTATCGCTAATTCCAAATTGTTATCATCAATAATCTTAAAAATTTGAATCTTGATATAGTCGTCATTTTGAACAGTAAAAGAATTCATTTCTTTTTCTTTCAATCCAATTGCTTTTATGCTGGGTACATTTTTAATACTATCTAAGACAACAGCAGAAACATTCATGGACTGTAGAGCCGAAAAACCGCTACCTTTAAGTATTAGATTTGTTTGATAATTTGGTTTTAAATCCTTCCAATTAATTTGATTTAATGCGGTTGGTATATCTTGTTGCTGAATACTTGTAATAGAAATTTGGCTTTTAGAGATTCCTGTTGTTAATAAAAAAATAAATAGGAAAGTAATTTTTTTATTTTTCATTACGAATTGTTTTAGGTTTGTTTTCACAATGTTTAGTTTCTGCAGAAATCTATTTTTTAAACAAAGTAAAATCAAATAGTTATGATCACAATAAAAAAAGATAAAATGGGTATTTATACCCATGATATAAATATCTGTCGGTGATTAACTCGCTTGCTTTCTTTCGTGTATAATTTGCTGAGGATAGAATTTAATCTCGACGTTTCTCCTCTCAAATAATTTCAATCTGCAATTGTCGTCTATTTCGTATTCTTTATAAGGCCGGTCTAAATGGTCGAAAATGGTTATCACCTGAATAATATTATACCACTGCCCATCGCGTTTTCCTATTTTTTCGCGAATGCCCTTGATGTTTCTGTTCAATGTTTTTAGACTTACACCGTATAGGGCTGCTAATTCTTTTGGTCTGTAACGTTTAACGTCTGCTTTAATAACAATTTTCATTTCTTCTCGTTTCGTGCTAAGTAGTAATCCCTGTTGTGCTAAGTTTTGTCCGTATATCGCTTTAAAACATCTTCTGTGTGTAAATGAAGAAATGATGCTAATTTGTCAACGGTTAAGAAAGGCGTGGGAGTGGAAAATACAGGGTATGCAAAATGAAGAGATCATTAAAAAAATGCGAGCTGAGGGAGTAAATGTATATAAGCAGCAAATGCACAAAATTTTCAAAAATCCTTTTTATGCAGGAATGGTTTGTCATGGTATGCTCAACGGAAGAGTAATTGAGGGTAAACATGAAAAAATGGTAAGCCGGGAAATGTTTATGAAGGTGAATGAAATTCACATGAATTCCTCAAGGTTCGGAATCTCTCACAAAAGAGAGAATGAAGATATACCTCTGAAAGTGTTTCTGAGATGCGCAGATTGCGATCAGCCATTTACGGGCTATTTGGTAAAGAAAAAGAATCTTTATTACTATAAATGCCGAACGGTTGGCTGTAAGTCCAATAAGAGCGCAAAACAGCTCCATGAACAGTTTATTAAGCTCTTAGGAGGCTATACGGTTGCGGAAGACCTTTTGGAGCCTATTATGTTTGAATTGGAGCACGCGTACTTTGAATACAATAAAGAGAACCTTGAAAAAGGAAAGGCTTTAGAAGGTCGTATAAATGACCTTAAAACCAAAATCTATAATGCAGAGGAAAGCTACTTTATACGCAAGGAAATGAGCAAGGAAACATACGAGCGTTTTATGGGAATGTTCGGACAGGAACAGGAAGAAATTGCCAGCGAGAAGGATAAATGCTCGGTTTACATTTCGAACCTCAAAGAAATGCTTAAAAGAGCCGTCGAATTTTGTCGAAACATCAGTAAAATATGGGTGTCGGGGGATATTGAAGTAAAAACAGTTCTGCAAAAGTTACTGTTTCCGTCCGGTTTACTCTATGATCGAAAAATAGGGGGAGTTCGAACCGACAAAATAAATTCCGTAATCAAATCAATCGCCTGTTTATCAGGCGATTTTGCTTTAAATGAAAAGGGACTGAAAGCTCAATTTAGCTATCAGTCCCTTTCAGCGGAGAGCTAGGGATTCGAACCCCAGGACCTGTTACAGTCAACAGTTTTCAAGACTGCCGCGATAGACCACTCTGCCAGCTCTCCGGGGTCAAAAGTAGTATTTTTTTCATTTGATGATCAAAAAACTATAAAAAAATAGTTTTATTCCTTAACTTTGTAATACTCCCCATTGCCATTGAATCCATTAAAAACAGACGGTTATGAAAAAATTATTGATCTTATGTATGCTAACTGCTTGTTTGTTAGTTTATAATACAGCTGCGGCAAATGTACTGGCGTATATGACCTCCGCATCCTTCAACGTGCCCGGAAAAGGGCCATATTATGAAACGTATCTTTCCGTGATCGGAAATTCCGTGAAATTCATTAAGAATTCAAATGGGAAATTCCAGGGAACGGTTGATATTTCCATCCAGTTCATGCAGGACGGCGTGCTGAAGAATGCGCAGAAATACTCGCTGAACAGCCCTGAGCTTACCGACACTACTAAAGGCTTTCCGAACTTTATCGACCAGCAGCGTTATCCGCTTGCCAACGGGATGTATGATGTGGAGATCACGATAACGGATAAAAATGTGCCTTCGGATAAGCCATTGGTCACTAAAATGCCCATTAATATCCGCTTCCCGGAGAATGTGATCTCGAACTCTGATATCCAGCTCCTTGAATCGTATACAAAAGCTGCTCAGCCAACAGCGCTTACAAAAAGCGGCTACGACCTCGTGCCTTATGTTTCCACTTACTTTCCGGAAAATGCCACAAAGCTGAAATTCTATGCGGAGTTTTACAATGCAAAGAAAGTGCTGGGCGAAGGCCAGAAAATGATCCTGAGCTATTTTATCGAGAATTATGAAACAAGGACAAAGCTTACCGAGTACAGTGCTTTTTCAAAACAGAATGCAAACGATGTGAACATTGTGCTTGCGGAATTCAATATTGCATCCCTGCCCACAGGGAATTACAACCTTGTGATCGAAGTGCGCGACAAGGACAACCTTCTGCAGGCTGAGCAAAAATGCTTTGTACAGCGCACCAATAAGCCGGCTCAGCTTAGCGCCGAAGATCTCAGGTCCATTGATATCAGCAACACTTTTGCCGGCAAGTATCAGAACCTTGATACGCTGATAGCTTACATGCGCTGCCTGCGCCCGATCTCCAGCTCCTCCGAAATCGAGTTTGAAGAGAACCAGCTGAAAGAGAGAAACCTCCAGCTGATGCAGCAGTTCTTTTACGTGTTCTGGAAAACGCGCAACACTCAGAATCCTGAGCTCAGCTGGCAGGAATATTATGCTGAAGTGCAGAAGGTGAACAAGCAATTCGGAACATACGGGCTCAAAGGGTATGATACTGACAGGGGAAGAGTGTACCTGCAATACGGTCCGCCCGACCAGCGCACCGTGTCCGATCATGAGCCAAGCGCTTATCCGTACGAGATCTGGGAATATTACACGCTTACAGATAAGAAGCAGATCTTCACCAATCCAAACAACAAGCAGTCAAATAAAAAGTTCGTGTTCTACAATCCCGACCTGGTTTCCAATAAGTTCAAGCTGATCCATTCAACCGCGAAAGGCGAGATCGTGAATACCAACTGGCAGCTGAAGCTGCACACGCGTGATACGCAAACAAATGACCTGGATGCCGATAAAGCACCCGATCATTTCGGCGGAAATGCCAACGACAGCTTTTCAAATCCCCGCTAAACATTCTTTATGAAGGTTGCAGTAGTTATTTTAAACTGGAATGGAAAAGGATTTCTTCAGAAATTTTTACCATCCGTTATTTCCTGCAATGCTTCCTTTTCAGAGATCATCGTCGCTGATAATGCCTCTACGGATGATTCGCTCGTTTTTTTAAAAGCGGAATATCCGCAGGTAAAGATCATTGTGAACGCTGAGAACGGCGGCTTTGCCAAAGGCTACAACGATGCATTGAAGCTGGTGGATGCCGAATATTATGTGCTGCTGAATTCCGATGTGGAGGTAACCCCCGGCTGGATCGATTCGGTGATCAGCCTCATGGACGGCGACAAAAGCATTGCTGCCTGCCAGCCCAAGATCAGGGCATTCCACAATAAAGGATCGTTCGAGTATGCCGGTGCTGCCGGCGGATTCATTGATAAGTACGGCTATCCGTTCTGCAGGGGAAGGATCTTTGAATCACTGGAGGAAGACAAAGGGCAGTATGACGATGTGCGTGAAGTGTTCTGGGCTACTGGCGCCTGCATGTTTGTCCGCGCCGAATGTTTCCACAGGGTTCATGGCTTCGATGTTGATTTCTTCGCACACATGGAAGAGATCGATCTTTGCTGGCGGTTGAAAAACCTTGGCTACAAGGTAATGTATTGTCCGGCATCGGTGGTGTACCACGTTGGAGGAGGTACGCTGAACAAAACAAGCCCGCAGAAAACCTATCTTAATTTCCGCAATAACCTCGCGCTGATCACAAAAAATCATCCCCCGGAATACTTCGCTGTGAAGCTCTTCTGGAGAATGATCCTTGATGGGGTAGCAGGTGCCAAATACCTTGCATCCGGGGAATTCGCCCACTTTAAAGCAATAGTAAGGGCTCATTTCAGCTTCTACGGCTCCTTCTCATCCATAATGAAAAAGCGCAGGGGGCTGAAACAGGAGATTGTAAAGCATACCACCACTGCTGTGTACCTACGTTCCATCCTGGCCGATTATTACTTCCGCAAGAAAAGAACATTCACGGAGCTGGATCAGCCTGAGAATTTTATGAAATAGAATATTATTAGAATGGTAGAACTGTTTATGTCAGTTTGTCCCGAAAGCTATCTGGATGACCGCCTTTTTACAGTGCGCCGTCATTTCGAGTATCCTTCCCCTTTCGGGAAGGATGTATCGAGAAAGAGCGTGGGCAAAAGTATCGAGAACTGGTCTACTTCTCGATACGCTTCGCACTCGAAGTGACACAGTTTTAACAAAACAAGAATAACATGTTGACCGTTAATAGAAAAGGGAAGATCGCTCTTCCCTTTTTTATTATCTTCTTCTTCCCTTTTGTCCGCCCTGCTTATTGCTTTGCCTTGGCTTTTCCTGCCTCGGCTGGCTTCTCGGTGCGGCCTTTTCTGAGCGTGGCTTAGCCTTCTGCGCTTCTGAATTGCGCCTTCCGCTTTTTGCCGGTTTGGCTGTGGATCTTACAGGCGCGGCAGTATTGCTTCGCCTGTCGTATACCGTTTTGGAAACCGACCTGTGCCCGTAATACACATTGTGCGCAACCGTCATGCGCGGTGCATACACCCGGCGGTGGTAGTAATGGTACGGATGCCAGTGCGGGTGATACACGCTGTAATACACCGGCCTCCATGGCGACCACCAGCCCGGGTAATGATGCCATCCCCACGGCGATACCCATACTACGTATGACGGGCGGTAAATGTATTGAACTGCGGGCCAGTGCCACACATTCACTACAACGGTTGTATTGGTTCTTGATGAGCTGTTCTCCGGTGCTTTCGCGGAAGCTTCATCCTGCGGCTCGATGATGTAATTTTTGCCGTACAGGTCTTCATCTCCCACGATCTGCACATCGGCGGTGCCATCCGCTTTCTTCTCGATCTCGATCACGGCTACATCCTGAACCTCTTTGTCGTTCACAGCCACCTGCAGCACCAGGGCATGTGCATCCTTTTCGGTACGGTCGATCACATGGATGTAATCGATCTCGTTATCGCCGTTCAGGTCGATGTTGTTCAGCTTGGTGTTGGGATCGTTGAGTGCCTTTTCAAATTCCTCGGGGTTCTCGGCTTTTTTGAAAAGTTCAAGAACACCGTACAGGTCGAGGTTATCGCCGGGGAGCCCGAGCGAATCGGGAAGCACGCGGGCAGAAGCGGAAGCGCTGATGCCGGCAAGCAGGAACAATGCGCAAATTTTTTTCAGTGGTTTCATGGCTTGCGGTTTAATTTGATGGTATGACGGAATTAACGGCGTTTGGTTTAATGGTGACAAAATTCATTCCGGTTATTTGGTATTTCTCGCAGAGGCAGGAGGATGCCCAGCCAACCCACGTTCTCGACTCCGCTCGAACTGACAACGCGCAAAAAACTCTGCGATCTTTGCGCCTTTGCGAGAAATATTCACGACTCTTATAGAAAGCTCTCCACTGCCAAACGGTACGAATCCATTCCGAAGCCGGAAATAGAGCCTTTGCATTTAGGCGCAAGCAGGGAAGTATGGCGGAAGTCCTCGCGGGCAAAGATATTGGAGATGTGCACTTCGATCACCGGTGTTTTTATAGCGGCAATGGCATCGCGTAAAGCAACAGAAGTATGTGTGTAGCCGCCTGCATTCAGGATGATGCCATCAGCATCAAATCCGGTTTCATGCAGCTTGTTGATCAGCTCTCCCTCCACATTGCTTTGATAGGAGGAAAGCTGAATTTCCGGATACTTCGCTTTCAGTCCGGCAAAATACTCATCGAAGGATTGCGCACCGTACACGCTCGTTTCGCGTGTGCCTAACAGGTTAAGGTTGGGGCCGTTGATGATGATGATCTTCATGCTTTGCAGGTAAGTAACACAACACTGTTAATTGTTTATTCGTTTTGTAAAGGTAAAAGAAAATTCCGTTTTGTAATTTTAACAACATCACAAACCCGCGACATTGAACTGGAAGCCATACATACAGGGATACCAATCGTTTTTGCAGCTGGAGCGCTCCCTCTCGGAGAACTCGGTGGAGGCATACCTGCACGATGTGGAGAAGCTGCTGCAGTTCCTCGAGGCGAAAAAATATGAATTTTCCCCGAAGGAAGTGGAGCTGAAGCACCTTCAGGAATTTCTCGTATGGGTGAATGAGCTGGGCATGAGCGCACGCACGCAGGCCCGCGTGATCAGCGGCATCAAAGGATTTTACAAATACCTGCTGCTGGAAAATGTGCTGAATAACGATCCCACCACCCTGCTGGAATCACCAAGGCTTGGCCGGAAGCTCCCTGATACGCTGAGCCTGGACGATATTAACAACATCATTAATGCGATCGACCTGAGCAGCAACGAAGGGCAACGAAACAAGGCGATGCTGGAAACACTCTACAGCTGCGGATTACGCGTAAGCGAGCTGGTGAACCTGAAGATCTCGCATTTGTATTTCAACGATGAATTTATCAAGGTAACGGGGAAAGGCGATAAGGAAAGGCTGGTGCCGATCGGCAGCGTGGCGATTAAGCAGATCACTATTTACAAGGATGAAGTGCGCATCCATCAGCCTGTAAAGAAGGAGCACGAGGATGTTTTATTCCTGAACAGGCGCGGGGCAAAGCTTACGCGGGTAATGGTGTTCACCATCATTAAGAACCTTGCCTTTAAAATAGGATTGAAGAAGCATATCAGTCCGCATACCTTCCGGCATTCCTTTGCCACACACTTGATCGAAGGTGGGGCCGACCTGCGCGCCGTGCAGGAGATGCTTGGACATGAGTCCATCACCACTACCGAGATCTATACGCATCTCGACAGGGAATACCTTCGCTCGGCGATCATACAGTTTCATCCGAGGTCGTGATAATACACTGATCGTGATAACACACCCCTAACCCCTCTCAAGAGGGGAATTGGCGCTGCTCACAAAGCGTTATCGTTTTTTTATAGTATACAAGTACGCATTAATTAATACTGATGTTTTTCATTCAGCAGTATCTGTTTCCCTCTCGAGAGGGGAATTGGCGCTGCTAACAAAGTGTTATCGTTTTTTATAGTATGCAAGTAAGCATCAATCAATACTGATGTTTTTCATTCAGCAGTATCCGTTCCCCTCTTGAGAGGGGTTAGGGGTGTGTTGTATCTAATTTCAATACAACCGCAATCGCTAATTTAATTCCCTTCTTTCACCGGCGGCTTGTCTCTTTTTAATTCATCAAGCAGCACGCGCTTAAATTGCTCTTCCGCCTGGTACAGCTTGGCCACTTTCTTGATTGGAAGCACCGCCTTGAATTTTGCATGATACTCTTTCTGAATATCGAGCTCTTTCTGGCGGAAAGCCATTTCGCTGTCAACAGCCGCTTCCACATCCTTATCGCTCATTTCCTCCACGTTGTGCTTGGCATCCTTGCTGTCCATACGGCGCTTTTTACGCAGCTCCTGCAGCTTATCGGTATATTGGTTGTAAACAGGCCAGAACAGCTGCGCTTCTTCGGGTGTAAGGTCGAGCTTCTTGGTCAGGAAGGCGATCTTCATCGATTCTATGTTATCGCGCTTGGCTTCACGGCGTTCCTTATTCTTTGGTGGTGGTGGCGGAGAGCCCTGCTGGGCAAAGGAGACTGCGGATAAAAAGATAAATGCGCTGAGCAGTAGGCGGCCGATCGTTGTTGTTTTCATCGTGTTATAATTCTGAATTCAAGTTAATATCTTCAATATGATTGTCGAGCAGGTACTCTTTAATGTTCTCGTTTTCATTGTCGGCTTCGCTTTCATTTACCGAAGCGGAAGCAAGCGCCTCTATGATCGTGGTCTCATCAATGGATTGTAATTGCTCTTCCACGCTGATCTCCTCTGCCATGGGGCTGCTGACTTCCGTTCCGTGGTCGAGGTAACGGATACCTGCAAAGGCGATCAGGATCACTGTAAGCACAGGTACCGCGAAGTTGGGGCGGAACAGCATTTTCAGCCATTCGAAGGCGGACACCTTTTCGGGCGCCGCACATTTTTCCTGGATGAGCGTTGGCAGCTCATCGAAATAATGTGCAGGCACTTCAAAAGGGTTGTATTTGGGGATGCTGCTTAAAAGAGGCGCTTCTGTTTTCAATTCCTCATACGCTTCAATGCGCCCGCCGAGCTTCGCCTGGAAGCTTTCGAAATAATCGGGGCCGGTGCCGAAGGGATTTGTGTTGTTATAAGGATTCATTGGCTGCTTTGAGCTTTTTAATTTAAAAAGGTTTAATGCGTTTTGAGATATTCCTCCACTTTTTTTACCGCGTGGTGATAGGATGCCTTGAGAGCGCCCACGGAAGTATCAAGGATCTTGCTCATCTCCTCGTATTTGATCTCGTCAAAATATTTCATGTTAAAAACAATGCGCTGCTTGTCGGGAAGCGTAAGAATAGCCTTCTGGAGCTTCGCCTGGATCTCATCGCCCTTGAAATAATGATCGCTTTCGAGGTTCGCCGCTAAAAAATGGGAAACCTCATCCATCGGTACACCGGCACGCTTTTTCTTCTGGTTCAGGAAAGTGATGGATTCGTTGGTGGCAATGCGGTACAGCCAGGTATAGAGCTGCGATTCCTCCTTAAAGTTATCGAGGCCCCGCCATACCTTTATGAATACGTTCTGGAGCACATCGTCGGTATCGTCATGGTCGATCAGGATCTTGCGGATATGCCAGTAGAGCTTTTTCTGGTATTCGCGCACCAGCAGGTTGAACGCGTAGTTGCGCGTATCGGGGTTGCGGAATTGTTGTAAAAGCTCTTTGTCACCCATATAGTTTGTCCGGCCTTCGCCAAACCTCCCGGCTGAGAGACGGGAGGCTATTTTCTTTTGATCACCTTTTTTACTGCAGCTACAATGTTTTTCGCATCGAGGCCGTATTTTACCATGAGCTGGTCAGGAGTTCCGCTTTCGCCGAAGCTGTCGTTCACCGCCACCATTTCAAGAGGCGTAGGTAATTCGCGTGCCAGGAGCTGCGCGATGCTGTCGCCGAGCCCGCCGTTCATCTGGTGCTCTTCGGCCGTAACGATGCAGCGCGTTTTTTTAGCCGAAGCTAAGACGGCGGCATTGTCTAATGGTTTAATCGTATGAATGTTTATTATTTCTGCGCTGATGCCTTCCGCTGCCAGCTGCTCCCCGGCTTCGATCGCTTTCCATACGAGGTGGCCTGTAGCGAAGATGGTAACATCGGTACCCTCGTTCAGCATTACCGCTTTCCCGATCTCGAATTTCTGGTCGGCAGGGGTAAAGTTAGGAACGGTAGGGCGGCCGAAACGCAGGTACACAGGACCTTCGTGGGATGCGATGGCAATGGTGGCCGCTTTGGTCTGGTTATAATCGCAGGGGTTGATCACGGTCATGCCCGGGAGCATTTTCATGAGCCCGAGGTCTTCGAGGATCTGGTGTGTTGCGCCGTCCTCACCCAATGTTAAGCCGGCATGGGATGCGCAGATCTTTACATTTTTGCCGGAGTAGGCTACCGACTGGCGGATCTGGTCATACACGCGGCCGGTGGAAAAGTTGGCGAAGGTTCCTGTGAAGGGAATTTTGCCGCCAATGGTTAATCCGGCTGCTATCCCGATCATATTCGCCTCAGCGATCCCTACCTGGAAAAAGCGCTCGGGATGATCCTTCGCGAATGCATCCATCTTTAAGGAGCCGGTTAAGTCGGCACATAAAGCAACCACATTAGGGTTGCTCTTTCCTAATTCGGATAATCCTGCCCCGAAGCCTGAGCGTGTGTCTTTTTTTTCTGTGTAGGTGTATTTTTTCATTTTAATAAGTTGTTTGCTTGTTGGTTGTAACCTGCTGATCTTTATATTAATATAATTTTACCTGGGTTGAAATTCCCGACTCTATCTTGAATTTTTTCTCGATGGTATAAATGGACTCCCTTGCATTTCTCGGTCGGTATTCCACGCGGTACCGGCCGGGCTGGAGAATGATGGTTTCCTGTATAACATTGCTGTTGAGGTTGCACACCCACACCATCTTATTGTTCTCTTCCACATACAGGCTGCCGGGGCCTTCACTTTGCTTTACAATGGTAACGCTGCCGGCTTGCGGGATCTCGATGGTGGTGGTCTTGCTTTGTGCCACATCCACCTTGTTCAGCTTAATGCGGGGAAGCGTAAGGATCTCGAGGTCGTACTTGCCGATGATGAATTTTTCGGTGGTATTGAACTGCTGAAGGTGCAGGGTCTGCATTTCGCCGTTCTTCCTTACGATACAGGCCGGATTAGCGCCGATGGTCTTGAGGTTGATGTATCCCTGAGGCGCATCCACTGCAATAATGTTGTGCTTGCCGGGAATGAGCTCGATGCCTGTTTTTTCAACCGGCGGAATGGTATGCACCACCATTTTGTAGGTCCCGATCGGGTCGATCACCACGGTATCGGGCACGCCCCGGTTATTGATCGTGTGCATGTAGTTGTAGCGGATGAGCCCGGTGGCTTCGTCATAAAAGGTCATGTCCACATCCGTTTCCGTAGGCCTGCCGATCTGGTCGTTCAGGTTCACCTGCACGGTGGTATTGTTGAGCGCCTGTGAGATCACAATGTTCAGGATGTTCTTGAAGCTGGATTCGCTGGAGGCATCATAGAACTTACCGATGCAGCCAAAGGAGTTGAGGTAGCTCTGGTCGAGGCCAATGCCGATCACGAATGGCTTAAGGACAATTCCTTTTTTCTGCAGGGCGAGGGATACGGCGCAGGGATCGCCATCGCATTCCTCGATGCCGTCGGTGATCAGGATAATGATATTACGGATATTAGGGTTGGATGCGGTAGGAAAGTCGTTGCCGCATTGCTCCAGCGTATAGGCGATGGGAGTTGTTCCCTTCGGCACAATGCTTTTGAGCCTGTTCTTGATGGCGGTAATGTTGGCGCGGATGTCTGGCTTAAAAGGCACTTCCAGCTTGGTATCGGTGCAGCTTCTTTCGGGGCGCAGCGGAACCTGGTGGCCGTAGCAGCGGAACGCGATCTCGAGGTTGTTCACATTTTTGAGGCTGTCGAGGAACTCGGTGAGCATCTTTTTGGCGATGTCCATCTTCATCCCGCTCTGCCATTGCCCGAACATGCTGAAAGAAGCATCGAATACGAACTCGATCCGGGTAAGCGGCTTTGTTTGCTGCGCGAAGGATAAACCAGAAGAGAGAAGGGCAAAAGTCAGAAGAAAAACAAATTTCAACTTATTGAAATATACAGGCTTTTTTCTGAGAAGCATAACAGAGTATTTAACTTTTGAATTTTGACTTTAAAACTTTTTAATTAGATTTAGTAGTCAGCTTCATCTTCGAGGTGGTTCTGGGTCAAAGCCTGTGCCAATTGTTCGTCATTAGGTGCAACCCCGTGCCATTTGTGGCTTCCCATCATGAAATCCACGCCATGTCCCATTTCGGTTTTCATGAGGATCATTACCGGTTTTCCTTTTCCCGTATGCTCCTTTGCTGTTTTCAGCATGGCTACAACAGAGGAAATGCTGTTCCCTTTTTCGAGGTCAAGCACATCCCAGCCAAATGCTTCGAATTTTGCGCGGAGGCTGCCCATCGGCAATACCTGGTCGGTGGAGCCGTCGATCTGCTGCCCGTTCATATCCACTGTTGAAATAATGTTATCCACTTTCTTCGCGGCAGCGTACATGGCTGCTTCCCAGATCTGTCCTTCCTGGAGCTCGCCATCGCCGTGAAGGGTGTAAACAATGCTGTCGTCGTTATTCAGCTTTTTGGCCAGTGCTGCTCCAATAGCAACCGAAAGCCCCTGCCCCAGCGAGCCGGAAGCTACCCGAACGCCGGGAAGGCCTTCGTGCGTGGTAGGATGCCCCTGCAGGCGCGAATCGAGCTTGCGGAAGGTAGCCAGCTCTTTCACCGGGAAATAGCCGGAACGTGCTAAAACGCTGTAAAATACGGGTGAAATATGTCCGTTGGAAAGAAAAAACACATCTTCCCCTATGCCGTCCATGCTGAATTTAGAGGGATTGTGCTTCATCACCCCGAAATAGAGGGAAACGAAGTATTCGGCGCAGCCGAGGGATCCGCCGGGATGGCCGGAATTAACCGCATGAACCATTCTCACGATGTCTCTCCGCACCTGCGATACAATTTTTTCTAATTCTGCTGTTGAAGCCATACGTATGTTGATTAAAATGTCTTTTTTAGTGATTAAGCGTTCAAAAGTACCACTTTTTACAAGCCTTTCATGTATTGTTGAAAATATACGGGTATTGTTGAAAACTCAGGTAAATTAAGGAGATTAAGGGTTTTATTAAACTTTGCAGATGGTTATATTTGCGGGCTGAACGGAAAATTGGAGATTTAAAAATCAATTTAAAAGATCGGAAGTTTTAAGCGAGAACATCACCGGGCAGATTCTAAAATCAAAAATTCTAAAAATCAAAAAATTACATGGCATTACAGTGTGGAATTGTAGGATTACCCAACGTAGGGAAATCGACCTTATTTAATTGCTTATCGAATGCAAAGGCGCAGGCCGCCAACTTTCCGTTCTGTACCATCGAGCCGAATGTAGGCGTGATCACGGTGCCGGATGAGCGCCTTGCGGTGCTGGAAAAGCTGGTGAACCCCGAAAGAGTGGTTCCAACTACCGTGGAGATCGTGGATATTGCCGGGTTGGTGAAGGGGGCAAGCAAGGGAGAAGGCCTCGGAAATAAGTTCCTGGCGAATATCCGGGAGACCAATGCGATCATTCACGTATTGCGTTGCTTTGACGACGATAATGTGATCCACGTGGATGGCTCGGTGAACCCGATCCGCGACAAGGAAATTATTGATACGGAGCTGCAGCTGAAAGATCTGGAGTCGGTGGATGCGAAATTAAAGCGCGTGGAGAAGCAGGCGAAGACGGGTAACGACAAGGAAGCAAAGAAAGCGTTCGATGTGCTGACCCAGGTGAAGAGCCTGCTGGAGCAGGGTAAATCGGCACGTGCCGCCAACCTGAGCGAAACGGATATGCAATATATTGCTGATTGCCACCTGCTTACAGTGAAGCCGGTGCTTTATGTCTGCAATGTGGATGAAGCCTCTGTAAAAACAGGGAACAAATATGTTGACATGGTGAAAGAGGCTGTGAAGGATGAGCATGCCGAGGTGCTGATCATTACCGCGCAGATGGAAGCGGAGATCGCGAGCCTGGAAACGTACGAGGAGCGCCAGATGTTCCTTGCCGAAATGGGATTAACGGAGCCGGGTGTGAATTACCTGATCAAGGCGGCTTACCGCATCCTGAACCTGCAAACGTATTTTACGGCAGGCGTGAAGGAAGTAAGGGCATGGACGATCAACAAGGGAATGACCGCTCCACAGGCAGCCGGCGTGATCCATACCGATTTTGAAAAAGGATTTATCCGCGCCGAGGTGATCAAATACGATGATTTCGTAAAGCTGGGCTCGGAAGCGGCCTGCAAGGAAGCCGGTAAAATGGGAGTGGAAGGAAAAGAATATGTGGTGAATGACGGAGATCTGATGCATTTCAGGTTTAACGTGTAGTAGTTCGGAGTTTGTAGTTCGTAGACGGTTGGACGGGGATGATTGTACTTAAAATGCCATCACACGTTCTCGACTTCGCTCGAACTGACAAGGCGCACTAGAAGCTATGGTTAGTGAAACAGGGAGCTAGCAAACACAGATTCGAAAATTTGTAAAGATTCGCGATCCGTACAAACACAGATTCGTAATTCGTAGTTGAGATTGCTTCGTCGTACCTCCTCGCAATGACGTACTGAATGTAAAAATTCGTATTTCGTTAATTAGTAACAATTCGTAATTCGTAAATGAGTAAAGATTCGTAATTCGCAGATAAAATGTCAGAAAAGGAAGTAAAATATAACGAAGACAGCATCCGGACGCTGGAGTGGAACGAACACATCCGCCTCCGTCCGGGAATGTACATTGGAAAGCTGGGCGACGGATCTTCGCCCGATGACGGGATCTATATCCTGTTGAAAGAAACGCTGGATAACTGTATCGATGAGTTTGTAATGGGGAACGGCAGGTCGATCGATATCACCATAAAGGATAAAACGGTGCGCGTGCGCGATTATGGCCGCGGGATCCCTTTGGGCAAGCTCGTAGATGTTGTATCGAAGATCAATACAGGTGCAAAGTACGATTCGGAGGCATTTAAGAAATCGGTCGGGCTGAACGGTGTGGGTACAAAAGCGGTGAATGCATTGTCAAGCCACTTTTGCGTACAGGCATTCCGCGATAACCAGACCAAATCCGCAGAGTTCTCCAAAGGAAAGCTGTTGAAAGAGGATAAGATCACGCCTTCGGAGGCACGCAAGGGCACGCTGGTGACCTTTACGCCCGATGAGGCGGTTTTCGGCAATTACCACTTCATCAATGAGTATGTGGAGAAGATGCTCTGGAACTATGCGTACCTTAACACAGGCCTCACCATCAATTACAACGGACAGAAATTCCATTCCGAGAACGGATTGCTTGACCTGCTCACGCAGAATATCGACGGCCCGATCCTGTACCCGACCATTCACCTGAAAGGCTATGACATTGAAGTGGCGATGACCCACAGCAACCAGCAGTACGGTGAAGAGTATTATTCATTCGTGAACGGACAGCATACCACGCAGGGGGGGACCCACCAGGGAGCATTTCGCGAGGCGGTGGTAAAAACGATTCGGGAATTTTTCAAGAAAGATTTTGAGGCAGTGGATGTGCGTACGTCCATTATTGCCGCAGTGAGCATAAAAGTGCAGGAGCCGGTGTTCGAATCGCAGACCAAGACCAAGCTGGGATCACAGGAGATCGGGCCAAAAGGCCCTTCCGTGAAGAGCTTTATCGGCGATTTCATGAAAACGGAGCTCGATAACTTCCTGCACAAGAACCCGGAAGTGGCGCAGTCCATCCTCCAGAAGATCCAGCAAAGCGAGCGGGAACGCAAAGATCTGCAGGGCATCCAGAAGCTGGCGAGAGAGCGTGCAAAAAAATCAAACCTTCATAATAAGAAATTACGCGACTGCCGCGTGCACTTTAACTCCAACGATGAGCGCAAGCTGGATACCACGCTGTTCATCTGCGAGGGAGATTCGGCAAGCGGCTCCATCACCAAAACACGCGATGTGAACGTGCAGGCTGTGTTCAGCTTAAAGGGAAAGCCGCTGAACGCATTCGGACTCACCAAAAAGATCGTGTATGAAAACGAAGAGTTCAACCTGCTGCAGGCTGCTTTGAACATCGAGGACGGGATCGAGAACCTGCGCTACAACAACATTGTGGTGGCTACCGATGCCGATGTGGATGGCATGCACATCCGCCTGCTGCTGATGACCTTTTTCCTGCAGTTCTTCCCCGACCTGGTGAAGAACGGGCATGTGTACATCCTGCAAACGCCATTGTTCAGGGTAAGGAACAAGAAGGAAACGGTATACTGCTACAGCGAAGAAGAGAGAAGAAATGCGATTGCACGATTAGGCGTAAAGCCGGAGATCACACGATTCAAAGGTTTGGGAGAGATCTCGCCGGATGAGTTCAAATTGTTCATCGGCAAGGATATGCGCAAGGATCCTGTGATCATTGGCAAGGACAGGAGCATCATTGACATGCTGGGCTACTTCATGGGCAAGAACACCCAGGAGCGCCAGGATTTTATCATCGATAACCTCGTGGTGGAGAAAGACCTTGTGGAAGAAATAGAGAAAGAAGTTAAAAATGCACTATAACTGCCCATGAAGCTGAAGCTTTTGTTATTTCTGGCAATGACCACTTGTGGATCTATCCCTGCCGCCAACTTTTTCTGGAAGCCGGATTATGCTGCCCTGAATTATGATTGGGCAGATACATCCAACTGGGTGACAACTTCCGGCGGAAGCATTCATCCCGGCTCGATCCCCGGACCTGCTGACAATGTAATCGTGGATCCGGGCTGTATAGATGCCAGGATCGATCTTTATGACACAGCAAGGTGTCATAGCATCCTATTTACAGCGGGTCTCAGCTATGCCTCCTTATCGCCGCTTTTGTCGGATCAAACCGGCGGCGCCTCGCCTTTGCTTGTATACGGTTCTTTTCAAACCTGTCCTGATCTCGGACTTGTTTGCAACATTGTATTTATGTCCGCCGGCCCTTCCAATACGATCGATCTGCATATAACCGGATCTTTTTGGGGTGATCCGCTGGATATACTAACAGTGTCATTTAAAGGTACCGGAACATGGACATTGCTCAGCCCTCTTGATGCGAATTATATAAGTATGGAAAGGGGAAGGTTCTTTACGGCGGATCAACCTGTAAGGACCCATAATTTCCAGGTTCCGGGAACAGCTTTCAGGTCACTGATGCTGGGAACATCGGTTGTGGAGGTGATTGATGCGGGGGGAGGCTTTGAGGTGACAGGATCTAATCATTATATCGACGCCGATTCAGCTTCGATCATACTTACCGCAGGTGATAATGTTGCCTTGGTGTTCAACGGTGGCGTAAACCAGCATTACCATTACGTGGAGCTTGATACGCTCGCGCCTACGCCCGGAATGTTGGGCATTAACTGTGAAGTGGACAAGCTGGTCAGTTATGGTACATTCCAGGAATTTACAATGAGCGGGCGGATTCATAAAGCGGAATTTTATGCCGGTGGGATGATCGCGAACACTACTTCCGGTGAACGGCTTTCTTATGATACACTGCTTCTTGAAAACATCCTTTCACCCGGTTTTGGAAGTAACTCCGACTATACATTTGACTGCGATACATTGACCGTAGGCGATGTACTGCAAATAAACAGCGGCCCCGCAGATACAATATCCATCACCGAATATTGGGGATCGTCCGCCAATTATCTTTTATTGCCTGACGATTCATTATGCCTTGATTATTTAAAATTAAGAAACGTACATGCCCTGGGGAGCGGCGTTTACTTTGCTGGCAGCAACAGCGCTGACCTCGGAAACAATTCCGGCTGGCTTTTTTCCGGCTGTGATATTGCAACGGCAACGGCGTCATCATCCTTTTTCCAAAGCGGCCCCGGTGTATATCCAAATCCGTTTAGTTCGGAAATATCGGTCAGGTCCAATGGTAATAAACTGCTCCGGGCTGAAGTGTTCACCATGGCAGGTGAGGAGCTGATCAGTTCTGAAAACCTGGATACACAAAGTGAAGTGTCCCTCCATCTTACAGCAATAGCCAGCGGCTGTTATGTGCTGAAAGTGACCACAGAAGCTGGAGTAAAGCATCAAATCATCATAAAACAATAAGAATTTTACTGCGGATATGAGTAACGACGAAATTATAAATGAAGAGATGAACGGTGAAGGGGAAGAGCTTCACAACATTATCCATGTATCGGGAATGTACCAGAACTGGTTCCTCGATTATGCCTCCTATGTTATTTTAGAGCGCGCTGTTCCATACGTGGAAGACGGGCTTAAGCCTGTTCAGCGGAGGATCCTTCATTCCATGAACGACCTCGACGACGGCCGCTACAACAAGGTGGCGAACATCATCGGGCATACCATGAAATATCACCCGCACGGCGATGCCAGCATTGGCGATGCGCTGGTTGCACTCGGGCAGAAAGACCTGCTGATCGACACGCAGGGAAACTGGGGCAATATCCTTACCGGTGACAGGGCAGCAGCTCCGCGTTACATCGAGGCGCGCCTTTCCAAATTCGCGCTCGAAGTGGTGTTCAACCCGAAAACCACCACCTGGTTGCTGAGCTACGATGGAAGGAACAAAGAGCCGGAAACGCTGCCTGTAAAATTTCCCCTGCTGCTTGCACAGGGTGTTGAAGGCATTGCGGTAGGGTTAGCCTGTAAGATGCTGCCTCATAATTTCAATGAGCTGTGCGATGCATCGGTTGCCATTTTGCGCGGCAAACGGACTGATATTCTACCAGATTTCGCGACGGCGGGAATGGCGGATTTCAGCAATTACAACGACGGATTACGCGGAGGAAAAGTAAGGGTAAGGGCGAAGATCTCCCAGCTCGATAAAAAAACACTTGTGATCAACGAGATCCCTTTCGGTACCACCACCGGATCGCTCATCGATACCATTGTTGCCGCAAACGACAAAGGAAAGATCAAGATCAAAAAGGTGGAGGATAACACCTCCGAAAATGTGGAGATCGTGATCCACCTCGTTCCGGGCATTTCGCCTGACAAAACCATTGATGCGCTTTATGCCTTCACGGATTGCGAGGTTTCCATCTCCCCGAATGCCTGCATCATCGAGCATGATAAGCCGAGGTTTGTTGGCGTGAACGAGATCCTGCGCCTTTCCACACATCAAACGCTTGACCTGCTGAAGAAAGAGCTCCAGATAGAGAAAGCTGAATTGCAGGAATCATACATGTTCGCATCCCTGGAGAAGATCTTCATCAAGGATGAGATGTACATCGACTTTAAGAATTACTCCGACAAGCCAAGCCTGTTTGGCTACCTCGACGGGCGTTTTGCAAAATACAAGAAGCAGTTCATCCGCGAGATCACCAACGAGGATTTCGAAAAGCTGACACAGATCCCGATGATCCGCATCACGCGCTTCGATTCCGCGAAGGCCGATGAGAAAATGCGATCGCTGGATGCACGCATTAAAGAGATCGATCACCACCTGGCAAACATTGTTGACTTTGCTGTCGACTATTTCAAGAACCTGAAAAAGAAATACGGTGCAGGGCGTGAGCGTAAAACGGAGATCAAATCGTTTGAAACGATTGTGGCCACCAGCGTTGTGGTTGCGAATGAGAAGCTATACGTGAACCGTGAAGAAGGCTTTGCCGGATATGGACTGAAAAAGGATGAATTCGTAGGCGAATGTTCCGACATCGACGACATCATTGTATTCCGCAAGGATGGTACCATGCAGGTTTCAAAGGTGGCCGACAAGGCATTTGTTGGGAAGGACCTGATCCACATTGCCGTTTTCAAAAAGAACGATGAGCGTACGGTGTACAACATGATCTACCGCGACGGGAAATCCGGCAGCGTGTTCATGAAGCGCTTCCCTGTAACAGGTGTAACACGCGATAAGCAATACGACCTTACAAAAGGAACCAAAGGCTCCGAGGTGCTTTACTTTACTGCCAACCCGAACGGGGAAGCGGAAATTGTGGAGGTGCAGCTGAAGCCAATGCCGGGACTGCGTAAAGTGCAGTGGGACCTCAACTTCTCCGAGCTGGCCGTAAAAGGCAGAAACTCGATGGGAAATGTGGTGACCAAATATGCCATTAAGAAGATCATCTTAAAAGAAAAAGGAGTATCTACTCTTGGCGCACGCGATATCTGGTTCGACGATACCGTGCAGCGCCTCAATACCGATAAGCGCGGAACCTTCCTCGGAAGCTTCGGCCCGGAAGACAAGATCCTTACTATTACCCAGGGCGGATATTACAGGCTGACCGGCTTTGATGTGTCCACGCATTTCGACCAGGATATGGTGCTGATCGAAAAGTTCAACCCGAAAAGGCCTGTGGCTGCCATTTATCTTGATGGTGAAAGCAAAACCTATTTTGTGAAGCGCTTCATGGTGGAGCCAACCGATAAAAAGGTGCTGTTCATTTCGGAAGCGGAAGGATCACGCATCGAGATCGTGACAACAGAAGAGCTGCCGGTGGTGGAGGTGAAATTTTCGAAGGTGAAGGATAAAGAGCTGCCTAATGAGCAGGTGAAGCTGAATGAATTCATCGAGGTCAAAGGCCTGAAGGCGAAAGGAAATAAGCTTTCTTACGCGAAGGTAAAAGAGATCAACCTGCTGCCGCCTGTGGAGGTGCATATAGAGGAAGATGTGCTGGAGGAATTTGAAGAGAGCGGAATGTCGCCGCTGGAAGCCATCAAAAAAGCACAGGAGCCTGTAAAGGAAAAGATGACGCTCTCGATCGACCAGCAGATCAATGCCGAGATCAAGCTGCCATCGGAAGAAAAAAAGAAAAAGAAAAAAGGCAAGGATGACGGCCAGGACCTGACCCTTGATTTTGATTAGTAATACAAATCCCGTTGCTGAGCGGGATTTTTTTATTTGTATTAGTTAGGTTAATAATGCGCTCCTCCGGAGCGCTCACTGTATGGGTTCCTGCGGTTTATTATTAATAATTGGCTCCTCCGGAGCCGGCTGTGGATGAATGTATTCCGCTTAACAGGCCGCTCCTCTGGAGCTTGAATAGCTTAGTGGACGGAATAGCTATAAACAGGCCGCCCCGATGGGGCTGTCTGAATGAAAGTGAAGGTGGATTAAAGACAAATGCCCGGCTCGACGATCGCTCCATAGGAGCGAACTGTTTGTAACACTGCTATTATAAGCATGTTTTCAAGCTCCAGAGGAGCGGCCTGTTCGCTGGTACCGAACCCAGCACTGTGCTCCGGAGGAGCAAATTATTAATAACAAATGTGCTCCCTTTGATCAGCAGAGCTCCGAGGAACGAATTATTTTATAGAGCCCGTTGTTATTGTTCAATTAAATTGTTCTAAGTTTGGCCACAAATCACATCCCTTATTGGCCATGACAAAAAACGCTGCCCTTGCCTGCATCATTATTTGCCTTTCATTTGTTTCCCGTTCCCAAACGCTCGATTCTCTTGTCCCCAAAAAGATCCCTATTTCCATCACCGGTTATGCGGATGCATATTACGCGTATTACACCGATTCAACAGGAGCCGGTAACTACCAGAAATTTCCTTCCATTTCCCCAAAGAGCAACCAGTTTGGCCTGAACACCCTTCAGCTGACGTTCAGCTATGATGCTGAAAAAGTAAGAGCAGCCGGCACGCTTCATTTCGGGGATTTTGCGAAAAGTACCTGGTCGGCTAATTATAATTACCTGATGGAAGCGCATGCAGGGATAAGAGTTTTTAAAAAGCTCTGGCTCGATGCAGGATTCTTCCGCTCGCATTTCGGGACCGAAGGCCTTCTGCCGAAAGAGAATTTTACAAGCTCTGTTTCTGTGCCTACATATCTTGAACCCTATTATGAAAGCGGCATCCGCCTGAATTACAATGCCAGCGAAAAGCTGTCAATTAACCTTTACCTGCTGAACGGCTATAACATGCACGATGACAACAATAATAAAAAGTCGTTCGGGATGCTGGTAAGCTATGCGCTTGGCGATAAGGGCAATATCAATTACTGTAATTATATCGGGGATGATTCACCCGAAGGCGATTCGGTTTCGCACACCCGGATGATGCACAACCTTTACCTCAACTATGCCATTAAGAAGCTGAAATTACAGGTAGGAGCGGACTACGGTACACAGGAGCATTCGGATATTACCGACAATAAAAAAAGTGCGATGATGTACAGCGCACTTGCCAGCCTTAAATACGAGTTGGCAACAAAGGTTTTTGTTTATGGAAGGGGCGATATGTTCAATGATTCCCAAGGCTTCTTATCCGGCGTGATCCTCGATAAGAACCTTATGCTGACAGGCTTAAAAGGATGGGGCGCCACCGTTGGCGTTGAATACAAGCCTACAGATAACAGCTATATCCGCCTGGAAGGCAGAAAGATCACCATGGACAAAGCGCAGGAGATCTTCCGCTGGGATGAGGACAATACGTATTCCCGTTTTGAAGTGCTATTTAATGTCGGAGTTTCTTTTTAATTAACGAACGACTTGCTTTTTCACTTATTCCCAACCTGTTTTTTAATAATGCGCTCCTCCGGAGCGCGTTATAACATTTCGTGGAGGTCGTTATTAATAACAGGCTCCTCCGGAGCCCGTGTTAAAAACGAAGTTAGTAACAGGCCGCTCCTCTGGAGCTTGAATAGCTTAGTGGACGGATCATAGCTATAAACAGGTCGCCCCCATGGGGCTGTCTGAATGAAAGTGAAGGTGGATCTGACCGGCTCGACGATCGCTCCATAGGAGCGAACTGTTTGTAATAGCCTGTTAGGGGGATGTTTTCAAGCTCCATAGGAGCGGCCTGTTCCACCAGCATTCCTGCTTAGCATAAAGTACTCCGGAGGAGTCACGAAACCCAGCGGCACCGATGATCTTTATTTTTTGTATTTAAGGAATAAAATACCGTACTTAGAGTATTAATCATCCCTCAAAAAAACTAAATCGCCTCAATTGAAATGAAATTACAAAAACTAATTGCCTGTGCCGTACTTGCCTGCATGAGCACGGCAGGTGCTTTTGCGCAAAACCTGAATGTGACGCTTCGCTCACAATTAACCTACCCCGGCCATACCTGCGCCAATATTACCGGCTATGTGGATTCCCTCGGAAATGAATACGCCCTTGTTGGCGTTTCAACCGGCATGTCGATCGTGAATGTTACAAATCCGGCAACTCCTGTTGAGGTGAAGCAGATCCCGAATGTGGACAATCTCTGGAAGGAAATAAAAGTATACGGCAAATATGCATACGTTACAACCGAAGGCGGCGGCGGCTTACAGATCGTGAACCTCAGCAGCCTTCCGGATACGGCAGGAATTGTTTACCATAACTGGACCGGCGACGGTGCCATTGCAGGAACATTGAACACGATCCATGCTTTGCACATCGATGGGCATTTCGCTTACCTGTATGGCAGCAATTTATTCAACGGCGGCGCCATTGCGGTTGACCTTACCGATCCATGGAACCCGAGCTATGCAGGTAAGTACCAGGTAGGCGTGGGCAACCAGGCCTATGTGCATGATGGCTATGTGCGCAACGATACGCTGTATGCGGGGCATATCTATTCCGGCTATTTTGCCATCGTGGATTTTACAAATAAATCGGCGCCGGTTGAGATCGCTACGCAGAACACACCGAATAACTTTACGCACAATACCTGGCTGTCGACCAATAGCCGGATCTTATTCACAACCGATGAGGTGGATGATTCATGGCTTACTGCGTATGATGTTTCCAACCCGGCCAATATTATTGAGCTCGACAAGATCCAGTCGAACCCGGGATCGCAATCCATTGTTCACAATACGCATATCATCCGTGTTGCGGGAAATGATTACGCCGTTACTTCCTGGTACAAGGATGGGTTCACCATTGTGGATGCAGGCCGTCCGACGAACCTCGTACAGGTAGGAAACTATGATACATACGCTGCAAGCGGCGGAGGATTTGAAGGCACCTGGGGCGTTTATCCTTACCTGCCTTCCGGAACTATCATTGCTTCGAACATTGAAGACGGCTTGTTCGTGTTCACACCAACCTATGTTCGCGCATGTTACTTAGAAGGCACCGTTACCGATTCGGTAACCGGATTAGCCATCAACGGCGCCACTATCCAGATCCTTTCCACTACTGTAAGCGATAATTCAAATCTTTCGGGAAGCTATGCAACCGGAATCCCTTCGCCGGGCGGCAGCTACAGCGTTACGTATTCCAAAGCGGGCTATTACCCGAAAACATTAACGGGAGTTTCACTCGCAGCTGCGGCTGTAACCATCCGTGATGTCGCTTTATCGCCGATCCCTACCTTTACGCTAACCGGACAGGTGGTTACGGCAGGAACAGGCACACCTATCCCAAATGCCAATGTTTCTATCGCGAACAGCAACTTCAATTACCAGGCAACCACGGATGCTTCCGGTAATTTCAGCCTTCCGGGTGTGTATTCCGACAGCTATGAGATCATTGCAGGACACTGGGGATACATGACCAACTGTGCGCAGAATCAGACGATCCCTTATGGTGCTGGCCCGATGATATTGCAGCTTTCTGCGGGTTATTATGATGATTTCGCTTTTAATTTCGGCTGGACCGTTACAGGAACAGCAGCTACCGGCGCATGGGAAAGAGGCGTTCCGGCAGGAACGGTTAATGCAGGCGTGGATGCAAATCCGGGCGTTGACGACAGCCTCGATTGCAGCAACAAAGCCTATGTAACAGGAAATGCAGGTGGCGCAGCAGCTTCGGATGATGTTGACAACGGCTCCACTACGCTCACTTCACCGATATTCGACCTTTCCACCTATACCAACCCGTATGTGAGCTTTACGCGGTGGTTCTACAATGCAGGAGGCACAGGCGTTCCAAACGATTCATTGACCATCCTGCTGAACAATGGGATCACCAGCGTGGTGATTGATTTTGCACGTTACAACACTATTAATAACTCCACATGGGTCTATAAATCATTCCCGATCTCCAGCTTCATCACGCCAACCGCAACAATGAAAATAATTGTGAGGACGGCCGACAATGCTCCCGGGCATCTCGTGGAAGCTGGCTTTGACCAGTTCATGATCACCGAAGGGAATGTGATCGGCATTGCAGAGAATGAAGGGAATTCTTCTTCTATTCATGCTTACCCCAATCCTTTCACATCCGAAACAACGGTTTCTTATGATGTGAAGGAAAAGCTTGCGGCTAACGCTGAGATCACGGTGAGGGACATCACCGGAAGAGTGATCGAAAGCAGCAGGATCAGCCAGCAGAAAGGCTCGGTGACGATCAGCACTCTTAACTCAGGCATCTATTTCGTGAGCATTACCAACGGCAATGAAACGTATGCGCCGGTGAAGATCGTGAAGATGAAATAAGAAATAAAGGAATCTGAAGAAACCGCTTCCGGGAACGGAGGCGGTTTTTTTATGCCCGCTAAAAAGCGTAACCTATATTGATCCCGAAAACCCCGTTCAGGTGCGAGTTGTAGAGCGGCCCGAAGTCTTCCGTATCATAAGGAAGGATCTTGTATGAGCTGGAGCGATAGTACACTTTGTTGGTTTTGTAGCCCAGGCCGGCGTATATATCAAAGGTTACCCGGTTAATTTTACCGGCCTGCACGCCGATGATTCCGTTGATGTTGAAATGCCTGAAATCGAAATAAACGCCCTGGTAATAGCGCTTTAAGCCTAATGCTACACGTACGTTCGAGTAAGAGATCATAGGCGCCACATAAAATCCGAAAGGCGCATAATGCCTTCGCCCGATCCAGTAGAACTTGTGGGCATACTGGATCCGCCAGCCTTGCACCTTGTAAGCATAATTCGTAGGCACTTTGGCTGCCTTTTCCACTGCATTAAGCAGGAGGTTTACGCCAAGGTACGAAATGCCCAGCTGCTCCGATTGGCGCTTGCCTGAGCTGATCTCCATCATGAGGCGGTATTCGGCAGTGAAGGGTGGATAAATGGCGCCATAGAGCAGGGCGGTTGGGCTTGTTTTGATCACAATGGGAGGCACAAAGATCCTTTCCTTCACATTATCCTTCTTCACCGGCTTTTTGTTGATAATGGTATCGGTCTCAATAGCCGCAGCGCTGAAGCTGTAGAGCAGGGCAATCAATAAAATGAAATATGGACGGATCTTATTCATTCCTCAACGTAGTTCATACCTTGCTAAAGGTATTGTTTCCTGCGAAGCAAACTCCTGCTTCAAAAATTTATAATATCCTGTGATCGCGATCATTGCTGCATTATCGGTGCAGTATTCGAATTTTGGGATGAACACTTCCCAGTCCAGTTCCTCTTGCAGCTGCATCAGTGTTTCGCGCAGGCCGCTGTTGGCTGAAACGCCTCCCGCTATTGCGATTTGTTTGATGCCTGTTTGCAATGACGCTTTTTTCAACTTATCCATCAGGATGCTGATGATGGTGAACTGGATGGAGGCGCAGATGTCGTCCCTGTGCTTTTCAACAAAACCGGGATCCTTCGCCGATTCGTTGTTGATGAAATTCATAAAGCCTGTTTTTAAGCCACTGAAGCTGAAGTTCAGCTCAGGGATCTGCGGCTTTGTGAATTTAAATGCTTTCGGGTTGCCGGCCTTTGCATGCTTGTCGATCAGCGGCCCGCCGGGATACGGCAGCCCCATAATTTTGGCAGCCTTGTCGAACGCTTCTCCCGCCGCATCGTCGATTGTTTCACCGATCACCTGCATGTCGAAATAATCCTTCACGACAACGATCTGCGTATGTCCACCCGAAACCGTAAGGCATAAAAAAGGAAAGGAAGGATGCTTTGGCGAATCTTCGGGAGTATCAATAAAATGCGCCAGCACGTGGCCCTGCATGTGATTTACTTCGATCAGCGGAATGTTGAGGCCCATGGCAAAAGCCTTTGAAAAGGAAGTGCCTACAAGCAGCGAGCCCATCAGTCCGGGCCCCCGTGTAAACGCGATAGCGCTGATGTCTTCCTTCCTGATGCCCGCCAGCTTAATGGCCTGGTCAACCACAGGAATGATGTTCTGCTGGTGCGCACGCGATGCAAGCTCAGGCACAACGCCTCCGTAAGCTTTGTGAATGTGCTGGTTCGCGACAATGTTGGCAAGTAATTTGCCATCCCGGATCACGGCAGCAGCAGTGTCGTCGCAGGAGGATTCGATCCCTAAAATGATGGTTGTGTTGCTCATTATCATTAACTTCGTCCCGCTTGCAGAGCGGGACGGCTCTTAAAAACCAAAGGTATTAAAAAACTCGCATACATATTATTCCGTTTTGTTGCCGCGCTGGTATTTTTATTGGTGGTGCTTTTCCTGCTGATCCAGCTAAAAAGCGTGCAAACCTACGCGGGACATGAAGCTGCCAGCTACCTTTCCAAAAAGCTCCATACCCGGGTGGAGATCGGGAGCGTGGATATAGAGTTCATTAAAACCCTTGTGCTTACCGATGTGTACATCGAAGACCTTCATAAAGATACGCTGCTTTATTCCAAAAAGCTGAAGGTGGATGTGGGCGAGTTCGACCTCGGGAACCATAAGATCTTCATCCGCGACATCGTATTGCTGAATACCAGCGCTGCGCTCATCAAATACCGGGAAGATGATGACCTGAACCTGCAGTTCATCCTCGATGCCTTTGCCGATCACGATACCACGAAAAGGGCAAAGCAAGCGCCCTGGGACATCAGCTTCGGCGAAGTGACCTGTGTGAATACCGCTTTTGCCTACCGCAATGAGCATGATACGATGATCACCACCGGGATCAATTTCATCGACCTTGTTACGACCAATATTAACGGGAGGTTCTCTGATATCCGGATCGAGCAGGATACCATCCGCGGCACGGTGGAATACCTTTCCGCCATCGAGAAAAGCGGCTTTGTGCTGAAGAACCTGAGCACCTATGTGAAAGTGAGCCCGGTAGGCGTGAAGCTCGATGAGCTGAAAATAAAAACCCCGGAAAGCACCATCGCAACCGACCTTTCGTTCCGCTATAAGCGTTACCAGGATTTCAACGACTTCATCGACAAGGTAAGGCTGAGCGCCGAGTTCGACCATTCGGAGCTGGAGATGAACGACCTTGCTTATTTTGCCCCCGGCCTCAAAGGGCTGTATAAAAGCATTTCCATCACCGGGCAGGTAAGCGGCAGGGTAAGCGATCTCCGCGGAAAGAACATGGATATTTTCCTTGGCGGCAGCACACATTACATCGGCGATTTTACATTCACCGGGCTTCCGAACTTCGATGAAACGCTGATCCATCTCAACGTAGAAAGCCTTACCACCAATTACACCGACTTAAAAGCGCTGCCGCTGCCGCCTTTCACCGAGCATCATACGCTTGATCTCCCAAATAATATTGCCAAGCTGGGCACCATCAATTTCCACGGCACATTCACCGGGCTGTACAATGACTTTTATGCATATGGCGATTTTTCGTCGCTGCTCGGCCGCCTCTCCACCGATATTTCCGTGAAGCACGATTACGACAAGGACAAGGAATTCTATAAAGGAAAGCTGCGCTCCACGAGCTTCGACATCGGCACTTTTTTCGGCTCGCCGCTGCTGGGAAGGGTAACCGCCAATGTGGAGGTGGATGGCGAAGGGTTTACGCTTGAAGAGGTTGCCGCCAAGCTAAGCGGAACCATCAACACCATTTATTTCAATAATTACGAATACAGCAATGTGGCCATTGAAGGGAATGTGGCCAAAAAAGTGTTCAAGGGAAAGCTTGCCGTGAAGGATGAGAACATCGATTTCGATTTTATCGGGAAGGTGGATTTTTCCAAAAAGCTGCCGGCGCTCGATTTTATCACCACCGTGAACAAGGCTGATCTCGGTGCGCTGCACTTCCTGAAAACGGATAAGAAGACCGATCTTTCCACGCAGGTGATCATCAACGTTACCGGGAACAACATCGATAACCTGATCGGGCAGATCAACTTCGATAATACGGTTTATAAGGAGAACGACCAGGTGTATAAGCTGAGCGTGTTCAACCTTATTTCGGCGGAAGAGAACGGCGTGAAATCAATTAAGCTCTTCTCCGATTTCTGCGATGCCAAAGTGAAGGGCACGTTTAAGATCCTCGAGCTGCCGTACTCCATGCAGAATGTACTGAGCTACTACCTGCCTTCTTATGTAAGCCGCTCGAAGGGAAGAACGCCCGTTCAGAACTTTGAATACAGTTTCCTCTTCAAAAAAACGGAAGCCGTTACCCGCCTGTTTGCGCCCCAGATCAGCATTGCGCCACAAACACTGCTGAAAGGAAATTACAATTCCGCCCAGAATGATTTTGTGCTCGATGGAAGCTCTTCAAGGCTCGGGCTGTATGGCTATGTGTTCCAGGACTGGAAAGTGGAGTCGGGGACAGCCAACAAGGAGCTGCAGCTGCAGATGAGCGCCTCGCGGTTTTACCTGACCGACAGCCTCTGGCTCACCGATTTTACGTTGCGCTCCGGCTCTCATGCCGACAGCGTGAACCTTGCGATGAACTGGGATAACCAGACAAAGACAAAGCTTTACAAGGGCGATATTAAAGCCTTCCTGCATTTCAACCCCGATCATGTGATGCAGTTCAAGATCCTGCCCTCGCAGTTCGTGATCGCCGATTCGCTCTGGGATATCAGCAGGACGAATGAAGTGATCGTGGATACATCGCACATCACCATCAATGAGCTGATGTTCGAGCACGGCAGCCAGTCGATCGCGGTGAACGGCGTAATCTCCAATGATAAGAAAGACCAGGTGCGGCTCGACCTGAATAATTTTAACCTTGCCAACCTGAATGTGCTTACGCGGCCTTCGGGGCTCAGGCTCAGGGGATACATCACCGGGCAGTCGAGCGTGCTTGACCTGTACCACAACATGGTGTTCACGAGCAATACTAATTTTAAATCGCTGTTTGTGAACGATGAGGAGATCGGCGACGGTGAAGTGGAAAGCGTCTGGGATAAATCGAAGGAGGCGCTTTACCTGCATGGTACATTCACGCTTGGGATCATCCCGAATATTTTATTCTCGGGGTATTATTATCCGAAGAAAACGGATGACAACCTCGACCTGGAGCTCAACCTGCAGGCGATCCGGATGCAACTATTTGAGCCGTATGTGAAGGATTTTTGTTCCGATTTCGTGGGACAGTTCTCAGGAAACGTAACTATAAAAGGCTCCGTGAAAAAACCTTTGCTTGCCGGGAAACTCAGCGTGAACGCGAAGAAGATCACCGTGTCGTACCTGAATACGAGCTACCGCTTTTCGCACGACATTATCATCGAGAACAATTCATTTGGCGTGGAAGACCTTGTGCTGTACGACATTCCGAACAATAACAAAGCCTTTGTCACTGGAAAAGTGTACCACGATAATTTCAAGGATTTTCAGCTGGATTACGATATCCGCGCCAACAAATTCATGGTGCTGAACACCACGGAGGCGGATAACCAGCTGTATTACGGAAAAGCCTTTGTAACGGGGATCATCAACGTTTTCGGCTTTATAAAGAATGAGCTGCGCATCGATGCCAGCGTAAGAACAGAGAAGATCACATCGAACGATAAATCGGATAAGGTGTCGCTGCTCTCAAAAACAGAGATCACAAAAATTTTCATTCCGCTTTCGGGGCCTTCGGAAGTAAGCGAAAATAATTTCATCACCTTCGTGAAGAAGGATACCAGCGCAAAAACAACAAACAATTACCGCGTAAAGCTGGGCGGACTGGCGCTGAACTTCGACCTCGAGGTAACGCCCGATGCAGAGGTACAATTGATCTTCGACCAGAAGGTAGGGGATGTGATCAAGGCGAGGGGTGATGGAAACATCAAGCTGAAGATCAGTCCTACCGGCGATTTTAAAATGTACGGCGATTACGTGATCGAGAATGGCGATTATTTGTTCACGCTCCAGAACATCATCAACAAGCGCTTTGATATTGAAAAGGGAAGCGTGATCAAATGGAGCGGCGTGCCGTACAAGGCCGATGTGAACATCAATGCCGTTTACAAGGCGCGGGCATCTTTGAAGCCATTTTTCCCGAGTGATTCATCGAGCACCTACAAGCGCCGCTACCCGGTGGATCTGAAGCTGGCGATGCGCAACGAGCTGCTGTCGCCCGAGATCAATTTCGACATTAACATCCCAACCGTTGATGCCGGTGTTCGCCAGCAGGTGATGAGCTACATCAACACCGATGCGGAAATGAACCGGCAGGTGTTTTCCTTATTGATCTTAAACAGCTTTGTAACGCCGCCGCAGCTTACGGGTGCTGGTACCGGGCCGGATGTGGCTTCGGCGGGCTTTGCCAATACAAGCGAACTATTATCGAACCAGCTCAGCAATATGCTCAGCAAGATCAGCAACGATTTTGATATTGGCGTGAATTATCGTCCGGGCGATGAGATCAGCAAGGAAGAGCTCGGAGTGGCGCTTTCCACGCAGCTGTTCGACGACCGCCTGAGCATCGATGGAAATCTCGGCGTGAACAATAACAACCAGAATACGAATAACATTGTGGGCGATGTGAATGTGGATTACAAGATCACGGATGACGGAAAGCTGCGCATCAAGGCCTTCAACAAGGCAAACGATAATAACCAGATCTATACATCCGGTCCGTATACACAGGGCGTAGGTATTTTATACAGGGAAGAGTTTGATACGATCGGGCAGCTGTACCAGCGCTATTTAGGGAATCTGCGCGAAAGAAAGAAGAACAAGCAGAAGCCGGAGCATACGGATCCGCTGCCGCAGTAGTGCAAGATTTGTATTGCAAGCTGTTGTCATGCTGACGCAGGAAGCATCTTCATCAATGTTACCGGGGATTCCGGTTCGGAAGAAAAAGATCCTTCGGCTGCATTTCATTTCGCTCAGGATGACATTCTGCTGATAAAGAACACAACACTCAGCCTCCAGCCTTCTACTTATCAAGCTTCAAAGAATGCCCCAGTTTATCCCTTTTTGTTTGCAGGTAAAGCCTGTTGTGCTCGTTTGATTCGATCTCGATCGCAACATTATCAACGATCTCCAGCCCGTAACCGATCAGGCCGGCACGCTTCTTCGGATTGTTGCTCATCAGTTTTATTTTGGTGATCCCGAGGTCTCTTATAATTTGAGCCCCAACTCCGTAGTCGCGCTCATCGGGCTTAAAGCCTAATTCTTCATTGGCCTCTACGGTATCGCGGCCTTCTTCCTGCAATTTGTACGCTTTCAGTTTGTTCAGCAGCCCTATGCCGCGGCCTTCCTGGTTCATGTAAACGATCACACCTTTGCCTTCCTTCTCGATCATCTCCATCGATTTCTGCAATTGAGGCCCGCAGTCGCAGCGGCAGGATCCAAAGATATCGCCGGTAAGACAGGAGGAATGCACCCGCACAAGCACCGGCTCGTCCTTTTGCCATGTTCCTTTGATCAGTGCAAGATGCTCCTGGTCGTTGGTGGTCTGGCGGTAAGCCACCAATTCGAAATTGCCCCATTTCGTAGGCATTTTCACCTGTACGTCTTTGGTGACGATGGTTTCATTTTTTACGCGGTATGCAATGAGGTCTTCAATGGAAATGATCTTCAGGTTATGCTTCTTGGCGATCTCCACCAGCTGCGGCAGGCGTGCCATTGAGCCATCCTCGTTCATGATCTCCACAAGTGCGCCTGCAGGCTCAAAGCCGGCCAGCCGCGCAAGGTCGATCGTGGCCTCGGTGTGCCCGGCCCTGCGGAGAACACCGCCATTTTTAGCTTTTAAAGGGAAAATATGTCCGGGCTTGCCGAACTCTTCCGGTTTAATGGAAGGATTGATAAGCGCCTGGATGGTTTTGGAGCGGTCGGATGCGGAAATGCCTGTGGTGCAGCCGTAGCCGAGCAGGTCGACAGAAACGGTAAATGCAGTGCTGTGCTCGGCGGTATTGTTGCTCACCATCATTTCGAGGCCAAGCTCCGAGCAGCGCTCTTCGGTGATAGCGGCGCAGATAAGGCCGCGGCCGTGGGTTGCCATGAAGTTGATCACTTCGGGCGTAACATTACGTGCAGCGGTAAGAAAGTCGCCTTCGTTCTCACGCCCTTCATCATCCACCACAATGATCACTTTTCCCGCTTTCAGGTCGGCAATGGCTTCTTCAATTGTATTCAGTACAGATCGCATTTTATTGAATTTGATTGTACAAAGATAACAATTTTGCCGTGGAGATGTTCAGGACGCGTCCTTCAAATGTCGCGTTTTACTCGTGTCCTTCCTCGTGCTGCTTGTTATCGCCGTCGTGTTCATCATGTCCGCCTTCCGACTGAACCGCTCCCGGCTTGTTGCCGTAAATGCCGTCGTACATATCATTATTCGGGTTGCAATCGCTTCCGGGGCTGAAGTTCTTCTCGATCTCACTGTTCCCTACATTGCGCCCGTGCTCATCATTCTGGCCCGGCCTTGAAGTATTGTCGTTAGCGCTGCAGTGGCAGGCAGAAAGGCTTACAGCTACAACCGCTGCTGCAAAAAGTGATCTTAATCCGGTATTTTTTGTCATGATCGGTATTTTTTTTATTGGTTATTGAATGAATAAAAAGGTTGTGCCGGGCGCTTATTGAACCACCAGCGGCAGCCTTGTGTACTCAAGGGACGAATATAAAGAATATTTTTTTGTGTTGGTCGAATCTGCAAATTTCAATGTAAATTTTTTCGTAATTTAAAGCCTCATGCCGAAGCTTTATTTCAATAATACCCGTCACGCCGACCTGCCCCTGCATTATGGCCATGTTCCTCCCTGGCTTGCCCAGCGGATGAGCCTGCTTGGGGGTGCCATCGTGGAATCGATCGTGATGGAGTATGGAAAATCGGCAGTGCTGAGCCGGCTGAGCGATCCGTTCTGGTTCCAGTCGCTCGGCTGCGTAATGGGCATGGACTGGCATTCTTCGGGCATTACCACCTCCGTGATGGGCGCGCTGAAAAAAGCGGTGAACCCGAAGTTCAAAGAGCTGGGGATCCACATCTGCGGCGGCAAAGGAAGATATTCACGCCAAACCCCATCGGAGCTGATCGCCTTTTCCGAAAGGACCGGCCTCAACGGCGACGAGTTGGTGCGCTCCAGCAGGCTTACTGCAAAGGTGGATAACACTGCTATCCAGGACGGCTTCCAGATCTACCTGCATACCTTTATTGTGACCGATACCGGCGAATGGGCAGTGGTGCAGCAGGGAATGAACGATGCCACCGGGATGGCAAGAAGATACCACTGGCATTCGGAGCAGGTAAAATCATTCGTTGAAAATCCGCATACTTCTATTTATGGCAAGAACCAAGGGGTGATCCTGAACCTTGCCGACCTGCAGGCGGCAGATGCTAAATCGGCGATGCTTGAAATTGTGAAGGAAGATCCGCAGCTGATGCTGCCGGAGATCAGGAAGATCGTAATGCCTTCGCACCATGATGTGAGGGCAAAGGATGTAAACCTGAAGCGCCTGGGCAGCGTGCTTGCATTGGCGCACGAAAAGGAGCTGCGCGATTTTGAATCGCTGCTGCTGCTGGAAGGAGTAGGGCCTCGTACGATCCAGTCGCTCGCGCTGGTGAGCGAGGTGATCCATGGAACACCTTCACGCTTTTCGGACCCGGCGCGTTTTTCGTTTGCGCATGGGGGCAAGGACGGTCACCCGTTCCCCGTGCCCGTTAATACTTACGATGAAACCATTGCCCTGCTGAATAACGCGATCGAAAAGGCAAAGCTGGGCAATTCCGATAAGCAGACAGCGATCAAGAACCTCACAATGGTTTCCCAGATGATGGAGCAAAGCTTTGAGCCGGATGAAAGCGCATTCGATAAAGTGATCGCGAAGGAAAGGGCGGAATCGTATAAGTATGGTGGCCGCACCGTTTTTGGAAAAGCGAAGCCGCCGGGTAATGAGCAATTGAGCTTGTTTTAATTGTGTGTTTGAAAATATATTGAGATAGTATGTCAGTTCGAGTTTTCGCCTTTTGGGCGAAAGTATCGAGAACAGGTCCACTTCTCGATACGCTTCGCAACGAAGTGACCTTAGTGGTGACCTACAGATGATATTTATGAAAAAATTACTGCTTCTTTTTATTTTTTGTTTTCCTGCTGTGGCATTTTCACAGCCGGGCTGCAGCTATAATAACCGCTCCTCCTTTTTCGGTGAACGCTCCGTTCAGCTGTCGCCGGCGCCTGCGAATACAGCCCGGATTTTCATGGATAAATCCGGCTATTATTATCCCGAAATATTTATTCCCGATGCGGAGCTTGAGAATAATTGCAGCAGCTTAAAGGAATGGTATAAGTCGAATGAGAAAAAGCTGAGCCAGCTCTGTGAGCGATACAAAGTAAGCAATGCGCTGCCGGTGGATGAAAAGATCGAGGCGTTGGATGATTCAATCGCCGCAAGCTACATCGCGATGATCAATGAGAAGGCAAAGCTGTTCCGCAGCGTGGATGTGCTGATCCATGGTTTCCGGAAAAGGGCGTACGGAAAAAAGGACAAAGTTTCCACGTACTCCATTGATGATTATCAAAGCTTTGAAAATGTATTGCCGAAAGAAGCAGGATCCGTTTTGTTTGTGGAAGTATACTGGGACAGCAAGTTCATTACGCCCATCAGCTCCTACAAATACAAAGGCTTCGAGCTGTTCGAGCAGGCGGGGATCCCGAATGCGGAGCATGTGGGGCTTCAGCTGCGAAAGGTCATTCCATCCATTCAGTGTGATCACATCAACATCATTACCCACAGCCTCGGTGCAAAAGCAGGGTGCGAATTATTGTTCAATGCTTCGAAAGGCGCCTTGGCAAATGAAAGCACGTTGGCCTGTCCGGCCCAGAAGGACATACGGCTCTGCCTTATCGAGCCGGCCATCAGCCCCGATGTGTTCAATGAATATTATTCAAGAACAGGTGTGTTCGATTACAAGGCCAAGGATCGTTACAGGCTCGGGATCGTGTACAATGAAAATGATTTTGTGCTTTTAAAGTCGTACAACTTCGGAGCTGTGCATATTATTTCTTCCCCGCTGGAATACGGGAACACGGCCTTGGGCTGCAATTACAAAGGCTGCATCCCGGCGCTGAAGCAGCTGTTCACTGAAAAATATCCGAACTCCGTTTTATACGAGCCTTTTGATTTCTCATCCCTCGGCTCCGATCACCGCCTGTACAGGTACTGCGTGTCTGAAAAATTTACAAAGGTGAATGAGTTCCTCAATATGGAGTAAACTCAGCATCCTTTTTAGAAGGAAGCGCCGGCAACACTCCATCCTCCCTCATTTTAGCGGCAATGATGTTTGCAAACTCCCTTGAGAAAGGCTGCAGTTCGTCAGGACTATAGGTTTTCGATTGTGCCGACCACACAAGCTTTTCACTTTTTGAATCATACAGGTTCGATTCAATGAAATACACTTTGTTCTGCTCGTAATATCCCGGCCCGTAAAAGCTCGGGTACCAGTGATTGTAATATCCCCAGAAATCGCTGTAATAGCCATAACCCAATGGGTCGTAAGGATTGGCGCCGGATACATACCTCGATTCTGTTTCCTTGCTGATAATGGAAATAGTGAGGATCGCGTCAACATTTTTTTTACGCACCTTATCCATCATTTCCCTTTTGCTGGAATCGCTACCGCTGATGTTGGGTGGAAACTCATCGATACTTTTGGTTGTAGTGATGTTTTTGCCGAGTGCCGCCACCATATCATTTTCAAGTGTTGCCTTTGCAATCGTATTTCCGGTGAGGGCAGCCACCAGCACACTCTTATATGGGGCAGGAGGTGCCGGGCTTTTCCATGAGCCGGTAATGTAGGTGGAAGGTGCGCAGCATTGCAGCAGTGCTGCGATTAAGAATATACAGATCGTTTTTGTTTTCATTGTTTTGTTTTACAAACAGTCACGAAAAAAAAGTGCCATCAGCATCCGTTCTTTTTGCAATGTGGAATTTTCTTCCTTGGCTGATCTACAGGACACACCGCTCCTTTCGCCGGAATTTTTTTCACTCCTTTTTCTTTCCGCTGCCTGCAAAATGATCAACCGTTTTGGGAGGTGCTTTTCCTTTATTTTTTGCCGGCTGGCACATTAATAACGGAAACAGATTGACCAAGCCTTCTATAATAACCAAAAAATTGAAACGATGAGACCAGGAAACAATAACTATCATAACAACAGGAGAGATAACCGGGAAGAGGGATCATTTCCGGAAAGAAGAAACCGGGAATGGGACAGGCAATACAATGACGATAGCAGGAGTGAGCGCTATTCCTCCAACAGATCCGGCAGGAACATGAATGGTAATTCCAATTATAATGACGGCTATGAAGGGAATAGCTACAGGGAACGGGGCCGTGGCTATGATAACCGCATGGAGGATGAGTATGATCACTATGGCGAGAACCGTTATGAAAGGCGCTATGGCTATGATTCCGATGATGATGACCGCAATTACAGCGGGGGCAGCCGTATGGACAATTATTGGATCAACCACAATGAAGACGGGCACGAGCGCTATTACCGCGCTTCGCAGGGCAACAACAGGAATGATAATTACGGAGGATACGGCAGGAATGTAACCGGTCGTGCCAATTATGATGATAACAGGAACGGTGGCGATGACGACAGCAGGTACGGAAGAAATTACGGCGGCGGGTTACCGCAGGAAGGGGATGGTTGGAATGTGGGCAATTACGGAAACCGCTACGATGGCGACAGGGGCTCCCGTTACAATGATGAACGTGACTTCCGTTACAATAATGGCAACAGGAGAAGGAATTCCCGGGGAAATGATGATGTATGGTAAATTTTAAATTGTTTTAAATTGAACCGGCCTGAAGGGGCCGGTTTTTTTATGCTGTCTTATTTGAAACCGGAGTTCTGCCACATCTGTTTTAAAATCCCGTAACCGCTCCTGAGGCAGCGAGCTTATATTGCTTCGTTTTTGGGTTCTGCCTTAGATAGCTCCTTACGAGGTCATTCGCATCCGGGTAATATTCAGCTTTTTTTACAAAGCTTTTAAAATCTTCAGGAGAATTTATCTGGGCCGTCATGTCGAAGTATCCGTAACCGGCCACCTGTTCGTTCTCGATAAGGATCACCGACTTTTCACCCGGTTCGCGGCCTTTGTCAACGATCACAAAATCGGAATGCCCGAAGATGTAATTTTCCAATACAGCTTTCGCCCGCTTGTTGTAAACCTCCACTTCCTCTTCATTCGCACAGATGCCGTTACATTTTTTGATCTGGTGGTCGAAACAAACGGAAGTGTCTTCCGTTAAGCCGCAGAACTTTAAGCACAGCGTGTTCTCATCTATCAGGCTTTCGAGCTTTTCCCTTGCGGTAAAGTAAGTGCTGAACGACATTAACGGTTTCCGGGCTTCAGAATAATCAACCAGCTTAAAATTTACAATGTCCATCTCATCTTTAAACCACTCGATGCTGTGTGTAAAAGTATCAGCCTTGCGCTGGCGGTTATATTTCGGCTTGTGCTTTTTTAATTCCTGGGCTTCCATCAGTAATGCAATGAGCTCGCTGCCGGTGAGCACAAAATCAACGTTGTACAGCTCGTTCAGCATTTTCTTCCCTTTGTCCTCCTTGGTATTGAAATGGCTCAATGCGCGGTTATAGGCATTTACGCTCTTCCCGATGTAAATGATGTTGTCGTCTTTATCAAGGAAATAATACACCCCGCATTCTTCGGGGAGCTTATCGAGGATGTATTTTTTGATCTTATCAATCCTTCTCACCATCAGCTCATCCACGCCTTTCGTTTTGTACTGGGGATGGTCGCTTTTGATCTGCATGAGTATGTCGAAGAGCTTCGCTGTTGCTATGGCATCTCCTTCGGCCCTGTGCCGGGCTTCATTATCGATTCCTAACGATCCGCAAAGGTTCCCCAGGCTGTATGATTTCCTGCCGGGGATCAGCTTCCTGCTCAGGCGTACCGTGCAAAGCGTATCGCGCCTGAACTTAGCGCCGAAGGATTTGAATTCCTCCTTTATGAACCCGTAATCAAAGCCAACGTTATGCGCTACAAAGATGCGGTTCTCGGTCATGTCCCAGATCGTTTTCGCGATCTCGGCGAAAGTGGGAGCATCCTGCACCATCTCATTGGTGATCCCGGAGATCCTGGTATAAGTAGGATGAATATAGCACTGCGGGTTGACCAGCGTGGAGAACTTATCGACTACCGATAAGCCATCGTGGATCAGGATACAGATCTCGATAACGTGTCCCCGGCGGTATTCGAACTTACCTCCGCAGGTTTCTATGTCAATAATTGCAAACATGGAGTAGAGTATGAACCTTGCAGTCCTTTATTGGAAAGGCTGTTGGAAGGTTTTAGAATGCAAATTTACGGAGATAATAGGTGATTTCAAAGAGGATGCTATGGAATGTAGCGGGGGGAAGTTTTTCTCCGTAATCCCCGCTATCACGGAAATATATCTTGGAGACATAATCTCTCTCGTAATTTTTCTTAACGCGGAGCAGTCATATTCACAAATTGAGATTTAGAACAAAAGCCGGATAATGGAATAATTGGATATGGCCAAGGTTTTGTGAGTGAAAGATCTGGTTGATGTTTGACTGAAAATTAATATTTACGGTTGGCTATGGGAATCTTTAGTGTTTGAACCTCCACTAAAAATGTCGGACCAAGTCTTTAGGTAATTGTAAGAGTAAAGAACATTTTTGAAATGTTTAATCTGAATGTCTTCATAATCTTTTTCAGAAAAATTACCGAAATTTCTCAAATAATAATTTTTGAGATTAGAAGAAATCTCAAGTTGAAATTTTCTTTTATAATATATAGTGTTTACAATGCATAATTGAGGTAAAGGGTTTTCTTCAAGAACTAAGTCGATTTCTTTAGTTTCAAGGAATTTTATAAAACTTTCGCTCGCAATAAATTTCTGTGTGTTGTAGTTAAAAGCAATCGCAGAGAAATTAAAAAAAACGGTATTGGGTAAATTGTAATCATTAAATAATTCCATTTCAACTTTCGCATTATTTAATGCCCAGGTGTTTTCAAGTTCCCAAATATCAATGGACAAATCTTTAATTAACACTTTATAACCTCCTAAACTATTTCTCCTGAAATCATAATTGGAAAAATAATTCTCTATTTTGAAATCATCCACCCGATTTAAAACTAAATCTAAGTCCCGCAATTTTCCCTGATGCTTTATGAAAAAATTTCTAATAATTCCACTAAAAATTAGCACTTCACAATGGCTAGAGATATCGTCCAGAAAACGCTTAGTTTCATGATCGATGTTTGTAAATAAATATTTTAAGAATGGAGGAGTCGATTCGTTAAAAAACTGTATGTCAAATTTTTTGTCCACTGATTTTTTGAAAATGATTTAGTGCAAATTGATCGGTCATTCCTGAAATAAAATCTATAATAACTCTTAATTTGTAATAATTGCTCAAATCTTCAAATTGAGGTTTAGTTGTAGATAATATATAATTGCGAAGAGTTAACAATTCATCTTTTTCTTCCCGTGATAACGGCTTGTTAATTTGATCTTCATTTAGCTTTTTGAATTGAGCAACTTTGGATGGGTCAAGCTCTTGATCTCCCTTTTTAATATCTGGCTTATAGTTTTTGCAGATATCAGAAAGCGAATCTTCAATTGCGCAATCAATTACCGACTTGGAGATTAAGCTTTTTGCTCTTCTTGTAAAATCTTCATTTTCGTGAAATAAAAACTTTGTGTAGTAATCCAAGAGTCCTTTAAATACAGCATATCCCGTAGTTTCCAAGTAATTTATTTCTCGAGACTGAAAAATATTTCCAGATATTTCTTTAAGAATAGTGTAAATCTTTAAATTGTCTTGTTCAATAAGTTCTGCTGAAAACTCTCCCGCTTCTATTTCCTCGAGTTTGTTAATGAAAACGTTAAATGCTAAATCAACAAAATAATCTATTAGCGAAATTCTAATAGAAACTATTTTCGAATTGTCTTCAAGAATCTTATTTGAACAAATATCTACTATAGATTTTGATATTGCGTCATCTTTTTTCTCGAATAAGCTTTGTATGTATTTTATGGGAAAAAGTTTTTTGTTAAATCCATCTTCCATGTCCATTATAAGATATGCAATTGAATCTGCGGCTTCCATTAAATAACATAAGGGATGTCGCAAAATTTTTTCTCCCACTTTTAACCCACATTCATTAATAATTAAATCAAAAAAATCTGATTCCGAATAAAATACCCCATGTTTGGCGCTTTCAATTGGCAATTTCTTTTTTTGTTCATCTGACAATTCTTTTCTTTTTTTATTTATCTCTGATTGATTTGGATATTTTAGATAAGAGCCAAGTGTGGCAAAAGTTAAATTAAGCCCGTATCGATCGTTCAAAATTTGCAACTTTGTTAAAACTCTTAGGCCTTGAGCATTCCCATCATAATTAAAAAAATCACGTTTTTGATGTTCTTCCAAATCTTTAAAAAAAATCTCTTGACGTTTGTCAACCTCTTGAAAATAATTCGAAATAATTGTTTCTCCAAAATGACCAAATGGGGCATTGCCGATATCATGAATCAAGCAAATATTTTTCAGTATTACAGGCAAGATTCTGCACAGTTCTTGTTCGCTTTTGTTGGTTCTTCTTTGGATTTTTTCTGAGGCACAAAGTTTTAAACCAAATGTATAACCAATTGACATAACTTCATTCGAATGAGTTAACCTCGAATGTATATTGTCATCAGTTGTTAAAGGAAATACTTGGGTTTTATCATGCATTCTTCTTAATGCCGGGCTAAATATTATTCTTCCGAAATCACTCTCAAATTCGTTCCGAATATCTTTGGAATTCATGTTGGACTTTCTAATTCTTGCTGTTGATAAAAGTTTTTCCCAGTTCATTTTATAATGAGTTTTGTAAAGATAGTTTTAAAGGACATAATGTCCAAGATAATTGCGAATTACATTATATTCCGTTTGTGGTTTACTTGCATCTGATCGGTTTATTTATTCTTTTTTGTTCTTAGAAATTAAGTTGCTAATATTTAATACAATTATGCTAACAAGCATGCCAAACACAAGTCCTATTATCCACTTGTTAATATCATAAACCCGCGCTATTTCGTCTTTAGTATATTTAAATTCTTTATCATTCTGTTCATTTTGGTTAGCCAGCTGTTGTTTCAATAAGGGAAGTGAAATTGCTTTTTCCGGATTGTCTAGAATGATTTTATTCAAATTTTCGATCGAATTTTTTATGTCTGTCATTTCAGACTTTATATGAGTAATTTCGAGATAATTCACATTAGTGGGGAGGATGTTGTCCTTATTTTGGAAGTATGCAGTATTTATCTTTTTAGTGAGAATGTCTAAAGACTTTTCCAGAACGTTAATTTTTTCATTTATTACGGTAGTGTCCAAACCAAATATTTGTTTTGTTTCTGAGGAATTTAAAAAATCTCCAGTAAAAAATATCGTTGTAATTCCCACGGTTATCGCAATTCCTATTGACAGATAGTTTAATAATAACGCAATTTGTTTTTGTTTTCGTTTTTCTAAATCAGAAATATTCTGTTTAATCTTCTCGAGCAGTTCCTTTTCTGCATTAATATCCTCTTTTATATCATTTATATCGTTTCTCATTTTGTCTTTATTGTGATCTGTTTTTTCTATTGGCATAATTAGAACACTAAAAGTATATGTCCACTATAAGTTCGACTATCAAATTGTACACACTATTTAAGAGTACCATAATTCAAAATTGAATTAATTAATCACCATTCCTCTGGACACTTTTTCACTTCTGTGACATATATTTATAATGCCTTGATATGTAGTTGATTACTTGTGTGTTTTTATGTCTACCTCTCCAAATTTCAAAGCATAAATCCCATCGCTCCTCCGCCTAAATCAATCTAATAACTTAACTTTACATTACTATAATTCTACTCCGAATGCAGCGTGCCGACCGAACCATCATTGAACAATTACAAAAGCAGATCATCAACCTGCAAAAACGGAAGCAGGGCTGGGTGAAGAGCCGCTGACGATAGGCCTGGGCGAAATGGAAGCGGCCTTTGATGTATGGTAGATTTTAAATTGTTTTAAAAATGAACCAGCCTGAAGGGGCCGGCTTTTTTGTATTTATGTAATTGCTTATATTTGATATACCCGGGGAACCTTTGGCAGGATCAAGGATCTGGAAATAACGCAAGACATGAACAGGGCCATTTTCGCTTTTATATTCACAGTTGCACTTTTCAGCTTTAAGCAGGAGGGTGCTTCGCAATATGAAAAGAGTTGCAGAAAGGCATTCAGCCAGCTTGGTTCAGCCCAGCTAAAGGGGGATGATAAGGATTTGTTCAAGGCCCTTTTTTCCAAACGGACAGGTTCGGGCCTGCTGAAGCGGCTTGATTCCCTGAATTATAATTATGTGTTTATTTCGGAAAGCTTCAATAAAGCCGACAGCAGCTATTTTATAAAAGAGATCTATTATCGCGGCAAGCTGCCTGTATACATTTATTATGATGGCCAGCAAATGCTGAATGAAAATGTAATAGTGGGCCTGAACAAAGAATATTTTGAGTTTGAGGATGAATGCATGCGTGGAATAAAAGCAGAGGAAATCATTTATTCAAAATACAAAGCTTTTCAGGAAGCCGCTTATGATGACAGCCCCCTTATGTACTATACCGGTGAAAAGCCAGGACGTGCGAAAGTGAAGGAGTATGCCAGAGCTTTGGAAGAGAAGATTGCTAACACCTATAAAATTTTTTCCCGGGTCAGCAAGCCGGAGAAGAGCTTTACGTTTTCATTCCAGGTACCTCCTTCGGTAATCATTATCGAGCCGAAGCCAAGCAGGGTCTTTGTAGATTTTTAGCCTTCCCTGTCAATCACCGGCAACCGCTTCATATTGCTCACTTCCAGCGTGCAAAAATCATATTCTTCCGTTACCTTTCCTGTAAGCGTGTAGCAGCCGGGCCCGCTGAACGGATGAGCCTTTAGTGAAGGCGGAAAATGCACGGTATCGATCCAGTGCCCGTCCATATCGAGAAAGGTGCCGAAGCACATACGTTCGCCTTTAGTGGTGTTTGTGTTTTTTGCCGTTACAAAATAGGCGGCAATGCTCAGTGTTTCACCAACACGCGATCTCAGCTCTTTTGCTTTTATGGTGGATGTCACCGGCTCGCGGAGCAGGTCAAAAGGAGAACACAAGGTAAACCCGAAGAGCTCCTGTTCATCAAATGCATCATCGAGCCAGGAATCGGAAAGCTCGGGAAGCTGCCAGGTTTTAGGTGTCACATCAAACAATTCCTTTACCGCTTCCTGCTTTTTCAATGGGTTAATGAGGCTGTGGATCTCCCATAATAATTCCTTCTTGTTCCTGCCGGTGAACTGGAATGTGCCGGCACGCACCAGCAGGCGCATCTGCTCAATGGATACAGACACGCGCTTTACAAAATCGGGCAGGCCGGAGAAGCTTCCGTTTTTCCTGCGTTCCTCCAGGATGCCGGAGATGAGCTGCTGCTCCAGCTCCGCGATCATGTTCAGTCCGAGGTAAATTGTTTTGTCTTTTATCGCGCACAATCCATCGCTGTTGTTGATGCAGGGCTTTACGATCGTTGCCCCGTGCATCCGCGCTTCATGGATATAGATCTCTTTGCGGTAAAAGCCGCCGCCATTGTTAAGCGTTGCCACCATGTATTCTACCGGGTAATATGCTTTCAGGTAAAGCGCCTGGTAGCTTTCAACGGCATAGCTGGCTGAGTGGCCTTTTGAAAATGCAAAGTTGGCAAAGCTTTCGATCTGCGTCCATGTTTCCTGCACTACGTTTATATCATGCTTTTGTGCTTTGCAGTTGTCGAAAAACTGCTGTTTCACTTTCCAGAACTCATTCCGCTCCTTGAACTTCCATGACATTCCCCTGCGAAGAAAATCAGCTTCCGCAAGGCTTAAGCCCGCAAACACATGCGCCACCTTGATCACATCTTCCTGGTACACCATTACGCCGTAGGTTTCTTCCATCAGCTCATAGAGCTCCGGGAGCTTGGCCCTTGCTTTTTCGCGTACGCCTTCATCGCGGAAGCGTACAATGTATTCACGCATCATCCCGCTTTTGGCCACGCCCGGGCGGATGATGGAGCTTGCCGCCACCAGCCGCAAATAATCATCGGCCCGTAATTTGGCCAGCAGCATGCGCATGGCGGGCGATTCTACGTAAAAGCAGCCGATTGCCTTTGCTTCCCGCAGCAGCTCTTTTACCTTTTCATCCGATTTGAATTTCTCAACATCATGAATGTCAATAGTTACACCCTTGTTCTTTTGAATGATCTCCAGCGAATCTTTTATTTTGCCCAAGCCGCGCTGGCTTAAAATATCGAACTTATACAATCCGATATCTTCTGCTTCCAGCATGCTGAACTGCGTGGTGGGATAACCTTTCGGCGGAAGATTGGTTGCCGAGTAGCAATGGATGGGTTCTTCCGAAATGATGATCCCGCTGGAATGCACGCTTAAATGGCTCGGGAAGCCCTTTAACACTTCGCTGTAGCGCAGCACCAGCCTTCCCAGCTCATTGTTTGGAGAACTGCCTGCCGACTGCAGTTTGTCGATCTCCCCGGCAGGAAGCCCGAACACCTTGCCCAGCTCGCGTACCACAGCATCATGCTGGAAGGTGTTATAAGCGCCCATCAAGGCAGTGCGGTGGTTTTGGGTTCCGTCCTTGTTCTTCCCAAACCGGTCAAAAATATAGCGGGTCATGTCGTCCCGGTCGGTCCAGGAAAAATCAATATCAAAGTCGGGAGCATTGGCGCGGTAAAGGTTGATGAAGCGTTCAAAGTACAGGTCAAGCTCGATCGGGTCCACATCGGTGATCTTCAGAAGGTAGGCCAGCAGGCTGTTTGCCCCGCTGCCGCGGCCTACATGATAATATCCCTTGTGTTCGGCATAGCGTACAATGTCCATGTTGATGAGGAAATACGAAGCGAAATTTTTTTGAAAGATGATGTCCAGCTCTTTTTCCATCCGTTGAAGCACAATGTCGGAAGGCTTTCCGAACCTGTATTCCAGGCCCTTTTCACATTCGCTGCGCAGCAGCTCCCTGTCGCCCTGTGCCGTGCCGGTATAATGTTTTAAGTTCTTCGAGATCTTTTTATCGTATTCAAACCCAATGCTGCAGCCACTCAGCAGCGCCTCTGTATTAGAAATAATGCGAGGATGAAAAGCGTAAGCCGCATGCATTTCGGCCTTGTGCATCATGGTCGCATCCTCTGCCGCCTGTTCCTTCGGCGATAGCTTGCTTAACAGGCTGTTTGTATCTATTGCCCGAAGGAGGCGGTGGGCATTGAAATGCTTTTTATCCGGGAAGGTGACAGGCTGCAAGGCCACGAGCTTATCCTCCTGGTGCCTTGCGGGAAGGAATTGCAGCTGCGGCAGCTCCTTCGGGGCCACACCGATGTATTCATTCTCCTTCAGCGCCCAGCCTTTGTACGCGGCAGCAGGGTAGATGATGAAGGCATTCGTTAAGGACGGGGCTCTTTCTTCAAATCTTTCAGCACTGTGAAGATGTTCCGAAAGATGCTTGTTCAGCTCGCGGAAGCCTTCGTTGTTCATGGCAATGCCCACGTATTTTTGTTCGGTGCCATTCCGGAAGTCGATGCCGGCGATCACCTCCAGGCCATATTCTTTTTCAGCGATCCTGATCGTCTCGAGGCATGCCGAAGTATTGTTGATGTCGGTAAGCACAAAAGAGGAATATCCTTTTTTCCGGACTTCCTCCATCAGCTGCTTCGGCGCAAAAGTTCCGTAGCAAAAGCTGTAATAGGTATGGCAGTTGAGCAGCATGCGGTTGTGTTTAGTGGTTTCGCAGCCCGTTGAAGGGATTAAAGTTGTTGTGCTTCATGTCCATGCCGGCTGCGCGCTGGATCAGCGTATCATTCCCATAACGCTTGCGGATCTTGTCCATGGCCTGGTACAGCTGGATCTGCTGGCTCGAATCTTCAAACAGGGTATACTGGTAGCTGCCTTGTACGAGGTGGCTGAACCGTACCCCGATGAGCCGTATGAGCATGCGTTTCTGGTAGAGCTTATCGAAGAGTTCCTTTACTTTTTCCATCAGCGTGTGATCCAGCGAGGTATAGGGAATGCGTGCCTGCATGGTATAGGTGTTGAAATCGGAATAGCGGATCTTGACGGTGATGCAGGAGGTGAGCTTTTGCTCGCTGCGCAGCTGGAAGGCAAGCTTTTCGGTCATGCTTACCAGCAGCGCCTTCAGCATTTTTACATCAATGGTATCGTGGTCGAAGGTGCGTTCGGTGGAGATCGATTTCCGCTCCGAATAAGGCTCTACGGGTGAATTATCGATGGCGTTTGCTTTTTTCCAGATCATCAGGCCGTTCTGGCCGAGCACCTGTTCCATCAGCTCCATGGGCATTTCCTGCACGGTGTGGATCCGCTGGATGCCCATGTTCCGGAGCGTCATGTAGGTTTTGTCGCCCACCATCGGGATCTTCCTGATGGAGAGAGGCGCAAGAAAATGCTTCTCGGTGCCGGAAGCGATCTCTTTTTCGCCGTTGGGCTTGGCTTCGCCGGTGCCGACCTTCGCCACGGTTTTATTGGTGGAAAGGGCGAAGGAGATAGGAAGGTTTGTTTCCTTAATGATCTTCTGCCGCAGCTCTTTGGCCATTTTAAAGCAGCCGAAGAATTTATCCATGCCGGTGAGGTCGATGTAAAACTCGTCGATCGAGGGCTTTTCATACACCGGCACATCTTGCTGAATAATATCGGTAATGATGCCGGAATATTTGCTGTATTGCTCGGTATCGCCACGTACCACGAGGGCTTCGGGGCAGAGCTGCCTGGCCATTTTCATTGGCATGGCAGAATGGATGCCGAACTCGCGGGCTTCGTAGCTGCAGGAGGCAACTACGCCCCGGTCGCTGGCGCCCCCTACAAGCAAGGGCTTTCCGATCAGTTCGGGATGGATCAGCCGTTCAACGGAAACGAAGAAGGAGTCAAGGTCAATGTGCATGATGGAGCGGTTCATAGCAGTTGGAATTTACTATAAATTTACTACCAAGAATAGCGAATGGTGGCTATGTATCGTAGTATGTTGATTAATTTAATCGTTTCCCGGCAGGTTCATTTCCGCCATAACTCACTAATTTTATATAGTTATGGCGGAAATGACCGATATTCATTTCCGCCATAACTATGTTTTTTTGTATATTTGTGGCGAAAATGAAACGTTATGCTAATAGGAAGAAATAAGGAGATCGAAATTCTAAATGACAAGCTGGCCTCAGATAAGGCGGAGTTTGTAGCCCTTTACGGAAGGAGAAGAGTGGGTAAAACATACCTTGTAAGAAACGTGTTTGAAGGCCGGTTTACATTCCGGCTGACCGGGGTCGCAAAGGCAACCTTACAGGAGCAGCTCGATAACTTTAATATGGCCATGCAGGAACAGCATCCTATGGCGGGGCGTGCTGATGCGACGAACTGGATGGAGGCCTTCCGGCAGATCAAGCGCATGATAGAAAAGTCGAGACAAAAGAAGAAGGTCATCTTTATAGATGAGCTTCCCTGGTTTGATACTGCACATTCCGGCTTTATCCCGGCGCTGGAACATTTCTGGAATAGCTGGGCCTCAGGGAGAAAGGATGTTTTATTGCTTGTATGCGGCTCGGCAGCTTCCTGGATGATCAATAAGCTCATTAACAACCAGGGAGGCCTGCATAACCGTGTAACCCAACGGTTAAAGATAGAGCCCTTCACACTTCATGAATGCATGGATCTGTTGAAGCATAAGAAAATAGCATTGGAGCCTTATCAGCTCATACAGCTATACATGGCTTTAGGCGGCATTCCTTTTTATTGGGATGCCATCAGGAAGGGGCAGAGCGCTCCACAGATCATTAACAGGCTTTGCTTTGAACCGAACGGCCTGCTTAAAGATGAGTTTGGCAAGCTGTTTAAATCTTTATTTGCGAGGGCCGAACGTCACGAAGCTATTGTAGCCGCGCTTGCTAAAAAGAGCAAGGGGCTTACCCGTGAAGAGATCAGCAAGGCAAGTAAAATACCCACAGGCGGCAACCTTACCGGCTTATTGGATGAACTGGAAGAAAGTGGTTTCATCAGGCGATATGTGCCCTTTGGCAAGCAGTCGCGGAACAGCCTCTACCAGCTCTGCGATTTCTTTTCGCTGTTCTATATGAAATTTATGAAGGATCAGAAAACCGTTGATAAAGGCTATTGGCTGCACATGATCGATAGCCCGAAGCACAGGGCATGGAGCGGCTATGCATTCGAGCAGGTTTGTCTTGCCCACATCCCCCAAATTAAAAAAGAACTGGGGATCAGCGGTATTGAAACAGAAACATCTTCCTGGAAAAGCGCCCGGCCGAAAGACGGAGCGCAGATAGACCTTGTTATCGACCGCCGTGATGGGGTGATCAACCTGTGCGAAATGAAGTTCTCAATCAGCCCGTTCATCATCGATAAAAAATACGATGCAGAATTACGAAATAAGGTAGGGGCCTTCCGAACCGAAACTAAAACGAAAAAGTCGGTGTTCCTCACTATGATCACTACTTTCGGCTTACAGGATAATTCCTATGCAGGAAATGTGCAGAATGATTTAAAAATGGATGTTTTGTTTAAATCTGCGTAAACGAACGGTAAGATATAGCTACCGGCTTATCTTAATAAGATGCAGTTGCACTATATAAATTCTGCCGGCCGGCTCTATTGATAATTCCCTGAATAATTTAGTATAGATGAAAGCCTTTATTGACGCGGCTTTATAACTATTGTTTCTTCTTTAAATAAAAAATCCACCTTTTTTGTATCTTTCCGCAATATGCTCCGTTGCATATACAGAACAGCAATAAAAGCTATGTTACCTGAGATCGAAAAGCAACAAATAGACGCTTCTAAAAAAGATGCTCAGTGTTTTGAACCATTGTACGTAAAGTATTATGAGCAAATCTTAAAGTTTGTATATAAAAGAGTGGAGAACCTGGATGATTGCCGGGAAGTAACATCCACTGTTTTTACAAAGGCGCTGGTAAATATCCATAAGTATAAAGATCATGGGTTTCCCTTTTCCAGCTGGCTGTACAGAATTGCTATAAATGAGATCAATCAGTTCTACCGGGATACAAATAAAATGCGGGTGATAAGCCTTGATGAGAAGGAAGTGCGTAACCTCGAGGATGAAACAGAAAGCACAAAAACGGAACTGATCTCTTCACTGAAAAGGTCTCTCGCTTATCTTTCCGAAGAAGAGCTGTTACTCATCGAGCTAAGATATTTTGAAGAACGTCCCTTTGTTGAAGTGGCTCAGATCCTGAACATTACGGAGAATAACGCCAAGGTTAAAACATACAGGGTCATTGATAAGTTAAAAAGTATATACCCTAAAGTAATAAGCAGATAATTTTCATTTAATATAAGTGATATGAAAAATTACAAAGTACTTGAGAACCGGAGGGAGCTTACAACCGAGCAAATTCAGAGCGGCCTTGATTTCAATAAAATAAAAAGTAATGCGGCTATTGTTAAATCGGCTCTTTTAAAAGCCCTTTTAATCAAAACATCGCTCGGACTTGTTTTTGTAGCCTCTCTTGCGTTTGTCTATGTTAATTACTTTCGGGCTCCTGAAAATAAGCAGGCTGCCGTGGCCGGTACAGAGGGAGACCTGAGCTCTCCGGATAATAACATAATGGTAGTTCCAGAAGATACCGGTAGCCATCAGCCAATTGCGATCAACGATGAAAGGCCTGAAGCCAATTCAATGCCTTCTGCACCTGAAGCACAACCTGCAGTTGATACAGCAGGAGTAACAAAACAGGCAATTCCGGCAGCCACGAACGACAGCGCTGAGATAAAAACGGCAATTGTAAAAGATTCAACCGTTCGAGCAGAAAAAAACACCATTCCTAAAAAGGAGGCAACTGCATCCAAATCAAAATTAAATAAACTCCTCCAGGTTAAAACGTGTAAGTTCTGGGATGTGAAAAGCTTTTGTGATTTACCTCGCAATACCAGCTTTCCATATTCGGTTAACTGCATGGATTGCGAGCATGATTATATAAATTGTACTGACCTTAAGGATGTTAAAGCCATCTGGATGACAATAACAGTGAAAGGAAGCCATCAGCTTCAGCTGGAAAGCAAATTCAAGAACATTACACTCACGCATGCGGCGGGCGGCAAGCCATCTCATCCGGTAGCTGTTGCCATATCAAATGATGCCTACCTTGGAAAAGAATTCAAAGCGAAAAAATTCACAGCGAACTATAAACAGCAAATAGATGTTTTTCTGTTCTTTCCTGAAGCTCAGCCCGGCGATGTAATACTGATAAATGGACAGGTTGAAGCTATAATTGAGAATTAATAACAATTTACCTTAAATAACTACGATTATGAAAACCAGATGTGGAATTATTCTTTTTTTGTGTTTTTTCTATTCAATAGCAGAGGCGCAACTATCCCCCGACACTTTAGCTCGCCGGAAGGAAGGAGTTTTGAATGTATTTATTAACTGTAATGGTTGTTATGAAGACTTCCTGAAGACCGAGATCACATTCGTAAATTATGTGCGTGATAAGCAGTCGGCCGATGTGGATCTGTTCATTACCAACCAGATGGCCGGTGTTGAATACACCAAGTATAACCTTTGCTTTATCGGAATGAAGAAATTTGCTGAAGTTTCCGATACGCTTACCTACCTGTCGAAGTCCGGAAATATGGAGGATGATACCCGCAGGGAGCTTGCACAAGTGATAAAGCTGGGCCTTATCAGATATGTTTCACATACAAGTTATGCTCCGCATATACAGATTGCAATTGATGAAGTGCAGGACACTGCCACTGTAACTGTGGATCCCTGGAGGTCATGGGTTGTGAACACGAGTATAGCTGCAAATATCGACGGACAGCGCTCTGCGCTGAATCAGAATTACGGCGGGGCAATTTCAGTGAACAAAACAACCGATCAGGTTAAAGTTGATCTCGAAGTGAATATGGATTATTCCGCGAGCCGTTTTATTAGCGGCACTGATACAATAAATACGTTTACCGATACCCGGCAGGCATATGCGAGATATATAAGAAGCATTAATAAACACTGGTCTTATGGAATGTTCGGGAAGGCGGGAAGTGCAACGTATAATAATCAGAAGTTTTATCTTGCCGGCGCTCCTGCCCTGGAGTATAACTTGTTCCCTTATTCAGAATCGCAGCAAAAGAGCTTTACCGTTACCTGGCTTGTTTCCGGCAATCATTATGAATATACCGATACAACAATTTACGACATGATCACCGAGAATGTATTCCAGAATAAGCTGAATATAGCGCTTTCGGTTACACAGCCATGGGGAAGTGCCAGCATTTCAATATTGGGATCGCATTATTTTAATGATGTAAACAAAAATCACCTTTCGCTTTCAGCTAATACTGACATACGTCTTTTCAAAGGATTCTATTTCAGTATATATGTAGGGTATGAAATGGTTCATGATCAAATATCCCTTGTAAAAGGCGGCTCCAGCAGGGATGAGCAGCTGCTGCAACGGAAGGAAATAGCAACAAGCTATATCTTCGCTATGAGCACAGGAATAACATACCGCTTCGGGTCAAAATACAACAATGTGGTGAACTCGAGGATCAGCAGCACCGGACTATAAAAAAAACTTATTGCCTATAAAACATACTGGTGGCTCGATCCAATGCATTGTAAGGAATGTAAAAAGTGTATTGAAAAGCAATAATTTAAATATTTATATTATTGATACTGAGTGTTTTTAATTAAACATTTGCCAGTTATAAAAAAAAAATTCTATTTTAGCCCTGAGCTACTCCCTCAATTTTTATTGATAATAATCTACATTGAAAACTTCCGCTTTTCACTGGGATAGCTATTTTCTATCACTTTGATGCGTGTTGTTGTTGATTGATTCATTTTAGGAATATTCGGCCTGCGCCGCTATTCTGACCTGATCGGTCATTATTTGTAGAAAGCATACTTGTGCTTCTTGCGCAAACCATTTTTGAGTTTGCGTTGGGCAATAAATGTGCGATATATGGGTAATTAACAAACCGGGCTGATTATATAAAGAACACAGGCTTTATATTTTTTAATGACGCAGAGGCAGGTAACAGAACGACGTTGCCTCCAAGTTGTTCAGCCAGGTTACAGTGTTTTTGGGCACTGAGTTTAAATTGTTTTTTATAAGTCAGTATTATTTATGGTAGAAGATGTATATCCCCTGTCTCCCTTACAGGAGGGGTTTTATTATCATTGGCTGGAGGCGCCCGGGGCCTCCGCTTATTTTAATCAGATAAGTTGCAGAGTTAATGGTGCGCTTGAGATAAATAAAATTGAAGAAAGCTACAGGATCCTATCGGCGCGGCATGCCGTTTTAAGAACCTTTTTTACAAGTGAGTATTCCGATAACACGCTCCAGGTTGTTATAAAAGATTGTCCCCCCGCTTTTACTTATAAAGAAATTCCAGGTGAAGTGGAATCTTCTGTTGAAGAGTATAAATATACTGACCGGAAGAAAGGGTTTAACTTGCATAATGGATCCCAGATCCGTTTGACGTTATTAGGGTTAGGTGAAAACGCCTATGAATTTATATGGAGTCATCATCACATCCTGATGGATGGCTGGTGCATCGGCATCCTGATCAATGAATTTTTCCAGATCTATCATAGCCTTGTTAGAGGTGCCACAATTAAACAGGAGACTGTAAGGCCGTATTCAGACTATATAAAATGGCTGATGAAAAAGGAGAAGTCGGGCTCTTTACGCTATTGGAAAGAATACCTGTCGGGCTTTAATACATTGACCCCCTTACCAAAGCGTCCTGTAAAAGAAGAAGGCATAGCACATCACCCCGGGGAAACTTCAGTTTCATTGGATCCTTCCGTGAGAGCAGCCATGAAGAGATTATGCAGCACCTTAGGAATAACAGATTATATATTTATACAAACTGCATGGGCTGTTTTGCTTAGCAGATATAACAATACAGGTGATGTTGTTTTTGGTTCTGTTGTATCGGGACGTCCGGGTGAAATTGATGGAATTGAAAGAATGGTCGGCTTATTCATTAACACTATTCCTGTGCGTGTTAAAATTAATTCCGGTGTTACGATCAGGCAGCTTCTGAAAGAGGTTCAGCAACGTTCCATAGAGGAAAGTGAGCATCATTATACGCAACTTGCAGATATTCAATCCCAAAGTGAAATAAAACAAAGCCTCTTCGATCATATATTACAGTTTCAGAACTTTCCGGTGGAGGAAATGATCCAGCAGAGTATAAGCGACAAGGGCACTGCCGGTGAGTTATCATTTTTATCATCCGATACTTTTGAGCAGAATAATTATGATTTCACCTGCATGGTGATACCATCGGCCGCTCTGACATTGAAATTTAGCTATAACAGCTGTATGTATGAAGCTTCACAGGTGAAGCAGATGGAGAGCCACTTCCTGCGGGTCATTACGCAGATGGCTCTTTCTCCTGAATCCGCGATCGGGCAGATCGATTATTTAAGCGAGGAAGAAAAGCTGGAATTAGAAGGTTTCAACGATACGAAGGTAAATTATCCGACTGAAAAGACGATCATAAACCTGTTTGAAGAGCAGGTAAAAAAATACCCTGAGAATATTGCAGTAACCGCAGGAACAACAGCGCTTACTTACCGCGAGCTCAATGAGCGGAGCAACCAGCTTGCATCCTACTTACGCAAAGAATATAAGATAAAGCCGGATGATCTGATCGGAATTAAGGTAGAGAGAAGCGAAGTGATGATCATTGCCATCCTTGGTGTGTTAAAATCGGGTGGGGCGTATGTTCCTATTGATCCCGAGTACCCACAGGAGCGGATCGAATACATGATCGCAGACAGCTGTTGTAAGGTAGTGCTGGATGCAGGGGAGCTGAAGAAATTTGAAGAACGATCAGGCAGTTATGAAAAAGAAAATCCAACGCCAGTCAACAAGCCTCATGACCTTGCTTATGTGATCTATACCTCCGGCACCACGGGCAAGCCCAAAGGCAGTTTGATCGAACATAAGAATGTGGTCCGCTTATTTAAAACAGGCAAGCCCTTGTTTGATTTTAATGAAAAGGACGTATGGACCATGTTCCATTCCTACT